>NZ_JAAITA010000010.1 GCF_013304445.1 Blautia hansenii
AGAACGCACAGAGGGCAAATGTGAAGAAAAGCACACAGAAACAACGGGAACAACTCATGCGGTTATTGAAAGAGGACAAGTTAGGTGCTAGGAGCATTGATACGATAAAACCCTCTGACGCTAAAGAATGGGCGTTACGCATGAAAGACAAAGGCTTTTCCTATAACACTATTAACAACCATAAACGCTCGTTAAAAGCGTCATTCTATATCGCCATACAAGACGATTGTGTAAGGAAAAACCCTTTTAATTTCAAGTTAAGTGAAATCATAGAAAATGATACCAAAGAGAAAGTAGCATTGACAGAGGAACAGGAACAAGCCTTACTGTCATTCATCAAGACGGATAACGTGTATCACAAGTATTATGATGATGTGCTGATACTGTTAAAGACAGGACTTCGTATCTCGGAACTGTGCGGACTGACAGTAGCCGATATTGATTTCAAGAATGAGGTTGTGGTTATCGACCACCAGTTATTAAAGAGCAAGGAACAGGGCTATTATATTGAAACGCCTAAGACAAAGAGTGGAACAAGGCAAGTGCCATTAAGCAGAGAAACGATACAGGCATTTCAACGGGTCATAAGGAAACGCACAAAAGGGAAACTGATAGAGATAGACGGATACAAAGATTTTCTGTTCGTCAATCCGAAAGGCAATCCTAAAGTTGCGATTGATTACAACGCCTTATTTGTCCGTATGGTAAAGAAATATAACAAACACCACAAGGATAACCCCTTGCCACATATCACACCACATACGCTACGCCATACGTTCTGCACAAGACTGGCAAGCAAGAACATGAACCCGAAAGATTTACAGTATATCATGGGACATTCAAACATCAGTATCACAATGAACTGGTATGCTCATGCGTCCATAGATACCGCAAAATCAGAGGTTCAGCGTCTAATCGCATAAGAAGTATTTACCACGATTTTAACCACGCTTGATAGCGAAAATATAAGAAGATAGACCTAGATATGTGAGGTTTACCACAAAAGCAAAATGCCCGTAGAGCCTATAAAATAAGGCTTTGCGGACATTTAAGAAGATATAAAAAGATAGTCAAAAAGACATATATGATTTATTAGCAATCCACATATTTTTTCGGACAGATATGAGGACCGTGAGGCTCATCTAAAGACATAACCAGAAAATAATCTTCGTCTTTGTGTTTTTCAATAAAATCCACTGCTCTATCTGCACAGCGATGTCCGTAGGTCATATCTTCTGTGATATTATATTTTTCAATACTTTCTATCTGACGAATACGGTATCTTTCCTCCGGCGTAAGCTCATCTAAAAAGCACTTCATATCATACCAGTAATCCTCATCCCACCCCTTTGGACATCTTCCAAGTCCAAAGTAATCTCCACCATCAAGATGCCACTTTCCTACATAAGCGGTATGAACACCTGCATCACTTAGTCGCTGTCCAATGCTCTGTACATTATCGGAAAGTCCCATACAATTTGACCAGCTTGCACAGGAATGAGGATAACTTCTTGTAAAGATTGCAGACCTTGCGGGCTGGCATACAGGCTGTGTGGTATAGGCTTTATCGTATCCCCTCTGCCGCAAGTCTGTCCAGATTTGGTGTAAGCATTGCAGAATTTCCGTAACACCCCAACATATCCGTACGCTGGGTATCTGTCATAATAAAAATAACCTGTCGTCTTTTCATAATCTTCCTCCTGATCGTCAAATACGTTGATACAAGCAGAGACTATTGCCTAAGCAACAGCCTCTCGCTTTTACATAAGAAATGGATCTTGCTGCATATCCAAATATTCTCGCAGATCTTTTTCATAATCTGCTGCAAGCTCCTCGTTCAGCTCCGTAATCATAATGGGATTTTGCTGATAAGGATCTTCTTCATTGTTATACAACATTTTCACCTGTTTTTCTCCCGGTTTATATCCATTATTTATTACAAAAGTATGTATATGTGTCCGAATACCTCTCCACCCATAACACTTACTGTTCAGCCCTTGTTTTTCAAAGGCTGCTACCATTTCCGGCATTCCCGGATAAGAACATAAAAACGCATCTTGCGGCGCATCACTTTCCTGTCCCAGTATTCCCGGTGCATGATTAAATCCTTGACAGGTATCCGGCACAGGAATATCCAGAAGTCCTAAAAGTGTAGGCATGTGGTCGGGACTTGCTACCAGTTCCTTGTATTTTGCAGGAGTCAGGCGCCCTTTCTGACGAATATACAACGGAATATGTATGGACTCCTCATACCACACATTTTTACCCATGTGTCCATGTGAACCTAACATTTCTCCATGATCTGCAGAAAGTACCACAATCGTATCTTCTTCCATTCCATTTTCTTTCAAAAACTCTAAAAGTCTTCCAAACTGTTCATCTACACCGGTAACTGCTGCAAAATACTGTCTGGTAATAGTTTCCATATCCGGAGTCCGTTTTTCCTCAGGCACATTTTCTCTGAAATACACCGGCATATCCTTGTACTGTTCATAATATTTATCCGGTACCAATTCATGCGGAAGATGAGGTGGATTGTAAGAGACAAACAATGCAAAGGGCTCCGCCTGATTTTTCTTTTCTTCCATATATTCCAATGCCTTATCCGTCTCAAATTCCGGCGACCAGCAACCCGGCTTAATCTGTTCCGGTGTATCCGCCCAATAATGGGGA
The DNA here is from genome assembly GCF_013304445.1 of Blautia hansenii. GTDB lineage: Bacteria > Bacillota > Clostridia > Lachnospirales > Lachnospiraceae > Blautia. The sequence goes on from NZ_JAAITA010000010.1 coordinate 2,674, forward strand.
TCTAAATGTTCATCACAAGCACCATAAGACAGCCAATAATCAAAACCTTGTCTTCTTTCCCCCGGTGGTGTATAAGCATCCCAGTGACTTGCCCCGGAAATCGGATTTTTCTCAAAGTTCTGTTCGGAAGCATCTAAATGCCATTTTCCAATATAACCTGTATGGTAGCCTGTATCCTTTAATACATTTCCAATACAGGTTTCCTGCGGTTTTAACATTAAGACTTCACTCAATCCTATTTTACAGTTGGTCCACATTCCTACACTAAAAGGATATTTTCCCGTAAGCAAAGACGCACGATGGGGAGAACAAAGTGGAAAGGTACTGACCGCTTCGGTGCAATCTAAGCTTTCCCTTGCAAAGCTGTCCATGTGTGGCGTACACACTTCATCTGATTTTGCATACCCCATTGCCTGATATCGCCACTGATCCAGAAAAACATATAATAAATTTGGTCTTTTCTTCATGATTTTCCTCCTTACCAGTAAGGGTTCCATGCTCCACATCTTCTTCTAAGAGCTTCTAAATAGAAATAATCCCCCCATGTATTACACTCATCCACACCTCTATCCGTACAGGTATTTTCTTTAGAGTCCCTTGCATAGGTGCCATGCAACAGAAGTCCATTCGACTGTTCGATGGATTTTACCGTACATCTCTCAATCAGAGCACGCAGCATTTTATCGGCTGCCATACGATATTTTTCTGCTTCCTTTTTTTCCAAATATGGAAGCATTTCATAAATACCACAAATCGCAATGGCAGAGGAAGAAGAATCTCTTGGCTCTGTGCTCCCTGTGTCAAAGTCAAAATCCCAATATGGAATTAAATCCTCCGGTAAATGCTCAATAAAGTAATCGGTTACATCTCGGAACATCTGAATATATTCTGGATTTTTTTGATAGCGATAGCTCAAAGCTACACCATAAACACCCCAGGCCTGTCCTCTTGCCCATGCAGAACCATTTCGATTTCCCTGATGCGTTACGCCATGAGAAGGCTTTCCGGTTTCCGGATCAATATAATATGTGTGATAAGTAGAATGATCCTCTCTTAACACGCACTGCATTGCTGTATGAATATGTTTGCATGCCTTTTCAGCATATTCCGGATTTCCTGTTGCCTCTGTTGCCCAGTATAATAAGGGAAGATTTAACAGACAGTCAATAATTAGGCGATAATCCTTTGGATCTCCTACATTTCCCCATGCCTGAATAAACTCTCCGTTTTCTCTGTATCTGGTAAGCAAGTGATCGGCTGCCAATATTGCAGCCTCTTTTCCCTTTTCGTTTCCGCAAAGTTTATATGCCGCAACACAGGAAAGACTATACAGAAATCCCATATCGTGATTATTCACATCAATTTTTTTCTGAATACGATTTAAAAAGCTGTTTACATGAATTTCCCCTGTTTTCTTAAATTCCTCATCGTTTGTAAGCTCATAAGCCAGCCATACAACACCGGTCCAAAATCCTGTGGTCCATTCTGCATTTTCTGTCTGCCAATAAAATCCCTGCTTCGTATTTGGTGACTGAAAAAAATCTGTAAAATCTTTTAAATTTCCTTTTACAATATCTGTTGCCTGACGAACTGCCTGTTCAATCAACTCCTGACTACACCCTTGATATTTTTCAAGGTTTTCAAATGTCTGTGCCATAATTTTCTCCTCTTCCGCTATGATCATACTATTTTTCACAATAATACGTATCTGTTTTTTCTGAATAAATGCCGGCTCGACACATTTGTCCCAATCCGGTGACACTCTCTTTTACTCCATCTACCTTTTCATCTGCATACTTATTAAACCATTCATTTAACCTTGCTCTCATTTCGACTACCGTTTTTTCATATTTCGGTTGTCCGCATAAATTTTCTTTTTCCTCCGGATCCTCCGTTAAATAATATAGCTCATGAGGTCCATACGGATATCGATGAATATATTTCCAATCTTGATTGCGAATCATACGCACCGGACCATATTCATCAAACACCACGATTTCTTCATCCCTCTTCCTCTGTTCCTTTTCCCCTCGAAGAAGATATGCAAAGCTTCTGCCCGGCAATTTTTTATAATTCTCTCCATCTATGTGACAAAGCTCTAAAAGTGTGGGAAAAATATCATATGCACTAAGAATAGTTTCTTCTCTTTTTCCTTGCGGAATTACCCCCGGTAAAGACATAAGAAATGGTACTTTTACAGATGTTTCGTACATATTAAAAGGAAACGTTCCATTTCCTTTCCCCCATACACCATGATGCCCCATACTCATACCATTATCTGCTGTATACACAACAAGAGTATTTTCTCTTAACCCATTTGCCTCAAGAGTATCTAAAATCCTTCCGATTTGCTCATCCATTGCGCTGATTGCCGCAAAGTAACCTCTGAGATTTTCTTTTCTCTTTTCAGTTCCAAATACCGGTCCCGTAGTTAAATCCGGGTGATCTGCCTCATCAGGAATACTTGGGAAATCACAATTTTCATAGTAATCCATCCATTTTTTAGGATGTTGTCCTTCTCCCCATGGAGAATGAGGTGCTGTAAAATGCACAGAAAGATAAAAGGGTTCTTCTTGATGCTGAAACTCGTTTAAGTATTCTATTGCTTTGTTTGCAATTACTTCTGTAACATACTGATTGTGCAAAACTTTTATATTTCCATTTTCCACAATATCCGGATGAAAATAATCACATCCCCCTAATCCAATGGTATACCACTTAGAAAAACCATGTTGAGGGCAAACACTGTCACCTAAATGCCATTTACCTGCCAGAGCACACCTATATCCATTTTCATTTAGCACATCTGTGTATGTAGTTTTTCCTTCTAAATAAGAAATCGGCTTGTTTTCACAGGAATACCCATTCCAGTACGGATTTTCTCTGCCTGCCTCTTCAAACTTATCTTTATCAATATTTCCGCTTCGTATCCAGTCATGCACACCATGAGAAGAAGGAATATTACCGGTAAGTACAGAGGCTCTTGCCGGAGAGCAGACCGGCGATACACAGTAAAAATTTTGAAACTGCATTCCGCTTTCTGCTATTCGATTTAAGTTAGGTGTATACAATTCTTTTGTTCCCCCACAGTTCATCGCCCATGAACCTTGGTCATCTGCCATGATGAATAAAATATTCATGTAGTATCTCCTCCCCCCACTCTAAATGTAAATCCGTATCTGAAGAAAATATTAATGGTAAAAGTACATATTCCGACTGAAAATACGCTTCTCCGCAACCACCCCAACGGTCTCCCAAATACCAATATTGGACTTCACCTGATAAAATATTCTCTGTTTTAATAATTGCAGTAGGTTGAGATTGAAACGTAGTTTCATTTCCCAGCTCAAAACGCTTCGACCACCCATGGTCAATACAGCGGGAATATGCGTAAGACGACTGATTTGGTTTCCAGCCTGTGCATCCGCTGGTTAAAAGATAATAATATCCGTTTCTTTTAAACATCACCGGCGCTTCTCTTAGTTCTCCCGACCATAAAGTACACACTTTACTCTCGATTGACAAATAATCCTCTGTCAAACGATAAATATGTAAATCCTGATTATCTCTTGCAGCAGATATAAAATATGCACACTTATCATCATCTACAAAAAGAGTACAATCCCGTGACATGTATCCCATTGGATTGAAGCTTCCAAGATATGTATAATCTCCGTCAATGGTATCACACACAGCTACCGCACATCTGGCAAGTTTATAGTCTGACGGCATCTCCCAATGTGCCCACATCACATATTGTTGCGTTTTTTCATTGTAAATCACCTTAGGGCGCTCTATATTGCAACCTGTACCAATAGAAGCTTTCTGTTCCGGTATATCCAAACGCAAATCTCTGTCCGAAAATTTTTCCTCTACCTCCGAGTCCAGAGTTAAAATGTGATTACAAAATTCCCAATTTAAAAAATCCTTCGATTTATAACAGGAAACTTTGTTTCTCTGTGTTCTGTTTTCTCCAATCCAGTAATAAATCCCGTTTTCTATTAAAATCTGCCCTCCATGAGCATGTAAGATTTCTCCATGATTATCTTTTGGAAGAAACACACTTTTCATTTTAATTCCCGTCCTTTTCTTCAACTGTCCATACTTCTTTTGGCAAAAACTTCTTCGGTGTACCGATTTCTTCAAAATGTTTCCTTATCTTTTCTGTCAACGTTCTTTGTACCTCAGTATACTCCGGTTTTCCAAATACATTTGTCATCTGGAGAGGATCTTTTCTCATATCAAATAAAATATGGTCATGGAATTCTTCCTCACACCATCCCTTTCCCACATAAGCAAGTTCAAATTCCGGTGTAATAATTCCTGCTCTCGGCACATCACTGGGATGAATATAAAGAACCTGTTCCGTTTTTCTGTTTTCCAAAAGATGTGTTGATAAGTCTCTCCCCTGTACCTGAAACGGATAAGGAATTTCCATCATTCCAGCTAACGTAGGGGCAAAATCCACCACATTTATCCATGTATTGCAGCGTCTTTCCTGAATGTTCTTCCATGGCATAGAAATCACACAAGGAATATGATATACACTTTCATAGAGATTATTTTTCTCCATAAGTCCATGTTCCCCCATATATTCGCCATGATCTGTGGTAAAAACAACCATAGTGTTTTCCCATAATCCTGTATCTTTTAAACATTGAATAATTCTTCCAATGTTATCATCAATACATTTTACAGCTCCAAGATATTGAGCTTTCAATCTACGCAAATGTCCTTCTCTTTCGAAAAGTCCATACGGATAATAGTGCAATCTTCCCCATGTATCTCTTTCTGCCCAATCCGGTATTTCTCTTTCCCAGAAGCTTTCCGGTATTTCTACTTTTAATGGGTCAAACATTGTATCATAAGGCGGTCTGACTTCAAATGGTTGATGAGGATCCGGTATACTTACCGTAAATAAAAAAGGGCTTGTATTTTTTAGCTGATTATTTAAAAATTTAATTGTCTCATCTGTAAGCCAATCCGTTGTATAACTTCTTTTATTTCCTACTTCTCTTTTCGGTCTTACTTTTCCATTTTCATAAGCAACAGATTTACAATGTCCAAATTCTACTTTATAATCCCAATCCTCAAATCCCAGAGGATTATATTCTCCTAAGTCATCTCCTCTTTCCTTATGGTCTGCTAAATGCCATTTTCCCAGATATCCTGTATGATATCCTGCTTTTGCAAACGCTTCTGCAAATCCATGTGCATCCTTTTTTACAGGAATTCCATTTCTATATGCTCCGTTTTCGTGGGGATAATTGCCCGTAAAAAAGCACCCCCTTGAGGGGGTGCAGACAGCACTTGGTGTATAAAAATTCTCTAACAGAACTCCATTTTCCGCAAGAAAATCAATATTCGGCGTCTGCACTTCCTTTCCTCCATAACAGCTTAATACATCTCGTCTAAGCTGGTCCACATGTATAATCAATACATTTTCCATGAAATATCATCAACCTTTCACTGAACCAATCATAACACCTTTTACAAAATGTTTCTGAACAAAAGGATACAACACCAGTACCGGTAAAGAAGATACAATAATTACACCATACTGAATTGTTCTTGCAATCTGTTTCATCAATTCCAGAGAATCCGGATCTACAGTTGATGGATCTACAGACTGCCCTGTAATCAAAATATCTCTTAAAATCAGCTGCAATGGATATAAATCACTATCCGTTACATAAATCAATCCATTAAAGAAGGAGTTCCAATGACCTACCGCATAATAAAGTACCATAATTGCAATAATGGATTTTGACAAAGGAATTACTACTTTCAGGAAATACTGGAAAATACCACATCCATCGATTTCTGCAGCCTCCTGCAATTCGATAGGCATTGTATTCAGGAAATATGTTCTGCACAAAATTAAGTTAAATACGGAAAATGAGCCTAAAATCATTAACACATAAGGAGTATTTACGAGCCCGAGACCTTTTACTACTAAATAAGTAGGAATCAAACCACCGGAAAAGTATTTTGTCACAATTAACAGTTTCATGATAATTCCGCGTCCCATCATATCCGTTCTGGACAATGCATATCCTGCCGGAATCGTAATAAATAACGCCAGCATAGTTCCTACAACCGTATAACGAATGGTATTGTAGTACCCTGACCAAATTCTAGGATCTCTAAAAATATACTTGAATCCTTCAAAGGTTACTCCTTTGGGCAAAAGAAGAACTTCTCCTGTGGCAACCAAATTAGGATCACTAATTGATGCAATTATAACAAACCACAATGGATATAAAATAACAACCGAAATCAGAATAACCGTAGCATAAACAATAAAAAGAAATACGATATCTGATTTACTCATTTTTTTCAACTTATTCATTGCCTACTCCTTCCTACCAAAGACTTACATCTGAAACACGTTTTGCAATCTTATTTACTACAACTAACAGCAGCAGGTTAATAACATTGTTAAACAAGCCAATTGCTGCTGAATAGCTAAACTGTCCATTTTGAATACCAATTTTATATACATAAGTTGAAATAATTTCTGAATATTCAAGGTTAATACTATTCTGTAATAAGAACGCTTTTTCAAATCCTAAGTCCATGATTTCTCCGGCTCTCATAATTAACATAATTACCATAGTCGGCATAATGGAAGGTAGATCGATATAAAGCAACCTTTGAAAACGACTTGCTCCATCTACCGTAGCGGCTTCATGAAGCTCCGGTCCAACAGATGTCAATACGGAGATATACATAATAGAGCCCCATCCAATACCCTGTAGTACTCCGGACCATACATAAATGTGTCTAAAATTCTCTGGATTTGATAAAAATCCTACCGGATCAACTCCAAAAATCATTAAAAGCTGGTTTACAACACCATCACTGGATAAGAAAATTAAAATCATACCACAATATACTACCATTGAAATAAAGTGTGGTGCATAAGTAATCATCTGCGCTGCCTTTTTCAAACGTTTCTTAGTAATATAATTTAAGAATAAAGCAAAAATAATCGGCATTGGAAAGCCTGCAATTAAAGAATAAAAACTTAATGACAAGGTATTCCACAGCAAGTCTTTAAACTGAAAAGATTCAAAAAAAGTTTTAAAATGTTCCAATCCAACCCATGCACTACCCCAAATCCCATCATTAGGACGGTAATCTTTAAAAGCCAGCTGTATTCCATACATTGGAACATAACTAAATAATACTACATAAATAACCATGGGAAGAATAAACAAATAGCACACCCATGTTCTCTTTAAGTGTCGAAGAAACTTCCCACTTTTTTTTCCTTTTTTTGTATTTGACATATTTCCCTCCATAAACACAATCTGGTACAGCACTGCACTCACACAAGCACTGTACCAGATTATACTTCTTTGCTATTTATCTGTTTCTAAAGAGTCAACAAATTCCTGACAAAGTTTTGTATATTCCTCTACTTTAAGGGATTTTAGTGTTTTCTGATGTTCTTCCCATTTTCCTTCATCAATACCATTGATTACAGAATCTGCAATAAATTTTTTCAAGTAGTTATCAATGTCAGCTAATAAAATTGTTCTTCTTTCTGAATTTTCCAGAGTAGCTGTCCCGGAAGGAAGTTCCATAACTCCATACTGCATCTGATCATTTACAGCCTCTAATTTATAATCCGGTGGACAATTCTCATCCGTTATTACTTTCTGAGCATATTCATATTTCCAGAGAGAAGGTGTATCACCTGAAAAACTTTCTGCATTTCTATATTCTGCCTTAGACTGATATCCACCATTTTCTTTTAAAGTTGTTTCGTCCATTGTAATAAACTGAGGAATCTGTTCTCCATCCTGTTCCAGAATTCTCCAAGTTACATCCTCTGCACCACGTCCCCAGTCAAGAGCTAATTCCAGACTTGAATTGATATAATCATACCAGCGAACTAAGGCTTCTGGGTTTTTACAAGTTTTGCTGATTACAAAACCACCTGTTCTTGTTACGTTGTTGGTTCCAATCATCTGTGTACCGTCTTTTCCTTTTAATACAGGAACTGCACGATAGTCTGTTTCGTTTACAACACCTGCTTCATTTGCACGATAACCTGCAACAACACCTAAGTTATCTCCGGCTGCACCTCTTGATGCATACTGATCTCCACTAAGTGTAAAAGCTTCTTTATCAAACAATCCTTCTTTATACAAGCCGTTCATCCATTCCAATGCATCATAATACCCCTGCTCTGCTGCACTGAAAGTAACTTTTCCGTCCTTTGTGAATACATGGCTGGCTGTTTCTAACACGCCGAAAGGTCCAAAGAGATTTTCAATGGTTCCGCCCCATCCCCAGGCATCGCGGAATGTAAATGGAATTTCATCTGCTTTTCCATTTCCATTAGGATCTTTATCACGGAACGCAATCAATACTTCTTTAAATTCATCAATAGTAGTAGGCATCTGTAATCCCAAATTGTCTAACCACTTCTGATTAATCCACAATTGTGAGTCAATAATATTTTGAATTGCTTCATCTCCTGTTGGCAGTGTATGGACTTTTCCATCTGGTGAGTATAAAGCTGTTGGATAATCGTCTCTTGATTCAAAGAACGCTGTTGTATTAGGTGCATACTCTTTTAACATTTCATCTAACTCTGCTAACTGTTCATAATTCTTCGCCATATCTACAGCACCAATAATTGCATCTGGTAAGCTATCTGTGCTGAACATGATATTAATTTTTTCTTTCCAGCCTGAAGCAGGAATTTCTACCCACTCAATATGAACATTTGTAGCTTCTTCAGCAGCCTTCACACATTCCTTTTCTGCCGCTGATTTTAATGTACTCTTTTGTGGTACTGCAATAGTAAAAGTTTCTTTCTCTTTTAAAATCGGCAGACCTTCTTTATTTAAGTTATCAGATACCTCTCTCTTTTCATCCTTTGAGTCTTCTTTCTTATCTCCACCAGCTGCCCCACAACCAGTTAATAACATAGTACCAACTAAAGCCATACTAATAATACGAACCCACTTGCTTCTCATGTTAATCCTCCTTAACTTTAACATATTGCTTCTTCTTTTTTTATCATCTATGCTGGCCGGCATTTTCTTGATGCTTTATATTCTAAGCAAAAGATTCTTATATGTATATCTCGTATTCTTGAATACTATATTATTTTCTTGTATATTTTCACCTTTTCCCTCTTTCTATATCGTTTTTTTGCATTTTTCAATCATCTATTCAACAAAAAAATATCTTTTCCCTTGAATTTTCACTCCTCACTCTTTAATCTGAAGCTATTTTGAACTCTGCCATACATGATCTGCCATTTCTTCTCGCCATATCAAAAACCAGAACTACACTATTTTCAGTCTTTTCACAAGTAACACTTTCATCCAGAAGGATGCTGTCTCCGACCTTTTTTTTAATAGTAATTTGAATCTGTCCTTGATTTTTCATAGTTGGATCAGAAACAGAAACTTTTAACGTTCCCTTGGCAGTTTCCTGGAGCATAACAGAAGCAGCTCTATCACTTGTTATTCCATTTACATTTCCTCCCTGCTCCCGCCAGAAATTTATTCCTGTAATTCCCAGTTCTTCATGATATACAGCCTGCACCTCACTGCTATTTTCCAATATGCTTACCTTCGGTGCCCTTACGTAATTTTCTGTTTCTTCCGCGCTTGTTTCCGGCAGCAGCACATAACTATAAGATGCGTTTTCCGGATTCTGTCCATGATCCATCCACATTTCCAAATAGTTTTCTGTACTTCCTCCCTCAAAAGTTCCTACGTCTTTCCAGCTTCCATCTGTTTGTCCTCGGCGAACCTGAATTTCTGTATTTTTTTCTGGGAAATAATATCCTGTTCCTTTTGCCCGATTCCCCTCTAAATGTGCCCAGCTCACCCGTTCAAAACATCTCCCAGACACATCCACACTACGTTTGACTAACTCTTTTACGTTAGCTTCTTTTACCGGAATATCTGTTTTCTCTCCATTTACCAGAAACTGATTGCTTCCATCTTTTCTCAGTTTCTTATTCTCAACAATGGTTTCCACCGGAAGCTCTATATTTTTATTGGTGATACCTGCACCCAAACAAACAATTTCATTCTCAAACATAAACCAAGACTTCTTTCCCTTCAAGTCCGGCGCATAAGAAACAACAGGATCGCCCGGAATTTTTTGGATCTCTCCTGAAAAAGACATTCCGCTAATGCCATAGTTCTCAATGGTTGTTCCTCCTACCCAACTTTCTTTAGAGCAAAAGTCTCCTCCCTGTGCATAACCCGAACTATCCGGTTTACCATTTCCTATATCAACCGGTACTATCGTAGTTCCACAAAGTCTTAAAGGATTTACTGTGTTCCAATAATTTTCTGTATACTGATTATCATCATCATAAATATAAGTCATTCCATTATTCTGATGCCATCCAAAGCGATTTTCATGATTCATAATCTCTGTGTTTTGGATACGTTCTGAATACATGGATACTGCAAAAAGATATTTTTTTCTTCTATGAATTACTCTGTCCATAAGAGGATATGATTTATGTACAGGTGCAGCATAACTTACAATAGATGTATTTCTTAAAAGTTTCTGTGCTTTGTGTTTTATGTTTATATCTTCTACATTTTTTAAACTGTCTAAAAAACCTTTATCTGCCTCTACCCACTCTTTTAACATGGCAAATACTGTTTCTTTTGAATTCTCCCCTAAAAAATCCAGCAATCTAATAATAATTTTCATGGCTTCACGTCCTATATCCCGGTTGCTCCATGTTGGTCTGGATACAGAACGCCCTTTCAAACAATCCAACATACAACCTTTATATATGGCATTTCCAAATCCATCCATAATATATGATTCTAAATTTTTCCATACACTAGTCGGATATTTCCATGGTGTTTCGTAAAGTAAATACGGAATTTTAGCAGCTCCCTTCATAAACTCAATCCCATAAGCCCCCAAGTAAGGCACCTTTACATGATCTAAATAAGAACCATCCGAATAAAACCCGCTTTCATATCCCTTATTGGAAATTTTGCTGCTTTCCTCCACATTTTTAATAACAAAAGTCTCTGCAGATGCAAGCATCCCTAGATATACCAGCTCATTATCCTCTCTTAAAGCACCTAATCCCACTGCTATTGTAGAACAGTCAATAATATTTGCCCCTTGCCCCTTGCGATATCCCTGTCCATGGGTGCTGGCAGTTCCAATTCCCCCTTCATGGAAAGGATCCAGTTGAAAAAAGGCAATTCCCTCTGTATATTTCCATATCTGTTCTTTTGTAAGACTGTCAAAAATAATCATTAAAGAAGGAATTAATTCCTTAGGAATACCTATTTCCCATGTCCACCAATTATCTGTTTGGGTTTTCGGCACATAACACTTGTTACATAAAAAATCTAAAATATTGATAATATCTTGCAATAATTCTTGATTTTTATAAAACAGTCCCCCTTCTGCCCCATAAGCTTTACATAAAACCAGAACATTTTGAAAAGCTGATGTAAATTTTATTGCATCGTCTATATAAGGAATGTCTTTGTTTTCTTGTTCTTTCTGATTTTCTTTCCACGGAATGCCTTCACATATTTTCTGCCCCTTATAAAAATACTTATTCCATACGTTCTCTGCATCTCTATGAATCTCATTCAGCAGTTCTCGCCCTTCCTCTGTGGCATTTAATCCTTGCCCTGTCAATAATTGTTTCCATTTCAAACGAATTTTTCTAAAATCATCTTTTGATACATCTGGTAAATGGTTCGGATTTTCATGCAATATTTCCAGTCTCCACTTCCTCTCTTTTCCAGTATCATCTTTAACGCTTACCACAACATTCCCTTTATTTTCTGCTGTTATACATACATCCTGATTAGAAATTTCATCTATTTTTAAGAGATGATCTGCTTTGGCTGCTTCTGCTCTTCGTTCTCCTTCCGCCTCTCCGACCCTTAGCTCTCTCTTAATTTTATAATAACCTGCATTTTTAAGAAAATTGCCATCATATCTTAAAAATCCCGTACTCCAAAACACCTTATTTGAAAAATCTTCTGGTTTTTTTAATCTCATAGTTTGTCCTTTAATAAGTCTTATACTTTTCATGCTTTTCTCCTCTTTCTAATATAAATAACAATATGATTTCATAAATAATAAAGAAAAAAGGCTGAATTTTAAATAAATCCAGTCCTTTTTTCTTTATATAGGCCAATGCAAGCCTCGCTGATTAGACAATGTATAATCCCCCCGTTCCTTATAATCCGGTGTTTCAAGTCCTACAAGCTTTCCATTCTTTATCCACTCGTCTCTGTCCTTTCCATACAAAGAAGAACATAATCTAATCAGCATCTCTTCCTTTACATTTTTAAATTCATCTTTGTCTGATAAATCATGCAACTCATTCTTATCTTGAAGAATATCAAAAATCTGTATTTTATTTCCATACGGATAATAAATCAATTTGTAATTTTCCATACGAATCATTCGTGTAGCTCTATATCCCTCACTGATTTCTCCATATAAGAAATCTCGTCTTTCTTTTTCAAATAACGATCGACCTTCTACAGTATCCGGCACTTGGATATTACATAAATCCAACAATGTTGGCATAATATCTTCCAAACAGGCAATTCTATCATCTATCCTTCCTCTTATGTCAACAATCGGCTTTCCTGAAAAAATTAAAGGTATATGTGCAGAATTCTCATAAAAAGTACGTTTTCCTACCATACCATGGTCAAACAGCATTTCACCGTGATCACTGGTAAATACAAGAATCGTATCATCCAAAATACCTTCTTCCTTTAACGCTCCAATCACCAGCCGAATTTGATGATCAATATGTGTGCATTGTGCATAATACGCTTTTTTCGCTCTTATCATTTCTTTATGAGAATAATATCTTGCCGCTTCCATTAATTCTTTAAAAATAAAACTTTCGTCTTCCCAATCTCCGTATTCCGGTTCTTGTATATCCTGATCAGAATACATATTCCAATATTCTGACAGCGGAACCAGTGGTGGATGGGGAAACGTATATGAAAGATAAAAAAATGCAGGTTTTTCCGGATCTCTTCTCTTGATTTGTTTTACCATTTGACCTGTAGCCCATGTGGTTGGATGGGCATTTTCTCCTAAAGGCCAAGTTCTTGTATAGTAGGTATTGTTTCCCATTCCGTGAAGAAATTCCTGACCGATATAGCCGTTTTCCCCCAACCATATTTGATAATCATCCGGCCCGCCAAATTCGTACCTTCCCTCTTCCTGAAGAATAACATCTTGAAATCCTATACGATTTCTTTGAGGATATACATGTAATTTCCCCACTGCCATAGTATGATATCCTGCCTGATGAAATGCTTCAGCCAAAGTTGTAACCGATGGCATTTTCATTCTATCGCTATAAACCCGATCCCCATGTGCTTTGGGAAATAAACCTGTCATAAGGCTTCTACGTGCCGGTATGCATACCGGGCAAGTACTATAACAATTGGAGTAAGTCACCCCATCTCGTGCCAGTTGATTAATGGTAGGTGTCATAATCTTATCATTTCCTGTAAAATTCAAAAATTTTTCACCCCATTGATCAACTTGAATAAATAAAACATTATACCTTTTCTTTTCCATAATTTTCTTAACTCTTTACTAATCTTTATTATTGCCGTCTTCCCTGTACGCTCCCGGTGTTACGCCTTCGTACTTTTTAAACATTTCAATAAATGCTGTACTGTTGGCATAACGCAAAATTTCTGCAATTTCAGAAATTTTCTTATCGCTACTTTGCAACATTTCTTTTGCTCTCTCCAGTTTAATCTGCTCTACATACTGTGAAATTGTGATTTCCATATTTTTTTTAAAGAAATGGCTGAGATTAGATACCGAGGTTTCAAAATAAGCGGCTATATACTTCACACTGAAATTATCGTCCAAATAATGCTCATGCACATAACTTAGCACATCTACAATATCACGTTTTTTATATCCTGATGTTTTTTCCTGAACAGGCTTGGGAAGCAACTCTGCTTTTTTCTTCATATCCTCTAAAAATCGTTTAGCAAAATCATCTATAGACTCATTTGCATTCTCTTTTTCTTCTAAAACTTTGTTCATACTAATGCCGAAAATTCTGGATACATCCCACAAAATACCTGTTATCATTGTGGTATCTATTTGCTTCATATAATCTGAAATTTCATCAATCAATAAAGCTGCCCTTGTGCCATCACTGTTTTTTACTGCTTCTTTTAAAGACATAACTTCTCTTTCCGGATATAGATTTTTTTCTTTGCTTCCGGGCAGTTTATTCATTCTCTCCTTTGCCTGCTGGTACGATTGCCGCAATTTACTAATATCTGTAGTTAAATCTCCAATTCCAATCTGCACATTTCCTGTAGCCAGTGTGGTAATCTTCTTTTCCAATTCTCTGGCAGATTCATCTGTACATACAAGATAAATCAGCATCCCTTCTACAATTTCAATTCGATATGCAGTAGAAACACTATATTTATTCATCTGCTGTCCAAACCATTCATAATATCCCTTATTTTCAGGAATATTATCTGGCAGAACCACAAAAAATTTATATTTTCGATTAATATAAATCTTACTTTCCAGACATCTATTCCATAATTCTTCCTGTGGGCGTACCTCTTTTTGCAAAAGCTCATATAAACAGCTCTCTATTCTGAGCCCATTTCTTTCTTCCTCCAGTTCCTCGTTATGCAAAATTAATTTTCTATAGTTCTCATATCGTATCTTTGAAAAGAAACATGCCAGCACAACACCAATTCCAAGGCTGCACAGCACCCATATTGCATAGCCTCTTAAATAAATATTCAAACTATCCGTAATACTTTTTTTAGAAATCATTCGGGTATATTTAAATCCGCACTCCATATCACTTTGCCATACATAAGCGTCCTTATCTGAAAGTGCTTTTTCAAAACTTTTCTCCCAATTGTCCTCTATTTTCCAATTTTCTGTAGTATAGAGAACTTTATCCTGATAAGTAAGAAAAATTTTATCTTCTTCTGACTGTTCAAACTGAGAATTGATTTTCCGATTTCTCACAGGAAATAGTAAATATTTTGTCTCTTCCCCTTTAGAGGTCCATGTTCTGATTGCAGTAACAAACAGAATCCCCTCCTTTTTCTCTCCCTGTAAAAGAGCCCTGCAGGCTACCACCCCTCCCTCTAAATTTTCAGCATTTTCAAAAATTTCTGTCTCTATCTGACAAATTTTATCAAAAAATAATTCTTCCGAAAATAAACCTACAGAAGATAAAACAATTTCCTTTTTCTCATCATATAAATAAATCCCATCCACAAAGGGAATTTTATCTTCTTGTTCTTTTAAATCATCTTCTATGTCCAAATAAACATTTGGTGTATCCCAATATAATTCATTATAAATTTTGTTAAATCTGCATTTATCCCCAAAGTCCCTAATAACGGTTGTCTGTTGTTTTAGGAAATCATCCTGACGTTCAAAAGTCATTTTTACTTCATTCTCTACTTTTTCATATTGATGTTTTTTAAATAAATCTAACACACAAACGCTAATAATAAGAAAAGGTATCAATAAGATTATGTTGTATGTCATAACACATTTTAAGTATTGTGTCTTTCTTTTCACTGTTTTTCCCCAAAAAGTAATATTGATTCAGAAAAATTATAGCATTTCAGTAGTATTTCTTCAACTATGAATGAGCAAATCCAAAATATTGCACAAAATAAAGATACCCTCTAATGAATGATGTATAATCGAAGTACCAGCAAACAACATACTCTCGCAAACAAGGGGTGTCCGTTGCAAACAGCCTGTTTATTGTATTGGGGATGATGTCACTACTTCACATACCCAGTCTTCGTTATCGGCTCTGTATCCAATCGAAGCAGCGTATTTTCATCAATCACATTTAAAAGGCTATTAGGATTACAGATGTTTCTCTCTACGGATATCAGTCTGTGAATTCCTTCCTATGTTTCCAGTACAGACAGCTTAGGTTTCAACAGATTGTTTTCCGTCTTTCCCATTGTTCCAGGACTATAACTCTGATTTTTATGTCTCATCCATTTCCTGCATATACTGTTTCATCATCCCGATTCTGAAACAATTAATCCATCCTCTCACTCTCTCATTAACCCGCTTGCTTGTAACTGTTAATGTTCTTGCGATAGCCTTCTTTTCAGGTATTCTATTAGTTACAAGTGCCTGTCTGATTGCATTATGGCAGCTTCTGCCGGGTCTGAATCCATAGCTGTTGTCACCAAAAACTTCTTTGTAAATGTCAGATATTGTCCGTGCAATTGCCTGTCGAATCATTCTGTCAAGGGCTATTCGTATTCCTTGGTTGCGTTCCTGCTTTTCCTGTCCATCCGATTTTTGGCTCATGTATTATTATAAATATAACGATTTGTACTATAAATCGTTTCAATCCTTCAGCTTTTACACCTACTATGAACATCATCTGACTTTCTAAACCTTATCCACTAATGCTGCACATCGGTATCTGCCATCATCGCCATAAGGTTAAAAGGCGGCAGAATGCTGTCGATTTTTTCCAGCAGAGCGTCGTCAAAATGATTCCGCACTTCGCATTTCTCATCCAAAATCATGGTTGGTTCCTGCTCTCTTGCCACAGGCGGCCATGCAGGCAGCTTCTCTTGTGCCGGCACTCCCGTTTTCGCAAAATTCATAAACGCCCCAAACATCTGCTCTTCCAGATTTTCCGTAACGCCCGGAATAGAACACACTTCCACCAGTTCGGTGTTATGGAAGAAAAACGGAATATCCGAACAGTGCCATGCAATTTTTCCCATCATAGGAAATTCCACGTTAAACTGGTACAGATAGGTGCCTGCCTTTTCTCCTTTGGCATGCATGGCCGCCAGTTTTTTAGAAGGCCGGCGCATAACACGGTCAATATTCAAAAGGTCGGTAAAGTCTTTACCCGGATAAGTTGCTTTGAAAAGTGTTTCCATTTCCCCGGTGTGTTCTCCGTATACCTTGCTTACCATCGCGCGGCGTTCCTCATCTGTGAGCGCTTTCTTATCAAACATCTGCGGCGCAAAAGCAAATTCTCCATAAACAGAACCTATCATCACAGGAATTTCATAAGCATGCTCTCTCATGCCAAACTGCAGCGGATTCCCCTGAAACCAGTCATTGGCCTGCGGTCCGTTTCCCACATAAGCGCCTGTAGCAGCCACCTGTGGCATCACCTTGGTATATACCTGAACAAGCTGTGCATAAGGAATGGTCTCCAGTTTCTCTACCTCCTCTTTTGTCCAGCCAAGTTCGTTCAGCATGGCGGTAACGATGGCTTCCCCGTTGCCTCTGCTGGACGGAAGTAAGTTTTCATCTGCAACACCACTCATAATCAGGCTCTTGTGGAATAATCCGTCTGCTGCCGGAATCTGCATCAAATCCGCTACCTTCATACCGCCGCCGGACTGTCCGAAGATGGTGACGTTGTCCGGGTCTCCGCCGAAAACAGCAATGTTGTCATGCACCCACTGCAGGGCAGCCACCATGTCTGCATGTCCGGCATTTCCGGAATTATAATACTTCTCGCCAAAAGGAGATAAGTCCAGATAACCCAGAATATTCAGTCTGTGGTTAATAGAAACGACTACCACATCCCCTTCCATACACATATTATGTCCGTCATAAGCCACCTGCTCAATGGAAGAACCGGCAAAATATCCACCTCCGTGAAGCCATACAAGAACCGGGTTTTTCGCATTTTTATCCAGCACTTTAGTCCAAATATTCAGGTTCTGGCAGTGCTCGTCCATCGGCCAGTAACGATGGGGAACCATAAGCTCTGCTGTCGGCGTTTCCTGTGTCATCAGCGGACACACAAATCCATAAGAGCAGGCGTCCCGGACTCCTTCCCAATGGGAAGGAACCGGCATCTGAAACCGCTCTGCATAGGCATAGGGAATCCCTTTAAATACATAACTGCCATCATAAAAATATCCTTTTAATTTTCCGGAGGTTGTTTCCAATACCGGAACTTCATCATACTGAAATGTTTTTAACATCATTTTTCTCCTTTTAAAATTTTACTGTTTGGTACACCCCTTTATTATTATCCAAATAAGTCTTACCTCCAGTGTAGTAAATTTTTTCGCACATGGCAAGAGTAACAGAAAAACCCTGACAAAATCATGCAGAATGCCTGGAATTGTAAGTAAAATTAAGCATATGGGGGGATTACCATGGATTCGGAATAGTAGAATAAAATTTTTTCATGTGATAAAATTACTATAATAGTTCATTCATTGGCCAGAGGTGTCGAAGATGATGGAATACCCTTAGAAGTTACCGTTTGGAGGTTAAATAATGATTGGATTAAAACGAGGAACGATAAAACTGTGTGAACACGAAAAAGAATGGGAAACTGAAGCTCAGAATACAATTTCTCGTTTGAAGCAAATCCTGGGTAATGTCATAAAAGATATTCAGCATGTGGGGAGCACCTCTATACGTTCCATAAAGGCAAAACCCATAATTGATATTGCAGTCGCAGTTGATGATTTTGATAATATGCTCCGTTTTGAAGAAGAATTAAAAGACAATGGCTTTTACTATCGCCCCAATGCCCAAGCATCTGTCAGAGGTCAGTTGTTGTTTGCTTGTGGTAATTTTTATGAAGGTACGGGAGATGTGCAAACTCATTTCATCCATGTCGTCCGTACAAATAGTATGGATTGGATAAATTACATAAATTTTAGAGATTATCTTAACAACACACCTTCGGTTGCAAAAGCGTATGAAGCCCTAAAGGTATCTCTTGCCCTGCAAGCTCCCATTGATAACGGCAGAGAAAAGTATCTCAAAGGAAAACACGATTTTATCGTCTATACTCTGAGAAAAGCACTTGTAAAATCCTATCTCGGAAAGACAGTAAATATAAAAATAGACCGACCTATTGGAAGCATACACCCTAAACACCCAGGCCTTGCCTATCCCATTAATTACGGATATATACCAAATGTATTCGGTGGTGATGGTGAAGAACTCGATGTATATTTGCTTGGTATAGATGTTCCTGTCGAAGAATACACGGCCCGTATTATCGGAATCATTCATCGCCATAACGATGTGGAAGATAAGCTGGTTGCCGCACCTGAAGGATTAAATTTCAATCAAAATAAAATTTCAGAAGCAGTTCATTTTCAGGAACAATATTATGAAAGTGAAATTGAGATATGCAAGTAACAGATAATTGTCTAAAAAGCCGGTTGGGGCACCTTCCTTACGAAGGGTGTCCCAACCGGCGCCTTATGATGAATCCTCAGTTCATCATTCTTTCTTCTTTACGCTTTTACTGCCCCGTTAGTCACGCCCGCGATAATCCATTTCTGGCAGAAAATATACACCAGAAGAATCGGAATCAATACCAGCAGATAAGACGCAAAGGCCAGATTGTACTCTGTATTAAATTGTCCCTTGAACACATACTGTGCAAGCTGTAAGGTCTGATATTTCTCCTCGCTTAAAAGCACCAAAGGCATGGAAAAGTCATTCCAGGTCCACATAAAGGACAGAATAGCCACGGTAGCGCTCATAGGTTTCATCAAAGGAAAAATAATTTTATAAAAGGTCTGAAACGGAGTTGCACCGTCAATGTACGCTGCTTCGTCCAGCGCCGGGGGTATGGACTTTACAAATCCCGTATACAGGAAAATATTCATCGGAAGACCGAAAATAATATACAGGAAAGTAATTCCGAAAATATTGTCCATGTGGAAAGCAGAAGCCTGTTTTACCAATGGCAGCATAATAACATTGAAAGGAATAAACATGGCGCTGACAAAGTAATAATAAGCCAGGTTGAAAAGTTTACTCTTATCTTTATTCCTTGTAATGGCATAAGCTACCATAGAGTTTGTGAGAATGGTAAATACCAGATTGATAACCGTGATAAACAGAGTGTTCATAAACTTTCTCGGATAATCCGTCATCACCCAGGCGTCTGCGAAGTTCTGCAGGCGGAGTTTTTTCGGGAAAGACAGCACATTCGCCATTTCTGACGGGTCTTTCACCGCAATCAGCACTGCTATGTATAAAGGTCCGAGGATAAACACCACTGCCAGCAAAATCAGCAGTATGGTCATGGGCCAGTTGTATTTTTCTTTTACATGACATTTACTTTTTCCCATCAGTTCATCTTCGCCTCCCTCTTCTCAAGTACTTTCAGCTGGAATATAGAAATTCCCGCAATAATCAGAAACAGAATCACCGCATTGGCTGACTGGTATGCGAACTGTCCGCCGTCAAAGCCTCGTTTGTAAATCAACACAGAGATACTGGTTGTGGATGTACCGGGACCGCCGCCTGTCATTGCCATAATCTGGTCGAATGCCATAAGGAAGTTCTTCACGCTCAAAACCATATTAATGGTAAAGAACGGGGCAATTAACGGGAAGGTAATCTTTGTAAATCTCTTAAATCCTGTTGCTCCGTCCAGGTCTGCTGCTTCATATACGTCACGGTCCACAGTCTGCAGTCCTGAAAGATAAATCAGCGTATTAAAAGCCATAGCCTGCCATACAGTTACGAACAAAATTCCCAGCCATGCGTGATTGGTTCCCAGAATGTTGGTGCTCAGCGCTTCAATTCCCAGTTTCTGTCCCCAAAGAGGAATGACATTGCCGAAAATAAAGTTAAATACAAAGCCGATAATGAGGGTTCCCAGCATATAAGGCAGGAAATAAATTGCCTTAATCGTGTTTTTGAATTTGATTTTTGCATTCAGACCACAGGCAAGGGCAAGACTCAGAACGTTTACCAGAATTGTGGCGCACAGCGCAAATTTAATGGTAAAGGCATAGGTCTGTCCCATGGCCGGGTCTTTGAAAAACTGAATGTAGTTCCGAAATCCTACGGTATTCCAGATACCATACCCTTTCCAGTCGGTAAAGCTGTAGAAAATACCCTGAAGAAACGGTATGGTATGGAAAATAAAGAACAGAATCATAAACGGAACCACCATAAAATAAAACGCTTTGTTGACAGTGGATTTCTTTCCGTGTTTTTTCTTCATTCTTCTACCTCTTAGTTCACGTTCAATGTGTCATAATCTGTATCCAGCTTCTTTAAAGTAGCTGCAATATTTGCAGAATCGTCTTTGCCGTTTTCTTTTTCCAGGAAGAAATTGGACAGTGCTGCACTTAAATCAAAACCGCTTGGATAGTAATGGTCTGGGAAGTCTACTACATTACCGGCTTCAATGTCTGCTTTTACACCTGCAACGCTTGGATCATTCTGCTCTACACCTTTTACTGCGGAGAAAGCAAACTGTTCATCTGCATAAAGCTGTGCGTTTTCTTCCTGTACCATAAAGCTGATGAAGTCTTTTGCACTGTCTGTGTCACCGCAATTTGTTGTAATACCCAGAAGCACATCCACGCCGGAGGTTACTTTGTTTTTCTCTACATCATCTGTAGCCGGGAATTTAAACTGGTCAATGTTGACATCTGGATTTGCTTTTTTGATTTCTGTAATCGCCCAGCTTCCGTTCATCATCATGGCAGCTTCACCTGCTGCAAATTTCTTGTTTCCGTCATCATAAGAAGTTCCCATATAGTCTTTCTGTGCGTGTTCTACCAGCTTCAGATAATTTTCCAGAACTGCTTCATGAGTACCTTCAAAAGTTGCTTTTCCTTCTCTCTTATCATTGTAGAAGTTTTCCGGCTGCATAACCGGCGCCATAGAGTTCCATGCCGGAAGAATGGTCCATGCGTCTTTAAAGGTCAGTTCAAAAGGTGTTACTCCTGCTGCCTCTAATTTTTCACAGACTTCCATTAATTCAGAAAATGTAGTTGGAATTTCAATACTGTTTTCTGCAAAAATATCTTTGTTGTAAATAATTCCGGAAGAGTTTGTTGCATAAGGAACACCGTAAGATTTTTCTTCCTGGTCTTTATTCAAAGCATACAGCATATTGATGTAAGATTCGTTAATATTGTCCAAAAATGCTTCCCCGGATAAGTCTGTCAGAACTCCTGCAGACTGCAGCTCCGCGTAGTTGAAGTCACCGCCCATAGCCACCATATCGGGAAGGTCGTTCTTTGTCATGCGGGTTTTCAAAACCGTACCTGCGTCTGCCGGCTGTGTTAATTTTACAGTTACTTTATCCTGAGATTCATTGTACGCATCTACTAATTTCTGTAAAGTTTCTTTATTTTCTGTCTTTGTACCGAAAAGTTCCAGTTCTGTCTTTCCGTCTGAAGTCTTCTTTGTTTCTTTTCCCGTTTCTGCACTTCCGCCGCTGCAGCCAGCCAGCAGACTCATACCCATCATTGCAGCAAGTCCAAGTGCTGTTACTTGTTTCCCTTTCATAAAAAAATCCTCCTTATAATATTCCTTTGGGGTCTCTTGCCCTCTATCTGAAATTTATTATAAGGAGAATGGCTTTTTTTCGGTATAAATTATCTGATATGACGAATAAAAAATTTCTTACTGGTTTCTATATTGCTCCGGTGTCATAAGATAATGCTTTTTAAAGGTTTGTATAAAGTAGGACACATCATTATATCCCACACAAAGCGCCACGTCACTGATTTTCAGTCCGCTTTCTTTTAAAAGCTCTGCGGCTTTCTGCATCCGCAGTTCTATCAGATATTTGGAAAAGGTCTTCCCGGTCTCTGCCTTAAAGAGGCGGCTTAAATAACTGGGATTGACAAAATACTTGTGAGCCGCCAGTTCATTGACCGTAATGTCGTGCTGATAATTCCACTCCAGATATTTCAGCAAGTCTTCTATAATGGAAGATTTCTGTCCTTCCCCCTCCGACACATCAGAAAGCAGGTCAAAAATATAGCGCTGCAGTTCCTCCATAGAATGAAAGGCGTACAAATCTGTCTTAAAATTAAACAGCAGATAGGAACTCTTGTCCGTCTCTCCACTGTCCTGACCTCTTTGAATGGTATACACCTTGTTAATCACATTCATAATCTGAATCAACGAAGTGAAAAGGGAATAAATACTGATTTCCTCTCTGTTTTCACACTGCCGGAACAGCTTTCGCGCCATGTTTACTGCGTCCTCTGTCCGGTTTTCTGTCAGACACCTCTCCAATTCCATCTCCTCTGCCTGGGAAAACAACTGTACCACGTTCACTTCCGCTTCGTAGCGGTATATCTGCTGCTCCGGCTGCAAAAGCCGCTGGTTTATGGCATATACTGCCTCCCGGTATGCGCCTGCACCCTCTTTTGCACTGGTTTCTGTTCTTTCATGGCACTGACTGACGCCCAGCTGCAATTCTGCCCCTGTTTTATTCCAACAGGAGACCAGTTTCTTTCTAAGAAGCGCCTCTGGCAATTCCTTTCTGTCGTCAGCTTTCAATATCAAAATAAATTCCTGTTTGGGATAAAAATAGGCTGCACTGCTTTTCTCTTCCCGGAAAATTCCCAAAATGCTTTGAATCTCCTCTTTGGACAACTGCTGATTTCTGCTCTGAACCGCCGCAAGATACCAGGCATCCTCCTCCATTTTCTGAAATAAGTCCCCCAGAATCTCTTTTGCCGCTGCCTCGTTTTCCAATATATGAGAAAAGTCCATGAACTCTCCCCTGCGAACCGCCAGTTGTTTCTCTATTTTCTGCCGCAGCTTCTTCTGCTCTTCTTCCACTCTCTGCACTGCTTTTTCCAGTTCTTCTTTTTTCACCGGTTTTGTCAGATAATCCTTCACTCCATAACGGATGGCCGTAGCTGCATAATCAAAATCTGCATATCCACTTTGGATAATCACGCTGGTTTCCGGGAATTTTTCCCGCACCTGTCTGGCCACTTCCAGTCCGTCCATATCTGGCATCCGAATATCTGTCACCACCAGGTCAGCCCCCTCTTCCCCCAGAAATTCCAGTACCTCCCTGCCGTTTTCCGCTTCCTTACAGAATTCTATCTCCCGGGTCAATTCCCCAATCCTTTTCACCAATGCCTTTCTGGCAAAAAATTCATCATCTGCAACAATTACCCGCATCTCTTTACCCTCTCTTTTCCTGTGAAACTTCGATTTCCTTCACCCGCAGATATACCCGGGTATATTTCCCCGGACAGCTTTCCAGCCAGATACCGCAGGAATCCCCATAATAATTTTTAATTCTGGCGTTTACATTGCGAAGTCCAATACCGGCTGCCGCCTCAAATCCCACTTCCCCTGCAAGGGCTTCATTCATGGCCTGCACCTTCTCTTCTTCCATGCCCACGCCGTTATCCTCCACCATAAGGACAATGGTTTTGTCTGCTTCCCTGCAGCCTTGGATACGCAGAATGTCCTGCTTCTTTTTCCCGGTAAATCCGTATTTATAAGAATTTTCCACAATGGGCTGCAAAATGAACTTCAATATCTTACAGTCAAGCAATTCCTCCTCCACAGAGATTTCCACAGAAAAGCGCTCCGGAAAACGGATTTTCTGAATACACATATAGTTCTCTGTCTGGGTGATTTCTTCCCGTATAGAAACAATTTCCCTTCCGTCAATATTGTACCGGAACATATCGGACAATCCGGAGGCAATCTCCGGTATATAGTCCACATCCTGCAGTTGGGCTATGGAACTGATGGTATTTAACGCATTGTACAGAAAATGGGGATTTATCTGAAACTGCAGCATTTTCAACTCTGCCTGCTTCTGATTCAGCCTATAAATATAATCTTTAATAATATTATCATTAATTCGTTTCGCCATGGCATTATAACTCTGTATCATCTGCTGAATTTCCTCAGTTCCCTCTGATTTTTCCTGAGGAAACAGGGCAATCTCCTGTCCCTCTAAAGAAACGCCCGCCACACTTCCCATGAAATCGGACAATTCCTTTACCGGGCGGCTGACCCATTTGGCCAGGGCATAGCTGCCTGCCACAGTAATCAGTATCACCGCAGCCAGTACTACCAGCAGTACGGACATATTGTCCAGAATCTGCAGCGCCAGTCCCCACACCGGAAGATACTGTACCAGATACCACCCCGTATCTTCATGCTTTGTCACAGAAATCACAGACTCCTGCCCATGCAGCTTCAAAAGCCCCTGTTTTTTCTCCGTCTGCACCAAAGTTTTGCATTTTTGTATCAGTTCTTCTATGGTCTCTGTCTCAGAAGCGTCTCCCTTTTGCGAGTCAAACAAAACCTGTCCCTCTCCCAGAATCAGAAATTCAAAGCTTTGATTCATTTTCGCAGAGCGATACCACTGATTGGACAGCTTATCAAAATCCAAGTCCAAATATATAGTAGCTATGGGTTCCTCCTGTACAATATTCCACACAGGGCGGATAACAGACACTACTTTATGCTCTACCAGACTAATGGTTTCCTTGTGCACCGGACTGAAATAGCCCGGCATACCTTTTTCCCAGTGTACATCTTTGGTCAGACTGTCCATTCTCTCAATATAATCGTCTTCTATTTCCTCTACGCTCTTATAAAGTCTGCCGTCTTCTGTCACAATCACAGCACGCAGCACATCATGCCCCATATCCACCAGCAGCTTCAGATACTCTTCCAGATTTTCTTCTGCAGCTTTCTGACTTTCCGGGTCAATATCACTGTCATCACTGCACAGAAGATTGCGGATTTTATCATCTGAAAAATGCAGGTACAGAAAAGAATCTGTATTGTCCAGAACACTGTCCAGGTTCATAGCAAGCTGCTGATTGTATTCCTCCATGTGCTCAATTTCCGTCTGCATTTCTCTCCGGTAGCTTCGGATAAAGAATACCAGAAAAGCCAGAAGAGAAACCGCAAACAACGCTCCGAATCCATACATCATTTTCTGTTGAAAAGACTTCTTTCCCCCTCTTCCCCTCATTTTCTTCTCTCCTTTGCTTCCAGATACACATCCTTATACTTTTGCAGACTTTTCGTATATTCATCCAAATATGCATCTATCTCTTCTTCACCTGCGTCCGGCATTAGTTCCAGAATATCCTTATCCCGGATAACGCTGGTCTGCAAAGGCAGCCAGGACGCGTCCATAACCGCTTTGCCCTCCCGCAAAAGCTCATGTACTCTGGGAGCATACTCCGCCCGGTCTCTGCTTCCTTCCATACTGCCAAGAGAACATTCTGCATCCAGATAAGTCTGCAGATTCTCCGGTTGCATTAAAAATTCCACAAACTGCTCTGCTTCCTCCGGATACTTACAGTCTTTGGAAATTCCCACGCTGCTGTCTATCCACATCGTCACAAGCTGCTCACTGCCTTTATCCACAGGAAAAGGGATAAGTTCCAGGTCCATTTGTGGATTTCTCTCCATAATGCTCTCATAGGCCCAGCTTCCCTGCATAAACATAAAGCCTTCTCCCGCTGCAAACTTTGTCATGGCTTCATCGTAATTCAGATTGCTGCATTCCTCTGTCGTATACGCATGCAGTTCTATGAGTTTTTCCAGGGACCCCCGGCTGACCGGATCCTCTGTAAAGGAAGTCTGACCTGTGGCCACTTCGGTCCAGAAATTTTCAAAATTCCCTCTGGACGCGCCTTCTATACTTTCCCAGTTCTGGTGCACGGTCCAGCTTTCCTTGTCTGCAAAGAGAAAAGGAACCTTGCCCCGCTTCTGTATTTCCCGGGACACCTGACACAATTCTTCATAAGTTTTTGGAATTGCAAGCCCTTCTGCCTGAAACAAGTCTTTATTGACATAAACCCCCTCAAAGCTCATAACCAACGGCATCTGGTAAATATGGGAATCGTAACGAAGATACGGCAGATATTCCTCCTTAATCCGCTCTGCACAGTTCATGTCATCCAGAGGCCGAAGACAATTTCCCATAACATATTCAAAAGTTTCCACACTCTGCAGCCCGCCCAGTTCTACAATATCCGGAAAATCTCCTTCCACAGCAGAAATCCGCAGAGCCGTGTCTGCATTGGTATTCATATTCTGATAGACTTCTATCTCATCTTGAGATGTATTGAATTTTTCAATAATTTCCTCTAAAACCTCATAAACCTCCCGCTTCCGGTTGTAAAATTCCAGACGGACTTTTTCCTTTTTCTCCTCCGGCTGCTGCTTTTGGCAGGCAGGGAGCAAAAAGAGAGCAGAGGCGAAGAAGATACCTCCAAGTATATAGATGTATTTTCGTTTCATGTTCATACTCCGTGTTTCTTACTTTGCAACATCTTATTCAACTTCCTATTAAAACCTTCTTTCCGTGAAAAGCAAAACCATATTTTCTGATTCTGCTTTCGCTGATTCCTTTTGCAGTCAGGGATACGTCATATTTCTTAGACCGAATCTGAGCTAATGCCGCCTTTACCGTATCAGATAAAGATTTTTCATCATCCGTATCCTGCACTTTAAATTCCAAGATGATTGCGTCATCTGTCTTATTCTTTGGTTCTAAAATCACATCATATCTGCCAAATCCGCTCTCGCGGTTTGAGGTAATAGTATAGCGATTCTCAAGTTCAACCATTAATCCCAACACAAATCCATGATAAAACCGCTCCGGTTCTGATTCTCCTGACGGTTTATTCCCACTGTCAAAAAAGCTGAATGTTGCCAGGGCTGTCCGGTTCATATAAGCATTCATAGCTTTTAAATCATCCCGCAAAAGAGCTTTAATAAATGCATTGTAATTTGACGCAGAGGAAGCAAACCACCCACGCACCATGTCACGAAACATAACCATAACCTCAAAATTTGTTATTGACAGTTCATAGGTTTGCTTCCAGTCCCCATATGGCATTTCCTGCTCCTTACTGCCTGCAATCTTGAGATAACCGCTAGCCAGAAAAAGGCTCCAGATTGCATTTTCGTCTAAATCAAGCTGATGATACACAATTTGTTCATCCATCTGCGTTGTAATACTTTCTCCGGCCAACAGGCATTCAAAGGATTCTTTTATCTGGCAGGAACCTTCACGAATCACTTTTCCTATCAGGCTATTGCTGCTTGTATTCGCCCAGTAGGGTCCCACCTTTTGTTTGTCCAGATAATGAATCACAGACCACGGATTATAAATATCTGTCTTATTTCCAAATGTAAAACCATCGTACCAGCGTTTTACCTCACGGAATTTATCAGAAAGTCCATACTCTTTTAAGAACAGATTATTACTGATAATATCTTCAAATTCCTGATATCCTATGGATACCCTTCTTAACATCGTACCTGCCTCCTTTCGTTGCCGGAAATCGAATTTCTTTCTATCTGTATTGCTCTTTCCTCATTATATCTGTTATGGTAGGAAAGAACAACCGGTTTTTCGTTACAGAAAAATATAAAACTGCCGCTTCATAAGCCTTCACTCTTACAAAGCAGCAGTCCTTATCTCACACCTTAAACCGATACCCCACCCCCCAGATGGTCTCGATATACTGTGGTTTCGCCGTATTAAATTCAATCTTCTCGCGAATCTTCTTAATATGCACCGTCACCGTTGCGATATCTCCGATAGATTCCATATCCCAGATTTCCTTAAACAGCTCATCTTTGGTAAATACCCTGTTTGGATTCTGGGCCAAAAACGCCAGCAAATCAAACTCTTTGGTCGTAAAATTTTTTTCCTCCCCGTTTATCCACACTCTTCTGGCAGTCTTGTCAATCTTCAATCCACGGATTTCAATAATATCATTTTCCTGCACCCCGGTGCCAATCAATCTTTCGTATCTGGCCAGATGAGCCTTTACCCTTGCTACCAGTTCGCTGGGGCTGAAAGGTTTTGTCATGTAGTCGTCCGCTCCAAGACCCAGACCCCGGATTTTATCAATGTCATCCTTCTTTGCAGACACCATGATAACCGGCGTATTTTTCTGATTTCGGATTTCCCGGCAGATTTCAAAGCCGTCTACCTGCGGCAGCATCAAATCCAGAATAAACAAATCATAGTCCTCTTCCAGAGCTCTTTTCAGTCCTACGTCTCCCCGGTTTTCAATTTCCACCTCAAATCCGCTCAGTTCCAGATAATCCTTCTCTAAATCTGCAATCGCCTCTTCATCTTCAATAATCAAAATCTTACTCATTGACTGGTACCTCCTGATATTTTCTAAGAACAAAATACATCACTGTTCCGATATTTTCCTTGCTTGTCGCCCAGACCTTTCCGCCATGGTCCTCCATAATCTTCTTTACAATGGAAAGCCCGATTCCGCTTCCGCCCTTGGAAGAATTTCGTGAAGAATCTGTACGGTAAAAACGGTCAAAAATATTAGGCAAATCTTTGGCCGCAATGCCCTTTCCGTTATCCTCGATTTCCACCTGAATGAAATCTCCCACGTCCTTTACCCGCAGGTTAATCCGCCTCTGCCTGCCTGCATCTGTATATTTCAGAGAATTGCTCACAATGTTATTGACAACCCGTTTAATCTGCTCTGCATCTGCAATGACCAGCACTTCCGGCTCCACATAGTTGGAATAAGAAAATTCCACATTCTTGGAACTCAGTTCCATTTTCAAATCTTCTGCGCAGTCATCAAAAAAGTCTGTAACCGAAATTTTATTAAAGGTATACGGAATTTTATTGGTATCCATTTTGGAATAAAAGGTCAGTTCATTAATCAGCCTGTCCATCTCATTGGCTTTGTTGTAAACCGTTTTAATATAACGCTCCATTTTCTCCGGGGTGTTGGCCACGCCGTCCATAATTCCCTCTACATAGCCCTTGACCGCTGTGATAGGCGTTTTTAAATCATGGGAAATATTGCTGATAAGCTCTTTACTCTCCCGGTCAAACTCTATTTTTTCCTCGGCATTTTCCTTGAGCCGCTGGCGCATATCTTCGAAATCCTGGCACAATTCTGCGATTTCACTTACACCTTCTGTAGATACGGAAAAATCCAGATTTCCCTCCTTAATCTTTCTGGTGGCAGTGCGGAGTTTGTCCAAAGGCGAAATCACACCGCGGTAAATCCACCAGGTCAGTCCCAGCGCTGTAACTGCCAGAATAATAATCACCGTTACCAGCATATTGCGAAATAATTCTTCTGTCTGCGGAAGCGTCTCTAAAATGTTGGAAACAATAAATACATTTCCTTCCTGTACCTCTTCTGTATGAAAATCCACTCTTTTTACAAGGGCCTGTACCTTACCGCCCAGATACATACCGTCGCTGGCACTGGTGGTAAATTCCTGTACCTTTGCCAGCTTCTTTACAAGCTCTGAAGGGTAATCCTCGCACCCATAATAAATAATTCTGTCATCCTCGCATACCAGAAGATACGAATACATACTCTGCAGCTCTTTGTTCAGTTCAGTCAGATATTGAATATTTTCAAATTTTTCCGGTTCTGTATCCGCCACCTTCTGAATTACCTGTGCCTGTTCATTTGTCAGATTATTTACAAGCTCTGCTGTATTCGATAAACTCTGGTAAGTGGGATTTTCAATGCCATACTGTTTTTCAATTACTTTAAACTGATACTGAGAAAATGCCCAGAAGGCCAGCCCCGTAAAAAGAAGGGGTTCCAGCACAATGATAAAGAAAGAAATGATGATTCTTGTTTTTAATTTCATGACTATTGCCTCTCCGCCAAAGTTATTCTAAATCTTACTTATGTATATTATAGCATAGTTTTTTCTCTTTTCCTCTAAATAATATAGAATCAAATCTAAACTTTCTATAAAAAACCTGTCAAAATCTTTTGACTTTCTGCAAAACTCACTCTAAAATAATAAAAAAATGGTAATACAAACGAAGGAGAAATCATGTTTATAGATAAAGGCCAACTGCTTTCCAGTTTAACACAATTATATGATACCCAGATTACCCAGGCGGTTTCCCTCTATTCCCATCCCGGAATGGGCAAAAGCCGGCTGCTGCAGGAGTTTTCACAGGAGAGAACCGTACTGTACTTTAAAGCCCCTGCCCTTCCTTTTGAGGAGATTTTTTCTCTTTTCCAACAGCTTTGCATCCGCAGACTGGGTACTTCTTATGAAAACACAAAAAAATTTGCAGATATTTTCAAACTGCTTTCCAAAGACTCTGTCCGTGAACCTGTGGTTCTGATTCTGGATGACTTCGTCAACTGGACTGCCGCAAACCGGCGTTTTCCCACTATGCTGAGTTCGCTGATACAACGGGCGGACCCAAAATCCCGGCTTTTTGTACTTTTGTGCAAGCCGGCCTCCTTATATGAAAAAGAAAGCCCCAGAGAAGCTGCCTCTTTCCTCCTTGAGCCTTTTTCATTCTTTGAAATGCGCAGACAATATCCTCAGATGAAGTTTGAAGAACAGATTCTGCTTTACAGCATTACAGGCGGCGTTCCGGCTTATCTGCAGTATTTTCCTGCTGACTGCTGTGTGCGGGAAAAACTCCGGGAATTGTTTTTCACTGCAGACGGGATTTTTTACCGGCTTGTGGAAGCCCGCACCAGAGAATATTATTCCGCCTCCTCTGTTATGCGCGCCATCCTTTCAGCTATAGGCACGGAAACCAAAAAGCTGCAGGAAATCTGTGACTATACGAATCTGACCCCCAGTGCAGCCGGAAGTCTGCTTTCCTCTCTGGCTTCCCGCAATCTGGTCAGCCGCATTGTTCCGGTCACAGAAAATCAAGGCAGCCGCCGGGCCCTCTATCTGATTAGCGACGGCATTTTCCGCTTCTGGTATACCTGTGTACTGCCGTATCTTTCCGAAATCGAAGTGGGCGAAGGCGCACAGGTATTTGAAAAGCAAATCGTTCCTCTTTTGGAAGATTACACTATCCGGGTGTTTCCGGATATCTGCCGTGATTTTCTGGAACTGGAAGAAAAGGCCGGACGCACACCATTTCCTATGCAGCGCATTGGCCGCTGGTGGGGACAGCATCCCACCAAGAAGAGAACAGAATACATTTCCATTGCCGCCTATTCCAGAGACAACATTATGCTGGGCGCCTGCTTCTGGACAGAAGACTGGCTGGACGTTGACGCGCTTTATGACTTGCAGAAGCATGCCAGTCTTTTCCCTGATGAAGAACAGTGGTATTATCTGTTCTCCAAATCCGACTTTGTCAGTGGATTTGAAACCATATCCGGAAACCATGTGCATGTATTCAGTCTGGAAAAGATGTGCCGTATGGCCGATGAGTATCTCTCTTCCACAATTTAACAGTGCATATTTCAAATTGGATTTCATTTTTGCAATATTATAATTATTATTTGCATATTTTTAGTTTGTTTTTGTGTATCCCTGTCAATGCTATACTTTACAGAAGACAAGGAGAACACAAATATGAACGAAAAGAGAATCCGGCAGTTCCGGGAACTCGGACTGACTATTTCTTATTATCGAAAATTAAAAGGGCTGACTCAGGCTGACCTTGCCCAGAATGTAGGGCTGAGCAGAACGCATATCAGCAACATCGAAGCGCCTCAGGTGAAAACTTCTATTTCTCTGGAAAGTTTATTTGACATTGCAGATGCCTTAGATGTTCCGGTAAAAGACTTATTTGATTTCAGAAATTAATCACAGATGACGAATAGGCTGTCGCACGCGACAGCCTATTCTTTCTTCTGCAGTGTCTGGTACAACGAGTGCGAAACTCATGCGGCGCTGCCGGAACCGCTTCCTTTTCCTTTACATGCCTGTTCAAATTCTTTCAGTTTTTGCCTTGCTTCCCGGCTGATATTTCTGGGCACCTGGATTTCCACAGTGGTATACTGATCACCATGGACGGATGAATCCTTCATAGATACGATTCCTTTCCCCCGCAGACGGATTTTTGTTCCTGACTGTGTGCCCTCCCGGATTTTGCAAAGCACATTTCCATAAATGGTACTGACCGGAACTTCACCGCCCAGAACAGCAGTGGTAAAAGGCACTTTTACAGTCGTGTACACATCCATACCCTTCCGTTCAAACCCCGGCTTATCCTGTACCTGAACCTTCAAAAGCAAATCTCCCGGCTGCCCGCCTCGGGTACCCGGATAGCCTTTTCCTTTCAGACGAACGTATTTGCCTGATGCAATGCCTGCCGGTATCCGCACCTGCAGATTCTGAGGCTGTCCTGAATGTTCGTCCTGCAGACGGAATATCTTTTTACAGCCAAATGCCGCCTCATCAAAAGTAATCGTCACATCTGCATGCAAATCAGCGCCCCGGCGGCTAAATCCACCTCGTCCAAATCCGTCCGTAAACGGTCCGCCAAAAGATGCGTCTCCATGGAACTCGTTTCCGAAAATATCCTGGAAAATATCCCCCATATCCTCTCCTGTAAAATGGTATTCCCGATAACCGCCCTGCCGGGTATTTTGTCCCTCTGCTCCCGGATTGCTGCCGTCAAAGGCTGCATAGCCGAACTGGTCATACAGCCTCTTCTTCTCTTCGTCACTTAAAATTCCGTAGGCTTCTGTCACTTCTTTAAACCGCTCTTCCGCCTGTGCATTTCCTGCATTGGTATCGGGATGATATTTTTTTGCCAGCTTTCTGTATGCTTTTTT
This sequence comes from Blautia hansenii, assembly GCF_013304445.1. GTDB lineage: Bacteria > Bacillota > Clostridia > Lachnospirales > Lachnospiraceae > Blautia. The sequence goes on from NZ_JAAITA010000010.1 coordinate 36,009, forward strand.
TATTTCATTTGCCGTAGCGTTTTTGCTCAATCCAAGAATCTCATAACAATCTCTCTTTGTCTTCAATTTTACCACCTTCTAACTTTTCCCCTGCTTGTTGCCTTTACAATCTATTGAAACATAAGACATGCCCTGAGGACCTTACGTCCTTTGAAAGTCATTCTTATGGGATTTTTGTTCTATCTGTAATATAACATCCATTTTTACAATTGTCAACCACCTGGCAATTTATTTTTTCTCCTCAGTCCAAAACAGGAAAAGCCGCTTTGCAAATCCCTGTCAAAAAAACTTTCAACAGTTTTCTGCAAAACGGCTCTTTCCACCTTTTTGTTTCCTTTTATAATACAATACCTGCAAATTCAAATAAGATTCCCCACAACACGCTGACACCATATAAAATCCCTATAATACCCAGATTCTCTTTGGCGCCTTTATTGGTCCTGCAGAGTACCAGAATACCGACTCCCGCTCCTGCCAGAAGTCCTGCCATCATCTGTCCTGCTCCCAGAATACCACTCAGATACATCTGCGTAATAATGACAGACGCCGCACAGTTTGGAATCATACCAATCAGTGCAGCCAGAAAAACACCCAGCACCGGCTGATTGACAATGAAACTGCCGATTCGCTCCTGTCCTACCGCTTCTACCAAAAAACCAATGGCCGCAGACACCAGGAAAATAAAAACGGTTATCTGCAACGTGTGTATCAATGCAGATTTTAAAATACTTCCTTCTTCACAATGGCAATGCTCATGTTCACACAGTTCATGAATGCCTTTTTCGTGATGTTCGTGATGTTTACGGTGATGTTCTCTGTATTCGGCCCGTTTTCTGCTGCCAACTCTCCAGAGAAAATCAATGGCAAAACCGGAAACGGCTCCAATAACCACTTTTAGCCCCAGAATCTTAAAAATTGTCCCCGCTGCCACGGATTCCGAAATGAAAATAGGCAGCATTTCATCTGAAGTTGAAAGAAAAATGGCCAGAAGCGTTCCTACAGAGATGACCCCTCCTGCGTAGAAACCGGAAGCTGCCGCCGAAAAACCACACTGTGGAAATGCGCCCAGCACACCTCCGATAAGCGGTCCGAATCTGCCGGCTTTCTGCACCATCTGCTGCGTTGCTGCTTTTGTCCTGTGTTCCATGTATTCCATAATAAAATACGTAAGAAACAGGAAGGGAATGAGTTTTACTGTATCCAGAACTGCGTCCAGACAAACGTCGATAATGATTGACATGCTTGCTCCTTTTATCTCAAAGGGACTGTTTCTCTCCCAGCCCCGCCCTCTTGCTACAGGGTTTGAATTTACCACAAATTTGAAAAAAAAGCAAGAACCCAACATTGGAGTTCTACAGTCTCGACAAGAGACTCTCTTCTTTTTTTATTGTATTCCCGTTATTTCCACTGTACTTTTCGCCTTTTCATTTCATTTTTCGTCCTTTTATCCCTTCTTGCACCCAGAAGAATTGTACACTTTCATCTTTTATGCTACCTTTATATATATAAATTATAAAGGAGTACTTTTGAATGGAATTAACACAGCTGGATATGAAAAAAATCAAAGCATTGCATGTCACAACGAAACTGCCCGTTTATATCATAGATAAAGATAATTCTCTGGTAACCTCTTACTGTTCCAGTTACGCTCATCCGCTTTCTTACAAGCTAACAGAAAAAAAGGTTCCAAGCCGGTATGTATCTTTTTATTACGGAATTCTTCGGGAGGTCTTTTTGGCAGTAAAATATAAAGACATCTCTATTATCCTGGGCCCTTACCTTACACGCCGCGTTTCCGACAAAGACTTAACAGCTATTTTCAACACGCTTTCTCCTCAGCAGCAAAAAACCCTGGAAAAAATGAATTACCAGAGTTATTATCATTCTATGCCCGTATATTCTTTGGGAGATATGCGCGATTTTCTGATTTTGCTGGGATTTCTCTTTGACTTTGACCTGGAACAGGAGTATTCTACGGAACTCCACCGAAAGGTAGCGGAAAATTCCCTGACACTTGAGGAGGAAAGCCTTCGCAAAATGCGGACAGATTCTTTCCGGGAAGAACGGTATCTTTTCCACTATGAGAACAGGATTTTAAATCTCGTAGAACAAGGGGACTTAAAGGTTTTAAAACAGGAAATTGCCAACCTGGGCAGCAGTGTAATCCCCGTCGCAACCAGTGATTCGCTGCGTACAGAGAAAAATTATACGATTATTATTCTGGAAAAACTGTCTTCACTTGCAATTCAGGTAGGAAAAGATATTTTACGCATAGTACACCTCCGGGATTTTTACATTAGAAAGCTGGAACAACAGACAGATTTAATCGGGGTTCTGGATACCAGGGACAGCGCCATCATTCATTTTACAAAAGAGCTTCACGGTCTTGCAAAAAAACTGCAGTCTCCTCTCATCCGGTGTATTGTGCAGCACATTAATCTGAAAATTTATGAACCAATTAAGGTAGCCACTCTTGCCAGAGAATTTTATATCTCTGAAAGCGCTCTGCGCCGAAATTTTAAAAATGAAATGGGTATGACCATTATTGATTATATTACAACCCGAAAAGTAGAAGAAGCTAAGGTTCTGCTGCAATCCGGACTTCCTATTTCTGATACTGCAAAGCGTTTGAGTTATTACGATATGTCCCATTTTCACAGATCCTTTAAAAAACACACAGGAATAACACCCCAACAATTCAAAAATGAAAATACTATTGCAAAGCGCCCTCTCTACACCTGAATATAAATACTTAAAAGCTGCCGCCTGAAGCGATACCGGAATTCTTTCCGGCGCTTCGCTTCAGGCGGCAGTTTTTCTCACCTGTCTGTTTTATGCTTTCTCTTCTTTGCTTTTGCAGATACCATTCCAAACAAAGTCAAAGCAGAACCCAGAAGTCCGGCATACACTGCTGTAGGCGCTTCATCTCCTGTCTTTACAATACCCTTTGTCTTTCTTCCCGAATTTCCATTGGTATCAGTCCCCTTAGGCGTTGGAGCTTTATACTCTGTTTTGCCGGCAACTGCTTTGGATTTTTCCACAGTAACCTTAGTTGTCACAGTCTCTTTACTTCCGTCAGGGTACAAAATTTCCAAAGTACCTGTATATTCTCCAGGCGTATGAATATCAATTGCACCTTCAGGAGTTACATCTTTTATCTCCGTTCCTTGAGGCAAATCTTTTATATTGGTTATATTATCTGTCAAATCCGGCTTTTCTCCCGGTTTGATAACTTCCGGTTTCGTTATAGGGTCATATTTTTCTGCATCTGTTCTTGTATCTGTAACCGTAATTTCTGTTGATACTTTCTCCGTGGAACCATCCGGATAGATTACCACAACTGTCCCTGTTATTTTTCCCGGTTTACTGGTATCTACAGCATTTTCCCACTGGTACTTTGTATCTTGCGGCAATTCCTCTTTGTTTTTAATGGCCTCTGCTGCACTTACATCTTTTCCCATTTCTACTGTAACAGACTGTCCCTGCGGAGTATATTTTTGAGCGTCGGTCTGTGAAGATGCCGTTTCTTTAATTGTAATTTCCACTATTACAGTATCTTTAGAACCATCCGGATAGGTTACAAGGATGGTTCCCGGAACTGTTCCCGGCACCGAGGTATCCACTGGGCTCTGCCACTCATAAGAAGTTTCCGGCGGCAATTCATCTTTATTGGCTACAGCGTCTGACGCTGAAGGCTGGTTACCCTTATCCGTGGTAATAGGCTGTCCTTCCGGTTCATATAAATCTGCTGCGCTTCCGTAGCTGACCATTACGGTTACGGTATCCACAGAACCGTCTGCATAGGTAACGGTCACTTCCACCGGCTTATTCTGTCCGGCACCTGGTATTGTTCCTGTGACAAGTATGGACTGAATTTTCTCGGCCGGAGCGTTCGTTGTTACTTTGGACAAAACTTCTTCCTCTGTCGCTGGTTCTCCATACGGTTTTTCTAAAGTTCCCCCTTCTGCTTCGTACTGCTCCGTGTCTGTCGCGGTCTCATTTACAGTGATGTCCACACGGACAGTATCTTTAGAACCGTCCGGATAGGTTACAAGGATGGTTCCCGGAACTGTTCCCGGTACCGAGGTATCCACTGGATTCTCCCACTCATAGGAGGTTTCCGGCGGTAATTCGTCTTTATTGGCTATAGCATCTGACGCTGAAGGCTGACTTCCCTTATCTGCGATAATAGGCTGTCCTTCCGGTTCATATAAATCTGCTGCGCTTCCGTAGCTAACCATTACGGTTACGGTATCCACAGAGCCGTCTGCATAGGTAACGGTCACTTCCACCGGCTTATTCTGTCCGGTACCTGGTATTGCTCCTGTGACAAGCATGGACTGAATTTTCTCGGCCGGAGCGTTCGTTGTTACTTTGGACAAAACTTCTTTCTCTGTCGCTGGTTCTCCATACGGTTTTTCCAGAATTCCCCCTTCTGCTTCGTATTTTCCCGCATCTGTCCTGCTGTCTGTTACCGTTACTTTTACTTCTATCTCATCCTGGCTTCCATCTGGATAAGTGATGACGACTGTTCCTGTCTTTTCTCCTTCGCTACTGGTGTCTATAGGCGTTTTCCAGTCGTAGTTCGTATTCTTCGGTAAATCTGCTTTATTCGCGATTGCACTCTCGGCTTCTGGCTGGCTGTTCAATTCTGCCTGTATATCCTTACCTTTTGCTTCATATTTCTCTGCATCGCTTCTGCTGTCTGTTACCGTTATTTTCACCTCTACCTCATCCTGGCTTCCGTCCGGATAAGTTACGACGACTGTTCCTGTTTTTTCTCCTTCAGCGCTGGTATCTACAGGTATTTTCCAGTCGTATTGGCTATTTTTCGGTAAATCTCCCTTATTTGCAATCGCACTTTCAGCTTTTGGCTGACTATTTAATTCTGCCTGTATATCCTGACCTTTCGCCTCATATTTCTCGGCGTCTGCAACCGTTACAAACTCTAAAATATCTCCTGCAACAGCATTTTTACCATTTGGACTATATGCAACTAAAATAGCTTTTGTTCCTTCCGGCACTGTATTAGCCTGTATTTCCATACTGAATTTTCCAGCCTCAAGGTCTTCATACGGTATTTTCACAGAAGCATATTCCTTATTTCCAGGGGTTTGTGTTGTCTCATCATATTTCAGCAGTTTCACAATGACACCTCCGGCTTCCGCATTTGTCACCCGCAGCAAACGGTCTGGATTGCTGGGATCTGTAAGGAGCGGCTTAGGAACTGTACCTTCTATAATACTTTTAGTATCTGTGTCATATTTCTTTTTATCCGTCTTTGGTACGGATACCAGATAATCTGATGCCTTCAGAGGACTGGTATTATCCTCCACAAATTCCTTCCCATCCGGAACCCCATCGCCGTCCGTATCTACCATTTTGACATCTGTCCCTATCTCCCATTCCACAAAATCAAAAATACCATCTTTATCTGTGTCATTGGTATCCAAATAAGCATTCGAATAGGAGTTTTCCAACTGCTGAGGCGGCTGTCCCCCGTCCGCTTTAGAGCCTGCTGTGTCCAGATAGTCTGCCTCCATCCAATGGTCAAACAGAACTCTCTCATTCTTTTCCGCAATATAATCATTCATGGCTTTTGCAAATTCAGCCATAGTTACATTTTCTTTCAGCTTATACTCAATCGTATAATTTCTGGATTGTCCAAGTGTTCCCCAGAAAATGTCATTTGTATTGTTTCTGGCTGCAGTTAACTGTGTTCTTGTATCATTTCCTATAATGCTGAGTTCCGGTGTCCGGCTGGTATCTACCAAACCTGTATCATCTATAGATAACTTAAAAGCTTGCCTGTTGTTGGACTTTACCCCTTTCAAATCCGAATTGAAAATTTCAATATTGTTTGTGTCAATATATTTCAGCAGTTCCTCCGGTATCTGTTCTTTGATGTACACAACCCATTGGTAATCTGACTGCAAATAGTTTTCATTTGGTTTAAAGGTATGAATAGATTTTATAGACATACTGTCAGCCTGGAACAGAATTTTTTGCGTCATTCTCCCTGCTGTAAATCCTGTTTTTTTCTCATTTTTTATATGCGAATTATTTTGCAAAATATATCCGCTGCTGACAGATTCTGACGCAATCTTGCCATTTTGTTTTGTCCAAACACTGCTAAAAGATATTTCTTTATCCGCTAAACCCAGACTTTCCAGAGTCTGTCCGTTTTTCAGTGTAATTTTAATTTCATGATTGGTGACAACTCCAATTAAAGCATATCTGGAAATCTTTGTGATTGGCATTTTCCATAATGCACCGTCTGCCTGCTTTTCCAGACTGACATCTCCCAACGTAACTCTGTCAATCTGCTTATAAAAATCATCGTTAGAAAAAGAAAGCATATATTGTCCGGCAAACTCATTATCTTTGTCTGTTCCCCATCCGGTAGAACCAACTGCCCATTTGGTCATGGTCAAAAGAATATTTCCATTCTCATCCACCTTATCATAAACAGTAGCCGCATACCGAAGGTTAGAATCTTCTATTCCAGTGGCTGTATAATGTGTTTCCAAATCTATAGCCTTGTCCCCTGTTGTATAAAATACCCCAGTGTCTGCTGACACAGCCCCCGGCATAAATACTGTAAATCCCAGCAGCACTGAGCATACACCTATACTCAGCTTCCGCAAGGACCAGCGTTGCTTTCCTTCTGCAGGCATACTTCCGTTCCGCTTCCTTTGCCTCTTCATCATATGTTTTCCTCCTTTATCGGTACTTTTCACCTAAAAAAACAGGTGCGACCTCTCTTCGCCCCTATTGTATGTATACAACTGCCTTCTGACTACCCTTTTCCCGAAAACAGACTGCTTTTTACCGGATTTCAACTCTTTATACATAACTTTTTTACTCCGCTTTTAATCACCTCTTATTTTTGTGCATAAAGTTTTTATCATTCATCTGAAAATTCCTCCAATCAAAAAGGCAACTACCGTAACTGATAATTGCCTGTGCTTAAATTTCTGTAAAAGGAAAAGGCAATCAATTTCTTGTTTTTTGAAATCAACTGTCTTTCTCATGTTTACTATTCAATTTTCATAGTGATAAGTGCATCATTCTTTTGTTCCATAACTAGATACAATAAATTTACTCGAGCTTTTTTATAACTAAATTGTAGTTGCTGTCATAGTGCATTCCAAGCTCTCTGCACATTCTATCGCTCACCTTATCTAAGGCTTTCTTATATTCTGCATACTGCGGAGACAGAACCATCAAGTTAGGAATAAATATATCGTTATAACCTTTATCTTGGAACTCTTTCTGCATTTTTTTCTGTGCAACAATCGAGGGATGGTATTTCATTATGCCAGTTTTCATTTTAGCACCTTTCCATACCATTTCTTTCAATCTTTCGTATTCACGTTCACTCATATCACGATAATAAGCTATCATCTCATCTGCGGTTCTTGTTTCTTGAATAATCCCGCCTGCCATCTTCACACCTATTCCCATAAGAAAAGGAACTTTCAATGTAGTTTCATCACAATACTCTAATATATTCCGTAAGGCTTGCTTCTGTTCCGGAGTCCTTAATCTTACATTAAGAAATGGTTTGAAGTGACTTTTGAAATAATCACCCCATTCTTTTCCTGGCAGCAAAGACTCAATCGCATTTTCAACAGTCTGGTAATCAAGCAATTCATTTGCTTTGTCTGCATTACCATCATCTATGAATTGCTTCAAAGCTTCAAGTTCTGACTCTTGTAAAATTTTTTCCTGCAATTTTTCTTGATAAATACGAAGAAGAATGCTTTTGTCGCCACTTTCCAAAAGACTCTGTATGTCTTTAATTCCAATACCGAGCTTTCTATATACTGAAATCTTTTTTAAAATTTCAACATCTTGTACGGAATAGTTGCGATAACCGTTGCTATCTTTATCTACTGACAGCAATCCTTTTTCTTCATAATACTTAACTGCACGCTTTGTCATTCCGACTTCATTTATAATTTCGTTCAATAACATCGGAAACACCTCCTTGTGAGGATAGTATAAATGTGTACGCTACGTACAAGTCAAGAGATTTTCGGAATTTTTTCATTTTTCTCATTCAAACTGCAATTTATTTTTACCTGCATTATATTGTGCTGTTTCACTGCATAGAAAAAGAACTGCCGCATAAACCTCAGGCTCCTACGAACATCCTGATACACGTTTCATGCTGCAGCGCTTTTTTCATTTCATTTTTAATAATTTTCTGTCTTTCTCTCAAAATATGCCTGCGGGTGTGCACATGCAGGACATACTTCCGGTGCTTCATCTCCCATGTGAATATATCCGCAGTTGTTGCATTTCCATCCCAACGGCGCTTCTCCCTTAAATGTTTCTCCCTTTTTCAGAGAATCCAACAACTTGAGGTACCGTTTCTCGTGGGCAGCTTCGATTTCAGCAACTAACTCAAATTTTTCCGCAAGTTCAGCGAAGCCTTCTTCTCTGGCTTCTTCTGCCATACGTTTGTACATGCTTGTCCATTCTTCATGTTCACCCTCGGCAGCATCTTTCAGATTCTCTTCCGGAGTATGAATTCCGTGAAATTCCTTAAACCACATTTTTGCATGTTCTTTTTCCTGATTTGCAGTCTCTTCAAAGAGATTTGCCATCTGCACAAATCCTGCTTTTCTGGCAGCTGAGGCATAATATGTATATTTATTGCGTGCCTGTGACTCACCTGCAAAAGCTTCCATAAGGTTCTTTTCTGTTTTTGTTCCTGCGTACTTTGACATACAAGACCTCCTTTATTCATTATACTTATAAGTGTAGCGAACCTCAAAAGAGATGTAAATAGAATTGCTCTCGTAAAAAACGAGCAAGCAGAGTAAAAAGCGGGCAGGTTCAGAAAAAGCTATCGGTAATTTGCTGGGACTTTTTGCAAAAATCTTCCTGAGATATTTCATCCGTAATATACTTTTGGAAAAGATTTCCCATGGCTGTAATATCCCCCATCGTATTGGCTGACAAAGGTCTTTCCTTTAATTCTACATTTTCCACATAATCTCTCAGCACCTCAAATCCAGGAATATCCAATTCTTCTTCGCAAATAATATCTATTCTGGCGGGCAGTCTGCTCATACATTCTGAGTATGCAATACTGCCTTCACGGCTGGCTGCATACTGCAAAAATTTTACCGCATTGTCCTTTCTTTTTGAAGACCGGTTCAGAACATACTGCCAGGCAGCAATATTCGTGGCCTGCCTTGTAAACTGAGGCAGCGGTACAACCTGAATCTGCTCTTTTCCATATGCTCCTGCTCTTTGAAAGGTGTCCATGGCTCCGCTGTACATAAAGATACTGCCATACTTTCCTTCCAAAAACTTCTGTTCCATCTGCTCATACTGATCCGCTGTCCATGCAAGAGAATGCCGATTACTTTCCGCCATTTCGTGAAGAAATGTCAAGGCAGCTTTTGTCTGAGGATTATCCCAGTCATAATAACTGCCTCCAAAAAGCTGAATCATTTCCGATAATTCATTATACACATACGCACTGTCCCAAGCACTCCCATAACCCCAACACTCTTCCCCGAAATCTTTCTTTAAAAGCTGCCGGAAATCTTCTTCTGTACGAATTTCCTCCGTCCCTATAACACTTCGATTTACCCAGAATACCATAATATCCATAAAATAAGGAACGGAATAAATCTTTCCATCCTGCATGGCAATATGCTCCATATAGCTTTGGGGATATGCAGTAAATACCTCCTCGGACATAACCGTTTCATTCAAAGGTTCCAGATACTGCTTATGTTTGAATTCACTTACCATTTCATCATTTACTGTAAAAATATCCACAGAAGCCTCTCCTGCTGCCAAAATAGTGGAAATTTTTGCATGGCGGTTATCTGCATTCTCTGGGCAGGAAAGTACCTCTATTTCCATCTGTAGTTCTTTTTCTGCCCGCCGGATAAATTTCTGAAATTCCGGATTTTCTGCATCAATATGCATAATCGTCAAATCAGCCTGCCTCGATTCTTTCAGAGCTTTCTCTTTTTCCTGTTTCTCTGCCATACAACCCGTAATACCCAAAATACAAACCCCAATTACAAAACCCAACACCCGTCTTTTCAAAAACCTCTCTCCTTATCTGGGCCACCGGTCCTCCTTTTTCATCAGGGGGGCAAAACCCTCATGAGGCTCCGCCTGATACCAGTACGCCACGCTTGCCACATCATCCTGACGCTCAAAAAGTCCTCTATACCCCACACCAATCTGCTGAATGGTTACCTTCAAATTTTCCTCAAAACAAATAGGGTCCTGAATATGCCAACGGTAAAATCCCCGCATAGGCATACAGTCATCATTGTGATAATCGTTGTGAATCACCTCATCATGAGAAGAATAATAGGGATATCCCATATAAGGCGTACAATAGTTCTGCTCCACGGTTTTGCCGTCCACCTGTTTTGCAAAACTCCAGGAACCACCAAAGTAATCCTCTGTTCCTGTTCCGCATATCGTAGGGTATTCCTCATCCCCATCAATATAAAACTTCATTTCTCCTTCGCCCCACCAGTAGCGTTCTAATGTTGTCAAGGCCATATAAGTTCCCACATAATGACCTTTTCCTCTCACATTATCCAAAATCACATAATCTTTTTGAAGCTCCGTAATTTTTTGTCTTCTCCACTGTGCATGAAAATAAGCAATATCTTCTGGTAAAGGGTCATCCCAAAGGCAGTAATCTATCTGGTAGAAAAATGCCGGTATCGGATTCACATGCTGATTTTCCAATGTAATTCTGGCTTTCTTTTTAAACGGCATTTGAAAATAACTGTTCAGTCCCCTGCTTGGAACTGCCGCAATAGGAAGTGAATTTACAATACACTCCCTGCCAAAGCCACAGCAGAAAAAATCTCCCAGAGGGCTTTCCACAGAGGGTTCCTCTTCATCATCCCAATACATACGCAGCACTAAATCCCTTAAAACAAAGCAGTCCGCTTCTGTAGTTTTATTGGTCACAGTAATCCATATATGATTGATGGTTCCCGGCCCTTCGATTTCTGCCAATGTCACAGTCTCGCCGCTTGGTATATCCCGCAGGCACGGGCTGCCTTTCCTTGACGGTCCCAGGGTGCTCGCCGCCATTCCCCCTTTGCCTTTTTCTCCTGTAGGATTCTCTGCATTAATGGCACGGCTTTTTCTGTGCTTCGCCAACGCCAGAGTTCCCAGGCTTCCTCCTAAATCATAATTCATCTTATTTTCCTCCTGTCTGTTTCTCCTGCTTTAAGCCTTTACGCCGCCTGCCATAATTCCATCCATAATCTGTTTCTCAAAAATTGCTACAAAAATAATAATAGGAAGCAAAATAATCCACCCCATAGCGCTGACCAAATCCCACGGCACTCCATACATATTATCTCTCAGAGGAAGCTGTACAATAGCAACGGACAATACCTGAATATCATTAGAGTAGTATAACGGCGTAAAGAAATTGTTCAGGCAGGTAATAAAATTAATAATACACACAGTTGCAATAGCCGGTTTCATAAGCGGTAAAACTATTTTGAATAATCTCTGCACAAAGTTTGCTCCGTCAATAGATGCAGCTTCTTCCAAAGACACCGGAATCTCTGCAGCAAAATTTTTCAGAATCAACACAGTAAACGGAATAACCCCACTGATGTACAAAATAATCAGCCCCTGATATGTATCGTAAAGCCCCACAGCCCTCATAAATTCATAAAGAGGTCTTGCAGTTACTACCTCAGGAATCAGCATCGTGGCAATAATAAATGCAAATGCAATACTAATTCCTCTGGTTTGAAACCTCGAAAATGCATAGGCAGCCATAGCGCATAAAACTGTGCTTACTATAATTGTAACACCAACTATCAATACTGTGTTCCCTATTTTTTCTAAAAGACCTACATTTTCCATTAAAAATTTATAGCTTTCCAGCGTTGGATGATCTGGTATATAATCAATGGGAGTTTTAAACAATTCCCCCGGCGGCGTAATAGATGAAACAAAAATCCAAAGCACGGGGAAAAGGATTAAAAACGCTACCGCTGCAAACAATACCCACCTGCCTGCAGCAATCAATATGCAGTACACTCTATACTTTCCTGTATCCTTCATAATGCACTCTCCTCTAATCCGACAATTTATTCATAATTTTAATATTGATAAAGCTGAAAACAGCCATTACAAGAAACAGCATAACCGCCAGCGTTGCCGCATAACCCACGTTCAGGTTGGTAAAGGCCTCTGTCGTAATTCTATATGCAATAAGCGACGTGTCCTCACCCGGCCCTCCTGAAGTCATGGCGTATACCAAATCAAAAGTTGTCAGACGCCAGAGTGTAAACGGAATGCAGAGCGTAATTACGTTTCTGGTAATTAGAGGCAAAGTAATCCGAAAAAAGCTCTGAATACCATTGGCCCCGTCTACTTTTGCCGCCTCGTAAATATCACCGGAAATAAACTGTAATCCCGACAGCACCAAAATGGCAAAAAACGGAAGATCTTTCCACAAATCCATGGCAATAACCGCTGCTCTGGCTGAACCTGTGTTAATCAGCCAGTTATACTGGAAATCTGCCACAAAGCGCCGAATGAAATCATTTACCAATCCATAATCATTGTTAAATCCCCATTTTGCAGCCATACCAATAACAACCGCCGGCATAGCCCAGGGAATTAGCACAATGGTTCGTAAAAATCTTCTCCCTCTAAACTTCATGTTCAGAATCAGGGCCAATCCAACTCCCAGAATCACATGGAAAATCATGGATATCACAACAAACATCACCGTAAACGTCACAGAAGTTTGTACTTTCTCATCCCGAAATACATTGACATAATTAGCCAGTCCTACAAATTGATTCACCCCTGTCAGAACCTTAATATCAAATAAACTATTCTTTAGGGTCACACAAATAGGATACAAAGTTGTAAATCCGCGAATAAGCACAACCGGAAGAATCAGAATCCAGGGAATCCATTTCATTGTTTTTTTACTGATAGTCACTTTTCCTCTCCTCCGTTCTCTTTGGCTCTATTCGCTGTATTTTTCTACCAGTTTCTGTGCTTTTCCACAAAATTCATCCACACTGATTTCGTCTTTCATGCAAGACTGGAAAATAGTTCCCATATCCGTAATGAATTCCATTGTCTGAGGCAGCATAGGACGTCCGGAAACTTTACACTCAGAAGCATAACGTGCATACATCTCTTTGGCAGGGTCTGTATCCGGAACAACCTTTTCTGCCACATCTGCTCTTGCAGGATATCGGTCAAACGCCTCATAGGATGCTTTCATACCACCCTCATCTGCCATATACTGCAGGAATTTAACAGCTGCCTCTTTATTTTGGGAAGCAGAATTTAATACATAATTCCAAGAATCTGTAAAAATAACCCTTTCCCCTGTTTCACTGAAATCAGGCACCATTGCCATGTGAATCTTATCTGACCCCAGCATATCTGCTTTTTCATAATCAGTTCCCAGGCCCCACATAAACCAGCTTCCATACTTTCCGTCATTTGCTTTAGGGTTCATCTGTTCATATTTGTCTGCAATCTGGTCAATAGCCGTCTGTTTATTTTCTACCATGTCATGAAGGAACTGAATAGCTTCCTTATTTTCCTCTTTTGTCCAATTAAAATAATCTCCGCCAAACATATTGACAAACTGAGCAATTTCATTAAAAACATAAGTTTTTTCCCAGGAACCACCATATCCGTATCTTCCATCCTTGGATACTGCTTGCATATATTTCATAAAATCTTCCTTTGTATTGATTTGTGCAATTCCCACTTCGTCCATGATTTCCTGATTAACCCAAAAAGCCAGATACCCTGTATACCCAGGAACCCCCACAATATTTCCTTCCTTGTCAGTAATCATATCTTCCAGATAACCTTGAGCAAACTGGTCTCGGATATCTTCCGTCATAACGGTATCGTTCAGACCTTCCAGCCATCCGGAATTCTTAAATGCTGCACTCATTTCATCATTAATTTCAATAATATCCACCGAGGAGTCACCCGTAGACAAAATAGTCGTAATTTTTTGTTGTCTGGTATCCGAATCTGTAGGCGCTGCAATTACATTAATATTCAGACCTGTTGCACCTTCTACGTCTTCCAGCCATGTATCAAAGTCCGGGTCTGTCGTATTAATACTATATAGCGTCAAATCGTAATCTTCTTTGTTTTTGCTCTCTTCTCCCTCTTTCTCTGAAGAGCTGCTGGAACCTCCACAGCCTGCTAGCATGCTGACTGCCATTGCACTTATAAGAAATAAACTTACAATTTTTTTCTTCATATTCTCTTTCCTCCTGGCTTTTCGCCACCGTTTTTGATAAATTTAGAATAGCAAATCTGCCGCTTCTTCAAAATACAATATCTTTTGATTCATTTATATTATTTTTATCTTTATTGCACCTCTATTTTTTCTCATTTATAATACAAACTATAAACCGGAAGAAGAAAGAGGTCACATTATGAAAAACATTCCCCACCATTTTAAAATTTATTTTTCACATTTTCGGACAAAACTGCTGTGCGCTTTCCTACTTTGCACCTTGATTCCACTGTGCATTATTGGCGCTATTTCCTATAAAGTCTCTCATACCATTGCCAGAGACAAAATTCTGGCTTCCACTGTTTCCTCTGATGAACAGCTAAACATACAGTTTCAGGAGCGTTTTCTGCAAATAGAAAATACCGCAGATTCTCTTCAGTATGATATGTATAATTTGATGAATACCAATGTTTCAAAGACTGATTTACAAGTTCTTACTGAAACCCGCAATCATCTTTCTTTATTTAAAAATACTTTCAATCTGCACTACATTCAGGTTTTTCTTCCAAAAGAACACATCGGTTCAGAAGAAAACCTTTATTTCTTCCCAATAGAAGATTTAGAAAACTTCCGGATTCCTAAAAAAAGTCTGGAAAATCCCGGAACTTCTTCCATCTGGTTCTATCAGCCTGATTTATCTGTTCCTTTTTTGATTTCCGAATCTAAAGAGCCAACAAATACCATAGCCCTTTGCCGGATTTTAAAAAATCCTCAGACACAGGTCATAGAATACGCTTATATCCTTTTTCTGAATACTGCCGAGTTCTCCCAACCCCTCCTGGAATCCTTCCCCGACAAGAGTATTTCCAGCTATCTTGTCACAGATACCGGTGAAATTATTGCTGGCAATAACCAGAATTTGAGTATAGCATTGTCTTCTCAGGATATAAATTTTATGAAAAAACACCAAAATTCTACTGTAAAAAAGGGGGCTGTAACCTGCCATATCTCCAAATTGGAAAATGGCTGGTATCATATTACGGAAATTCCGGATTCCTACATCAATCAGAATATTCAGATATTAATAAAATCCATACTCATCACCTTACTGATTTCTCTGCCTGTCACTGTTCTGATTATTGTGCTGATTTCTCGGAACCTAGCCGAAAAAATCAGAGTATTGTCTCAGGCTATGGAAGATTTTCAATTGGATACGCCCACAATTGCCCTTCCCTGGCTGACAAGCCCTGACAGACATCCGGAAACCTTTGATGAAATTGACAAGTTAGGACTGACATTCCTAAAGCTGCAAGCCTCTTTAAACCAAAACTTGCAGTCTATTCTGGATTTATCTCTGGCGGAAGAACGTTTGAAATATCAGCTTCTTCAATCACAGATTAATCCCCATTTTCTTTACAATATTTTAGGTTCTATACAAACTTGTCAGTCTCTTGGAAAATTGGATACTGCCAGTCAGATGCTGACAAATCTTACCCGGTTTTACCGTATGACTCTTCGGAAATCCGGAGATTTAATTTCTATAAAAGATGAGTTAGAAATTGCCCGTCTGTATCTGGAAATGGAAAAGCTATGCCA
Source organism: Blautia hansenii (assembly GCF_013304445.1). GTDB lineage: Bacteria > Bacillota > Clostridia > Lachnospirales > Lachnospiraceae > Blautia. The sequence goes on from NZ_JAAITA010000010.1 coordinate 51,865, forward strand.
CAAGAACACTCTGACCTGGGATATTTCTATGGAAGATGGAATTGAAAATTTCCTTATCTGCAAATTTACCTTACAGCCTTTTCTGGAAAACAGCATTGTTCACGGCTTTTCCCAAAGAACGCCTCATATCCACATCAGGATTGAACTTTGTTATGGAGAAGATACCGTACAAATCCGTATTACAGATAACGGAAAAGGCATTACGGAAAAACAACTCTGTGAACTAAAGAAAACTCTAAAAGAAAAGATTATAAATTATGAAAAACACTTTGGTATGGGCAATGTCAATAAACGAATTTGCAACCCCTATTTTGGCAATGGACACATTAATATTGAAAGCCGTCTGTACCATGGAACCTGTATTTTTATAGAATTCGACCAGCTGGAGGATTGTAATGAAAAAAGTTATGATTGTTGATGATAATTATCTCAACGCAGAAGGTATTGAGAAAAACATAGACTGGAAAGCATTGGATGCAGAAGTTTCATCCGTCAAATATGACAGCCGTTCTGCACTTGACGCAATGAGAGAAAATCCCGTAGATTTAATTATATCAGATATAGAAATGCCGGATTTAGATGGAATTTCCATGAGCAAACTTGCCCTTTCCTTAAATCCTCTGGTTAAAATTATTCTTGTCAGCGCTTATGATAAGTTTGAATATGCCAGACGTGCCATACGTCTGGGTATTTTTGATTATATTGAAAAACCTCTGGACTACGCTTACCTGACAGAAAAGATTCAGAATGCTTTTCAGGAAATTGAGCGTACACAAAAAAATACAGATCTGGTAAATGCCAGCCGTCCCCTTATGACGGAAAAATTTTTTAATGATTTACTTCATTATCCAGGTGAAAATCCTGCAGCCCATTTAAAACAATATCTGCAATATCTGGATTTGCAGTTTGACTACGATTTTTTCTGTGTTATGATTCTGGAAACTGAAAAAGTAACAGAAAAAGACACCTCAGGGCTGACGGATACGGATTCCGATTTTTCGCGTTATCAGATAGAGCTTTTAAATGTTCTTGATTTGTTAAAAGAAAAACTAAATATTTTTAACGGCACTTTTTATCTGAAGGGGTTTCAGGATATTGTCTGTATTATCGGACAAGACACCGGACACAGTATCCCTTTTCTGCAATCCGTACACAGGCAGGCAGAGGCCATTACAGATCAGTACCAGAATCATATGCTTTCCCTCAACATAGGCATTGGAAACATTGTAAACAGTTTGTGGAAACTCCCTGTTTCCTTCGCCAGCGCCTCACATGCCTTGAAATACCGCTTTTTCTTTCCACAGAAAAATATCTTTGATGCCAAAGAAGCACTGGGAAAAGAGTTTAGCCTGCTGTCTTTTTCTGAAAACACCGAAGAGGAACTCATACGCCTTATCTGTTCCAAGGATATTACAGCCATCCGCTCCTGGCTGGCTGATTATTTTCAAAGACTTCTTAGTGAAATTCAAGACAAAAATCTGGTATTTGTTCGTATTTACTCTCTGCTGGGAAAAATACTGAAATTCTTATACGAAATGAATCTGGATACGGATGATTTAGAAAAAGAAATCATACAAATTTACACCCACTTTGATTCTTTCCATACTTACAAGCAATTTGCTGACTGGATGACAACTCTGTGTTCTCAGGTTTGTCAGAAGCTTGATACCTCCCTGCAGAGCTATCATAATCAAGTATATAACGTTGCTTTGAGTTATATCAAACAGAACTTTGAAAACAGCAGCCTATGTCTCAATGACATTGCCCACCATGCCAACATCAGTCCCGCTTATTTAAGTTCTCTTTTCAAAAAAGTTTCCGGGCAAAGTATCAGCGACACCATTTCGGGACTTCGTATGGAAAGCGCCTGCCATTATCTGGCCTCGGGAAATCTTTCGTTGAAAGAAATCAGCCTAAAATGCGGTTATGCGAACCAGTATTATTTCAGCAACAGCTTTAAGAAAAAACTGGGAATATCACCTTCCGCATATCGGGAGACGCATCAGACCTCCTGATACATCTAAAACACTGCATTTTCAGCTTTAAACTGCGCTGCCGACAGCATAAACAACCATAAACCTATTGTTATCTGGAAAAAGACAGGGGAAGAAGTTCTTCCCCCTAAAGTCTATGCTCTCTTTTTCCTTTTCTTTCCCGTCTTTTTTACAGGTGTTCCTGCTTCCTCACCCTGCGCCTTTTCACTGTGTCTCTTGAGCCGTCTCTTCTTCCGCAGCTCTTCCTTTTTCTGCCGAATCAAATCCGCCTCTTCTTCCTCTATCTGTTTCAGAGTCCTGACCACATAATATTTCCCCTCATCTGTCTTTTTTATCCTGGCCTTTCCTTTAAAGTACCCATGCTCCGGACAATAAGCCAGGCAGAGATGGGATTTGGGATTCAGGGAAAACCAGCGTATTTTCTTTCTGGCTGTCTGACCACAGAGAAAGCACTTTGTTTTCGTTACTTCCCGGTCCTCCATCGCTTCTTCTTTTGAATAAAACTCTCTGGAAATATACTTAGAATAATTTTCAAAAACCCGATAAATTTCTTCGCCTCTGGCTTTGGGGTTCTGATAGCAGTCAATAGAATAATGTTCCTGTACAAAAGCTTCGGGAATCTTCTGCAGGATTTCGGCAGTGTAATAGGCATCATTCAGTGCTCTGTGAAATTCCCCCTCTTTTCCCATACACAGGAAATCTATGGCATATTCCAGAGACCTGGAAGTTTTTTCTCCTTCGTAAAACAATCCAAACAATTTCTGCACATCATAATAGAAAACAGGTCCTTTTAAAAGATTTATCATTCGGTAATACTTCAGATTGCGCTGCAATTCAACCAAATCCGAACATCCCCATGTACAAAATTTCACGTCAGATCCGCACCATTTCATAAACTGCTTTGCCGCTTTGGCAAAAGGCATACCCTTTTCCAGTGTTGCTACATCAATATCCAAAATCTCTTTTGTGCGAAAATGCAGCTTTCGATAAACACAGGGTTTTACAATCTGCTGAAAAGAATCTACAATTTCCCGCTTTTCATTCAGTTTCACCGCACCTATCTCGATAATTTCAAAAGGCAGTTTCTTATTCTCTCTTCCCTTTCCATAAGGACATTGATTCCACTCTAAGTCCAAAACAATATAATTCATACCAGCACCTTTCTTTCGGAATCATCATTTGTGCAGAATCATTCTAGCAAAATATCCTATACAAGTCAATGCGGCTCCATTGAGAAAAGATGCCGGACACAGCGCTTACAGCCCTTTTCTGTCCGACATCTTTTGCATTTTCCCTTATTCTACTGTCACACTTTTTGCCAGATTTCTGGGCTTATCCACATCCAGTCCCTTGGCCACTGAGATATAATACGCCAAAAGCTGCAGAGGAATCACCGCCAGACTGGTGGTAAAAGTGTCTTTTGTTTTAGGCACATACACGGTAAAATCCGCAATATCTTCCATTGTATAATTTCCGTAAGAAGTCAATCCCAATACTGACGCTCCACGACTGCGCACCTCTACCAGATTGCTGATTTCCTTTTCAAATAATGCAGGCTGTGTAGCTGCTCCAATGACCAGAACGCCTTCTTCAATAAGCGAAATCGTACCGTGTTTCAATTCTCCTGCTGCATAAGCCTCAGAATGGATATAGGAAATTTCCTTCAGTTTCAAAGAACCCTCCAGAGAAATGGCATAGTCCAATCCTCTTCCGATGAAAAATACATCTCTTGCATGGGAATATTTATTTGCCAGCCACTGAATTCTTTCCTTTTCATCCAGAATCCGCTGAATTTTCTCGGGAAGTTTTCCCAATTCCTGAATATACTCTTTATATTCTTTGTCCTTAATCGTGCCTCTCACTTTTCCGAAAAGCAGACCAATCAGATATACCGCTGCCAACTGTGTGCTGTAGGCTTTCGTTGTTGCCACGGAAATCTCCGGCCCTGCCCAGGTATAGAACACACTGTCCGCTTCTCTGGCAATAGAACTTCCCACTACATTTACAATTCCCAGTACCTTATAACCTTTTTTCTTAGATTCTCTTAAAGCCGCCAGAGAATCTGCCGTCTCACCGGACTGGCTCACCACAATGACCAGAGTGTTTTCTGTCAGAAGCGGATTTCTATACCGGAATTCAGACGCCAAGTCCACATCTACCGGAATCTGAGCCAATTCCTCCAGCACATACTTCGCGCATACACACACATGATAAGCAGAACCGCAGGCCACCATCTGAATACGGCTCACATTCTTAATATCCTCATCTGTCATTTCCAGTTCATCAATCACAATTTTCCCATTTTTAATTCTGGGGCTGATGGTATCTGCCACTGCTTTTGGCTGTTCGTAGATTTCCTTCAGCATAAAGTGTTCAAACCCTTCTTTTTCAGCCGCTTTCGCGTCCCACTCTACAGTTTTGAATTCTTTCTGCAGTTCTTCCTGGTCTACATCATAAAAACGAATGCTGTCTGCTGTAATTTCTGCAATTTCTCTGTCATCAATATAACATACCGTCTTTGTATACTTCAAAATTGCAGGAACATCCGACGCAATAAAATTTCCCTGGGCAGATTTTCCGATAATCAGAGGACTGTCTTTTCTCACTGCATACATCACACCCGGATTTTCCTGAAACAGAATTCCCAGGGCATAAGAACCTCTCACCCTTCCCAGCACTTTTGTGATGGCTTCCAGGGGATTTCCTTTGTAATAGTAATCCAGCAGATGTGCAATGACTTCTGTATCTGTCTCAGATAGAAATTCATATCCCTTTTTCTGCAAATATTCTTTGATTTCCTTGTAATTTTCAATAATGCCATTGTGTACCACTGCAATTTTTCTGTCTTTTGATACATGAGGGTGTGCATTCACCACAGAGGGTTCTCCATGAGTTGCCCACCGGGTATGGCCGATTCCGCAGCAGCCCTTTACTGCTCTTCCATTATCCGTCATTTCACGAAGAGCCTGCAAACGGCCTTTCGCTTTGATAACTTCGATTTCTTTGTTCTCCTGACTGTCATCCAGCACTGCAATACCGGCAGAGTCATAGCCCCTGTATTCCAGTTTTGAAAGTCCGTCTATTAAAATAGACGCTGCATTTTCCTTTCCCACATATCCAACGATTCCACACATATTTTATGCCTCCTGATGTCCCTGTTTTATAATAACGTCTACGATTTCCTGCACATGCCTTTCACATTCTGCTTTTTCTGCTGCCTCTGCCATAACGCGGATAACCGGCTCTGTGCCGCTTTCCCGCACCAGGATTCTTCCGCTGTCTCCCAGCTTTTCTTCTGCTGCTTTCACCGCTGCCTGTACAGCCGGGTCTTCCTGCGCTGCTTTCTTATTTTTTACTCTCACATTTACCAGCACCTGGGGATATACCTTCATGGGCGCTGCCAGCTGAGAAAGCGTCTGGTCTTTGGCCAGCATAACCTCCATCAGCTTGATTGCTGTGAGAATTCCGTCTCCGGTAGTCGCATATTTACGGAAGATAATATGTCCGGACTGTTCGCCGCCAATGCGGTATCCGTTGTCTGACATACTTTCATATACATACTTATCTCCTACTGCTGTTTTTTCATATGCCACGTCAATCTCATCCAAAGCCTTATAAAGACCGAAATTAGACATAACCGTAGTAACGACTTTATTTCCTGTCAGCTTCCCTCTTTCTTTGAGATAACGGCCATAAATATAGATAATGGCGTCTCCATCCACCAGCTTACCGTTTTCATCCACAGCAAGACAGCGATCTGCATCTCCGTCAAAAGCAAATCCCACATCTAAATGATTCTCTATTACGAATTTCTGCAGTTCTTCTATATGAGTAGACCCGCAGTTTTCATTGATATTATTTCCGTCGGGATGATTATTTATCACATAAGTCTCAGCGCCCAAAGCATCGAATACCTGCTTAGCCAGCATCCAGGCACTTCCATTTGCACAATCCAGCCCTACTTTCTTTCCGCTGTAAGATTTCACAGCAAGGGAAATCAGATAATTCATATATTTGCTGCGTCCTTGGGAATAGTCCACAGTGCAGCCGATTTTTTCTTTATATGCAAAAGGAATCTCACCGGAAATACCATCCATATAAGCTTCCACTTTCAGAAGAGTTTCCTCGTCCATCTTCTCACCAGCCGCGTTAATCAGCTTGATACCATTGTCATAATACGGATTATGACTTGCAGAAATCATCACTCCACAGTCAAAATCTTCGGTTCTGACAACATAAGCCACAGAAGGAGTCGTTGTTACATGCAGCAAACACGCATCTGCCCCTGAAGCAGTAATTCCGGATGCCAATGCATATTCAAACATGTAGGAGGACAGTCTGGTATCTTTTCCTATCAATATCCTGCACTTTTCATCCGGCTGCTTTTTTCTGCCATAATACCAGCCCAGAAAGCGTCCAATCTGATATGCATGATTTACAGTTAAGTCCACATTCGCTTCTCCTCGGAAACCGTCTGTTCCAAAATATTTTGCCATAACAAACTCCTTTGTACAATCGTTCTTTTTTTTTACACTTTTCATTTAATTATACCAGATTTCCTTCTGTTTTTTAAGATTTTCTTTTTTATTTTCTTATTTTTTTCATACCGTACAAAAAAGTTTCCCTTTTCCCCTGTTTTTTATTATAATATTTACGATAAGTAAGAAATGGAGGAACTCTCAATGAAGCTTCCCGGCTACTATACCTCCGGTCAGTTTGCCAAAATGGCAAACATCTCTGTCCGGACTGTGCGTTTTTATGATAAACAGAATATATTGAAACCCTCTTATGTGTCTTCCTCTGGTTCCCGTTTTTATACTGACCGGGACTTCGCCCGCCTGCAGCAGATTTTACTGTTAAAATATCTGGGATTTTCTCTTGATGATATTAAAGAAATGACCATTAACGATACGGATTATCATTTTATGCTGAATTCTCTGAACCTGCAGCAAAAGCTGATTAAAGACCGTATAGAACAGCTTCAAATGGTGGAAAAAGCCATACAGGATACCACAGAAGAAATCCGCAGCAACCATGCTGTCAACTGGAGTCATATGCTGAATCTGATTCATCTTACTAATATGGAAAAAAGTATGAAAAGCCAGTATCAAAATTCCAGCAATATTTCTGCCAGAATTCATCTTCACAGTCTTTATTCCAAAAACAAACAGGGATGGTTTCCCTGGCTGTTTGAGCAGTGTGAAATCACTGAAAATATGAACATTCTGGAGATCGGGTGTGGAAGCGGTGCCCTGTGGAAAGAAAGTCTCGCCCGGATTCCCAATCCTGTTTCCATCACTCTTTCTGATATTTCCCGGGGAATGCTGCGCGATACTCAGAGAGAAATCGGCACAAAGGATTCCCGCTTTTCTTTCCGGGCTTTTGACTGCCATAAAATTCCCTATCCAGATGAGCAGTTCGACCTTGTAATTGCCAATCATGTACTATTTTACTGTGATATTCCCCAGGTCTGCAGAGAAGTGTCCAGAGTTTTAAAACCTCAGGGACGCTTTCTGTGCAGTGCCTACGGAATGAATCACATGGCAGAAATCAGCCAGCTTGTACAGGAGTTCGACAGCCGTATTATTCTGTCTGCAGAAAAACTCTATGAAAAATTCGGAAAAGAAAACGGCGCTGCCCTCCTGTCCCCTTATTTCCAGGAAATTCAATGGCGTTTATATGAAGACAGCCTCTTTGTGGATACACCGGAGCCTATTATTGAATATATTCTCTCCTGTCACGGAAACCAGAACCAATATCTGCTGGACCGCTATAAGGAATTCCGTTCTTATGTATCGAAAAAAACTTCTTCGGGATTTTTCATCACAAAAGAAGCCGGTGTATTTCTCTGCAGAAAAGCCTGAATGGTTCCATAATAGGTCTCCGGATCCTTATCCTGGGACTGGGCATGTCCTGCACCTTCCACAATCAAAAGTTCTTTGGTGCAGGCAGGCGCTTCATAAAGCTGCTTTGCCATACCAACGTCTATCATCTTATCCTCATCTCCGTGAATGAACAGAGTGGGAACATGACTTTTCTTCACTGCCTCAAGGGCAGACGCTTTCTTTAAATCATAACCTCCGCGAAGCTGAAGCATGAGATTTGCTGTGTCCAGCAGAGGAAAGGCAGGAAGATGAAACCACTCTTTCATCTTCTGGTGGAACATTTCATACGCATCCGTATAGGCGCAGTCGGAAATCACCGCCTTTACGTTATCCGGCAGGGACTTTTCTCCTGTAAGCATCAGAGCGGCGGCTGCTCCCATGGACTGCCCGTGAATGACAATTTCCGCTGATGGGTCTTTTTCCAGAATATACTGTATCCACATCAGATTATCTTTTCTGTCTGTCCATCCCATTCCGATAAAATCCCCTTCACTCTCCCCCTGACACCTCATGTCCGGCACCAGTACATGAAAATCATTTTGGTTGTACCAGGCTGCGAAAGGGTACATCTCCTCTTTCCAGCCTGTATACCCATGGAGAATCAATGCCCATTGATGACTGTCCGACGAAGCATAAATTTCCTGTGCAACCAGCTTATAACCATCTTCGGAAGTTTTCGTCACTTTCTCTCCTCTGGCACTTTCCGCCCATTTTTCAGTTTCTTCCCAGGCCTTCTCTTTTTGCTGCTCTATATCATCCGTCTGTACCAACGCTTCCATGCTGTCTTCTGTGATTCTGGAAAAAGCGTCCAGTTTCTCCATGGTCGATGGCACCAGAGCCGCACTTACCAGAAAATTAGCTGCTGCCAGATAAATGAGGAAAAGCAATACAACTGCTGCAATTCCTATGCACTTCCAGTGCTTCTTTTTCATCTTCTGTCACCTCTCATGCATTTTCTGCTGCTTATTTTAAATGCCAGATTTCTTCATTGTACTGTTTAATCGTCCTGTCTGAAGAGAAAAATCCCGCCTTTGCAATATTCATCAGCACCTTCTCATTCCATTCCTTCTGATTTTCGTAGTCTGCATATACCTGTTCTTTCGTCCGGATATATTCTCTGGTATCCAGAAGTGTCATAAACCAGTCTTTTCCAACCAGTTCTTTATGAAGACGAGTAAGACTCTTTTCATCTCCGATTTCCAACAGTTCATCGCCTGTAATAAAATCTACCAGTGTATGAATCATCTTATCCTGGCCGTAAATATCCTTTGCACAGTATCCCTCACTGGCATATAAGTCAATGACCTCCTGTGGTTTTTTACCAAAAATGTAAATATTTTCTTCTCCCACCAGGTCTCTGATTTCTACATTTGCACCATCTTCCGTTCCCAAAGTCAGCGCACCGTTCAGCATAAATTTCATATTTCCTGTACCGGAAGCTTCTTTTGACGCCAGGGAAATCTGTTCTGAAATATCAGCTGCTGGAATTACCTTTGCCGCTTTGGAAACATTATAATTTTCAATCATCAGCACACGGAAATACGGACGCACATCCGGATCCTTCTCAATGAGCTCCTGCAGACACAGAATCAAATGAATAATATCCTTTGCAATCACATAAGCTGGCGCTGCTTTTGCTCCGAAAATCATGGTAATCGGACGCTTCGGCTTATTCCCGGCTTTGATATCCAGATATTTGTAAATCGCATACAAGGCATTCATCTGCTGCCGTTTATATTCATGAAGACGTTTCACCTGCACATCGATAATGGAATTTTCATCTAACTCTATATCCTGTGTTTCCTTCATAAATTTCTTGAATTCCAGTTTTTTCTCCAGCTTAATTTCAGCCAGCTTCTGCAATACATTTTCATCCCCTTTGAAGGCCAAAAGCTTTTCCAGTTCAGCAGCATCTTTTTTGAACCCGCTCCCAATCAGAGTTTCCAAGTAAGCGCTAAGCTGTCTATTGCAGTGAAGAAGCCAGCGGCGGAAGGTAATACCATTCGTCTTATTGTTAAACTTTTCAGGATAAATATCGTAAAAATTCTTTAATTCGGATTCTTTCAGGATTTCTGTATGAAGGGCTGCCACACCATTGACAGAAAATCCATAGTGAATATCCATGTGTGCCATATGCACTCTTTCGTCTTTGTCTATGATATATACCGATTCGTCTTCATACCTGCTTCTTACTCTTTTGTCCAATTCCTGAATCACCGGTACCAGGTGCGGAACTACTTCCTCCAGATACTCCATAGGCCATTTTTCCAGCGCTTCTGCCAGAATTGTATGGTTGGTATACGCACAGGTTCTGCTTACCGTATCAATGGCCTCATCCATGGAAAATCCTCTCTCTTTAAGCAGACGAATCAATTCAGGAATCACCATAGACGGATGTGTGTCATTAATCTGAATCACTACATGTTCGTGAAGTTTATGCAAATCATATCCCTTCTGCTCGCATTCCCGCAAAATCAGCTGTGCGCCGCTGCTTACCATAAAGTACTGCTGATAAATACGCAGTTTACGGCCTGCATCATCCGAATCATCCGGGTACAGAAACAGGGTAAGATTTTTACGGATTTCCTCTTTGTCAAAATCAATACTGTCCTCAGAAACAATACTTTCATCCACAGATTTCACGTCAAACAGATGCAGTCTTCCACACCCGGATTCATATCCCGGAACAGCAATATCATACAATACAGATTCCACTTCAAAGTCTTTAAACTGCACTTGAAAGCTTTCCGGCTGCCGCATAAGCCAGCTTTCTTTTGTAATCCAGGGATTCTTCACCTCTTTCTGCTTATGATTCCGGAATTTCTGCCGAAACAGTCCGAAATGGTAATTCAGACCAATACCGTCCCCCGGCAGCCCCAGGGTAGCAATGGAATCCAGAAAACAGGCAGCCAGTCTTCCCAGTCCCCCGTTTCCAAGAGAGGGTTCCTGTTCCAGTTCTTCTATATCGCATAATTCATATCCATGTTTCTTCAATATCTGTTCCGCCTCTTCATATAGTCCAAGATTAATCAGATTATTTGATAAAAGCTTGCCAATCAGAAACTCTGCGGAAATATAATATAATTTCTTATTTCCTGTATTGGCAGGGAGTTTTTCTGCTGCTTCCCTGGTAAATATGAGCAGCGCCTCAAAGAGCTCCTCCTTAGTACAGTTATCTAAATTTTTTTGAAATTTTTCTTCAAGTAAGGCTTCTAATTTTTTTTCCACGTCTTTTCTCCTCGCTGTGTTATTTTTCACGTTTCATTGTTCCATTTGAACTCTGCTTTTCTTTGTCTGCAGGGGGAATGGTAGATTCTCTTTCTACCAGTTCTCCTTCAAAAATTAACTGTCTGGGCTTCTCTTTCCCATTTATCATATCAAAAAGCAAATCCGCCGTAGCCTTTGCTATTTGTTCCACCGGCTGGCGTATGGTGGTAATACTGGGTATATAAAATTCCCCGGTATCCATACCGTCAAATCCTGCCACAGAGCACTGCCCCGGAACCGAAATTCCTGCCTCTTTCAAAGCTCTGCAGGCTCCAATCGCCATCGTATCTGACGTCGCATACAAAGCCGTAAACTCTGTATCCATTAAAAGCTGCCTGGTCAGCTTATAGCCGGAACGGAAAGAATATCTGTCCTCCTCTGCGTCCATATAACTCACCAGCTTCTCAGAATACGGAATCCCATAATCTCTTAATGCCTTCTGATACCCCAAAAGACGCAGCTTTCCAATACTCTTATCCTCTTTTGGTGCAGTCAGAATGGCAATTTTTTTGTGTCCCAGATGGATCAGATATTCTGTCATCTTATAACTTTCTTTAAAGTCATCTACCGAAACAGCCGCATATTTTTTGTCTTCCATATCTGAGGTACGAATCGTACTCAGCACATAAGGCACCTCCAACTGCTCCATTTTCTCCTTTGGGTGGGAAAAGTTTCCTCCTAAAAAGACCAGTCCCCGCAGTTTTTTCTCTTTGGTAATGTGCAGGGCAATATCCAGTTCATCTTCCTGCTCCTCTACATGCTGCAGGATACAGCTGTAATTCATGTGCTGACATTCTCTCTCCAGCCCGCTGACCAAATCACTGAAAAAGGTATTTCCTATGCCCTTGACCAGCACAGCAATGGCTTTGGTATCGGTACGCTTCAGATTTCGTGCACTGTTATTGGGCACATAGTTCGATTGGGCAATGGTTTTTAAAATTTTTTCCTTTGTTTCCGGATTGATATCCGGATGATTGTTCATAGCACGGGATACTGTGCTGACACCAACCCCGCATTTCTTTGCTATGTCTTTTATCGTCATGTTTCCCATTACGGTATTTTCCTCCCATTTCCCCTTACGAGAGTCTTCCGTAAAGTTTTGTCATATCGTACATCTTTTCCAGAACCTCATCTGTAAGTTCTCCGGGCCGCAGTCGCCATTTCCAGTTTGTTCCCAGAGTGGAGGGTTTGTTGATTCTGGCCTCGCTGCCCAGACACAGATAATCCTGAATCGGAATCACCGCCAGATTCGCTACAGATGCCATTGCAAGCCGAATAAAATCCCATGGCAAATCTTTTTTCTCTTTATCTGCATAATTCATATATTTTTGTGCAAAGGCTCTGTCCTTGGGAGACATTTCATCCAGCCAGCCCAGCACCGTATTATTGTCATGTGTTCCTGTATATACGACGCAGTTTTTCTCATAGTTGTGCGGAAGATAATCGCTCTCCTCCCTGGAATCAAAGGCAAACTGCAGCACTTTCATGCCCGGATAACCCGTATCTCTTACCAGTTTTAACACACTCTCTGTCAGATAACCCAAATCCTCTGCAATAATATCTACTTGGCCCAGTTCCCTTTTTGCAGCCTCAAACAGTTTCATTCCCGGGCCCTGCTGCCATGTTCCATATTCTGCAGTCTTATCTCCATATGGAATCGCATAATATTCATCAAATCCTCTGAAATGGTCTACTCTCACCACATCGTAAAGTTTAAAACAATATTTCAATCTCTGAATCCACCAGACAAATCCTGTTTTTTCATGATAATCCCAGCGATACAGCGGGTTCCCCCAAAGCTGTCCCGTAGCCGCAAAAGCATCCGGCGGACAGCCTGCCACTGCGAGAGGTGTGCAGTCTTCATCAAACTGGAAAAGCTCCGGATTTGCCCATGCGTCCGCACTGTCAAAGGCAACATAAATGGGAATATCTCCAATAATCTTAATCCCCTGCTCATTTGCATAAGCTTTCAGCTTTGTCCACTGCTTCAGAAACTCATACTGCTGAAAACGGACAAACTGTATTTCTTCTGCCAGTTCTTCTTTCTTCTGTTCCAGCACATCAGGATTTCTTCCCTTTAAGTCAGATTCCCACTCACTCCAGCTCACCCCGTTCAAACTGTTTTTCACAGCCATATAGAGACTGTAATCTTCCAGCCAGAAAGCATTCTCTTTTACAAACTGCGCAAAATCTTCCCCCGGTTCAAATCTTCCAAAGGCTTTCCGTAAAATATCAAATCTTCCGTAATAAATTTTCTCATAATCCACATAAGAAGCATGACTCCCAAAATCACAGGCCTCACATTCCTCTTTGGTAAGCAGTCCTTCTTCTGCCAGCGTTTCCAGGTCAATATAATATGGATTGCCTGCATAAGTAGAAAAGGACTGGTACGGGGAATCTCCGTATCCTGTGGGACCCAGAGGCAGAATCTGCCAGTAATGCTGTCCTCCCCTTTTTAACTGATTGACAAACTCATAGGCTTCTTTTGAAAAACTGCCGATTCCATACTGTGACGGAAGTGCCGAAACAGGAAGTAATATTCCGCTTGCTCTCATCTCTCTTCTCCTTTTATCCCTTTCTCTGTGTTTCCGGTAACGATATCGGTAACGTTTCCGATAATCTGTATAAATACATTACCACACTTGCTTTTGAATTTCAATCTTGTAAAATCAAACAAAATTTGCGGTTTTGATTTGTCTAATTTTTTCTATAAGTTTTATAATTTTTTATATTCTTTTTCTTGCATATAATTTTTTTTGGCGTAGTATACTGATTATAGATTATCTTACGGGAGATGAAAGAAATGTTTATAGATTATTCTTATGTGGTTTATGTACTTCCTGCTGTTCTCTTTGCCATGTGGGCCAGTTCCCATGTCAACAGCACCTTCCGCCGCTACTCCACACAGTACTCCATGCGGAATATGACCGGCTATGATGCTGCCAGACGGGTTTTGGACGCCAATGGGCTCTACAGCGTAAGAATCGAGAGAGTAAGCGGTAGCCTCACCGACCACTATGACCCCAGAAATAACGTCATACGGCTTTCAGACAGTGTCTATCATCAGACTTCCACTGCTGCTATCGGTGTCGCTGCCCACGAAGCCGGACATGCCATTCAATATGCGCAGAACTATGCGCCTATCAGGCTGCGAAATGCTATTATTCCCGTTACAAACCTGGGTTCCAAGCTGGCTATGCCCCTGATTCTAATCGGACTGCTCTTTGCCGGTTCCGGTTCTTCTATGGGCACACTGGCTTATGTGGGTGTTGCCTGTTTCGGGCTTTCCACCCTCTTTCAGCTTTTTACGCTACCCACAGAATTTGATGCCAGCAGACGGGCTATCCGGGCCATTGAAACCTGCGGAATCCTCACATCCGATGAAATTTATGGCTCCAAAAAAGTGCTTACCGCAGCGGCTTTGACCTATGTGGCCGCTCTTGCGGTTTCACTCATGCAGCTATTCCGGCTGCTGACCATTGTAAACAGGCGAAACAATCATTCATAAAACAGCTGAAACCATGTCCTCACATGAGTTTCAGCTGTCTTATCTATTTTTGATTCACTTCATCTCTCACCCTCAGAGCCCTGTCCGGATAATTGGTAATCACAGCCTCTAAATCCTTTTCTATGAACTGCCTCATATCCGCCTCGTCATTTACCGTCCACACCCGGACTTTCAAGCCGCTTCTTCGATAGCTTTCCAGAAAATCCGCCATTTTCAGATGATACACTGCCGGGTGCAGTCCACATACCCCGGTATTTTTTGCATAGTTTTCCACATTTAACAATACATCGCTGTAGAGATAGGCCGTTTCTGCCTCCGCATCCAGTTCCAGTATTTTCTGTACACTGTAGTGATTAAAAGAAGAATAAATCACTCTATTTTCCATACCGGCTGCCTTTACCAATTCTACCGTCTTCTCTTCCAGCCCCGGATACCAGTAAATACCGGTTTTCAGTTCAATATTGACCTCCATGCCGCCGGGCTTTACCTGTTCCAAAACTTCTCTTAGCGTAGGAATCTGCACGCCCTCATACTCTTTTTTGTGGTTATGGAAAGAAAATCTCCGCAATTCTTCCAGTGTATAATCCCGGACTGCACCCTTTCCGGTACTGACCCGGTCAATGGTTTCGTCATGAATAACCACCACTTCGCCGTCTTTCGTCAGCTGCACATCCAGTTCAATTCCCTGAGCGCCCTGCTCCCCGGCCAGAGCAAAGGCTTCCAGCGTATTTTCCGGAGCATAGCCGCTGGCGCCTCTGTGTGCAAATACTTTTGTCATCTGGTCTTCACCCTGTTCTTTCTTACTCATTTACAAGATTATATTCCTCAATGGACTTGTTAATAGCATCTGCCATGTTTTTCACTGCACCGTCCACATCTTCGTTGCCATTTAGCAGATTTTCAATCTCAGATTCCACCGTTGCTCTTGCTTCCGGGAACACGCTGAGCAATGCGCCTGTGTATTCCGGGGAAGAATCATGCAGCTGGTCAATGGCTGTCTGGAACTGTGGATATTTTGCAACATTGTCTTTAAACACCTGCTCGTCCTGAGCCGCTGTTGTAACAGGGAAGTAACCGGTCTGTGCATTCCAGTATGCCTGAGATTCCGGGGAAATCAGGAATTTTACAAATTCCCAGGTCGCTCTTGTCTTTTTCGGGTCATCATTGTTCAGCGCCCAAAGAGAAGCGCCTCCGATGGATACACCGCCTTCATCGCTGGATTTGATTTTCGGGAAATAAGCGGTTCCCACTTCAAACTTGCCGTTTACATCCTGCAGAATCTGCTTTAAAGAAGCGGTAGATCCTAAAGTAATTGCGGACTTTCCTGCTGAGAAATCAGCCAGTCCTGCGTCTCCGCCTTTTCCTACATTTGGTGCAAATCCCTTATCATACAGAGATTTCCAAGCGGTCAGAATATTCTTTGCACCGCCGTTTTCATCAAAAGCTACCGCTGTAGCTGCTTTTTCTCTTCCGTTTCCATTATTGGCATACTCCAGCCCCTGTTTGCCCATAAACTGCTCAAAGAACCAGCCGTAAATACTCAGAGACATCACTTCCCCTGCACCGCCGTCGGACAACAGCTTATCTCCTACCGCCTCAATGGCTTCCAGGCTGTCCGGAATCTCTGTAATACCGGCTTTCTCGAACATATCCTTGTTGTAATACATAATCGGAGTAGAAGAGTTAAACGGCATAGAATACAACTCATCATCAATGGTGTAGTAAGCTGCCAGGTTTGGTTCAATCTGAGACAAATCATAATTGTCTGCATCTACCATATTCTGCATAGGAGTAATCCAGCCGGATTCGATCATAAATCTGGTTCCGATTTCATACACCTGCACTAAATCCGCTCCCATATTTCCAATCTGCGCACTTTTTAATTTGTTCAGAGAATCGTCATATTCTCCCTGATACTGCGCGTTTACTGTAATGCCATATTCATTTTCTTCGTTAAATTTCTCTACCAATGCGTCAATCGCCTGTCCGTTGACACCGCCCATAGAATGCCAGAAAGAAATTTCTGTTCCGCTTACATCTTTTGCGTCTGCCATGGAAAATTCCTCGTCTGTACTTTCTGTTTTCTGGCTGTCGCTGCCGTCCGTTGCCGCCGGTGTCTCTTCCAGGCTTTTTCCGCTTCCGCAGCCTGCCAGAGCGCTCATGGACATTACTCCGATTAAAAGTGCCGAAATCAATTTTTTCTTCATTTACGTTTCTCCTTTTTTGCTTTTTAGCCTTTGACTGCTCCAGAGAACATGCCTCTGATAAGCTGTTTCTGTCCTACGATAAAAATAGAAATGGACGGAATAATTACAATTACCACACCTGCAATCATCAGGGTAATGGACTGGGAATCAATGCTGTTCAGCATACTGATACCAATCTGTACTGTTCTCATCTGGTCTGAACCTGTTACCAAAAGCGGCCACATATACATATTCCATGCATTAATGAACGTGTAAACCGCCATAGCTCCGATTGCCGACTTGGTAAGCGGAATCAAAATCCGCACAATGAATCTCAGATTGCCGCAGCCGTCCAGCTTGGCAGATTCATACAGGGAAATCGGAAAGGTCATATAAAACTGACGGAACAGGAAAATTCCCATTGCTGATGTCAGATAAGGTACAATCAATACAGAATACGTGTCCAGCATCCCCAGATTTCCCACCGTCAGATAGTTGGAAATAATCGTTGCCTCTCCGGGAACCATCATGGTCGCCATAACAATCATAAAGAGTACGCCCTTTCCCTTAAAGTCCAGAAAGGAAAAGGCAAATGCGGCCAGAGAACAGGTCACAATCTGACCCAGGGTAATACACCCCGCCATGATAAAAGAGTTTAAAATAAAACGAAGCAAAGGTACATTGGTCATGGCGTCTTTAAAATTGCTGAAGGTTGGATTTTTGGGAACTAAATTCAAATCCATGGTAAACAGTTCGCCGGAGGGCATAAATGCAATGCTCACCGCATATAAAAGAGGCAGCAGCACCACAAAAGCCAAAACAAAATTGGCCGTCACCCGCAGTCCTGTGCGGGCTCTGCGCTTAGCCAAAGCCTTGCTGTTCATCTGACGCTTCAATTCCAGAAGCTGTTCTTTCGATATAGAATTTTTCTGTTCCGGATGTTCCAGAACCAGATTTTCGCTCTGTATCACGAGTATTTCACTCCTTTCTTTTCTATGCGGAACATCACCAGCGTAATCAGCATTACAATGAAAAACAGGATAACAGACTGAGCCGCCGCACTTCCAAATCTGTAGTTAAAGAAAGCGTCACGGTAAATGGAATACACAATGACATTCGTGCTCTCATTTGGTCCGCCTTCTGTCAAAATTTTAATCTGTCCAAAAGACTGGAACGCCTGAATAATATTTACTACCAGAGTGTAAAACATAATCGGGGAAAGTCCCGGCAGCGTCAGTGTAAAAAATTGCTGCACACCGCTGGCACCGTCTACAGAAGCTCTTTCGTAAATGGTTTCATCAATGTTTCCAAGCCCTGCGGAAAAATACAGGAAATTAATACCGCTGTTGAGCCATGCGGTGAGAATAGCCACACAGTAAAGGGCTGTTTTAGGGTCATTCAGCCAGTTAATATCAAGCCCCAGCAGCTTATTCACAATGCCCACAGAAGGATGAAGCATAATCTGGAAAATCATGGCTGCAGAGCTGGACGCAATGGCCATAGGCAATGCATACGCCGTACTGAAAAACCGAATTCCCGGAAATGCCTTGTTGCAGAGAACTGCCGCAATCAGCCCCAAAAGCATACTTCCCAGAACCACAATCACCACAAATATCAGTGTTACCTTTAAGCTGTTCCGAAAGGAAGCAGAACTGAGCAGTTCTGTATAATTGCCAAGACCCACAAACAGCTTTGCTTCTCCCATTTTGTTGGTTTTATAAAGACTCAGGTAAATGGTCTTAAAAAACGGATAAAACAGAAATACCGCAAAAACTGCCATACATGGAAGAAGATAGCCGTAAGGCGCAAGATTTATTTTCTTCTTTTTTCCCGTGTTCATGCCTGCACATCCTCCCTGTAAAATAAATTTTCTTCTGTTTCCATATCAAAAACATGGATTTTCTCTGTATCAAAGTAAAGAGTAATCTTTTCCCCTGTCTGGGTCTGATTTTCCGGGCTGAGCCTTACCGCATGGGTCCTTTCCTGGGACTCATAGTAAAGAATCACCTCTGCCCCCAGCATTTCCCTGGTTACCACCGTTTCCTCCAGGCCCTGGCAGTTCTGGGCAAATCCCTTCTCCACAGCCTCTTCATATTCGTAAATATCCTCCGGACGAATACCCAGAATCACTTTCTTTCCGTTTTCTTTCTGTCTTACCAGCTCTCCTCTTTCTCCGTCCAGATAAACCTTTTTGCCCAGTTCACTTCCTCCGGGGTACAGCACCGTTCTGCCGTCTTCCACAGACACCCAGGCCTCCAAAAAATTCATGGAAGGAGATCCGATAAAGCCTGCCACAAAAAGATTTGATGGAGAATTGTACACATTCTGAGGGGTATCTGCCTGCTGCACCACACCGTCCTTCATAACCACAATTCTGCTGCCCAGAGTCATGGCTTCCGTCTGATCGTGGGTTACATAGACTACTGTAGTTTCCAGTTCTTTGTGCAGCTTAGCCAGTTCAATACGCATCTGCGCCCTTAACTTGGCATCCAGATTAGACAGGGGTTCATCCATGAGAAAAGCTTTTGGTTTTCGGATAATGGCACTTCCGATTGCCACCCTCTGCTTCTGTCCCCCGGAGAGCGCCGCCGGCCTTCTGTCCAGCAAATGCTCGATTTCTAATGTTTTCGCCACCTTATGTACCTTTTCATCAATTTCCTTTTTCGGTATTTTCCTGATTTTCAAGGCATAAGCCAGATTTCCATAAACCGTCATATTGGGATACAGGGCATAATTCTGAAAAACCATGGAAAGCCCCCGCTCTCCGGGCTCATAATAATTGCACAGTTCCCCGTCTATCCATAACTCTCCGTCGCTGATTTCCTCCAGTCCCGCAATCATACGCAGCGTAGTGGATTTCCCACAACCCGAAGGACCTACGAAGATTACAAATTCTTTATCCTGTATTTCCAGGTTAAAATCTTTTACGGCATAATGTGCACCGTCATACATCTTGCAGACATTCTTTAATGCAATTCCCGACACCGATTTCTTCCTCCCTTAAAACTCCATTACAATTTCTCATATTTTACTTCTTTAACGCTAAGTCCGGGTTTTAGTTTAACGGGAATACGTCTTGGAAACTACCACAGTTTTCAAAAATCATGGTAAAATTTTTGTAAGACAGCGCAGTAAAATAAAAAAATCCCTGACAGCCGGACGTATTCTTTCTACGTCATACTGTCAGGGATTCCCTGTTTTTCTTTTATACTTCTACAATGTTCTGCAGCCAGACACCTTTTTTCACCAAAATAAATCCAATAAAGCACTTCACGATATCTGCAAGCTGTACAGCAATAAAAATATACACCACATACAAATTTGTAAAATGTCCCAGCAAATACGCAATAGGTACACTTACACAACATATAAACACGCTGTCAAAGAAAAAGGTAACTATCGTCTTCCCTCCGGAACGCAGGGTAAAATAAGCGGCATGCAAAAAGGCATTCTGCGGCATAAACACGGCTGTCACCATAATAAAATATTTCGCAAATTCCCTGGACTGGGCATTGGTATTGTAAAGCTGTGGAAACAGCGGTGCAATGGCCAGCATGACCAGCGCTATAAGAGTACAGCAGGCTACAGAAAAGGCTATCATCTTTCTGTCTGTGTCCTTTGCCTCTTCCATTTTGCCTGCCCCCAGAAGCTGTCCCACCACAATAGCCACAGAATCTCCCAGAGCAATAAATACCACATTAAACAAATTAGAAATCGTATTGGAAATGTTCATTCCGGCAACTACGTTCATGCCTCTGACAGAATAACACTGCAAAAGAATAGCCATGCCCGCCGCCCAAAGAGTCTCGTTCAGCAGCAGCGGCGTTCCCTTTATCAGAATCCTTTTCACCAGATATCCCGGTATCTTTGCAGTCTTATACAGACCTGAAATATAGGTATTGATTTCCCTGTGCCTGTGTGTCCAGCCCACTACAATAAAAGCCTCCACATAGCGGGACATCACGGTTGCAACTGCGGCTCCCGCCACACCCAGCTTTGGAAATCCGAATTTACCGTAAATCAGAAAATAATTAAATACCAGATTCACTATCACAGCCACAATACCTGCCTTCATAGGTGTAACAGTTCTTCCGCACTCTCTCAGTGTACTGGCATAAACCTGCACCAGCATAAACGGCGGCAGACCTATGAGCATAATTCTCAGATATTCTTTTCCATAGCGCAGTGCGGCAGCCACATCTCCTCCGTCCTGATTTCCGTTTAAATACATCTGAATGAGCGATTCCCCAAAAGTAAGAAACAGCAGAATCGTAATTCCCGTCAGAATTACTCCCATGTAAAGTTTAAACCGCATGGTATTTGCCACGCCTTCATCATCCTTCTGCCCGAAAAACTGTGCTGTAAAAATCCCCGCACCGGAAACCCCTCCGAAAATGCACAGATTATATACAAAAATCAACTGGTTGACAATGGCCACACCGGTCATCTGCTCTGTCCCGACCTGACCCACCATAATGTTGTCCAGAAGACTTACAAAATTCGTAATACCATTCTGAATCATAATCGGTACGGCTATGAGCAGCACCATCTTATAAAAACTTTTGTCTCCTATCAGCTTTTGTCTCCATGTACTTTTCATCACAATCCCCCTCTTTTGTCTGTTTCATGGTCGTAAGAGACATTATACCCCATGTCTCCGGCTGGATTCAAGACATTCCCACATTTCCACTGTTTTTAACCGCAAAAAAAGAAGAGACTGTGTTCTGCACACAAACCTCTTCTTTTTCGTCATTTTTACTCTTCCTATTTTGTAAAGTTAAAAATGCTGTGGTAATATTTATCTTCTTTGTCATTCAGTCCAAAAGGTGCAATCAAGGACTGTCTCATACAATAATCATGAAATTTCTGTTTAAAACTCTTCTTTCCCTCTGTTTTATTTTCTTTTGCTGCCATATAGCATTGCCTCTTTTCTTTTTCTTTGCATATTTAAAAGTTTCTCTTTACGATTCCTAATCATAGCACCTTTAAATCCCCAAAACAATACCCTTGGCAGCACTTCTCCCTTTTGACTTTTCGCACTTCAACGCGCTAATATAGTCAAAATTATTTTTGCATTTTCTCCGTTGTTTTTCGTTCACTTTTTATGCAAATTTCTCAACACTCCTCTTTTGTTTTATTTAGATAAAGAGCAGTTTGAATCTTGCAAAATTTCCGCTATGACCTCTTCCGGTTCTTCTAAATCCTCTGCGATTTCTGCCGTAGTTTTTCCTTTCTGTATCTTCTTCTGTATCAGTTTACAGAGCAACTCTCGCTTTCCTTCCTTCTTTCCTTCCTCCCAGGCTTCTTCCATCTCCTGCCTCATATGCTTTTCCTGGTCATACTCAAATATACTCATGCTCTTCGCCTCCACTCGATTCTTCTCCAGAAATTCTTTCAGTATCCCTTCCTTTATACACTCTTCTATGGCTCTCTCTACTGCCTCGGCCAGTTCCATTTCCTCCGCGTGTTTCCTCACTCTCGCCGTATATTCCGCGTATTCCCACAAGGTATGACTCATTTTCATCAGCTCTTTGTTGTGCCCGCTGTTTACATTCAGCATAACTGCTTTCAGCTCCAGACTGTATTCTTCTTTTATAGTATACAAATCAGACAGTCTTAAGATTTTCCTGTCCGGCTGTTCCTCCAGACCATTGTAAAACACTATAAAACGCGGCGGCGGCGCCGTGACAAAAGAATTTGCTGAACATATCGGCGCTGACGCTTACACAGAATCCGCTGTCGACGCGGCAGAACTGGCAAAAACCTTTATTGTCTGAGGAAAGGGGGAGAATTTTACTTTGCAGCTTACCTCTATTTTACTATATCAAAATTTGAAGGAACAATTTCACATTGCTGACTATCGGCTTTTATCCAAAAACCAACCCCTTGCCCGTCCCTTTTTCTTTGAGGCAGACAAGGGGTTTAAAAATAACCATATTTATCTCACAGACGCTATTTTAGACCTGGATGTTTTTTCATCCATACCAGAGGATGCCGTGCTGATTATCTGCCAGAAAGATGAGACCTCCCATCTCCCGGAGGGTCGTTTTTCCTGTCTGCTGCTGTCCTGCCATACTTCAGTTATTCATGTATTTAACTGTATCCAGTCTATTTTTGATTACTATGAAGAATGGGAAGGGCAATTGGTATCCATTTGTCATCAGAATGGTTCCTTGTCCGATTTACTGGAAATCTCCCAGCCCGTATTTAAAAATCCTCTGTGCATTATGAATATGGATTTTTCTCTGGTGGCCCACCGGGGACTTTCCCAGCTTCCCGAAGAACAGCAGATATTTGAAAATCATACGCTCCGTCTGGATTATATTCACGCATTGATTCAGGACGAAAATTTTCATCTGGAGGACGCTTCTCCAAAGCCTTTCCTCTTTCCGGCCTATCTTACCGGACACCGTTCTCTGAACATCCGCCTGTTTCTGGATGAAAAACCGGCATACCAGCTCTCCATTCTCGAAAACGGAACGCCTCTCACAGATGCAGACTGGTATCTGATTACCATTCTGGCTCATCACGCAGAGTACATTCTGCACCGTATGCAGTCAGAATCCTCTTCCCGCAGTACGACTCTGCAATCTATTTTTCAGAGCGTTTTATCGGACTGCACTGCCGATTACATGGGTATCAGCCATCTGCTCACCAATGTGGGCTGGCTGGCAGAGCATACCTATCTGTGCTCCGTCATTCAGACAGAAGGGCCGTCTTCCCTGAACGGGAATACCATATGCCAGTATATCAAAAATAAATTTCCCGCTTCCTGCAGTCTTGTTTTCAAGGAATATGTGGTAAGCTTCTATAACGAAACACTATTAAAAATGGAAGCGGAAGACATTTTCCGGGGACTTGTATATTTTATCCGGGACAGTATGTTAAAAGCCGGATACAGCCGTTCCATGTGCGGGCACATGAATCTGCGCAGGCAGTATCTGCAGGGTCTCACCGCCCTGACTCTGGGGCTGGAAATCCGTCCCCAGCTCTGGATTCATCATTTTAACCAGATTGCCCTGCCTTATATTCTCCGGCAGTCCGTAAAAACTTTTCCCGGCCATATGCTCTGTTACGAGAAATTACTGGATTTACAAAAATCCGACAAACTGCAGAATACGGAATACATGAAAACTCTGCGTGTCTATCTGGAACACAATCTGAATACTGTTCAAAGCGCCAAGGCTCTCTTTATCCACCGGAGTACCTTTCTGTACCGTCTGGAGCGAATTAAAAGTATTCTGGAAACGGATTTGGAAGACCCGGACGAACTGTTTTATCTGAATCTGTCCTTCCGCCTTCTGGATAATGAGGAAATGTAGGGTTTCCTACACAGTGTCGCAATACTAAAAGGATTTTACCTTATTTATACGGATTTACAGACTGCCGCCTTTCCTGTTATCATAAGGTCAGGCAAGAAGGAGCTGGTCCACCAACAGCCCTTTATGAGATTATACGGGTACAGTTCATGTACCCGGTCACAAGGAGGTATTGCGTATGCTCACAAAAAGGCAAAACTTATTAGAAACCGTCCGGGGCGGGAAACCGGACCGTTATGTAAATCAGTATGAAGCACTGGCTATGCTTATGAATAATCCTTATACGGTAAATAACCCGGCACCGGAATATGGGAAAGGTCCTATGAAAAATGCCTGGGGTGTAACCAATGTATGGCCGGAAGGTACGCCGGGCGGTTTCCCTATTCACGATGAGGAACACATCGTATGCAAGGATATTACAGACTGGAAAAATTATGTACACGCACCGCGGCTGGATTATTCTGATGCTGAATGGGAACCTTATATCAAAGCTGCAGAGGAAATTGACCGAAAAGAATATTTTGTTACTCAGTTCATAGCACCTGGTATTTTTGAGCAGTGTCATCATCTGCAGGAAATCCAGAACTGTCTGATGAATTTTTATGAGGAACCGGAAGCTACCCAGGAGCTCATTGACTACCTCACGGAATGGGAACTGCAGTATGCGGAAAAAATCTGCAGATACATAAAGCCAGACGCCATTTTTCATCATGATGACTGGGGCAGCCAGACTTCAACCTTTATTTCTCCTGCCATGTTTGAGGAATTTATTCTGCCTTCTTACAAAAAGATTTACGGCTATTATAAATCTCATGGAGTAGAACTGATTATCCACCACAGTGATTCTTACGCTGCAACACTGGTTCCATACATGATTGATATGGGGATTGATATCTGGCAGGGAACTATGAGTTCCAACAACATTCCGGAACTGATTGAAAAATACGGAGGTCAGATAACTTTTATGGGCGGTATTGACAGTGCCTCCATCGACAGACCCGACTGGACGCCGGAACTGGTAGATAAAGAAGTTCGCAGGGTCTGCCAGGAAAACGGTACAAAATACTTTATTCCATGTCTGACCCAGGGACTTGGTATCAGTACCTTCCCAGGTGTCTATGAAGCTACAAGTGAAGTGATTGAAAAAATAAGCAAAGAAATTTTCTAGGACAACGATTTTTATAAACATAGAAAAGGCCGCCGCTTTCCTACGACAGCCTTTTCTATGTTTTCACCTTTTTCTCTAAATCCGGCTCACTCCATCATCCTCATACAATTCATAGGACGCCCCTTCGTATCCCACATACTGAATACTGTCTTCCCG
Source organism: Blautia hansenii (assembly GCF_013304445.1). Lineage (GTDB taxonomy): Bacteria > Bacillota > Clostridia > Lachnospirales > Lachnospiraceae > Blautia. The sequence continues at coordinate 77,348 of NZ_JAAITA010000010.1, forward strand.
AATCCGGCTGACGCTTTCTGCCACATCAGCCACAGGAATGCATTTTCCTTTGCGGATAAACAGCGGTACTTCGTTCAGCGCCACTTCTACATAGTGATGTCCTTTTTCCAGTATCTCTTCATGGATGCTGCCGTCCGGCATGAATTTCACGAACATCATTTCTTCCGGCAGATAGACACAGCGTCCGTCTGCATTCTGCGTGTAAACAGGTGCAATCATGATTTCATTTCCCAGCATCAACTGGTCTTCCACAGTCCGCGCCCGTGTATCTTCCGGATACACAAAGGCCAGCGGCTTAAAGTACATATCATCCTGCAGCGCAGCTTTCATGTACTCACTGTACAGATATGGCACCAGACGATAGCGCACACCAATTACATGGCGGAAATCTTCTGCATTTCCAAAGCGGTAGCTTTCCTGCTCTCTGGTTCCCAGGGCAGAATGGTTTCGCATAAGAGGTGTAAATACTCCAAGGGCTGTCCAGCGCAGCACTAAATCCGCTGTGGCGTCTGCCCCAAATCCGCCTAAGTCCGCACCTGCATACAGGAAACCGCACATATTTAAGGAGGGCATCATTTTCAGATTCAGAAGCAGATGAGACCACCAGGATTTGTTGTCTCCTGTCCAGATACCGCCATAGCGGTGCATACCAATGTAAGAAGCTCTGGAAAACATGAGAATTCTCTTATCCGGCGCAATTTTCTCAAAGGCCTCTCCTGCTGCACGGGTCATGTTATAGCCAAAAAGATTGTGCACCTTATCATGACGGACTCTCTCTCCCTTTACCTTGTGATAAAAGCTGCGATAGTCCTCCGGGTCATTGCTCAAGTGCTGCAGTTTCTCGGTAATGCCGTAAGTGCCGCGGCTCTTGTCCTCTGCATAAGCGTCTACCATGTCCCGAAGTTCTTTTTCACCCTTTTCAGAGTAGAAAATTGCCGGCTCATTCATGTCATTCCAAAAGCCTTCGATTCCCTGAGAAGTCAGAATTTCATATTTACTGCCAAACCACTCTCTTGCCTCTGGATTCAGCACATCCGGAAAATGGGTCCAGCCCGGCCATACGGCTCCTACAAATTCTTTGCCGTCTTCCTGCTTACAGAAATACCCCTTGGCTTTTCCCTCTTCGTAGATATCATATCCATCCTCAATTTTTACCCCGGCATCAATAATGGGAATCAAATGGATGTCCTGGGCTTTCATTTCATCCACAAATGCCTTGAAGTCCGGGAAATTCTCTTTATTTACTGTAAAGTCTTTGAAGGATTCCATGTAGTCAATATCCATGTACAGCATATCCATAGGAATGTGATTTTCTCTGTATTGTCTCACCACTTCACGGAAATCCTCTGCTGTCTTATAGCCCCAGCGGCTCTGTCCGAAACCAAAAGCAAATTTCGGAGGAATATAGCTTCGTCCGATGATTTTACGGAACTGTTTCACAATATCGTAGGCAGAAGTTCCTTCTATGATATAAAGGTACAAATCCGCATCTTCACAGGTGATATCCAGACGGTTCTGCTGTGTATAGCCAATGTCAAAAGTCAAAGCAGACGGGTAATCCACAAACATACCAAAGGTTTCTTCCCCGGATACGATAATAAAATTGTGCGCGCCGTACAGAGACTTTTTGTCTTCTGTGTGCTCCGGGTCATCGGTACAGTTACTTATGTAAACAAAACCACGCTTATTGATGCCTCTGTTCGCCTCTCCCAGCCCATACACCATGTCCTTTTCCTGCATTTCGTAAGTAAACCGAAATCCTTTTTCCAGATTAATGTTTCCGTACTTCGGCATTCCTTCCGCACAGGGAATGTCCCGCACAACCGCCTCTGTTTCAAAAGGCTTTCCAAACTTGTATTTCTGAATCATTGTCCTTCTCCTTTACATAAACCATTGATGATAAGGTCATTTTAGCATTTTGCCTGGGATGGCTCAATAGGTGTTTTTTCTCATTTTAATGTAAAATTTCTTACTATTTTTAGCGGACACAAAACCTTTCGCCTATAGAAAAGGGACTACCACACGAATATTCGTACGATAGTCCCCGCTTTTCCTATAATAAATTTAGCTCTATTCTTCTTCCGCAGCCTCTTCAGAAACTTCACTGCTTTCTGTCTCTTCCGGTTCACTCATACCGATTCTCGGCTTCGTTTCCAGAATTCTCATGAATTCTTCTCCGGTAATGGTTTCGTGCTCATACAGGAATTTCGCCAGTTCATGGAGTTTCGCAATGTTATCTTCCAGTATCTTATAGGCCTTATCATGCTGTTTTTTAACCAGTTCCACAACTTTCTTGTCAATCAAAGTCTGTGTCTCAAAGGAGCAGGCCAGGGCACTGTCACCGCCCAGATACTGATTGGACATGCTCTCCATAGCCACCATATCAAATTCATCGCTCATACCGAAGCGGGTAATCATGCCTCTGGCAATCTTGGTTGCCTGCTCAATATCATTTGACGCACCTGTGGTTACGGAGTGGAAGATAAGCTCTTCTGCCGCCCTTCCGCCTGTAAAGGTTGCAATCTTATTCTCCAGTTCCTCTTTGGACATCAGGAAGTGCTCACCTTCATCCACCTGCATGGTGTAGCCGAGAGCGCCTGACGTTCTGGGAATAATGGTAATCTTGTGTACCGGGGCGGAATTGGTCTGCAAAGCGGCTACCAGCGCATGGCCCACTTCGTGATAGGAAACAATCAGCTTTTCCTTCTCAGACAGCACACGGCTCTTTTTCTGATAACCGGCAATTACCACTTCGATACTCTCTTCCATATCCGCCTGTGTGGCAAATTTTCTTCTGTCACGAACAGCCCGAAGCGCCGCTTCATTGACAATATTGGCCAGCTCTGCGCCGGAAGCGCCGGAAGCTGCCTTTGCAATTTCGTGGAAGTTTACATTATCGGAAATCTTAATTTTTCTTGCATGTACCTTCAGGATTTCTTCTCTTCCCTTTAAGTCCGGAAGTTCCACCGGAATTCTCCGGTCAAAACGGCCGGGACGAAGCAGGGCCGCATCCAGGGAATCCGGCCGGTTGGTCGCAGCCAGAATCACAACACCCTTAGATCCGTCGAATCCGTCCATCTCGGTCAGAAGCTGGTTCAGGGTCTGCTCTCTCTCGTCATTACCGCCCATGGCGCTGCCGTCACGCTTTTTACCAATGGTATCAATCTCGTCAATGAACACAATACAGGGGGCTTTTTCGTTGGCCTGCTTAAACAAATCTCTTACCTTGGCAGCGCCCATACCCACAAACATCTCCACAAATTCAGAACCGGAAATGGAGAAAAACGGCACATTGGCTTCTCCTGCAACGGCTTTTGCCAGAAGAGTTTTACCGGTTCCCGGAGGGCCTACAAGAAGTGCGCCCTTCGGCATAGAAGCGCCGATTTCTCTGTATTTTTCAGGGTTGTGAAGGTAATCCACGATTTCGGTCAGAAGTTCTTTCGCCTCATCCTCTCCCGCTACGTCTGAAAATTTAATTCCCGTAGAGGATTTCACATAAATCTTGGCATTGCTCTTTCCGAATGTCATAGCGCCCGGACCTCCGGCGCCTCCCATACCTTTCATCATCCGTTTCATAAACCAGCCGCCTACAAACCAGATAAATACAAAAGGAAGTACCCAGGAAATCAAAAAACTCACAAGAGGATTGGCTCTGTTCGGTATCTCAGAGGAGAACTTTACGCCCGCCTCCTGCAGACGTTCTACCTCCTGTCCGTCCGCAATACGTCCGGTCTTGCAAATCTGCTCTTTTCCGTTCTTGTCTTCACTCTCCAGGGAATAATAAATTGTATCGGATTCCAGATTTACTTCTTTGATTTTTCCATCATCCAAATCTTCCAGAAATTTATCATAGGATACCTGTTTAATACTTTTCTCCGCTATGGCCGGGGTAATAAATAAATTAATGACCATCAAAGCCACCAGAATAATCGCATACCAGAACAGCAGCGGTTTCTTCGGCGGCTGGGGTTTCTTTTTTTCTTCAACGTCCATTTCTATCTCCTCCGTTTCAGCACATGGCAGACACAAAAATCTGCTGTGCTATTCTTGTTATATCAACTATACGTCTTTCAAAGATAATATGCAATGAAGAAAACATGTTTATTCTATAAAAAAAGAATAAACCGCTTATTTATCGTCTCCGGTCAGCTTAATCACGGCTTCCATCTCCTCCGGATCCATGTCCAGAAAGGCCGCCAGTTCTTCCACACTGTATTTCACATTTTCGTCTTCTGTCAGTTCTTTCACCCTTGTTTCCAGATTCCGCACCTTTTCCACCAGAATATTGTCCTCTTTTTTCTGCTGTGTCTGGTCTTCAATAAAAAGGCGCATGGTACTTCTGGCCTCTTCCAGAAGCCACTTGGCAAGATTTTCCTGTTCTTCTGCGCTTTTGACAGCCATAAGAAGCCCCATGTTGCCCTCCTGCAGCAAGTCTCCGAAAAAGATTTCCCGACAGTTCAATTCCTTTGCCGCCTGAATCAAATCCTCCTGCAGACAGCGCAGCAGTTCTTCTGCTTCATAGTCTCCGCCTGCTTTCAGCGCCTTTAAAACAGCTTCTTTTTCCGCCTGACCTGGAAGTACAAAGCCCTCCAGGTACTCCTCCAGAAAGGCTTCTTCCTCCGGGGTAAGCGCCAGAATTTCCGCCGGAACATCTGCCTCTGCTTCTTTAGGACGGCTTTTGCTGTATCCCTCCACATAGATTCCCTGGACTTCGAGAAAATCATACACTTTCTGCAGTTTGTCCTTATCCATGCCCGGTTCGTCAAAAAACTGCTCTACCAACTCTGTGTGAACCTTTTTTCCATTCTGCATGGCTAAGGTCTGTATATCCTTTAATTTCTCCTGAAACTGATTAATATCCATAGCTGCCTCCTTATTGTTCTCTATACTATAAAGGTAGCTTAACACAAACCGTTCCGTCTGAAAAGCAGGGATTACATTTTCGTGATTCTGTCAATGGCTTCCAGCGTATTTTCATAGGTACCAAAGGCGCTGAGACGGAAATATCCCTCTCCATGGGCTCCGAATCCGCTTCCCGGTGTGCCTACCACATTTGCCGTCTTTAAAAGCTGGTCGAAAAAGTCCCATGAAGTGGTATTTCCCGGTGTTTTCAGCCATACATACGGGGCATTGACACCGCCGGATACGGTGTAACCCGCTTTTTTCAGGCCATTGTAAATGGCATGTGCATTCCGCATGTAATAAGCCACCTGCTCTTTCACCTGGGCTTTTCCTTCTTCTGTATACACGGCTGCCCCTGCTTTCTGTACAATATAAGGCGCGCCGTTATACTTCGTGCCATGGCGTCTTGCCCACAGAGCATTCAGAGAAATCTCCCCGGACTTCAATTCTTTCGGAACAACCGTGTATCCCAGACGCACCCCTGTAAATCCCGCATTCTTGGAAAAGCTGCGAAGCTCTATGGCACAGGTCTGCGCGCCTTCACATTCGTAAATGCTGTGAGGCACTTCTTCCTGGGTAATGTAAGCCTCATAAGCCGCGTCATAGATAATGAGAATTCCGTTTCTGTTGGCATAGTCCACCCATTCCTGCAGCTGTGCTTTTGTTACTGCAGCTCCTGTAGGATTGTTTGGAAAACAGAGATAAAGAACATCCGGCGTTTCCTTTGGAAATTCCGGCACAAAACCGTTTTGGGCTGTACAGGGCATGTAAATCATACCGTCAAAATTCTGCGTCTTGGGATTGTAGCCGCCTGTGCGCCCTGCCATCACGTTGGTGTCCACATACACCGGATACACAGGATCGCAGACAGCGATTTTGTTGTTCAAAGCAAGGATTTCCTGAATATTTCCGGAATCGCACTTGGCGCCGTCTGACACAAAGATTTCATCTGCGTCAATTCGGCATCCTCTGTCCTGAAAATCATTTTTGGCAATGGCTTCTCTTAAAAACCCATATCCCTTATCCGGGGCATAACCGTGAAAGGTCTCCCCGTGAGCCATTTCCTCCACCGCACTGTGCAGAGCCTGAATAATGACCGGCGCTAAAGGCTGCGTCACGTCTCCGATTCCCAGCCGGATAATCTCTTTTTCCGGATTTTCCTGCTGATATGCCGCAATTTTCTTCGCAATGTCGGAAAACAGATAGCTTCCCGGCAGTTTCAGGTAATTTTCATTTATCGTAAACATTTCACATTCTCCTTTAACATTCGTCATAAATCAGTGTCAATACCATCTGGGCCGTTTCCACCATATTTGTACCGCTGTCCATACTGCATTTCTGAATATAACGGAAAGCCTCCTCCTCGGAAAGATGATTTCGCTCCATCAAAAGCAGTTTGGCATTTTTAATATAATTCTCTTCCCTCTCTGACCGTTTCTTCGGCTTCTTCTTTGCTTTCTTGTATCTTTTCTCTGCCTGACCTGCCATCAGTTCCACTGTGTTGACCAGGTCGTAAATTTTCACAGGCGTGGTAATGGCCATAATACCGCTGCCTGCCGCACTTACCGTAGTGGCCGATCCTATCAGCAGCATTTCGAAATAATCCGGGATGCACTGTGCAAGCTGGGAATAATGCATATCCGGCAGTTTGTAGCTGCTGATAACCAGTCCCCTCTGATGTCTGTTTGCTTCAATCAAAGCTGCGGAAGCGGTATTGCAGGATACAATATTTTCAAATCCGTGGTCGGTGAGGATTCTGCGTATCCGCTTTGCATCTTCAATTTTTGGTAATGCCACAATGATGATGCTCATATACTGCTCCCTGCCTTTTCTCCTTCTGCTTATATCTGGTATAAATACTGCTCCAGCTCCCAATCGGAAACCTGTTTCATGTAGCTTTTCCACTCCTTTTTCTTCGCTTTCTTATAATGCTCAAAAAAGGCAGTTCCAAGTATTTCTTTCAGCCACACATCTTTTTCCAGTTCATATAAAGCGTCGCTTAAATTTTCCGGCAGGGAGTCAATTCCCTGACTGTTTTTCTCTTCCTCAGACATGCTGCGAATACTTTTTGTCAGTTCCTCCGGTATCTCCAGATTCCGCTCAATCCCATCAATCCCTGCGGCCAGGCAAAGGGCAAAGACCAGATATGGGTTTGCGGAAGGATCCGGGCTCCTCAGCTCGATTTCTTTCTCTCTCTGCCGTCTGGACGGCACCTTGATAAGGGCAGTTCTCTGTCCTGAAGACCAGGTAATCTCCGAAGGCGCCTCAAATCCCGGCACCAGACGTTTGTAAGAATTCACCAGCGGATTGAAAATTGCCGTCATGCCCTTGATGTGCTCCAGAATTCCCGCAATAAAAGCATAGGCTTCACGGCTGAGTCCCAGAATGTCGTTTTCGTCTTCAAAAATATTCTTCCCGTCCTTATACAAAACCATGTTGATGTGCATACCGGAACCATTGACCTCTTCTTTCGGCTTTGGCATAAAGGTAGCGTGAAGCCCGTGGCGCTTGGAAATGGTTCGCACCGCTACTTTAAAGGTCATCAGCTTGTCCGCGGTTTCCTGAACATCTGACATGGTAAAGTCAATTTCCTGCTGTCCGGGCGCAATCTCATGGTGGGAAGATTCCACATCATATCCCATTTCCTCCAGGGTAAGCACAATATCTCTTCTGGCATTTTCGCCCAGATCCACAGGACTCAAATCCATATAGCCCGCCTGCTCATGGGTGACTGTGGTGGGCATGCCGTTATCATCCGTGTGAAACAGGAAAAATTCACACTCGGGATTTACCATAAACGTATATCCCTTTTCCTTTGCTTTCCTTACGGTTTCCTGCAGAATATATCTGGGACTTTCTCTGTAAGGCGTGCCGTCCGCCTTATAAATATCGCAGATAAATCTTGCCACCTTCCCCTGCTGAGGACGCCAGGGCAGAATACAGAACGTATTCAAATCCGGATGTAAATACATGTCCTCCTCTTCGTTTCGATAAAAACCCTCCATGGAAGACGCGTCTATGACGCACTGGTTGTCCATGGCCTTTTCCAGCTTACTGAACGGAACCGCAATATTCTTCATGGTTCCGAACATATCGGTGAACTGGAGACGGATAAATTCCACATCCTCCTCTTCTGCCATCTGCAGAATATCTTCTCTGGTATACTTTTCCATAGTTTTTGCTCCTTTTACAAAAAGGGCGCACTTATTCAAATCTCTGAATAAGAACGCCCTTGTCCTTTATGGGTCGTATTATAGCAGTCCACATTTTAAATGTCAATGATTTTCCGTATCTGTGCAAACAAGTCTTCTATATGCTGTGCACCGTTTCCCAGAATCCGGACCGCCAAATCCATATCCGAAATCCGCGTCACACCGCCCTGAGTCTTTTCGTCCTCCTCCAGAAGTTCCCGGATTTTCTCCACTTTCTCTGACGTATTTTCCGTTCCGAACACCAAAAAACTGCCCATATGGGAAAAGCCTTCATACATGCCAAGTCCTGGCAGGTCCATGGTTTCAGGTTCAAAGAAACAGTTGTCCCTGTAAATCAGTTTCCCCTGTCGCCTTACATGAACCAGATTATGATAAAAACGGTATTCAAATTTTTCTCCTCTGGCAGCCCGCCCGCAGGACAGCACCTCCTGATACAGGAAAAGGGAACTTTCGTCTTCAAGCTCCGCCTCCAAAGTGCTGCGAAAGGCAGATTGTGCAAAGGGAATCACCGGCTGGGAACCGTAGTCCATGATACCGCCGTGCGCTACCCGAATACGGGCATTTCTCCTGGCGCTGCCCTGCTTCATCTTGTGGATTTTTTCATAAGCCTGGGCGGAAAACCGCAGTCTGCCGCCCTCCTTTACCTCTATGTCAAATTCCTGGGTATCCCCTTCCATAATGCCTGCTGAAGCGGACAAAAGCATGACATGCATAAAGTCTCCCGATTCGTAAAAGGGGCTCATAATCTTAAAGGGCGCGGTAAACGACACCTGTTCCAGTACGGTTTTCCCCTCTTTTTCCCCTGCCCTCAGGGTGCAAAGAGAAGTTCTTCCGAATTGATTTTCCATACTTAACATCCTTCCAGAAGTACGTTTTTCTGTATCCATTCCACAACCTTATCCGTGCCCTCTTCGCCCCGGATGTTGGTAAAGAGGAAGGGTCTGTCTTTCCGCATTTTTTTGGAATCCCGTTCCATAACTTCCAGACTGGCCCCTACATAGGGCGCTAAATCGGTCTTGTTAATCACAAGCAGGTCGGAACGAACAATGCCCGGACCGCCTTTTCTCGGAATCTTGTCCCCCTCTGCTACATCAATGACGAAAATAGTAGCGTCTACCAGTTCCGGACTGAAGGTAGCAGACAGGTTATCTCCGCCGCTTTCTATAAACAACAGCTCTATATCCGGAAAACGCTCCAGCATCTCATCTACTGCTTCCAGATTCATGGAAGCATCTTCCCGAATAGCCGTGTGGGGGCAGCCGCCGGTTTCCACACCGATAATGCGCTCTCTTGGAAGCACACTGTTTTTGCAGAGAAATTCCGCATCTTCTTTTGTATAAATATCATTGGTAATGACTCCAATACTGTACTGTCCTGCCATTTTTCTTGTCAGACATTCAATTAACGCCGTTTTGCCGGAACCCACCGGCCCGGCAACACCTATTTTCACATAAGACATGTTTTGTCCCCTTTCCTCTGTTATTATGACATATAAATTCTGGAATACAGCCCTTCATGCTGCATACACCGAATGTCAAATCCGGGAGCGCCTGCCCCCAGAAGTTCTGTTGGAAGTTCCTTCACCTGTTCCAAAAGGCGGCTCATTTCCTCTGTACAGGACACCAGAATCTGCTGTCCCGTGGTCTGGCTTAAAGGTATGCTTTTTACACAGTTGGTCACCATGGCAGACGTTTGGGCATAGAGAAAATGTTCCAGGCAGTCTTCCAGGGAAATGCCAATGCTGCTGCAGAAAATTCCGTAAGCTATGACATGATGTACGCTGCCGTTCTTTTTTTTCTCCAGATAGCGGAGAAAGACCGGTGTCTCATAGACAATTCCACAGTTTTTCAGTGTCTTTGCAAACCGGGAGCCCATCTTTTTGGACGCCTCCCGGATTTCTGACGGCACTTTTCCCGCCTCCAGCACTTCTTCCAGCTCCTGTAAGCCTTCCATATCCTGTGCCTGCCCCCGTTCCCAGGCCAGACGGCAGAAGAAAAGTTCATTGTACAGAAGATTCTGTGTCAGTTTGTTTCTGATATAGGATTCTGCCTCTGCTGCATTGGTGACAAGTTCTTTCTGAATATAAGTTTCCAGTCCATAGGAATGGGAATATCCCCCTATGGGAAACAGGGCGTCATTCACCTGCAGCAGCAGAAATTTACTCTTTTTATCCATACGCTCTCCCTTTTCCAGTTTTTAATGTGTATGGGAATTGATGGAGGCGGAGATTCTTTTGTCAAAATCCAGCGCCTGTTCTTTTACTTCTGCCTTTACGCCGTGGATTTTTTCCAGCATTTCCAATACCGGCTGTGTGTAGGGAGTGAGGAAAGTCTGTTCCTCCTCTCCCCACAGAAGTACGGCGTGACGGTTTCCGATTTCGTAGCAGACCTTGGCGGCCATTTTTTCATGGCCTTTGGTAAGCTTTACCTCAATGACTTTACAGGGCAGAATTTCCGCCGCCAGAAGTTCATCTCCCTCCTGCCAGAGAATATCTCCCGTGCGGATTCCTTTCGTCAGCACAGAATCGTCCAGACGGATACCCACTTCTTTTCCCGCTCTGCTGACCTTCTTGTGAATTCTTTTAAAGGCTTCATCCCATTCAAATTCCACATAATCTATCTTTTTTCCTGTTGTATCAATATCTTTTAGATTTCCCCAAATATTTTCACACAGCATGTTTTCTCTCTCCTACCACCAGTTTAATAACAGCATTACGCCCGGAATCCAGGCCGTTACCACGCCTTCAAACACCTGCAGGCAGGGCACAAATTTTCCCAGCTTCTTTCCCATAATATCCTCTACAAAAGCCGTTCCCCAGAGAATGGCCCACAGATACCAGATAGCTGCCCATCTCCAGTCCGGGGAAATATTCCATGCAGGAATTCCCAAAAAGCCTTCCATGGTTCCGAAAATCACAGCATTGACTGCCACGAAAGAAGAAAACCAGGCAAACGGACGGGTGTCCAGATGAAACAGATTGTTGGCAGCTACAAACAAGTAGGTAAAGCCAAAGAGAAGCCCGGTACCTGCCGCATAATAATTTCCCTGAGCCAGATTGACGAAGTTAATAAACAGGGAGAGACCGCCTGTGAAAATATTCATCACAGACGCTGCTTTCCCGTCTATGCGGCAAAGACCGCAGATACCGTTGTTAATTAGCACAATTCCTACAAAAAGCAGACAAACTCCTAACATATTCCCTCTCCTCTTCTAGAATAAACTGTAAAGCTGTGTCAGTGGAAGACTCTTAGCCGGTTTGGAAGTAATCGAAACGCCGTCTGCCTTTACCTCGTAGGTTTCCGGATCCACCGTGATTTCCGGTGTGGCGCCGTTGAATTTCATATCCTTTTTGCCGATATTTCTGCAGTTTTCTACTGGAAGCACCATTTTCTCCAGTCCGTATTTTTCCTTTACGCCGCCTTCTGCTGCCGCTTTGGATACAAAAGTAATGCTGGTTTTGTATTTTGCCTTTCCCTGGGCTCCGAACATCGGACGGTAGATAACAGGCTGTGTAGTCGGGATGGAAGCGTTGGCGTCACCCATTTTGGAAGCCACAATCATGCCGCCTTTTAAAATCATTTCCGGCTTCACACCAAAGAAAGCGGGATTCCACAGTACCAGGTCTGCAAATTTGCCCTCTTCCACAGAACCTACATAGTTGGAAATTCCGTGGGTAATAGCCGGATTAATGGTATATTTGGAAATATATCTCTTTACACGGAAGTTGTCGTTTCCATTGGCTTCGTCTTCCAAAAGGGCGCCTCTTTCGTCTTTCATCTTGCTGGCAGTCTGCCAGGTTCTGGTAATGACCTCACCGATACGTCCCATAGCCTGGGAGTCAGAGCTCATCATACTGAAAACGCCCATGTCGTGAAGTACGTCTTCTGCCGCAATGGTTTCCGGACGGATTCTGGAATCTGCAAAAGCCACGTCTTCGGGGATTTTCTTATCCAGGTGATGGCATACCATCAGCATGTCCAGGTGTTCGTCCAGAGTATTTACCGTAAACGGCATAGTGGGGTTTGTGGAGGAGGGCAGTACGTTTTCTGTGGCTGCCGCACGGATAATATCCGGCGCATGTCCGCCGCCTGCGCCCTCAGTGTGGTATGTATGGATGGTTCTTCCCGCAATGGCGTCTAAGGTATCTTCCACGCAGCCGCCTTCGTTTAAGGTGTCCGTGTGAATGGCAACCTGTACGTCATATTCGTCCGCCACATTTAAGCAGTGGTCAATCACAGCCGGAGTGGCACCCCAGTCTTCGTGAATTTTCAGTCCCATGGCGCCCGCTTTTACCTGTTCCTCCAGAGGACCTTCATCAGAGCAGTTTCCCTTGCCCAGAAAGCCCAGATTCATGGAATACTCCTCTGCGGCCTGAAGCATTTTTTCCATATTCCAGGGGCCTGGTGTACAGGTAGTTGCATTGGTTCCGTCTGCCGGACCTGTGCCGCCGCCAATCATGGTAGTAACACCGGAATACAGCGCACAATCAATCTGCTGCGGGCAGATGTAATGAATATGTGTGTCAATGCCGCCTGCAGTGACAATCAGACCTTCTCCTGCCAACGCTTCTGTGGATGCGCCTACAATCATCCCCGGAGTCACCCCGTCCATGACTGCAGGATTTCCTGCCTTGCCGATACCCTTGATTTTGCCGTCTTTAATTCCGATATCCGCCTTTACAATCCCTGTATAGTCTACAATCAGGGCATTGGTAATCACCAAATCCAAATCTCCGTCGCTGCTTTTTGTTTTTACAGACTGTCCCATGCCGTCACGAATGGTTTTGCCGCCGCCGAACTTGATTTCGTCACCGTAATGGGTATAATCTTTTTCCACTTCAATGACAAGACTGGTATCTGCAAGTCTTACTTTATCCCCTGTAGTCGGGCCGTACATTGCCGCATATTTTTCACCGGAAATTTTTGTGCTCATTTGTCTGCCTCCTTACTCTAAAAAACCTTTTCTCGCTGCTGTCTCAAGTGCTGCCTTCTTCGTATTTTCGGATACCTGGGCACAGGTCAAATCGTTAAAACCGAAGATGCGCTTTGTACCGCCCATTTCCGTAAGCTGCACTTCCTTTTCCTCTCCGGGCTCAAATCTTACCGAAGTACCGGAAGGAATGTCCAGATGGTATCCATATGCTTTTTCCCTGTCAAATTTCAGACATCTGTTGACTTCAAAGAAGTGAAAATGGGAGCCTATCTGCACCGGTCTGTCTCCTACATTGGACACAGAAAGCACAAGACTCTTTTTCCCTTCGTTTAAGGTAATTTCTCTGTCTAAAGCCATGATTTCTCCGATTTTCATCCTTATTTCCTCCTTATTGAATCGGGTCGTGTACCGTTACCAGCTTGGTACCGTCCGGAAAAGTTGCCTCTACCTGTACCTCATGTACCATGTCTGCCACACCATCCATAACGTCTTCTTTTGTCAAAAGTTCTCTTCCGAGACGCATAAGTTCCACCACGTCTTTTCCGTCTCTTGCCAGTTCCAGAAGTTCTGAACTAAGGAAAGCCACAGCCTCCACATAATTCAACTTCAGTCCTCTGTCTTTTCTCTCTTTTGCCAGCATACCTGCCATATGCAGCATTAATTTTTCCTGTTCCTTAGGATTGAGTCGCATGAATTTATCCTCCTTGTCTTGTTCTCTTGTGTCTTAAAAACTGCTGCCCATCAAAGACCTGTCCACAGCCTCTGCTGCCTTTCGCCCCTCTGCAATGGCCCATACCACCAGAGACTGGCCTCTGTGCATATCGCCTGCCACGAATACCCCCGGTACACTGGTTTCGTATTCCTCCGGCTTTGTCAGCACATTGGTTCTGGGATTTAAGTCTGTTCCAAAGGCATCTGTGACATATTTCTGACTGCCCAGAAAACCTGCGGCAATCAGTACCAGCTGTGCCGGACGCTCTTCTTCGGTTCCTTCTACGGGAACCATGTTCATCCGTCCGGTTTTTTCATCCTTTTCAGGCGCCAGCTTCACGATTTTCGCCTTCTTTACATTGCCCTTTTCATCTTTGATAAACTCTGTCACTGTGGTCTGATAAATGCGGGGGTCTTTTCCAAAGACGGCAATGGCTTCCTCCTGACCGTAATCTGTTTTCAGCACCCTGGGCCACTCCGGCCATGGATTTTGCAAAGTTCTTTCTTTTGGGGGTTCGGGCATCATTTCCAGCTGGGTTACAGATTTTGCCCCCAGACGAATAGCAGTTCCCACACAGTCATTTCCCGTGTCACCGCCACCGATAACCAGCACATCTTTTCCCTTTGGGGAAATATACTGCTTATCCTCAAAGTTGGAATCCAGAAGGCTTTTGGTCACAGAGGTAAGAAAATCTACGGCAAAGCAGATATTGCCTGCCTCTCTCCCCGGCACGGAAATATCTCTGGGATTGGACGCGCCGCAGGCCAGTACCACCCTGTCAAATTCCTTCCGGATTTGAGATGCCTTCCTGTCTTTTCCCACATCCACACCGGTCTGGAATACCACACCTTCCGCTTCCATCAACTTCACTCTTCTGTCAATGACAGATTTATCCAGCTTCATGTTGGGAATACCGTAGCGCAGAAGGCCGCCTATCCGGTCCCTCCGCTCAAATACCGTAACCTCATGTCCCCTGCGGTTTAATTCCTGGGCTACCGCCAGTCCGGAAGGCCCGCTGCCAATGACAGCCACCTTTTTCCCGGTGCGCACCGGAATCTTCTGAGGTGTCACCCAGCCCTCTTCCCAGGCCTTTTCTATAATTGCCCTTTCGTTTTCCTTGGTAGCCACCGGTTCTCCGTTTATATTACAGGTGCAGGCCGCCTCACACAAAGCCGGGCATACCCGGCTGGTAAATTCCGGAAAACTGTGTGTCTTAGCCAGACGGTCGTACGCCTGTTTCCATTTGCCCCGGTATACCAGGTCATTGGTCTCCGGCACCAGATTGTGCAGGGGACATCCCGATGCCATACCAGCAATCATCATGCCGGACTGGCAGAAGGGCACGCCGCACTCCATACAGCGGGCGCCCTGTTTCTGCTGCTCTTTCAGGGACAACGGTTTCTTAAATTCCTGAAAATCTCTGATTCTCTCCAGCGGCTCTTTGTGCACCGCTTCTTTTCTGTCAAATTCTAAAAATCCCGTGGGTTTTCCCATGTTCTGCCTCCGTTTAAAAAATCACATCTTCCTGTTTCTATTTCTGAAATACTTCCGTAAACGCTTCCATCTGCGCCTGTTCTGTAGACATTCCCTGCTCTTCCAGTTTCATGCTCAGGGCTGTCATCTTCTTGTAATCATATGGAATGATTTTCTTGAATTTAGGCAGGTATTCTGTGAAATGCTCCAGTACCTCCTGCGCTTTCTCCGACCCGGTCAGAGTCTGATGTTCTTTGAGCATGCTTTTTAATTCATGTACATCTATCTTGCTCTCCAGCTTTTCAATGGAAATCATCTGCTTATTCAGATTTTTGTACAGGGTGTTGTCCTCATCCAGCACATAAGCAATACCGCCGCTCATACCGGCCGCAAAGTTCTTGCCTGTGGAGCCCAGAATCACGACCCGGCCTCCAGTCATATATTCGCAGCCATGCTCTCCTACGCCTTCCACCACTGCGTAAGCGCCGGAATTTCGCACGGCAAAACGCTCGCCTGCCACACCGTTTATAAAGACTTTTCCACTTGTGGCGCCGTAAAGTGCAACGTTACCCACAATCATATTGTCTTTTGCACAGTAATGCCTGTTTTTCGGTGGATAAATCACCAGTTTGCCTCCGGAAAGACCTTTTCCGTAATAGTCGTTGGTATCTCCTTCCAGATTCAGGGTCAGTCCCTTTGGAATAAAGGCGCCGAAGCTCTGCCCGCCGGAACCTTTGCAGTTCACTGTCAGCGTGTCTTCCGGCAGTCCGTTTTTATGCTGTCTTGTGATTTCCGCACCGAAAATCGTTCCAAAGGTTCTGTCCGTGTTGCTCACTTCCACGGACACAGAGGCTTTCTCTCCCTTTTTCAGAGCCGTCCCCAGCTTTTTCAGCAGTACCTTTTCATCCAGAGTCTTCTCAAGCTGGAAGTCATAAGCCTTATCCGGCTGGAAAATCACCTGGTCTTTGTCCTCCAAATAAGGGTTTTCCAGAATCGCGCTTAAATCAACCTTAGCTGCCATGGGATTCTCCGCTTCTTCCTTCTTCTTTAAGAGGTCGCTTCTTCCCACCATTTCATCCAGGCTGCGGATACCCAGTTTTGCCATATATTCCCGCAGTTCCTCTGCAAGAAAACGCATAAAGTTTACCACATATTCCGGTTTTCCCTTAAACCTCTTACGAAGCTCCGGATTCTGGGTAGCCACACCCACCGGACAGGTATCCAGGTTGCAGACTCTCATCATGACACAACCCATGGTTACCAAAGGCGCTGTGGCAAATCCGAATTCTTCCGCGCCCAGAAGCGCCGCAATGGCTACGTCCCGTCCGCTCATCAACTTTCCGTCCGTCTCTATCATTACCCGGTTTCGCAGACCGTTTTTCTGCAATGTCTGGTGTGTTTCTGCCAGTCCCAGTTCCCAGGGAAGTCCTGCATTGTGAATGGAACTTTCCGGTGCTGCTCCCGTACCGCCGTCATAGCCGGAAATCAGAATCACCTGCGCACCCGCCTTGGCCACGCCTGCCGCCACGGTTCCCACGCCTGCCTCAGAAACCAGTTTTACGGAAATCCGGGCATATTTGTTGGCATTTTTCAAATCATAGATAAGCTGTGCCAAGTCTTCGATAGAATAAATATCGTGATGCGGCGGAGGAGAAATCAGGCTGACTCCCGGTGTGGAGTGTCTGGTTCTGGCCACCCACGGGTACACCTTTCTGGCTGGCAGGTGTCCGCCTTCTCCCGGCTTCGCGCCCTGAGCCATCTTAATCTGAATCTCCCGGGCGCTGACCAGATAGCGGCTGGTCACGCCGAAACGTCCGCTGGCCACCTGCTTAATGGCAGAACACCGGTCCCTGTCACTTCCTGCGGAATCCAGACGTTCCTCGCTTTCTCCGCCCTCACCGGTGTTGGATTTGCCGTGAAGCATATTCATAGCCAGGGCCAGGGTTTCGTGTGCTTCCTGCGAAATGGAGCCATAGGACATAGCCCCTGTTTTAAAGCGTTTCACAATGTCATCCACGCTTTCCACTTCCTCCAGAGGAAGGGGATGTTCTGCAAACCTAAAGTCCATAAGACTGCGGAGGTTTCCGCTTCGCTCTGCGTCTACCATCTTTGTATATTCTTTAAACATGCCGTAATCCCCCAGACGGGTGGCTTTCTGCAGCATGTGAATAGTAGCCGGATTGTAGCGGTGCTCTTCTCCGTCTTTGCGCATTTTGTGTCTGCCCATGCTGTCCAGAGTCAAATCTGTGCTTCTGCCCAACGGGTCAAAGGCCTGAGAATGAAGCATATCCACGTTCCGGGCTATGTCGTCCAGCGTAATGCCGCCTACACGGCTCACCGTACCGGCAAAATATTTGTCAATGACTTCCTTTGAGATACCGATAGCCTCAAAAATCTTAGAACCCTGATAGGACTGGATAGTAGAAATTCCCATTTTGGACGCAATTTTTACAATGCCGTGAATCACGGCGTAATTATAATCACTGACTGCTGCATAGTAATCTTTGTCCAGCAGTTTTTCATCTATCAGTTCCTGAATGGTATCCAGGGCCAGATACGGATTCACTGCACAGGCTCCGTATCCCAGAAGGGCTGCAAAGTGGTGCACTTCTCTTGGCTCTCCGGATTCCAGAATCAACGCCAGAGAGGTCTGCTTTTTCGTATCCACCAGATGCTGGTGTACTGCGGAAACCGCCAGAAGCGACGGAATGGGCACATGGTTTTCATCCACGCCCCTGTCGGAAAGAATCACAATGTTGGCGCCCTCTCTGTAAACCTTATCCACCTCTACAAACAGCCGCTCCATGGCCCTCGCAAGCTTGGTGGATTTATAGTAAGTGGTAGGAACCACTGCCACCTTAAAGCCTTCCTGCTTCATATTTTTGATTTTCAGCAAATCGGTGTTTGTGAGAATCGGGTTATTGATTTTCAGTACCTGACAGTTTTCCGGTACCTGCTCCAGCAGATTTCCGTCCTTGCCTACATACACGGTGGTACTGGTGACAATTTCCTCACGGATAGCGTCAATAGGCGGATTGGTGACCTGTGCAAAAAGCTGTTTAAAGTAATCGAACAAAGGCCGGTTCTTCTCAGAAAGCACAGCCAGCGGGGTATCCACACCCATGGCAGCAATGCCCTCTGCCCCGTTTAACGCCATACTGCAGATGGAATTGCGGTACTCCTCATATGTATAG
The DNA here is from genome assembly GCF_013304445.1 of Blautia hansenii. Taxonomy (GTDB): domain Bacteria; phylum Bacillota; class Clostridia; order Lachnospirales; family Lachnospiraceae; genus Blautia. The sequence continues at coordinate 95,773 of NZ_JAAITA010000010.1, forward strand.
CCAAAGGCTTTCTGCAGCTGTTTTCTCTGCTTTGGCGTATACTCTTCCACACGGATATTGGGAATCTTTAAATCCTTTAATTCCACCAGATTGCTGTCCAACCATTCTCCGTAAGGCTGCGCCTTGGCATAACGTTCCTTTACCTCGTTGTCAGACAGGATTCTGCCCTTCACCGTATCAATCAGAAGCATTTTTCCCGGATGCAGACGTTCTTTCTGCACAATGTCCTCTTCCGGAACCTTCAGCACACCTACTTCCGATGCCAGTATCACGTCGCCGTTTTTCATCACATAATACCGGGAAGGACGCAGACCGTTTCTGTCCAATACGGCTCCCATCACATCTCCGTCGGAAAATACAATAGAGGCCGGGCCGTCCCAGGGCTCCATCATCGTAGCATAATACTGGTAGAAGTCACGTTTTTCCTGTGACAGCGTTTTATTATTGGCCCAGGGCTCCGGAATGGTAATCATCACAGCCAGAGGCAGCTCCATACCGCTCATAACCAGAAATTCCAGGGTGTTGTCCAGCATGGCGGAGTCAGAACCTCTGCGGTCTACCACAGGGAGAACCTTGTGCAGCTGCCCTTTGAGATGAGCAGACGCCATATTTTCCTCTCTGGCCTGCATTTTGTCCGCGTTGCCCCGTATAGTATTGATTTCCCCGTTATGTACCATAAAGCGGTTGGGGTGTGCTCTCTCCCAGCTTGGATTGGTATTGGTGCTGAATCTGGAATGTACCATGGCAATGGCAGATTCATAATCTTTATCCTGCAAATCCGCAAAAAAAGTTCTAAGCTGCCCTACCAGAAACATACCCTTGTAGACAATGGTCCGGCTGGACATGGAAACCACATAAGTATTGTCATTGCTCTGCTCAAAAACTCTTCTGGCAATGTACAGCTTCCGGTCAAAATCAAGCCCTTTCTCCACACCTTCCGGCTTTTTGATAAAGGCCTGCACAATATGGGGCATACATTCTTTCGCTTTGTGTCCCAGTACCTGGGGATATACAGGGACTTCCCGGTATCCCAGCAGTTCCAGGCCTTCCTTTTCGGCAATGATTTCAAACATTTTCTTTGCCTGTCTGCGCTTTATCTCATCCTGTGGGAAAAACAGCTGTGCAATTCCGTATTCCCGTTCTCCCCCAATGGCAATGTTCAGCTTCTTACAGACCTTTGCAAAAAATTTATGGGAAATCTGCAGAAGGATTCCCACACCGTCTCCGGTCTTGCCCTCCGCGTCTTTCCCGGCGCGGTGTTCCAGATTTTCCACAATGCACAGCGCCCGTTCTACGGTCTGGTGGCTTTTGATACCTTTGCTGTTTACCACAGCGCCGATACCGCAGTTATCGTGTTCAAATGTGGGGCTGTATAAGCCCTGTTGATTTCGGCTCATATTAATTTCCTCCTTGCTTTCCATATTCGTCTGCTGCCTTTACAAATCCCCGAAACAGCGGGTGAGCACGGTTTGGTCTGGATTTCAGTTCCGGGTGCCCCTGCGTTCCCACAAAAAAGGGATGTGTTTCAATTTCTATCATTTCTACAATTCTTCCGTCAGGAGACAGGCCGGACAGCACCAGTCCTGCTTCCTCCAGACGGAGACGGTAATCGTTGTTGACCTCATAGCGGTGTCTGTGCCGCTCGGAAATCTCTTCTTTCCCGTAAAGCTGCCGCGCCTTTGTGCCCTCTTTCAGCACACAGGGGTAAGCTCCAAGCCGCAGGGTTCCTCCCAGATTTTCCACACCGTTTTGCTCCGGCATCAGATCTATCACCGGATACATGGTGTCCGGGTTCAGTTCCGCACTGTTGGCATCCCGATACCCCAGCACATCTCTGGCAAATTCCACGATAGCCATCTGCATGCCCAGACAGATACCAAGGAATGGAATTTTGTTCTCTCTGGCAAACTGCACGGCCTGAATTTTCCCTTCCGTACCTCTGGTGCCAAAACCTCCCGGTATGAGAATTCCATGTACTCCTGAAAGAAGCCCTTCACAGCCCTGCTTTTCAATATCCTCGGAATCCACCCAGCGCAGCTTCACGCTTACATGGCCGGCAATGCCGCCGTGCTTTAAAGCTTCTACCACACTTAAATACGCATCATGAAGCTGAATGTATTTTCCTACAATGGCAATCTCCGTTTCTGAGACCGGGTGCTTCAAAGCCTCCACCATGGCTTTCCATTCCTCCAAATCCGGTTTTTCACAGGGCAGCTTCAGACACTCACAAACGGCCTGGGCCAGATGTTCTTTCTCCATGGCCAAAGGCGCTTCATAGAGATATTCCACATCCAGATTCTGCAGTACATGATGGGAGGGTACGTTGCAGAACAGAGCAATCTTGTCCTTTAGTTCCTCAGACAGAGGGTATTCAGAACGGCACACCAGAATGTCCGGCTGCAGCCCCATACCCTGAAGCTCCTTTACGCTTGCCTGGGTAGGCTTGGTCTTCAGTTCCCCCGACGCTTTCAGATACGGAATCAGCGTCACATGAATGAGTACTGCATTTTCCTTTCCCACATCATGCTGAAACTGACGGATGGCTTCCAAAAACGGCTGGCTTTCTATATCCCCGGCCGTACCTCCTACCTCGATAATGGCGATACGGTTTTCTTCGGGCAGTTTCCCTCTGTAAAACCGGCTTTTAATCTCATTGGTAATATGAGGAATCACCTGAACGGTTCTTCCGCCGTAATCTCCGTGCCGTTCCTTCTGGAGAACGGACCAGTAAATCTTCCCTGTCGTTACATTGGAATTTTTATCCAGACTTTCATCAATAAACCGTTCGTAATGTCCCAGGTCCAAGTCCGTTTCCGTCCCGTCATCTGTCACAAACACTTCCCCGTGCTGTATGGGGTTCATGGTACCCGGGTCTATATTAATGTAAGGGTCAAATTTCTGCATAGTGACCTGATACCCTCTCGCTTTCAACAGTCTCCCCAGAGAGGCCGCTGTAATGCCTTTTCCAAGCCCTGAAACAACGCCTCCTGTTACAAATACATACTTTACCATGGTGTTTTCCTCCGTTCTCCTTTCTTATTTCTTTGCTGAAAAAATAAAAAAGCGTCAGAATCCCCGTATTAAAAGAAATTCTGACGCCTTTGTCATACTCATTTTTCACTTGCTGTCTACTATAAACGATTTTTCCCGATTTGTAAATCCCCGAATTTTAAAAAATATAACCAAATTTTGCCTCCTTATGCTTCCTGCGCAAATTTCCCTATGCTCTGTCGAAATTCCGGGTTCTCCCCGTGGCAGTTTACAGTCAGCAAATGTTCCAGTCCCAGGGCAAAAATTCCCATAATGGATTTTCCGTCCACCACAGCCCTTCCATAAGAAATATCCACGTCAAACTCACATTTTCTGGCAGCCCTTACAAATTCTCTCACTTCTTCAGCCGTCGTCAGGCGGATTTTTATTTCTTCCATAATCCAAATCTCCTTTTCCAGAGCCTTTTTGCAGACGTTCTGTTATTATTTTAACCTATGCAGAACCTGCCTTTTTGATGTATTTCCCACTCTCTTTTCAGTATGACCCTGCTGCCGTCATCTATACAGGCTCTTTCCATTTTTTTCAAAAAATGTATTGACAAGCCGATTTTTTTGAGTATACTACAGAACATAAAGCAAAGGCGCTTTGGATAACTTCCAAGGCGTCTTTTTCTGTTTTATGCAAAATGAAAGGAGACACCACTATGAAGAAAGATATTCCCTCTTTATACGGAAGCCTGGTATTTAATGACAAGGTTATGAGGAACAAACTTCCCAAGGATGTTTACAAGGCGCTGAGAAAAACCATTGAAAACGGAACCCATCTGGAGCTGGACGTGGCAAATGCCGTAGCGGTTGCCATGAAGGAATGGGCTGTGGAACAGGGCGCTACCCATTACACGCACTGGTTTCAACCCATGACCGGATTCACAGCCGAAAAACATGACAGCTTTATCACCCCTTCCGGAGACGGGGAAGTCATTATGGACTTTTCCGGCAAGGAACTGGTAAAAGGAGAACCGGATGCCTCCAGCTTTCCTTCCGGCGGACTTCGCGCCACCTTTGAGGCCAGAGGCTATACCGCATGGGACCCTACCTCTCCTGCATTTATTAAGGATGGAACTCTATACATCCCCACAGCTTTCTGTTCCTACGGCGGAGAAGCCCTGGATAAGAAAACACCTCTTCTGCGCTCTATGGAAGCACTCAGCCGGGAAGCGGTGAAGATTCTTCACACACTGGGAAACACCGATGTCACCAGTGTTTCCACCACCATCGGACCGGAACAGGAATACTTTCTGGTAGATAAGGATTTGTACCGCCAAAGACGTGATCTGCAGTTCTGCGGCAGAACCCTGATAGGCGCACCGGCTCCCCGGGGACAGGAACTGGAAGACCATTACTTCGGTTCCTTAAAGCCCAGAGTTGCCGCTTATATGCATGATTTAGACGAAGAACTGTGGAAGCTGGGCATTCCGGCCAAAACCAAGCACAACGAAGTTGCTCCGGCCCAGCACGAACTGGCGCCCATCTTCTCCACAGCCAACGTAGCTGTGGACTACAATCAGCTTACCATGGAAGTCATGAAAAATACAGCGGACAGACACAATATGGTATGTCTGCTCCACGAAAAGCCCTTTGAAGGCATTAACGGCAGCGGCAAGCACAACAACTGGTCCCTGACTACCAACCAGGGAGACAATCTTTTAGAGCCGGGCAAAACTCCTGCGCAGAACATCCAGTTCCTTGTGTTCCTCATGGCCGTAATCAAAGCCGTAGACGAGTATGCAGATATGATGCGTGTATCTGCCGCCAGCGCCGGAAACGACCACCGCCTGGGCGGCAACGAAGCGCCGCCTGCCATTGTATCCATCTTTCTTGGAGATGAACTGACCGCTGTCTTAAAATCCATTGAAGAAGATACTTATTTCGGTAAACAGCAGAGAGTGGCTCTGGAAACAGGCGCTCATGTACTGCCTCACTTTTTCAAGGATACCACAGACCGGAACCGTACCTCACCTTTTGCATTTACAGGCAACAAATTTGAGTTCCGCATGCTGGGTTCCTCTGCCTCTGTATCCACGCCGAATATTGTACTGAACACTGCTGTGGCAGAAGCCCTGGCTCAGTTTTATGAAGAATTAAAAGGCACGGCTCCGGAAGATATGGAGCATGCCGTACATGAACTGATTAAACGCGCCATCAAAAAGCACAAAAAAGTTATTTTCAACGGAAACGGCTATACCGAAGAATGGGTGGAAGAAGCGAAAAAACGGGGACTTTACAATCTGGTTTCCACACCGGACTGCCTCCCTGCCTTTATTGAAGAAAAAAATATCCGGCTCTTTACAGAACACAAAATCTTTACCCGGGAAGAAATTTTCTCCAGATATGAAATTCTGTTGGAAAACTATGTGAAAACAGTAGAAATCGAAGCGAAAACTTTAAAAGAAATGCTGACCAAAGATTTCCTGCCTGCCCTTTCCGACTATGCAGCCCAGGAGGCAGACAAGGCTATGGCTGTGAAAAACTTTATACCGGAAGCTTCCACTGCAGAAGCCGCCGCACTGGTTGGCAAACTGACTTCTGCTTATGAAAGCATTTCCTCCGGTGTGAAAGCTCTGGATAAGGAAATTCAGACTGTCTCCGGTTTTGCTTCCATGCAGAAGGCCGCGGACTACTGCCGCAGCACGCTCCTGGTGTCCATGGACAAACTCCGTCAGACCGCAGACGCCGTGGAAGCCAAAATCCCGGATGAAAACCTGCCTTATCCTACTTATGACGCACTTTTATTCTCTATCTAAATAAGATTTAAGATTCAAACAGCGGGGTGGAGTAATATCTGTCTCCGCTGTCCGGCAGAAGTGCCACAATGGTTTTTCCTTCATTTTCCGGACGCTTTGCCAGCTCAATAGCTGTGTGCAGAGCAGCTCCGGAGGAAATACCTACCAGAATTCCTTCCTTGTGTGCAAAGAATTTTGCTGCTGCAAAAGAATCTTCCGCAGTGGCGGTTATCACTTCATCGTAAATCTTTGTATTTAATACCTGAGGTACGAATCCCGCACCGATTCCCTGAATTTTGTGAGGACCTGGGGTTCCTTTGGAAAGCACCGGTGAATCAGACGGCTCTACAGCCACGATCTTCACTTCCGGTTTCTTTTCTTTCAGATATTCACCTACACCTGTTACGGTTCCGCCGGTTCCCACACCTGCTACGAAAATATCCACTTCTCCCTCTGTGTCATTCCAGATTTCCGGTCCTGTAGTGGCAATGTGCGCTGCCGGATTTGCCGGATTATCAAACTGCCCTGTGAGGAAGCTGCCCTGAATTTCCTGATTTAATTCCTTTGCTTTGGCAATAGCGCCTGTCATGCCTTTGGTTCCTTCTGTCAGTACAATCTCTGCTCCGTATGCTTTGAGAATATTTCTTCTCTCCACACTCATGGTTTCCGGCATGGTAAGAATCAGCTTATAGCCTTTGGATGCTGCAAGAGAGGCCAGACCAATCCCCGTGTTTCCGGAAGTCGGTTCAATAATGGTTGCCCCCGGCTTCAAAAGCCCTTTGGCTTCCGCATCTTCTATCATATTTTTTGCAATTCTGTCCTTTACGCTTCCTGCAGGATTCAGGTATTCCAGCTTCACCAGAACGGTTGCTTTTAATCCCTCTTCCTTTTCAATGTTGGTCACTTCCAGAAGCGGAGTTCCGCCGATTAATTCCTGTACACCTTTATAAATCTTCTTTGCCATAACTGATTCCTCCTTATATTGTGATTTCATGTTTTATATTCCTATTAACTTAGTAGGAATTATATGTTATTAAGTAAGATTTGTCAAGGGATTTTTTCAAAAAAAGCGATTCCGCAGGTTTTACACCAGCGGAACCGCTCTCCTTATGTCAAAT
>NZ_JAAITA010000011.1 GCF_013304445.1 Blautia hansenii
GATGGTTTACATGTACACATTTGTTGTCACAAACATGGATTCCTCACCAAAGTATCTCATAAAATTTTACTGCAAAAGAGGACGGATGGAAAACTTCATCAAAGAAAGCAAATCTGGTTTTGATTTCGCTTCTGTAAGTAGCCATGCTAGAATCGTAAATGCCAACAGACTTCAGGTGCACGCTCTTGCGTATAACATATTTAATTGGTTTAGACGATTGGCGTTATCAGCAAACATGCGAAAACAACGCATAGATACCGTCCGTTTAAAACTGCTGAAGAGTGCTGCAAAAATAATTCGTTCAGCAAGATATATCACATTCAAGCTGTTCAGTAGCTGCCCTTATAAGAATGAATTCTATGAGACACTTTCAAATATCGGTAAGCTGAATGTACAGCTGGAATAGCAACTATTAACGAACCTTGATAGCTTAACAATTGCACTCTGAAATCTGCCACAGGGATTTTATACCCTTTTGACGGGTTAATTGAGTGATGTTATGGCTGCATGGATCAATTTTTAGATTTATGGCACAGTTATCGCTTCAGATACTGTTCCGTGAATAATTCAGGTTGATTTATATAGGTTTGACATTTCTGGCAGTATTGATGATTATTCCTTTTTACTGGATGTTGATTTCTTCTGTAAAGCTGAATAAAGACGTATTCAGTATTCCAATGGAATGGATACCGAGAAGTTTTCACTTTGAAAACTATCAGGAAATATGGGAAAAAATCCCACTTTTAACATTCTTTAAAAACAGTACAAAACTGACAGTAATTACAACCATTATCCAGTTGGCAACAAGCTGCTTTGCAGCTTATGGATTTGCAAAGCTGGAGTTTAAGGGAAGAGATTTCCTTTTCCTTGCTTATGTAACGACAATCGCTGTTCCATGGCAGGTATACATGGTTCCTCAGTTTACTATGATGTCCAAATTCGGTTTAAACAATACACATATCGGATTGATTATGCTTCATGCCTTCAGCGCCTTTGGCGTATTCCTTATGAGGCAGTTCTTCCTCAGTATTCCAAAAGAGCTGTCGGAAGCGGCACGTATTGACGGACTTGGCGAATACGGCATTTTTGCCCGTGTGGTATTACCTTTAGCGAAACCCGGTATTGCAACCTTAACTATTTTTACTTTTGTAAACGTATGGAACGATTTCATGGGCCCATTGATTTACTTAAACAGTACAGAGTTAAAGACTATTCAGCTTGGTATTCGTATGTTTATTTCTCAGTATGCCGCTGATTATGCTCTGATTATGGCAGCATCTGTATGTGCTCTGATACCGGTAGTAATTATCTTTATTGCCTGTCAGAAATTCTTCGTAGAAGGTGTTGCAGCAAGTGGTATCAAGGGCTAAAAAAGGAGAAAAATATGGCACAGACATTTGAAAACCTTGAGAAATATCAGGGGTGCAGTCAGGAAATGATAGAACAGGCAGTTCATCAGGCAACTGCTATTGTAAAAGGTAATTTAAAGGATTTTACAGACTTTTTCCAGTCTCCCAATACAGAAAATGGATTTTATTGGCAGACAGAAAATGTAGAATGGACCACAGGTTTTTGGACCGGTGTGGTATGGCTGGCTTATGAGCTTACAAAGGACGAAGAATTTAAGAAAACAGGAGAAGTTCACGTAGACAGCTTTTTAAATCGTATTCAGAAAAAAATTGATGTGAATTATCATGACATGGGATTTCTTTACAGTCTTTCCTGTGTTGCGGCATATAAGCTGTGTGGAAGTGAAAAAGGAAAGGAGGCTGCTATTTTGGCAGCCGACCACCTGCTCACCAGATACAGAGAAAACGGAGAGTTTATTCAGGCATGGGGAAATGTAGGAGATCCAAAGGATTATCGTCTTATCATTGACTGTCTGTTAAATCTTCCCTTATTATACTGGGCAACAGAAGTTACAGGAAATCCGGAATATGCTGAAAAAGCCTGCAAGCATATTCATACGGCAATGCAGTGTGTGTTAAGGGAAGACCATTCCACTTATCATACCTATTATATTAATCCGGAAACAGGAAAACCTTCCTATGGCGTAACCCATCAGGGAAATCGAAACGGTTCTGCATGGGCAAGAGGACAGGCATGGGGCGTATACGGTGTTGCGTTAAGCTATCGCTATCAGCAAAATCCGGAGTACATTCAGATGTTCCGTGATGTAACCGATTACTTTATCGAACACTTACCGGAAGACTTAATTCCATATTGGGATTTTGACTTTGACACAGGAAGCACAGAGCCAAGAGACTCCTCTTCCTCCGCCATTGTTATCTGCGGTATTTACGAAATGCTTCCGTATCTGGAAAAAGAGGAAGCAGAGAAATATGGCATGGCAGCAGATAAAATGCTGTGTGCTTTAATTGAAAAATGTGCGGTAAAATCTAAGGAACAGTCTAACGGTCTTCTGCTGCACGGCACTTATGCCAGAAGCTCCGAAGAAAACACCTGCAAGGACAGAGGTGTGGACGAGTGTAACACATGGGGCGATTACTTCTATTTAGAAGCCCTCCGAAGAAGATGCGGAACATGGAACCCTTACTGGTAAGGAGGGAAATCATGAAGAAAAGACCAAATTTATTATATGTTTTTCTGGATCAGTGGAGATATCAGGCAATGGGCTATGCAAAGGAAGATGAAGTGTGTACTCCCCACATGGACAGCTTTGCAAGGGAAAGCCTAGACTGCACAGAAGCAGTGAGCACCTTCCCCCTTTGTTCTCCACACCGTGCATCCTTGCTGACGGGAAAATATCCTTTTAGTGTAGGAATGTGGACAAACCGCAAAATCGGATTAAGCGAAATTTTAATGTTAAAGCCACAGGAAACCTGTATCGGAAACGTGTTAAAGGATACAGGATACCACACCGGATATATCGGAAAATGGCATTTGGATGCCTCTGAGCAGAATTTTGAGAAAAATCCTGTTTCAGGAGCAAAGGATTGGGATGCTTACACTCCCCCGGGAGAGAGAAGACAGGGATTTGATTACTGGCTCTCCTACGGCGCATGTGATGAGCATTTAACTCCTCATTACTGGGCAGATACACCAAAGCAAATCAGACCGAACTGCTGGTCACCGGAATTTGAGACGGATAAGGCGCTGGAATATATGGAAGGAAAGAAACAGCAGGAAGAACCCTTTGCTCTGTTTGTTTCTTACAATCCTCCCCACCTTCCCTATGAGCTTGTGCCTGATAAATATTATGAAAAGTACAAAGATATGCCGGTACATTTCAGGGAAAACGTGCCCAAGGAAAAGAGGACTCCGGAGATGGAGACCATTACCAGACAGTATTTTGCAGCAGTTTCCGGTGTAGATGAACAGTTTGGAAGACTTTTAGATTTCCTGAAGGAAAACCACATGGAGGAAGATACCATTGTGGTACTTTCAGCCGACCATGGCGAAATGTTAGGTTCTCATGGACGTATGAGCAAAAATGTGTGGTATGAGGAGTCTATCCACATTCCATTGTATATCCGCCAGAAAGGGCGTCTTGCTCCTGCAAAATATAAGGAACTGGTAGCAAGTCCCGACCACATGCCTACACTTTTAGGACTTCTGGATATTCCTGTGCCGGATACCTGTCAGGGCTTTAATCATGCGCCGGGAATACTGGGACAGGAAAATGATGCGCCAAAGGATGCGTTTTTATGCTCTTATCCGGGAATGCCGGAAATGGTGGCAGCCTTTGAAAAACAGGGGTTGAACAGTAAGTGCTATGGCTGGAGGGGTATTCGGACACATACACATACTTTTGTAATAAATAATGGATATAAACCGGGAGAAAAACAGGTGAAAATGTTGTATAACAATGAAGAAGATCCTTATCAGCAAAATCCCATTATGATTACGGAGCTGAACGAGGAGCTTGCAGCGGGATATGAAAGGAGTCTGAGGGAATACTTAGACATGCAGCGGGACCCGTTTCTTATATAAAAATCAGGAGGTTGTTGCTTAGGCAATGACCTCCGTTTTTAGTATCATGACGAAGATTAAGAAAAAGAAGAAAAAAGATACAAGAATAAAGAAGATTCTTATCAGCAAAATCCGGTGATGATTACAGAGTTGGACGAGGAGCTTGCAGCAGGCTGTGAAAGGAGTCTGAGGGAATATTTAGATATGCTGCAGGAGCAACTTTTATATGGTGTACAGATTTTACATGTATCTGGCTGGCAAACGGGAAAATGCGCTATAATTACTCTATTATTGACCTGTATGACCGAAGTGTAGTTGCGACTGCTAACTCAGATTACATAAATGCTGAACTTGCAAAAACAATATTGGAAAAAGCATTAAGCGTGGAAAACGCTGCCCTATTTATAGAAAAGAATATGGAATTTGTGCGTCCTCTCATGTTATGATAGAAAAAGAATACATTTACGAAAAACGGAGTCACGCACATGAACTATCTTGATAAATCCCTGTACGAATACAGCCGTACAGACTTCTACCCTTTCCACATGCCGGGGCACAAGCGCCAGGTACAAAATGAATCCCTGCGCAATCCCTACGCTGTGGACATCACGGAAATTACAGACTTTGACAATCTGCACCATGCCGAGGGCATTATAAAAGAAAATCAGGATTTGGCGGCAGAGTTATATCACGCAGAGAAATCCTGGTTTTTAATCAATGGCAGTACGGCTGGGATTCTGGCGGCTGTTTCGGCCTGTACTTCCCGGAACGGGAAGCTTCTGATGGCGCGCAACTGTCACAAAGCTGTGTACCATGCCGCCTATCTGCGGGGACTGGAAACCGTGTATTTATACCCATCTTATGAACCATTTTGTGGATTAAACGGCGGAATCAGCCCTGCAGATGTGGAAAAAGCATTGGAAGAAAATCCAGACACAGAAGCGGTTATGATTACTTCACCTACTTACGACGGTGTGGTATCTGATATTGAAAAAATTGCAGAAATTGTCCACAGACATGGAATCCCGCTGCTTGTAGATGAAGCTCATGGCGCGCACTTTGCCTTTCACCCTGCATTTCCTGTATCTGCGCTGGAACTGGGGGCCGATGTGGTGATTCATAGTTTACATAAAACATTGCCCGCCATGACGCAGACTGCACTTCTTCACAAAAAGGGAGGACGGGTGTCAGAGGAAAAACTGGAAGAATTTCTGGACATCTACGAAACCAGCAGTCCATCTTATATACTTATGGGAGGAATTTCCTACTGTCTGCGCTATGTGAAAGAACAGGGGCAGGAACAGTTTGGACAATTTTGGGAGTATCTGCAGGAATGCCGCAAAGCACTGGGCAAATTACGGGTACTGCGATTGATAGGAAAAGAATTGACAGAACAGAAAGATATTTTTGATTTTGATTGTTCTAAAATTGTCATTTCTACAGCAGGGGCAGACATAGACGGTCCGGGACTCCATGAACTTCTGCGTAAGCGGTATCACCTGGAAATGGAAATGGAGGCAGAACAGTATATCCTGGCGCTCACCAGCGTGGCAGACAGCCGGGAAGGCTTTCAAAGACTCACAAAGGCTCTTCTGGAAATTGACAGGGAGCTGGCAGAGAAACATGCACCGGAGGGCTTTTGCTTTATAGAGAGCTGTCAGCAGGTGCACAACGAGCGGGTGTATCCTGTCTGGAAAGCCATGGAAAGCCCTTGCCGAAAAGTTCCTTTAGAGGAAAGCATAGGGAAAATTTCTGCGGAATATGTCTATCTCTATCCGCCGGGAATCCCGCTTTTGGTGCCGGGAGAGCGAATCAGTCCGGAATTTTTCAGACATATGGAAGAATTAAAGCTACAGGGATTGACTTTGCAGGGAATGAAAGATTACAGCCAGAATTCGATTTACATTGTGGAAGAAAGGAAAAATAATGGGTAAAATTTTTTATATTATGGGAAAAAGTTCCTCTGGAAAAGATACGATTTACAGCCGGCTTTTGGAGGATAGTCAGCTGGGGCTTTCCAGAATTGTTTTATATACCACCAGACCCATGCGGGAGGGGGAACAGGAAGGCCGGGAGTACCATTTTACGGATGAGGCCTGTTTTGAGAAATTGCAGGAACAGGAAAAAGTCATTGAATCCCGCACCTATCAGACCGTATATGGACCCTGGACGTACTTTACAGCAGATGACGGAACGCTGGAACTTGCAGAAAACAGTTATCTGGGCATCGGCACGCTGGAATCCTATGAGGGGATGAAGAAATATTACGGAGAAGAAAGCGTAGTGCCTGTGTATGTGGAGGTGGAGGACGGAGAACGCCTGCGCCGGGCCATTCGCAGGGAAGAATTGCAGAAAATACCTAAATATGAAGAGATGTGCCGGCGTTTTCTGGCTGATGCGGAGGATTTCAGCGAGGAAAAACTGCAGCAGGCGGGAATCTCAAAAAGATTCCTGAATATAGAATTGGAGAATTGTATAAAAGAAATTAAAAACAGTATACAAAAGTTGCAGTAGACGGAAAATATATGCTATAATGTGCTATAAACAAAGATAAGAAATCCTTCGGGATTACGGGAATTGAGGTGAATTGCAATGCAGGAAATAGAAAAAGTATTGGGACACGAAGAAGTAATTAAACATTTGCAGAATGCAGCGGCTATGGATAAAGTTTCCCATTCCTATATTTTTGCAGGAGAGAAGGGAAGCGGCAAAAAGCTGCTGGCAAAATTATTTGCTATGACATTGCAGTGTGAAAAACATGGGAAGGAACCATGTCTGCAGTGCAGTTCCTGTAAGAAAGCGATGAACCGGAACCACCCGGATATTATTTATGTAAGCCATGAAAAACCCAACTCCATTGGAATTGAGGATATCCGGGAACAGCTCATTGCAGATGTGGACATTAAGCCTTATACAGGGCCTTATAAGGTTTACATCGTAGATGAGGCGGAAAAATTGACGGTACAGGCGCAGAATGCCCTTTTGAAAACCATTGAAGAGCCGCCGGCATATGCAGTCATTATGCTTCTGGTCAATAATGGCGCAACGTTGCTTCCGACCATTGCCTCCAGATGTGTAACATTGAATTTTAAGCCCGTCCGGGATGAGGTGATTAAGAAATACCTTATGGAAGAGCTTCATGTGCCGGATTATCAGGCAGAAGTCAGTGTGGCTTTCGCCCAGGGAAATGTGGGAAGAGCAAAGCAGATTGCAACGGCAGAGGACTTTGCGGAAATGATGGAAGCAGCTTTTCGAATCCTGAAAAAAGGAAAAGATATGGAAGTCTATGAAATGGTAGATGCCATAAAGCTGCTGTCGGAACAGAAGCACACAGTTTATGAATACCTGGATTTGTTCCTGGTGTGGTTCCGGGATGTGCTGATGTTTAAAGCAACCAATCAGATAGACGGACTGGTTTTCAGGCAGGAATACAATGATATTAAAAGCCGCGCAGATGTCAGCTCCTATGAAGGGCTGGAAACCATTATCAAGGCCATTGAGACTGCCAAACAGCGTCTGCAGGCCAACGTGAATTTTGACTTAACCATGGAACTTCTGTTCCTTACAATCAGGGAGAACTAATCATGACAAGAGTAATTGGAGTAAGATTCCGCAATGTGGGTAAAATCTATTATTTTTCCCCTAAAAATCTGGAAATCAAATCCGGAGACCATGTAATTGTGGAAACGGCAAGAGGTGTGGAATACGGCAGTGTGGTGCTGGCACCTCGGGATGTAGAAGATGAAAAGGTGGTGCAGCCTTTAAAAGAGGTTATCCGCATTGCCAATACCCAGGATGACAAAAAGGAAGAAACCAATCGGAAAAAGGAAAAGGAAGCTTTTCGTATCTGTCTGAAAAAAATCAGAGAACACAGCCTGAATATGAAACTGATAGATGTGGAATACACCTTTGATAACAACAAAATTCTGTTTTATTTCACGGCAGACGGAAGAATTGACTTCCGTGAGCTGGTAAAGGATTTGGCGTCTATTTTTAAGACCCGAATCGAACTTCGTCAGATTGGTGTTCGGGATGAGACGAAAATTCTGGGAGGAATCGGAATTTGCGGACGTCCTCTTTGCTGCCATACTTACCTGTCAGAATTTGTCCCCGTGTCCATTAAAATGGCAAAGGAGCAGAATCTTTCCTTAAATCCGACGAAAATTTCCGGTGTCTGCGGACGTCTGATGTGCTGTCTGAAAAATGAGGAAGAAACTTACGAGGAACTGAACAAAAAGCTGCCGAATACAGGCGACCGGGTAACCACCTCTGACGGATTAAAAGGTGAGGTACAGAGTGTCAATGTGTTAAGACAGCTGGTAAAAGTTATCGTAGACGTGGAAGATGAGAAAGAAATCCGGGAATATCCGGCTTCTGAACTGAAATTCAAAGCCAGACAGAAACGGGAAAAAATCCGCCTGTCAGACGAAGAGATGAAGGCGCTCAAAGAGCTGGAAAGAGATAAATAAGAGAAAGAAAAGAGACAGAGAGGAAATTTCATGGAAGAGAAGAGTTTGCTTCTGGAACATGAAAGACTGGACGACCTGCAAAACGGATACATGCTGATACAAAATCCGAAGCAGTTCTGCTTTGGGATAGATGCCGTGCTGCTCTCCTGGTTTGCCTGCGTGAAACCGGGAGAGGAAGTGCTGGATATGGGGACGGGCACTGGAATCGTCCCCGTTTTATTAAAGGCAAGGTATCCCCAGGGGCATTTTACCGGTCTGGAAATACAGGAAGAAAGCGCAGACGTAGCCAGAAGAAGTGTACAGTACAATCACCTGGAAAAAGACATTACGATTACAACAGGAGACATTAAAGAGGCCGCGTCGATTTACGGGGGGGCTTTTTTTGATGTGGTAACAACCAATCCGCCTTATATGGTGGGCAGTCATGGGCTGACTGGAGAAAATCAGGCCAAAGTCATTGCCCGGCATGAAACTTTGTGTAACCTGGAAGACATTGTCAGCCAGGCGGCAAAAGTATTAAAACCAAGGGGCAGATTTTATATGGTGCATCGTCCCTTCCGGCTGGCGGAAATATTTTCCGTAATGGTGCAGTATGGCATTGAGCCTAAGCGCATGCGGCTGGTACACCCCTATGTGGACAAAGAGCCCAACCTGGTGCTGGTGGAAGGTATGCGGGGCGGCAAGTCCAGAATTACAGTGGAAAAGCCCTTGATTGTATATGAGAAACCAGGCGTTTATACCCGTGAGGTATTGGATATTTACGGACAGGAGACGAAAAAATGAGCGGAAAATTATACCTGTGTGCAACCCCCATCGGCAACCTGGAGGACATTACTTACCGGGTGCTGCGGACGCTGAAAGAGGTGGATTTGATTGCCGCAGAAGACACCAGAAACAGCATTAAGCTTCTGAATCATTTTGAGATTAAAACCCCTATGACCAGCTATCATGAGTACAATAAGTTTGATAAGGGGCGGTATTTGATTCAGCTGATGGAGGAAGGCAAAAACATTGCCCTGATTACAGATGCCGGAACACCGGGAATTTCAGACCCGGGAGAAGAGCTGGTGGCCATGTGCTATGAAGCAGGTCTTGAGGTGACTTCTCTTCCCGGCGCGGCGGCCTGCATTACGGCGCTGACCCTTTCCGGGCTGCCTACCAGAAGGTTTTCCTTTGAAGCTTTTCTGCCTTCTGATAAGAAGGAGAGAAGTTTTATTTTGGAATCCCTGAAAGCGGAAACCAGAACCCTGATTCTTTATGAGGCACCTCACAGATTAATAAAGACCCTGGAGGAACTTTACGAAGCACTGGGAGAGCGGAGAATTTCCGTATGCAGGGAGTTGACGAAGAAGCACGAAAGTGTCTTTCGGGGAACTCTTTCAGAGGCCGTCAGCTGGTATGGTGAGCATGCTCCAAAAGGAGAATGTGTGCTGGTGCTGGAGGGACGCAAAAAAGAAGAACTGGAAGAAGAAGAACGGCGCAGATGGGAGGACATGACACTGGAAGAGCATATGGATCTCTATCTGAACCAGGGAACTGAGAAAAAAGAAGCGATGAAAAAGGTTGCAAAAGACAGGGGAATCCGTAAGCGAGACGTTTATCAGGCGCTTTTAAAAGACTGAAATCTGTATTTTGAAGTGGGAAAAGCATATGAATGAAAGAGATAAAGAATACGAAAAACGATTAAGAGAAAGAGAGCGAAGACGCCAGCAGCGGCGCAAAGAAGTTTTAAAACAGAGAATTCTTCTGGGAACCGTGGGAGGGCTTCTGGCGGTGATTCTGGTCACAGCGGCGGTGTCAGGAGCAAAGAAAGATTCTAAGGCTGCAAAGGAACAGCAGAAGAAAGCAGAAGCTGTTCAAAAGGCAGAAGAAAAGGCGAAAAAAGCGGAAGAGGCCAAGAAAGCCCAGGATGCGGTGTTTACAATCAGTGCAGCAGGGGACTGTACTCTTGGTACGGACGAAAATTTCGACTATGAAACAGGCTTTACGGGAAAATATGATGCGGTACAGGACCCGTCCTATTTCTTCAAAGAGGTAAAATCTATTTTTGAAGCGGATGATTTAACTATTGTAAACATGGAGGGAACGCTGACTGAGGAGGAAACCCGTGCAGATAAGCTGTATGCTTTTAAAGCCTCTCCGGAATATGCGAAAATTCTTACAGAGGGTGATGTGGAAACCGTAAATCTTGCAAACAATCACACCTACGATTACGGGGAAAAAAGTTATACGGATACCATAGCAGCTCTGGACGCAGAGGGAATTATTTCCTTTGGAAATGACAGGACTGCTATCATAGAAATTCAGGGGATTAAGGTAGGACTTCTGGGAACTTACGAACTGCGGGACCACATGGGCTGTGAGCAGGAGATGAAAGACAATATTGCCAATCTGAAGGAACAGGGGGCGCAGTTGATTATTGCAACGTTCCACTGGGGGGAAGAGCGGGAGAATATTCCCAACGAAACCCAGGTAGCCCTGGCTCATTCTGCCATTGACAATGGAGCGGATTTAGTGCTGGGACATCACCCTCATGTACTGCAGGGAATTGAAGAATACAAAGGGAAAAATATTGTGTACAGCCTGGGAAACTTCTGCTTTGGCGGGAATTCAGGACCCGCGGATATGGATACCATGATTTTCCAGCAGACTTTTACCTTTGTAGACGGAGAACTGCAGGAAGACAATGTGAAGAATATTATTCCGTGTAAGATTTCATCTGCTTACACAGAAGGATATAACAACTATCAGCCGCTGCCTGTAGAGGGAGAAGTGAAGGAAGCAATTTTCACAAGGATACAGGAGTACAGCCAGGCTGTGGGAACAGAACTTGATGTGACCGGAATGGGAATGAAAGAAGATACTTCTTCAAAAGACGAATAGAATACAGAATATTTTCATAAGCTGATACAAAAGAATTTCCTGGAGGTTTTATGCTGGATATACTCTGGGCTGTAATGCTTCTTACAGGAATTTTGTACGGTGCGCTTACCGGAAATATGAACCAAGTGACGGACGCTGCTCTTTCCTCTGCGAAAGAGGCAGTGTCCCTTTGTATTACTATGGCAGGAATTGTGGCTATGTGGGTAGGTGTTATGCAGATTGCCAGAACTTCGGGACTGGTGGATAAAATGACAAAAGGCATGCAGCCGCTTCTGGCTTTTTTGTTTCCGCGGATACCCGGGGAACACAGAGCCATGGAATTTATTTCTGCCAATATGATAGCCAATTTTCTGGGACTTGGGTGGGCGGCAACACCTTTTGGGCTGAAAGCCATGGAAGAACTGGGGAAACTGGAGGAAGAAAGAAGACAGGGAAAGGCCTTGGGAACGGTCAGAGAAAGCGGTATGGCCAGCAATGAGATGTGTACGTTTTTGATATTGAACATATCATCTTTGCAGCTGATTCCTGTGAATATTATTGCCTACAGAAGTCAGTATGGGAGTGTGAATCCTACAGCCATCGTGGGGCCGGCCATTGTAGCGACCTTGGTGAGTACGGCGGTGGCAGTGGTGTTTTGTAAGGGAATGGAAAGAAGAAAGCATTGACGTATGGCAAGACAGGGTGTATAATGACTCCATTACAGCTTTGCTACGTTGAAGTGTAACGGTTTTATTTGATAAAGTATCGAGGCGACAAGGAGGAAAAAAAATGAAACGAAAGAAGTTATTAGCCCTTACAATGACAGCAGCAATGGGAATGTCCATGGCAGCCTGCGGAGGAGAATCAGATTCCGCAGAAAGCAGCGGAGACGTCTATAAAATCGGAATCTGCCAACAGCTTGAGCATGATGCTTTAGACCAGGCAACCCAGGGGTTTGAGGATGCCTGCAAAGAAAAATTTGGTGAGGACAAGGTAGAATTTGACAAGCAGAATGCCCAGGGCGAGCAGGCTATGTGCAGCACCATTATCAATAATTTTGTCTCTTCGGATGTGGATTTGATTCTTGCCAATGCGACTCTGCCTTTGCAGACTGCAGCACAGGCTACCGCAGATATCCCGATTCTGGGAACTTCCATTACCGATTATGCGTCTGCTCTGGGCGTCGACCCGGAGGACTGGACAGGTGCTACCGGCGTAAATATTTCAGGAACCAGTGATTTAGCACCTATTGACAAGCAGGAAGATATGCTTCTGGAACTGGTACCGGATGTGAAACAAGTGGGTATTTTGTACTGTTCAGCAGAAGTAAATTCTGAATATCAGGCGAAGATGTTTGCAGAAGAACTGAAAAAAGACGGCATTTCCTATAAAGAATATACGGCGGCCGATTCTAATGAAATCCAGTCCGTTGTCACCAATGCGGTGAGCGAGTGCGATGTGCTTTACGTTCCGACAGACAACACCATGGCGAATAACACAGAAATTATCAATAATGTCTGCCTTCCGGCAAAAGTTCCGGTCATTGCAGGCGAACAGGGAATCTGTGCAGGATGCGGCATAGCTACCTTATCCATCAGCTATTATGATATCGGCTACAAGGCAGGGGAAATGGCGTATGAGATTCTGGCTGAAGGAGCGGATATTACCACAATGGAAATTGAAACCGCACCGGAAGTAACGAAAATGTATAATCCGGCTATTTGTGAGGCATTAGGAATCAAAGTGCCGGAAGGATACGAAGCAATCGCGGAATAAGAGAAGAAAGGATACAGGAGATATGATAACAGGTTATTTGGCATTAGATCCGATGGCTTTGCTGCGGGCGCTTCCGGGAAACGTGGCGCAGGGGCTGATATGGGGAATTATGGCATTGGGAGTATATATCACTTTCCGAATTTTGGACTTTGCGGATTTAACTGTAGATGGTTCGCTGGCAACGGGAGGTGCGGTGGCGGTTATGTTGATTCAGAGCGGCATGCACCCGGCTGTTTCTCTGGTGTTTGCATTCCTGGCAGGCATGGCGGCGGGATTTGTCACAGGGTTTCTGCATACGGCGCTGGGAATCCCCGGAATTCTGGCAAGTATTCTCACACAAATTTCCCTGTATTCTGTGAATTTGGGGATTATGGGAAAGGCAAACCAGAGTATTGGACTGACCCAGAGAAATCTGGTGGCTTCTTCCAGATATGTGACAGCAGATGACAGTGTTTTCTTTTTTGTGAAACTGGTGGCAGGATGTCTGATTCTGGTAGCAGTTGTGTACTGGCTTTTCGGTACGGAACTGGGCTCTTCTATCAGAGCTACGGGCTGTAATCCGCAGATGGCAAGGGCACAGGGCATTAATACAAACTTCACAAAGGTGATTGCACTGATGATTTCCAATGGACTGGTGGGTCTGTGCGGCGGCATCTATGCGCAGTATCAGGGTTCTGCAGACGTCAATGCAGGCCGTGGCGCTATCGTTATCGGTCTTGCAGCCGTGATTATCAGTGAAGTTATTTTTGCAAAACTGTGTGCCGGTAAGAAAATTGCATTTGCCTATACGCTGGCGGCTGTGTTTGTAGGCGCGATACTCTATTTTGTCGCTTATACACTGGTATTATGGCTGGGTGTAAAATCGGATTATATGAAGCTGTTTTCCGCTTTTGTAGTGGCTGTTTTCCTGGCGATTCCTTATCTGAAAGGGAAATATGCAGGGAAGAAGAGGAGGACAAAATAATGGGATACATGCTGGAAATTCAAAATGTACATAAAACTTTTAATCTGGGAACCATTAACGAGAAAATCGCTTTAAACGGTGTAAATTTAAATCTGAATCCAGGCGATTTTGTAACCATTATCGGCGGAAACGGAGCCGGAAAATCCACGACACTGAATGCCATTGCAGGTGTCTGGCCTATTGATGAGGGAAATATCATTGTAGACGGGGTGGATTTGACAAGACTTTCCGAACACAAGAGAGCCGTACATCTGGGAAGAGTCTTTCAGGACCCTATGATTGGCACAGCGGCTACCATGTCTATTGAAGAAAACATGGCCATTGCAGCCAGAAGGGGGGAACACCGGGGATTTCGGTGGGGAATTTCAAAAAAAGAGCGTGAGCAGTATAAAGAGCAGTTAAAAGAGCTGAATCTGGGACTGGAAGAGAGACTGAGCAGCAAAGTGGGACTGCTTTCCGGCGGTCAGAGACAGGCCATTACACTTCTGATGGCGGCTATGAAAAAGCCGAAACTACTGCTTTTAGATGAACATACAGCTGCCCTTGATCCCAAAACCGCGGCAAAGGTACTGGAGATTTCCGATAAAATTATCGAGGAAAATCAACTGACGGCTATGATGGTTACACATAATATGAAAGACGCCATTGCGCACGGAAACCGTCTGATTATGATGCACGAAGGACGGGTCATTTATGATGTGTCAGGAGAAGAAAAGAAAAAACTTCATGTTTCCGACCTTCTGGCAAAATTTGAGGAAGCCAGCGGAGGAGAATTTGCCAATGACAGAATGATGTTGGCATAAGACTTGAAAAACTCCCTTTCTTTGGGTATACTGTTGTATCAGAATGAACCAAAGGAAGGGAGTTTTTATGGAAACAAATGAATTTCTGGAGAAGCCCGTGAAGGGCTTATTTTATCGTTATCTGGTTCCTTCTATTATTGGAACTATGGTAACGTCTATTTATGTTCTGGCGGACACTATTATCATAGGAAAAGGGCTGGGAAGTGTGGCTATGGCTGCGCTGAATATCGCTTTGCCTATTTACAATATTTTCTTTGGCATTGGTCTGCTCTTTGGCGTGGGTGGTTCTGTGCTGATGTCAGTGTACCGGGGAAGGAACCTGAAGAAAGAGGCAGATGCCTACTATACAGCCGCCTTTTTTATGAATATTCTGGTGTGGCTGGTCTGTCTTGTGCTGTGCACGGTTTTTATGGAGGATTTGGCCTGGATGCTGGGCGGAACAGAGGAAACCATGCCTTACATTATGGATTACATTCCGTACATTATCTGGGGTATGGGCGGATACTTTCTTTCTGCCTTTTTGCAGACGGTTATCCGAAATGACGGTGCGCCGAAGCTGGCCATGAATGCAGTAATCGCAGGTGGTGTGACGAATATTATTTTAGATTATGTTTTTGTATTCCCTATGCAGATGGGAATGGCAGGAGCAGCCATAGCAACCGTCATTGGCTCCTGGCTTACCGTGGCGATTTTGTTTGTGCACTTCTTTACGAAGAAGAATCAGCTGAAGTTTAATTTCAAAGGAATCCGTCCCGCATTTATAAAAGAAATTGTGGTGAATGGATTTGCCAGCTTTTTGATTGAAGTTTCTGCGGGAATTACGATTTTCATTTTCAATCTGCAGCTTTTGAACTATGTGGGAAATATAGGAGTCACCGTGTTCGGCATTATCTGTAATGTTTCTATTGTGATTATGGGTCTGTGCAAAGGTGTGAACCAGGCGGCCCAGCCGATTATTTCCATGAATCATGGGGCCGGTAAGAGAGAAAGGACACAGGAGGTCCGGGGACTGGCTATGAGGAATTCTCTGCTTATCTGTGCTGTGCCGGTGCTTGTGGGATTGATTGTACCTAATTTTTATACATACATTTTCCTCAACCCGGATAAAGACATTCTGTCACTTTCCGCAGAGGCGGTAAGAATATACTTTGTAGGATTTATTTTCCTGGCTGTGAATATGGTGTATATTTCCTATTTCCAGTCCGTGGTGAAAAATATGTATTCCCTGATTATCTGTTTGCTGAGAGGATGTATTCTCGTCATTCTCTTCGTGTATTTGCTGCCGGTGTTTCTGGATGTGTCTGGTATCTGGCTGGCTTTCCCGGCGGCGGAACTACTTACCATGTTTGTGGGAAGCAGAATGATGAAAAAGGATTGACAAAACGAAAACAGGTGCTATAATAAATTACGTTATTTGCATATTGTGCCAATGGAAGGGTGCAGGAAAGCGGCGAAATGCCCACCGAAGGAGTAATACTCTCAGGGGTCTTTTACAAGACGAGACTGTATCTGGATGGCTCTCTGGAGAATCCCATTTATGGGTGCCGAAGGTGTAAGCAGACGGAAATCCGGCTGTGAATCTCTCAGGCAAAAGGACAGTGAAGTTTTTACAGTTGTTTTTGTGCTTCAAAAACGGCTGTGCACAAACGCATTTGCGCTTAAACTGAACTTGAAAAGAGGCTGTCACAGGACGCAGGACTTAAAAATACCATTTGGTATTTCTAAGATGCAGATTGTGACAGCCCTGTTTTTTTTCCAACAATATGCTCTCAATCTAAACAAAGGGAGATAGAAAAATGGAAATGGTAGCATCTGTTGTAGAAGTGGTGAACAAATTTTTGTGGGATTATGCGCTTTTAATCCTGCTTCTTGGAACCGGAATTATTTATTCCTTCAGTCTGAAATTTATTCAGATACGGAAGTTCGGCGCGGGAATGAAGAAAATGTTCGGCGGCTTTTCTCTTCATGGGAAAAGCAGTGAAAACGGTCTCAGTTCCTTTCAGGCTCTGGCGACAGCCATTGCAGCGCAGGTAGGTACGGGAAACATTGCCGGCGCAGCCACGGCCATTGCTTCCGGAGGACCGGGTGCAATTTTCTGGATGTGGGTCAGCGCATTCTTTGGTATGGCCACCATTTATGCGGAGGCCGTTATGGCGCAGCACACCAGAGTAAAAGAAAACGGCGTCATTGTAGGCGGTCCGGTGTACTACATAAAATATATTTTTAAAGGAAAATTCGGCAAATTCCTGGCAGGCTTTTTCTCAGTAGCCATCATTCTGGCACTGGGATTCATGGGAAATATGGTACAGTCCAACTCCATTGGAAGTTCTTTTTATAATGCTTTTGGTGTAAAACCCATGGTTGTAGGTGTTGTGATTGCCCTGGTAGCAGCGTTTATTTTTATCGGCGGAATTAATCGAATTGCAAGAGTGACGGAAAAAGTGGTTCCGTTAATGGCTCTGATTTATATTGTGGGCTGTCTGATTATTCTCTTTATGAATCTGGAAGGCACAGGCAGAGCTTTTCATGACATTTTTGTGGCAGCCTTTGACCCCAAAGCAGTTCTTGGAGGTGCGGCTGGTGTTACCGTACAGAAAGCCATGCGTTTCGGTGTGGCAAGAGGTCTGTTTTCCAATGAAGCTGGTATGGGTTCCACGCCTCACGCCCATGCAACTGCAGATGTAAAGCACCCGGGTGACCAGGGAATTATTGCCATGATGGGTGTGTTTATTGATACTTTTGTTATTTTGACGCTGACAGCGCTGGTAATTCTGTCCACAGGCGCTCTTGCAAGCGGAGAGACGGCAGCTGCGCTGGCACAGGTAGCTTTTGATTCTGCGTTTGGTTCTTTCGGAGAAGTTTTCATAGCGATTTGTATGCTGTTCTTTGCCTTTACGACCATTATCGGCTGGTACTATTTCGGAGAGGTGAATGTGCGTCACCTGCTTGGCAAAAAAGCCGTAAAGGTCTATGCTCTCCTGGTGGTTGTCTGTGTACTGGTTGGTTCCGGACTGAAAGTAGATTTGGTATGGAATATGTCTGATATGTTTAACGGACTTATGGTGATTCCGAACTTGATTGCAATTTTGGCCTCTATTAAGGTAGTTAAGCGCCTGAGTAAAGAGCACGAAAATTTGTAAAAAGTTTTGAAAATATGTGCTGGAAACAGTTGAAAAATTTCCCGATTTGCTTTATTCTATAATCTGTCGCAAAAACAGACACCATATTTATAGAAGGCTCAGGGAGGAAACAAAAGATGTGTGAAAAAACCGTGTGCTTTCAGCACATAGACGAAATAAAGGAATTTGTAAATGCAGCGTGCCGCTGTGATTTTGATATTGATATTATCAATGACCGTCTGACTATTGACGCAAAGTCCATTTTAGGTGTGTTAAGCCTGGAATACAATAAAGAACTGTGCGTCAGATATGAACAGCAGGATTCAGAATTTGAAAATGTTCTGGGTAAATTTGCAATCGCATAGAGAAAATTCCCGGACAGGGTGTTTACAAAGTGTGCAAGATGTGATAGCATGAAACATATATGTAAACACAGTGACAAAGAGAGTACATGTATGTCTCGTTTTACAGAGAGGCTTTCGTATGCTGAGAGAAAGCGAATGAGGATATGTGGAAGATGGCTTTTGAGAGGCGCACCGAAGTATGAGAGCATACCAAGGCTGCGACAGGTTCCGCCTGTTATAGCGGTAAGGTATGAATGTACCTGGTGAGGTCTGTGCCGCGAGGCAGAGACGAACAGAAGTGGTAACACGGGTAAATAGGACTCGTCTTCTTTGGAAACAGAGAAGACGGGTTTTTTTGCTTTCGGACAGAAGCTTTATACTGCGCCAATTATGAGCCGAACCCTTAGAACAGGAGGAAGAAAAAGTGGATAAAAAGAAATATTATATTACAACAGCCATTGCCTATACTTCAGGCAAACCTCATATCGGAAATACTTATGAGGCGGTTTTGGCGGACAGTATTGCCAGATTTAAAAGACAGCAGGGGTATGATGTATTTTTCCAGACAGGAACAGATGAACACGGACAGAAAATCGAATTAAAGGCAGCAGAAGCCGGCGTGACCTGCAAAGAATTTGTGGACAATGTGGCAGGGGAAATCAAGAGCATTTGGGACTTGATGAACACTTCCTATGACAAGTTTATCCGTACTACAGATGAAGACCACGAAAAACAGGTACAGAAGATTTTCAAAAAACTGTATGACCAGGGTGATATTTACAAAGGATACTATGAAGGTATGTATTGTACACCATGCGAGTCTTTCTTTACGGAATCCCAGCTGGTAGACGGCAAATGTCCGGACTGCGGACGTCCGGTGACACCTGCAAAAGAAGAGGCTTACTTCTTCAGAATGAGTAAATATGCACAGCGTTTGATTGACCACATCAACACCCATCCGGAATTCATTCAGCCGGTATCCAGAAAAAATGAAATGATGAACAATTTCCTTCTGCCGGGACTGCAGGATTTGTGTGTATCCAGAACTTCCTTTAAGTGGGGAATTCCGGTAGATTTCGACCCGAAACATGTGGTTTATGTGTGGCTGGACGCTCTGACTAACTATATTACAGGAATTGGCTATGACTGTGACGGAGAAAGCACGGAGCAGTTTAAGAAAGACTGGCCGGCAGACCTGCACTTAATCGGAAAAGACATCATCCGTTTCCATACCATTTACTGGCCGATTTTCCTTATGGCCCTGGATTTGCCGCTGCCAAAACAGGTATTCGGACATCCGTGGCTTTTACAGGGTGACGGAAAAATGAGCAAATCCAAGGGAAATGTGATTTACGCAGACCAGCTGGTAGATTTCTTCGGCGTGGACGCAGTTCGCTACTTTGTACTTCACGAAATGCCCTTTGAAAACGACGGGGTAATTACCTGGGAATTAATGGTAGAACGTCTGAACTCTGAACTGGCTAATACCCTGGGAAATCTGGTAAACAGAACGATTTCCATGTCCAACAAATATTTTGGCGGGGAAGTACGCAACACCAAGGTCTGCGAACCGGTAGACGAAGAGCTGAAAGCCGTTGTACTGGAAACAAAAGCGAAAGTAGCGGCAAAAATGGAAGAACTTCGTGTGGCAGACGCTATTACGGAAATCTTTACTCTGTTCAAGCGCTGCAACAAATATATTGATGAAACCATGCCATGGGCGCTGGCTAAGGACGAAGAAAAGAAAGACCGTCTGGCTACCGTACTGTATAATCTGGTAGAGGGTATCTGTATCGGCGCTTCCCTTTTGGAATCCTTTATGCCGGAAACCACAGAGAAGATTCTGGCACAGTTAAATGCCCAGAAGAGAACTTACGAAGAGCTGGATACATTTGGATTGTATCCGTCAGGAAATAAGGTAACAGAAAAGCCGGAAATCCTGTTTGCACGTCTGGACGTGAAAGAAGTTCTGGAAAAAGTGGAAGAGATGAGAGCCAAAGAAGCTGCCAAAGACGCACCAGAGGAAGCCAAAGACGAAGCGCCGGTCATTGACATTGAGGCAAAAGAAGAGGTTACTTTTGATGACTTTATGAAAATGCAGTTCCAGGTAGGAGAAATCATTGCATGCGAAGAGGTGCAGAAGTCTAAAAAGCTGCTGTGCTCTCAGGTGAAAATCGGAAGCCAGGTGAAACAGATTGTATCCGGTATTAAGGCACATTATAAGCCGGAGGATATGGTTGGAAAGAAGGTTATGGTTCTGGTGAACTTGAAACCTGCTAAGCTGGCTGGTATTCTGTCAGAGGGCATGATTCTCTGTGCAGAAGGACTGGACGGAGAACTGGCACTGATGACACCGGATAAGGAAATGCCGGCAGGGGCGGAAATCTGCTAGTCTACTGTATCAGGAAAGTATATGCCTGGCGTACGGCCATTGGATTGCAGGCTGTAGATGGACTTAAAACATTTCAAGATCCCGGTGCCTCTAAGCTGATTGCTAAGTTGTCACAGGCGGGAATTCTTGAGCTCGTATCCGGTTATGGAAAAGGCAGGGGCTGTTTCGGCAGCCCCTGTCCCTTTTGAAGAGGGAACACCGATGATGCGGCCTATGTTTGTGGAATTTCCGGAAGACAGAGCCTGTGAAACCCTGGACAAGCAGTACATGCTGGGAGATTCTCTGTTAGTGGCGCCAATCTTTAAGGAATCAGGAGAAGTGGAATATTATGTGCCGGAGGGAAAATGGCAGAATATTTTGACAGGAGAAACAGTAGAAGGCGGAAAATGGCAGAAGGAAACATATGATTATTTCCATATGCCGCTGCTGGCAAGACCCAACACGATTCTGGCAGTAGGAAACAACAGTGAAAGACCGGACTACGATTATGCAGAAGGAATAACCTTGTATCTTGTAAACATGGAAGACGGAAAAGCGACGGAAACTGCTGTGACAGATTTACAGGGAAATACGGTGCTGACAGTAAAAGCCAGAAGAAATGGAAAAACCGTAACCGTATGCGCAGAGGGCCGAACAAAACATGTGACTTATAAGATTATGGGAAATGAAGAACTGGAAGTCGCAGTGGAATAATTCCGTAAGAAAATAAAAAATAATTTTCCCCATTGACAACCCTTCCCTTATCGTTTATTATTCTTTTTAATGAAAGGGAGTAGCTGGCACTGCAAGGTGTTTACGGCGTCGTCAATCTCGACGGGAGTATTCTCGTCCGTGTCGTGATGAAACAGCGAGACTTTTATTGCATAGCAGACTGTGCAGTAAAGGTCTTGCTGTTTTTTTGTTACCTGCGACATAGAAAGACCTTTACGAAGCACACTATAGTAGAGCCTGTAAACCAAAGCTCAAAACAAACGGAGGAAAAAGCATGAAAGAGTATTATCAGATGTCACGAACAGAAGCGCAGAAATCTGTGAATGGCAGCACCCACCCTTTAAGCGAGGACCAGATTAAGAAAAATCAGCAGAAATACGGTCCCAATGCCCTCGTGGAGGAGAAGAAAAAATCCATACTCCAGATATTTCTGGAGCAGTACAAAGACTTTCTGGTTATCATCCTGATTGTGGCAGCCATTGTATCCGGTTTGCTGGGAGAGACAGAAAGCGCCATTGTAATTTTAGTTGTTATTACCATGAATGCCATTTTAGGAACAGTTCAGACAGTAAAAGCCGAACAGTCCTTAGACAGCCTGAAAGCCATGTCCGGGCCGGAAGCAAAAGTATTTCGCAATGGTGATGTGATAAAAGTGCCGTCATCAGAAGTTACTATTGGTGATATTGTTATGCTGGAAGCCGGTGATTATGTTCCGGCGGACGGACGTATTCTGGAAAATGCCAGTCTGAAGGTAGACGAAAGTGCTCTTACGGGAGAAAGCCTTGGAGTGGATAAAACAGAAGAAGAAATCAGCGGTCAGGATGTCCCTCTGGGAGACAGAACCAATATGGTGTATTCCGGAAGCTTTGTTTCCTACGGCAGAGGTTCTTTCCTGGTAACTGCCATTGGTATGGAAACAGAAGTTGGAAAAATTGCAAAACTTCTGAAAAGTACATCCGAAAAGAAAACACCGCTGCAGATGAACCTGGATAACTTCGGACAGAAGCTGTCTATACTGATTCTGGTATTTTGTGCGATTTTATTTGGAATCAGCGTGTTCAGAGGCGAATCCATCGGAGACGCGTTCCTCTTTGCTGTTGCGCTGGCTGTAGCGGCAATTCCTGAAGCTTTAAGTTCTATTGTTACCATTGTGTTGTCCTTCGGTACACAGAAAATGGCGAAAGAACATGCCATTGTCCGTAAATTGCAGGCAGTGGAAGGTCTGGGAAGTGTCTCTATTATCTGTTCAGATAAGACAGGAACGCTGACTCAGAACAAAATGACCGTGGAATACTACTATGTAGAAGGTAAAGAAGTTCCCGCAGCAGACATTGATTTGGAAGAGGAAGCACAGAAACAGCTTTTGCGTCACAGTATTTTGTGTAATGACTCTACAAACAAAAACGGAGAAGAAATCGGTGACCCTACAGAGACAGCTTTGATTAATCAGGGAGATGAACTGGGTGTTCCGGCAGAAACGGTAAGGGAGAAATACCCAAGATTCAGCGAAGTTCCTTTTGACAGTGACAGAAAGCTGATGTCCACGCTGCACACATTGAAAACAGGTTCTACTATGGTAACCAAAGGCGCGGTAGACGTTTTGCTGGGCCGGGTGACCACAATTCAGAAAAATGGAAAAGCAGAACCGATTTCCCAGGCAGATATTCAGGAAATCGAAGAACAGAACCAGAAGTTCTCCAGAAACGGTCTGCGTGTGCTGGCCTTTGCTTATAAGAGTGTACCGGAAGGCACAACGATTACAGTAGAGGATGAAAACGATATGACCTTCCTTGGTCTGATTGCCATGATGGACCCGCCGAGAGAAGAGTCCAAAGACGCGGTAGCAGAATGTATCAAAGCCGGAATCAAACCGATTATGATTACCGGTGACCACAAGGTAACGGCAGCAGCCATTGCCAAACGTATCGGTATTCTGAAAGATGAATCTGAGGCCTGTGAAGGCGCTGTAATTGAAAACATGACAGACGAAGAGTTACAGGATTTCGTAGAAGGAATTTCTGTATATGCCCGTGTTTCACCGGAGCACAAAATCAGAATCGTCAGAGCATGGCAGGAAAAGGGCAACATTGTATCTATGACAGGTGACGGGGTCAACGACGCTCCGGCGCTGAAACAGGCGGATATCGGTGTGGCTATGGGTATCACAGGAACAGAAGTTTCCAAAGATGCGGCATCTATGATATTGACAGATGACAATTTTGCGACTATTGTTAAAGCTGTAGAGAACGGACGTAATGTCTACAAGAATATTAAGAGTGCGATTCAGTTTCTGTTATCCGGAAACTTTGCGGGAATCCTGGCCGTTTTATATGCTTCCATTGCAGGACTTCCGGTACCGTTTGCACCGGTACATCTGTTATTTATCAATCTTTTGACAGACAGTCTTCCGGCTATTGCTCTTGGACTGGAGCCGCACAGCGAGTCCGTGATGAATGAAAAACCAAGACCGATGAACGAATCTATTCTGACAAAGAATTTCCTTTCCAAAATCGGAATCGAGGGTCTGGTAATTGGTATTATGACAATGATTGGCTTCTACATTGGCTATCAGGAAAGCGCGCTTTTGGCGTCTACATTGGCCTTTGGTACGTTGTGTATGTCCCGTCTGGTACATGGGTTTAACTGTAAATCAGATGCGCCTGTATTGTTTACAAAGAGATTCTTTAACAACATTTATCTGGCAGGAGCCTTTGGTTTAGGCGTGCTGCTGATTACTGCAGTTATGATGATTCCGTGGCTGAACGGTATCTTCCAGGTTCAGACATTAAGCCTGACACAGCTGTTGATTATGTATGGTTTGTCTCTTGCCAATCTTCCGATTATTCAGTTTATTAAATGGATTCGTAAAAAAATCGGTAAATAAGAGAATCAGGGAGGGTATCTATGGAGTTGAATAAGAAAAACATGAAGAATCTGATTCTTCTGATTGTCTTTGCAGTGTTGTTTTATGTGGGAGTGCAGAGAATCGAGAATCTGGCAGCAGGTATTCTCTTTGTGTGCAGAGTGGTCTTTCCTTTTATTCTGGGCGGCGCACTGGCGTTTATTTTGAATATACCCATGAGTTTTCTGGAGGAGAAGCTGTTTCACAAAGTAAAGAAAAAGAAGTTTGTAAGACCGGTCTGTCTGGTATGTTCCATTCTCTTTGTGGTGGCTGTGATTCAGGTTGTGCTGGTGGTTGTATTGCCGGAGGTGGCAACAACTTTTTCCAGTATCAGCAAGAATATAGAAGCCTTTCTTCCAAAACTGCAGAGATGGGCAATAGATACGTTCCCTGACAGCAAGCAAGTAACTTCCTGGATTCAGAGTATTGAGTTTAATTGGGATAAAATTATCCAGACAGCTATTAATTTTCTGAAAAACGGTGCGGGAAATGTGCTGAACTCCACCTTTACGGTGGCAAAAACAGTGATTAATTCTCTGATGAACTTTTTCGTAGCCTTTGTGTTTGCCTGTTATATATTGCTTCAGAAGGAAAAGCTGTCTGTGCAAATCAAAAAAGTGCTCTACGCATTCCTTCCTTTGAAGGCAGTGGACAAGACTTTAGAGGTGGCGTCTTTAAGCTATAAAACCTTTTCCAGTTTTGTCACAGGACAATGTCTGGAGGCTGTGATTCTGGGAACCATGTTTTTTATTGTTATGAGTATTCTAAGATTCCCATATGCTTTGCTGGTAGGCGTGGTCATTGCCTTTACTGCACTGATTCCTATCTTTGGCGCTTTTATCGGCTGTGTGATTGGCACATTTTTGATGCTGGTGTCCAATCCCATGCAGGCTGTAGCCTTTGTGATTTTGTTCCTGGTATTGCAGCAGATAGAAGGAAATCTGATTTATCCTCATGTGGTGGGCGGTTCTGTGGGTCTTCCGTCTATCTGGGTGCTGGTAGCCGTCACTGTGGGCGGCAGCCTGATGGGGGTTGTGGGAATGCTGATATTTATTCCGCTGTCCTCTGTAGTTTATGCACTGTTTCGGGAAGTGGTATATAAGAGGCTGAAGGAGAGAGGCATTCATGATATTTGAAACACACGCACATTATGATGATAAAGCGTTTGATAAAGACAGGGACGCACTGTTAAAGTCCATGCCTTTTAAAGGCGTGGAAACCATTGTAAATGTAGGGGCCTCTTTTCAGGGCGTATTGGATACGGTAAAACTCACAGAGCAGTATCCCTTCGTCTATGGCGCTGTGGGAATCCATCCGGACGAGGTGGGAGACCTGAGCGAAGAGAAAATAAGAATTCTGCGCAGATTCTGTGATTTGGAAAAAATTGTGGCTGTGGGAGAAATCGGTCTGGACTATTACTGGGATAAGGAAGGTCATGACATACAGAAAAAATGGTTCGTGCGGCAGATGGACCTTGCAAAGGAGACGGGTTTGCCCATTATTGTGCACAGCCGGGATGCGGCAAAGGACACGATGGACATTATGAAAGCGGAGCGGGCCGATAACCTGAAAGGTGTGATTCACTGCTATTCTTACTCAAAAGAACAGGCCAAAGAGTATATGAACATGGGATATTATCTTGGAATCGGCGGAGTGGTGACCTTCAAAAATGGAAAAAAGCTGAAAGAAGTGGTGGAATATGCGCCGCTGGATTACCTGCTTTTGGAGACAGACGCCCCGTATATGGCGCCGGAGCCCCATAGAGGAGAGCGAAACTGCTCCCTTTATTTGGAATATGTGGCGGAAACCATTGCGGAAATCAAAAGAATTTCCAGAGAAGAGGTAATAGAAGTGACACGGGAGAATGCCCGGAGGTTATTTGGAATAGGATAAAAAGAAGCTGCTGTATAGAGTGCCGGCGGGCACTTTATACAGCAGTTCTTTTTACTTAGGAATTTCCTGCAGTTTTTCATTTATGTAAGCCATGGCTTTTTCAGTCTGTGCTTCCTCGGCAGGGAGAGCAGAAGCGGTATCGCACAGACGATTATCCCCCATAACAGCCAGCATGGACTTTTTCAGATTGTAGCCTATCAGACTGCTGAGGGCATTTACGAGAATGTCAGAAGCTTCTTTATTTTCTAAAATTTCTCTGGCTGTATCATGGATAGAATAATATCCCTCGCGGAAAGTGAGTTCCCGTTCTTTATTCAGGTCTACATGTTCAAACCAGTTAGTCACTCCGGTTTCGGAAGCGTCTTCCACAAACTGATAAGCAGAGAAAGGTTCGGAAACTTTCTCAAACACAGCGGTATCACAGCAGAAGGCACTTTTGGCTGTGATGGTTGTAAAGCCTTCCTTTAAAGGAATGTTGCGGAAGAGGAATACCCGTTGTCCCTGTTCTTTCTTAAAGAAAGCGCCGTTGACATATAAAGAAATTTCCGGTGCATTGCTGTATACCTTTATATCTATGGCAGAATCCGTCCGTTTTCCATAGCGTTTGCTGCAGATATGAACCATGGGTTCGGGATTCCAGTATGCTTTATACAAATAGAAGGAATCTTTTTTTATCTGCCGGTCTATGGTTACCAGTCCCTTATTGTTGCGTCCCGCTACACCGCCTTCTTTTCTGGCATCACAGCCGAAATCAAACATATTCCAGATATGCGTAGCCCACAGCCAGGGGCGTTCTTCAATGATTTTTGCCATGTGTTCATGGTAAAGAGCCTGATATTCTTCGCTGTAGTCTCCTGCTTTAGGTGTATCGCTGTGATAGGAAATAATACCCTCGCAGCCATATTCTGAAATTCCCAATGCACGCTGGGGGTAGGATTGATGGAAAGTATCAAGCCATTTTTCGTTATCTTCCAAAACACCGGTATACCAGCCAAAATAATGATTATAGCTGAGAATATCGGTAATACAGTTCTGTTCATCCTCCATAGGGAGAGAGGAAAGCTGCGCCATTGTGGTCAGACGGGAAGAATCTAAAGTCTTTGCCAAAGCATTTAAGTCTTTCAGGTTTGCCAGAAGCTGCGGTGTATTGGCTCCAATGGTAATCTCATTGGAAATCCCCCAGAAACAGATGGAAGAATGATTGTAGTTCTGGTAAATGAGTTCTTTCATCTGCAGAATACAGTTTTGGTGGGCGTCGGGCGTGTCACTCATGCGGCTGATAAAAGGAATTTCAGCCCAAACAATAAATCCCATTTCATCGCAGAGATTGTAGAAATCCTGACTGTGCTGGTAATGGGCAAGACGAATGGTGTTGGCGCCCACTTCTTTTATAAGGCGTGCGTCCATTTCGTGGTGTGCCAGAGTCAGGGCATTGCCAAGTCCAAGAAAATCCTGATGACGGGAAACACCACGCAGTGGTGTCAGTATTCCATTGAGATAGAACCCTTTTTCCGGGTCTACGTGGAACTCTCGGAAACCATGACGGACAGTTACCTGATCAAGAACTTCATTGTGGCGGTACAGCTCTGCTTTTATGCTGTAGAGATAAGGTGACTGAACACCCTGCCACAGATGAACATCAGACAGGAAAAATTCTGTATAAGTATCAGCTGCAGCCGGCTGTGCTGTCTGTGCAATCAGAGAACCCTCCTGGTCATAAATGCTGAAAAGCACCTGGTCAGTTTCCTTTGCATTGGAAACATAGGCGTGGAGGGAAAGCTGGACCTGATTTCCGTTTTTTATTTCTGAGCAGGCCGTTATGCCTTCGGAACCATAATAATCCAGACAGAAATGGGTCTTGGGAACGGTAAGGACTCTCACATCGCGGTACAGTCCGCCATAAAAGGTAAAGTCAGCAACCTGTGGATAAATATGGTCATAGTGCTGATTGTCTGTCATGACAGAGAGAAGATTCAAGCCCTTATGGAGAAATGCAGTAATGTCCACACGGAAACTGCTGTACCCGCCTTCATGTTCTGTTACCTGTGTGCCATTTACATAAACCTTACATAAAGAAGCTGCAGCCAGAAATTCTATATAGATGCAGGTATCAGAGGGCAGTTCTGAAATCTGCAGTTCTCTGACATACCAGCATGCCCCGCGGTAGTAATCACTGCCGCCGTCTTGGCCGTCCAGGCAGTTCCAGGTATGGGGCAGTGAGACCCGCTCCCAGTTTTCAGGAAGTATCTGGGGAATCTGTTCCTGTTTGTTTTTAGCAAAAAACCAGTCGTCTTTCAGTGTTATTATTTGTCTCATAAGTTGTGTTTCCTCCCGGTATTAGAATAATATCTGGCTGTATTCTAGCATATACAGAACCGGGAGGTGAGTAGGATTCTTGGGAATTACCGTAAAATTTATACTTTTAGGAAAGAATTTCACTTCGGTAGTCTTTGGGTGTCTTTCCAACAATTTTCTTAAACATCTTTGTGAAATAGTTTACATCGGCAATTCCGCAGTGCTGTGCAATGGTCTGAATCTGGAGATTGGATGTGTTCAGAAGAAAGACCGCATGGTTGATTCTTTTGCGTTTTACATATTCTGTCAGGGTGAGTCCGGTTTCCTTCTTAAAAAGTGCGGACAGGTAGCTGGGATTGACATTCAGGCGCTTGGCCTGGGCGTCCAGACCCAAATTCCCCGTCAGGTTTGTGGTAATCTGCGTCATAACCTTTTGTATAATAGGGGAGTAACCCTTCAGGGAATGGCTTTGAACCAGATGGCAGTATTTGCGGATAATATCTTTTTGCAGAGCCAGAGAATCAGTGGGACGGGACAGCTTCACAATTCTTTCCAGCGTATGGGAGGAAAGGTGTCCAATATGAATCGGAGGTACGTCGGCAGATTCTGCAGCTTTGCGCAGTAAAGTGTTTAACATAATGCTCTGGGCTTTCTTCCATTCCAGAGTGTTTTCCCAGGGGAAAACAGAATAGTTTTTCTTGAGGGCAAAGAAACGGTTCAGAAAGATTTCTGTGGCATTCCATTGCCCCTGGCTGACCAGCTTCAGCAGTTCGTTCTCGCAGTCGTAATATTCTTCCATGAGCTGTATGCTCAGCAGAGTTTCTCTTGGGAGCTCCATGTCCTGACTTTCCGTAGTGGGATTCAGTTCGGGAGCGGCAGGGGTTTCGATATTCTGAAAAGAAAAATTGTCTAGGGTTCCCCAAAGCAATTCTCCAAAGGTATTTACAATGGTGAAGAGGGCGCTTTCGTCTGTGAGTACGGGAATCCCGGGAGAAAAAGTCTGAGGCGCGGTTTCTTTTTCAGCAAAAACAGAAGAAACTACATAAGGTCCTATGGAAATATAGGAAGCAGGCTGCGTATCAGGAAGGCGAAAGAAAAGGAAATAGAATCCTGAAGTCCGGATCCGATAAATAGTGTTGGTTGAATCAGAAGTCAGGCAGTTGGAGAATGGCTTTAAATCTTCTGGGGACTGCAGACAGGAGACGGTCAGGTTCATGTTTTTTAGTATATTAGAAAAGAAAAGAAATTCTTTTTTCCAGTGCATAATATCCTCCTTACAGGTGACAGGGACAATAGTATATATATTGTTAATTATCGTATAATTTTTTGAGTTATTCAAGCGTAACATAAAAAAATACGGGAAGTTCACAAAAAATTACTCACATAAATGGCAGAGAGTGGGGTAATATTCAAGGACAGAACAAATACAGGAGGAGAAAATGAAATGAAGAATGAAAAAGCTATGCGTCCTTTTGGAATAAGGGATAAAGTCGGCTATATGTTTGGAGACTTCGGAAATGATTTTACATTCCTTTTTGCCAGCACCTTTCTTATGATTTTTTACACAAAGGTTCTGGGAATCGGAATGGGAATGGTAGGGACCCTGTTTCTGGTAGCCCGTTGTATTGATGCGTTTACAGATGTTACCATGGGGCAGATTGTAGACAGAGCAAAAGAACAGAAGGACGGACGTTTCCGCCCATGGATACGCCGTATGTGCGGTCCGGTGGCTCTGGCTAGCTTTCTGATGTATCAGTCCGCTCTGGCCGATGCGTCTATGACGATTAAAGTGGTTTATATGTTTGTAACGTATATTCTGTGGGGAAGCGTGTTCTATACTTCGATTAACATACCGTATGGTTCTATGGCTTCAGTACTCAGCAGTGAAAGTGATGACCGTTCCTCTCTTTCTACTTTCAGAAGTGTGGGAGCGTCCCTGGCCAGCCTCATAGTCTGCGTTGCAGGACCTATGATGGTTTACACTACAGACGAAGCGGGAAATCAGATTGTAGAAGGAAGCCGCTTTACCCTGATTGCGGGTATATTTTCCGTAAGCGCAGTGATTTGTTATCTGCTCTGCTATTTTATGACGACAGAGCGTGTGAAGAGAGCGGCGGGAACAGAAGAAAAAACAAGCGTTGTAAAATCCTTAAAATCTGCCCTGACCAGCAGGGCTTTAATCGGAATTATTGCAGCGGCAATTCTGCTTCTTTTGGCTTCCTTGATGGCACAGTCTGTAAACCAGTATGTGTTTATTGACTATTTTAAAAATAAAACGGGTCTGTCACTTTTAAGTTTATGTGCGATTATTCCGTCATTTTTACTGGCGCCGTTCATTGTTCCGCTGAGCAGAAAATTTGGTAAAAGAGAGCTTGGTGCAGCCGGATGTATTGTGGGTGGTTTATCCTCCGTTCTTTTATTCTTTATGCATACTAAGTCTATGGGATTGTATATCGCCGTTTCTGTAGTAGGATATATTGGATTTGGATTCTTTAATATGATTATCTGGGCCCTGATTACAGATGTTATCGATGACCAGGAAGTCAGAACCGGAAAACGCGAAGACGGTACGGTTTATGCGGTGTATTCCTTTGCAAGAAAAATCGGACAGGCTTTGGCCGGTGGTATGGGCGCCTGGGCTTTAGGACTGGCAGGCTACAACTCTTCCGTACAGGTGCAGACCCAGGAGGTAGCAGATAAAATTTACGGTGTGGCAACCATGCTGCCGGGAATCTTATATATTGGCGTTGGACTTTGCCTGCTGTTTCTTTATCCTTTAAGTAAGAAAAAAGTAGAAGAGAACATTCTGCTTTTGAAAGAGAGAAGACAGGACGGTGTGAAAGGAGAATAAGGAAATGATACAGGAAACTGAAC
This sequence comes from Blautia hansenii, assembly GCF_013304445.1. Taxonomy (GTDB): domain Bacteria; phylum Bacillota; class Clostridia; order Lachnospirales; family Lachnospiraceae; genus Blautia. Next base: position 31,338 of record NZ_JAAITA010000011.1, read on the forward strand.
CAAAAATATTAAGTAAAAAGAATCCGAAAGGTCCGCTCCTGAAGTGGTCTGCAGATTCCGGAGTGAAATTGCTGGAAAAAGACGGTTTATATTTTAAAGACTTGGCAAAAGACGGGAATTTTTATCCCTATGAAGACTGGAGACTGTCCGCACAGGAAAGGGCAGAAGATTTGGCCTCCAGGCTGTCCATAGAGCAAATTGCAGGACTGATGCTTTACAGTAAGCATCAGTTTGTACCTGGACTTTCTTCCGACTATTTCGGGAAGGTGACCTATAGCGGAACTTCTTTACAGGAGGCTCAGGTTCCTGTACATGCTTTGTCAGACCAGCAGAAAACCTTTCTCACAGAAGATTTTTTACGGCATGTTCTTGTGGTGGCTGTTTCTTCCGCAGAGTCATCTGCGAAGTGGAATAATCGTCTGCAGGCGCTGACAGAAGGATTGGAATGGGGCATACCGGTTTCCGTCAGCTCTGACCCAAGACACGGTACGACGGTATCTTTTGAGTTTGACGCCGGTGCAGGCGGAGACATTTCCCATTGGCCTGAATCTTTGGGAATGACAGCGGCATTTGACCCGGAATTGGTGAGAAAGTTCGGGAAAATTGCTTCACAGGAGTATCGGGCGCTGGGAATTAATACTGCCTTGTCTCCTCAGATAGATTTAAGCACAGAGCCCCGCTGGAGCCGTTTCGGAGGAAGCTTCGGAGAACATTCCGGCTTGAGCGCAGAACTGGCGGAAGCTTATTGTGACGGATTCCAGACTTCGGAAGGTGAGAAGGAGATTGAGGACGGCTGGGGGTATGACAGTGTAAATGCCATGGTGAAGCACTGGCCGGGCGGAGGCGCCGTAGAAGGCGGACGTGATGCCCATTTCCCATGCGGAAAATATTCTGTTTATCCGGGAAATAATTTCGAAGAGCATTTAATTCCATTTACGGAAGGTGCTTTTAAGTTAAAGGGAAAGACCAAAATGGCCAGCGCAGTTATGCCTTATTATACCATTATTTACGGACAGCCCGGAGGCGAGAATGTAGGGTGCAGTTACAGCAAATATCTGGTTCAGGATTTGCTGCGGGGAACCTGCAATTACGACGGTGTTGTCTGCACAGACTGGAGTATTACAGCGGATGAAGGCCCTCTTGACAGTATGTACAGCGGAAAATGCTGGGGCGTAGAGCATTTGAGTGAACCGGAGAGATGTTATAAGGTTATTATGGCAGGCGTAGACCAGTTCGGCGGTTTAAACGAGAAGGAAAATGTTCTGAAGGCATATGAAATTGGGGTAAAGGAACACGGAGAAGCCTTTATGAAGCAAAGATTTCAGGATTCTGCCCGCAGACTTCTGAAAAATATTTTCCGTACCGGATTGTTTGAAAATCCGTATCTGGTTCCGGAAGAATCCGCAAGGCTTGTGGGATGTCCGGAATATATGCAGGAAGGGTTTGAAGCCCAGCTGAAGTCTGTGGTTATGCTGAAAAACAGGAATCAGGTGCTGCCTCTTAAGGAAAAGACTAAGGTATATGTTCCTAAGCAGTATATACCCGCCTATACGGACTGGATGGAAAATCAGGTGAAAGAGCATTGGGAATTACCAATGAATCCTGGGCTGCTGAACAAATACTTTACACTGGTGGATACACCACAGGAGGCAGAGGCTGCAATCTGCTTTTTGAGACAGCCGGATGGCGCCGGGTTCAGCCTTTTAGGAGGATATGATGCAAAAGACAGGGAAAACGGAGGGAACGGATACCTTCCGGTGAGCCTTCAGTACCGCCCGTATACGGCAGAAAAAGCAAGGGAACACAGCATTGCAGGGGGTGATCCGCAGGAAGATTTTATCAACAGAGGATATAAAGGAAAGACCACAGAAGTAGACAATGAATGCGACCTGGATATGCTTCTGGATACCCGCAGACAGATGGGAGATAAGCCTGTGATTGCCTGCGTGAGCATGACGGGGCCTATGGTGATGGCAGAATTTGAAGAGGCAGCGGACGCAATTCTCACCACCTTTGGAAATCTTCCCCAGGCTTTAATGGAAATTATCAGCGGAAGGAAAGAACCGTCAGGTTTGCTTCCTCTGCAGATTCCGGAAAATATGGATACCGTGGAAGAGCAGTATGAGGATGTTCCTTTTGATATGATATGTCATGTGGACAGTGAGGGACATACCTATGATTTCGGATATGGATTAAACTGGAAAGGCGTTATCTATGATGAACGTGTCAGAAAATATGCTCATCATCCGGAGAAAAATATCAATAAAAAAGATATGGAAACAGAAAGCTAAGAGCTGTTTTGAGAAGCTGACAGTTTTCTGAAGCGTTTGGACAAGGGCAGAAAGTTGAGAAAGAGACTTTCTGTCCTTGTTATATTGTTCAGTCAGAAAGCGAAATCAATTCTCCTCGAAATGCTTTTTTACAAATTTTTAGATTCTTTGTCCGCTCTCATTTTCTGAATATATTCTTTGGGTGTCATTTTCGTATATTTTTTAAATAAGTGGCTGAAATACTGCGGATTATTGCCGCACCCTACTTGTTCCGCGATAGAGTAGATTTTTTCAGCGTCACAATTAATTAAAAGCTGCTTGGCTTTCTTAATGCGCAGTTCATTCAGATAAGCGGAGAATTTTATCCCGGTTTGCAGAACAAACTGGCGGCTTACATAGTCTACATTCATAAAAAGCTGATTTTCTACAATCCATTTCAAGGTTAAATTGCAATCCCCGATATGTTCATTGGTGTAATCTAAAATTTCCTGTATAAAAGGTTTCAGTTTTCCATTGCTGATAACCGGTGCGGGATACAGAATTTCCAGTTTCTCAAAAAGAAAATCGCAGATTTCCTGATTGGAAGCTACAGAAGCGGTAAACATCATAAAATTGGTCAGTTCCGCAGCAGGAAGGGAAGTAAAATTCTGCATGGCCCTTAATAAAAGGCTGTTGACCAGGGAACGGAGAAAGTTCAAGTCTTTAATAGAAGTTATAAGCTGCTTTAATTCCGCCAGAAGATTTTGGTGCAGGGTTTCATCCGTTTCCTTTGCCAACAGGTCGGAAATCTCCAATGTTTTCTGAAATACATAGTTGTAATTGCAGATGGTAATGGGATGGGTGCCGGAGTACAGGTAAATGGTTTCGTAGCGTTTTACTTTCCGGCACACAGTTTCCAGAAGCGGCATGAGGGCATCATAAATTTCTTCCTGAAAAGTACATGGACTTTGTGTCAGACTCTCTGAAAGAAATCCGGAAAGGCCGGACAGGTCAGAAAATCCCTTTGCCGGGTGGGGAAAGAAAAATAACAGAGAATTTTTCACATAAACGCAGGCAAAGGAAGAATCAAGGCCATGGCTTTTGAAAAAATACTGTATCAGGGAAATACAGGAACTGACAAAGGATTCTTCCAGAAAAAATACATAGCATAAATGGTAGGGGGTATGATAGAAATCAAGGTAGGTTTCATAAAGGGGCGGCAGCTTTTTAGCAGGCAGGTCTGAAGACAGAAGCTGCAGCAAAATATCATACATCAAATTTTTCTGCAGATGCCCGCCCAAAGAGGGCAGACTTTGCCCTGCAGCCTGTGAGGGCAGCTTTTTGTAATGCTCCTTTATAGAGTCCTTTACGGCCTCTATGATTTCCTGTTCGCTGCAGGGCTTTAAGATATAGTGTTTGATGCCGTATTTCATGGCTTCCCTGGCATAGGAAAAATCATGATATCCGGAAAGGATAATAAACTGGATATTATCATGATTCTGGGTGATTTTCTGAATTAATTCCAAGCCTGACAATTTAGGCATGCGAATGTCTGTCAGGACAATGTCGGGATATTCATCTAAAATAGCATCGTAAGCCTCAAGACCGTTCTTACATACCCCTACAATTTCAATATCAAGGCTTTTCCAGTCTATAATACTGCACATAGTTTCACGGATTATTTTTTCATCATCAGCAATCAGCAATCGAAGCATATCGGTCTCTCCTTTTTGCGTCAGTCCTGTCAGGGACTGTTATTTTTACGGTGGCAAACATTTCTTCGTTGATAAATTCCAGGCTGCAGGAATCTCCGAAGGCCAGCTCCAGTCGCTTGTAAACATTCAGAATTCCAATGCCGAAGCCGTTTGGAAGGATTTCCTTAGAAATCAGTTTTTCCAGAAGGTTTTCTTCGAACCGGGACTCCGTATTGGACACGGTAATCACAATGCATTCCGTTTCCCGGTGTGCTTTTATATAAATCAAACATTCATCGCTGTCCTCCTCCAGGGTATAGTGAATTGCATTTTCAACCAGGGGCTGCAGTGTGAATTTAGGAAGGTAAGTATCCACAAGTTCGGGCGGTATCTCCGTTTCACAGCGCAGACTGTCTTCAAAGCGGATTTCCTGAATATTCATATAGTATTTAACCAATTCCAGTTCCTGGGACAGAGACGAATCTTTGTTTTTCCGGCTCAGTGTAATCCGCAGCAGCTTTCCCAGGGATTCTGTCATCAAGGAGATAGGTACGTCTTTCAACAGCTTTGCCCTCCAGTTAATGGACTGTAGGGTATTGTACAAAAAATGGGGATTTATCTGCATTTCCAGCGCTTTTAATTGTGACTCCTTGGCAAGCAGTTTGTGTTCATAGTTTTCTTTTATCAGAGTCAGTATTTTTGCGGACATGGAATCAAATTGCTGATGGAGAAGACCGATTTCGTCATAACGGTTTTCGTATGAATAAGGGCAATGAATAATTTCAAATTTTTCATTTCCAAAGGCCTTTATTTTGGTCATCAGCGCGTCAAAATGTGTTACCAGGGGTTTCATAAGCACTTTGGTAAGCAAAATACAAAGAAGAAGGCTGGAAAACAGGATGAAGATAAAAAGTTGCTGGAAAAATTGAATATTCTTGTACATATCCTCATAAGGCGAGAGACAGAAATAATCCCAACCGGTATCTGTAATGCGTCCCCGTATAGTAAAGTAACGGTCTTGGCAGATTTTTTGAATGGAATATTCGCCTAAATTCACTTTTTCCAGTGCAAATCTTTCGTAATTTTTCAGCGAAGCCGGTGCATAAAGGGTCTGGCTGCCGTTGCACAGAATGTAGGACACAGAATCCTGACTTTGGTTTGGGGCGGAGATGTCTTCCATCATCTGCCGGATATTAATATTTATAATCAGCACTCCCAGGTCGTCCAGTTTCAGGTGTTCAATCCGGCGAAGGCTTCGTACCAGAAAAATCCCGTAAGTATCACAGTAATCGGTAATCCAGCAGAGCCGTCCGTCCTGAGTCCGGGCTGTTTCCAAGATTTCTGATTGAAGTTCAGAGGGAAGAACATGGGAATCAATGCCGGAAGACAGAACAGAAAACTTGTCAGTAACTACCTGTACATAATCTACATAGTAAGATTTGTACTTTTGATAGTAGTTGTTTAGCGCGGCATGTACCCGGGCATAAGAATTAGAGGGCGTGTTGCTGCCATTGCCGTCCTTGCTTTCCGAAAGGGCTGTCTGTATGGAATTATCTTCTAAAATAAAATTAGCCATGCCCTGTACCGTGTGCAGATTCCGGGAAATATCTTTGGAGGAATAAGTCAGCAATTCCCCGGAAGTCTGATACAGCATACGATTGCTGGAACGTATAATCAACAGGAAGCCAGCAAGGATAAATAACGCAAATAAGAAGATTCCCGGAAGCAAAAGTATAAGAAACTTTTGGGCAAGCGGGGCATTTTGTACTTTTTTTCTTATTTTATGAAACATGAAGTCTACCTCCATTTTCTTTAATTTTCAGTAATGATATTATAACAGTTAGAAAAGAAAAAACCAATGAAAGAGGAAAAAATGCAAGGTTTCGTCTAAGAAGAACTAGGTTTTGTTTCTTTCTTCTGTCTGAAACATGGCATATAATAAACATCACAAACGACGGTCGTGAAAAAATGTAAAGGAAAAGAGGTTGAAGAGACTATGAAAAGAAGAGTGTTAGCAGTGATTCTTGGTATGACTATGGTTTGCAGTATGGCAGCCTGCGGCGGAAGCAGCGGAGAAAAGGAAAACAGTGAGAGCACAAAGGAAGATTCCGGAAAACTGACCTTTGCCTGGTGGGGTAACCAGGTACGAAATGAGCGTACCAGTAAAATTCTGGAAATGTATTCGGAAGAAAATCCTGGCGTAACCTTTGACGGACAGTTTTCAGAGTGGAATGATTACTGGAATAAACTGGCAACAGCGTCAGCAGGACATACGATGCCGGATATTGTGCAGATGGATTTACAGTACTATGACCAGTATGTAAAGAATGGATTGCTTCTGGACCTGACACCATATATAGAGGAGGGAAAACTGAACTTGTCAGATGTAGATGAGAGCATTCTGGATTCTGCAAAAGTAGACGGAAAGACTTATGCAGTCTGCAATGGCGTGAACGCACCTGCACTGCTGTACAATAAAACCGCTTTGGATAAAGTGGGAATTCAAGTGAAAGATGGGATGACCATTGATGAATTTGTAGAACTGTCTAAAGAAGTAAAGGAAAAAACGGGATTGCGCACCAATATTGGATATAATCATGAAACTCTGCCAGAGTACTGGCTTAGAGCAAAAGGCCAGGTGTTTTTTGAAGAAGGAAAGCTGGGGGCAAAAAGTGCAGATGATATCAGTACTATTTTTGACCTGGAAGAACAGGCGGTGAAAGAGGGCTGGCATGTAGACCCCAGTGTATTTACAGAGATTACGGTAGGCTCTGCCGAGCAGGACCCTATGGTTTACGGAAGCAATGAAGACAGCATGTCTTGGTGTACTTTTGCTTACTCCAATCAGTTATCTTCAATTCAGCAGGCTGCACCGGAAGGGGTAGAAATCGGAATTACTACCTGGCCTTCAGATGACCTGGAAAAATCTAATTATCTAAAGCCCAGCCAGTTTTTTGCAGTAACGGCGGATTGTAAAAATCCAGAAGAAGCCGTAAAAGTGTTGGATTATATTACAAATTCTGTGGAATGTAACGAAGTATTACTGGGAGAAAGAGGTGTGCCGATTTCTCAGAAAGTATCAGAGGCCATCACTCCCCAGTTAGATGAAACCAATCAAAAGATAGTGGGTTACATTAACCAAGTGGTCACTCCAACCTGTAGTACCATAAATCCTGCAGCGCCTAATGGGGCAAATGAAGTTTACGATTTGCTCAAAAATTTAGAGGAACAGGTACTATACGGTCAGATTACCGCAGAAGACGCAGCGAAACAATTATTTGAAGAGGGAAATGCCTTCATGGAGGCAGGCGCTCAATAAAGAAAAGGAGTCGAGGAAAGTATGAAAAAGACAAAGCAAATGTCCATACGCAAAAAGCTGAATACCGAAAGTGCAGCAGGTATTATCTGCACCATGCCTTTTATTATTGGATTCCTGTTGTTTATGATAGTCCCTATGGGAATTTCCCTGTACTACTCTTTCTGCAATTATGATATCCTTTCCGCACCCAAGTGGTGCGGTCTGGATAACTACATTAAGATGTTTACAGATGACCCAAAATTCTGGAAATCTATTGCAGTAACCTTTTATTTTGCGTTGGTTTCCGTGCCCCTGCGACTGATTTTTGCCTTGATTGTAGCAATGATTCTGGTAAAGAGCAGTAAGGCATCTGCTTTTTACAGAGCCGTATATTATCTGCCTTCCATTATTGGAGGCTCTGTTGCAGTGGCGATTCTGTGGAAAAGAATGTTTGCAGCAGACGGTGTAGTGAATAAAATTTTGTCTGTGTTTGGATTTCCAGCGGATTTTGCATGGCTGGGAAATACGAAGACCGCTATCTGGACGCTGATTATTCTGGCAGTTTGGCAGTTTGGTTCTTCTATGTTGATTTTCCTTTCAGCATTGAAGCAAATTCCCACAGAATTGTACGAGGCGGCAGATGTGGACGGGGCTAATAAATGCAATAAATTTTTCAAAATTACCCTGCCCCTTTTGACCCCCACTATTTTCTTTAATCTGGTCATGCAGATGATAAACGGATTCCTGGCCTTTACCCAGTGCTTTATCATTACTCAGGGAAAACCCATGGATTCTACATTATTTTATACCGTGTACACCTATTTCCAGTCCTTTAAGTTTTACAATACCGGATACGGCGCAGCCCTGGCATGGATTATGCTGCTTCTTATTGGGCTGATTACACTGGTATTATTTGCAACAAAGAAATTTTGGGTTTATGATGAAGGGAATTAACGGATATGAAGAAAGCAAGAATACATAGAAAAATTATCTATCATGTCATAGTTACCATATTTGGCCTGATTATGATTTATCCGCTGGTCTGGATGATTATGAGCTCCTTTAAAGATACAAATACTATTTTCACTACAGCGGGACAGTTGATTCCTGAAAAATTTACATTGGATAACTACATCAATGGATGGAAAGGATTTGCAGGAGTAAGTTTTGGAACCTTCTTCAAAAACTCTTTGTTTATTTCCGTAGTAGCGACTGTGGGAACTGTATTTTCATCTTCCATAGTAGCTTATGGACTTGCGAGATGTAAGTTTAAAGGTAAAAGAATTCTGGTAGTTGCCATGCTGCTGTCCATGATGCTGCCGGCACAGGTGTTGATGATTCCTCAGTATCTCTGGTATCAGAAACTGGGGTGGGTAAATTCCTATATGCCTTTGATTGTACCATATTGTTTTGCCATTCAGGGTTTCTTTACCTATTTGATGATGAATTTCATTCAGGGAATTCCCAGAGAACTGGACGAAGCGGCAAAGATTGACGGCTGCTCGTATTACGGGATTTTCGGAAGAATTATTTTTCCGCTGATGCTTCCGGTATTGATTACATCTGGTATTTTTTCCTTTATGTGGAGATGGGACGATTTCCTGTCTGCCCTGCTTTACATTAATGATTCAACAAAATATCCGGTGAGTCTTGCTTTGAAATTATTTAGTGACCCTGGTTCTTCTTCCGATTACGGCGCTATGTTTGCTATGGCTACACTGTCTGTACTGCCGATTATGCTGATATTTATTTTCCTGCAAAAATATATTGTAGAAGGAATCAGTACCTCCGGCTTAAAAGGTTAAGTATGACGTGAATATGAAATTTGATGAAAAGGAGAATGTCTTATGATTTACAAAGAAGGAAAAGTGTCTGATGTACAAATTGCTTACATAGGGGGAGGTTCCAGAGGTTGGGCTTGGACTTTCATGACTGATTTGGCATTGGAACCTAATATGAGCGGAACTATTCGTCTGTATGATTTGAATGAAAACGCAGCAAAGGCGAATGAAACAATCGGAAATCATGTTACAGAAAGAGAAGAAGCAGTTGGTAAGTGGAAATATGAAACTTATACAGATGCAGAACAGGCGTTAACTGGGGTGGATTTCATTGTAATTTCCATTCTTCCGGGAACTTTTGAGGAGATGGCTGTTGATGTACATATGCCGGAGCGTTTGGGAATTTATCAATCTGTAGGAGATACTGCGGGACCGGGAGGTATTATGCGTGCACTTCGCACCATTCCCATGTTTGTAAAAATTGCAGAGGATATTAAAAAGTATGCTCCGTCTGCCTGGGTTATCAACTATACCAATCCTATGAGTTTATGTGTGAAAACGCTGTATCATACTTTCCCGGAAATTAAGGCATTTGGTTGCTGCCACGAAGTTTTTGGCACACAGAAAGTTTTAAAAGCCATTGCAGAAGAAAAGCTGCATTTGGAAAACGTGGATAGAAGAGACATTCATGTTAATGTATTGGGTATCAACCACTTTACATGGTTTGATTATGCAGCATATAAGGGTGTTGATTTGTTCCCTGTTTATAGAGAATATATTGAAGAACACTATGAAGAGGGATACAATGAGCCGGATAAAAACTGGGCAAACAGCGCCTTCAACTGTGCCCATAGAGTAAAATTTGATTTATTTAAACGCTATGGTTTCATTGCAGCAGCAGGAGATCGCCATCTGGCAGAATTTATGCCGGGTGATGAATATTTAAATGACCCAGAAACAGTGAAAAGTTGGAAATTCGGTCTGACAACGGTAGACTGGAGAAAGAAGGATTTAAAAGAACGTCTGGAAAAGAGTGACAGACTGTTACACGGCGAAGAAGAAGTCGAGTTGAAACCGACAGGAGAAGAAGGAATTCTTTTAATCAAGGCGCTTTGTGGTTTGGAAAGAGTAGTGAGCAATGTAAATATTCCGAATACAGCTTTGCAGATACCGAATCTTCCTGCATCTGCAGTTGTAGAAACAAATGCAGTATTTGAAAGAGATGCCATTCGTCCAGTTGCAGCAGGAAAAATACCGGAGAATGTGAGAACATTGATTATGCCCCATGTGGAAAATCATGAGACAACTTTGAAAGCAGCCTTAACTTGTGACAAAGAACTGGTAGTACAGGCCTTTTTGAATGACCCGCTTGTAAAGGGTAAAAAGTGTACAGAAGAACAGGTTAGAGAACTGGTAGATGATATGCTTCAGGGAACCTTGAAATATCTGCCAGAAGGCTGGAAAAATTAAATTTGTGAAACCTTTCATTTTTTTGGGCAGGATTCTACTATTGGTGGAACCTGCCTGTTCCTTAAAATGTAGTGGAAACCTGCCGGTGTCTGTGTTACAATATATATGAAAGCATTATATTTCCACTATCTAAAAAATCTGTTGCGGCATCTGCCGTGTCTGAAACTCTGACAGCATATCAAGGAAAATCTCAATGCTTTTATTCACAAGAAACAGAAAATGCAGAGAGGTTTTAGGAGACATGTTGGAGGATAACAGATAAAGAAGGGTTATCTGTTGCCAAAATGGAAAATGTTTGGCAGAGTGTTTCCACCTCCTGCAAAGAAAAGAGGAGGTATTTACATTATGGAAACAATGAAAACCGTTCCAAACAGAATGTATAAGGCTACGGTGTTTGCCATGCTTTTTGAGGACAAAAAGCGTTTGCTGGAACTTTATAATGCCATTAGCGGAAAACATTATACGGACCCGGATATGTTGGAAATTAACACTTTGGAAAATGCCATTTATATGGCTGTGAAAAATGATATTTCTTTTCTCATAGATGCCAGATTGTCGTTATATGAGCATCAGTCCACATACAGTCCCAATCTTCCGCTTCGGTTTCTGTTGTATATTTCCAGTCTTTTTTCGTCTATGACAAAGGAGCTGAATCTGTATGGAACAAAGCCCATAGAACTTCCGACACCCCAGTTTGTGGTATTCTATAATGGTTTACAGGAACAGCCAGACAGAAAAATACTGAAACTTTCAGACCTTTATACGGTAAAAGGAGAGTGCAATCTGGAGCTGGAAGCGGTAGAAAAGGCTATAGAAGAGTGCATCCGGGAAGGGATTTTGAAAGAATTTCTGGAAAAGAATAAAGCGGAGGCAAGGAATATGAGCATATTTGAATATGACCAGGAAAAGCACCTCAGGCAGGAGCGGGAAGAAGCCTGGGAAGAGGGAAGAAAGGTTGGAGTAGAGGCTGGAATTCTTCAGGGATTAGAGAAAGGGTTGGCACAGGGAAAAGAACAGGGAAAATATGATATGCTCTGTAAACTCATACAGAAAAAGCTGAACAAAGGAAAGAATACAGCCGAGATTGCCAAAGAACTGGAAGAACCGGAAGAGGTTATCATCGGTATTTTGGAGAAACTATAAAATTCATGCTTCACCAATACTGTAAGGACATTTTGGGAGGGCAGGATTCCACTATTGGTGGAACCTGCCTGTTTCTTAATCATGAATAAAAAAAGAGTTTGTTATCCACCTCTTCCATTCACAAAATTCCCCGTCTTCCGGATTTATCTGCAGAACATATTGAATTTTGCCAAGGAGTCTTTGGAGATATTTCTGTTTATCACCCGTATACTCAATATGAGATAAATGGTTTTCTAAGCCGAATTTTCGGATATAATAACACTCCTGACGCAGACGACGGCGGTAATTCTTCGGAACCTGAAGTTTTTCGTTCGCTACAATGCCTGTAATCTCCTGCCGGTTTTTCTGGGAGCAGATACGGGTTTTCTTATGGTTCAACTCAAAGCCCAGACGGTTTAAAAAGCCCTCTGCTTTTTTTAGTACTTCTTTTGGATGAAAGTCACCGGAAAAGGTCATATCGTCACAATATCTGGTATAAGCAATTTCTCGTACCCGGCACCAGTTTCCCATGTATTCGTCAAAAGGTTTCATGACAAGATTAGAAAGATAGGGGGAAGTTGGCGCGCCTTGAGGCAGTCTGTCTTTATAACAGCACAGATGAGCCAAAAGTGTGCGTACAGAATCCGGTATTCTCTCACAGGGAAATCCATGCTGATAGACGCTGATATAAGAAATACTGTCAAAAAAATCCTGTATATCCAGTTTCAACACCAGTTTTTGTGCCTGGTGAGGGAAAGCGTTGCTGCGAAGAGAGATTCCTTTTTGATAGGCGCAGGCATAGCCGGATACCGGAAATTCCCTTAGAACCTGCCGCAAAATTTGTGTTTGGACATACTTTAATACACTGTCCGGCGCATGAAGAATTCTTTTAGTGCCGTTTCTTTTAGGGATGGAGATTTTTTCGTAGTGTTCGTCTGCGTGATTGGCAAGAGCGTATAAAAGAGCCATTTCAGCGGTCGGTGTGTGGGTGAGATTTTCTGTCAGATGCAGAGAAAGAAGGAAATCCTGTGTCTGTTCTTTTGTATAATATTTCCAGAGAGAGGGAGCCATATGATACCTCCGTGTTTCCTGTATTGCTATTCATGAAAATGTATTTTTAAAAACACAGCAGACACTAAATGGTGATACCGGATTCGGCGAAGAGGTACGGCGCCGCAGGCGAGAAAGCACATGCAGTGTGCAGATGTACCTCGGAGCCGAAGGAGGGCTGGCGCAGCCATACCTTTCGGAATAAAAAATAGAAAAGCGACTCGCTTCTCTGACAGAAAACTGTCTCCTCTGTCTGCTGTGATTAAAATTACTGTAGCATAGGAAAGAGGGAAAGTAAAGAGTTCCTAAGTCCTAAATACTAAATCCCCAGCATACATTGTAAAAACAATGTTTTCGGGGGATTTTTCCTTGAAAGATTATATTGAGGAACGGGCGGTTGAAATAGCAAATTATATTATTGAAGAAAAGGCAACAGTAAGGCAGACAGCAAAGAAGTTTGGGGTATCGAAGTCTACGGTACATAAAGACTGCACAGAACGACTTCTTCAGATAAATCCGGCTCTGGCGGCGGAGGCGCGGAAGATCCTGGATTTGAACAAGTCCGAGCGCCATATCCGCGGTGGACTGGCTACCAGAGAAAAATATCTGCATATGGGGAATCATATAGAGGAGTAGGGATAAAATAGCAATAGGAAAATAAGAAGGACTGACACAGGTATTATGTTTAAAGAAGCGGTAAAATTTTTTAAACCATTCCTGTAAAAGTCCTTTTTTCATGTATTCATGAAAAAATGTCAAAATGTATAGGAACATTTGATTTTTAAGAGTAGATTGCACATATTGCCCAAAAGTGATAGTATAACTATCAAAAGTAGGAATGTGCAATGGGAAGTTCAGGAGTAAGAAAGCATCAGTATCAGCAGAGATACAAAAGAATTTTGTCGGCAGCGCTTACACTTTTCTGCGAAAAAGGAATTGAGGAAACTTCGATTGAGGATATAGCCGGGAAAGCAGAGGTGGGGCCGGCTACGGTGTACCGCTACTTTGAAACAAAAGCAGAAGTTGCCATTCAGGGTGGGATTTTGTATTGGAGGGAGGTTTCTGAGAAGTACTTGGTTCACTTATCAAAACAGAAGTATCTGGAAAGCAACGGCAGGGACCAGATTAGAAAGATTATGGATATTTTTGTGTGGATATTTGAACAGGAGTTTGATTTCCTGAAATTTCTTCAAGAGTTCGATGTGTTTGTAAGAAAATATCAAATTTCCCAGGAACGTTTAAAGGAGTATGAGCAGGAAATTCTGAATCTGAAACCGTATGTGACAGACGCTTTAGAGAAGGGAATTAAGGATGGCAGTCTGTATCTGACGCAGCCGGTGGAGAAAGTTTATTTTTCTGTGACTCATGCCATGCTCAGCCTGATGCAGAAGCTGGCTTCCAATGGGAGCATGCTTTCTTCTGACGAGAGAGTGGAACTGATTACTCAGATAAAGATTGTTTCGGAAATTATGATAAGGGGGTTACAGGCATGAAAAGATTGACGACGAGTAAAATATGGCTGTTTGCTGTGGGACAGTTCGGGTGGTCCCTGTTGTCGGGGATTATATCCAACTGGCTGGTTTATTTTTATCAGCCGGATAAGACAGCAGTGGCTCAGGGACAGAACATTTTTATCCCTCAGGGGATGGTTATCTTTGGAATTATAACGGTGATTGGAGGAATTACTGCATTTGGGAGGATTTTTGATGCTGTGACAGACCCCTTAATTGCTTCCTGGTCTGACCGCTGCCAGTCAAAAAACGGAAGAAGAATTCCATTTTTGAAATGGGCTTCCCTGCCCTTGGCCGTGTCCACAGTTCTGGTTTTCTGGTCACCGGTAGAAAAGACAAGCTGGATAAACGGAGTATTTCTGTTTTTTATGGTGATGATTTATTATCTTTCTATTACAGCTTACTGTACCCCTTATAATGCCCTGATACCGGAATTGGGCCATACGCAGGAAGAACGGTTGAATATTTCTACGGTAATTTCCTTTACGTTTATTGCAGGAACAGCGGTAGCTTATCTGGCGCCGGCTATTTGGGGGATGCTGATTCCTTCATTGGGGCGGGTGCAGGCCATTCGGCTTACTTTTACCGGAATGGCATTTTTGGCATTCTGGTGTATGCTGGTTCCTGTATTTTCTATAAAAGAGAAGGAGTATGTCAACACAGTGCCGACCAATGACACCGCATTTCGTTCTCTGGCATCTACGTTTAAAAACGGAGAATTCAGAAAATTTGCGGGCTCTGATATTTTTTACTGGATTGGGCTTACCATGTTTCAGACAGGATTGCCATTTTTTGTAACCAGTCTTTTAAAGCTTCCGGAATCCATGACTACCATTTATTTTGTGGGAATGACGGCACTTTCTGTGGTATTTTATGTTCCGGTTCATAAGCTGGTTTTGCGGTTTGGTAAGAAGAGACTGCTGGTGTTTGCTTTCGCAATATTTGCCTGTGCTTACTTTTATACGGGTTTTCTGGGGACATTCTCCAGGATTTCTCCTGTAGTGCAGGGCGGGATTCTTACTGCAGGGGCGGCATTGCCTATGGCAATATTTGGAATTCTTCCCCAGGCCGTGGTAGCAGACATTGCTCAGAGCGATGCCCTGGTGTCAGGCCAGAATCGGGAGGGAATGTTTTATGCAGCCAGAACCTTTGCCTTTAAGTTGGGACAAAGTCTGTCCATGCTGCTGTTTACGGCTGTTTCTACCATTGGACAGTCTGTTGGGACTGGATATCGGATGACAGCATTTTGCGCAGCGGCATTTTGTGTGGCAGGAGGAATTCTGTTCCTGCTTTATGATGAGGGGAAGATTAATAAACTCATACGGGAGGAAGAAAAATGAGAGGTTTCATCAGTCAGAAAGAGTATGAAAAGAAAATGCAGGATGTGGCAGAACCTTTTTTGAAACAACGGCGTGAGGATTTCTGGCTGGAACGGGAAACCGGAAGAAAAATTCATTGCGTGTATTATCGGGCAGACAATGCCAGGGGAATTGTAATTATTTCTCATGGGTTTACAGAGACAGCAGAAAAGTATAAAGAAAACATTTATTATTTCCTGCAGCAGAATTACAGCGTGTATATACCCGAACATTGCGGACACGGAAGGAGTTATGGATTGCTGAAGAAAAATTCGCCGGTGTATGTGGATTTCTGGGAACGTTATGTTTGCGATTTGCTCTATGCGGCTTTCTGGGCGAAAAAAAGAGAACCGGATTTGCCTCTTTATCTTTATGGTCATTCTATGGGCGGTGGAATCGGGGCCGCAGCGGCAGGGAAAAAGCCGGAACTCTTTCAGAAGGTCATACTGTCATCCCCCATGATTCGTCCTCTGACGCCTGGCGTTCCATGGAGAGCTGCAGTATGTATTGCGTACATAATGTGCTGTCTGGGGAAGGGAAAGAACTATATGCCGGGGCAGCATGATTACGAAGGGGAGGAATCTTTTGCACAGAGCGGAGCCTTATCAGAAGAACGGTTTTCTTACTATCAGAAAAAGAAAGCTGCAGAACCGGATTACCAGCTGGGAGGGGCTTCTTATGGCTGGCTGAAGGAAATGGCGGGATTGTACCATGTGCTCATGAGGAAAGCGTATCGCAAAATGCACATGCCGGTTCTGGTATTTCAGGCAGAGAAAGACTTTTATGTTTCTAATAAGGAGCAAAACCGTTTTGTAAAAAGAGTACATAAAAATACAGACAGTCTGATACATCTGATTTTGGTACCGGGAACAAAACATGAGATTTATCATGCAGATGACTGGACGGTACAGCAATATTGGGATACTGTTTTCAGATTCTTACAGTCGTAAGCTTCTGCAGTTTTTTACTGCGTCAGAAACTGTGCATATTTCTTCGGCGACACGCTGGTGGCCCTTGTAAAGGCCTTGAAAAAATTGCTGTAGTCATTAAATCCGCACTTGGCGCTGGCCTCAGTCACCGTATACCCCTCGGCAAGCAATTCTTTGGCATGGGAAATCCTCTTCGCCGTAATGTATTTATTAATGGTGGTTCCGGTGGCAGACTTGAAAAGCCTGCACAGATAAGAAGAACTGATGAAAAAATGTGCGGAAAGCTGTTCCAGGCTCAAAGGTTCTTCAATGTGCTGATTAATATAGGAAAGAATACTGTCCACCTGTGCATTGGAATTAATCTGAGTTTCCGTATCTGCAATGTGATTCTTCTGAAACCGTTTGTTCAGGAACACCATCAATTCCAGAAAAGCCGCCTGCTCCAGAATGTCGGTTCCGTATCCTGCTGTGTGTGTGAGCTTGTGTATGTAGTACAGGAAATTTTTCTGTTCCTCCAGGGTAAGGGAGACCTTATGGTTGGAACGCAGGGAACGATTCTGAAAACACGCATCTAAATCCGTGTTTGACGTGCTGAGGGATTTCACATAATCCGGGTAAATGGACAAGATAATCCGTTCATGAATCTGGCTGTCAATCTGAGTCAGATGGTGGCTTTCGTACTGATTAATGAAGAAAATATCACCCGGGAAAATGTTATAAAAGCAGTTATCGATGAGAAACTGTTTGCCGCCGGAAATGGAATAGTAAATTTCGTAACTGTCGTGAATATGCATGTCCATAGGCTTCTCGTCGCTGTATAAATGTGCGATGGAAAAAGTTTTATTCTGCAGGCAGTCGGTGATGGACTGTTTGCAGGAATTGAGCAGTTTCATATCCCGTGCCTCCTTTTCTGTTTTCTGTAAATTCGTAAAATATCTGAAATAAAATTCCCATGTCGTTATATCCAGTATATAAGAGAATATTCTAAAAAGCAATGAAGAAAGTTCAAGATTTGCAAGGTTTTAAACAGGAAAAGAAACCTTCCCCAAAGAGCGGCCTGCTATAATAAAGTCATATGAAAGATTACCGTACAGGAAACAGAAAGGGGAACCAACATGGAAGTAAGAACCGCGTCATCACCAAGAGACGTAAAACATTATACAACAGACCGTTTAAGAGAGGAATTTCTGATTCAGAACCTGTTTGTGCCGGGGGAAATAAAAATGGTGTACAGCCATATTGACCGCATTATCACAGGTGCAGCAGTACCGGCAGGAGAAACGCTGGTGCTTACTGCGGGGGCAGAATTAAGAGCAGAGTATTTCCTGCAGAGACGTGAAATGGGAATTATCAACATCGGCGGTGCAGGTGTCATTGTGGCAGACGGCAAAGAATATGAAGTTGGACACAAAGAAGGCATGTACATTGGCATGGGTGTAAAAGAAATCACTTTTGCCAGCAAAGAAAGCACAGTACCGGCGAAATTCTATTTTAACAGCACACCGGCGCACCATACATATCCTACGGTGTTGATTAAGCCGGAAGGAACACCGGAAGAGGGCGTTGTGATTGTAAAAGATGAAAATAAGGTAGAGCTGGGAACACTGGAACAATCCAATCACAGAACAATCTGTAAATACATTCTGCCGGGACAGGTAGAAAGCTGCCAGCTGGAAATGGGCATGACAAAACTGGAGCCGGGCAGTGTATGGAACACTATGCCATGCCACACCCATGACAGAAGAATGGAAGTTTATCTGTATTTTGATATTCCAGAAGATGCGTTTGTTATGCATTACATGGGAGAACCTACAGAAACACGCCACATTGTGATGAGAAATGAAGAGGCCGTGATTTCACCAAGCTGGTCTATCCACTCTGGTTCCGGTTCTCAGGCGTACACCTTTATCTGGGGTATGGCAGGGGAAAATCAGGACTTTGACGATATGGACCACATTGCAAATCAGGAATTAAAATAACAGGAAACTAAGTAGAAAAGGAGAACAGACATGGACGTTATGAAGAGTTTTTCACTGGAAGGAAAAGTAGCCCTGGTGACAGGTGCAGCATATGGAATCGGGTTTGCCATTGCAGAAGCTTACGCAAAAGCAGGCGCAAAAATTGTGTTTAACTGCAGAGGCCAGGAACACATGGATATTGCTATGAAAGCATACGAAGAAAAAGGCATTGACGCAAAAGGATATCTCTGTGACGTAACAGACGAAGCACAGGTAGCAGATATGATTCAGGATATTGAAAAAACGGTGGGAACCATTGATATTCTGGTAAATAATGCAGGAATTATCAAACGTATTCCTATGACAGACATGAGTGCAGAAGAATTCCGTCAGGTCATTGACGTAGACTTAAATGCCCCGTTTATCGTGTCCAAAGCAGTCATTCCCGGCATGCTGAAAAAGGGGCACGGAAAGATTATTAACATTTGTTCCATGATGAGTGAACTGGGCAGAGAAACCGTGTCTGCTTATGCAGCAGCGAAAGGCGGACTGAAAATGCTGACAAAGAATATTGCTTCTGAATACGGGGAGTTCAATATCCAGTGCAACGGTATCGGACCTGGCTACATTGCCACACCGCAGACAGCGCCTTTAAGAGAAATCCAGCCGGACGGTTCCAGACATCCATTTGACCAGTTCATCATCAGCAAGACACCGGCTGCACGCTGGGGAAATCCGGAAGACTTAATGGGACCGGCCGTATTTCTGGCTTCCGAGGCTTCTGACTTTGTAAACGGACAGATTTTGTATGTAGACGGCGGTATTTTAGCTTACATTGGAAAACAGCCGAAATAATTTGAGATAAGGAATGAAAGATAAGCGGAGGAAAACAAGAATGAGAATTGCATTAATGAATGAAAACAGCCAGGGTGCAAAGAACCCGATGATTGAAAAATCTCTTAGAAAAGTTGTAGAACCCATGGGATTTACTGTGGATAATTACGGCATGTATACAGCAGAAGACGAGGCACAGCTCACTTATGTACAGGTGGGAATCCTGGCAGCAGTGCTCTTAAATTCCGGCGCAGCGGACTATGTAATTACCGGATGCGGCACAGGAGAAGGCGCTATGCTGGCTTGTAATTCTTTCCCGGGCGTTATCTGCGGACATGTAGAAGACGCTTTGGACGCATATACTTTTGCACAGATTAATGACGGAAATGCTATTTCTCTGCCCTTTGCAAAAGGATTTGGCTGGGGCGGCGATTTGAACCTGGAATACATTTTTGAAAAGCTGTTCTGTGAAGAAAGCGGACAGGGATATCCGAGAGAAAGAGCCGTACCGGAACAGAGAAATAAGAAGATTCTGGACGAAGTAAAGAAGGTTACTTACAGAGAATTCACAGATATTTTAATGGAAATGGACAGAGAACTGGTGAAAGGCGCACTGGCAGGAGAGCACTTCCAGGAACTGTTTTTCGCAAACTGCAAGTGTGAAAAAATTGCTGCCTGTGTAAGAGAAATCCTGGGCTGCTAGAGGAGAAAAGCATGTTTAGTTTAAAAGTAATTGATAAAAATGAACGAACGGTGGCGTGGGCCAGAGGGGAAGAAGAAGTCAATCTCATGGTGGCAAGAACCTACGAAGAAGGAGATAGAATTGTTCTGGAAATCTCCAAAGAAGGAGAATATGCATGGGTACAGTTTGACGATGCCCTGGGCAGAAATCTGGTTTATCTTACCGGCAATGCGCAGTATCAAATTCCTTTTGGCGAGAAGAGAATCAATCTTTCACCAAAGGCATTTTCCGGAAACAAGCACTTAATCAGTGTGCGGAAAGCCAGAGATTTTGAGGTGAAAAGCTATCGTAATTTAGCTTTAAATGTCAACGATACGCATGAAAATACCACCTGTTTTCCCCATGCCTTTGCCAATGTGGAGACAAGAGGCGAGTCTGTTTTTGCGGCAAAGAATGCCATTGACGGAGTGACAGCCAATGAATGTCACGGCGAATGGCCCTATGATTCCTGGGGAATCAACCGGAATCCGGACGCAGAAATGACTGTGGATTTCGGACGGGAAGTGGAAATCGACCGTATCATTCTCTATATCCGGGCAGATTTTCCACACGATAACTGGTGGAAAAAGGTGACTGTAACCTTCTCAGACGGAGAAGAAAAAGAGTTTTCTTTAAAGAAAACAGGCTGTGGACAGGAATTCACCTTTGAAAAGAAAAAAGTGACCTGGGTGAAGCTGTCCAAGCTGATTCCTTCCCCGGAACCGTCACCATTTCCGGCTCTTGCGCAGATAGAAGTGTACGGAACAGATTTGTAAAAAAAACGGGCATACAGGAGCAGAAGCATTCCTGTATGCCTGTTTTTGTTGTGAATCTCTTTCTTTTAAAATACGCACCCATGTGATAAGATAAGAATATCACAGATTTGAAGACAGGACGGGCTTATCATGGCGCAGACATATTATGAAGAGTTGCAGCAGTTTCTCCCCGGACTTTCTCCGGATATGCCGGATTCCTGCATAAAACTGGCAGAATTGTTCCGGGCACAGGCCTTTGAACTGCATATTAGAACATTGCCGGCCGGGGAAGAAAAGTATTATATTCCTTATATGATGAACGATGCACTGGAGTGTTTGCTGATTCTGGAGCAATGCCGCATGACAGGCAGGTATCTCGTGGATTTTAAGGGAATAACACAAGCACATATGGCAAAAGACGGGGAAGTTTATCTTTTGGTAGTCAGGCAGGGAGACGACAATGTATTTACCATTTGGTTTTCGTCTATTCGGGAAGAAATGACCTGTTATCAGTATCACCGTATCGGACATTTCTGGGTAAAAGGACAGGAACAGTGGCGGCGGCTGGTATATATAGTGGGAACCCTTTACGATAAATATTCTTATATGGGGGATACTGTGTGTACACAGGCGGAAAAAGAACTGCTTCCTCTTATGGAACTGGCGCCTTTTCGTGCTTTTTCGCCGGTGAAGGAATCCCTGGATGAGGAATATCCGGACACTCTGGAAGGAGTGGAATGCATGAAAAAGCTGGCATTGGAAGCCGGGGATTGGAGATTGGCAAACCTGCTGAAAGTTTACCGAAGATTTCCTTTTCCCTGGGCAGAAAAACGGATACAGAGGCATATGGAGAGCAGAGCGGGAATTCCTCTTTATGAGGTTCTGTACAGGAAAACAGAAGCTGCGTCCAAGGTCTATCCCATCCGTGATTACGGAAGAAAAAGCAATGAGGAAACAGAGGAGAAAAGGCGGGCAGTATCCCGGAAATTACAGGAAAAAGGTTTTACGGGAGCGTATCCTTTTTTCCGAAAAGGCAGTATGCAGATACTGGCCATGGAGGAACATCCTTTTACGCTGTTGGAGGCAGAGGACTTTTCTTTTCGGATTCAGTTTATGGTTTCTGTCAGCAAAAAGGATAGTGAGAGGTACAATGGCGGCTTTTTTAAAGGAAGGCAAAACCGCGGATGGATAGAGAAAAATCTGGATTTTCTCGAAGGAAAACAGTCAAAGGGAGAGGAAGAGTAAAATGACAGAATATCTGCTGGGAAAGAACCCCCATACCATATCAGTAAGCCTGATGAATCTGCAGGAATTTTCTGCATTAAAGGGAAATTATCCTCATAAGAGAGAACTGATTCACAGCATGGAGCAGGCAGTTTCCTGCAAAGCGGAAGTGTACGCCCAGTGTCTGTTCGGAGTGCTGAAGATTCCCGATAAGAAAAATTTAGAGAAAAAGCCCTGGATTGCCGCCTGGTATTTTATGAAAAATAAACTGATTTTTCTGGATGACGGAGGGCAGATTAGCCGGATTTTAGAGAAAATAAAGGATATGGAATTTGGTGGAAATGCTTTGGAGGGACAGCTTCTTTTGGCTGTGTTTAACGGATTGATTGATGAGGAAGTTCCTTATCTGCAGAAGGTGGAAGAAAAGATAACAGAACTGGAAAATATTCTTCTGGAGGAGACACCAAGGGATTTTCCAAGGGTTTTGATGGGACTTAGAAAAGCAATGATGAGGCTTCATACATTCTATGTACAGCTTCTGGATATGGCGGAGGAACTGCAGGGAGCGGCAGGAGAAATTCTGGTGAAGGAAGAGGAAAATGCCTGGTGCGTGTTTTCAAACAGAGTGTCCCGTCTTCATGATTACACAGAAAATATCAGAGAGAATCTGCTGCAGCTTCACGAATTATATCAGGCACAGATAGACATTCAGCAGAACGAAATTATGACTATGCTTACCGTAGTCACAACTATTTTCCTGCCTCTGTCGCTGCTGGCAGGCTGGTACGGTATGAACTTCGGAAACATTCCCCTTTTAAACTGGAAGTACGGATATCTCACCGTGGTGCTTCTGACCCTTGTTATCATTGGACTGGAGCTTCGTTATTTCAGGAAAAAAGGTCTTCTGAAGAATAAAAAGAAATCTTAAATGCCAATACTAATAAAAAAGAAAAGAGGGCATTTCAGATGGAATCACAGACCAGAAACCTGCTGCGGGAATGCAGTACAGGATGTAAAATGGCAATCAACAGCTTCAATCAGATGCGGGATTATGTGGAAGATGAAAAGCTGAAAGAACTTATGAATACCTATGATAAAAAACATAAGGAATACGAAGAACAGGCTGGAAAAATGCTGAAGGAGGGAGGAAGCGAAGAGAAAGAGCCGGGCGTTATGGCTTCTGTCTTTTCCCGACTTTCTACGGATGTGAAACTGCTTATGAAAGATGACAGCAGCCAGATTGCAAAGATGATTATGGATGGCTGCAACATGGGGATTCAGACCCTTGGGGGATTTGTGAATCAGTATAAGAATGCCTCCAGACAAAGCCTTGCGCTGGCGGAAAATATCATAAAAACAGAAGAAAAACTGATGAAGGAAGTGCAGGAATTTTTATAATCTGCAGGAAAAATTGGCAGAGATACAGAGGGCAAAGGAAGGGTTTATGGATAAATACAAGGTTTTAAAGGATGTTTTTGGATACGATACATTTCGAGAAGGCCAGGAGGGGCTTATAGACAGTACCCTGGCAGGACGTGATGTGCTTGGCATTATGCCTACAGGGGCGGGGAAATCCATCTGCTTTCAGGTGCCTGCCCTGCTTTTTCAGGGGATAACCATTGTGGTGTCGCCTCTGATTTCGCTTATGAAGGACCAGGTGGCTGCTTTAAATGCAGCAGGCGTACATGCGGCTTTCATCAACAGTTCGCTGACAGAAGGACAGTATAGGAAGGCCATGGAATTTGCCGCCCGGGGGCGGTATAAAATTATTTATGCAGCACCGGAAAGACTGATGACAGATTCCTTTCTGGCGCTTGTCAATCAGGTGGAAATTTCTATGGTGGCTGTAGACGAAGCCCATTGTATTTCCCAGTGGGGACAGGATTTCCGTCCAAGTTACCTGAAAATTGCAGAATTTATTCAGGTTTTGCCGAAACGCCCTGTGATTGCCGCTTACACGGCAACAGCTACAAGGGCAGTAAAAGAGGATATTTTGTGTATTCTGGGACTTCAAAATCCCTTTGTGGCTGTAACAGGATATGACCGGAAAAATCTCTGTTTTGCAGTGGAAAAGCCAAAGGATAAGATACAGGCGCTGTTAGATTATCTGGATAAAAACCGGGAAAAAAGCGGTATTATTTATTGCAATACCCGGAAAAATGTGGAAGAAATCCACCGTCGTCTGATACAGGAGGGATATCCTGCTGTGCGGTATCATGCCGGGCTGTCTGATGAAGAAAAGAAGCAGAATCAGGAAGATTTTATCTATGACCGGATGCCTGTTATGGTGGCAACCAATGCGTTTGGGATGGGTATTGACAAGTCTAATGTGCGCTTTGTTCTGCATTTTAATATGCCAAAAGATATTGAAAGCTATTATCAGGAGGCAGGCCGCGCCGGGCGGGATGGTGAGCCGGGAGAGTGTGTGCTGTACTATGCCGGACAGGATGTGAAGACGAATGAATTTCTTATTAACCAGCAGATGGAAAACGAGGAATTTGACAGGGAAGACATGGAACTGATTCGGGGAAGAAACTTTGAACGGCTGCGGAAAATGACATTCTATTGTTTTACCAACGAATGCCTGCGGGAATATATTCTGCGGTATTTCGGTGAATACGGAGGAAATTACTGCGGAAACTGCAAAAACTGTCTCACGGAATTTCAGGATACAGATGTGACGAAAGAGGCGGAAAGTATTTTGAAACTGGTAAAAACCAGTGGACAGAGATATGGAATACAGGCTGTTACAGACGCTGTTCATGGCTCGGACAGCGCCAAAGTACGGCAGTTTCATTTAAACGAAAATACATATTACGGAGTCTTGAAAGACCGAACCATTGTGCGGATACGACAGATTTTAAATGACCTGCTGGTAAAGGATTATCTGGTTCTGACAGCGGGAGATTATCCTGTTTTAAGGCTGGGGGAAAGAGGAAAAGCAATGCTTGACGGGGCAGAGGAACAAGTGCTTTTGAAACTGCCAAAAGAGCAGCCTAAGATGCAAAGCAGTGCGAAATCCGGCAAACAGAAAGTCACAGATGAGGTGAAATATCCCCTTCTCTTTGAACGTCTGCGGCAGAAACGGTACAAAATGGCCCAGGAGGCCAAGGTGCCGCCTTACATTATTTTTTCCGATAAAACACTGCGTCAGATGAGCACCTATCTTCCGGTTACGAAGGAAGAAATGCTTTCCATAAATGGGGTGGGAAACAGTAAGTATGAGAAATACGGAGAGGCATTTGCAGAGGAAATCCGAAATTTTATAAAGGAAAACGGGATTGAGAAGTGAAAAGGGGTGAAGAATCAGAAAAATAGCATACAGAAGAGACTGTAATTCGCAGTCTCTTCTTTTTTTGCCTTTTCCTGCGTAAACTGAACAAAAGACAGTAAGGAGACACACATGAAATTTCTGATTTTTCTTTCAGAGGTTAGTATTCCTCTTATCCTGTTTTACATAGTAGGCTTTGGTATTCTGATGAAGTGCCATGTATATGAAGAGTTTGTAAAGGGTGCAAAGGATGGACTGAAAACTGTGGTGGGAATTCTGCCCACACTTATTGGCCTCATGGTAGCTGTAGGGGTTCTGCGGGCTTCGGGATTTCTGGATATGCTGGGAGAACTGCTGGGAAAGTTTACTGCACATGTGGGTTTTCCCGCGGAGCTGGTTCCCTTAACGATTGTACGGATGTTTTCTTCCAGCGCCGCTACAGGCCTGGTACTGGATATTTTCCGGGAATTCGGCACAGATTCCCGTGTAGGACTTATTGCGTCTATTATGATGTCCTGCACAGAAACGATTTTTTACACGATTTCTGTATATTTTATTGCTGCAAAAGTGAACAAAACCAGGTATACGGTGTGGGGGGCGCTGCTGGCTTCTTTTGCGGGAATTGCAGCCAGTGTGGTATTGGCGGGAATGATGTAATAGAAAAGTTGTTGACAAAAATACATCATAATGCTAATATGGTAACACGCTAAAGCAAAGGGGGATAAAGATGAGATACTACGATAAAATAACACCGGACGGAACCAGGGATTTGCTCTTTGCCGAGTGCGACCAGCGTTCTCAGGTGACGAAGACTTTAAAGGATTTATTTGTCTCCCAGGGATACCGCAGGGTGATGACACCGGCACTGGAGTTTTACGATGTTTTCGGAGAAGCAGCGAAATATCTGCCAAAGGAAACCATGTATAAGCTGACAGATTCCAAAGGAAGACTCATGGTGCTGCGTCCGGATTGTACAGTTCCTGTGGCAAGGCTGACGGCAACCAGACTGAAAGGAATGCCGCTGCCTCTCAGACTGTATTATAACCATAATATTTACCGGGGTTTTCCTGAGAGAAAGAGTAAAAGTGTGGAAATCAACCAGGTAGGAATCGAATTAATAGGCGGCTCCTCTCTGCGCAGTGACTTGGAAGTTGTGGAACTGGCCGCAAGAAGTCTGGACAAAATCGGCAGTGGAAAGTACCGGCTGGAACTTTGCCACATCGGATATTTCAAGGCAATTATGGGAAGTCTGGATGCAGATGAGGATACGAAAGAAGAGATTCGTCTTTTGATTGAACAGAAAAATTATGCCAGCCTGACAGATATTTTAGGCAAGGCCAAGGAGAATAAAGCGGCCAGAGCGCTGCGAAAACTGCCGAGACTGTTCGGTGGGGAAGAGGTCTTTGAAAAAGCCTATGACTTGTTTGATGAAAATGGGGCAAAGGAAAGCCTGGATTACCTGAAAGGCATTTATGAATACCTCTGCAGACTGGGCCTGGGAGATAAGGTTATTATTGATTTGGGACTTGTAAATCTGGCGGAATACTATACGGGAATTATCTTTCGCGGTTACTTTGACGGCGTGGGAGAGCAGGTACTCTCCGGGGGGCGGTACGATACGCTTCTGGGTCAGTTTGGAGAAAATCACGGTTCCATTGGCTTTGGAATCAATGTGGATTTGGCAAGTCAGATGGTTCATCCGGAGCCGGAAAAAATACCGGAAATTCTGATTTTTGCCAGGGATATCAGTGCAGTTCCGGATAGTGTGCGCTATAGAAAAACACTGGAAGAGCAGGGAAAAACAGCAGAAAACAGTGTCTTTGATACCTTAGAGGAAACTCTTGCATATGCCCGTAAGAAAGGGATTTTAACAGTCCATTTGGTTGGTGAAGAAATCACGGAATATCAGACAGGGAAAGGAAGGAAAGAGGATGAAACCAATTAGAATGGCACTGACCAAAGGGCGTCTGGAAGATAAAACCATAGAAATGCTGGAGCGGCTGGGATATGACTGTACCAGTGTGAGAGAAAAGGGAAGGAAGCTGATTATGCCCATAGGGGACGGCAGTATTGAGATTGTGTTGGCCAAGGCGGCGGACGTGGTTACTTATGTGGAAACCGGAGTCTGTGATATGGGTGTGGTAGGGAAAGACACCATTATGGAAAAAGGTGGAACTTTCTATGAAATTGCAGACCTGGGATTCGGAAAATGCCGATTTGCCCTGGCAGCTTTAAAGGGGGCAGATGTGTATCGCGGATATAAAACCAGAACGATTGCCAGCAAGTATATGAATGTAGCAAAAGCCTTTTTTGAAAGCAAAAATATGGACATTAATCTGGTGAAAATAGAAGGTTCTGTAGAACTTGCCCCGGTGCTTGGACTGGCGGATGCCATTGTGGATATTGTAGAAACAGGCACTACATTAAGGGAAAACGGACTGGAAGTCAAAGAGAACATCTGTGATATCAGCGCTCGTCTGATTGTCAATATCGCCAGCATGAAGCTGCGAAAAAATGAGATAGAAAAACTCATTGAGAAGATAGAGCAAGATGTAAAAAGCAGAGAATAGGGAGGTGCACTTATGGCATATCAGATACCGGAAAAATTGAAAAAACTCCAGGCTTATGAGCCGGTTACAGAAGTTTACAAAGTGCGCCTGGATGCCAATGAAAGCTTTATAGACCTGCCGGATGAGATTAGAAAAGAGGTTCTGGAAGCTATCAGTCAGGTGGAATTTAACCGTTATCCGGACCCGGAAGCAAAGGAACTTTGTCAGTGTTTTGGTGAATTTTTTCAGGTGGATTCCAGGCTTCTTACTGCAGGAAATGGTTCGGATGAATTGATTTCCCTGATTGTGCAGAACTTTCTGGAACCTGGACAGACTATGCTTACCGTAAGTCCGGATTTTTCCATGTATGGATTTTATGCGCAGGCTGCAGGAGCCAAAGTTGAAATTCTGGATAAGCAGGATATGGTGCTTTGTGCAGAGGATATGATTCAAAAAGCAAGAGAAACCGGAGCAGAATTGATTATCTTTTCCAACCCCTGCAATCCCACGGCTCTGAAGCTGGAGCGGCAGGATATTCTTCAGATTGTGGCACAGACAGATGCACTGGTGGTTGTAGATGAGGCTTATATGGATTTTTCAGAAGGTTCTGTATTGGACGAAATCGAGAATTACGGAAATTTAATTGTATTGAAAACCTGTTCCAAGGCCTTTGGAATGGCGGCTATCCGCTTGGGATTTGCAGCAGCCAATGAAGAAATTACCCGGATTTTAAAGGCGGCAAAATCTCCGTATAATGTGAATTCCCTCACTCAGGCGGCGGGCTGTGCTGTCTTAAAACACAGGGAATATCTGCAGGAATGTACGGAGAAAATTAAAGAATCTGTGGGAGAATTATATGCTGGGTTAAAGGCGCTAAAGGAAAAAAAGCAGCAAATCCGTAAACTGTATCCTACCAGTACAAACTTTGTTTACGTCGATATAAAAGCTGGGGAAACTGTATTTGAAGGGCTGAAAAAGGCGGGGATTTCCGTGCGTTTTATGAAAGGATATCTGCGTATCTGCGCCGGTTCTCAAAGAGAAAACCAGGAAATTTTACAGAGCCTTGAGAACTTGCTGCAATAGGAAAACCGCTGCAAAAAGAAAGGGGAGAGACCAGTGAGAACAGCAAAAATAGAGAGAAATACAAAGGAAACGCAGATTGCGCTGATTTGGAACACAGACGGGCAGGGAATTTATGAAGGCACTTGCGGTATCGGCTTTCTGGACCATATGCTGCAGGCTCTGTGCGTGCATGGAAAGTTTGATATTCAACTGTCCATGAAGGGAGATTTGGAAGTGGACTGTCACCACAGCACGGAAGATTTGGGCATTGTTCTGGGGATGGCTCTTGCAAAAGCATTAGAAGAAAAAGGCGGCATTCGTCGTTATGGTACGGCATATATTCCCATGGATGAGACATTAGGATTCTGTTCTTTGGACATCAGCGGCAGGGCTTTTCTGGTGTATGAAGCAGAATATGAAAACCAAAGTATTGGCGCCCTGGACTGCTGTATGATAAAAGAATTCTTTCGTGCGCTGGCCTTTCAGGCAGGGATTACGCTGCACATGAAAATCCTCTATGGTGAGAATGACCACCATAAGGCAGAAGCCCTTTTCAAAGCATTTGCTCATGCATTGAAAGACGCTGTAACAGAAACCGGAGGCGGTGTTCTTTCTTCAAAAGGAGTGTTGTGATGATAGCAATTATTGATTACGGTGCGGGGAATCTTTTCAGTGTGAAAAATGCCCTGGATTACCTGCAGATAGAGAATTGTGTGACAGAAAAAGCAGAGATAATACGCCGGGCGGACGGGCTGATTCTTCCCGGGGTGGGAGCTTTTCCGGATGCCATGGAAAGGCTGGAAAGGAAGCAGCTGGTGTCCGTAATTCAGGAAGAGGCGGCAAGGAAACCCCTTCTGGGAATCTGTCTGGGAATGCAGCTTTTGTTTGAAGAAAGCTGGGAATTTAAGAAGACAAAAGGATTGGGCCTGATACCGGGCAAAGTCATCAAAATAGATGGAAAAGGGGAAAAAATTCCCCATATGGGTTGGAATCATCTGGAGGTATTAAAACCCTGCAGTATGACGGAAGGAATGGAGGAAAACAGCTATGTGTATTTTGTTCATTCCTACAGAGCGGATACAGAGCCTGAATACCTTTCCTGTACCACTTTTTATGGGGAAGAGATTCCCGCACTGGTGCAGAAAGATATGGTTTACGGTGCACAGTTTCATCCGGAAAAAAGCGGAAGTGTGGGATTGAATATGTTAAAAAATTTTGCGAGGCTGGTGGAAAAATGATTATATTACCTGCAATAGATGTAAAAGATAAAACCTGTGTACGCCTGGTACAGGGGGATTACAGCACCGCGCATAAGGTAGCGGAAGACCCCTTAAAAACAGCAGAAAACTTTGCGCTGCAAGGGGCAAAATGGATACATATGGTAGATCTGGACGGTGCAAAAGCAGCCTGCCCGGTCAATGAGGAAATCTTTCTGAAGGTGGCAAAAGAATCCGGACTGCACACAGAAGTAGGAGGCGGAATCCGCAGTATGGAAACCATAGAGTGGTATTTGACCAGGGGAATTTCCAGGGTGATTCTGGGGTCTGCAGCAATCAAAAATCCTGTGCTTGTAGAGGAAGCAGTCCGGATTTTCGGCAGTCAGATTGCAGTGGGAATTGACGCCAGGGACGGTGCACCCGCAGCAGAAGGCTGGTTGGAAAGGAGCAGTCTTTCCTATCTGGAACTGGCAAAAAAGATGGAACAGGCAGGTGTAAAAACCATTATTTATACAGACATATCCAAAGACGGAACCTTGCAGGGCGTGAATCTGGAGCAGCTTGCAAAATTAAACGAAACGGTGTCCTGTAATATTATTGCCAGCGGAGGTGTCCGCTCCATAGAAGATATTGAAGCGTGCAAAAAGCTGGGGCTTTATGGCTGTATCTGTGGAAAAGCCGTATATACAGGCAGCCTGGATTTGCGGGAAGCGATAGAAAAGGCAGGTGAGCAGTAATGCTGGCAAAAAGAATTATTCCCTGTCTGGATGTCAGGGATGGCAAGGTAGTCAAGGGGATTCATTTTGTAGGTATCCGGGAGGTTGGCGACCCGGTAGAATGTGCTGTTGCATATGACAGACAAGGGGCGGATGAACTCTGTTTTCTGGACATTACAGCCACCCATGAGGGAAGGAAAACCATGGTTGATGTGGTAAGAAAAACGGCGGAAAATGTCTTTGTTCCTTTGACTGTGGGAGGAGGAATCCGCAGTGTGGAGGATTTCCGGGAAATCCTCCGGGCAGGTGCAGATAAGGTAGCGGTAAATTCGGCTGCGGTGGATCATCCTCACCTTATCCGCCAGGCGGCAGAGGTATTCGGAAGTCAGTGTGTGGTTGCGGCTATTGATGCAAAAAGAGATGAAACAGGCGCATTTCATGTGGTGGTTCACGGCGGAAGAAAGGATACAGGACTGGACGCTGTCTGGTGGGCAAAAGAGTGTGAAAGGCTGGGAGCCGGAGAAATTTTACTGACTTCTATGGATGCGGACGGCGCAAAAGAGGGGTTTGATTTGGAACTTTTAAGGGCTGTTTGTGGAGCAGTTTCCATTCCTGTCATTGCCAGCGGAGGCTGCGGAAAGACAGAGCATTTCTCTCAGGTATTTGAAGAGACAGGGGCGGATGCAGCGTTGGCAGCTTCTTTGTTTCATTATAAAGAATTGACGGTAGATGAGGTGAAAGCTCATTTGGAAGAACATAAAATACCGGTAAGGAGACAGAATAAAGGATGAAAGAGATAGAGGAATATTTTACAAAAGCAGACCTGCTTCCTGCTATTGTACAGGAGGCGGAAACAGGAGAAGTGCTGATGCTGGCTTACATGAACCGGGAAAGCTTTCAGAAAACCCTTGAGACGGGATACACCTGGTTTTACAGCCGTTCCCGGCAGGAATTGTGGAACAAGGGAGCGACCTCCGGCCATGTACAGAAGGTAGTGGATATTAAGGGAGACTGCGATAAGGATACGGTTTTAATCACCGTGGTTCAGACGGGAGGGGCCTGCCATACAGGTGCCCACAGTTGTTTTTTCAGAGAAATCGGAAAGGAAGAAATGCTATGATGGATGTCGTGAAAGGTTTATATGAAGTTGCAAAGCAGAGAAAAGAGACAAAGCAGGAAGGCTCCTATACCTGTTATCTTTTTGAGCAGGGGCTGGATAAAATCCTGAAAAAATGCGGAGAGGAATGCAGTGAAGTGATTATTGCAGCCAAGAACGGAAACAATGAGGATACGGCCAATGAAATCTGTGATTTGCTGTATCATCTTATTGTCATGATGGTACAAGCCGGGATTTCTGTAGAGGAAGTAGAAGGGATTCTGGAGGAGAGACGGCAAAAAATAGGAAATTTGAAAACGTTTCATGTCAGTGACCACAATACCTGAAACAGAGGATAAAATTTCTGCCGATTTGTTCATAATTTATTCTGTGAAAATCCTGCCGGATATGATAAACTGTGGGTAAGAAAAAAGACAGTTTATGGAAATGCGGGTAAAACTATGAAGGAAGAAAAGAAGAGGATTGCGTTCAAGATATTGCTGAAAATCCTGTTGGCAGTACCGCTGACAGTTATATTTATTCTGATACGGTGCGTACAGTTTTTCTTAAAGCTGTGCGGACCGGTTGTTTCGTTTGTCTGTATTTTGTCATCCGTGGTGGTTTCCCTTGGAGTGCTGATAGAAATTATTTTGCAGATACAGGGAAAAGGACCGGGAATCGCACCTGTTTTTCTGACAATGGCCCTTGCCGGAGGTCTGGCTTATGTACCGGTGGCAGGCGTAGGCATGGTTATGGTGGTTTTGGAGGCGGTGTGCAGCTGGATATGGAAGTTTTACATGGGAAATTCGGACAGCCTGAAGGCTTTTTACAAGCGTCCTGATTACAAATGGTCCGCTTTTGATGAGAGCTATAGGGGCGGAGAAAGCAATGATTCGGAAGTGCACATACACTATTTTAAGGGAATTAAGAATCTGGAAGAATTGAAAAGAAGATATGGGGCGCTGCTTCGGATTTACCATCCGGTGAATGATTTTGGTGAGGATGAGATTACCAGAAGTATTGTAAAGGAATATCATTATCTGAAAGACAGGTTTCTGGAAGAAAACAAGAATAGAAGTTGACAAGCCCCACGAAAAAGCTATAATAAAAGATAGTGAATATTTCAAAAATTGGAGGATTTAAACATGAAAGTATTAGTAGAAACATCTGCAAGACATGTGCATTTATCACAGGAACATCTGGAAGCTCTGTTCGGAAAAGGACATGAATTAACAGTGAAAAAAATGTTGAGCCAGCCGGGTCAGTTTGCTTGTGAAGAAAAAGTTGAAGTAATCGGAACAAAAGGCAGCCTGAAAATGTCTGTTTTAGGACCGGTTAGAAAAGACACACAGGTAGAAGTTTCTTTAACAGACGCAAGAAGTCTTGGCGTAGTTGCTCCGATTCGTGAATCAGGTGACATCAAAGAATCCGGTGTCTGTAAGTTAGTAGGACCGGCAGGTGAAGTAGAACTGACAGAGGGCGTTATCGCTGCAAAACGTCATGTACACATGACACCGGAAGACGCTGAAAAAGCAGGCGTGGTTGACAAACAGATCGTAGAACTGGCTATCGAATCTCCAAATGGAAGAAGCCTGACTTTCGGTGATGTAGTGGTTCGTGTAAGCGCATCCTACGCAACAGCAGCGCACATTGATACAGATGAAGCAAATGCGTTAGCTCCTGGAAAAGAATGCTACGGAGAAATGATTGTAAAATAATCGGATTATAAAAATCTCATTGTGTTTGCTGCCTGAATCAGCTATAATGAAAGCAATAGGAACAAAAAAATACAGTAAAAGCAGAAAAGGCAGTGATAAAGTGAAGCATTATGAGGTTTTTCATGATATTCTGGTGAATCTCTTTCAGGAAATCATGGATATTGAAGGGAAGGCACTGATTACTCCTGAATTTAAAGATATTTCTGTTAATGATATGCATATTATAGAAGCCATTGGAGAGGAAAGCCCCAGAAATATGTCTTCGGTTGCCAGAACCTTGTCTGTGACCGTGGGAACCCTGACCATTGCTGTGAACGGTTTGGTGAAAAAGGGTTATGCACACCGGGAAAGAAGCGAAGAAGACAGACGAGTGGTGCTGATTTCGCTTACGGATAAGGGACGCAAAGCCAATGCACATCATAAGAAATTTCATGAGGGAATGATACAGGCAGTACTGAAGGATTTGGATGAAAGCCAGCAGGAAGTTCTGGTGAAATCCCTGTTGAACCTGAGAGAATTCTTCAATTCTTATCAGAAAAAAGAACAATAAAAAGAGCCGATACACCTTTAAATAGCAGGGGGTGTCGGCTCTTTTTGCTTCAGTACCGCATAAGCAAATATTTTTTCACAATGGGGAAGGGCGCGGGCCCGATTTCCAAAAGGTTTTGATGAAAGAGTTTTAGGTTGAAATCCGTTCCCTGGATTTCCTGGACATTGCTTTTGAGCGCTGTAAAATTTAAAAATCCCAGATAATATTTCAGGTAGTTGGCAGGATTTTCTACGATGTATTGAAAGATTTCCCGGCAGGCATTTTCGTCTGTAATGCCGAAACTTTTCAAAAGTTCCTGAACGGTTTGCAGATTCCAGCCGGTATCGTGGATACCGATATCCAGAATGGAGTACAGGCAGAGGGTGACGGAGCGGTTCAGGCGGAGAAATTCCATAACCTCCGGGTCTGTCTGCAGGAAGCAGCAGCTGTATTCATAAGCCATATTTTCCACATAAGTGGCCCAACCTTCCACATAACCGCTGCAGCCGAGAAGATGCCGGATGGGGGGACAATCCTGCTTTCCGAAATAGACGGTCTGGTACAGATGGCCGGGAAAACCTTCGTGGGCCAGGGTGGTGAAACGCTGGACATCTGAGACGGTAGTGCTTTGGTTAATGTAAATGGTATTGGGTGTCAGAGTATCCACAGGCGGCGTGAGATAAAAGGCAGGACTGGAGAATTCTTCCATGGAATCCGGAACGTATTTTACTTCATAGTCTTTGACCGTCAGTTTGGGAAAATCGTCTGTCATAACCCGGCTTAAATAATCCAGCATTTGTTCCGGAGAGGAGGAAGCAGTCTGGGGAAGTTGTGCTGCTTTTGTAAAAATGTCAGGGTCTTTCTGCACCAGATTCTGAATTTCTTCAAAATCCAGGAAGAGCTGCTGATACAGATGTTTCTGAATTTCCCGGACAGAACGATAGTCTCCGGTACTGCTTTTTATCAGATAAGCATAGTATTTTTTGCCCTCTGGAAGGTGACAGAGTCCCCCTTGGTTTTTCCCGCTTCCCTTCAATTTTTCCAGACTTTGTGCAAGGGACTTATAGGCGGGAAAGACACAGTTTTTTAAGATTTTTTCGTGTGTTTTTATGTAAGAATCCCTCTGTTTTTTGCTTATGACCTTGAGTTCCGTCAGCTTCTGAACCCGGTCTTTAAAAGTCTCGGAGAGATAGTGGGAGTTTAGGTCTTCACAAAATTCTTTACACTGCTGTACGGTCCGTTCTGCGCTGTCGTCGCTCATGAAGAGTCCCTGGCGGGATTTTTCCTGCTCAAACTGCTGGATTTCCTTAAAATAATCCGGGAGAGAAGTGAGCAGGGAGAGATAGTCTTTGACATCTGCCGGGGTTCGGAAAGTATACTCTGCCAGAAGGGCAGGAAGCTGAGCCTGTATTCCAAGATTGGGACTAAGGGGTTCCTGAAGCAGATAGCAGTTTTCAGAGGAGAGTTCTGTGGCAAACTGCAGCCGCAGGATATCATAAACCATTTGATTTTCTGTGGAAAGTTTGGAGGCAGGAAAACGCTCAAGCTGCTTTTTCAAAGCCTTTATGGAGTCGAAATTTTCCTGCAGATTCTGGGGTTTCATACTGCCAAGGCTAATGCTGTAATTCTCTATATTGTATTTTTCAGGATAAGCCAGAGTATAATGGAGATTCAGCGTATTGGATGAAAGTTCCTGGCAAAAAAGCTGCCGGGTAAAGGCTTCAAAGCGTGTATCCCAGGAGGAAAAAGGACGGGTTTTCAGACAGAAAAGCGAAAAAATGCCAAGAAGCAGAAGAAAAACAGCAGCAGTGATTTTGCGGGAGAATCTGAAAGAAAACTTTTTCAAAGGAGGGCCTCTTTGCATAAAATACTCTTTACAGTGTATGAAAAAAACGGCAGGGTATGTGTATTTTTCATGGAAAAGGCCATACCTTTGTGTTAAGATTTCTTATATAGGGAAAACTTAGTGATAGCAGGAAATCCGTCATGGAAGGAGAGATTTTTTTGAAAAAGAAATGGATACTTCTGACAGCAGCTTTGCTGTTGGCGCTGGGAGGATGTCAGGGAAAGGATGAGACTGTGGTACAGAACGAGGAAGCATTTCGGGAATACGAAGTGAATTTGTCAGATAAACTTTCAGATTTTCAATTTGCCATGAACGAGGAAGTTTACACCCTTCCGGAAAGCATGGAAGTCTGGAAGGAGCGGGGATGGGAAATCCCCTCTGACAGGGGAAAAGAACATCTGGAAGCGGAATCTTTTATAGAAGGGGAAAGTCTGAAAAGAGGAGAAGACACTCTGACAGCAGCATTTGTCAATCAAGAGGGGGAAAGTCGGACTCTGGAAGACAGTATGATAGGCGGTGTGACTTTGGAATACCGGGAAGGGGGCACCGTGTACCAGCTTCCGGGGAAACTCTGTCTGGGAAGGGCAACTTTGAACCAGGTGACAGAGCAGTACGGTCCACCTACGGACGAGTATGAAGAAAAAGAGGATGTCTATGTTACCTATGAATTTGGTCTTTACAAGAAGGCAGAGTTTGTATTTCATATAGAGGATGAAACCCTTTATCGGGTTTCTCTGCAGAACTACCGCGCATCCCAGGGGGCAGATGAAGAGGTGAGTAAAGAGGAGCCTCAGGCCGTAAAGGAATATGAGAGACCGGAGCAATTTTCGGAAAATCCCAGAGATTATGTGGTTTCTTATGATAATCAACTGTACCGTATTCCCGCACCGGTGTCTGAGTTTGTAAAACATGGATGGAAAATACAGGAAGAGGGTTCGGATACCTATGTAAAACCCGGACGCCACGGATATGTAACGCTGGAAAAAGATGGCCATACGCTGTATGCAGTGGTGAGAAATTACGGAGAGCAGACCATTGCTGTGAAGTATGCATTCCTCACCAGTCTGTCGGGAGATTTTGATGTGACAAAAGTGCCGGTTGCTGTGGGGAACAACATTACACTGGGGATGTCAGAGGAAAATATGAAAATTCTTTTGGGAGGAAATGCCTTTGAAAGCCAAGAGGAGGAAAAGGGAACTTCTTATTATTTGTATTCAGATGAGACGAAGAAAAATTTTGTCCGGATTTTCATAGACAAAGACCTGGGTCTTGTACGGGAAATTCAGGTATCCAACAGCCCGGAAAGTCTTTCGGACGGGAAGGAAGAGGAAGTTTCCGGGGAAGAACCGAATTCGACAGTCCTTCCCGACGAAAATAAAGTGCCCGCAGAGGAATAAATCCAGTGGCGAAAAGCTGCCGGGTATGATATGCTCTTTATAGACAAAAAATTCTAAAAACTTACAGGAACAAGGAGGAGGAATTGACATGAAAAATTCCGCAGTTTTAAAGGAAGAATTACGTCAGGGGAAACACAGTGCATTATTTCAGGATATTTACCTGGATGAAAGTCTTCTGGAATATCAGAACAGAAGGTATGCAGAGGCAGTAGCAAAATTTGAAG
The DNA here is from genome assembly GCF_013304445.1 of Blautia hansenii. GTDB lineage: Bacteria > Bacillota > Clostridia > Lachnospirales > Lachnospiraceae > Blautia. The sequence continues at coordinate 68,917 of NZ_JAAITA010000011.1, forward strand.
AATTATTTGGGGAAAAGGAAGTGGAAATCTACAGCGCTCCGGGAAGAAGCGAGGTAGGCGGAAACCATACAGACCATCAGCTGGGCATGGTGCTTGCTACTTCTATTAACCTGGACGCTATCGCAGTTGTCAGCAGAACAGAAGGAAATCTTATTCGTGTGGTATCAGAAGGATACGACATGGTGGAAGTGGATATTGAAGATTTAGAAGAAAAGGCTTATGAAGAAGGAACCACGATTGCCTTAATCAGAGGTGTGGCGGCAAATCTGAAAGAAAGAGGATATAAGCTGGGTGGATTTGAAGCCTATATTACCAGTGATGTGCTTATTGGCGCAGGTCTGTCTTCCTCTGCAGCTTTTGAAGTCATTATCGGAACCATACTTTCCGGTCTGTTTAATGATATGAGTATCAGCCCGGTTTTGATTGCCCAGGCAGGACAGTTTGCAGAAAATGTTTATTTTGGAAAGCCAAGCGGTCTGATGGATCAGATGGCTTGTTCTGTAGGCGGCCTGATTCACATTGATTTCAAGAATCCGGAAGAACCGGTGGTAGAAAAAGTACCGTCTGATTTTGAGGCATATAAATACAGCCTGTGCATTGTAGATACAAAAGAATCCCATGATGATTTAACCGAAGATTATGCAGAAATTCCTGCAGAAATGAAAAAAGTGGCTGCATTCTTCAAGAAAAAAGTGCTTCGTGAAGTGGACGAGAAGGAATTTTTCCAGCAGATATCAGGACTGAGAAGTGTTCTGGGTGACCGTCCGGTACTGCGTGCGCTGCATTTCTTTGAAGAAGAGAAGCGTGTGGAAGCACAGGTACATGCTCTTAGAAACGGAGAATTTGAGGAATTCTTAAAATTGGTGAAAACATCCGGAGATTCCTCTTTTAAATATCTGCAGAATATTTATACCAACAGAAACGTACAGAAACAGGCCATGTCCATTGCTTTGGGCGTCAGCGAAAGCGTCCTTGGCAGCCACGGTGTCAGCCGTGTTCATGGAGGCGGCTTCGCAGGAACCATTCAGGTCTTTGTAGAGAACAGCTTTGTAGAAGAATACAGAAAAGCTATGGATAAGGTGTTTGGAAAAGGAGCCTGCCATGTGCTGAAGGTACGTCAGCATGGCGGAATCCATGTGCTGTAAAGAATGGCCATAGAGCAGAAAAAAATACAGGATTTTTTAGGAGACTGCCGTTTTCAGCAGTCTCCTTTTTACTTAAATCACATGGGTGCTTTCCAGTTTTTCCATGAAAGCATTGTTCAGTTGAATGACTGGTTTTCTCAGAAGCAGTCCCAGCAGCAGGGAGGGAATCAGGAAGAGAGCCAGCATACCCATTTCCTGCCAGTAGTTATTTCCATAAAATCCTGCTATACATTCCCGCATGGCGTTCATGCTGTGCGTAAACGGAAGCAGAGGATAAACCTTCTGGAAAAATTCCGGCGCCACCTGAATGGGGAAAGTACCGCCGCTTCCAGCCACCTGCATAACCATCAGAACCACGCAGATGGCTTTTCCGATATCCCCGAAGGAAACGGACAGGGCGTAGATGATGTTTACATATACCATGCTGGTAAACCAGCCTGCCAGCAGAAACAGGAGGGGGTGCTTGCACTGGATGCCCAGAAAGTACAAATCGCCCAGGCAGATAAGCCCGCTCTGAAAGAGCCCAAGCAAAAGAAACAGTACCATGCGTCCCAGATAAAGATGCCGTTGTTTTGGGTTTTTCAGCTTATCCATAGTGGTTTGGGAAACGGCTGTCTTCAGCATGGCTGCCATAATGACGCCGCCTACCCAGATGGCCAGTGTGGAGTAAAAGGGAGCCACTGCAGAGCCGTAGTTTTCGATTCCGTAAAGCTTGATTTCCTTCAGCTTTACAGGAGAAGCCAGAAAGGAACTGATGGTTTCCGGGCTTTCGGACAAAATGGTTTTTAAGGTCTGCTGTCCTTCGCTGTCCGGGGAAGCCAGGGCCGAAATCGCAGTATTTAGCTTATCTGAGGCTTCTTTTAAGAGCGCTGCGGAATTGTTCAGCGTCTCTTCTGCCTGGGTCAGGTCGGAGGAAGCCGTGTCTGTAATATCGGAAATATTTTTTACACTGTTGTCCAGCTCGCTCATAAGACCGGCCACAGAGTCATCTGCACGATTCAGGTTTTCTGTAAGGCTGTTCAGCTTGTCTTTTACGGAAGTTTCATATTCTTCTTTCACTGCAGTTACAGAATCTTTACTCTGGGAAATCAGGGTATCCATATCGCTTTTTAATGCGGCAGCATCCGATACCGCTCCTGTGACATCAGAGGCTGCGTTATCCAGTTTGTCTTTTACAGCAGTCTGTCGGTCAATCGCTTCCTGTATTAAGTTTACAGCCGGGCGAATAACAGGTTCCACCACAGGGTAAGCGTCTGAAACACTTGTCAGAGAGTCTCGCACGGTCGTGTATCCGTCAATGATTTTCTGTACCCGTTTACTGATTTCAGACAGGGAATCGGCAGCCGCAGCCGCATCATTGGAATAGGAGTTCAAAGCGTTGTCGATTTCATTCGATACAGCCTGATAGAAGGCTTCGTTTTGTGCCATGGCATCGCTGATGGTTTGTGTTGTGCCGGAAACGGCAGTATTCAGAGAATCTGCGCCGTCGGTGGATTCTTTCAGCCGGGAAAGGGTATCTTTGGCTCCGGTCCGGGAGTCTTCCAAAAGGGCAGATGTGGTTTTCAGCATTTCCGTTCCTGCACCGGCCATGTGAGAGAAAGCCTGCACTGTATCAGAGGCGGCAGACAAATCAGAAGAAATTTTCGTCAGGTTTGCCTGGAGATTGGAGGCAATGGAATCGTCGCCTGCCTCGGCCTTAGAGGTATTTACATAGTCCAGAGCCTCCAAAGCCACTTCGGATACAGTTTCTGTAAAGGTGCTGTTTATTTGCTGCTGAACCGTTGTGGCGCCTTTGGAGGTTACCTTGGGGGCAATGGCATTTTCTTTTTCATTGGTGTAGTAAATGATTTTCGGGTGCTTTACGTCAGAGGAAAAAATACTCATCATATCCTGGGTGAAATCCTCCGGCAGCACAATGGCGGCATAATATTTTCCGGATTTTACACCGTCAGCCGCTTTTTTGGCAGAGGTAAAAACCCAGTCCATCTGTTCGTTTTCATGGAGTGTGGAAAGTACCTCATCTCCCATGTTCAGATGGATGGAAAGCAGTTTTCCGGTGTATCCCTTATCCGAACTTGCTACGGCAATTTTAATGCCCTGCGTGTTGGAATAAGGGTCCCAGCTCGCCGCAATGTTAAACCATGCATACAGAGTGGGCATTACGAGAATTCCCATAATGACTACCATGGCAATGACATTGTTGTGTATTTTCTTTATGTCATTACGGAAAATAGAAAAAATATTTCTCATCAGTCGTTCTCCTTTCTGCGGAAGGTTTCCAGCATCTGTTCAAAGGACATGCCTGCCAACTGCTGCTGTTCGGCCAGTTTTGTGTGAATGTATTCTATAATAATCAGCCACAGGCAGATGGCGATAATGGAGACAATCCAGAGCACCAGGAAGACCAGCTTGGATTCCAGACTGAACATGAGTATCAGGAATATCAGCGGGATTATGAGAATCGCCAGAAAACCAAGGCGAACCATTTTCCTGTAGTTTTTCTCAAAAGCCTGTGCTTTTTGGGTGGTCTGCAGCTGCAGCTCCTCCTGTGACAGGGAAGCCTTTAAAAGGAGAGAAAGCTGTGCGCTTCGACCCGGCTCCCTGCCCGGTGTATCGGAAATCATAAACTCCGTTTCAGACAGCTTCAGGTCAAATAAGTGATTAAGCCCTGCCAGCATAGGGCGCAGCCCAAGTCCTATAAGAAGGAAAACCGGTATATAGCAGAGCAGAAGCAGCATATCTTTTGCGTAGACGTTTCCATACATGCCGGCAATACATTCCCGCATGGCGCCTACCCCGTAGGTAAAGGGCAGAAGCGGGTGCAGCTTCTGGAAAAAAGCAGGGGTCATTTCCACCGGGAACGTACCGGAGGAGCCCGGAATCTGCAGGATAACCAGAATGACGGCCAGAGCCTTTCCGATATGCTTAAAGGTCAGGGAAAGGACATAAATAATCGTTACATACACAAAAGAACAAAGCATGCCCGCAGCCAGCATGGCAGCAGGATGTTTGCACTGGATTTTCAGCAGCCAGATATCTCCGGCACATACAATCAACCCCTGGAATACGCCTATGAAGACAAAAAGCAGCCATCTGCCGAAAAATCCGGAGACAGGACGAAAAGAAGGAATCTTTTTGTCCCGGTCTACTTCCAGCTTCAAAATGGCAATGAGGACAATGCCGCCCACCCAGATAGCCAGGTTGGTGTAAAAAGGAGCCATGCCGGAGCCGTAGTTCTTCATAGAATAGAAGGTTTTCGTCTCAATTTCAGCCGGAGAGGCCATAAAAGAGGAAACGGTTTCTGCGTCAATGCCTTCCAGTGAAAGGAACTTCTGGAAAGAATCAGAGCTTACAATGGCATTTACATCGGTGCGTACAGTGTTCAAATCTTCCTGAATCTTAGCCAGGGCAGTCTGTGTGCTGTCCAGGGCAGTCCGGGCATCTTCCAGTCCGGTTCCAAGCTGGGTCAGTGCTCCTTTTATCTGGTCAGCGGAGGCAGGAACATTGTTTAAAATCCCGGAAAGCTCCCCGGAAAGCGCAGAAAAGGTATCCAGAGACTGACTGAGTGCAGGCAGGACGCTTTCGTTTAAAGAAGAACGCAGTGTGTGAAGCTGGTTCAGGTTCTCTTCAGTAAGGGAGGTCAGTTCTTCTCTGGTAGAGCCGGTGACGGAAATAGCATTTTTGATTCCGTCATTGCTGGCTGTAAGGCTGTCCACCAGTTCTTTATTGCTTTGGTTGTGTTCCTGCAGTTTCTCAATGGCTGTTCCGATTTCATCCGGTACAATAGGGAGGTACTGGGAAATAACATCATTAATTTCCTGCATTTTATTCAGAATCTGACCGTTTAAGTCTACTACGCTATTTACGTTATCCAGAGCATTTCCCACATGCCCGTTGATTTTATCTGCCTTGGATTCCAAATCCGTCAGCCCTGCAGAGGCGGAGCTGTTTGCCTGATTCAGAAGCAGTTCCCCATCAGAAAGGGACTTGGAGAGAACAGAAGAAAAGGAGCCTGCCGCTGTTCTGGTATCTTTAAGCAAAGAATCTGCGTCCTTTAAGGCAGAAGCAGAGGATTGGGCAGCTGTCTTCAGATTATCAGAAGTTCCCTGTGTGTCCGAAATCAGAGATTTACTGCTGTCTGCATGGGTACGGAAGGTATCCAGAAGAGTTTCATATTCAGCGATATTCTGCTGGGTTTTGTCCAGCATATCTGTAATCTCAGAATTTACGGAGGTTACAGTTCCGGAAATATCACGCACAGCAGTTTTCAATATTTTGGAAACCGATTCAGAGGCTACAGAAGAAAAGGTGCTGTTAATCTGTGTCTGAATGGTCGTAGCCCCGGCGTCTGTAATTTTAGGCGCTACGGCGTTGGGTTTTTCATTTATGTAGTATTTTAATTCCGGAATTTCGATTTTGCCGGATAAAACGCTGACAAGAGAACTACTGAAATCATCAGGAATGACAATGGCAGCATAGTATTTGCCGGATTTCACGCCCTTTATGGCCTTTTCTTCGGAAACAAATTCCCAGCCCAACTGGTCGTTTTTCTTCAAATTATCTATAATTTCCTTGCCGGCGTTGATGGAGAGGTCTTTTTTCACCGCTTCTTTGTCATTGTTTGCAACAGCGACCTTTACGCCGGAAGTATTTCCATAGGGGTCCATATTGGCGGCGATATTCACCCATGCGTATAAAGAGGGGAGAATCGTAATGCCGATAAGAACAATCAGAGCCACGGGATTCCCCGCCAGCCGCCGCAGGTCGCGGAAAAAAATCTGAAACGATTTTTTCAAAACATACACTTCCTTTCTATAATTATAACGGAAATATTATCGTACAAAAAAAGGAAAAATGCAACGGTAATATTTAAAAGAAGTTTTAACCGAAAATGGTTGGATTTTGGGTTACATAAGAATACCGAAATAACAGTCTTCCCGTCGAATGTAGAAAAGAGCGGAAACACTTCTGTTTTTATCAATTATTGTCAGAATATTCACGTTTGTAAAAAATATACAAAGAATGTCGAACTGTGGAAAGTTTCCCACATCTTATCCTCAAAGTTATACACATTAAAAATTTCTCAAGACAGGGGAAAAGTCCAGTTATACACCAAGTTATCCACATTGTCCACAAAAATGTGTGTGGATGAATGTGATTTACATAAAGAAATAAAGAACAAAGGTTTTGTGTACTTGTTATAAAAAGGGTTTTTTTGTGGAAAAAAGGAGAAAAAGAGTTGATTTTTCTATAGTCAAATTTTTAACAGGAAGAAATACAATTTGGTGAAATAACGAAAAAATTAAAATAATTGTCTGATAATATCAGTTTACCATAATTTATAAAAGGGTAGAAGATATTTAGGTGAGGAACGTTTGTGTATCTACTATATATTGTAAAAACAGGTGAAATGTAAAATGGGGGTCTGCTTTTGTAAAATTTGGATTTTACAAATATTTAACCTTTTTACGATTGGTGATTTTACAAAACTTTTTTATAGTTGATGTTGTCAACAGGAAAGCAAAACAAATTTAAAGGATAAATAAAAAACGAAATTTACAGTGAAAAGGAGATTCTGGTAATGAAGAAGAAAGTATTAACAGCAGTACTCACAGGTGTTATGGTATTTGGTATGGCAGCATGCGGAAGCAATGGAGAAAGCACTTCTGATGCGGGCAGCGACTCCGGTTCTGATAAGGAAGCAAGCGCAGAGGCGCCTACAGGAGAAATTTCGGTAATTTCCAGAGAAGATGGTTCCGGCACAAGAGGTGCATTTATTGAACTTTTCGGTATTGAAGAAAAAGATGATTCAGGAGAAAAAATTGACAATACAACGGAAGACGCGCAGGTTACCAACAATACTTCTGTTATGATGACCAGCGTGGCAGGAGACCCGCAGGCTATCGGCTATATCTCTTTAGGTTCCCTGGATAAGTCTGTAAAGGCATTGAAAGTAGATGGCGCAGAAGCAACAGCAGAGAATGTAAAGAACGATACTTATAAAATTTCCCGTCCTTTCAACATTGCTACTACAGATAAAGTAAGTGAAGCGGCACAGGATTTCATTGATTACATTTTAAGTGCAGAAGGACAGAAAATTGTAGAAGACAACGGTTACATTGCAGCAGCTGCAGACGCAGCCGCTTATGCGGGAAGCAAACCCTCCGGAAAAATTGTAGTGGCAGGTTCTTCTTCTGTAACGCCTGTTATGGAAAAATTAAAAGAGGGATATGAAGCTGTAAATCCGGATGCAGAAATCGAAATTCAGCAGAGCGATTCCACAACAGGTATGGAATCTGCTATCAGCGGTGTATGTGATATCGGAATGGCTTCCAGAGAGTTAAAAGATTCTGAAACAGAAGCTGGTTTGAAGGGACAGGAAATTGCCCTTGACGGTATTGCGGTGATTGTCAATAACGAAAACGCTATGACAGATATTACATCTGACCAGGTAAAAGAAATCTATACAGGTGAAGTAACCGACTGGGAAGATTTACAGTAATCACAGAGGAATAGGAGCAAAGTGCGATGAAAGACATCAAAGAAACAGTTATGAAATATGTGTTTCTCCTGTGTGCATGCGCTTCCATTCTGGCAGTTGTTTTGATTTGTCTGTTCCTGTTTGCCAATGGTGTTCCAGCCATTGGCAAAATAGGAATTTTTGACTTTCTGCTGGGAGAAAAATGGAAGCCGGGCAACGATATTTACGGGATTCTTCCGTTTATTCTGGGAAGTATTTATGTAACCGCTGGAGCCATTGTGATTGGTGTGCCGGTGGGAATCCTGACCGCTATCTTTATGGCAAGATTTTGTCCGCCAAAGCTGTATCGGTTTATGAAGCCAGCCGTAGACCTTTTGGCAGGAATTCCTTCTGTTGTATACGGCTTCTTTGGTTTGGTGGTTCTGGTTCCTTTTGTCCGTGATTTTTTCGGAAGGACACTGGGATTTGGCGGAAGCGGCGCCAGCATGTTTACGGCATCGGTCATGCTGGGGATTATGATTCTGCCGACCATTATCAGCGTAGGGGAGTCTTCCATCCGTGCTGTGCCCAACAGCTACTATGAAGGCGCTCTGGCTCTGGGCGCTACCCATGAAAGAAGTGTGTTCTTTACGGTAGTCCCGGCAGCCAAATCCGGTATTATGGCAGGCATTATCCTGGGCGTGGGAAGGGCCATTGGAGAAACCATGGCGGTGATTATGATTGCGGGAAATCAGCCCCGTATGCCAAAGGGACTCTTTAAAGGAGTCCGTACTCTGACTTCTAATATTGTTATTGAAATGGGATATGCGACAGACCTGCACAGAGATGCACTAATCGCAACAGCCGTAGTTCTGTTCGTGTTTATTCTGCTGATTAATCTGTTATTTTCATTGGTAAAGAGGAGAGGAACAAATGGATGAGGCAATTCAGCCAATTAATGTACAAAGCGCAAAACAGAAAATAAAATCATATTCCCACAATCCAGGTTCTCTGATTCTGGCAGGACTTGTGGGACTTGCCGCACTGCTTACTGTGCTTACTTTAGTGTTTATTGTGGGATATATTCTCATTAAGGGAATTCCCAATCTGACTCCGGAATTATTTCAGTTGGAATACAATTCTGAAAATGTTTCCATGTTTCCGGCCATTATCAATACCATTTGTATGACTGTGCTGTCTCTGCTGATTGCAGGGCCGTTGGGAATCCTGGCGGCTGTTTATCTGGTAGAGTACGCCAAAAAAGGCAATAAACTGGTTTCTCTGGTTCGTGTGACTGCAGAAACCCTGACCGGAATTCCTTCAATTGTATACGGACTTTTCGGTATGCTGTTTTTCGTAACGACCCTGCATTGGGGCTATTCTATGCTGGCAGGCGCTTTTACACTGGCTATTATGGTACTGCCGGTGATTATGAGAACCACGGAAGAAGCCCTTCTTTCCGTACCGGATACGTTTCGTGAGGCCAGCTTTGGTCTGGGAGCAGGACGCTTGAGAACCATTTTCGTTGTCATTCTTCCTTCTGCAGTTCCGGGTATCTTTTCCGGTGTGATTTTGTCTATCGGACGTATTGTGGGAGAGACGGCGGCTTTGATGTACACGGCGGGAACCGTGGCAGAACTTCCAAAGAGTGTGATGTCTTCTACAAGAACCCTGTCTGTGCATATGTATTCCCTGGCAAGTGAAGGTTTATATGTGGACCAGGCATACGCTACAGCCGTAGTGCTTCTGCTCATTGTATTGATTATTAACTGGATATCAGGAAGAATTGCGCGAAAGATTAAGAAAGGATAAACAGAAACTATGAGTAAGTTTTCGATTTCCAATTTGGATTTATATTATGATAACGGTGCGTTTCATGCGCTGAAAAACATTAATCTGGAACTGCAGGAGAAGGAAATTACCGCTTTTATCGGGCCTTCCGGTTGTGGAAAATCCACACTGCTGAAATCCTTAAACCGTATGAATGACCTGGTGGAGGGATGTAAAATTACAGGAAAAGTGCTGCTGGACGGGGAAGATATTTACGGAAACATGAATATCAATCTATTGAGAAAAAGAGTGGGTATGGTGTTTCAGAAACCAAATCCCTTTCCTATGAGCATTTACGATAACATTGCCTATGGTCCCAGAACTCACGGAATCCGTTCTAAGGTAAAGCTGGATGATATTGTAGAGCGTTCTCTTAGAAATGCGGCTATCTGGGATGAGGTCAAAGACCGTTTGAAATTAAGCGCCCTGGGAATGTCCGGCGGTCAGCAGCAGCGTCTCTGTATTGCCAGAGCTCTGGCTGTAGAACCGGAGGTGCTTCTCATGGACGAGCCAACTTCTGCCCTTGACCCTATTTCTACGTCTAAGATTGAAGAACTGGCTGTGGAATTGAAGAAAAATTACACCATTATTATGGTAACCCATAATATGCAGCAGGCAGCCCGTATTTCGGACAAGACGGCGTTTTTCCTTCTGGGTGAGGTTGTGGAATACGGAGAGACGGAGCAGATATTCTCCATGCCGAAGAATAAGAAAACGGAAGATTACATTACGGGGAGGTTTGGATAATGAGAAAGAGATTCGACCAGCAGCTTGAAGAATTGAATGTGGAATTGATTAAGATGGGGTCGCTGTGTGAAAGAGCCATCCGAAGAGCCGTAGAGCTGCTGCAAAATCCAGAGGACACCAGAGTCAGCGATGTAGACCGGATTGAAGAGGAAGTCAATCACAAGGAACGTGAGATAGAGACCCTTTGCATGAAGCTGCTTTTGCAGCAGCAGCCGGTGGCAAAGGATTTGCGTGAAATTTCTTCTGCGCTGAAAATGATTTCCGATATGGAAAGAATCGGAGACCAGGCGCAGGATATTGCGGATATGGCCAGATTTATGCAGGTAAAGGAAATTGCCCACAAAATCCATATCGGGGAAATGGCGGAAGCCACTATTAAAATGGTAACAGAAAGCATTAATTCCTTTGTAAAAAAGGATTTAAAAGCAGCCGCAGCTGTAGTAAAATATGATGATGTAGTAGATGATTTATTCTTAAAAATAAAAACAGAGCTGCCGGCCATGATGGAAAAGGATTCTAAAAATGCTGAGTATTATATTGACCTGATTATGATTGCCAAATATTTTGAGCGCATCGGAGACCATGCCGAGAATATTGCCCAGTGGGTGGAATATTCCATTACAGGCTCGCATCAAGAACTCAGACAGGAGTAGTGAGAATGGTTTATTTAGTTGAAGATGATGAAAGTATCCGGGAACTGGTAGTGTATACCCTGAACAGTCAGGGGATAGAAGCAGAAGGCTTTTCCATGCCTTCGGACTTCTGGGAAACCCTGGAGAAAAGGGTGCCGGATTTGATTCTTCTGGACATTATGCTGCCGGAAGAAGACGGACTGAGCATACTGCAAAAGCTGAGAAAGCGCAGCGATACAAAACAGGTTCCTATTGCCATGCTGACTGCAAAAGGCAGTGAATACGATACGGTCAAAGGACTGGACAGCGGCGCAGACGACTATATTCCAAAGCCTTTCCGCATGATGGAACTGGTATCCAGAGTGAAAGCCCTGCTTAGAAGGAGCGGAAAAAGTGAAGGTACGGATACGGAATACACCCTGGGAAATTTGTATGTTTCACAGAAAAAACATCAGGTGAAGGTAGATGGAGAGGAGATTACCCTGACGTTAAAGGAGTTTGAAATTCTTTTGCTTCTGCTCTCCAATCCGGGGATTGTATTTACCAGAGCACAGCTTCTGGATAAAATCTGGGGCTATCAGTTTGACGGTGAGAGCAGAACTGTGGACGTGCATATCCGGACGCTGCGTCAGAAACTGAAAGATGCCGGGCATTATATTGAGACTGTCCGTGGTATGGGATATAAAATAGGAGGGTCATCATGACAAAACGAATTTTTAAATCCATTTTTGCGGTTTCTCTCATTGTACTGGCAACATGTACGGGAGTGACGCTGGGGATTCTATACCATTATTTCGGGAATCAGCTGCAAAAGGAATTGAAAACAGAAGCAGCTTACCTTGCCATTGCTGTGGAGCGAGACGGGATTGATGCGTTGGAAGCCCTTCCGGCACAGGCGGAGCGTGTGACGTATATTGATGAAGACGGAACAGTGCTTTTTGACAATGTGGCAGACTCGGAATCCATGGAGAACCATGCCCAAAGAGAAGAAATCGAAGAAGCGCAGAAAACGGGCTCCGGCACGGCTGTGCGGAATTCGGATACACTTTCCAGGAAGACTCTGTACTATGCCATGAAACTAAAAGATGGAACCGTTCTCAGAGTTTCCAGTGTGCAGTACAATCTTCCGGCGCTTTTGCGGGGAATGATTCAGCCGCTGCTGATTATGCTGGTGGCTGTAACGGCTCTGGCTGCATGGATTGCTTCAAGGGTATCACGCCATATTGTGGATCCGGTGAACGCTCTGGATTTGGAACATCCGGAAGAAAATCAGATTTATGATGAGATTGCGCCGCTTCTGACAAAAATCAACCGTCAGCAGAAGTCCTTGAAGCATGAAATTGCAGAGGCCAAAAGGCAGCAGGAGGAATTTTCCATTATTACGGAAAATATGGAAGAAGGTTTTCTGGTCATCGATGCCCATACAGAGGTGCTTTCTTATAATTCCAGTGCTTTAAGACTGTTGGGCGCAGAAGCCCAGACCGGACGCAGAAGTGTGCTGACTCTGAATCGGAGCGAGGGCTTCCAGAATCTGATAGAGCGTGTGCTGGAAGGAAAACACATGGTTACGAATCTGGAATTTCAGGGAAGAAGCTGCCAGGTAGCAGCAAACCCGGTTTGGAAGGAAAAGAAAGTAACCGGTGCGGTGATTGTAATTCTGGACGTGACAGAGCGCATGAAGGGTGAACAAATGCGCCGGGAATTTACGGCAAATGTGTCTCATGAACTGAAAACACCCCTGACTTCCATTTCAGGATTTGCGGAAATCATCAATGACGGATTTGTGAAGCCGGAGGATACGAAGAAATTTGCAGGCAGAATTTTTAAAGAAGCGCAAAGACTGATTACGCTGGTAAATGATGTTATTAAGATTTCCCAACTGGACGAAGGCAAGTTTTTCTGTGAAAAAGAAGACGTGGATTTGTATGAAGCGGCAAGGGAAATTCTGAAACGGCTGGAAGAGCGTGCAGCAGAGAAAAATATTCATCTGTATCTCTATGGCCCTCATGTAAAGGTGAACACCGTGAAGGTAATTCTGGAAGAGGTGCTGTATAATCTCTGTGATAACGGTTTGAAATATAACAAGCAGAGCGGCAGTTTGACGGTGAACATTTCCGAGGTGGAAGGGAATGCGCAGATTGTGGTGGAGGATACAGGAATCGGTATATCAGAAGAAGATAAAATGCGCATCTTCGAAAGATTTTACCGTGTGGATAAGAGCCATTCCAAAGCCATCGGCGGAACCGGGCTGGGGCTTTCCATTGTGAAGCACGGAAGCATGTTTTTAGGTGCGGATGTGAAGGTGGAGAGCACACTGGGAGAAGGCAGCAGATTTATATTGACGATACCGGAGTGAAAATGAGAAAGACAAGGGGCTATCTATTTCCCGATAGCTCCTTGTCTTTCTCTTACTTGCTTTGCATTCTCTTAATCACCTTCAGCCTGGTGAATTCTTCCCTTTCTTTCTCTTCCAAAGCGTTTGAAATGCTCTTTGTCAATGCCTCAAACTTGGGAATGGTGATATTTTTCAGCGCATTGGCCCGCTTCTGGGTTTTCTTAATATTCACAGCCAGCCGATAAGCGGAATTTTCCACCATGGACAGGCGAATGGTCAGTTCTTTCACCTTTTCAAAAGCAGCCCTTGCCTCGTCCAGAGACGCCTTGGTGCCATAGTAAGCGTAGGTGGGAGCGTCTGAGGAAGGCTCGGAACGCACCAGAGGGATTTCCGTTCCCATGACACTGCGGGTCTTTATGGAAATGGAGTTTTCTACAGGCACAGTTCTGGAAATTTCCTGCACATTGCTGATGCCGATTTCCATATTCGCTTTCTGCAAAGCCGCATAGGCCGTGCGGAAAGTCACGTCAATCTGAGACTGAATATCCTTGGCCTGGTCGATTAAGTCCATCAGTTCCCGGATAAGGATATTTCGCTTTTTATCCATCAAGTCAAATCCCTGCCTGGAAAGTACCAGGGAATTTTTGGCCAGTATGAGATTTCCCTTGGTGGGAAAGGTATTCGGGTCCATGCAATCACCTCTCTTCTTCTATTGGGTGATAATATTTGTCCAAAATCTTGGTATCAATACGGTCCAGTTCCTCTCTCGGAATCATGCCCAGAAGTTCCCAGCCCTTATCCAGTGTTTCCTGAATGGTTCGGTTTTCGTCGGCCCGCTGTCCTACAAATTCCTCTTCAAAGGCCGTACCAAACTTCAGATATTTCTTATCCAGAGGAGAGAGCTCATCCTCACCGATAACGGAAGCCAGGGCTCTGGCATCTCCTACTTTGGCGTAGCAGGAGAAAAGCTGGTTGGCTACGTCCTGGTGGTCTTCCCTTGTAAATCCTTCACCAATGCCGTCCTTCATCAGACGGGACAGGGAAGGCAGTACGTTAATCGGCGGGTAAATGGACTGTCCGTGCAGCTGTCTGTCCAGAACAATCTGTCCCTCGGTAATATAGCCCGTCAGGTCGGGGATAGGGTGAGTAATGTCGTCGTTTGGCATGGTAAGAATGGGAATCTGTGTAACAGAACCCGTACCGCCCCGGACAATGCCCGCCCGTTCATAAAGCGTGGCCAGTTCACTGTAAAGATAGCCCGGATAACCCTTTCTGGAAGGAATTTCCCCCTTGGAGGAGGAAACTTCACGCATGGCCTCACAGAAGGAAGTAATATCTGTGAGGATAACCAGAATGTGCATGCCCTTTTCAAAGGCCAGATATTCTGCAGCCGTCAATGCCACCTTCGGAGTAATCAGACGTTCCACTACCGGGTCATTTGCCAGGTTCAGGTACATAACCACATGGTCGGATACGCCGCTTTCCTCAAAGGTACGGCGGAAAAATTCCGCTACATCGTATTTCACACCCATTGCGGCAAAGACAATGGCAAATTTCTCATCGCTGTTGCTTCCTAAAGATGCCTGCTGCACAATCTGTGCGGCAAGCTGGTCATGGGGAAGACCGTTTCCGGAGAAAATCGGCAGTTTCTGTCCCCGAATCAGGGTGGTCAGACCGTCAATCGCAGAGATACCTGTCTGAATAAAGTTTCGAGGATATTCCCGTGTGACCGGATTTAAGGGCAGACCGTTGATGTTCAGTTTCATTTCCGGAATCACAGGCCCTAAGCGGTCAATGGGCTTTCCGATACCGTTAAAGGTACGTCCCAGAATGTCCGGGGAAAGTTCGACTTCCATGGGATGCCCGCTGAGGCGTGTGTGTGTGTTCAAAAGGGACATATTTTCCGTTCCCTCAAATACCTGAATCACAGCCTTGTCTTCATAGATTTCCACAATACGCCCCAGCTTGCGGCTGCCGTCCTCAACGCGGAACTCCACGATTTCATCGAAAGCTGCGTCTTTGACACCCTCCAGAACCACCAGAGGGCCATTGATTTCACTTAAACCAAGATATTCTATTGCCATAAATCAGTCCCTCCTTATGCGTTCTTTTCCATTACGGTGTTATAGAAATCGTCCACGGCCTCTTTGTAATCCGCCATCATGTCCAGGCGGTCATTTGGCACGTCGTATTTAATTGAAATAATTTTTTCAAAGATGTTCTCCTGTTTCAGCACAGATACCGGCATGCCCATATTGATTAGGGCTCTGCATTTCTTGTACAGATACAGGATAATTTCCATCATTTTAAACTGCTTTTCCAAAGACACGCAGGTGTCGTCCGGGTGGAAGGCATTCTGCTGCAAAAAGCCCAGGCGTACTACGCGGGCGATTTCCAGAGTCAGCTTCTGGTCATCAGGCAGCACGTCGCTTCCGATAAGTTTTACAATCTCCATGAGACTGCTTTCTGAGTTTAAGATTGCCATGATGCGGTTTCGGTAATCCACAAATTTCGGAGACACATGCTGGCTGTACCAGTAGGACAAATCTCCCAGATATTCGCTGTAGCTGGTAAGCCAGTGAATGGCAGGGAAATGTCTGGCATAGGCCAGGGATTTGTCCAGTCCCCAGAAGCAGCGGACGAAACGCTTGGTGTTCTGGGTAACGGGCTCGGAGAAGTCACCGCCCTGTGGGGAAACCGCGCCGATAATGGACACGGAACCTTCTGTGCCGTTTAAATTCTGCATCATGCCGGCTCTTTCGTAAAAGGAAGACAGGCGGGAAGCCAGATAAGCCGGAAAACCTTCCTCAGCAGGCATTTCCTCCAGACGTCCGGAAAGTTCTCGCAGGGCTTCTGCCCAGCGGGAAGTGGAGTCCGCCATAATTGCTACATCATAGCCCATGTCACGGTAATATTCCGCCATGGTAATACCTGTGTAAATAGAAGCCTCACGGGCAGCCACAGGCATGTTGGAAGTGTTGGCAATCAGGGAAGTACGAGCCATCAGAGCATTTCCTGTCTTGGGGTCATGAAGCTTGGAGAAATCTTCCAGAACCTGGGTCATTTCATTTCCACGCTCGCCGCAGCCGATGTAGATAATGATGTCCGCGTCAGACCACTTGGCAATCTGGTGCTGGGTCATGGTTTTGCCCGTACCAAATCCGCCTGGAACGGCTGCTGTACCGCCTTTTGCAATGGGGAACAAAGTATCCAGAATACGCTGTCCCGTCACCAGAGGCTTAGAAGCCGGGTAACGCTTGCTGGTGGGACGGGGAATACGGATAGGCCATTTCTGTGCCAGTTTCAGCGGATATTCCGTACCGTCTTCTAAAGTCAGGACAGCAAGTGTCTGGGTAATGTTGTACTTTCCGTCAGATACTACGGACTTTATCGTACCGTGGAGGTTGGGAGGCACCATGGATTTGTGTACAATAGAAGCTGTTTCCGGCACTTCTGCGATGATGGTGCCTCCGTATACTTCCATGCCCTCTGTAATGGTCATGTGCACGTCCCAGAGTTTTTCTGTGTCCAGAGAAGATACCTGCATACCTCTGGAAATGTATTTTCCGGACTGCTCTGCAATGACGGAAAGCGGTCTTTGGATACCGTCAAAAATATTGTCCAGAATACCGGGACCCAGAGTGACGGAAATAGCGTCACCGCTGGCGGTTACCGTTTCCCCCGGTTTCAGTCCACTGGTTTCCTCGAAAACCTGTACAGTAGTGGCGTCTTTTTTCAGGGAAATGACCTCGCCCACCAGGTTTTCCTGTCCTACATAAACCATTTCAGACATCTTAAAGCCTGTATTCCCCTTCAGGTAAATGACAGGGCCGTTAATGCCGTAAATGATACCGGTTTTACTCATGTCTTATCCCTCCGTCAAAGTTAAAGCTTTCCTTTTCATTCTCAAAGCATGTGAGGAATGTGTTGTCAATCAGAATATTTTTATCGGGAATTACCGCCCGGATACCTCCCATAAAGTCTGTGTCAGACAGAAGAGGAGTCATTCCTGTGCGTTTTTCCAGTTCTTCTAAAAGCGCTGCGTCGGAAGAGTTTACATAAATCTTCACCTCGTCGTTTCCCGCAACTGCAAGAGCGGCGCGGATTTTCTCTTCCATCCAGTCTGTATATTCCGGCTGGCGGCAAAAGGTTTTCAGCAAATCTTCTACTTCTGCAAAGAGTTTTTCCTTTAAAGCCTGCTGTTTTTTAGAGAGTTTTCTCTTAATATGCAGGTGTTCTGCGGACAGTGCCTTGTTGATTTCTCTGGCAGCATTTTCAGATTCTATTTTAAACCGATTGTCAGAAGCAGCCTGTTTTTCCCGTTTGTGCTGTTCCATTTCCTGCTCCAGAGAAGCGCGGTATTCGGAAATGGCCTTTTGAGCCTCTTCCTGTGCACTGTTCATGGAAACATCATAGAAATGCTGCAGTTTTTCCTCTGTTGTCATATCTATCACCTTCTTGTCATAATTTTAGTCCAATAGCTTCGTTTACATAAGAAGTAATAAAGTCCGGGGCGCGTCCTGTACCGTGCCGGTCAGGAATTTCAATCAGCAGGGGGAGACGGTGGTTTAAACGCACGTCGTCAATAATATCGGGAAACTCTTTGCCGAATTTTTCGGTCAGAAGAATGATACCGTTTTCTTTGTTTGAAATGGCGCTCTCTAAAGCCTGCCGGAGTTCCTCCCGCTCATGCACCACAACCCCCTCTACACCTGCCAGACGCATACCTGTATAGGTGTCAATGTTGTCACTGATTAAAAACATTTTCATAAGACATCACCTGTTATCCCAGTCTACCAAGAATCATGAAAGAAATAATCAGACCGTATAAAGCAATACCTTCGGCCATAGCTACGAAAATCATGGATTTACCAAAAAGAGAACCGTCTTCGCTGATAGCTCCCAAAGCAGCGCTGGCAGAGCTTGCAACCGCAATACCGGAACCAATGCCGGAAAGTCCGGTAACCAGCGCCGCGCCGATGTAACCCATACCGGTGGCCAAATCAGCTCCGCCTGCGGCTGCATGTGCAGTCATAGTGCCGCTGAGCATCACAATCGTTCCCACGAAAAGACTGCCGAAGAAGAAGAAACAGTTGCAGGCCAGGGATTTTTTATAGCGTTTTTTATTTTTCTCTCCTAAAAAGAAAGCGCCGAAAGGTACGATAATGCTTAAAATCAAAGCTGCTGCTGTAAGAATCTGAATCATGGTTGTCATAATAATATCCTCCTATAAATCAAATGAATTTGTATGGTTTATGCCTCTTCGGAAGTCCGTCTGCTGTTTATATGCTTTAAGAAAGGACGGAATTCCTTGCCGCTGCCCTTGTAGAAACGGCTGAACATTTCGTAGTATTCCAGACGAAGCACCTGGATACCTACAATCAGGCCCTCCATGGCGCATACAAAGGCATTGCCCAGCACGATAATCAGCCAGTTGATATTGCCTCCGCTTTCCGCACCGGCCAGCATCAGAACCACGCCCATCATAGCGGCATGACTGACAGCGAATGCACCGATACGCACAAAGGAAAGGGTATTGGACAGGAAACTCAGCATAATTTCAAATAATTCAAAAAAGCTCTGTACAAAGAACATGGGCTTGCTGCCCTCAATGGCAGGTGTTTTCTTTTCTGCCAGCCGGGTAATGGGTTCCTTTAACATAATGATAACCAGCGGTACAAGGAACATCACAGCCAGAACAATGGTTGCCGGAAGGGCATTTCCCGTAAGATACAGGAGTGCACAGAGGGTAAGGGCTCCATAGAACACCAGACCGCAGACCGAGTTTTGGTCAAACCAGATACCCTCCACATTTTTGACCTTTACGGCATTGATAATGTGGAAAATCATGGTAATGAGAATCAAAAACATACCAAATACAATAGCAGCCACAAACACGGTATTCATATTTCCAAGTCCCGGAACTAAAGTCATGGCTTCCGAAGGCCGCAGCCATACGGCGTCGATGATATCTTCAAATCCGAAAATACTTCCGAACATAAAACCGAAGAAAGTAGAGAAGATACCCGCAGTTCCGATAATAGCGGCTAAATCCATTTTTTTCAGCTTATAGAGCAGGAAACCGCCGACTGCCAGGAGAAGTCCCTGTCCCACATCTCCGAACATGATGCCGAAGATAAAGGAATACGTCAGCGCCACGAAGATGGTGGGGTCGATTTCATGGTAATCCGGCAGACCGTACATCTTGATATACATTTCAAAAGGTTTGAAAATTTTCGGGTTTTTCAGCTTGGTAGGGGGCTTGCAGCGAACCTGGTTCTGGTCGTCCTCCACCACACAGAACAGGTTGGGGTCATGTTCAATTTCTGCCATAAAGGACTTGCAGTCCCCTTCGCTCATCCACCCGCATAATATATAGAATGTTTCCTGATGTTCTTTGACACAGGCGGCCACTTTGCGCACATCAAAGTTGGTGGAAAGCGCGTTTAAAGCAGCCTGGGCGGAGAGAATGGATTTGGCATCTCCTTCTAAAAGCGCCTGCATTTCTTCCTGGCAGCGGGTATATTCCCGGTTTACATTTTCCAGCCGCGCTTCCAGTTCTGCATGAATTTTTTCCGGTGTACCAAAATAATGGTCCTTTTTCAGATAAATACGTTCAAAATGCATGGAAGAGAACACGGCGTCCACCTGTTCCATTTTCGTCCAGAGCACGAAGTAAAGTCCCCATACATAATCGTCCTGATGGCAGGGGAAGAACATGGTATCCAGGTTGTCATAAACGTATTCTTTAAATTTGCCGTAATATTCTACCGGGATTCTTCCGAAACGCACCTGGACAAAGCGGTAATGAATCAGCTTGTCGATATCTTCCGGCAGAGTGAGAAACGGAGTCATCCACTTCAAATCCTCTGTCAGAGAAGCGCGTTCCTCGGCGAGTTTTTCGCATGTTCCATTGATTTTGGAAATTCGGCTGCCAAGAGAGTCTACAAGAGCCTGAATTTCCTCAAGAGAAATATCCCCCACGGGAACATCTTTGGGATTCTTCAGCAGTCCGGCGAATTCATTGACCCTGGAGAGCAAATCTTTATATGGATTTATCTGGATATAAGGGGATAAATGCTGTATCTGGCTTAGCTGGGCCATGGCATTTTCCAGATGAATCTCGTATTTGGAGAGGTATTGGTTTACCACTCGATCAATGTCAGATTTCGGACCGGTAATGCTTAAGAATTTCATTTTCTCAATCATGTAATCACCTCCGAGTTATTAAGTTTTTGCAATATAATCCATGGTCTCAGCAGGTGAAAGTCCATAGCGGACACATTCGACCGCTGTTGTCAGCCTGTCAACCTCATGCTCCTTGTGATAGAGGTATGAGTAAATCATAATTACTGAGTGTGGATATTTTCTTGCCTCTGTTTCCAGAATCGTTTTCAGATTCAGATTGTAGAAATCTTCCAGTTTCTCCGGGGCAAGGGCGGGGAAACGTTTCTTATAGTAAGTGGTATCCAGAACTCTCCGAAATTCCTCTTCATCCGCGGCCTCCACCAGCGAAGAAATCTCTTTTTTGGTGAGGCGGTAATGAACGGGAATCAGAAGTGCATAGATGTCCACCGGCGCCATATGGTAATATTTTTTGGAACGGTAAATCCATTGCAGATTCAGCATGTCGAATTTATTGCCATAGGCTTTGGTGATTTCCTGCAAATCCCGTTTTTTAAACAGTTTTTCTTTTACAGACCAGATGTTGGCAAAGTAATACTGGTCCAACGCCATACCATAATCAAAAATACTGGGTGTGGAGTCGCCGCCCAGTTTTATGAGCGGGGCATAATACTCAGAACCCTGCAGATTGCTGATAAATTCTGCAACTGTAGACGAGGCAGCCAGCTTTTCAATGTCCAGTCTGGAATGTCGGTCGAAAAATTCTTTGAACAGCGACAAATCCAAATCTGCGTGACCCTTGTCAAAGACTTTCCGCAGGCAGTCCTTCATGACAGAGAGTTCATAGCGTTTAAAATACAGGGCCATGAAAGTTCTCTGCTGCGGGTTGGCAAAGCGGTACAGTTTGGCAAAATTCTGATGTATGGTATGAACCAGAAGCTTTTCTATATCGCCTCTGTGCAGGCTGTTTTCGTCAAGGTCGGCCCACAAATCCGAAAATCCCGGCTGCTTTTTCAGATAGGCAACCACCTGGGTAACAGAGTCCATCTGGGAAATCTCCTGATACTGGCTTTCCCGGATGAGTTTACTCTGCATGGCACGGATTTTCGTGGACAGACCGCTGTATGAAAGCAGACTTCCCATAGTATCACATCCTTAATATTTTATCATAGATTTGCTTTGCCAGCTGGGAGTGGTGAGTTTCGTAGTAACTTTCCATCTGGCTTAAAACAGTTTCCGTTTCAGACCTTTGCTTTGCCAGTTCGTCTTTCATTCGGACTTCCAGTTCTCTGCGGATAGTCTCAGACTTTTCCTGAACTTCCCTGTCTATGGTATCATCAAAGTTCTGAATGGATTCCTCATATTCCCGGGCGAGTTGTTTTTTCTGCTCTGCGACATCGTCCATAATATGGGAGGCGGCAGCTTCTATTTCTGCAAGCTTGCTGATAATGTCTTCCATAGGCTCTCCTCCTTCATAATATATTCTGCACTGTTTATCATACACCATTTTAGAGAAAAAGTCATATGAAATTGTATTTCGATTTTGGAAAATTCAGGTAGAATGAATAGAAAGTATATGAAAAACAGAGGGAATCTATTTTAAATGCAAAAAAAATGCAGAAAGAGAAAGACGATAGAGAGAAAAACGACGAAATGAGGAGAAAAATATTTATGCCACAGAATGATACGGATTTTCGTGGTTTATGGAACGTTCATGCAATCTGTATTTTTCAAAAATCTCTTGAAAATTATCGTATATATCAGCTATACTCTTAAAGTGAAAATGACCATGAAAGGCAGGAAAACCCAATGAGGCTTAGAAATATACCGGGTGCAAAGGACGCCATTGAAGAGAGTAACTATGTTGTTCACAACGTACAGGAGAAAAAGGGGAAATGGCGGGAAGTTTTCGGCAATGACAATCCCATCTCCATCGAGGTAGGCATGGGAAAAGGCCGGTTTATTATGGATATGGCCAAGAGAAATCCCCTTGTGAATTTTGTGGGAATCGAGATGTACGACAGTGTGCTGCTGCGGGCTTTACAGAAAATGGAAGAGAGGGAAGAGCAGGGAACTCGGCCAAAGAATCTGTTTTTTATACGCATGGATGCAAGAGAGCTTCCCCTTGTTTTTGATGAGGGAGAGGTGGAAAAGATTTATCTGAATTTTTCCGATCCCTGGCCAAAAGAGCGCCATGCCAAGCGCAGACTGACTTCCAGGCAGTTTCTGGAAAGATATGACCGGATTCTGGCAAAAGAAGGCGTGATAGAATTTAAGACGGATAACCGCGAGTTGTTTGAGTTTTCTCTGGAGGAAATTCAGGAGAGTAAGTGGCACTTGGTGGCCCATACCTTTGATTTGCACCATGACCCGGCGCTCAATGAGGGAAATGTGATGACCGAGTATGAGGAGAAATTTTCCTCTATGGGAAATCCCATTCACAAGCTGATTGCGGCCAGATAGAACCTGCACCAGGGAATGTGTAAGACATAAGATATAGAAAAGAAACTTTGTGCAGGTGCGTATGGCAAGGAAAAAAGGCAGCGGCATGCAGGGTGCGCTTTTCCAGTGGGCTTATGAGAGCCGCAGAACCGGGAAGAAGTCGGCAGAGGTGCTGAAATCCATAGAAGAAGTAGAGAAGACACTGGGAACGGTGCGGATTAAGAAGAAGTGAAAAGAAAGAAAAGGGCACGATTGCAAAGCGTTGGAATACTTGCAATTGCGCCCTTTTTGTGTATGGTATTCAGAAGTCCTGCATATTCTTCCGAAATTTCGACGGGGTACATCCCTTTTGCGCCCGAAACACCTTAGTAAAATAATTGGAATCATGAAAACCCACCCGCTGGGCAATTTCCGTTATGGTATAACTGGTGTTCCCAAGATATTCCACACTCTTTTCAATGCGATACTGCAAAATAAATTCAAACAGAGACATTTTCATATATTTTTTGAACATGCGGGAACACTCGCTTTTACACAGGTGTATGTGCTCAGCAATATCATCCAGAGTCAGAAGCGAAGCATAGTTGTTTTCAATGTAAGATAAAATATCCCGTATTCTTTCATAATTGCGCTTGTCAAAAGGCATTTCTTCTGAAGCAGAGACAGCATGCAGAAACAAAAGCTGCCAGAACTGTTCTAATTTCACTATCATTTCTATTTCAAAAGTGCGGGACTGTTCCGTATTTATCCGAATCATTTCCTCAATACAATGCAAGGCCTCCGCGTGCCAGGACTCTGCTCCATTTAAGTGTATGGCAGGCAGTGAGAAATTTTGCAGCACAGGTTTTACGTATTTTTGGTAAACAATGCTGTTGTCATATCCGTAGATTAATTTGGGGTCAAAGGTAATGGAGGTATATTCGCAGTCCTGATTTTCATACCGGCAGCCCATGTGCAGGGTTCCGGTGTTGCCGAACAGCGCGTCCTTTGGGTGCAGATGATAGGTGTTGTGGTTGACTTTGTAAGTCATTTCTCCCCTGGTAATGTAAGTCAGTTCAATTTCCGGATGCCAGTGCCAGAGGAAGGAACCGGATTCATATTTAGAGAGGCTTTCCTGACTGACCAGAAGGGGAAAAGCATAATTTCCATGTTCTTTTAATTCTTTCTGAAATTGGTTGGTAACAATCTGCATGACAATCTCCCATAAGACAGAATATCTCAATATAATTCTGTTTTTTCTTTCTATGTTACTATAATTAAAATATTTTCGCAATATATTACTGGTTTTGTGCAGTATTTTTATGGCGGCGATTGGTGGGACGGATATAATGGGAAGTAGAAAGCGTCAGGCAATAAAAATGAAGGAGAATGGGATATGCAGATACCAAATGAGATGTTATTAAAAGAAGTGTACGGGGAAACGGAAAAGAGCAGCCAGCGTTTTGAAAAACTGGCGGAAAATTATGAAAAGTGTTTTCAGAGCAGCCAGATGGAATTTTTCTCTGCGCCGGGAAGAACAGAGATTGTGGGAAACCATACAGACCATAACGGAGGAAAAGTCATAGCAGCCAGCATCAATATGGATACCATCGGCGCCGCGTTTCCCAATGACAGCAAGATTGTGGAAATTGTCAGCGAAGGCTATGAAAAGCGCGTAGTGATTGATGTGACACAAGTGGATAAAGTGCCCAAAAACCATGGAACGGTTTCCCTGGTTGCGGGAATGATAAAAGCAGTGCAGGAATTTGGATTCCAGATTTCCGGTTTCCGGGCTTATATTTCCACAGAAGTTATCAGTTCTGCCGGTGTCAGCTCTTCCGCATCTTTTGAAATGTTATTGTGTTCTATGATAAATTATTTTTTCAATGATGGAAAATTGGATTACACCAGTTATGCGAAAATCGGTCAGTATGCAGAAAACCACTACTGGGACAAGGCTTCCGGACTTATGGACCAGATGGCCTGTGCTGTTGGCGGCCCGATTTTGCTGGATTTTTCTGAAGATGTGTCTTATGAAAAGCTGAATTTTGGCTTTGAAGATTTCGGATACCGACTGGTGATTGTAAATACAGGGAAAGGACATGCAGATTTAAGTCAGGAGTACAGTGACGTTCCGGTAGAGATGAAGGAAATTGCCAAGCGTCTGGGGGTATCCAGACTGGCGGAAAGCGACATGGAAACCCTTATGGAAAAACTGCCGGAAATTCTGGAAGACTGCGAAAACGACAGAGGAATTCTGAGAGCTTTTCATTTCTTTACAGAAAACGACAGAGTAAATCAGGCGACAGAAGCCATTGCCAAAGGAGACGGTGAAAAACTGTTAAAGATTCTGGAAGAATCCGGCAGGTCTTCCTGGGAACTTCTGCAGAATTGCTGCTCTCTGTCCAACTATAAAGAGCAGAAAATTACGCTGTATCTGGCTTTGACTGAATTTTTCCTGAAAAAAGTCAAAGACGGATGCTGCAGAGTTCATGGCGGCGGATTTGCGGGAGTGATTATGAGTATTGTTGCGGAAAAAGATGTAGAGGCATATGTACAGTATCTCTCCAAGTTTATGAATAAGGAGAATATTTATCCGCTGCGTATTCGGAAATATGGGGCTGTGCATTTGGAAAAATAAAGGAATGAAATTAAATTTAGAGGCTGTTGTATTCTGTTTTATATGGATACAACAGCCTTTTATCAATTATTTCGTTGTATGGGCTTTTTCATACTCCGCACAAATTCTACGATTTCTTTCATGAAAAGCGTTTATGACAGCCGTTGTCTTTTCTTCTGAAAGAGAGCCATTTGCAGCCAATTCTACAAGTCCATCCAGATTTGCATCTGCGATATTCAAGTCAGCTGTTTCAAAGGCATCGGCAGCGTCCGACGGATATTCTTCCGATAGTTCCTCCTCCGGCAGTTCGGCCTGCATACTTGTCTCGTCGTTATTCTGCACGGTCATGGGTGTGTTGACATCGTTGCTTTCCTGAGCTTTTATATGCGGTGCAGTAAACAAAGTGATACCGCACAATATCAGAGCCGCAGAAGCGGAGAATAAAAATTTTTTATGTTTTTTATAAGTCATAATGGCTACAATCCTTTCTTTTGTTTCGTTCTTTGCGAATCCACTTTCAAATAGAGGGAATCCGTTTCTTAAAACAGCAAAGTGCAGAATACTGTTGGCATAGGCTTTCCGTGCGTCTGCAGTATGCAGAAAGTGCAGAACCCGTTCATCACAGCATAACTCCAGTTCCTGACTGAATTTGAAATAGAACAGCCACACCAGAGGGTTGAACCAGTAGAGACAAACAACCAGACCGGAAAGGAATTTCCACAAATTATCATGCCCCTTGATATGCATGTATTCGTGAAGAAGGATAAGTCGTTTATCTGATACGGATAAACCCTTCGCATTACGGGAAAACACAATTCCGGGCTTTCGGATACCGCAGACTACTGGAGAAGTACACTGGTCAGAGTAAGAAAGGGGGACTTTCCAGTCAGCCCATACGGGCAGAAACGCTTGTATTTCTTCTTCTGTCATAGGTACGGACTGCAGTAAAATCTGTTTGCTTTTGGCATATAGCAGCAGATAGAGGAAAAGCAGTGTCAGAGCAACCGCTATCCAGATACCCAATAAGACAGATGTAAAATCCCAACGGTGTTTTGCGGCATTGTAAAGGCCTTCTTTTGTACCTGTGTAAGTTGTGTTTGTACTGCCCGAAAGAGGAAGTGTGTGTGTGATTCCAATGGTAAACGGAATCGAGCAGGGCACAAAGGCACGGATTATAAAAAGCTTCCAGAGCCGCAGTTTCTTATTTCCGGAACAGTTTTTCAGCGCCGTTTTTTGGATAAGATACAAAAAAGGCAGCTGCAAAAGCATATATAGACCAATTTCAAAATAAACCATAGAAATTCCCTCATTCTATTTTCTGAATCAGCTTTTTCAGGTCATCCAGTTCTTCCGGTGTAAAGGTTTCTTCTTTTAGAAAAGTATTGAAAAATTCCAACCGGGAGCCGTGGAAGACTTTGCCGATTAATTCATTGGTTTCAAAAACCTGCACCTGTTTCCGGGTAATCAGCGGTCTGCACATAAAATTTGTTCCGTAACGCTGGACAGCGCCTTTGCTGATACACTTTTTAATCACTGTGTAAGTGGTATTTTTGTTCCAACCGATTTTCTCATTGAGAACTCCGGCAATTTCTTTTGCCGGCAAATCACCTCTTTCCCATAAAACTTCCATGACATGTAATTCAGATTCATACATTTTGATGTTCATAATTAGTTACCTCTCTTAGACTATTGCAATAGTATACTGTTAGACTATCACGATAGTCCGAATCTGTCAATCCCACAAAACAAATTATTTGTAAAGGAATTATAAAATGTTTCAAAATAAAAACATAAAAATGTTAAAAATAATCTTGCATTTTGTAAATCAATCGGTTATAATACTTCTTGCATTAAGCAATACAAATAAATAAACAAGCGCCTTTAGCTCAGTTGGTAGAGCAGTAGACTCTTAATCTATTTGTCCAGGGTTCGAGTCCCTGAAGGCGCACTGAAAGGCACTGTTTTTGCAGACGTAGAGCTGCGGGGACGGTGTTTTTTGTTTGGCAGAAGTGTGTTGCAGGAAAGGAATACGATATGATAAAAGATTTAACAACAGGACGTCCCGGTTCCGTACTATGGCGATTTTCGCTTCCTATGTTTATCGGGGTGATTTTTCAGCAGGTGTATAATATTGCCGACAGTGTCATTGCCGGAAAATTTGCAGGGGAAGATGCTCTGGCGGCAGTAGGAGCCAGCTATCCCATTACCATGATTTTTATGGCAGTTGCCATTGGCTGTCAAATAGGCTGTACCATTATTGTCAGCCAGCTTTTTGGGGCAAAGCGGTACGAAAACCTGAAATCCGCAGTTTCCACAGCTATTATCAGCGGCTTTGTGCTGTCTGCGCTGCTGATGGTATTGGGGATTTTCGCTTCCGGCGGTATGATGAGGCTGGTCAATACACCGGAAAATATTTTTGCAGACGGTAAGCTGTATCTGCAGATTTACATTGGCGGTTTTGTGTTTTTATTTCTTTATAATGTAGCAACAGGAATTTTTAACAGCCTGGGGGACAGCAGGACACCCCTGTATTTTCTTATTGCATCCTCTCTGGGCAATGTTTTTCTGGACTGGCTGTTTGTAGCAGATTTTCATATGGGTGTGGCAGGTGTGGCCTGGGCGACCTTTCTGGCTCAGGGTGTGGCATGTCTTCTGTCTTTGGCTGTTTTGAAAAAGCGGATAGGGGAAATCCGGACAGAGGCACCATATCCGAAGTTTAGTGTTTCGGAATTGAAGAAGATTGCGGTGGTAGCGGTTCCCAGTATTTTGCAGCAGAGCTTTGTTTCCGTGGGAAACATGTTTATCCAGGGGCTGATTAACAGCTATGGTTCCTCGGTTATTGCAGGATACTCGGCGGCTATTAAGCTGAATACGTTTAGTATTACCTGTTTCACAACCATTGGAAACAGTGTATCCAGTTTTACGGCCCAGAATATGGGGGCAGGCAAGACCCAGCGGGTAAAAGAAGGATTTAAGACAGGAGTTCTTCTGGCTCTTGGGGTTGCAGCGGTGGCTTTTATCCTCCTGTTCGGTTTTGCCGGGCCGTGTCTGGATATGTTTATGAACGAGGGCAGTACGGAACTTGCCCGTAATACGGGAATTCAATTCTGTAGAATTGTAACGCCTTTTTACTTCCTGATTTGCCTGAAGCTGACCTCAGACGGGGTGTTAAGAGGCAGCGGAGCCATGAAAGCGTTCATGGTCAGCACTTTTGCAGATTTGCTGCTGCGAGTAGTGCTGGCATTTGTTTTTGCAAAGTTCTGGGGCGCTGTGGGAATCTGGCTTTCCTGGCCTGTGGGCTGGACGCTTGGAACCCTGCTTTCTGTGGGATTTTATAAAAAGGGAAGTTGGAAGAGAAGTATGATATAGGAAGCAAACAACGAAATGCGATAACAACGTTAAAGAAATCATTCTTTCTATATCTGTATTTTGAACCATTTTTTGAAATAGCTGATTTCTTATGTGATAGTGTATCTGGAATATCCATATAAGTTCGATATGAAAACAGTCGTTCATGGAGGGCATAGATATTCCGATACAGTGTTAATATTTTCAGATATTTTATCTCAAGAAAGTGATTATCTCATTCCGAACCTTGTCCTGACGGGCGCGGGGGTTGTCGGATGGGATATTACTGACAGACAATCGCCCTCTATTCTTTGTTTTCTTCAGTTCTGGCTACAAGGCGGTCAAAATCGCTCTGATACAAACAATCTTGGATAACACGATACTGCTCAAATTCACTTTCTGCAAATGCTTTGGCGATTGCGGCAGTGACCTTTCCTTTGTTTTGCAGGACTTCCGCATCGTTGAATTGCAAGAATGCATCCAGTTTGGAGGCCCAATCTGCCATCGTCATAGGGATATGCCGTCTGGCTTGTCTTGTAGCATAGTCAAGATACATCGTAACGATTTCATTCAGTTCTTTTATTTCAGCAGCGGATAGGTAATTCTTTGCGATTGAAACGTCTGCCTTTACAATTTTTCCGTGGGGAGCATTATGCCAAGATGTTAATCCCATATGTTCTTTGGTGTGATCCGCTCTTGCTACAATGACCTCTGCTGCGGTATTACCATGAACGGCATAGTGCATCTTATTTTGTACTGTTGCAAAGAAATCTTTGGTAATTTGACTATCAAGGGAATAGTCAGCGGCAGTGGAATAGATGTCCGTGATTTTCTGATAAAAACGGCGCTCGCTGGCTCGAATTTCCTGTATCTCAGAAATCAGATGATCAAAATAATCCTCGTCAAAGATTTGGCCGTTGATTAATCTACTCTTATCCAAAACATATCCCTGCTTGGTAAAGGTATCTAGCACTTTTGTTGCCCATTGCCGGAATTGAGTTGCTCTGCCAGAGTTGATGCGATAACCAACTGCAATAATAGCAGATAGGGAATAAAACTTGTATTGATAGGTTTTGCCATTATCCGCAACTTGTGCAAAATTTGCACAAGTTGAATCCTCAGATAATTCCTTGCTTTCATAAATATTTTTAAGGTGTTTTGTGACGACACTTCTGTCTACATTAAAAAGCTGCCCAATCGCTTTTTGTGTCAGCCAAACATCGGAATCCTGCACACGAACTTCGATACCATCTTCGTGCGCATCTCTTGTAAAAACAAGGAAATCTACGGTGCTATTTCGGATTTGCAATTTATTATTTTCAGCCATTGTATATCATCATCCAATCCTTAATCATCAGAATTATTTTTAATAAAATGTTTCCATAGGTTAAATAAATACTGCAACTTATTACAGTATTTGACCATCGTTGAGCCTGCGATGGCTCAACAGCGGTGAGTATATTAGGCAAGCTATTTTATAAGATTTTTTCATTCTTAAGTTCTTTAATCTGCACGGTGTATGTAATAAATGGTTTACTCATATGTGCTTCTCCACAAATAGTCTTTTAACATAAAGAAAAAGGAGAGGGTCCTCGACACCCTCCCCGATTGCAGGATTTACAAATATCTGCAATCTAATCGCTAACAATAATATAACTGAAGCGACGGTGAAAGTCAATCAGAAATTATCCAGCTGAGACTGCTTCCGGGTCAAAGGTAGTGCTTATTCTGCTGTCCAAGATGATTATCGGCGGCATTACCAATGGAGGCGTGAAGGGATAAACTATAAAACTCCTTAGATTATATGATATAGAAGACTGCCATATCCGAACGTACATGGATATGGCAGTCTTTTTTTCTTTTACAGAAGCCCAAATTCTTTCATATCTTTTTCCACCGTATCAATCCCCGCAATACCAAAGTTATCCACCAGCACCTTTGCCACATTCGGGCTTAAAAATGCCGGAAGCGTAGGTCCGAGGTGAATATTCTTCACGCCCAGGTGCAGCAGCGCCAGCAGGACAATAACGGCTTTCTGCTCATACCAGGCAATGTTGTACACGATAGGAAGTTCGTTGATGTCATCCAGTCCAAAGACTTCCTTCAGTTTCAGCGCAATCACAGCCAGGGAGTAGGAGTCGTTGCACTGACCTGCGTCCAGTACGCGGGGAATTCCTCCAATATCACCAAGATTCAGTTTGTTATATTTATATTTTGCACAGCCAGCCGTGAGAATCACAGCGTCTTTTGGAAGTGCTTTTGCAAAATCAGTGTAGTAATTGCGGCTTTTGGCGCGTCCGTCACAGCCTGCCATAACGACAAATTTTTTGATGGATCCGGATTGTACTGCTTCCACAATCTTGTCAGCCAGAGCCAGTACCTGTGCGTGGGCAAAGCCGCCGATGATTTCACCCTGTTCCAGTTCTGTAGGAGGCGGACAGTTTTTGGCCTGCGCAATCAGCGGGGAGAAATCCTTAGTCTCGCCGATTTCGCCGTCAATGTGTTTGCAGCCAGGGAAGCCTGCCGCTCCGGTGGTATACAGACGGTCTTTGTAGCTGTCTTTAGGCGGCACAATGCAGTTCGTTGTCATGAGAATCGGGCCGTGGAAGGCCTCAAATTCTTCTTTCTGTTTCCACCACGCGTTTCCGTAATTGCCTTTGAAGTTGTCATATTTTTTAAAGGCAGGGTAATAGTGGGCAGGAAGCATTTCAGAGTGAGTGTACACATCTACGCCGGTGCCCTGTGTCTGTTCCAGCAGCATTTCCAAATCCCTCAAATCATGGCCGGAAATCAGAATTCCCGGATTTTTGTCCACGCCAATCTTGACCTTTGTAATTTCCGGATTTCCGTAGGCCTGCGTATTGGCTTTGTCCAGAAGCGCCATGCCCTGTACTCCGTATTTGCCGGTTTCCAGAGTGAGATTTACCAGGTCATCTGCAGTCATGGTATCGTCCAGTGTGGCGGCCAGAGCCCGCTGAAGGAAAGTGTCTGTTTCTTCATCTTCCTGCAGCAGAGCATTGGCGTGTTTCGTGTAAGCGGATAATCCCTTTAAACCATAAGTAATCAGTTCACGCAGAGAGCGGATATCTTCGTTTTCTGTGGACAAAACACCGACAGAAGCTGCTTTTACAGAAAAGTCAGAAGCTGTTCCCGTCCAGAGCGCCGCTTCTGGGAGTAATTCACGGTCTTTTATCCGGGAGAGCAGTCCGTCTTTTACCCGGAGTGTTTCTTCCATTTGTGCGGTAATGGATTCGTTATCAAAATTCACATTGGTAATGGTTGTGAAAAGATTGCGGGTAATCAGATGATTGATTTTTCGGTCAACATCCTGCCCTTCTTTGCGAAGCTGTGTGGTAACGGCGGACAGGCCCTTGGTTACCCAGATGAGTAAATCCTGTATGGCAGCGACCTGGGGCGTCTTTCCACAGACACCCATTCTGGTGCAGCCTGAACATCCGGCAGTTTCCTGACATTGATAGCAAAACATATTCTGTTCCATTTTTCATCCTCCTGTGGGTTGTTTTCGTTTCATGAGGTTGATTATAGGATACAAAAAGAAGAAAATATGTTGTTATAACCACATAAATGAAAAGTCTAATCCCCCAGCTATGCTGGGGCGAATAGTGTAAGTGGAAACGG
>NZ_JAAITA010000012.1 GCF_013304445.1 Blautia hansenii
TCTCCGCAATTTTTGTAATCGGCTCCATTGTACATTCCTGTGCAATTTCAATGTCAGTTTTAAATCCCATTCTAAAACCTCCCTTAATGTTTTATTTCACATGGCTCTGCGGCATCTGCCTCTCCTGTATAATTCCCATAGACATGCTCTTTTTAAGATAAGCGGTCAAAGGGCTTTTATAGAGTAACAGTACCAGAACCGTATTGACTGCTGTCAGCAAAACTGTCTGGATGATACGAGTGCTGTAAAGTACCACCCAAGGGGTTCCGTAATAAAAGTGAAGACCGATGCAGGTGAATCCCAGAGACCCCACAAGTCCATTTAAAATCGTAATGCCCAATATCTGGGGCAGACCTATGGATTTCTTAAATAACCACGCTGCAATTCCCGGAAGCGCTCCCGTCAGAATCGCAGAAATGGAAATGAACGGGTTTGGCGCATAGCCCTGCAGCAGACTTCCAATCAAGTCACCCAGGAATCCGCAAAGGCCACCTACAACAGGTCCAAACCAGAAACCAGCCAGATACATCGGTGTCTGAGAAACCGTGATTCTCAGCGTTGGGCCGATGGATATGGACAGTATTCTGGACAATACAATATTCATGGCAATCAAAACAGCCGCAAATACCATGATTTTTACTTTACTTACTCTTTTCATTTGTAATAAATCCTCCTCTTTTGCTGTCCGAAACAGCATTTACAGCAATGATACGGCATAGTAGTTTACTACACCAAAGAGAAGAATTTATCAAATCCTTAATGTAGTAGCGGACGCAATATTACATCGTGGCGAATCCAAAGATAACCAGATTACCTTCGTTCATGGACAACTTCCCATCCCATGACACTTAACGCGCAATATCTACTCTACTAATACTTCACATTCTTAAGACAGCTTTTTTTCCAGTGCTTTCATCATATTGATGGAAATATCTCCCACCACAGCTAAATCTTCTGCTGCAAAGCTTGCCGCAAAATTATCAGAGAACAAAATCTGCGAAGACGGTGGAAACTCGTCGTCTCCGGCCCAGAGGATAAATTTAATAAAAAGGTTGTCCATAAACTCAAGTTTATAGGAACAATCTCCCTCCTCTGATTTCTCTGCTCCCAGATGTTCCATTACTTTCGCAAACATTTCCAGTTTATTTCCGTAGGAAAAAGCAAAACGCATGAGACATCTGCCCTGGAATTGCCTGAAATACACCTCACCCCATGGAACCTCATGATAAGTGATAAACTTACCGGAGAAAGGTGTCTGAAAACGTTCCGCCATATACCGGATAATCAGAATTTTTACATTCATGGCCTCTGTAAGAGGATACACACCAATCGTATCTTCTACAGGCTGAATCTCATAGTCCGGGAATGAAACCAGATAAGTGCTTCCCATGAGACGGACAGTAAAATTGCCGGTTTCCTCGTCATAGGGAAAGCCCGTTCTCTCACTGATTTCCTTTGGGTCCATACTTTTATAGGCACTTAAATAATGCTCATAGGGGCGCTGTTCCTTACTGTCTTTTGCATAATCAAAATTCATATTTTCACCTCGGATAATTTTAGTCAAAACTCATGATTCCTGTACACTGGACGGAAACAGAGCGGTATCTGTGTGCGGAATAAAACAGCACGCCACAAATTCGTCCATGTAGGACGGCACTGTGGACAGTTCCAGATACGTCATGTTCGATGCCAAATCATAGCATTTTCTTTCTGCGTCTCTTGAAAGAAGCATGGTATAAGCCCCCGCAAGAGAAGAATTTCCAATATAGTGGAATTTTTCAATAGGAATATCCGGGAACATACCAATTCGCACAGCATTCTCCATATTGATTCCACTGCCAATGCCGCCTGCCACATAGACATCATCAATCATTTCCACTTCAAAATCTATGGAAGCCAGCATGGTGCGGATAGCAGAGAAAATTGCTCCTTTTGCACGAATAAAGTTATCAATATCCACTTCATTGATTTCTACGTCCTTGACAGAACCTGCTTCTTCTTCAAAAGCCAGAACATAACTGCCCATGCCGTATTCATCGTGACGGATACGTTTTCCTTCCCGGACAAACTTTCCTTTCGGATTGATAATTCCGGTGCGGAACAGTTCTGCAATGACATCAATAATACCGGAACCGCATAAACCAATGGGTTTTTCACCTTCTCTTCCAATAACGCTGTAGGAAGGTTCCATGGTTTCTTTATCAATGGTACATGCCTCAATGGCCCCATCTGTAGCACGCATACCGCAACTGATATCACCGCCCTCAAAAGCAGGACCTGCAGAACATGCACAGCTCATCATAAAGTCTGAGTTGCCGAATACAAGTTCGCCATTTGTACCAAGGTCAATAAACAGGGAAAACTCCGGCCGGTTCCAAAGCATACTTACCAGAGTACCTGCTGTAATATCTCCGCCTACATAGCTTCCAATATTGGGCGCTACAATGATATGGGCATCCCGGTTAATGCAAATCCCAATATCTGAGGCAAAGAGGGAATTGGTTTTATAAAAAGTAGGAATATAAGGCTCCATACGGATGGGGTCGCCTTCCATTCCTGCCATGAGATGATTCATGGTTGTATTGGCTGCTACTGCCATGCGGTAAATGTGTTCCGGCAGAAAACCGCTGGCTCTGCACATCTGCTCAATCAGCGGATTGATGGTTTCTCCAATAATGGCGTCCTGCAGTTTTTTACTGCCTCCCGGTTTCATAGATTCAATAATACGGTTGATAACATCTGCACCGTAGCGAATCTGTCCATTTCCGGCAGACGCTTTTCCGATAATTTCACCCGTCAGCATATCAATCAAAAGCGCAGATACTGTGGTTGTACCAATGTCCACAGCCAGTCCTCCGATTACTACTTCGGCATCTTTTGGATACACATCATAAACAAAAATGTTTCCGGCAGAAGAAGTCCGCACCACACAGCGCACCTGAAAGCCGCTTTCCCGGAACACTCTGGCTATCTTCGTCAGCACCTGGAAGGGCAGACGCACAGATGAGGCACCTGTCTGTTTCTTAATGGCCCGAACCAGACGTTCATTATCCGGCATGGTGTCGTCCAGGGTAGGAATCTCCATGGACACATCCAGAATCTCCATACTGTTTTTTAAGGCAAGACCTGCCGTTTCCAAATCGTTTTTTGCGTTTTCAAAAATGGCAATCTCTTCTTTGGAACTTAAATCTGCAACTTTCATTCGGCTGCGGTAAGCAGATGCTATATCGGGTACTTCTACCGCAACGTCACCCGTAATCTTACTTACACATGCCAATCTCCAGCCGCTTTCATACTCCTCATCTGAAATATGCCGTGTTTTGGGAGAATCCAGTTCCCCGTTCACAAATTTTACCTTGCATTTCCCGCAAGATGCATTTCCACCGCAGGGAGCGTCAATCGCTACATTGGTTTTGCGTGCTACGTCTAAAAGGTTCTCACCTTCCTGGGCAAAGGTCGTGACATCCTCGCCGCTTCCGAATTTAAAAGTCACTTTAAACATAGAAACTCTGCCTTTCTCTTTCTTGTACACAGGGGCTGTCACATCAAACAATCCTCGCTTAATGCGACACCCCCTGTATAGGAATCTTATTTCGTCTGTCTGCAGATATTAGATTTCCAGATAAGAATCTGCATATAAAGTATTGTTTTTGAATACATCACAGGATTTGATAGTTTCCATTAATCTTAAATCACATGGATTTACGATAGCGGAAGTCAGACCCTGCATCATACACATCGCTACTAAAGCGGAATCCATGATTGGACGGATGTGTTTTGGCATACCGTTGGAGTTATTGGAAAGACCACCTGTAGAGTTCAGACCCATATCGCTGAACATTTTAATTGCTTCCAGAACTTCCATCTGTTTGTCCTGCATACCTTTTACAACCAGGAATAATGGGTCGAACCATAAATCGGTTGGTTCCATACCTAACATCATACCTCTTTCCAGCATGTTCTGGCAGTGCATCATACGCTCGTCGTTGTCTGCTGCAATACCTTCTGCTGAACAAAGTGCGATAACGATAGCATCGTTTGCTGCAGCCAGGTCGATATTCTCGATTCTTCCGCCTGCATCAGCAGAGTTTACGATTGGTTTTCCTTTGCTTCTGTTGTATACAGAAATACCAGCTTCAATCGCTTTTTTATTAGCTGTATCCAGAGCCAGAGGAACGTTGTCGAAGTTAGACTGAATCAACTGAACAGCCCATTTCATTAAGTCTTCACCGTCGTTTTCAGCAGGTCCAATGTTTACGTCCAGGTATGTAGCACCTGCATCTAACTGCTCTTTCGCACGTTTTAAAATTGGTTCAGGGTCACGCTCAGCCATTGCTTTGCGGATAGATGGGGAAATACAGTGAATTCTTTCACCAATTGTAACAAATTTAGCCATAATACTTCTCCTTTTATATAAATTAATATTTTAAGCTCATTGTTTTCTATCTATTCAACTCCTATTTCCCCTTTTTGAAAACAACTTCAAAAAGAAACGGGGAATACAGAAGAGAATTCAGATTTACAGAGGCGGGACAGTTCCCAAAAGGAACTGCCGCCTCTTAAGAAATGGAAGGTGCTTTCCTTCCTTTCAGACAGTCTGCCAAAGCTGTCCTATGCAAACATTAAGCTGTTAAATCTTTCAGGAATTTTACTAACTGTACAGCTTCCAGAGGAGCTACGATGATTTCCCAGCCTGGAAGTTTTGCTTCGATGTCGCCCTTTAATACAGCAACCTTACCCGGGATAACCAGTTTTCTGGATTTTACTTTACCTTCTACATTTTCCTGAATGTAGTTTGCTACAGATGTAGAAGATAATTTACCTGCAGCCCATGCAGTTAATACGGAGAGTCCGCCTGCATCGGAGATAATCAGGTTACATGGCACACCAGAACGTTCCAGTTCACCGGATACCACGAAGTATGTAAGAGCAAAGTCTACGGTTGTCAGGCAAATAGAGTTTTCATCTGCACCATTTAATGGGTAGATGCCCGGCTCTACTTTCATTGGTTTCTGCGGGTCTGTAAATACGTTCTGTCTTAAACCGAATAATGGAAGTGCTTCTGCATAGTCCAGAGTTTCCATAACAACGATAGAACCGTATTTTACAGTAAACAGAGAAGCCAGAGCCTGCTGTAATGTTCTGTCACCGTGAGCCAGTGCAGCAACATTTACGATAGTCGGGTAACCGAATGTTCTATCCTGGTCTTTTACAGATGCACGACGAATCTGTACTGCATTTGCATATGCTTCTTTTACAGATGTGCCGGTTGCGTCGATAACCAGGTTTTTGTTGCCTGCTTTTTCTAAAGCTGCAACCGTATCATAAGTCTCATTTAAGTCTGCACCTGCAACACCAAGTACCACGCCTGCTGCTGTAGCAACTTCGCTCATTGCTGCGTAGTTTGCTGCTGTAGCGCCGTTTAATACCGGTTTGCCGTCTTTGCATACTTCCAGAGCTGCTTTTGCAACTTCAACATCTTTACATCCAAGGATTAAAGTTCTGCCAAGAGCTGCTGCTTTTTTCACCATTTCCACATAACGGTCTTTGTCTGCTCCGTCTTCATAATTTACATAAATCATTTCAACGTGCATTCTTTCACCGATACGGTCGTAGTCTACTTTCTGGATTTCTGCCAGCTTTGCATCTACTGCTGCGTCATCCATGCATGTGCAAAGAGAAACAGCGTATCTTGTTTTGCTTACAAATGTTTTTTCATGTCTGAATAAAACAGTTTCACCGCCCAGGCTGTATTCGTTTTCGCCTGCACCTACTTTGATTGTTTTCATTGGCGGTGCTGTAGCTTCTGATAATTCAGCTAAAGCTTCGTCAGACATATGCGGACATTTGGAAATTTCCAGAGCACCCTGAGCCACTTTCATGGCAAACGCCATACAAGTAGGACAGCCGCATTCTTTACAGTTTTTCTTTGGTGTCATTTTAAAGATTTGAATACCTGTTAATGCCATTTCTATTTATCCTCCTGTTTTACGATTACATTAATTCTTTAATCATTTTTGAGATTGCTGCAACAGACTGAGGATGTTTCAGAATAACAGCGTCAGAGCCAGATGCTAATACAGCAGCTGCTGTCTGCACTTCCATACTGATACCTCTGTCTTCCAATGGACCCCATTCAGGCATATCTTCTTCAGATGCCATAGCTTCTTTTACACTCCAGGATTCATCAGCTACAGTTGTGATAATCGGCATCTGTAACATGTTATCGTTCTGAGATAATGCAGCGCCTTTGATACGGTCCATAGTAGATACTACGTATTCAAATCCGTAACCAACAGCAGCAGAACCAACGTTCATAACAATATCCTGTGCCTTAACACCTAACTGTGTCATTACAACGTTTAACTGTTTTGCAAGGTTGATATCTACAGCAGATTCAGCGCCAACCTTCTGGTTGTAAGCAAGTCCTGCAGCAGCACCAACTGCTTTGTAGTTTTCTTCTCTCGCAGAAAGAACCAGAGCATTTTTGCCCTGTAATACTTCGGCAACTTTAGGAAGTAATTCAGAATCTTTTTCGACATTTTTGCAGCCTTCTACCACTAACGGGCCTGTAACTGCTTCCGCAACTTCTTTTACTACTGCGACTAATTCATCAACAGATTTGTCTGCTCCGTTTGGGTCTCCGCCTTCCAGACGTAAGCATACGAAATCAGCGCCTTCCATAGCTTCTGCTTTTTTAGCGATTTCAGCCATTGTAGAAGCGCCTTCATAAAATTTCTGAATACCAGGGATTTCAGATAATCCCATATCTGAGATTTCCACACCTACTTTTGGTGCATTTTCAAGAGGAGCATCAAAAGTATAGAAAGGAAAAGTACATTCTCCTCCTAATTTGATTGCTTTGTCCCCGTAGCCAATTTCAACTGTGTTAATGTTTGCATTGAATTTCTGTGGTTTCTGATTAAACGGCATTTCCATTAGCCTCCTTCATATTTTTTATAACCGGCAAATGCTTATGGCAATCCGCATTTACCGCCTACATTATACTACAATTCAGGTAATATTGACAAGTTTCCCCGGTAATATTTGGCGAAAACTTTCATCAAAATCTCTGAAAATCACCTGCGTTTTTTGTAGAAATTTAGAGTATTTTTATCAACTTTCTCTAATGTGGGAAACGGGAGTTTTCCTCTTTTGGACAAACTCCCATTTCCTGTATACAAAACATACATTTATGTTTTTGTTTCTCAATTACATCATTGGCTCCATAGAAAGTGCCGGATGGTTCTTTTCTGTCAGAAATGCAACCAGTGTTTCCGGATCAGTTGCGATTGTTTCATCACCAATCATGTCTGTGAAATTGTCAATTCCGTAGAGTTCTTTTGCTGTAGCGTTAACTCTTTCAGCAACGGTGTCTTTCAGCTCTTTCGGCATCCATACGATACGTTCAATACCGCCTTCTGCTTTCATGAACTTCTTGGAACCGATAAAATGTTTACCATGTCCCATGAAACCAGGAGTCTGTACACCGCCGCCTGTCATGGAAGCCAGTTCCGGGAAGGTCATTCCAAGAGGAGTCATACCTGCATACTCACGGTTTGTGATAACAACACCGTTGGAGAATGGCTCAATACCACAGATGCATTCAAAACATCCACAGGAGGTCATTGGTTTTTCCATGATGGAGTACAGAGATACATCCTGCAGAGCGCCCTGGGAGAATTTCTGTACTGCTTCGTTTACGTCTTCGTACTCACCGATTCTTTCGTCGATTGGTCTTTCTTTTGTGATAACCTGACAAGGACCGTTCGGGTCAAGTTCATTCGTCGCTTTTGCATCTAACCATGAAACCGCACCGCAGAGTCCCAGACGTTCCGGTGTAACCACACATACATGAGATGGTGAGAAAGCCTGGCACAGAATACAGCTGTAGTATACGTCTACAGATTCATCTGTCAGAGATTTCAGACGGTCATCACGTTTGTCAAAAGTAGGAATAGCCACTTCGTGACGGATTCTTGTACATTCAGCCGGGTCTGTGTAAATAACAACTTCACATTTATCAACAACAGCGTCAAATTCATTCTTAACAGACGCATATAATACTTCACCGATATGTTTGATACGGAATCCTGCATTAAAAGCGTCTTTGCTGATACGGATACGCTGCATATCACGCTGTCCTGTATGGTAAACACCTTCGATACAGTTGATGTAGTTGTGGAATTTACGCTCAATAACCGGCTCAAAGTCTGGCTGCATATTCTTTCCTGCAACTTTTACAACGTATGCAATGCTGTTCTTGCTTCCCAGTTCCATTTCATCTGCTTCCGGACCAACCACTGTAATCTTGTGATCTTCGATTTCGGATGCATCTACAGTCTGTACTAATTCTGCACAGTCTACACGGGAACCATCGAACTCTACCTGCATATCGCCGCGACGGATAATTTCGCCTTCAAATGCAGAAGCGAAAGCAACCGGAATGTCGATGTTTGTAATTTTGATTTTGATATCGCGTGCTTCCAGAGAAGTAGCGTTGAATTTGCTTACGTCTGTCTGAACGATTAAGCTCTTCGGTACTTCGGATACGCCTTCCTGGTTTGTGATAACCGGGAATCCAAGAGCGATAGCACCTGCGCCGCATGCAACGATAACATCGTTTAATGGTGCAAATGCATTTACGAATGCAGGAACACGTTCCATGGTGTATTTCATTAAGCTGCCTGCATCACCTGGTGTGATGTTACCAAAGATAAGAGCTGCTCTTAATGCAACAGATACAACGTGGATAACTGCGGTTACGTCTTTTCCTAACGGAATCACACGAACGTTAGCGCCTGTCTTCATACCTGCTTCTGCAAGCTGATCAATTACATCGCCCACCAAGGTTACCAGAATACCCTGTGCCTGGTAGCTCTTAACCAGTGCAACAGCATCTTCTGTTGTAGGAGCTTTTCCAAGGATAACAGCAACACCTGGGATGTCGCCTGTTACAAGAGGAACACCAAGTTCACGAATAACCGCGTCAGCCAGATGTCCGTAGCATGGTTCTTCGTATGGAGCAGCTCCGTCAATGTATTTTAATACTTCGATAAATTCAGCGCAAAGAGCAGTTGCAACACCGGACATAAAGATGTCATGTGTTCTCATTTCTCTTGTCATAAGAGTTTTTACAACGCCTAATGCTTCTTTTAATTCTCCTAAAGTACCAACCTTTACACCTGTTACAGCGTAGTAGCATGGTAAGCTGTATGCTGTATTGGGAAAGCTGATAGCTTTGTCAGCGCCGTGCTGTTCAATAGCAGCGTTGATAGCGCCTTCTGTCAAACCATAGACAGCGTCATTTCCACTAAATACTGTTTCAAATAATGTCAATGTCTTTTCCTCCTAACATTCTCATAATCCTTTATCGATTATGTCTTTGATTTTTGTGATTTCTTCTTTTACTGTATTGCTGAAATCGTAAGGGGATTTTCCCTGACGGTCAGCGTCCATAACCTCGGTGTTATAGTGAATGAAGCCCAGAAGGTCTTCCACTGGAATCCGGCTTCTCACAAAGTCTTCATCTTCCTGGTTTCGCACCTTATTTGCCACTACACGAACCTGCTTCACGCCCAAATCCTCTGCCAGACGTTTTACATTTTTATAAGTCTGTACGCTTCTCGCACCTGGTTCAATCACCACAATAAACTGATCCACAGACTCTGTGGTTCCTCTTCCCAAGTGTTCCAATCCGGCTTCCATATCCAGGATTACTACATCATCTCTGTGCAGAACCAGATTATTGATGATTCTTCTCAGCATTACATGTTCCGGGCAGACACAGCCGCCGCCGCCTGTTTCCACGGTGCCAAGAACCAGAAGCCGCACACCGTTTACCATTTTGGAATAGGTATCCGGGATATCGCTTACCTGAGGGTTCAGTTTATAAAACTGATTGTCCTCTCCGCTGCCGGTTCTCTCTTCAATGAGTTTTCTCATCTTTGTAATGGGAACAATGGAATCCAGGGTTTCCTCGTCGAAGCCCAGCGCCAGTCCCAGATTTGCGTCCGGGTCCACATCTGCTGCCAGCACATGCTTTCCTTCTTCCGCATACAGACGAGCCAGGGTTGCCGCAAAAGTGGTTTTCCCTACGCCGCCTTTTCCTGTAACTGCAATTTTCATGTCATTCACCTTTCCTAGTCATGTTTTCGGAAAGCTTCCCCTAAAACAAGAAGCTTTTCCGATTTTGACGCTCTTAGATACCAAGGGCAGCTCTCTTCTCTTCGATTCTTGCCATCATGGCATCGCCTAATTTTTCAATATCTTTTTCTACAGTAAATGCTGCTTCACACCACTGTCTTGTGCCGTTTGTGAGGATTTCAACCATTTCGCTGGAACCTGAAGCATATGGGTCAACACCCAG
This sequence comes from Blautia hansenii, assembly GCF_013304445.1. GTDB lineage: Bacteria > Bacillota > Clostridia > Lachnospirales > Lachnospiraceae > Blautia. The sequence continues at coordinate 10,370 of NZ_JAAITA010000012.1, forward strand.
GAAAGTATCCAGACCGGAACCAATTACATAGTTACCGATAGATACTGCTTTTTCAGACATCCATTCAGGTGCACATCCTACAACCGGAAGCTGGGAAATACGCAGGCCTGCATCTTTTGCAAGAGTTGCAGCCAGAACCAGCATACGGGAGATATCCACGCAGGAGCCCATGTGCAGTACCGGAGGAATGTCAGCCAATTCACAGACTCTCTTCAAACCGTCGCCGCAGATATCTTTGGCAGCTTTATCCATAAGACCTGCTTTCGCAGCAGCCTGTGCAGAACATCCGGAAGCGATAACGATGATATCGTTTGCCAGCATTTTCTTCATCAGTTCGATATGAGCCAGGTCAGGACGAACTCTTGGGTTGTTACATCCAACCATAGCAACAGCACCGCGAAGTACACCGGAGGTAATACACTGTAACAATGGTTTTGTAGTTCCCAGTTCATCAACCTGTGAGTTGGTAACACCATCCAGAACTTTTACGATAGCTTCTGTAGAATAACCTACGGTAGCTTTCTGTTTCATCTGTGGAATGTATACCAATTCCGGCTTTCTGTTTTTGAAGTTCTCGATTGCCAGTTTTACAATCTGTGTAGCTTTTTCCAATGCTGTATGTGCATCAAAACGGATGAAATCAGAATCCGGCATCTGAGCGATTGGAGAAGTTGTGATAAACTTTGTATGGAAACATTTGCTTAAAGGTCCAAGTGCCGGGAAGATACACTGTACGTCTACGACGATAGCTTCACAAGCCCCTGTCAGAACCACGTTTTCCTGCTGTAAGAAGTTACCGGCCATTGGAATACCGCGGCGCATTGCAACTTCGTTGGAAGTACAGCACACACCGGAAATTGTAATTCCCTTTGCGCCCATTTCTTTTGCATATGCAACCATTTCCGGGCTGTCTGCAACTTCGCAAATCATCTCAGAAAGACTTGGGTCATGTCCGTGAACAACGATGTTTACGTTTTCTTCTACCATAACACCAAGGTTTGCTTCTGTTTCGATTGGCTTTGGAGTTCCAAATAAAATATCAGAGAACTCTGTTCCCATCATGGAACCGCCCCATCCATCGGAAAGTCCGGCACGGATAGACTGTTTTACCAGCGCTTCCGGTTTGGAAGAACATCCCATATGAGCCATATGTAAAGAACGGGAAACTTCTCTGTCGATTGCGTGAGGAGCCAGTTCATTTTCTTCCCACAGTTTCTGCTGTGATTCCGGAGCTCTCTTTAAGAATCTCTGTGTTCCAAACGGTTTACCATATTCCATCAGACCTTCCAGAGCCACTTCGTGTGCCAAATCATAGATATCTTTGCCTTCTGTTTCGATATCCCATTCTTTTGCAATACGAACCAGTTTTTCAGGGTCTTTTACTTTATAGCAGCCATCTGCTGATGATTCATATAAGGTATGGCAGATTTCACGACCATGGTCTGAATGGGTAGCGGAACCGCCTGCTGTAAATTTCAGGTAGTTACGTCCTACAATACCGTGTACGTCGCAGCCGCAGATTCCTCTTGGCGCTTTCTTTGTAATACGGCATGGTCCCATTGTACAGATACGGCAGCAAATGCCCTCTTCACCAAATTTACAATGTGGTGTCTGATTTTTCACACGAGCCTGCCAGGAATCAGCGCCGACTTTTGCGCCTGTTTCCAGAAGTCTCGCAGTAGCAGCTTCAAATTCTTCTACTGTAGTTAATCTGAATTCACTCATGAATATCCTCCTTTTATTGTCGCCTCTTTTTCAAATATTTTAAAGTGGCTTGCCTCGTTCAAGCAGGCGGATTCTGTACCCCTATCCGCCCCAGGGGGTTATCAGCTTTATAAAAAATCCTCTCTCCCCAGTGCAGTTGCCCCAGACAGAGAGGCCAAAGCTTGCGCTTTTAAAGTCCCAGTTTGTCAACAATCTCCCGTACTGCTTTTTTCACCGGAGAATTCTCCGGAAGCGTCACAGTTGGAGTTCCTTCACAGTCATATTCAAACACGGTTTCATCCTGAGGCACAACACCCAGAAGTTCCAATCCCTGTTTTTCAATCTCTTCTCTGGTTCCTTCGTTTAATACGCCGCCAGGTGCGCGGTTAATAATCAAACCTATTTTCTGAGGGTGCATATCGCACTCTTCAATCAGCTTGGCAATCCTTCCTACAGCCTGTACGCCTCTGCGTGAACAATCACTGACTAAAATCGCTGTCTGCATGCTGGGCAGCACGCCCCTGCTGATGTGTTCCATACCTGCCTCATTATCCACGATAATATACGGATAATGTCTCTGAAGTTTTTGTAACTGCGCCTGTAAAAGTCCATTTACAAAACAATAGCAGCCTTTCCCCTGTGTCCGTCCCATAACCAGCAAGTCGAAATCATCATCTTCTACCAGCGCATCATCAAACTTAAATTCCATATAATCCGCTTTGGTCATTCCTGCCGGAATCGGATTGTCCTTTGCCATTTCTGACCTGGCCACCTCTTCACGAACTTCTCCCAGCGTAGCTTCTACTTCTACACCGAGAACCTCGTTCAGATTTGAGTTTGCATCTGCGTCTACTGCAAGAATCGGACCTTTTCCCTTTTCACCAAGATACTGAATGATAAGTCCGGTCAATGTTGTCTTACCTACGCCGCCTTTTCCGGCAACCGCAATTACATGCGCCATAAAGGGCACCTCCCAAATTCTATACTATACTGTTTCAAATTACACTAATGTACGAAGACCGGAACGGTCAATGATTTCAGATACGTCTTTCCATTTGTTCAGAGCGTACAGGTGGATACCTTCGATACCGCATGCACGATATTCATCAATCTGACGGATTGTGTATTCAATGCCGGCTTCTCTGAATCTTTCTTTCTTGCCTTCTACATCTGCATCGAATGGATCTTTTACGAATGGGTTCGGGAAAATCCAGTTTCTGGAGATGATTTCGCAAAGTTCACGAGGCATTACGCACGCGTTACGGGACAGAGCCATGTTAATGGTAGCAGCCTGATCTAAGATAGGCATGATACCAACATCTACAGGCATTGTGATTCCTGCACAGCGGATAGCGTCTAACCAGTATTTGAACTGTTCCATATCCCAGCAAAGCTGTGTCATGATGTAGTCAGCGCCGTTGTCCTGTTTCTGTTTCAAAACAGCGATATCAGCTTCCAGGCTGCGGCAGGAAATATGTCCTTCCGGTGAACCTGCTACTGCGATTTCGATTTTATCACCAAACTCTTTACGAACATATGCCACCAGGTCTGTTGCATAAGCGAAATCGCCGCCGGTACCTGTCCATCCGAAAGGAAGGTCGCCGCGCAGAGCCAGCATATGGTCCACACCGTTGTCCAGGTAATTCTGCAGCTGTTCTTTAATTCCTTCTGCAGTGTTTCCGATACAGGTAAAGTGTGTTACCGGAATCGTTCCTGCGTCTTTAATCATCTTACAGACATCCATGTTCTTTCCAACGTTTGTACCGCCGGCACCGTATGTACAAGAAATATATTCCGGTTTGTACTTGCAAAGATGTTCGATTGTACCTGGAAGATTTTCCATTCCTTTGTCTGTTTTTGGCGGGAAAAGCTCAAAGGAAAGGAGCATTTTCTCTCTCATTGCATCTGATAATTTCATAATTTCTACCTCCGCATATTGTAATATATTATTTTAAGGTTTTACCCTTTAAAATCATTACTCGCAATCCAGCTTTACAAGGCTGTTTGCCAAATCTACCATCAGGATTTTTCCTTCAATCACTTTGGTTTCGCCCATAATATCCCGGAGTATTACTTTATCTCCGTCCACATCAATACGGCTTACCATTTTACAGATTACGGTATTGTCACTTTCTTTCTGAACAGTTGCAAGACACATATTTTAAGCCTCCTTTAAATGTTCTTTTACCAGTGTCAAAGCCAGTCCCAGACGCATATTTCCTTTTTGGAAGTCTGCCACGCCTTCTTTGATTGTCTTTGCCGCATCCTCCATACCCATCTTTTTCAGATTTTCAGCCATCTGGTCCAATTCCTCTGCATGGTGTTCGTTGTGAGACAGCATATAATTCAGCAATGCCACAACTTCGTCTGTGCAGTTTCCGGAACAGCCGTCTTCACAGCTGCCGCAATGCTCATGGTTATGACTATGGTCGTGATGATGTTCATCTCCTCCATGAGGAATCACATTTCCATTTTCATCTTTAATTAAATGCATATTCCTATCCTTTCTGCGCCCGTTTTTTGGCTTTGGACGCAATGAATGACAATAATTTATCAATTGTTCTCATTATACCTGTTTTCCATATTTTTATCAAGATATTTTATGTTTTTTTCTGTGTCCAACCCGTAAATTTTTTCAAAAATTCCCTCTTGACATCTTGCATTTTGTGCATTTCCCCAAAACTGTTTTTTCTTCTCCCGTTCTCTCTTTGTTTTGTCTGCCCTCCCTCTCCTTTGTATTTCCACCGCCATACGGCAGTTTTCCCTTATTTTCCCCACGAATTCTGTATATTTTTGAACAATCTTTTTTTCATAAAGGAATTTAATAAAATCGTATCACATTTTTCACATTTTCGTGGTATACTAAACAGGAGTTTTTAAGGAGGGTTCGTTTATGTCTTTTGACAACCATGTAATTCAGTTAAACGATACGAAAGAAATGCCCATGCTTGGACTTGGGGTTTATAAAGCAACCGATGACGGAGAATTGAAACAGGCTGTCAGCTCTGCTGCAGCTTTGGGATACCGCTTAATCGACACAGCTTCTTTCTATAAGAACGAAGAGGGCGTTGGAAAAGCCATAAAAGCCCTGGACATTCCCCGTGAAGAATTATTCGTCACTACAAAAATCTGGAATACCGCACAGCGCATTGGAGATATCGAAGACAGTTTCAACCGGAGCCTGGAACGGCTGGGGCTGGACTATGTGGATTTATACATGATTCACTGGCCTGTACCCGGATGCTTCTGCGACACCTGGAAAACCATGGAAAAGCTCCAGGCTGCAGGAAAAATAAAATCTCTTGGTGTATCCAACTTTTCCATACAGGATTTAGAACTGTTAAAAACCGTTTCTGATGTGCTTCCTGCCGTAAACCAGATAGAATTTCACCCCCTGTTCAATCACCCGGAACTGCTTGCTTACTGTCAGACAAACGGTATCGCTATGCAGGCCTATGCCCCTTTAGCAAGAGGCGCCTATCTGCAGAGTCCTCTGATGCTGGAAATCGGCAAACGGTATCAGAAATCTCCGGCCCAGGTAGGTTTGCGCTGGCTCGTCCAGCAGGGAATCGCCGTTATCCCCAAATCTGTACATCCGGAACGTTTAAAAGAAAACAGCGAAATTTTCGATTTTTCTCTTTCTAAAGAAGAGATGACTGCTATCGCTGCCATGGATGCCGGTCAGAGAGTTGCCGGAATCCCCGAGGATATGGTTCCGTACATAAAATAAACTCTGCCCCGTCAAAGCACACACCAGGATTTCTTCCCATATGTGCTTTAACGGGGCAGAATTTTTATATTTCTATCCCTATTCCCAGGCGCTTTCCCAGGATTCTATTTTTTTATCTCTTACCATAAGTTCTCTCACTGCTTCTGCAGGATTTTTTCCCTCAAACAGCACTTTGTTTACCTGATGGATAATCGGCATTTCCACCTGGTACTTCTGGGAGAGTTCCAGCCCCGCCTTTGCAGAATAAACGCCTTCTACCACCATGTTTACTTCTGCCATGGCTTCTTCCACGGTCTTTCCCTGTCCCATGAGAAAACCGGCTTTCCGATTGCGGCTGTGGCGGCTGGCGCAGGTTACAATCAAATCCCCGATACCGGACAGCCCGTAAAAGGTATCGGCTCTGGCTCCCATGGCAATTCCCAGACGGGAAATTTCCGCAATCCCCCGGGTGATTAAAGCCGCCTTGGTATTGTCACCGTATCCCAGTCCATCTGCCGTTCCCGCTGCCAGGGCAATGACATTTTTCAGCGCTCCGCCCAGCTCAATACCCAGAATATCAGGACTGATGTATACCCGAAAAATAGGATTCATAAAAATATTCTGCAGATATTCTGCAATTTCCCGTTTCTTTGCACCTACTACACAGGTGGTAGGCAATCCCCGGCTCACTTCTTCTGCGTGGCTGGGTCCGGAGAGAACGCAGGCCTGGGCACCGGGAATCTCTTCTTCTATCATATCCGTCAGCGTGGTGAGTGTATGGGCTTCAATGCCCTTTGCCACATTGACAATGAGTTGTCCCTGTTTGATATAAGGACACATGCGCCGCGCCGTACTCCGCACAGCTACAGAAGGCACAGCAAGCACCAGCACATCCCGGCCTGTCAAAGCCCTCTCAAAATCAGCGGTAATTTCCAGTTCTTCCGGAAGGGTGACTCCCGGGAGTTTTGCCTCATGCTCCCGCTTATTGGCAAGTTCTTCTGCCTGCTCCTGTCTGTGAGACCACAGAATCGTTTCATGACCATTTTGGGTCAGCAAGACAGCAAGGGCTGTCCCCCAGCTTCCTGCTCCAAGTACACTTACTTTTGCCAAAGCATTCACCTCTTTTTTCCAAGAAAAATTTTGTTTTCATTTCCGTGAAGCAGACGCACAATATTCTGTCTGTGTCTCCAGTATGCCAAAAGCATAAGTCCTGCCGCTACAACATACATTTCGTAAAGCGCCCTCTGCGTACAGTCATAAGTTCCCATCTGTCCAAACACAATCAAGGCAATGACAAATCCCAGATAGGCCAGCAGGGAGCCCAGGGACACATAATGGGTCAGGAAAAACGCACCGAAAAACAGCACCGCACAAACCAGAAACAGTCTCCAGTCAAGAGCCAGCAAAAGTCCCACAGAAGCCGCAATTCCTTTCCCCCCTTTAAAGTTCAGATAAAAAGGAAAGTTATGTCCCAGAATACAGCCAGCTCCCGCATACAGCTCCAGCAAAAGCAAATCACTGCCTCCGTGAGAGGCAAAAATCAGACGGATAATCCAGATAGCCGCTACACACTTTAGACAGTCTCCCAGAAGCGTCAGCGCCCCCGCCTTCTTTCCCAGTGTCCGAAGGGCATTGGTGCTTCCCGCATTGCCGCTGCCGTGTTCCCGGATATCAATCCCCTGCTTTTTTCCATAGATATAAGACGTCTGAAACAGTCCGCATACATATCCCACTGCCAGACAAATCATTCGCACCAACATTTCTTTTTATTCTCCTTCTTTGCGCTCGCGAATAATAAATTTCAGGGAAGTTCCTTTAAACCCAAAGGCTTCTCTGATTTTATTTTCCAGATATCTGGTATAAGAAAAATGCATTAATTCTTTGTCATTGACAAAAATAACAAAGGTCGGCGGTTTGACAGCTACCTGTGTGGTATAGAAGATTTTCAGGCGTTTCCCCTTGTCAGACGGCGGCTGCTGCATGGCAATAGCCTCAGTGACGATTTCGTTTAACACGCCTGTCTGAATTCGCAGCGTCTGGTTTTCCAGCACCATATCAATCGTCTCAAATAATTTTGGAATTCTCTGTCCCGTCTGGGCGGAAATAAACATAATTTCTGCATACGGCATATAGGAAAGAGTCTCCCGCACTTTATTTGTAAATTTATAGATGGTTTTGTCATTTTTCTCAATGGCATCCCACTTATTTACGGCAATGACTACACCTTTTCCCCTGTCATGGGCAATGCCGGCAATCTTCGCGTCCTGCTCTGTCACCCCCTCTGTAGCGTCTATCATCATAACCACCACATCGGCCCGTTCTACAGCAGTGACAGTACGGATAATGCTGTAACGCTCCAGTTCTTCCTTAATTTTGTTTTTCCGGCGAAGACCTGCCGTATCAATAAAAGTGTATTCTTTCCCATTGTACTCTACCAGGGTATCAATGGCATCTCTGGTAGTGCCGGCGATGTTGGAAACAATCACGCGGTCCTCTCCCAGAATTTTATTAATCAGGGAAGATTTTCCCACATTGGGTTTTCCCACTACGGCAATTTTCGGAATGTCGCTCTCCTCTTCCTCTCCTGCGTGTTCATCAAAATGGGCCACTACTTTTTCCAGCATATCTCCCAGCCCCAGCATGGAAGCTGCGGAAATCGGCACCGGTTCTCCAATACCCAGATTATAAAATTCATAAGTATCCATCATAAACTTCTGAAAACTGTCCACTTTGTTGACTACCAGCACTACAGGTTTATTGCTTCTTCTGAGCATGTCTGCCACCTTGGCGTCTGCATCTACCAGTCCCTGTTTTACATCTGTCATGAAAACAATCACATCTGCGGTGTCAATGGCAATCTGTGCCTGTTCCCGCATTTGAGATAGAATAACATCCTTGCTTTCCGGCTCAATACCACCGGTATCTATCATGGTAAAAGTCTTGTCCAGCCAGGTCACTTCTGCATAAATCCGGTCTCTGGTCACACCTGGGGTATCCTTTACAATAGAAATCCGCTCTCCTGCCAGTGCATTAAACAGCGTGGATTTTCCTACATTAGGTCTGCCAACAATTGCTACTATCGGTTTGCTCATACATTTGTCTCCTTTTCTGTGTTCTTTCTGTTTCCTGTTCCAAAACTGCGGCCACGAAATCTGCGCCGCTCTCTTCTACAATTTTTACAGGAACTCCCAATTCCTGCTCAATATCCCCTACGGTCTTATCATCCAGAAAAACCTCTTCCCCGCTTCTTAAAAGATTACAGGGCAGAAGCAGATACTCTCCCAGTTCTTTTCCCCTTAGCTGAGCCGTAATGTCCTGTCCCGTAAGAAGACCGGATACCGTAATTTTTTCTCCAAAAAAGTCATTTCGTATTTCATACCCTTTTATCTCCATTCCCGGATACTTTTTCTGAATCTCCCGGGCATACCGCGCGATATAAGGGTAAGCCAGACGTCCTGTGGCAAAAGAAACCGTTCTCTGCCGCCCGTCTCCGTCTCTGGCTTCCAGCGCCTCCTGCACTTCTTCCTCCAGAAGCCTAAGCATGCCCACACCGTTTTCCAGCTGCAGATACCCGTCATAGCGGTCTGCTTCCGGCAGTTCTCTTTCTGCCAGCAGATACCACTCATCACTGGCATGCACAAAGTGCAGCCCATACTGAGGGAAAAGCTTCGTCTGCCACGCTTCAATGGTATCTATCACCTGCTCTGCATCTTCTTTTGTGAAGGGCTCTAAAGGATAGAGTCCGTCTCTGTACTTACTCAGTCCCACAGGGACCACAGAAACGCTCTTTAAATGGGGCAGATATTTCGCAAGGTCCGAAATACTGCGCTCCAGTTCTTCCCCGTCATTTAAGCCCCTGCACAGAACAATCTGTCCATTCATTTCAATACCTGCTTCAAAAAGCCGCTGCACTTTTGGAAAAATATCTCCCGCAAAGCGATTGTGCAGCATTTTGCAGCGAAGCTGGGGATTGGTGGTTTGAAAAGAAATATTAATAGGAGCCAAATGATAGTGGATAATCCGGTCAATATCATGGTCGCTCATATTGGTCAGCGTCACATAATTTCCCTGAAGAAAAGACAGGCGGGAATCGTCATCTTTAAAATAGAGAGTTTCCCGCATACCCGGAGGCATCTGGTCAATAAAGCAGAACACACACTTGTTTCTGCAGGAACGGTATTCGTCCATCAGACTGTTTTCAAATTCCAGTCCCAAATCCTCCTCAAACTCTTTCTCTACTTCCAGCTCCCACTCTTCTCCGTCTGGTTTGCGCACCAGAAGTTCTATATATTCGTCATTTACCAGGTAATGGTAATCAAACACATCTTCTATTGTTTCCCCGTTAATGGAGAGCAGCTCATCTCCCGGCTGCAGTTCCAGTTCCCAGGCAATACTTCCTTCCTTTACCCGGCTGATTTTATGTCGGCAATCTTTCATTTTCTTCCTCCTGCAAATGCCCGTTATTTCTTATAATACCAACATTACAGAAAAAAAGCAATAAGTTTTCCTTGACGGTTGTACTTGTCGAATGTTATAACTTATTGTGTAATTGTGTTTTATTCTATCAAATTATGTTAAAAAACCGAAAATGGAGGTCACTATGGTTAATATCAGTTTGCTGGAAAAGTCCATTCCCGTAGCGCCTATTAAGATTGCCGCTTTGGAAAGCTGCTCTCATCTGGCTGCTCAGGTGGATGCTCATCTGGTACAGTTTCGTAAAGAATTAGATTCCCACAATCAGTCAGGTCTGAATTTCCGTGGGTATGCTGAGAACACCTTTTTAGTTGATTGCAAATGCCCGCGTTTTGGCTCTGGAGAAGCCAAGGGTGTGATGAATGAATCCATCCGCGGCGCGGATATGTTCGTTATGGTAGACGTGTGCAACCACAGCTTAACTTACAATATGTGCGGTCATGTAAACCACATGTCACCGGACGACCATTATCAGGATTTAAAGCGAATTATCGCTACGGCAGCAGGAAAAGCTCACCGCATTAATGTGATTATGCCTTTCCTGTATGAGAGCCGCCAGCACAAGAGAAGCAAAAGAGAATCTCTGGACTGTGCTTTAGCTCTGCAGGAACTGGTGGGTATGGGTGTATCCAACATCATCACTTTTGACGCCCATGATCCCCGTATGCAGAATGCGATTCCGCTGTCCGGTTTTGATAACTTTATGCCTACTTACCAGTTCTTAAAGACATTATGTGCTTCTATTGATGACTTTAAGATTGACAATGAACATCTGATGATTATCAGCCCGGATGAAGGCGCCATGCAAAGAGCCGTGTACTTCTCCAATATTCTGGGCGTGGATATGGGTATGTTCTACAAACGCCGGGACTACTCCACGGTAGTAAACGGCAGAAACCCCATTGTTGCTCATGAATTCCTGGGAGATTCTGTGGAGGGCAAAGACGTCATTGTCATCGACGATATGATTTCCTCCGGCGAAAGTATGTTAGACGTAGCCAAAAAGTTAAAAGACCGCAAGGCAAAACGCGTCATTGTATGCACAACTTTCGGATTGTTCACAGACGGTCTGGAAAAATTCGATGAGTATTATGAAAACGAATATATTTATCGTGTTATCACCACCAACTTGAACTACCGGAATCCGGAACTCTTAAAACGTCCGTATTATCTGGAAGCTGACATGAGCAAATATCTGGCAAGTATCATGGATATTTTAAACCATGACCTGTCTGTGGAAAAAGTCCGCAGCACCACTGATAAAATCAACCGTCTGTTAAACAGATATTAAAGTAAAAAAAGAAGGCCATCGGCCTTCTTTTTTTATGTATGATTTTAGTTTATCTGATAAACATCAGCAGAACCCCTTCCGAACTGCAAGGCTTCTTCATGACTGTTGAAGAAAATATCCACATGTCCGTATGGAACTCCCCTGTCCTCAACGGTATACACGTTGCCATTAATCAACAGCTTGGTTCCAAATGGAACACCGCCCATGGCAATCGTTCTTCCCTGTACCGGTGTAGTTCCACTGGCTGTCAGTCCGCTGGAATGACCTCCGCACTTCTCACAGTTACAGTAACCTGTCAGTGTAAATTTCCCCAGATATTTTCCCTGGGAATTGTCCTGCTGGGACTCATTCTGACTGTCTTCCTGCTGGACAGGCGGTGTAGTGCTTTCCTCCTGCTGCGACTGGGAATTCTGATTCTGGCTGTTATCCTGAGATTCCGGCGCGCTTGGCTGTGCTGTCTCTTGTGAGACGCCGGAATTATTCTGGGATGAAGCAGAATTCTGTTCCTGTTTTTCAGCCAGAATCTGTGCAGCCTCTTCATCTTTTTGCTGCTTAATCAGATTATCAATGGTATTTTTCTGACTTTCGATTTTGCTGAGCAGTGCTTTCGCACTGGTCTGTTCTGCGGAAATCTGGCTTTCGTAGGTTTCAATCTGACCTCTGGTGCTTTTTACCACGGCTGTAATTTCATCCTGCTTGTCCAAGCTTTCCTGTTTCAGGTTTTCCAGTTCTTCCTGTTCCTTTTTAATGCTTTCTTCTTTTTCCTTGATTTCTTCTGTGGTTTCTTTGTACTCTTCCAGCATCCTGCGGTCATACTTTGTCATTTCCGTCATATTTTCCGCCTGACTTAAAAAGTCTGTAAAGCTGTCAGCTTCCAACAAAAGTGTCATATAGGAATTGTCTGAGTTTTCATACATGTACTGGATACGAAGCTTCATGCTGTCATACTGCTCTTTTTCTTTTTCCTGAGCCTTTGCCAGTTCCTTCTCGAGCTTTTCCAGTTCTGTCTGTTTCTCCTCTGACTGAGTCTGAATCTCCTGTAAATTCTCCCCTAATTCACTAAGCTGTTGATTCAACTCTTTCAAGTACCCTTCTAAATCGTTTTTCTTGGATTCCAAGCTATCGATTCTCCCCTGGGCATTGTCTAACTGTTTCTGGTTTTCCTGCTGCGTATTCTGTGCTGCTGAAATCTTTTTCTGAGTAGCAGAACCGTAACAAGGGGCCGCAACCAGGCTGGTCGCTAACAGACCCAAAAGCAGGCTTGTACTTGTTTTTTTCTTCATATAATCAAAGCTCCTTTTCACTAACGAAACTGATTATAACACAAAAATTCAAAAAAGAACAGCATTTTTTTAACTTTTCGTAACATTTATGTAATACTACTTTATCTGTCCTGTAAATTTTATGCACTTCTCCTATTGATTTTTTATTCCGAGAAAGGCGCAGAGGTTTCCTCTTTTCCCCTTACTGGCCCGATGGGAAAACAGCAATTCGGGATTGCAGCAGGTGCAAAGGTCAGGAAAACTCAGATTTCGGGGACGTATCCCTGCCTCTGTCAGCACAAGTTCATTGGCACGCCACAGATTCAGCTGGTATTTTCCATTCTCTTTTTTGTAAATCAGGGTTTTGTCCTCCCGGTAAGGAGCAAATTCTGCCAGGAACTGTTCCGCTACATCCCCGCTGACCTCATAACATTTCTGACAGATGGAAGGGCCTATGGCCGCATACACGCTTTCCGGGTTGGTGCCGTACTGCTTCTCCATAACCTCCAGCGTCCTCGCTCCCATACGGCCTACGGTACCCCTCCATCCGGAATGAGACAGCCCTACGGCGCGGTTTACCGGGTCTATGAAAAACAAAGGAACACAGTCCGCATAAAAAGTAGCCAGCGTCACTCCCGGCACATTCGTAACCAGCCCGTCTACCTCTTGATAATCTTTTGGCCTTGTCACCCCTTTTCCCCGGTCTTCCTCCGTTACCACTCGTACCCTGGTGGTATGGGTCTGGTCTGCGCATACAATGCTGTCCGCAGAAAAGCCAATGGCTTCTGCTATTCTCCGGTAATTCTCTCTCACATCCTCTTCCTTGTCTCCTCTGGTAAAACTAAGGTTCATAGAGGCATAAATCCCTTTGCTTACCCCTCCCTTTCTGGTAGAAAAGCCATGATAAAATCCCGGCAGTTCCGAAAAAGCCGGATAAGACAAAAAAAGGACACCATTTTTTTCTTGTAATTCCATACTTCTATCCTCTGAATTCAAATGCATTTTTTATGAGTGTTGTCCCTGTGGGCGTTATCCCCACCACATCAAAGCGGCAGGGTGTCTCTGTCCCATATCCGTGTCTGGCGAGATAATACAGGGCGGTTCTGGATATCCGCTGCTGTTTCCGAAAATCCACTGCAGAGAGGCTGTCTCCCCATCTGGCTGTACCGCGGTATTTCACTTCCACAAAGCACAGATAACAGCCCTCTTTGGCTACAATGTCAATTTCTCCCTGCCTGCAGCTAAAATTCCGGCACAAAATCCGGTATCCCTGGTCTTTCAAGTAGCGGACAGCCTCTTCTTCATACTGAAATCCCAGCTCTCTTTTGGAGCCGTTCTCTTTTTCTCCTGTCATTCTTGTTCTCCCAGCACATTATGGATAAAAGAACGCCTGTGAATAGGGGTGGGACCGTATTTTTGAATGGCTTCTATATGTGCTTGGGAACCATAGCCCTTATTAGAGGCAAAACCATACTGGGGCATGATTTTATCATATTCCCGCATAAGCCGGTCTCTGGTAACCTTTGCCACAATACTGGCCGCTGCTATGGAAATGCTTTTTGCGTCTCCCTTGATAATGGGCACCTGGGGAATGTCAATTCCGGGAATGGTCACCGCGTCGTTTAAGAGAATCTGGGGCTTTACAGGCAGCTTGGAGACAGCTTCCCGCATGGCCTCGTAGGTTGCCTGAAGAATATTGATTTCGTCAATTCTGGCAGGCGAAGCATATCCCACTTCTGCAGCTACCGCCTTCTCCAGAATCTCTTCATACAGTTCTTCTCTTTTCTTCTCCGACAGTTGTTTGGAATCATTGATATAGAGAATCCGGCAGTCCCTGGGCAAAATAACTGCGCCTGCCACCACAGGACCTGCAAAAGGCCCTCTTCCCACTTCGTCAATACCGCAGATATATCCCAGATGACCGTACTGTTCTTCATACGCTCTCATAGCTTCTATACGCTGTTTTTCCCGCTCCAGACGCTCCAGACGTTTCTTCGCCTGCTGCAGAAGGCTCTGAACCCCTTTCCGTCCGTCTTCCTGATAAAGAGCGCAAAGCGCCGGAAGTTCCTCCTCCGGCGCTCTTTTCAGTTCTTCTTTTATTTCCTGAATACTTTTCATTTCCTGTTTCCCCTCTACTGCTCTGGTCTTTCCAAAGTGATTCTTCCGATTTTTCCGTTTCGGAATTCTTCCAGAAATATGTTGGCAGCTTTTAAATAGTCCAGTTCATTTCCCTTCTGAATACACTTCCGGTTCTCCGCAATCTGTGTCAGCATAGATAAACGGTCATCGGATTCTGTCAGTTCATATCTCTTCTCCAAAAGCCCTTTGTAAAATTCATGAAGGCATCCGAGAAGCTCCAGCGAAAGTTCTTCCAGATTCAAAATTTCATCCTTTATAGAGCCCACCATAGCCAGCTTGGCACCTACGCTCTGGTCTTCAAACTTGGGCCAGAGAATTCCGGGCGTATCCAGAAGCTCCACATTTTTATTAATGCGAATCCACTGTTTTCCTTTGGTAACTCCCGGTTTATTTCCGGTTTTTGTGCAGGCCTTTCCTGCAAAGGCATTGATAAACGTAGATTTTCCCACATTTGGAATTCCCACTACCATAGCCCGGACAGGACGGTTTTTAATTCCTCGTTTCCGGTCTCTCTCCAGCTTTTCCTGACAGGATTCCATAATCGCAGGCAGAACGTTTTTAATGCCTGCACCGCTTTTTGCATTGAGTTTTACCGTGTAATAGCCCTTCTCCTGAAAATACTGAGCCCACTTTTCATTTTCTCTTTCGTCCGCTAAATCCGCCTTATTTAAAAGTATGAGTCTGGCCTTATTTTTCCCCAGCTCATCGATATCAGGATTCCTGCTGGAACGAGGAATTCTGGCATCTACCACCTCAATAATCAAATCTATCAGCTTAATATTTTCCTGCATCATACGTTTGGCCTTTGTCATATGGCCGGGATACCATTGATAATTCATACTTATCCTCTCTTTTCTGTCAGTCTTTTAAAAATCCCATAGAATCAAAGGGCGAAATCCGAAACCAGAGTTTCCCTAAGATATATTTTTTCTTTACGTTTTTCACTTCCGCAAAACGGCTGTCCTCGCTGTTATTCCGGTTATCTCCCAGGACGAAATATTCATCCTTTTTCAGCGTCACCCCTTCATCAGCCAGACCGGCATTGCTGATCTGCGACAATTCCTTACTTTCCTCATACAGCTTTCCGTCAATATATACCTGTCCGTCTTTAATCTGTATGGTTTCTCCAGGAAGACCAATCACTCTTTTGATGTGCACTGCCGCATTATCCTTGCCATCCTTGGTAAAAGCAATCACATCTCCCCTTTTGGGGTCTCCCAGCTTATAGACCACCTTGTTGATGAAAAACCGCTCACCGGTCTGGAAGGTTGGCTCCATACTGCTTTCCTGCATACTGATACTCTGGAAAAAGAAAATCGCCACTACAGCCGCAAGAGCAAGGGCCACTGCAATCTGAAACACCCAGCCGAACACCCGGCGTCCCGTTTCGCTTCTGATAAATTCCAGCGCCAAATCTTTTTGTTCTTCTATATTGATATTTTTTTTCTTTCTTTTTCTGCTCAATCCTGTCACCCCGTCCCCGCATAAATTCATCCGCATGATGAACAAACAGAGGGTGCCACTACTGCAACACCCTCTGTCATGCTTACGTTATTATTTTACTAATTCTTTAACCTTAGCTGCTTTACCTACACGCTGTCTTAAGTAGTTCAGTTTCGCACGTCTTACTTTACCGCGTCTGATAACTTCTACTTTTTCTACGTTAGGGGAATGTAATGGCCATGTTTTTTCAACGCCGATTCCGTTGGAAGTTTTTCTTACTGTGAATGTTTCACGGTTGCTTCCGCCCTGTTTCTTTAATACAACACCTTCAAAAATCTGGATTCTTTCACGGTTTCCTTCTTTGATTTTTCCGTGAACTCTTACAGTGTCACCTACGTTGAATTCCGGTGCTTCAGCTTTCATCTGAGCAGCTTCGATGTTTTTAATAATTTCGTTCATGATTTTTCTCCTTTTATCCTGGATGTTCTTAATGCAATCAGCAACAGAGGACCATCTCTTTTTACAACAGGTTTGATTATACTATGCCTGTCTGCTGTTGTCAAGGTTTTTTCCTTGCTGAATTTTTTTACAGGAAATACTCCACTTCTCTCGGCGCAGCATAATTGCTTTCCAGATAGTCCCGCACCTGACCGGCCTCAAAAGTTCTGGCACCTGTGGGACAGACCTTTGTACACCGCATACAGTTTAAACACTTGTCCGGCTGGATCTCCAGCGTTTCCATGGAAATGGCGTTTACCGGACATTTCTGCACGCAGGCCTGACAGCCCGTACACGCTTCCCGCGCAAAGCTTTTTTCCACTGGTTTCATAGCTTTGGGCTCAGGTTTTGGATTTCCCGGTACGTCTGTTTCCAAAAGCACACTATTTTCCGCTTCTTCCAGCTTTTTTTTCACAGCAACGGCAAACTTCCGGAAGATTTCCAGGTCTTTGTCATCCGGTCTTCCCATTCCCAGCTTCGCTGAATAAATGTGCGGAATCACCGGAGCTATGGCGCCAATACAAACAAACCCCTGTCTTGTGAGAATTTCCTTCATCTGAGCCAGTGTATCCTCGTAATGGCGGTTGCCATACGCAGCTGCCAGAATACAGGGCGTCCTGTTTCCCTGCAGAGAAGAGAAAATACCACTCTCTACCTGAGGCAATTGTCCTCCGTATACCGGAGCCGCAGCCACCAGAAGCTCCTGCTCTTTAAATACATGCTTCTGTTTTCGGAATTTCCTTCTGGTCAAGTCCAGATACGCCGGATTCTGGGTCAGACAGCTCATAAGCAGTTCTGTGGCCCTTTTCGTCCCCTCTGTGGGACTGAAATATGCCGCTGTCACGGGTCTGTTTTTAGAAAGCAGGTCCGGACGGCGCTCTTTTGTTCTTTTGACAGACTGCTTAAGCCTCCACGCCTCAATTTTGCTGTGGTCGCCTGTAAGGAGCACTTTTGGCACCTTTTTCCCATTCCACTCTTCCGGGCGGGTATAGTGTGGATATTCCAACAGATTGTCCTGCATGGACTCAAATTGAGAGGATTCCTCATTGTTTAACACACCGGGTACAAAACGGGAAATAGCGTCAATCATAACAGAGGCCGCCAGTTCTCCCCCGGTCAGCACATAATCCCCGATGGACACATAATCTGTCACCACTTCTTCCAGTACCCGCTCATCAATTCCCTCGTAATGACCGCAGAGGAAAATCAGTTCTTCCTCCATAGCCAGTTCCTCTACCATGGTCTGGCGGAATACCTGTCCCTGAGGCGTCAGGTAAATACATCTGGGCTTTTTTCCCTGTCGGGCTGCCTGGGATTCTTTTCGCACAGATTCATAAGCTCTGAAAACCGGTTCGGCCTGCATAACCATACCGGCGCCTCCGCCATAGGGATAATCATCGACCCGCATGTGTTTGTTATCAGCAAAATCCCGGATATTTACCGTATGAAGAGAAATTTTTCCGCTTTTTAAGGCCCTCCCCGTAATGCTGGTATTTACGGTATTTTCAATCATTTCCGGAAACAGCGTCAATACATGATACTTCATGATTTCCCTCCTAGCACAGTCCTTTCAGCAGATGAATGATCATTTTATTCTGCTCTACGTCTACTTCTTTGACACAGTCTTTGATAGCAGGAACCAGTACCTCTTTTTTATCTGTGGTGTGAATCACATACACATCATTGGCCCCGGTCTCCATGACATCTTTTAAAGTACCGAAAAGAGAGCCGTCCTCCAGAAATACGTCCATATCTATTAAGTCTGCAATATAATATTCATTTTCTTCCAAAGGTACGGCAAAATCTCTGGTGACATAAAGACTTTTTCCCTTGTAAGGCTCAATATCGTTAATATTGTCCACATCACGGAATTTCAAAATAACAAATTGTTTGAAATACTTCACCCGCTGGATTTCCAGTTCACACAGTTCTTTTCCTGTATCCAGAAGCACACTTTCCAGATAGTCAAATCTGTGGGCGTCGTCTGTGGTGGGGTATACTTTTACCTCTCCGCGAATACCGTGGGTTGTGGTAATCACGCCTACCTGCAATAAATCTTCCATCTATATTATATACTCCTCTTTCTCCCGGTCTTTGGGCCCGGTATGATAAAAAAGGGGCTGTCACACTGCTGTTCATGCGACAACCCCTTTCATGATTGTTATTACTGTAAAATATCTACGACAACCTTTTTCTCACCTTTGGAAGACGCGGCCTTTACCACAGTACGGATAGCTTTGGCAATGCGGCCCTGGCGGCCAATTACTTTCCCCATATCCGCAGGGGCAACCTTGAGTTCCAAAAGGATAGCGTCGTTTTCTTCTGTTTCTGTCACAACGACTTCTTCAGGAGAATCTACGAGAGATTTTGCAATTACTTCTACTAATTCTTTCATTACAAATTACCTCCCGGATTATTTTTCGATACCAGCCAGTTTGAAGATTTTAGCAACAACCTCTGTTGGCTGAGCACCGTTTGCAAGCCATTTTTTAGCTGCTTCTTCGTCTACTTTGTATACGCTTGGTTCCTGAGTTGGGTCATATGTTCCAATCTCTTCGATGAATCTTCCATCTCTTGGGGATTTGGAATCTGCAACAATGATTCTATAGAAAGGAGCTTTCTTCTGTCCCATTCTTCTTAATCTGATTTTTACTGCCATTTCTTTTCACCTCCTGGTTTTTTCATAAAGTTTCATATATGTTAAAAGGGAAGTTTGAATTTTCCTCTTTTACCACCTTTGCCGCCCATCAGTCCGGGCATCTGTTTCATCATTTTCTTGGCCTGTTCAAACTGTTTGACCATACGGTTGACTTCCGCCACATCCACACCTGCGCCTTTGGCAATCCGGTTCTTTCTGGAAGGGCTTAAAATTTCGGGATGAGAACGTTCTTTTGGGGTCATGGACAGAATAATCGCTTCTTTTCTCGCCATATCCTTTTCATCTACCATGCTGTCAATGTCCTTAATCTGGGAACCCACACCCGGAAGCATATTCAGTACACTGGACAAACCGCCCATGTTTTTCATCTGGTTCATGCTTTCCAGATAGTCGTCAAATCCGAAAGAATTTTTGCGGAACTTCTGCTCCATTTCTTTGGCTTTCTCTTCATCCAGATTGGCCTGTGCCTTTTCAATCAGGCTCATGACATCCCCCATCCCTAAAATACGGGACGCCATACGGTCGGGATAAAACTGTTCCAAATCGGACAGCTTCTCGCCCATACCCACATATAAAATCGGCTTTCCGCTGATGGCCTTAATGGAAAGCGCCGCACCGCCTCGGGTGTCACCATCCATCTTTGTCAAAATGACTCCGTCGATTCCAACTTTTTCTCCAAAGGTCTCTGCCACATTTACCGCATCCTGTCCGGTCATGGCATCTACCACCAGAATGGTCTGGTCTACGTCAATGGCTTCTTTGATTTGGGCAAGTTCCTTCATCATATCTTCATCAATGTGAAGACGTCCTGCCGTATCCAGAATCAGCACATTATACTTCTCATTTTTTGCATGCTCATAAGCTGCTTTTGCAATGTCCACCGGGCTGTTTTTATCTCCCATGGCGAAGACTTCCACACCCTGTTTTTCTCCGTTTACCTGCAGCTGTTTGATTGCAGCCGGACGATAGACGTCGCAGGCAGCCAGGAGAGGCTTTCTTCCTTTGGACTTCAGCTTTCCTGCCAGCTTTGCAGTGGTTGTAGTCTTACCGGCACCCTGAAGTCCCACCATCATCAAAACGGTCACTTCATTGCCGGGCTTTAAGGCAATCTCTGTTGTTTCACTTCCCATTAAGCGGACAAGCTCTTCATTTACAATCTTAATGACCATCTGACCCGGATTCAGACCAGACATAACGTCCTGTCCGATAGCACGCTCCTGCACAGCCTTCATAAACTGCTTTACTACCTTGAAGCTGACGTCCGCTTCCAAAAGCGCCATCTTTACTTCTTTTAAGGCAGCCTTTACATCGGCTTCGGTCAAACGGCCTTTTTTTCTTAAATTCTTAAATACATTCTGAAGTTTGTCTGTTAAGCTCTCAAATGCCATCTGTTATAACTCCTCTAAGATTTCCTGAGAAATACTTTCCACCTGGGAAACCAGTTCCTGTCTGCTAAGATTTTCACATTCTCTGCTCAGCTTGTGAATACGATGGACCTTTTTTTTAATATTCACAAACTTTTCTACCAGATGCAGCTTTGCTTCGTAATCCTGCAAAGCCTTGTTGCAGCGCTTGATATTATCATGCACGCCCTGCCGGCTGATACCCAGCTCGTCGGCCACTTCACTTAAGGAGTAGTCATTTAAAACCACATCTTCGTAGATTCTTCTCTGGTGAGCTGTCAACAACTCTCCGTAGAAATCATACAGCAAAGTCTGTTCTACAAATTTTTCCATTCGTAATCACCTTGGTTATCATACAACAGGATTCTACGGCTGTCAAGTATTTTTTCTTGACAATTTTATATTCTCTATTTTTTCCTTGCACACAACTCCCTCATATGTTTATATAGTAACAGAACACAATTTTTACAGAAAGGATTTTACCATGAAAAAAGCAGTCGGAATCATAGCGGAATATAACCCTTTCCATAAAGGACATGCCTATCACATAGAAAAAGCCAAAGAACTGACCGGAGCAGACTATGCTGTAGTCGTTTTAAGCGGTGATTTCGTCCAGCGGGGCACTCCTGCTGTTTTTTCCAAACATTTGCGGACAAAAATGGCGCTTCTGGGAGGGGCTGATGTGGTGCTGGAACTCCCCTCTTATTACGCCTCCTCCAGTGCAGAATATTTTGCCAAAGGCAGCATAGGAATTCTAAATGCTTTACATGGTATAGATTTTCTCTGCTTTGGCAGCGAAAGCGGAGAACTCTCTCCCTGTATGGCCACGGCTGAAATTTTGTCGAAAGAACCGGAAGCCTTTCAGATTTCTTTAAAAGAAAACCTGAAAAAGGGCCTCTCTTTCCCCTCAGCCCGCAAAGCTGCACTCTTAGAATACGGCGCAAAATTCCTTTCCGGTCCATGGAACAACGAATTTTTAGATACGCCAAACAATATTCTGGGAGTCGAATACTGCAAAGCGCTGCTTTCACTGAAAAGTTCTATACGTCCGGTAACACTGAAACGGGAAGGCAGCGCCTATCACGCCGAAAAACTGGAAAACAGCTATCCCAGCGCCTCCGCTGTCCGCAGAAGCCTTTCCCAATTACAGGATACGGACTCCAGAGAATTTCTCCCGGCTCTTTTATCACTTTTCACCCGGACACAGCCGGAAATGGTAGCCTCTCTGCCCCACAATCTGACAAAAGAAGACATGATGACCGAGGACGATTTCTCCCTGCTGCTAAAATACAAACTGATGCGCAGTACCCCCGACAGCCTTTGTCAGTATGCCGACATGTCCCCGGAACTGGCCAGGCGAATCTGCAACCGTTTGAATGAATTTATGTCCTTTTCCCAGTTTGCAGGACTTTTAAAAACAAAGGAACTGACCCGTACCAGAATTAACCGCGCCCTGCTCCACACGCTCCTGGAAATTCCGGCAGACCTGCCTTCCCATGCTCCCGGTTATGTGCGGCTGCTTGGCTTTCAAAAGAAAAGTTCCGAATTTCTCCGGCTTTTACAGAACAACAGTACGATTCCTGTCCTCACAAAAGCCGCGGACTACAAAAAACGGCTGCCTAAGGAAGAAATTTCTGCTTTTGAGACAGATATTTTTGTCTCCAACCTCTACCAGTCCGTACTGCATATAAAAAAACAGACCGCTTTTGTTCATGATTTGCAAAAGCCGCCTGTTCTTTTGTGAACAACGGTTTTCTTTTGCTCTGCAGGAAGCAGGTTCTGATAGCGGTACACGCTGAGCAGAAGTCCCAGAACCACATAAGATACCAGAAGGTTTGAGCCGCCGGAAGAAAGGAAGGGCAGAAAACTGGTCGTTCCAGGGAAAAATCCGGCAGCTTCCCCTATGTGAAAAAGTGTCATAAAGAGGAAAAATAATGCACCTGCATAACCAATCATCATTCCCAGCTGATTTTTCTGTTTCTTTGCCACATGCAGCCCTTTCATGGCCAGAATCAGCACCATAGCAACCACAACCACAGCGGCTATGACACCATAACTGGCGCTTAAAAACTGAACCACATCATATCTGCCATTTTCTCTTATCACTTCTGTTGAAAATCCAGAAATATGTCCCAGTCGTCCAAGATAATACTGTATTCTGTCTATCTGATAAGGGGCAAACCAATGAAGTTTCACCCCCAACACGGCAATCCCTGCCGGGAGCGCCAGCGTTATTCCCCAGAACATTCCTAGAAAAACTCCCCTTTTCACCTGAAACCAGCCTTTCCATACCGCATAACTCAAGAGAACCCCCTCCACCAGAAACAAAAATCCGGCCTGAAAAAGATGTGGCATACGGTAAGCCAGATAAACCGGAATCAGCAGCCACAGAAGACATTTGCCAATTCCCCGTATTCCCTGTCCATAATACTGATATAAAATTCCTCCATAAAGAGGAATCGCCAGATACAACATGGAAGATATGGAAAACGTTCCGATTCCGGGAAGCGTTATCCAGCTATTGGCGCCATTCACAGATACAGGGAAAAACTCTGCCTGCAGGAAAAGGAAAAGTCCGCCCAGTCCTGCCAGAAATTTTGCATATTTTCCCAGAAAACTGTAGTCCAGGCGGTATACGCCCAGCATCAGGCCAAAGCCCAGCACCACATGAAAAATATAGCGGATAATGTGGCTGTTTCCCAAGGTTCCATCGCTTTTTCCAATCACGGTCTGAATCACAATTCCCAGAAAACTGATAAACCCTATGAGGATAATCATAGACCAACACATCTGTGGTCTGTGAAGGGCATCCAGAGAAATTCCGGTTTCTACAGGGCTTCCCATATCCTCTACCGCCCTTTTCACTGCCTCGTCCCTGTCCATGCCTTCCAGAAGATTGTCTGAAATCTGCTCTTCCAAATGTC
Source organism: Blautia hansenii (assembly GCF_013304445.1). GTDB lineage: Bacteria > Bacillota > Clostridia > Lachnospirales > Lachnospiraceae > Blautia. The sequence goes on from NZ_JAAITA010000012.1 coordinate 33,875, forward strand.
CCCGCAGTTCTTCTTCCACCATTTTTCGGGCCTGCTTGCAGCGTATCTGCTCCAGTACTTTTTGTAAATATTCTTCCATTTGTCACCCCTCCAATCCTAAGACACTGGTTACTGCTCCGGCATATTCCCGCCACTCCGCCTCTTTCTCAGAAAGCATTCTGCGGCCTTCTCTGGTAATGCTGTAATATTTCCGCATTTTCCCCTGGATTTCCTGCTCATAAGATTGCAGAAGCTTCTTCTCCTCCATGGTGTGCAGCAAAGGATAGAGGGTTCCCGCTTTCAGCTCAAAAACATTTTGAGAACGCTGCCGTAATGTTGAAATCATTTCATACCCATACATATCTTTTTCCGACAGCAGCTTTAAAAGCAACATCGTCATACTGCCGGAAACCATTGTTTTACTGATTGCCATTTTCTACCTCCTTGTGTCAGACATTTTCAAACAAAAATATAGCATATAGTTTTTCGATATATCGATTAACTATATACTATATCGGTTATCTATATATGTCAAGGATTTTTATTCCCATTCTTCACTGCGGAGAATATCCCGTATCGTCTGCATGGACACATCCACCGAAGCAATTTCATCGGCGCACCGTTTCAGTTCCTGTCGGATGGTGGTTTCATATTTCCCATTTGCGGCAGGCGGCCCAGAGAACTTCTGCCTGGTCTGTCCGCACAGAAACTGCCAAATATGGAAACGGACCTGTAGACAGAGGCTATATTGGCCATAAATCCGCTAAAATGATGAAACGTGCAAAAACGATTGAAGCCCGGCAGAAACAGGCCATAGAAGAAAAATCCGGCCTTTTGAAAAATGCAGAATATACGGAAAATTTAAAGCTTTTCCCTCAGAAATATCATACAGATACTCTGGCTTCCTTTTCCCATATCTGCATTTGTTATGACCGGAAACCTGTCTGCGGCCCGCTTTCCTTTTCTGTACAGCAAGGGGACCGTCTGGTGCTGCATGGAAAAAACGGCAGCGGCAAAAGCAGCCTTTTAAAACTTTTGACCGGGATATCTGTTCCTCATACAGGCACAGTTACCGTAGGTTCCGGGCTTCAAATTTCCTATGTTCCACAGGACACTTCCCACTTAAAAGGCACACTTTCGGACTTTGCGGCCCAGAACCAGATAGAAGAAACCCTGCTGAAAACCCTGCTGCGGAAAATAGACTTTGCCCGTACACAGTTCCTGAAAGATATGCAGGATTTTTCAGAAGGCCAGAAAAAGAAAGTGTTGGTAGCCAAAAGTCTCTGTGAGCAGGCTCATCTCTATGTATGGGATGAACCCCTGAACTTTATTGACATCTATTCCCGTATGCAGATAGAAGAACTCATACTGGAATTTGCACCCACCATGATTTTCGTAGAACATGACCGCACATTCCGCCAGAAAATAGCAACGAAAACCATAGAAATCTAAAATTCCAGCGAAAAAGAGCAGCATCCAGAGATGCCGTACTCTCCAGATTCTGCTCTTTTCACTTTTCTTATATTCTTTTTATTTTCTGGTTCTGTTTATTTCTGTATTTCAGATTGTTCCGAATACGTCCCCCGCAGCCTGCGCAGAACAACAGCACAAACACCATGACTACAACCATAGAAAGCTGCCCTGTTGTCCACGCCGCAACAAATGCATACACATTCAGAAGCAGCAGCAAAACGCCCCAGTACAGGCATACCGTGCCCTCGCCTCTGCACCATGCCCGGTTTTCTTCTTTTTGGGTTTCATCAAATCCCGCGGTGAGAAACTTTTTCTTACGGAACATATACATGCCGCGAATCACATAAAAAATACCAAAAACCCCGGAAAATTGTATGACAATACTCAGTACCGACCAAAGAGATTCCATTTCCTCTTCTCCTTAGTTCTTAAAGCTGTGAATCGGCGCCGGGATTCTTCCGGTTCTGTTCACAAAGTTTTCGCAGGAATAGGGATTCACCGGCATAACCGGCGCATAGCCCAGAAGACCGCCGAATTCCACCGTTTCTCCCACGCCTTTGCCGATAACCGGAATCACACGCACGGCTGTAGTTTTCTGGTTTACCATACCGATGGCACATTCGTCTGCAATAATGCCTGCAATCGTGGTTGCTTTTGTATCTCCGGGAATCGCAATCATATCCAGCCCTACGGAGCAGACACAAGTCATAGCCTCCAGCTTTTCAATGGTCAGGGCATTCGCTACAACTGCGTCAATCATACCCTGGTCTTCGCTGACCGGAATAAAAGCACCGCTCAATCCGCCTACATAAGAGGAAGCCATCACACCGCCTTTTTTCACCTGGTCATTTAAAAGAGCCAGAGCAGCCGTGGTTCCCGGCGCGCCTGCATATTCCACACCGATTTCATGGAGAATATCTGCCACACTGTCTCCAATAGCCGGAGTCGGCGCCAGAGAAAGGTCGATAATACCGAAAGGAATCCCCAGACGTCTGGACGCCTCCTGAGCCACCAACTGTCCCACGCGGGTAATCTTAAAGGCCGTCTTTTTAATCGTTTCGCAGAGCACTTCAAAATTCTTGCCTCTCACCTGTTCCAGCGCCTTTTTCACAACACCCGGACCGGATACGCCTACATTGATAACCGCGTCTGCCTCGGTCACTCCGTGAAAAGCACCTGCCATAAACGGATTGTCGTCAGGAGCATTGCAGAATACCACCAACTTTGCACAGCCCAGAGAATCCTCTTCCTTGGTAGCCTGAGCCGTTTCCAGAACAATACTGCCCATAAGGCGCACGGCATCCATGTTGATTCCTGTTTTGGTAGAACCCAGATTCACAGAACTGCATACCCGCTCCGTAGAAGCCAGCGCTTCAGGAATAGAACGAATCAAAAGCTCGTCTGCCGCTGTCATGCCCTTACACACGGTGGCAGAATAGCCCCCGATAAAGTTGACGCCCACCTCTTTCGCCGCCTTATCCAGCGTCTTTGCCAGACTGACAAAATCCTCCGGTGTCTTGCAGGCTGCACCGCCTACAAGTGCAATAGGGGTTACAGAAATTCTTTTATTGACAACCGGAATTCCGAACTCCTTGGAAATATCATCTCCTGTTTCCACCAGATGTCTGGCCAGTCCCGTAATTTTTTCGTAAACCTTACGGTTCACCTGCTGTAAATCGGAATCAATACAGTCCAGAAGACTGATACCCAGCGTAATGGTGCGCACGTCCAGGTTTTCTTCCTCAATCATTTTATTTGTCTCATTGACTTCATACATGTTAATCATAGGTGATTTTCCGTCCTTTCTGCCTGCTTCTTAAATCCGGTGCATTTTTGTGAAAATGTCTTCTAACTGCACACGAATCACCACGCCGATTCCATTTCCAATCTCTTCCAGTTCTTCGGAAATCACATTGAGTTTTTTTGCAGACATGCTGGTATCTGTAATCATCATCATATTGAAATATCCGTCTACAATCGTCTGAGAAATATTCAGAATGTTAATTTTGTTCTCTGCCAGGTAAGTACATACCTTTGCAATAATTCCTACGGTGTCTTCTCCCACAACGGTAATAATGGTCTTCTTCATGATTAGCTCCTCATTTCTTATTTTATTTGTAAAATGTTTCTTTCTACCTGCTGTCTTTACACAGTTACCAAATCCGACACCTGCTCCCGGTGTGCCACAGCAATTTTAAAATCCGAAGATTTCCAGGGATTTTCCCCCATAGTCACCTCGGAGCAGACCGTTTCATAAGCCAGCGCTTCGTAATTGTTCTCCCGACTTAAATGTCCCAGAAAAACAGCTTTCATCCGCTCATGCAGCAGACGGCACAAAAGGCGGCCTGCCGTTTCATTGGAAAGGTGTCCCCGGTTTCCCAAAATACGCTGCTTCAAATAATAGGGATAACTTCCCACTTGCAGCATATTTACATCATGGTTGGCTTCCAGCAAAAGCACATCTAGTCCGGAGAGATTCTGCACTATGTAATCATCATAATATCCCAAATCCGTGGCAATGCCTGCAGACTTTGTACCATGATTTACCCGGTATCCCACCGGTTCTGCCGCGTCATGAGAAATGGCAAAGGGCTGCACCTGTAAATCCCCGATTTGAAATTTTTTGTCTGCCTCTATGGGACGGAAAAGCCCTTCCGGCATTTTCCCCAGGCTGCTCATGGACTGCATGGCCTCCATGGTTCCCCTGGTGCAGTAAATGGGGATTTTGTGCTTTCTGGAAATCACCCCAAGACCTTTGATATGGTCGGAGTGCTCATGGGTAATCAAAATACCGTCGCAGTCCCCGGTGGTGTGGTCAATGCTTCGCAGTCCCTCTTCAATGCGTTTTCCGCTGATTCCTACATCTACCAGCAGGCTTGTGGTATCACTTCCCACATAGATACAGTTTCCGCTGCTACCGCTGGCTATACTACAAAGATTCATAATATGTCCTCATTTTCCGTTCAATCTGAAGATAAGTATGAGCTACATCTTCATCATTATATAATTGGAAATCACAGCGCTCTTCAAAGACCTCTTCCGGAAGCTGGTTGTCCATCAGCTTTTTGATTTTCTCATCTGAATAGCCTCTGTCTCTGCGCAGTCTTTCCATGCGTACTTCTTTTTCGCAATAAATATACCATATCTCATCACAAATTTCATCATATTTTTCTTCCAGAAGCAAAGCTGCCTCAATAAAAAAAAATTCCGTCTCTTCTTTTCTGGACCGTTCAATTTCCCTTAAAATGTATTTTTTTACTTCCGGATGTACAATATCGTCCAGCTTTTTCAGCATTTCGGGATTATCAAAGACAATGGATGCAATGGCTGCCCGGTCCAAAGAGGTGTCCTCCCTTACCACCCAGTCCCCGAAAAGCTGAATCACCGGTTCATAGCACTCTCTTCCAGGCATCATCAGCATATGCCCCACTTCATCTGCCTTTACCACTCTGGAGTCGAAATGTTCTTCCATATAATTCAATACCGCGCTTTTGCCGCTTCCCACGCCGCCGGTTACTCCTATAATCCTCATAGACACTTCCTCCTTTGTAACGCATTTCTCTATTTATTTTGCCTCATACCAGCTTTTGCCGGTGTGCATATCAATTTCCAGGGATACGGATAACTCCGCCGCTCCCTTCATTTCCTGCTCCAGAATGGCGGAAACCTGTTCCACCTCATCCTCTGCCGTTTCAATCAGCAGCTCATCGTGTATCTGCAGAATCAGTCTGGATTTCAGATTTTCCTCTTTCAGGCGGCGGCTGACCTGAATCATGGCAATTTTAATAATATCTGCTGCCGTGCCCTGAATAGGGGAATTCATGGCTACCCGCTCCCCAAAGGAACGCTGCATAAAGTTGCTGGATTTCAGTTCCGGCACAGGACGGCGGCGTCCGAACATCGTACTGACATATCCCTCGTCCTTGGCCTGCTGTACCAGATTATCCAGAAATCCCTTTATCTTCGGATAAGTCTCAAAATAATTTTTAATGTACTGCTCTGCCTCTTTTCTCGTAATGCTCAAATCCTGGCTAAGTCCGAAAGAGCTGATACCATACACAATACCGAAGTTGACGGCTTTGGCATTCCGTCTCTGCAGAGGAGTTACCTCTTCAAAAGGAATGTGGAACACCTGAGAAGCCGTCATTCTGTGGATATCCTGGGCTTCCCGATAAGCCTGTATCAGCTTTTCGTCCCCGGACATATGAGCCAGAACACGCAGTTCAATCTGGGAGTAGTCTGCGTCCAAGAACACATACCCGTCTTGGGGAATAAATACCTTTCTAAGAAGCCGTCCCAGTTCTGTCCGCACCGGAATATTCTGCAGATTGGGCTCTGTGCTGCTGATACGCCCTGTGGCAGTAATCGTCTGGTTAAAAGTGGAATGAATTCGGCCGCCTTCATCAATATAGCCCGCCAGACCGTCCGCATAGGTGGATTTCAGTTTGGTAAGCTGGCGGTATTCCAGAATATCCGATACAATGGCATAATCTGCAGCCAGCTTTTCCAGTACATCTGCCGCCGTGGAATATCCGGTTTTCGTCTTCTTTCCTCCCGGCATCTGCAGCTTTTCAAAGAGAATCACTCCAAGCTGTTTGGGCGAATTGATATTAAATTCTTCCCCTGCCTGCTGCCAGATACTTTTCTCCAGTTCTGCAATCCGCACCTGCAGCTTTTCTCCATACTCCTTCAATTCTTCTGCATTCACCCGGATTCCCTCTTTCTCCATATCGGAAAGGGTAAACAACAGAGGCATTTCCATATCTGTATACAGCTTTTTCATCCCTGCTGCTTCCAGAGCCTCCAAAAGAGGCTGTCTGGCTTTTAAAGCCGTATAAGCCATATAGCAGACGCTTTTTGCCAGTTCCTCTTCTTTCTCTGCCGCTGCCTTGGAATAAGAAAGTTTTCCCAGCAGGTCTTCCTTTGCAGGGAGCATTTCTCCCAGATATTCTCTGGCAATATCGTCATAAGCATATTCGGATTTCAAGGGATTTAAGAGATAGGCGGCTATCTGGGCGTCAAACATGGCGGTATGATGGTCTAAATCCATATGCCGCAGCATGGCCTTTACATTCAAAGACGCCACCGCATTTCCCTGCTGACAGAGCATTTTTGCTTTATCCAGAAGATATGCTTCCGTCACAAATCCCTGGGGCAGCATGCCGTACACTTGCAAATCCCCTTCTTCCTCATAAGCCAGACCAAGCCCCAGAATCATTCCTTTTTCTTCCAGAAGTTCCAGTCCCACCCGCTCTTTCTTTTGAGCCAGTGCAAAAAGTTCCTCTGCTTTTGCAAAATCCGTAATGGTTGCAAAATGCTCTTCTGCCTTGCTGGTATTTCCGGTCTCTTCAAATCTGGAAAGGAAATTTTTAAATTCCAGTTCCTTAAAAAATTCGTAGGCTTCCTGAGTATATAAATCATGGATTCTGGCAGTTTCCCAGTCATACTCCACCGGACTGTCAATGCGGATAGTTGCCAAATCCTTACTGAGTACCGCTAAATCATAATGCTCTAAAAAAGCATTTTTTGCTTTGTTGGGCTTAATTTCCTCTGCATGGGCATGGGCATTTTCCACACTGCCGTACTCTAAGAGCAGCTTGGTAGCCGTTTTTTCTCCCACTCCGGGAAGCCCCGGAATATTATCCGCCGTATCTCCCATCAGGGCTTTCAGTTCAATAATCTGCAGCGGGCTTAACTGATAAGCCTCCTGCACATCTTTTGCAAAATAATCTTCAATGGTGGTTTTTCCGCCCTTTGTCTTTGGAATACGAATGCAGATATGGTCTGTAGCCAGCTGCAGCAAATCCCTGTCTCCGGAAAGCACGGTGACATCCATGCCCTTTGCCTCGCTCCGTTTGGCAATCGTTCCTAAAAGGTCGTCCGCCTCATACCCCTCCATAGAGAGAATTGGCACCCCCATAGCGCCAAGCACATCCTTCATCACCGGCACCTGCTGGCGCAGTTCCTGGGGCATGGGTCTTCTGGTTCCTTTATAGGCGTCGTACATCTTGTGCCGGAAGGTGGGCGCCGAAAGGTCAAAGGCAACCGTAAGATAATCCGGTTTTTCTTCTTCCATCATTTTGAACAGGATGTTTAAAAAGCCGTAAATGGCATTGGTGTGAAGCCCTTCGGAATTGGTCAAATCCGGCAGGCCGTAAAAGGCTCTGTTTAAAATACTGTGTCCGTCTATCAGCAGGATTTTTTCCCTCATTGTATTCTCCTTATCTGGTTCATTTTTGTCTTACATACGGGATAGCGCAGCCGTCAAAAGCCGCTTGAAATCCGGGGCTTTTTGGTCTGCTATCTCCTGTACCTCTTTATGGTTTAAAGGGGTTTCGCTCATGCCGCAGGCCAGATTGGTAATACAGGAAATTCCGCAGATTTTCATGCCGCAGTGATTGGCCGCCACAGCCTCGCAGGCCGTACTCATACCTACTGCGTCTGCACCCAGAATTCTGCACATACGCACTTCTGCCGGAGATTCGTAATTGGGACCGGTAAGCTGGATATAAACCCCTTTCTGAAGAGGAATCCGCAATTCTTCTGCCGTGCTCTCTAAAAGCTTCTGCAAATCCTTATCATAGATTTCACTCATATCGCTGAACTGCTCTCCCAGTTCTTCCACATTGGAGCCAATCAGCGGCGATGGGACAAAGGAGGAAATCTGGTCTGTAATCATCATAAAATCTCCCGGCCGGAAGTCAAAATTCACTCCTCCCGCCGCATTGGTAAGAAACAGAATCTCGGCTCCCAAAAGCTTCATCAGACGCACCGGAAGCACCACATCTGTAATGGAATACCCCTCATAATAGTGAACTCTGCCCTGCATAATGATAACAGGCACGCCCTTTACATATCCAAGGACGAATCGTCCCTTGTGTCCCGGTACGGTAGACACGGGAAAGCCCTGTATTTCTTCGTATGGTATGATTTGGTGAATTTCTATCTCTTCTGCATAGTCTCCCAGACCGGAGCCTAGAATCAGCGCCACCTTTGGCACAAAGTCTGTCTTCTGCCGGATACTGGCCAGACAGCCCTGGAGTTTTTCGTATACCGGATGCATAACTATCCCTCTTTTCTTTGTTTATCAAGTAGTATAGCATAAAAAAAACAAAAAAGACAGGCAGGACACCTATCTTTTTTGTTTTTCTCTTTAGAATTATAAAGCGTGGATAAAACGCTGGAACGCTTCCCGGCCCTCTTCCGTGCATTTGTAAACCCCTGCGTCTTCCAGCACATGGACAAAGACCTGTCCCACTTCTTCCTGCAGAATGTCCATCACATTGTCCTTGGTAAGGTTTGGATATTTCGGCAAAAATTCTTTTACCCAGTCTGCATGTTTTACCAGCATTTCATGTTGTGCAGGGTCTTTTCCTTCCAGCAGGCAGGAAGCCAGAAGCTCCAGTTCCTCTTTCAGTCTGGCTGGCAGTACTGCCAGACCCATAACTTCAATTAAGCCGATATTCTCTTTCTTGATATGGTGGTAGGCTGCATGAGGGTGATACAGTCCCAGTGGGTGTTCTTCTGTGGTAATATTATTGCGCAGAGTCAGATCCAGTTCAAAAAACTCTCCTCTTTTTCTTGCAATCGGTGTAATCGTGTTGTGAAGTTCTCCTTCTGTCTCAGCAAAGATAAACGCCTCTTCATCGGTGTAGCCTCTCCACACCTCCAGTACATGGCTGGCCAAATCAATCAGCCGTTTTTCATCTTTGCTGCGAATTCTCAGCACAGACAACGGCCATTTTACAATGCCGGCCTCTACATCTTCGTATCCCGAAATGGTGACTTCCTTTTCCATAGGTGCCTTTTCCATAGCAAAGGTATAATGTCCGCCCTGGAAATGGTCGTGGCTTAAAATAGAACCTCCTACAATGGGAAGGTCTGCATTGGAACCCAGAAAATAGTGAGGAAACAGCTTGATAAAGTCAAACAGCTTTACAAAGGTATTTCGCTCAATTTTCATAGGTACATGCTGTCCGTTAAACACAATACAATGCTCATTGTAATACACATAAGGAGAATACTGAAAGCCCCACTGGCAATCATTTATGGTAATGGGAATAATCCGGTGATTCTCTCTGGCCGGGTGATTCAACCGTCCTGCATAACCTTCGTTCTCCATACACAGCAGGCATTTGGGATAGCTGCTCTGCTTTGCGTTCTTTGCTGCAGCAATGGCTTTTGGGTCTTTTTCCGGCTTGGACAGATTGATAGTAATGTCAATAGTACCGTACGGGCTGTCCACGGTCCATTTTCTGTCCTTTTTAATGCGGTAGCGGCGGATATAATCGCTGTCCTGGCTTAATTTGTAAAAATAATCCGTAGCCTCCTGAGGGCTCTTTTCGTATTCTTTCCAGAATTTTTCCTGCACCTGGGACGGACGGGGCATGAGACAGTTCATAATCTTTGTATCAAACAAGTCCCGGTATCCGATGCTGTCTTCGATAATGTTTCTCTTTACCGCCTCATCCAGAAGACTTTTTAAAATCGTCTCCAAATCGGCACAGATTTCTTCCTGCGGCTCTTGGTATTCGTCCTCATGGAACATATCCAGCAGCAGGTTGATGGTATAATTTTTTTCACAGGGCGGCACCAGTCCTGCATCCATTCCATACTGCACCAAATCTCTGATATCTTTATTCAACATATTTGCTTCCTCCCAATTCTGTTGTGTCATCCTGTAAAACAGACCTGCACAATTCCCTTCTCTCATTTAAAACAGTTTTTATGTTTTAATTCATCTTTCTTGTTTATAACGAAATTATAGCACAGAAAAACAAGATGTAAAGCCCTTTTTCAAAGAAATCCCGTCTCCGCCTTAATATTTCAGGCGCATAACCAAATCCTGGGGATAATCTCCGAAACAGTTCCCAAAAATATTCACACCCCCTACATGCTCTGCGTCCTCCTTAATGCCGATGCGCACTGACACATAAGGTCCCTCGGCCAAAGCATACGCTTCAATTCCCCGTCCGCTGACCTGCAGACCGTCCAGGTAAGTACCGGTCTCATCAATGTGCCAGTTTTTCAGATTACCATACTGGCTGTTTTTATCTTCCCACCAGTCCGGATTTAACTTCCCCCTTCTCCCTCCAAAATCCGAAGGGCAAGTCCAGGTTCCCGCCTCTATGCCGTTAATCCAGAGTGTGATATCCGAAGGACAGTCCAGATTGTAATCCGCTGTTTCTGAACATAACTCTGCAGAAAAATCCAGAGACTTTACCGGCTCCTTCTGCATACCCGCATTGGGGAAACGGTATTCCAGATAACCGGAGGAAAACCACACCAGCTTGGCCGTGGTCCGTCTGGGGTCGTAAAAGCAGCGCGGCTCATCCTCTCCGTCAATATACTCTTCTTCATTTACCATACCGCAGGTAGGAGTAATTTTATAATCCACATAATTTCCTACAGGCATGGAAATCACTTCTTCCCTCTGCTCCTTGGATTTTTTCTGTAAATCCAGCACCACACTGGTTTCCTGACGGATACACAGCTTCATGTAGCCCCGAATACCCGGCTTTAGCTCTGTGCGGATAAGTTCCGCCTCCTCCAGCACCCGTACATGAAGCGCTGCGGAAGAAGCAGGAATGTTCAAAAACTCTGCAATTTCATTGACACACAAAGGTCCTTCCTGCAGAAGTCCCAGAATTTTCAGTCTGATTTCCGAAGACAGCGCCTTTCCAAGTGCCATCAATTCCTTTTCCTCTTCCAGATTGATTCGTTTACCCATTTTGCAACACCCTCGCTGTTCTTAAATCTCTTTTCTTCATTGTACCCTCGCCCCTCCCGCCTTGTCAATGACACAAGCAAAAACACCCCGGATTTCTCCGGGGCGCCTGCTATACAAACGGTTAGTCAAAATTCAGATTTTTCAGAATGTCTTCCACACTTTCATCCCCCATAAGATATACATTCGGAGATGCGTATTCTCTGTTTTTCCATAAAATGTTTACCATAATATCATATTCCACACGACTGTCCACACCATAGCGACAGTCCTCATAAGTAAGATGCTCGGAGAGTGTTTCTATCTGGGCATTGTCTTTGATTTCTACAGTCTTCTCCTGCTCTTCGTTCCAGAAACTCAGAGTCAGAGCCTCAACCTGCTCACTATCTATGGTTACCAATACCTCTTCTCCCGCTTCTTTTAAAAGTCCCATGGTCTTTGTAAAGTTCTCATAAATCGGAAGGGAGTAGCTGGTGGTATACGTATCGTTTCCATAATCCTTCCGCTCTTTTTCTGTTATCAAATAACCCACAACCCGGTTTTCGCAGCTTTCCTGAAAACTCATATTTTCCAGTTCTGTCTTATACGTCTTGTAAATTTCTTCCAGCTCGCTTCTGCCCCCGGAAATCTGTTTTCTCGACTCATAAAAAGTATCCAGGTATAAATAATCTATGTCCTCTGCCTTCTGATAGCTGGTGGGCAGCATTTTTTCCCTGTAACTCCAGTCATCATACACGGCTGTTATCTGAGAAATCACTTCTTCGGTTTCCGGAATCATATAAGCCCGGTAAACGGTTCTGCCTGATTTCAGATGATAAGCCACATACACGGAAACAAGGGTTTCTCCCTGACTGTTCTGATTTGTAACATAATCCATAGGAGTTGCATACACAGACTCTCTTAATTCCGGCGCTGTCCCATAATCTATCTTTTTTTCTTCTCTGCTGGCTTCTACTCCCATTTTTGCCAATTCATATATAGGTGCAAAGTCTTTTATCCTGGTTTTTTTCAGGAAATCACCCTCTGCATTTCTGTAATTGGTAAAATAGTCTTCACTATAGGAAAATCTTCCATTGATGCTTGGGAAATACACGGACATAGTTTCTATTTTTTCTTTTTTCGGAAGATAAGAATCATACCCTGTAATATCCATCTTATAGCCCGTCAGCACAAGAAGCACCGCAGCCAGCACCATGCCTGACGAAACACGGGGACGCAGGCTTTTTCTAAGATCCATGGTATACAAAAATTCAAAAGCCACGGACAGAACCAAGCTTACAATCAATACGGCAATCACCAGCCAGACAAAACTGTGTGTCATACCGGAACTGAAAAGCAGGGCCGTCACAAGAGCAATGGGAATGATACAGCAGACCTTAATCAACGGCTGCAACTTCTGAAAAGCAATGGCTTTATGATAGCTTTCCGACGGACGGATTTTATAAATACAGATATCCGCTGCAAGAAGTACCACAGCCAGCACCACATGCAGAATTATCAACTGTTTCTGCAGCTGGGGCGCAATTAGCAGGGTATCCGCAACACCAATATAAGAAATTACAGGACTTAAAAAATATTCCATACTGGAATTTCCGAAATTCCCCATGGTATATAAAAAACGATCATTCAACATCTGATAAGCCATATACACCAGCCAGCCATAACTCATCATGCCCAAAAAGGCCAGAAGCGCTGTAAACAGATTTCCCGTAAGCAAAACAGCAAGTATAGCCGCACTGTAAATCACCACAAAGAATAAAATGTGAATCCCCATGGCTTGAAACAGCGTTGCCGCCGTCTGTTCGCTGAAACCACCGTAAACCGCACCTACCAGGCAGGTCAAAGCCACGGATACCAGATACGGCAGCAGGAAGGTCAAAAATCCACTGGAGAAGGAAATCATAAAAAGTTCCTCTCTCTTTAAGGGCAGGCTGTGGTAAAAGTCAGTCTTCTTTCCTGCATGCAGGTAGGAAAAACCCGTCATAGCCAGCAGCACAGCCGCGCCGATAACCACTATCTGTACACCCGGATTGGTGGAATCCAGGCATTTTAAAAGCATCTCCTGCGAGGAATTCAAAGAACTTCCCATAGCAGGGTACTGCAAAGGTGCCAGTTCCATCTGCATGATTGTGTAAGCAGGAAGCACAGCCAGCATGGACACAGACAGTAAAATCAGCAGATAAAAATTTCTGCGGATGTTTTCTTTTATGCTGTTAAATAAATAATTTCTTGATGTCATATCCAGCTACCTCCGTTTCGCTGATAAAGATTTCTTCTAAAGTAAGAGGAATGGCTTCTGCAAAAAGCGGGTTCTTCTTCTGAATTTTCTCCAGAATTTCTTCCTGCTCCCCCCCGCACAACCATAGTCAGCAGAGACAGCCTTTTCTCATACTGCATGATATCCAGTTCCCTCAGCAGCAGTTCTTCATCCGCGGCTTCAGAAAGCACGCACTGCACTTTATGAATATGCAGCTTCATTTCCTCCACGTCCTTGGAAAGCAGCACACCGCCTCTGTGAAGCAGTCCCACATGGTCGCAGATGTCTTCCAGTTCCCTCAGGTTATGAGAGGCAATAATCGGGGTAAATTCCCTTTCTGATACCTCGTAGGCCAAAATACTCTTGGCAGCCTGGCGCATCACCGGATCCAGACCGTCAAAGGTTTCATCACAGAACAAATATTTCGTTCCTGCACAGACGCCCAGAAGCATGGCGGCCTGACGTTTCATACCCTTGGAAAACGTACTGATTTTCCTCTTTTTTTCCAGTCCCAGTTTGTCTGCCAGCTTTTCCACACGGGCAACATCGTATCTCGGATAGTACATGGAAAAATATCTGGCCATATCGCAGATGCTGCTGTTTTGGAAGAAATAGGAGGAATCCGGCAAAAAGAAAATCTCTCTTTTGCAGGCGGGATTCTCATATACTTCCTGTCCGTCTACCAGAATCTTTCCGCTGTCCTGTCTGAGCACACCGGCCAGTATACGCAGCAGAGTACTTTTTCCAGCGCCGTTAGTGCCTGCCAGACCAAAAATACTATTGTCTGTAATAGTCAGGGAAACTTCGTTCACTGCCTTTATTTCTCCGAATGTTTTGCACAGTTTTTCTGTTTTTATCATGATTTACCCTCCTCATAGAACTCCGCTGCTTTTTCCAGACAAAGTTCTTTTGGTATTTCCAGTTCCCGTCCTTCCCGTATCAGTTTCTTCAATTTTTCAAAAAATACGGTCTTCTGTTCTTCTTTCAATGCTTGATTTCCTGAAACAAAATTCCCCTTTCCCTTTACCGGATAAATGTATCCCTGCTGTTCCAGAATGGTATACGCTTTCTGAATGGTATTGGGATTGATAGAAAGTTCTGTTGCCAAAGAACGAACCGACGGCATCTTGGTATCTGCCTCCATAATTCCTTTTACAATCAGCATCTGAAACCGTTCTACAATCTGCTCGTATATGGGCTTTCGGTTCTGATAATCAATAACAATCAAAATGTTTCCTCCTTTCCCAAAATAGAGTTCCGTATTAAGTGTACTAACATTATTAGTACACTTAATACTTTATAAGAGAAAGAGTGATTTGTCAAGACCAAATTGTACATATAGGAACAAAAGCGAGTAGAAGAAATACATATTTTTAAATACGAAAAAAGTGCAAATCTTTTTTTCATTTGCACTTTTTTCCAATTTACCATTTCCCTTATGAATTTGTTTTGAAAAGTTCGAACCTTTTTCTGTTCTATCTTTTTATGGCTCTCCTATGACATTCTGAGGAGCGCCCTCCTGCCATGCTTTCACATTCTGAAAAGCAATATGCGCCCGTTTTACCATGGCCTCTTTTGTGGCAAAGGCCACATGTGGCGTCACAAGGGTATTTTTTGCATGAAACAGAGGGTGGTCTTTAGACACCGGTGGCTCTGTCTCAAACACATCGACCGCAGCCCCTGCGATTTTCCCCTGGTTTAAGGCTTCGGCCAAAGCCTCGCTGTCCACCACCGGACCTCTTGCCGTATTAATCAGCACAGCACTTTTCTTCATAAGCGCCAGATTTTCCCGGCAAATCAGATGGTGTGTCTCCTTTGTCAAAGGTGTGTGCAGAGATACAATGTCACAGGTGCCCAAAAGTTCCTCTAACGGCATGTAATGTACCCAGTCAATTTCCTTTTCCGTCCTGCTGTAAGCATAGACTTCACAGCCAAAAGCATGAGCAAGCCGCGCCACCCGCAGTCCGATGGCTCCGGTTCCCACTATGCCGAATTTCTTTCCGGCCAATTCAAAGCCTACTAACCCGTCCTTGGTTCCCTCCCGGCGTACCGCCTCATTGCAGGCAGGAATGTTCCGGTAAAGGGAAAGCAGCATGCCAAACACCAAATCTGCCACAGCCACGGTGGAATATCCGGCACAGTTGCAGACCGTCACGCCCTTTTCCCTGCAGGCTTCCAAATCAATATGGTCTACGCCGGTAAAGGCTACTGAAAGCAGTTTCAGCTTCTGAAAACCCCGAATCACCTGCCCGTTTAAGGGAAGATTGGCAACTACTACCACATCTGCGTCCCGCCCTCTTTCAATCAATATCTCCGTATCCGTCACTCTGGTATCGTAACACACCAGCTCTGCGGACTTGGGAAGTTTTTCCTCTGCAATGGACAAAAGCTGTTCTTTTTCCACACCCAGAGGTTCTATCACTACAATTTTCATATTCTATGCCTCTTAAACCTGTGTCTCTACGAAAATATCGTAAATGGCCTTAATCGCCGGTTCAAAATCTTCGTCTTTTACGCCTACAATGACATTCAGCTCACTGGAGCCCTGGTCAATCATACGCACATTGACATTCGCATGGGCAAGAGCCGCGAAAATTCTGGCGGCGGTACCGCGGTTGGAACGCATGCCTCTTCCCACAACGGCAACCAGAGACAAATCCGTTTCCAGTTCCATATAATCCGGCTTCACAGCTCTGTGAATTCCGGCAATCACCTGCTGCTCTTTTTCCGCAAATTCATCCTGATGAATAAAGATAGTCATAGTGTCAATCCCGGAAGGTACATGTTCAAAGGAAATTCCCTGTTCCTCCAACACCTGCAAAACTTTGCGTCCAAAGCCGATTTCCGAATTCATCATGGATTTTTCAATAAACAGCGAACAGAATCCCTTCTTGCCTGCGATACCGGTAATGGTATACGGCGGCTTTTTGCAGGTATCCTCCACAATCATAGTACCGTCTTCTTCCGGCGCATTGGTATTCTTAATATTAATCGGGATTCCGGCTTTTCTGACAGGGAAAATCGCATCTTCGTGAAGTACGGTAGCGCCCATGTAGGAAAGCTCTCTTAATTCTCTGTAGGTAATGGTGTCAATGGATTTGGGATTGTTGATGATTCTGGGGTCTGTCACCATAACCCCGGATACGTCTGTCCAGTTTTCATACAATTCCACATCTAATGCTCCTGCAATAATGGAACCTGTAATGTCCGAGCCGCCTCTGGAAAACGTCTTAATTTCCCCGTTTTCTTTTGCACCGTAAAAACCGGGAACTACGGCTTCTGTCACGTCTTTCAGCCTTTTTGCCACTAAGGCTTCCGTAATCTCTGCGTCAAACTGTCCGTTTCCGTCAAAGCGAATCATTTCTGCCGGATCTACAAAGGTAAAGCCCAGATAATCCGCCATAATTTTACCGTTTAAATATTCTCCTCGGGAAGCCGCGTACTCTTCCCCAATCTGCTGTCTGAAGTTTTCCTCCAGAATTTTAAAATCCTCTTCCAAAGACAGAGACAATTCCAAACCGTCAATAATCTCTTGATAGCGGCTCTTAATTTCTGCCAGTACCTTCTGAAAAATCTCTTCATTGGCGGCGCGGTAACACGCATACAATAAATCCGTTACCTTTGTATCTTCTGAAAAGCGTTTGCCCGGTGCAGAAGGTACCACATATCTTCTGGTTCCGTCTGCGCGGATGATTGCGCCTACTTTTTTAAACTGCTCCGCACTGGCCAGTGAACTTCCTCCGAACTTTACAACTTTCTTCATCTCATATCCTCCTCACATAATGCTGCATAGCATAAATAATATAATTTCTCCCCGCAAATGTCCAGTATTTTCTACAGATTTCCCCTAGAAACATCAATTTGACAAATCCTTCATTTCTATAGTTTATGACAGATATGCCAAGGCGTTATAAAAGAGGGCAGATGACCTGATTTTCTCAAGCATCTGCCCTCTTCTTTGTTGCCTTTGCCTCTTTATTTGTTGCGGTTTCCCCTGTATTTTTCTTCACAATATTTGCAGCGGTATACTTCCTTTTCCGGGTCAGCCAGAATAAACACATGGTCCAACTCCTGCTCAATGGAAGTAATGCAGCGCGGGTTTTTGCATTTGATGACATTTCGGATTTCTTTTGGAAGATGCAGGTCTTTCTTTTCCACAATCTCCCCGTCCTTAATAATATTCACCGTAATGTTATGGTCAATAAATCCCAGAATATCCAAATCCAAGGTATCGATAGGACATTCTACCTTAATAATATCCTTGCGCCCCATTTTTCCGCTTCTGGCATTTTTAATAATGGCCACACAGCAGTCCAGTTTATCCAGCGCTAAATCGTGGTAAATGGTCATACTCTTTCCGGCTTTGATATGGTCTAATACCACACCTTCACTTAAACGTCCTACATTTAACATAAGTCTACCCCCATTCCCAATAAACTCAGCATCAGCGCCATACGAACATAAACACCGTACTGCACCTGTTTGAAATAAGCAGCTCTTGGGTCAGCGTCCACTTCTACGGAAATCTCGTTTACTCTGGGCAGTGGATGAAGCACCAGCATATCCGGTCTTGCCAGTTCCATTTTGGCCTTGTCCAGAATATAGAAATCCTTCATGCGCACATAGTCCTCTTCATTAAAGAAACGCTCTTTCTGTACACGGGTCATATACAGCAAATCAAGAGAAGGCATCGCATCCTCCAGACGCTCTACTTCTACAAATTCGTGACCGCTGGCTCTTAACACATCTTCTCTGATATAGTCCGGAATTTTCAGTTCTTCCGGTGAAATCAGCACAAATTTTACACCTTCGTAACGCACCAGCGCCTCAATGAGCGAATGTACGGTTCTTCCGAATTTTAAATCTCCGCACAATCCTATGGTAATATGATCCAGTCTTCCTTTTAAAGAACGAATGGTAAGTAAATCCGCCAATGTCTGTGTGGGATGCTGATGTCCGCCGTCTCCTGCATTGATAACCGGAATCCGGGAAGCCATAGACGCAACCAAAGGCGCACCTTCCTTTGGATGACGCATGGCGCAGATATCCGCATAACAGGATACAGTCCGAACCGTATCCGCAACACTCTCGCCTTTTGCCGCTGAACTGGAATTGGCGCTGGAAAATCCCAGAACTTTTCCGCCCAGACGCATCATGGCAGATTCAAAACTCAAACGAGTTCTTGTACTCGGTTCATAAAACAATGTTGCTAAAATTTTCCCATCACATTTGTGGGCATATTTTTCCGGATTTTTTTCAATGTCATTGGCAAGGTCCAGTACCTTTGCCAGCTCCTCTACGGATAAATCCAGTGGACTCATTAAATGTCTCATAGATTACCTCCTAATGTGTACTCTCAGGATTTTGAACCCTTGTATCATCATATACCACTTCTTTGTGTATTTCAAGAATTTTCACTTCTTTGCAGACAATAATTTTTCATATATCAGCCCTGTCAAAAACCACACAGGCGCATAATCCAAACGTATGACGCCTTTGTAGTGGTACGGAGTGTTGCTGTAGTCCCAGGGACACATATCATAGTGTTTCAAAAACATACCTGTTCCGAATTCTGCGGCAAAAATTCCAGTCATGTAAATCCCGCCCCGGAAGATAATGGGAATTTTCTTCAAATGCCGTGACAAAGGGCCAATACAGGCGGCCATGCCATAGATGGGAAACATCCAAAGAGAAGACTGCCCCATCATTTTCCACTCCCTGTTGCCCAACGCATGCAGTCCGGTCCAGAGAATTTCCAGACACCAGCCTGCTGCCCCGCATTTGATAAAATCGCTTTTCATAACCAGCTGCTCCTCTTTCTTTTTGTCTTTATTATGGAATTTTCCGGGATATTTTATACAAAACACTTGCACACAGTAAAGTGTCGGTGTATCATAAAGGTTACATTTATCAACAAGAGGAGGCTGCATATGCTGGATTTACAGGAAATGCGAAAAGAAATCGATGTCATTGATGACCAGATTGTAAAACTGTTTGAAAAACGTATGTCTATTGCCGAAGACGTGGCAAAATTTAAAATAGAGACTCAAAAACCGGTTTTTGACCGCACCCGGGAACAGGAAAAGCTGGAAACTCTGGGTCAAAAAACACACAGCGCCTTTAACTGCTGCGGTGTACAGGAACTATATCAGCACATTATGTCCATCAGCCGCAAACGGCAGTACCAGCTTCTCCAGGAAAGCGCCCCGCCGGAAACCGGAGAATTCCGTGTTGTGGAGACTCTGCCAAAGGACAAGGTTTCTGTAGTTTTCCAGGGAGTGGAAGGTGCCTACAGCCACGCTGCCATGCATGCTTTTTTTGGGGAAAACATTCAAAGCTATCATGTGGATACCTGGAAGGACGCCATGGAGGAAATCAAAAAGGGGAATGCTTTTTATGCCGTGCTTCCCATTGAAAATTCCACTGCCGGCATTGTTCAGGACAACTACGACTTATTAAATGAATACAATCATGTCATTGCCGGAGAACAGATTATCCGGTGCCGTCATGTGCTTATGGGTGTGCCGGGAGCAACACTGGAAGATATTCAGAGCGTCTACTCCCACCCTCAGGCTCTCATGCAGTGCCGGGAATTTCTGGACAGCCATGAGACATGGCACTGCCGGGAATTTAGCAATACCGCTGCAGCTGCAAAAAAAGTGGCAAAAGACGGCGACAAGACCCAGGCTGCCATTGCAAGCCCCTATGCGGCAGAATACTTCGGCCTGGTTCCTCTGGCCACGGGAATTTACAGCAATCCGGGAAACTCCACCCGCTTTATTATTGTCACAAAGGAAAAAATATACTGCAAAGACGCAAAGAAAATCAGCGTCAGCTATGAACTTCCTCACGAAAGCGGAAGTCTTTACAACAGTCTTTCCCATTTTATTTACAACGGACTGAACATGACGAAAATCGAGTCCCGTCCCATTGCAGAGCGAAACTGGGAATACCGGTTCTTTGTGGATTTTGAAGGAAATCTAAGCGACAGCGCCGTACAGAACGCCCTGCGTGGCTTAAAGGCAGAGGCGCAGAATCTGCGGGTACACGGAAATTATTAAAGCACACAGCCGTATTTTACTATCAGAGGAGGAATGAATGATGTTTCATGTAGAAGAATGTATTCTGTATCAAAATTTTGAACAGGGAGATATTTTAAACGATATGCTGGAGGCCTTATCCATCTGTTGTCAGGAGCCGGACAATCCCCAAAAATCCGCCCCTCTTTTCTACCGCTGTATGAACGGGTTGGTGGAAATGGCAAATACTTACGGATTTACGGGGAATCTCTGGAACAATTACCTGACCTATCTTCTGGTAAACCACGAAAATGCTTTCAGTACCTCCTGCGAAATCATCGGCCCCGGCCAAGGTTCTTTAAACCACCTTGCCCTTCATGACTTTGGTATTTTTAAAGACTTGTTTCATCTGGATTTTTCTGCTTTTGAAAGCTTTTACGGCACCCGGTCCTGCTGCCGGCTTATCAGCCACTATGAAAATACGCCAGGCAGTGGGAAACAGTTTAATGAACGAATCAAAAACCGTCTCTGTACTTTGAGCCGGCTTCTGGCCAGCGCAGAAACAGCCGAAGAATTTATGGAACACATGACAGGCTTTTATAAAGATTTCGGTGTGGGAAAGCTGGGCCTTCATAAAGCCTTCCGCCTGGAACACAGAAGCACAGACGACCGGGTACGGATTGTCCCGATTACCAGAATAGCTCATGTACATCTGGACGATTTGGTTGGCTACGAAATTGCCAAGAAAAAACTCATTGACAACACAGAGGCCTTCTTAAACAATAAGCCTGCCAACAACTGTCTGCTGTTCGGAGACGCGGGAACGGGAAAATCTTCCAGCATTAAAGCCATTTTAAACCAGTATTATGACCAGGGACTGCGTATTATTGAAGTATACAAGCACCAGTTCGGGGATTTAAACGATGTCATTGCCCAGATAAAGAACCGCCACTATAAATTTATTATTTACATGGACGACTTATCTTTTGAAGATTTTGAAATTGAATACAAGTATTTGAAAGCTGTGATTGAAGGCGGTCTGGAGCGGAAACCGGATAACATTTTGATTTATGCCACTTCTAACCGCAGACATCTGGTTCGGGAGCGCTACAGTGATAAAGAAGACCGCAACGATGACCTGCACACCAATGACACGGTACAGGAAAAACTATCTCTGGTATCCCGCTTCGGTGTTACCATTTATTTCGGTTCTCCTGAGAAAAAAGAATTCCAGGAAATCGTCCTGACCCTGGCCAGACGCCACCACATTGTTATGGAGGAAAACGAACTGCTCCAAAAAGCCAATGCCTGGGAACTCCAGCACGGCGGCCTTTCCGGACGGACAGCCCAGCAATTTATCGATTATCTTCTGGGACAGCAGCAATAAAGAGAGGATATCACATGAAGCCCAAACCTCATGTGATATCCTCTCTTTTCGTGCATAAGCAGAACGATAAGCCGGGTTATGTCGTGAATAATCATCTATCCAGGCCTGCTGTCGCCAGCAGGCTCAAGCGACCCACCTGAAAACGTGACGGGCAGCCACAATGTTTTCTATTCGGTCTTGCTTTGAATGGGGTTTACATGTGCCCTCTCTGTTACCAGAAAGGCGGTAGTCTCTTACACTGCCCTTCCACCCTTACCGGAGAAATCCCCGGCGGTACATTTCTGTTGCACTGTCCTTGGAGTCACCTCCACCAGACGTTATCTGGCATTCTGCCCTGCAAAGCCCGGACTTTCCTCACCTGACCCCTTTCGGTCCTGTCAGCCGCGATTATTTATCCTACTTATGACACTCGGTTATTCTATCACAGAAAAAATGAAAATGCAAACTTTTTCACACATCAAAGCACCCTCCGCCTACAAATTCTCTTAAAATGGAATTGTGGGGAATGGATTCGCTGGGAACCCCTACAAAATAATCCAGGAACTTCAGAAGCCGCTTTGCCTCGTTGTATTCCGGCTCCCCCTGTCTGATAGAAAACAACAGAGGTTCTGCATACAGTTTCAAAACAGCCAGCTCATATATTAGTGCGGAATTAAACATCACATCTGCAGATTCCTGATAGGGAAAAATATTCTCTTCTTCTCCTTTTCGCACAGAATTCCACATGGCAATGGTAGCCTTTGCAGAAGCTCCTCTGGTTCTGGCATCTCTTACAATCCGGCGAATCAGACGGCCGTCCGTGGTGGGTATCCGGTTGTGTTCATCAATATTTAACTGAGTCAGCGCACTGATATATATTTTAAACTTGCTTTCCACCGGAAGGGAATGGCTTAATTTATCATTCAGGCAGTGAATTCCCTCAATCACCAGCACATCCTCTGCTCCAAGCTGAAGAAAATCGCCCCGGTACTCTCTCTGTCCGGTTTTAAAGTTAAACTGGGGCAGCTCCACCCGTTCTCCGCTCAAAAGCCGCAGCATATCTTCGTTAAATTTCTTCACATCAATGGCTTCCAGACATTCAAAATTGTAATTTCCATTGCTGTCTAAAGGGGTATCCTCCCGGTTCACAAAATAATTGTCCACACCAATGGGATGCGGCTTCAGCCCATGAGCCGCCAACTGTATGGAAAGTCTGTGGGAAAAGGTCGTTTTTCCGGAAGAGGAGGGACCTGCTATCATAATAAATTTTTTATTTCCGGCCTTTACAATCTGCTCTGCAATCTGAGAAATTCTGGACTCCTGCAGAGCCTCTGCAATCAGTATCAGTTGATTGGCTCCTTGTCCTGTAATCTGTTCATTCAACTCTCCTACGGTGTCAGACTGTACCATTTCGCCCCATTTTTCCGATTCTCTTTGCACCCGGAAAATCTTAGGTCTCGGAGAAAATTCCGGCACCGTATCCGGACATTCCCTTCTTGGAAGCTGCAGCACCAGTCCTCCTTCATAGGGATAGAGTTCAAAATACTTCAAATAACCAGTATGATTCACCATAAATCCGTAAAAGTAGTCCTCAAAATCTCCCAAACGGTACAAATTCACTCTGGACACTCTGCGGAAACGAAACAGTTTTTCTTTATCATACATACCATATTTATGAAAAATTTCAATAGCTTCCCCTGTGCTGACACTGCGTTTTAAAATGGGCACTTTCTGCTCTGCCAGTTCCAGCATATAGGCTTTCACCGCATCCAGAAATTCTCTGGTAATCTTCACGTTTCCGTCAATGGTGTAATAATAACCGGAACTTACGGAAAAATGCAGCGTGACTTTCCGGATATTTTCGTGCCCTGCCACATGGTAAACCGCTTTTAAAAACAGCAAAGAAGCGCTTCTTTTGTAAGTGCTGTGTCCAATCTCATCTCCTGTTGTAACAAATTCCAGAACACCGTCTTTTTTCAGTTTTTTGTGCAGTTCACACAGTTTCCCGTCTTTCATAACCAGGACAATGGGATATCTGGTGCTACCCTGATATTCTGTCGCAATCTGTGCGTAAGATGTTCCATAAGGATATGTTTTCTGCTTTCCCAATATTTTTACACTTATCATTCTTTCACTCATGACCTTTCTCCTTTCCTGCCGCATCTTTGATAAGTCTCCCCTCAGTTTCACATTTAGATACATATGATTTTACTACAACTATCCTTAATTTTCTATCATTTTATAGTTTTTTTAGATAAATATTACTTTTTTTCAGAAATTTTGTAACGCAAAAAAGAGGACGAAAGAAGGTAAAGTTCTTTCGTCCCAAAACAAATGAAAAAGGCTGAAGTTCCTCTTAATCCCAGCGGAACTTCAACCTTTTTCATACACGCCTCATATACCAGACTGCGGGAGATGGGACTTGAACCCACACGAGCATACACCCACAAGATCCTTAGTCTTGCCTGTCTGCCAATTCCAGCACTCCCGCTCAATCAATTGCGCTCACAACTGATTACTTCATTAGTATACCATAAATTTTTCATTTTGCAACTATTTTTTGAAAAATTGACAAAATTTGTGTAACAATATGCAGGAACACCAACAGGCTCTGGTTTTTTCGTGCAAAATTCTGATTTTTCTTTCTTCTATTCTTCATCCATACTTCCGCTGCGGAAGCCTTCCATATCAAGTGTCAGGTATCGAAATCCCATGGCTTTCAACTTTGGAACCAATGTCTCCTGCATTTTAAGAAAACGTCCAAAGTGCTCTTTGGGAATCTCCACTCTGGCAATTTCTCCATGAAGCCGCAGGCGCACCACCGGAAAACCTTCCTTTTTCAGATATTCTTCTGCTTTCGCAATTTTCTCCAGTATCTCCGGACGGATTTCTGCCCCATAAGGCAGTCTGGTAGCCAGACAAGGCGTAGATGGTCTTTTTGCCACAGAAACCCCCAGTTCTTCTGCCAGACGACGAACCTCTTCCTTGGTAAACCCATGCATGGCCAACGGACTGAGAACCCCCATTTCCTTTACCGCCTTAAGTCCCGGACGGTACACATGCAAATCATCCTCATTGGTGCCCTCTAATATGCAGGATACTCTCTTTTCTTCCGCATATGCCTTCAGCTTTCCAAACAAAGCCTTTTTGCAGAGATAACATCTATCCTTGGGGTTAAAACGGATTTCTGCCTGCTCCAGTTCATTGACAAACAGTACCTTATGTATAGCTCCCGCTTCTTTTGCCACTTTCTGTGCAATCTCCAAATCGCAGGAAGGGTGAAGCATGGTATGAAAGGTAACTGCATAAATACTGCTCTGTCTCTTCTTTTCTTCTGCACAGTTTCTGGCCAGCTGCAGCAGCACACTGCTGTCTACTCCGCCGGAAAAGGCAATACAGATGTCTTCTTCTATGCAGGTATTCATAAAATCATAAAGCGCTTTCTTTTTTTCTTCATAAGTTCTCATAATATCCTCCCGCTGCTGCAGACGCCTCATCGTATACATCCCGAAAGGCTCTTCCAGTTTCTTCACATATCTGTTTCACTGTTTCATATTCCGGATAACAGAACCGCTTTCCATGGTGGAAACAAACCTTGATTCTGACCCTGTGACCATCTTTTAATACAACTTCTTCAAAGGTTCTCGGAAGCACTCTTCTCTTTTCCTCATATCTACGAAGTCCGATACTGGTAGTTTCCCGAAAAATAATGTCCTCCAGGACCTCCTGTTTGTTTTCCCTGCAGATAACCTGCAGCATATAAGCCGGACGGCCTTTTTTCATATAAATGGGAAAACAGGAAGCATCCAGAGCTCCGGCCTTCATGAGACAATCAATGGCATACCCCAGCTGCTCTCCGCTGCAGTCATCCACATTGGTTTCCAGCACCCGGACAGAGTCCTGTTTCTCTGCAGTTTCTTTCCTGTCTCTTTGCCTTTGGATTTCCGTTTTCTCCGGCACGGATTCTGTAAGCACTACGGCGCGAAGTCCTTCTCTTAGGAATGAATTTTCCTGTGTAATGACACTTCCCACACCTGTTTTTTCGATACAGACTCTGTCCGGAAATACTGCAGGTTTCCCCATAATTCCCAGAAGTTCCATTCCCAGCAGACTGCTTTTCTCCTTTTGACCTCTGATAAAATGCATGGGAACCTGGTATTTTTCTATGCTCTGCAGCAATTTTGCACACGGCAGAATTTCACCGTCTCTGCTGTCCATCGTTTCTGTAACAGAAAGTACCTGAAGCTGTTCAAATCCCAGGATTTCCAATGCCAGCCAGGCCGCCGCTCCTTCCAGAAAAGATTCTTCCTCGCTTTGCAGGCTGATTTCCCAAAGTCTGTAAAGTGCAGTCTTTGTTTTTTCTCCCCAGGGACTTTCCGCAATTTTTTTTTCGGTTTCTTCTTTGGTTTTAAACACCGGATAGGCAGACTCTATGTTCTTTAAAACAACTTCCTCTATTCCCTGGCTCTCATACTGTGCCTCAATGGAGACCAGACACTGGGCCAGACAGGTCAAACGCTGCTCCAGCTCCTCCTTCTCTGCTCCCAGAGCCAACAAAGCACCCAAAAGCTTCCTGCAGCTTATTCCCGTATAACACTCCAAATAAAGTTCTCTTCTCATGCCTTTTTTCATTGCCTCTTGTTTCTTCTTTCTCTCAATGATAAAATATATCATGAATACTGGCGAAAGTAAATATGCAACACAGGAGGATGAAAAATGAGCGTATCAAAAGTATATTTTACAGACTTAAGAGCGAAAAACGGCGATAATCTGCCGAACAAGCTACAGCGCCTCATAAAAACTGCGGGAATTGGAAATATTGATTTCCAGGATAAATATGTTGCGATTAAAATGCACTTCGGAGAGCCGGGAAACCTGGCCTTTTTAAGACCAAATTATGCCAAAGCGGTAGCTGATGTGGTAAAAGAACTGGGTGGAAAGCCTTTCCTTACAGACTGCAACACTCTTTATGTAGGGGGAAGAAAAAATGCCCTGGACCATCTGGACAGTGCCAACTTAAACGGTTTTAATCCCATGACAACCGGTTGTCAGATTCTCATTGCCGACGGTCTGAAGGGTACAGACGAAGCACTGGTTCCCGTTGAAGGCGGTACTTATATAAAAGAAGCCAAAATTGGGCGTGCCGTTATGGACGCAGATGTTTTGATTTCCCTGTCCCATTTCAAGGGACATGAAGCTGCCGGATTTGGCGGTGCGATTAAAAACATCGGTATGGGCTGCGGCTCCCGTGCCGGTAAGATGGAAATGCACTCTGCCGGAAAACCTCATGTTCTCCAGGATTTATGCGTAGGCTGCCATATGTGTGCTAAAATCTGTGCCCATGATGCGCCTCAGTTTACAGACAACAAGGCTTCCATTGACCATGGCAAATGCGTGGGCTGCGGCAGATGTATCGGTGTCTGTCCAAAAGATGCCATTGCAGCGGCTTCTGATGAATCCAACGATATCTTAAACTGCAAAATGGCAGAATATACCAAAGCAGTTATCAACGGACGTCCAAACTTCCACATCAGTCTGGTAATCGATGTATCTCCGTATTGTGACTGCCATGGCGAGAACGATGCAGCCATTGTACCAAACGTGGGTATGTTTGCCTCCTTTGACCCGGTGGCTTTGGACGTGGCCTGCGCTGACGCAGTCAATGCCCAGCCAGTGCTTTCCAACAGCCGGTTAAGCGAAGCCCTCGCTGAACACAAAGAGGACTGCTGCCACGACCATTTCCACCATATCTTCCCGGATACCAACTGGCAATCTGCCATTGAGCACGGTGTCAAAATAGGTATTGGAAGCAGTGAATACGAACTGGTTACCGTAAAATAATCCACAACACAAAGCAGGGGAATCCGCGGCTTCCATAAGTCACAGACTCCCCTGTTTTTGCTTTTTATAAATTTGCCATTTCCAGCCTTGGCTGATATCCTTCTTTTTTCAAGGCTTCGATAATCTGCTGTTTGTGCTCCGTACCAAAAGCTTCCAGCGTAATTTTCAGTTCTACGGCTGCCGTACGGTTGGTGCTTACAAATTGATTGTGATCCAGTTTAATGACATTTCCCTGTTCCCTGGCAATGACACTGGCTACACGCACCAATTCTCCCGGTTTATCCGGAAGAAGCACAGACACGGTAAAGATACGGTCTCTGGCAATGAGTCCATGCTGTACCACAGAAGCCATGGTAATCACATCCATATTGCCTCCGCTTAAAATGGATACCACCTTTTTATCCTGGAATTTCAAATGTTTTAAGGCAGCTACGGTCAGCAGACCCGAATTTTCTACAATCATCTTGTGATTTTCCACCATATCCAGGAAAGCAACTACCAGTTCATCGTCTTCCACTGTAATGATTTCGTCTACGTTTTTCTGAATGTATGGAAAAATGTGGTCTCCCGGACGTTTTACTGCGGTTCCGTCTGCAATGGTATTGACAGAAGGAAGTGTCATAACCTCACCGTTTAAAAGGGATGCCTGCATACAATTAGCGCCTGCCGGTTCTACACCGATAACCTTAATGTTGGGATTTAACAGCTTTACTAAAGTAGAAACGCCTGTAGCCAGTCCGCCGCCTCCGATAGGGACTAATATGTAGTCCACTAAAGGCAGCTCTTTTAAAATTTCCATGGCAATGGTTCCCTGTCCAGTGGCAACAGCCGGGTCATCAAAGGGATGAATAAACGTATAGCCATGTTCCTCTGCCAGCTTATACGCATGAGCACAGGCTTCGTCATACACATCTCCGTGAAGAATGACCTGTGCACCATAGCTTTTGGTCCTCTCCACTTTAATGAGCGGTGTGGTTGTTGGCATCACAATCACAGCTTTCACCCCGAAAGCCTTTGCCGCATATGCCACACCCTGGGCATGGTTTCCCGCAGAAGCGGTAATCAGCCCTTTTTCCCGTTCTCCCGGTGTCAAGGTGCTGATTTTGTAATAAGCCCCGCGGATTTTATAGGCTCCTGTTACCTGCATATTTTCCGGTTTCAAGTATACCTTATTTCCCGTATGACTGCTGAAATAATCACTGTATATCAGCTTGGTTTCCTGTGTCACTTTTTTGACGATTTCTGATGCTTCCTCAAACTTTTCTAATGTAAGCATTTCACATACCCTCTTCCTGTTTCTATTCTTCTCTCTGTGCATGGGAATCCATATTAAATAACGCATTGACAAATTCATCAGAGTCAAACTTCTGTAAATCGTCAATCGTCTCTCCTACTCCGATATATTTCACCGGAATCTCCAGTTCAGACTCTATAGCCACGGCGATACCGCCCTTGGCTGTGCCGTCCAGCTTTGTGAGTATAATTCCCGTTACATTGGCCACTTCATGGAACTGTCTTGCCTGAGCCAGGGCGTTCTGCCCTGTGGTACCATCCAGAACCACCAGGGTTTCCAGATATGCTTCCGGATATTCTCTTTCAATAATCCGGTAAATTTTCCGCAGCTCTTCCATAAGATTTTTCTTGTTATGAAGTCTTCCTGCCGTATCGCAGATAAGGACATCTGCATTTCTGGCTTTAGCTGCAGCAATCGCATCATATACCACCGATGCCGGGTCTGCCCCGTCCTGTCCGCCGATTAATTCCACACCGGCCCGGTTGGCCCACTGGGTAAGCTGCTCTCCAGCAGCTGCGCGAAAGGTGTCCGCAGCAGCCATAATTACTTTTTTGCCCTGGTCTTTTAATTTTCCTGCCAGCTTTCCTACAGAAGTGGTTTTTCCCACTCCGTTGACCCCAATAACCAGAATGACAGATTTTCTGTTTTCAAATTCGTAAGCCGTTTCTCCTACTGCCATCTGGGCTTTAATACTATCCATCAAAAGCTGCTTACACTCCTGAGGGTCTTTGATTTTCTTCTCAGCGACCTGCTCCTTCAGTCTTTCAATAATGGCTGTAGTGGTATTGATTCCAATATCCCCCATAACCAGAATTTCTTCAATTTCCTCATAGAAATCGTCATCAATGCTGGAATAACCGCTGAAAATGGAATCAATTCCGGAAACAATATTCTCCCTTGTTTTGGAAAGTCCTTCTACCAGTCTCTTAAAAAACCCTTTTTTTTCTTTTCCTTCTGCCATGTGTTCCTCCTACTTGTCCAAGTCATTTTCTATCAGGTTTACAGATACCAGTGTGGACACACCCTTTTCCTGCATGGTAATTCCATACAAGCGGTCTGCAGCAGTCATGGTACCTCGTCTATGTGTTATAATAATAAACTGTGTATTTTTTGTCAACTTGTGAAGATACTGGGCATATCTGGTCACGTTGGAATCATCCAGCGCCGCCTCAATCTCATCCAGCAGACAGAATGGAGAGGGCTTCAGGTTCTGAATGGCAAACAAGAGCGCAATGGCGGTCAGCGCCTTTTCCCCACCAGAGAGCTGCATCATATTCTGCAGCTTCTTTCCCGGCGGCTGGGAAATAATGCGGATACCCGCTTCCAGAATATCCTCTTCTTCGTCCAGTTCCAGAGTTCCTTTACCACCGCCGAAAAGCTCCTTAAAGGCTTTATCAAATTCCACCCTTATCTGCTGGAACTTTTCTTCAAACTGCCTGCGCATGCCCGTATCCAGTTCTTCAATAATCCCTCGCAGGGTTTCCTCTGCTTTTACCAAATCATCGTGCTGGGTTTTCATAAAGGTATGGCGTTCAGAAAGTTCCTTGTATTCTTCAATGGCGTTAACATTGACATTGCCCAGTTTCCGGATTTCCATACGCATATCCGTAATGCCCTGTTTAATCACTGCCCTCTCCAGCAGTTCCTCCGGCATCTGAATCAGCGCCTGGCTGTAGGTCATCTCGTATTCCTCCCACATGTAATTCACCTGGGTTTCCTGTTGTTCCTCCAGCTTTTCCTTCTGTCCGGTCAGACGGTAACTCTCTTTATCCAACAGATTTATACGCTCGGAAAGTTCATCTCGTTTCGCAAAAAAAGCCTTATGGTTCTGGCTCATTTTTTCTTTCTCTTCCAGAGCCTTTTTCATCTTTTCTTCGTCCTGCAAAGCTTCTGCTTGAGCCTCTGTTACAGCCTGACGAATCTTCTCGATTTCCTGCTCTTTTTGCTGAATTTCTTCTTTTCCCTGGCTCATACCAGCCGCCAAAGCCACCTTCTGTGCTTCCAGATTTTTCTTTTCCTCCTGCACACGGCTGATATTTTCCAGAAGAAATCCCTGACGGGAAGTCAGATTCGCTGTTTCCAAATGGAATTTCTCCAGTTTTTTCGAAATTTCGCCCTCTTCCTTTTTCTTCTCTTCCAAAATTTCCTGATTGGAGGTAATCTGCGCTTCCAATTCCTTTTCCTGGGCTGCACTGGTTTCCAGTTCCAGCTGAATAGACTGGGTGTTTTCCTGCAGTTCTTCACTCTGCTTTTCCAGTTTCGCCTTTTCTTCTTTCAGGCTTTCATAACCCTTTCGCAGTTCGTCCCGCTTACCGCTCATGGAATTTAAATTCATCTGCACCGTATTTTCCCGGATATATTGTTCCTGCAGCTGTTCCTGTACCTTAGCCGCTTCGTCCCGGAAGTGATTCCGCTTATTCCGATACTCTTCCAGTGTCCGCTGCATGGTTTCCAAATCCTTTTTCAGAGATTCCACCGTCTCATGCAGTTCCTCTATCTCCCGACGTCTTCCCAACAGGTTGCTGCTGTTTTTAAAGGCCCCACCAGTCAGAGACCCGCCCGGATTCAAAGACTCCCCTTCAATGGTTACCATACGAATGGTATACTGGTATTTTCTCGCAATGGCAATTCCATGGTCAATATGGTCTACCACCAGAGTTCTCCCCAGCAGATAATTGGCAAGCCCCTCATACTCTGCCGCAACCGTTACCAGTTCACTGGCCACGCCAATAACCCCCGGCTCTTTCAACGCACTGGCATTGTTAAAGACTTTTTTATTCTTCATGCTGGTCAAAGGCAGGAACGTAGCCCGTCCATATTTATTCTTTTTCAGAAAAGCAATCATTTCCTTGGCTGTATTTTCGTTGTCTGTAACGATATTCTGAATGCTGCCGCCCAGAGCCGTCTCAATAGCTGTCTCATAGCTTTTTTCCACCTTCAGAAGGTCTGCCACAACACCCCGGATGCCGGATACCTGCTTCTTCTGTTCCATAACCCGACGAATACTATTTCCGTATCCATCATAACGCTCTGTAATATTACGCAGAGATTCCAGTCTGGAAGCCTCTCTGTGATAAGCTGTCTGCCCCACCTCCAGCTGCTGGGTACTTCTGGATATCTCCGCCTGATATTTCTTAATCTTATCTTCGCAGCGGTTTCCCTCCCGGATAAGTTTTTCGATGGTTTCTTCGATTTCCGCCTTTTCTGCCTGATACTGTTCCTCTGAGGATTCCAACTGTACAGAATCGCTGTTCAGCCGTAAATGCCGTTGGTTTAATTCCACTTTTCTTATGGAAATCTGTTCCATCATGGCATCGTATCTCTGCAACTTCCCCTTTGTGGAAGCACGGAGATTCAGAAGTTCGATAATTTCATTTTTCCCCTGCTCTACCGTTTCTTCCAGCTTTTGGATTTCCATGGCAGCTTCCTTAAATTCCGACTGGGCTGCTGCCTGTGTATGCTCGCATTCCCGCAGAATTTTCTCCAATTTTTCCTTTTCCGCCAGGTATCCCTGCTCTTCCTCTGTTTTTTTTGCATAATCAGCCTGCAGGGTTTCGGTCCTCTCCTGATACTGCTCTTCCTTTTGTACTGCAGAACGTATCTGTTCCTGCAGAAGGTGAATCCTATTTTCCAGATTCTGCTTTTCCAGCGTTTTCCGGGTGGTAACTTCTCTGGCCTTTTGTATCTCCTGTTCCAGTTCTTCCAGTTCCTGTTCCAGTTTCTCATACTCGCTCTTGGTTACATCCAGACTCTTGCAGGTCTCCTCCAAATCCGACTGGGCAATCCGGTATTTTTCCTCAACCTCTTTTAACTGATTCCGGATACGGTTCATTTCCACCAGAAACATCTGGGTGTCCAGCTTTTTCAGTTCTCCCTTCTTCTTCAGATAAATCCGGGCCGTCTCCGACTGCCTCTCCAAAGGAGCCAACTGTCGAGTCAGTTCAGACAAAATATCATTGACGCGGGTCAAATTCTGCTGCTCTTCCTCCAATTTCTTCACTGCTGTATTCTTACGCCGTTTAAACTTTACAATACCAGCCGCCTCATCGAAGAGTTCCCTCCTCTCCTCTGGCTTTCCGCTTAAAATCTTGTCAATCTGACCCTGGCCGATAATGGAATAGCCCTCTTTTCCGATACCGGTATCGTAGAAGAGTTCCTGAACATCTTTCAGCCTGCAGGTAGTGCCATTTAAAAGATACTCGCTCTCGCCGGAACGATACAGCCTTCTGGCAATGGTAACCTCTTGGTAATCAATAGGAAGTTTATGGTCACTGTTGTCCATGGTAATAGCGACATAGGCAAATCCCAGAGGTTTTCTGGTCTCTGTACCGGAAAAAATAACGTCCTGCATATTGCCTCCACGAAGCTGCTTGGCGCTCTGCTCTCCCAGTACCCAGCGCACCGCATCGCCTACATTGCTCTTACCGCTGCCGTTAGGGCCGACAATTCCCGTAATTCCGTTATGGAATTCAAATATAATTTTATTGGCAAAAGACTTAAATCCCTGTACCTCAATGCTTTTTAAATACATACGTCACCCTTTTCATTTTTCAGCTTCTTAATAGCACAGTAAGCAGCCTGCTGCTCTGCCGCTTTCTTCGTATGTCCGCAGCCCTGACCTAACACCCGTTTTCCAAGCAGAGCTTCCACATAAAAGAATTTATTATGGTCCGGTCCCTCCTCTTTCACCAACACATAATGTACATCCTCCTCATAACGGCCCTGCACGATTTCCTGGAGAGTAGTCTTGCTATCATAAAAGAGCTGCTTATTCTCTATGTCATTTAAAATATACTTATGAATAAACTCTTTTGCATTAGCAAAACCGCCGTCCAGATAAATAGCCCCAATAAGTGCTTCCATAGCGTCAGATACCACAGAATCTCTTCGTCTGCCGCCTGTGGCTTCTTCCCCCTTGCCCAAAAGCAGGTAATTTCCCAGAGAAATCTCTCTTGCACACAGCGCCAGAGTTGGTTCACAGACCAGACTGGCCCGCTTCTTCGTCAGTTCACCTTCCGGAAGATTCGGATATGTACGGAATAAAAATTCACTGGAGGTCACTTCAAGCACCGCATCCCCCAGAAATTCCAGACGTTCATTGTTCCCCCTGTATGCAATGTGATGTTCATTTGCATAGGAACTGTGCGTCAGCGCATTTACCAGAAGGTCTAAATTTTCAAACGCATACCCGATTTTCTTTTCCAGTTCCAAAAACTTTCTTGTTTCTTTCATAATCTCTCCTTTCCTGTTGTAAACGAATCCCAAAGGGGGCTGTCACATCAAACG
Source organism: Blautia hansenii (assembly GCF_013304445.1). Lineage (GTDB taxonomy): Bacteria > Bacillota > Clostridia > Lachnospirales > Lachnospiraceae > Blautia. Next base: position 68,117 of record NZ_JAAITA010000012.1, read on the forward strand.
GCATTTATGCACCTCATGCGACAGCCCCTTTTTTCTTAGCCAATCAGACGTTTAATCTGCTCTACTGCATCTCCTACGGATACAATCTGTTCTACTTCTTCTGTCGGAATCTCAATATCAAATTCTTCTTCAATCCCCATCACAATTTGGAAAATATCCAGAGAATCTGCGCCCAAATCGTCTACAAAGGTAGTATCAGGAGTAACCTCCTCTGTATCCACATTCAAAACCTCTGCTATTATCTTCTGTAATTTTTCCAATTCCATGATATATCCTCCTAAACTTCCTCTTTTTTCTCTTGTGCAACGGTCAGATTTTCTCCGATACGCTCACTGATGTGCTGCTCTTTAAAAGAGATACACTGAATAATGGAATTTTTAAATTCCTTTTCTTTGGAATTGCCGTGGCATTTTACCACCAGCCCCTTCAGTCCCAAAAGGGGTGCGCCGCCGTACTCGCTGGCATCAAAACTCTTCAGCGTTTTTTTCAAGGCGGGCTTTACTAAAAGCGCACCTGCCTTGCTGCGAAGAGAAGCCATCATGCCGCCCTTTATCTTGGAAATCAGGGTAGCCCCCAGACCTTCGTACAGCTTCAGAATTACGTTTCCCACAAAGGCCTCTGTGACAATGACGTCTGCAGCCCCTGCCGGAATGTCCCTGGCCTCAATACTGCCGATAAAGTTAATATCCTTACATTCTTTCAACAGCGGATACGTTTCTTTTACAAGGGCATTTCCCTTCTCTTCCTCCACGCCGATATTGACAATTCCCACTCTGGGATTCTTTACTCCCATTACATGTTCCATATAAATAGACCCCATGCGTGCAAACTGTACCAGATGAGAAGAACGGGCATCTACATTGGCCCCGCAGTCAATGAGCAGGGATACCCCATCCTTAGTGGGAATGAGAGGGGCCAGAGGCGCTCTCTCCACACCTTTAATTCTGCCTACAATGGTAGTTCCCCCTACTAATATAGCCCCTGAACTGCCTGCAGAAACAAAGGCGTCTGCCTCTCCTCTTCGGACCATTTTCATACCTACCACAAGAGAAGAATCCTTCTTTCCGCGGATAGCCGCTACCGGCGGTTCTCCTGTTTCAATAACTTCACCGGCCGGTACAATTTCCAGTCGTTCCTCTGGATAGGTACAGGATTCCAGTTCCTTTTCCAGTATCTCCCGTTTTCCAACCAGAAATATCTGAACATTTTCTCTTTCCTGTAAGGCTGCCACAGCGCCCTTTACAGCTTCTGTAGGCGCATAATCGCCTCCCATGGCGTCTACGGCCACTTTAATTATGTTTTCCATGTCTTGCCTCCTGTCATACCTATCACTGATTTTACTAAACATCTATAAAAAATGCAAGGATTCTCCTGAGAGAATCCTTGAAAAAAATATATTACTGTGCAGGCTGCTCGTCACCCTGGGCCTCTTCAGCCGGCTGCGCTTCCGCGTCTGCAGTTACAATGACCTCTTTTGTATCACTGGTCACCCGATTTGTGGAATTTTCTATGGTGCTGATAGCCACTGCATAATAATACATGGTTCCCTCTTCCTGGGTAGAAGGTGTAAAAGTATTTTCCGTCTCTCCCTCAATCACAGTTCCGCCGCCATTGGTATTGGTCTGACTCTTATACCACTGATAGGTAATAGTTCCGCCATCAGAAGAAGTAGCTTCCACAGTCAGGGGCTCTGCTGTATCTCCTTTTTTATATGTCACAGAACCGCTTAAATTGGTGGTCAGTTCCGGCTTGGCCACCTCAATTTTAGACTCTGTACTCTCCTCTTTCTCTGTGCTGTCTTCCTCCGCCTTCTGGGAATCTGTTTTCTCCAGAACCTTGTCCAGCACATGCTCTGCTTTGCATGCTATCATGGAAAATGCCAGACAGCTCAAAGTCAGTATTATCATCGCTTTTTTCAGCCATTTATTTTTCACGGTATTACCTCCTTGTCATTCTTACTCCCTCACATATATTAACTTATTTTTTCAAAAACCGCAAGTTTTTCCTTTAAAATATTACAAAAATATTAATTTATATGTGTCAGAAATGTGTCAAAGACGCAAAATAAGAGGCCTGAACAAATGCCAGACCTCTTATTTTATAAGGAAAACTAAGCTTCTTCCATGTTGATGATTTCTTTTTTGTTGTAAGAACCACAAGTTTTACAAACTCTGTGAGGCATCATTAATGCGCCACATTTGCTGCATTTTACTAAGTTCGGAGCGCTCATTTTCCAGTTTGCTCTTCTTTTATCTCTTCTTGCTTTAGAAGATTTATTCTTTGGACAGATGGACATAGGTTACACCTCCTTAAATTTGCTAAATATATCACTGATTACCGCCATTCTGGGGTCAGGGCTGGACTGGTCACAGTCACAAGAGCCTTCGTTCCAATCTTTCCCGCATTTGGGACAGATTCCCCGGCAGTCCTCTTTACATAGAACCCTTAAAGGCCAATGGATTAAAATCTCATTATGCACTAACTGCTCTACGTCCAGGCTGCAACCTGTGACATAATTAATTTCATCTAAGTCTTTTATCCTGTCTTCCTTTGAGGCCTGCATATCAATCTCCTGCTCAAAGTTTATGTCAAATTCAGTGGGAACATCCTTTAAACACTTATCACAGGGAATGTTGACAGTTATCCTGCCCTTCGCCTCGATTTTCAGAACCTTCTTTCCCGTATTTGTAATAGTCAGCGAAAGGGGCTCTTTTTCCGCAACTGGGAAGTCTCCCAGTTTTGATTGAAAGGAATCCATGGAAACAGGTGCTTCAACAACCTGTGTCTTTCCTTCCAGGGATAAAATTTCCGATAAATCAATTAGCATAATAGTCTCCTAATCACACCTTGTAAATTATACATAGGATTTTATGGTTTGTCAACCATTATTTTTGAACTAATTCAGCTGTTTCCTGGCAAATTGCCAATTCTTCGTTTGTAGGAACAATTGCAACAGTTACTTTCGAATCCGGTGTAGAGATAACTTTGTTTTCTCCTCTTGTCTGGTTTGCTTCTTCGTCCAGAGTGATTCCCAGGTAGCTTAAACCTTTGACAACCGTTTCTCTTACAGGAATTGCATTTTCACCGATACCACCTGTAAAGGCAATGGCATCCACACCATTCATAGCTGCTGCGTAAGAACCGATGTATTTGATGATTCTGTAGCACAGACAGTCTACTGCACGTTTCGCATCTTCGTTGCCCTGCTCTCTGGCTTCGTTTAAATCACGGAAATCGCTGGAAAGTCCTTTGGAAAGTCCCATCAGACCGGATTTTTTATTCAGAATATTTACCATTTCCGCAACATCAATATTTTCTTTTTTGCAAATAAAATCTAAAACAGCCGGATCCAGATCACCGGAACGCGTTCCCATTACCAGACCTTCCAACGGTGTAAGACCCATGGAAGTATCTACACATTTACCGTTCACTACCGCACTGATGGAAGAACCGTTTCCTAAATGAGCAACAATAACTTTAGAGTTATCCGGGTCTAATCCCAGGAACTTGATGGTTTCTTTGGAAACAAATCTGTGAGAAGTTCCGTGGAAGCCGTATTTACGAACTTTATATTTTTCATAATATTCATATGGAATAGCATACATATATGCTTTTTCCGGCATGGTCTGATGGAAAGCCGTGTCAAAGACTGCTACATTCGGTTTGCCAGGCATTAATTCCATACATGCACGGATACCCATTAAGTTTGCAGGATTGTGCAGAGGTCCTAAATCACAGCATTCTTCAATAACAGAGATAACCTCGTCATCAATGATGCAGGAATCGGAAATTTTTGCACCGCCGTGCAGAACACGGTGTCCGATAGCTTCTACTTCATCTAAGCTTTTCAATACACCTGTTTTCGGATTTACCAGTGCATCCAGAACCATTTTGATGGCCTCTGTATGTGTTGGCATAGATGCCTCTGTCGTTTCCTTTTCTCCGCCTGTTGGCTGATATACCAGTCTTCCGTCAAGTCCGATACGCTCGCACAGACCTTTTGCTGCTACGGCTTCTGTCTCGGAATTGATTAACTGGAATTTCAGTGATGAACTTCCGCAGTTTACTACTAATACGTTCATATTTTCTTCCTCCGCTATCATTAGATAATCTATACAGAATTTCTGTATCTTTGGCCTTTAAAAAGACCATTCTTAGAAGTATTATACAACGTTTTTGTGGGACAAACAAGTTCTAAAGTTAAAACAGTTTGTCTTTCTCTCATTTATTGCAGCATTCTTATCACAAAGAAAACACTCTCCAGCCCGGCAACCACACTTCCCATAACAAAAAGTATGGTATTCGCCAATCCATATGCATGGAACCATCCTAAGGATACCCCGCCTTTCAAAGGATAGAGCAGCCTTACTCTTCTCTTATTAAATATGTCTGTCGCAAGATGAGATATAAATCCTACTGCAAAATAAATAACCGCGTTTTTCCATATCACTCCCACTGCACAAGAGAGCAGTATCAATGCTAAGATCGAGTGCATAAATGACCTGTGAGGCTGTTCTTTACCAAAGGCGCAAATACCTACGAAAAGAAGTATACCAAAAATCATTTTTCCATAACCGCTGCTATATATCACCCTGTTTATAATCCCCGTATGAAAAAACTTGTCCAAAAACAAGGCCAAGGCTATAACAGCCACTGAAAGCCCTGTTATTTTATCCGCATCTTTATGTGAAGCTGATGTTCCCACATCAATATCACTTATCAATGCACCCAATCCGCCAATGCCAACAGCAAGAATCATTTCAGAAACACTGGCGGGCTGTGTCACTGCTAAAGCAGCCGCAATTCCTACTGTCATGTGTGTTTTTCCTAACAAAATATTCTCCTTTGTTTCTATTTGTCCTGGTGATGGATTGTATAAAGCGTCTATGACACCTCTGCCAGTTTCACTTTACACCGTTTCATATAACACGCAATTCCATATTTTAAAATTTTATCTACTCCGTTTTCCCGGAGTTCTTCGTCATACTTCCGTTCCTCCTTATACCTCTTCACATCAACCCTTTCACGCTGCGTTAAATATCCGGTCATAAATAAAAGGCTCCAGACGTTCTCTAAAGACTGATACATTTCCGGATAGATAAGTTCTTGATGAATTTCTTAACAGCATCATTACTGCTGGTATTGATCCAATAGTTTTCCGGGAAAGAATCTGCATAATCTTTTATTTTATCACAGTAGTTCAATAATTTCTTATGGTATCATTGCTCTTTCAGTTTATATGCTGTTGGGAGTTATGATACAGAAAGATGAGTTTTATATCTTTGGGTACAGACCAGTGTTAGTTTTGTCTGGTTCAATGGAGCCGTATATGGAAACAAACTCCATTGCTATTGTACAGAAAACGAAAGGCATCAAAGAAGACGATGTAGTTATGTTTCGTATAAATGAAGATACAAAGGTTTGCCACCGAGCAGTTACTATTGATGCTGAAGGTAACATCACAACAAAAGGTGACAACAACGAGAAAGCGGATGACGACACTTTAATCAAAGTATATCATCTCTTCCACGAAACAGTCAACCTTGCCACAAGTGGCAACTCCCCCCACCACTAAATGAAATGAGAAAGGCTACCAAATACCTCTCAGTAAATAGTAGCCTGCTCTTAATACCCTATTTCGTTGTCAGCATATTCTGCTTGATTTCTTCAATTTGCTCTTTTGAAAAGCCTGTTGCTCTCATAATAACTACTGTATCTACTTCATCTTTAATTAAACTTTCTGCCATACGAATAGTACGTTTTTGTTCAGCTAAGTTGATTGCCTCTTGTTTCTCTTCTTCTAATATCTGGAATACTTTCGTCATGCTCAAATACCTCCTTACTACCTTTGCATAATCTCTGTCTATAAACTTATCACTGCTCACCAGAATACCTGTGATAACAAATGCCTGTGTGTTTTCATCATCAATCTGTTTAGCCAAATCTACTACTTGCTCAATCATTCTCTGTTTTTCTTCTTTGCCTTTCTTGGCAAGTGGAAGAATGATAAGCTGCATAAGTTCCTTATCTGATAATGTTTCATTATTCTCCAGTTTCTTTTTAATAGATTGGTAGATTTCAGCATCTGGCAGGCTATGAATGAATACCTGCTCCATTTTCAGAGTCAAACATGGTATTTCCCACGTATCTTCTGCGTGTTCCACGTCTCCCGTATAAATTACAATCATACGCAGTTTAGGTATGACTTTGTTCTGTGAGTCATATCTGTGCATAATCCTGCCAATATAGTTAATATACTTCACACGATTAGAAGCCTTATTTTCTGACTCATAGTCTACGATTGCCACTGTGTCATCTTCCAGTAAAAACACATTGTCGATACGCATTTCATTTGCCGAAACTGCTGGCAAATTTGTAGGCAATACTTCCTTAATCTTTGGTAGTTTTAAGCCGTAAGCCTCAAAGGATTTCTCCTTATAGGTTTCGCTCATCAGCTTAAATTCAATGTCTTTGTTCTGATACGCTATCCCTTCTGACAATGCAATCCCTCCTTTGATATATTATAACAGTTTCCAATGGGTTCAGTCAAATACAATGAGCTGTCTAACCGTTGGATTGTCGGCATTGTAACTCTGTGGAACGGAGATGTCAATATCATTTTTAGGGAGTGTTTCTGTGGGGGATATATGAGAGTGAAGATACCAAAACTCATAAGGATTTACACAAAGAACAGACCGCTAAATACATACCAGTAAATAGCAGCCTGCTCTTAATACCCTATTTATCTTTTACACTTACATCTTCCATGGTTAAATGTGCCAATCTCAATACCTGTATATGACTGGCATGGTTCTTAAGTAATTCTATTGCAGTAGCAACATTTTTATCCAGCTACCAAAGCTGCCTCAGCTTCAGCCCTCGTTGGATAATAACCTATGGTCTTTAAGTTCTGTTTACATCTGCCTGTTTCTTGATTTAACTCCCAGCCTACGGTGACTCTCACCCTCCAAGGATTTCTCCGCTTACCTCCTTTCATCTTATAAATGTTACCAGAACCATTTGCACGTCTCATATAGACACACTCCTCCCAAATAAATTTTTCACTTTACTTACACGAACTCAAAGCGTATCTAACATCTGTTCAAAAACCCTAATATGAGAAAGCCTTAACCCACCATAAACTCAAGTGTGGCTTGTGTGGCTTGTAGAGTGTGGCTTGCGTGTGGCTTTTATGAGTCTTTTAGACAAAAAAACAGGACTCCCCAAGCCGAACTACGACTTGAGAAGCCCCTTAAAATCAAGGTTTTTCGCCCCTATATTAGAATTTTCCAGCCTTAGCTGCTTCCTCAACAGCTACAGCTACAGCTACAGTCATACCAACCATCGGGTTGTTACCTGCGCCGATAAGCCCCATCATTTCCACGTGAGCCGGTACAGAAGAAGAACCTGCAAACTGAGCGTCAGAGTGCATACGTCCTAAGGTATCTGTCATACCGTAAGAAGCCGGGCCTGCTGCCATATTGTCTGGGTGAAGAGTACGTCCTGTACCACCGCCTGATGCAACAGAGAAGTATTTCTTTCCTGCTTCGATACGTTCCTTCTTGTATGTACCTGCTACCGGGTGCTGGAAACGTGTCGGGTTTGTAGAGTTACCTGTGATAGAAACGTCAACGTCTTCTTTCCACATGATAGCCACGCCTTCACGAACATCGTTTGCTCCGTAGCAGTTTACTTTTGCACGAAGTCCGTCAGAGTATGCTTTGCGGAATACTTCTTTTAATTCGCCTGTGTAGTAATCGTATTCTGTTTCTACATATGTAAATCCGTTGATACGAGCAATAATCTGAGCAGCATCCTTTCCTAATCCGTTTAAGATAACGCGAAGAGGCTCTTTACGAACTTTGTTTGCTTTTTCAGCAATACCGATAGCGCCTTCTGCTGCTGCGAAAGATTCATGTCCTGCTAAGAATGCGAAACATTTTGTATCTTCTTCCAGAAGCATTTTTCCTAAGTTACCATGTCCAAGACCTACTTTACGCTGGTCTGCAACAGAACCCGGGATACAGAAAGACTGAAGACCTTCACCGATAGCTGCTGCTGCATCTGCTGCTTTCTTGCAGCCTTTTTTGATTGCGATAGCAGCGCCTACTGTGTAAGCCCATTTTGCGTTTTCAAAACAGATTGGCTGAATACCTTCAACCATTTTATATACATCTAAACCGGCTGCTTTTGTTACTTCTGCAGCTTCTTCAATAGAGTTCATTCCGTACTCTTTTAAAACAGCCAGAATCTGTTTTTCTCTTCTTTCATATGATTCAAATAAAGCCATTATTCTATCCTCCTGATTTCTATATCTGACACTTCCGTCTGATTACTCTTTACGTGGGTCGATAATCTTAACAGCGTCGTTTACACGTCCGTACTGACCCTGAGCTTTTTCAAATGCTGTGTTTGCATCATCGCCGGCTTTGATGAAGTCCATCATCTTGCCAAAGCTTACGAATTTGTATCCGATGATTTCATCGTCTTCGTTTAATGCGATGCCTGTAACATAGCCGTCTGTCATTTCCAGATAACGAGGACCTTTCTTTAATGTTCCGTACATTGTACCAACCTGAGAACGAAGTCCTTTTCCAAGGTCTTCCAGACCAGCACCAATCGGCAGACCGTCTTCAGAGAATGCACTCTGTGTACGTCCGTATACAATCTGTAAGAATAATTCTCTCATAGCTGTGTTAATCGCATCACAAACCAGGTCTGTGTTTAATGCTTCAAGCAGTGTTCTTCCTGGCAAGATTTCTGATGCCATAGCAGCAGAATGTGTCATACCTGAACATCCGATAGTTTCTACCAGTGCTTCCTGAATGATACCTTCTTTTACGTTTAATGTTAATTTACAGGTACCCTGCTGAGGCGCACACCAGCCTACACCGTGTGTTAAACCAGAGATATCTTTGATTTCTTTTGCTTTTACCCACTTTGCTTCTTCCGGAATTGGAGCTGCACCGTGATTCACGCCCTGTGCTACCGGGCACATTGTTTCTACTTCATGTGAATAAATCATTTTAAAACTCCTTTCAAGTATGTATACTTACAAGTGCGTTAATCATTTAACGTCTTATTCAAACCTATTTTCTCATAAAACCGCAAAAAAATCCAGACCTATTTTCTCTTTTTTTCCAAAATTCTGTCTAAAAAAGATACCGCAGCACTTCCATAATCCCGGTAAGGCCCAGACTGTAGAGAAAAATAGAACCCGGCTTTCCCAGAAAAATAATTGCCGCAAATTTTTTCAAGGACATAGGGGTAAGCCCTGCAATATAGCAAAGCAAATCATCTGGCGCCACAGGAAGAAAAATAGCTACTGCAAATGCTTTATCGAAAGCCTTCCCTTTTTCCAGCCAGCCAATATACTTTTCATAATTCTTTTCTCCCACCATCTGACGGACAAAAGGTCTTCCGTACCGTTTGGAAAGCAGAAAGGCCAATATGGAACCAAGGGAAATCCCCACATAATTGTATACAAATCCCCAGACCGGTCCGAAAATCAGGACACCGCCCAGACAGCCCACTGCTCCGGGCAAAATAGGAATCACCACCTGCACCATCTGAATCACAATAAACAGCGCCGGCGCAAAAAGGCCAAACTGGCTTAAAAAAGCCTTTAATGCGTCTGCAGACACAAAGAGCTGATGCCGGATTCCATACCAGATAAACCACCCCATACCTATCAGGCCTATGAGTGTGCAGAGATTCAGATATACTGCTGTTTTCTGTTTTTCCATACCAATTCCTCTTTTCTTTCTTTGCCTAAAAGATTCCTTTTGTTTTTCAGCTTTTTTCCTTCTGCCGATTCGCGAAATACCTTTTCATAAAATGCTTTCCACTGGTTTCCCACCGCAGTTCTGCTGTATCTCTCATGACCCTCATAGGAAGCATGCGCGCTTCTCTGATAAAAATCCGGTTCTTCTTTCAGCTGGCGCAGCGTCCGTACAAACTCTTCTGTATTTCTTCCAGTCAACGCATGGTCAAAAAGAATGGGTCTGTACTCAGGCAAATCCCGCACCAAAACCGGCAAAGCACAATTCATGGATTCCAGAATGGTCATGGGAAACAGTTCTTCATAGGAAGGCAGAAACATCACATCCGCCATATTGTAGACCTCGTTCATTTTCTCTCGGTCCACCAGTCCCAGAAACTTCACATTGGAGGGCAGATTTTTCATCAGAGCCCGAATCTCTTCGTATCCTTCTGATATCTTTCCAAAAGAAAAACCTCCGGCCCATACAAACTGACAATCCGGCATTCTTCGTGCTGTTTCCACAAATTCAAAGACACCCTTTCGCTTCTGCAGCTGCCCCACACATAAAACAGTAAAGGCATCCGGATCCATGTGGCATTTTTTCCGGATTTTCTTTCTCTTTTCCCCGGAGATAGGATAAAAAGACTCCTCGGAAACCACATTGGGAATGTATGTGATTTTCTCTCTGGGAATACCGTACTGTGCCAGTTTGTCAATAAACACCGGATTGACCGTTACCAGATAATCCATTCTCCGGTAAAAAGAAATCGTATATTTATAGAAAAGATTCTTTACCGCTCTTGGAAGAGAAATGCTGTTTTCCACAGTTTCCGGCAAAAAGTGTACATATCCCACAGCCGTCCCCTGTTTTTTCCGTTTGTCAATCGAGAGATAGTATTCCGGATTAATGGAGTGATAGTGCGTAATTTCGCAGGCTTTTTTTGAATTTTCCAGAATCACGGCACTGCCCTTCATAACCTGTCTGGCAAGCGCCACCTGCTCATCATGAGCGGAAAGCACACCCTGCCCTTTTACCATATCTGCTTTTGATAACATATTTATTTTTCTCATAACCCTACACTCCTCTTCTCAACATATTTTTCCGGTTCCAGACTGCCAGAAATTCCCTGGAAAATCCTTTTTCTTCCTGTACAGCCAGGGAAAGCTTTGCCATACCCTGTCGTACCAGTACTTCTTTATAAATACATTCTGCCATAGTGCAAAAATTCCAGGTAGAATACAGATAGGCGGTCTCTCTGGCACATTTTCCCATCTGCACTCTCCGGCTTTCCTTCTCCAGCAGATATTCTAAATGCATTTTAAAATATGCATAGGAGTCATACTGGAAACCATTATATCCGTCTGTCACAACCTGGTTTAAACAATCATCTTTCCTGCACAGGGCCGGAACTCCACTGGCAAGGGCTTCGATATAGGTAATCCCCTGGGTTTCACTGTTGGAGGCACACACAAATACATCTCCCAGCTGATAATACCGGCCTACTTCCTCCGGGCTTATCATGCCCGTAAACACAGTACAGTCCTGAATTTCCAGCTCCACGGTCAGATTTTCCAGACGTTCTCTGTCCGGTCCGTCCCCGGCAATCAGAAAAGTCAGTTTTTCTCTTCCTTCTTCTCTTACCATCTGTGCAAAGAACCTTAACAATTCTTCCAGATTCTTTTCCTTTGCCAGACGTCCCACACTGACCAGTACCTGATTCTCCAAAGGAATGTTCCATTTTTTCTTTAATTCCTGCTTTTCTTCTTTTGATAAATCTCCGGAAAATCTCTGCAAATCAATTCCTGTAGGAATCACGGAAATCGGCTTCTTTACTTCATAGCCTTCCAGAATCTTCTCTACTTTCTCCGTAGGTACAATCACCTGACTGGCTTTTTTCAGCACGCTTCTGGAAAACTGTGCTACCGCTTTCTTTTCTAAAGCAGCCCCGGCTTTATGTTCTGAAATTCTTCCAGGCAGATAATGAATATAATCCTCATAAACTGTATGGTAAGTATGCAAAAGCGGACAGTTGCATTTTTTACTGATTTTGACCGCATAAGAAAAGGTCATAAACTCACACTGGGAATGTACGATATCAGGATTCCAGTGCACCAATTCCCGCACCAGCTTTTCCGTATGAGGCAGCACAGCCCTGACATTCGGATAAATTTTTTCCAGATTTATGGATTTAATATAATAAACGCCTGCTTCTTTATAAGACTCATAGCTTCTGGATAAAGTCAGAACTCTTACCTCATGTCCTCTTTCTTCCAGTTCCTTTTTTAAGTTCAGCACAGATGTCACCACTCCGTTGATAATCGGTTTATACCAATCTGTTGTGATTAATATTTTCATAAGGATTTCCCCCTTTTGGTCTTTCTCTTAAGTTGTCTTTATCATAAAAAACAGATTTAAAGAGAACAAGCAGACAATTTTAAAGTTTTTCTAAAGAATATAGAAAAAAGAACTGCAGTTTTCTCTTTCCGAAAAAACCTGCAGTTCTTCTTTTCATGCGCTTTTCTTAAATTTTCTTAATCCAGATGGATTTCCGCCAGTTCCGGCGGGGGTAACTGTCTGGAAGAGTCTTTTTTATATTTTTTCAAGTCTGCTGCTGCTTTTGCCAGAGGTACATTGGTTCCCGCACCTGCCATACAGCCGCCAGGACAACCCATACCTTCTATCATACAGCCTTTTAATTTTCCTGCTTTTGCCATAGTCAGAATTTTCTTACATTCTGCCAGGCCTTCCGCATGCTCAATGTGAACCTCTACCTCCGGATAATATTCATGAAGGCAGGATTCTACTGCGCTGGCCACTCCTCCGGCAACCGCATAACCTCTTCCAGCTGCAGTTGCATTATGAAGAGAACTTTCACCCTGGCATTCTTCGGGATGAATTCCCTTTGCCTCAAACATTCCTGCCAGCTCCTCAAAGGTAATGACAAAATCCACGTCACTTCGTACCGATTTTCTGGAAGCCTCCAGTTTTTTCGAAGCACAAGGGCCAATAAACACCACATGAGCCTCCGGATAACGCTGCTTAATGGTTCTTGCAGTTGCCACCATAGGCGTCAGCTCCTGAGAAATATTCCCAATCATATCCGGGAAGAACTTCTTTGCAAGCATGCTCCAGGAAGGACAGCAGGAAGTGAGCAGGAAAGGCAGTTCCCCTGTGCTGACTTTCTCTGCATAGTGATGTGCCTCAGCAACTGCTCCAATATCTGCTCCCAGAGCCACTTCATAGACATCTGCAAAGCCCAGTTCCTGCAAAGCCGCCTTTAATTTTTTCGGTGTCACATCAGGCCCAAACTGCCCTATAAAAGCCGGCGCTACTTCTGCGATAATCTGTTTTCCCTCTTTCAGTGCATGGGCAAGCTGAAAAATCTGTGATTTATCAGAAATAGCTCCAAACGGGCAGTTTACCATGCACATACCGCAGGAAACACACTTCTCATTGTTGATTTTGGCTCTTCCCAATTCATCACTTTCAATAGCATTTACACCACAGGCTCTGGCACAGGGACGCTCCTTTTTGGCAATGGCATCATATGGACAGACTGATTTGCATTTTCCGCATTTAATGCATTTTTCCTGGTTGATAATGGATTTGCCCTTTACAATGCTGATAGCGCCCTTTGGACAGACCTCCTTACAAGGATGCGCCACACAGCCTCTGCACATATTGGAAACCTCATACATCTTAGGCTCACAGGCATCACAGGCCGAAGGTATGACCTGCATAAGCGGCGGCTCATAATATTTCTCGTCAATGTTGCTGGCCTCAAGACCTGCGGTAATATGTACGGCTGCATTTTCCGGCCGAAGAGACATTCCCATGGCAAGGCGGACTCTCTCACTGGCCACTGCTCTTTCCCGGTAAATACTTTCCCGGTATGTTGCCCTCTCCTGTACAATATGATAAGGAATGGCCTCAATATCAGCCACCAGGGTCTCCGGTTCCGATTCAAAACCCACACGGGCAATCTCTTTAAATACTTTGTGACGGATTCTTTTTACATTTGTATCCAGACTTCTCATTGCATTCTTCCTTTCCTGCATTTTTTCTGAAATCCCTGTTGTTTATAATAAACACAATTTTATTTCTTTGCAAGAAATTGCAGGTACTTTATTCAATACAAAGGCATCTTGTGCTATAATAAATGCAATTTGAACTTCTTCAAACAAAAAAACACCAGAAAGGATACTGCTTATGTTTTATAAAATCAGATACCCTGATACCGCAAAAAATACACTGCTTCCTCCGCTGCTTACCGGCAGCGCCCTAAAATGGATTGCCCTTGTCACCATGCTGACAGACCATATTGGAGCTGTTTTTCTGGAAAGCGGCGTAATTTCCGCTTACAACCAACAGCTTTCTTCTGCCTGGGACTTTGAAACCACCTCTTTCCTGTACCAGGCAGACCGGATACTCCGGTCAGTAGGAAGAATTTCCTTCCCCATTTTCTGTTTTCTTCTGGTGGAAGGCTTTGTCCATACCTCCAACCGTAAGAAGTATGCCCTGCGGCTCTTTCTTTTTGCCTGTGTGTCTGAACTGCCCTTTGATTTGTGCTTTAACGGCGGTCTGTTGGAGTTTTCCTACCAGAACGTGATGTTTACCCTTCTTATCGGTTTTCTCACCCTCTGGCTCATGGACATCGTCAGACAAAAAAATCCCGTCCTCCTGCTTTTTGCGGCAGGGGGAGGGATTCTTCTCGGAAAATTGTTTGCTGCTGATTACAACTGGAAAGGGATTGTACTGATTCTCATTTTATACCTGTTTTATTCCTATCCTCTGGAAAAAACCATTGCAGGATGTCTCTCTCTTTTATGGGAGCCTGTGGCCTGCTTTGCTTTTCTTCCCATCAACCTGTATAATCAGCAAAAAGGCAGAAGCATGAAATATTTCTTCTACCTTTTCTATCCGGCACATCTTCTGCTCTTATTTTCCTTGCGCTATGCAGTATTCGGGATTTAACATCCCGTACTGCAGGCAGCTATCTTTTTTCCACTACTTCACCCTGTTTTTTGTAAATACTGTTGGCCTGAACCACACCTCTTACAGAAGACAGGGGATAAATGTTGCTGTGGCTTCCCACCACCGTTCCCGGATTCAGTACAGAACCGCAGCCTACTTCCACTTCATCGCCCAACATAGCGCCAAACTTTTTCAATCCTGTCTCTATCTGCATTTCCTGTCCTTTTACCACCACCAGCTTTTTGTCTGATTTTACATTGGAGGTAATAGAACCTGCCCCCATATGGGATTTATAGCCTAAGATGGAATCTCCCACATAGTTATAGTGGGGTACCTGCACTTTATCAAAGAGAATTACGTTTTTCAACTCTGTGGAATTTCCCACAACCGCACCTTCGCCTACCAGTGCATTCCCCCGGATAAAAGCACAGTGACGGACTTCCGCCTCTTTTCCAATAATGGCCGGGCCATGGATATAGGCCGTTGGCGCCACCTTTGCAGATTTGGCAATCCACACATCTTCTCCTCTTTTTTCATATTCCTCTTCGCTTAATGCATTTCCCAGCTTCACCAAAAAAGCGCTGATTTCCGGCAGCACTTCCCATGGATAGATTTTGCTCTCCAACAGTTCCTTTGCCATGGTTTTACTTAAATCACTGTATAATTCCTGAATTTTCAACTGTTCCATTTTTACCTTCCTTTCTCTGTATCACATCGGTTGCTTTTTCTGGTTTTATTGCCCGTTCCCTTTTGATAATACTGAGCCGCCGCATCGAAAAACTGCTTTAACATCAGCTGGTTTCTAAGTCCCAGAACCCCCTGGGTCCAGGAGCGGATAAAGCGTTCCAGTTTCTCCATATATTCCTGTGGGGTAATGCTGCCTTCAGCCACATAAGTCAGTCCCTTTTCCCAGCTTGCCGTCAATTCCGGGCTCAATAAAGAACGGATAGAAGCATTGACCACATCAAAAATCATTTCTCCCAGCAAGGTGGGGGTAATGACCTGCGTCTTTTTATTCAGTGCCAGATACTGAATGGTTACCAGTTTTTTCAGAATTTCCGCTCTGGTAGCGCTGGTTCCAATTCCGCTTCCCTTAATCTGGGCCCGCAATTCCTCATCTTCAATCAGCTGCCCTGCATTTTCCATCGCCAGAATCATAGAACCGGAGGTATACCGCTTAGGCGGCGATGTTTCTCCCTCCTTGATGAAAAACCGTTGGATGGAGAGAATACTTCCCTTTCGGATATTCTGCAGCATTTCCAGAAAAGCGCTGTCCTGTGTTTCTTCTTCCGAGGTTTCCTCCTCTTTCTTTTTCCCGAAAGAATACCCGCTTACCTTCAAATACCCTTCGGAAACCAGCACTTTAAAAGAAGAAAACAGCCGTTCTTTTTCCCTGACAGACACCAGACTGATTTTCTGGTAAACAGCCGGAGGATAAAAAATACTCAAAAATCTGCGCACAATCACTTCATACACCTTTTCCCCCTGCACAGAAACGCTTCGCAGCGCATTTAACCCCTGTCCTGTGGGAATAATGGCATAATGGTCTGTAATCTGCTTGTCATTGACATAGCGGGTTTTCAAAAGATTTTTATACATCTGTCCGGCCAGAATTTCTTCTGCATAAGCCCCCACATGGACAAAACTGCGCAGTCCGCCTATATTTTTCTGAATCTCTTTTGCCACGGCAGTGGAAAGCACACGGGCATCGGTTCTGGGGTATGTAACCAGCTTCTTTTCATACAATTCCTGCACGATTTTCAGCGTTTCATCGGGGCTTAACTTAAACAGCCTGGAACACTCATTCTGTAGTTCTGCCAGGTTAAAAAGCAGCGGCGGATTTTTATTTTCCTTTTTCCGCTCAATCTTTTCTACCACCGCCTGCAAAGGGGGATTGGCAGACAGTAATTCTGCCAGTTCCTTTGCTGTTTCCTTTTTCTTAAATCCATTTTCCTTATATAAAAGGGGGGATTGGAAATAACGGCTGCCTTGTGTGGCTCTCCACTCTCCTTCAAAAGAGTGTCCCTGCAGTTCAAATTTTCCCAGCACCCGGTAAAAAGGCGTCTTCACAAACTCCCGGATTTCCCGCTCCCTGCGTACCACCATACCCAGGACACAGGTCATAACTCTCCCCACTGAAATGGCCTGGTAGCGGCTGCCCAGATAATTGGAAACCGCATTGCCATATTTTAGAGAAAGCAGTCTGGAAAAATTAATGCCCATAAGATAGTCTTCCTTCGCCCGCAGATAGGCCGAAGCCGAAAGGTTATCGTACTCTGAAAGCGATTTCGCCTCCCGGATTCCCCGGATAATCTCCTCCTCTGTCTGAGAGTCAATCCACACTCGCTTCTGTTCCTTATCTTTTACGCCTGCCATCATGGCTACCAGACGGTAAATATATTCCCCTTCCCGCCCGGAGTCCGTACAGACATAGATAGTTTCCACATCTTTGCGGTTCAGCAGTCCGCTGACAATATCAAACTGCTTTTTCACCGAAGGAATCACTTCGTATTTAAAGTCTTCCGGCAAAAAGGGCAGCGTATCCAGACTCCATCTTTTCAGCGCCGGGTCATAGGCTTCGGGATAGCTCATGGTTACCAGATGTCCCACACACCAGGTTACAATGGTGTTTTCCGATTCCAGATAACCATCTTTTCTGGATGTATTCAATTTCAGCGCCTTGGCAAATTCCTGGGCGACACTTGGTTTTTCGGCTATAAATAATGATTTGCTCATGAAAGCTCCTCTTTTGCTTTTAATTTCTTTACAATGCTTTTTATCTTAACACAGGTTGGGATATGCGTCAAATTTCTGACGTTTTCTACCCCTTTCAGAGCCGAAAAACCAGTGCCTGCTTTTGCATAATCTGACACTGGTTTCCCCGGATTTTTCTTTCGTAATATTTATTTCTTTGTAATATAACCTTTTGCTTTCAAGGTTTCTGCACAAAGCACAGCTCCGCCTGCCGCACCGCGAACCGTATTGTGGGAAAGTCCGATAAACTTGTAATCATACACTTTATCTTCTCTTAAACGGCCTATGGAAATTCCCATGCCATTTTCATAATCTACATCCAACTGTACCTGTGGGCGGTTGTCTTCTTCCATGTACTGAATAAACTGCTTCGGTGCACTTGGCAGTTCCAGTTCCTGGGGAAGTCCTTTGAAGTTTACCAGTTTTTCAATCAGCTGTTCTTTGGTGGGGTTCTTTCTGAACTTCACAAATACGGCTGCAGTATGTCCGTTTAATACCGGAACGCGCACACACTGGCAGGTAATCACCGGTTCTTTGGCCGGCTCAATCACGCCGTCCTTAATTTCGCCCCAGAGACGAAGAGGTTCCATTTCACTCTTTTCTTCTTCACCGCCGATATAAGGAATGATATTTTCTACCATTTCCGGCCAGTCTTTGAAAGTCTTTCCTGCGCCGGAAATTGCCTGGTAAGTAGTGGCTACTACTTCATATGGCTCAAATTCCTTCCATGCAGTAAGCACTGGCGCGTAACTCTGGATGGAACAGTTTGGCTTTACAGCCACAAAGCCCTTTGTTGTGCCCAGACGTTTTTTCTGGAACTCAATCACCTCAAAATGCTGCGGGTTGATTTCCGGCACTACCATCGGTACGTCCGGTGTCCATCTGTGGGCGCTGTTGTTGGAAACAACAGGGGTTTCGGCCTTTGCATATTCCTCTTCAATCGCTTTGATTTCTTCTTTGGACATATCCACTGCTGAAAATACAAAATCCACCGTAGAAGCAACCTTTTCCACCTCTGCCACGTTCATGACAATAAGTTTTTTCACTGCTTCCGGCATAGGAGTTGTCATTTTCCAACGACCTCCTACAGCCTCTTCATATGTTTTTCCTGCACTTCTTGCACTTGCTGCCACTGTTACGACTTCAAACCATGGATGGTTTTCCAGAAGAGAAATAAATCTCTGTCCGACCATACCTGTAGCTCCTAAAATTCCAACTCTTAATTTTTCACTCATCTGTCTATTCTCCTTACCCTATGCCTGCAAAACGCTTTGTCTGCAGCCGGCTTTTTCTGACTCAGCCATTTTACTGTTTCAACCGCCTTTGCGCCGCAAACGTCTTTGCTACACGCACATTTGTTTTCGTTAAACACTACTATAACAAATTTTTCCAAAATGTCAAGAATTTCTTTTTATTCTTCCAGATATTTTTTATTCTGCTTCAGTACCTCTTTCATGGCTTCTGAGCCTGGCGCACCAATGGTATTTCTCTTCTCTACACAATTTTTCATACTGATAGCCTCGTAAATGTCTTCCTCAAAAACCGGACTGATGGCTTTGTATGCTTCTAAAGACATCTCGTCCAGAGAAATATTCTTCTCCAGGCAGTAAAGCACCAGACGGCCAACAATGCCGTGGGCATCTCTGAAAGGCACACCCTTGTTCACCAGATAATCTGCTGCATCTGTGGCATTCGTAAAGCCGTTTTTCGCACTCTTTTCCATATTTTCTTTTTTAAATTCCAAAGTGGACAGCATACCGTTAAACAGCGCAATACATCCTTTGGCTGTATCCATGGCATCAAAAGCCAATTCCTTGTCTTCCTGCATATCCTTATTGTAAGCCAGAGGAATTCCCTTCATGGTAGTAAGCAAAGACATAAGCGCCCCATAAACCCTTCCTGTTTTTCCTCTTACCAGTTCGGCAATATCCGGATTCTTCTTCTGAGGCATAATACTGCTGCCCGTACTGTAAGCGTCGTCAATTTCCACGAACTGATATTCATTGGAATTCCACAAAATCATCTCTTCGCAAAAACGGCTCAGATGCATCATAATCATGGATAAATCGGACAAAAATTCAATCAGATAATCCCTGTCTGCCACAGAATCCATACTGTTCAAAGTAGGACCGTCAAAGCCCAACGCCTGCGCAGTATATTCCCGGTTCAGAGGGTAGGTAGTTCCTGCCAGCGCCCCGCTTCCAAGAGGACAGAGATTCAATCTCTTTCCTGTATCCTTCAAACGACTTCTGTCCCTTTTGAACATCTCAAAGTAAGCGCCCAAATGGTGGGCTGCAGTCACTGGCTGAGCCTTCTGCAAATGGGTAAAGCCAGGCATATAGGTGTGCAGATTTTCTTCCATTAATTTCTGAAGAGTTTCCAGCAGTTCTTTTAAAAGTTCGTCTGTCTCCTGAATTTCATCTCTTACATACATTTTCATATCCAAAGCCACCTGGTCATTACGGCTTCTTCCTGTATGCAGCTTCTTCCCTGCGTCTCCTTTTCTGGCAATCAGATTTGCCTCTACAAAGCTGTGAATATCTTCGTATTCCGGTGAAAACTCCAGTTTTCCGCTTTCAATATCCTTTAAAATTTCCTGCAGGCCTGATAATATCTCTTCCTTTTCCAGTTCTGTAAGAATCCCCTGCTTAGCCAGCATGGAAGCATGGGCCATACTGCCTTTGATATCCTGCTTATAAAGTCTTTTATCAAAACTCAAAGACGCATTAAAATTGTACACCAGACGGTCTGTTTCTTTTGTGAAACGACCTCCCCATAATTGTGCCATATTGTTCCTCATTCCTCTCTTTTTCACCGTATCGCCGAAGTTCTTTCGTTTTTGCACTTTCGACAATATCTTGTGTAAAATTTTATCACTTTATAGTGTTGAACGCAAGAGTTTTTCCTTTTGTTCCTGCTTTTGTCTTTCACGCTCCTGTCTGGAAAAAACACAGCCGCAGTAATCCTGTCTGTAAAGATGATATTCTCCGGATAATTCTGTAGAACGTTTATATCCGTTTTTTTTCTTAAAATCCGAAGGCAGATGCTTTACATGATAAATCTTTTCCAACTCTTCCCCGATTTCATTTAGTTTTCCCGCATTCTTTAAGGGACTGATGGTCAGCGTAGTGGCAAAGTAGTCATATCCTCCCTCTGCAGCCATGCGGGCCGTCTCTTCCAACCGCATGCGGTAACAGTGAAAGCACCGTTCTCCGCCTTCCGGAGCCTGTTCCAGTCCCTTTGCCATTTCAAAAAACTCCTCCGGGCAATACCTGCCTTCCACAAAAACCGGCTTATGCACCAAAGGCATTTCCTCTATCAGCCGTTTCAGCTCCTCTGTTCGCTTTTCGTACTCCTCCCGGGGAAAAATATTGGGGTTATAGAAAAAGTCTGTAATTTCAAAATACCGGGACAGATATTCCAACACATAACTGCTGCAGGGCGCACAACAACTGTGCAAAAAAAGCCTGGGAATCTTTCCCTGTTTTTGATTTTCTTCTATGATTTTTTCCAGTTCTTTTTGATAATTTCTGTTCATCCTGTTTCCCTTCTCTGCTTTTATACAAAAGTATACGAAAAAAAACTTTCTTCATCAAGGAATTATTTTGAAATTTCGAGAGAATCTCTCATGAGCATCTTAGAATTCTTAGACTTGTTTCGCTTTTTCTATGTCCGGGACTGTTTTCTCTCACAGCCCCGGGCCTGTATTCCATTTCTGCACCAAAATTATTCTGTCGTATACTCTGCGGAAAGAATCACTTCCCCATTCATATCAATATACTCCACTACAACCACCGGATTTTCTACCTCTACCGCCAATTTCAAAGAACTTGCTACGTTTTTAAAAGTATCCGCCTGTCCATCCATAGCAGACTGCAGCTGTTCGGTCAACGCATCTGTCTTAACAATACCATCCATGGTATACCGGTAAATCAGCTTGTTGTCTTCTCCCAGCACTTCCATACTCATACCGCTGTCTCCAAGAGAAGAAAGCTGTGCATCTAACTGTTCCTGTACAAGGTCAGATTCCACATAAGACTTAATATCCGGGAACTTCTCGGTTATGGGTTCGGCATCTTCCAATTTCACCGGTTCTGATTCCTCTTTTTCCACTTCCTTTTCTTCCTGTTCCTGCTGCGTTTCTTTTTCACTGGAAACCTCTGCACTGTCTTTTCCTGCATCCTTCTCACCGCATGCGGAAACAGTCAGCGCCATAGCCAGTAAAGTGGAACATAACAACACTTTTAAAGACTTTTTCTTCATAAAAACAGCCCTCCTTGGTTTGATAGATTCATTTTATCCGAGCAGGCGGAAAATGTCAATATAAATAAAAATTTTAATATTCTGTGCTGTTTTTAGTCAATTTCAACAAACGTTTGTCTTCTCAAAAACATCACTATTTTTCCTTTTCCTTTGTCAACTGTCCATTTTCAATAACCATAATCTTATCTTGAAATTCTATTGTCCATTTGCAAGGGTTCTCCTCTGTCCCTATTTTTTCTTCCCAGCTAATCGTTTGACCTTTCGGACTCATTGTTTTTCTCAGCCTTAATATTTTTAAATGAGACGAAGAGCCGTTTATTTCCATAGAGTATCCCGGCTTTGTTTCTATAGCACAATATGCAACATTTCCTCTCACTCCATAATCTACCGTAACTTCTTCGGAATTCGCAGAACTATACCATTGTGTAAACAAAACCATCACGCAAACGGCCAAAGCCAGAACAATTCCTGTAAGTACCCCAAACATTTTTCTCTTATTTTTTTTCTTTATCTTCTTTATAACTTGAAGTTCCTGTATTTCTTCCTCACTTATGGATATATCTTCACCAATTTCACCTGTCATTTCCTGATAGTATTTTTGACATCCTCTACAGTTTTTTAAATGCTTTTCTATTTCCCGATTGCTTTCCTCACTGGTCAATCCGTCAATATACAGAGGCAATAAGTCGCGAATCATTTCACATTTCATGGCGGTTCTCCTTTCTGATTTTCTGCTTTCCACGATAAAAAGTTACTCTTGCCCAATTTTCATCTTTTCCCATGATTTCTCCAATTTCTTTGAAAGTAAAATCTGCATTCAGCCGCAAATACATGACCTCCCGTACAGGCTCTTCCAGCAAATGAAGTTTTTTATATAATTCTATCACTTCCACTTTCTGTATGGCCGAATTCTCTGTAAGATTCCGATAATCTGCCTGTTCTGCATTCTCTGCCGCCGTTTCTCTTTTTTTCTTCTTTAACTCTTTATACCACAAATGCTTTGCAATGGAACACAACCACACATATAACCTACAGTCTCCATGAAAATTATCAATGGATTTCATAGCCTGAAAAAAAGTTTCCTGGGTTAGTTCTTCGCTTAAATGAACATCGTGACAAAGGCTAAACAAAAATTTATACACCTGCGGCATATATTTTTTGTAAATCTCTACCATCTCTTCCATATTCCACCTCCTCCTATATGTACTCTATAAATAATTTTCGTTACAGGAATTTCACTCTTTTTACATCAAATTGTCCGATTGCAAAATCTGCTATCCATTATGAGAAAAAGAAAACAGACAGCTATCGAAAAAACTGTCTGCTATAAACCAGGAATTGTAATGCCCATTATAATTTTTTCATCATCCAGTCTGCTGAAGCATAATGGCCACTTGCATATTTCATATTGTCGGGCAAGGAACCATACTTCTTAAAACCAAGTTTTTCATACAAAGCAATTGCACTTTTATTGTCAGAAATAACTTCAAGTTCGGCTTGTTCAAATCCCATCTTTGTTGCCACTTTAAGCATATGCTCCAACATAGTTCTTCCAATACCACATCCACAAAATTCCTGATATAAAGCAATTGCTACTTCGCACCTATGAGCATATCTCCTGTAACTTCCTATTGGATTTAAAGAACAATTACCAATATGTCTTCCATTTAATGTTGCAATTAACAGCAAAGATTTATCTGAATTCAGACAATTATTTATAAACGCTACTTCTTGTTCATGTGTAATAGCAACCTCATCCGGCTCTCGAATCAGATATGGTGTTTCTTCTGTAGTGACTTTTAAATATTTTATTAAATCCTCTGCATCATCTGCGATTGCACTTCGTATCACTATAGTTCTATTTAATTTATCCTTGACTTCAATAGGTTCAAATTTCAATTTCAATCTCCTCCTTTGTTAACATACAACTTTTATATAGAATCTCATAATTACACCTTGAAATACCGTGGTGCTGTTGGTTATGTCCTGTTCCTCGACCTCACTTTTATGCCAGCCGGACAAAATTTATTCCTCAATTTCATTTTTCCATCTCTTATAATTATAAAAAGCCTGAATAAAAATTGATATAAAGAACACAACGCCAATTATTCCTGTAAACATATATGATTGAAATTCCTTATAAAACTCAATAATTATAATTACAGATACAGGAATAAAACAAAGTGTTCTAATAAATTTTCGTCTATAACTTAATTTCCAATAACAAATTTCTATTCCCTTGTCTACTTTTTCACTCATGTCATACCGTTTTGCAAGAAAGAAGCCAATGGTTTCCACAATTACCAGAATAGATATCGCCATCAAGAACATATAAAATCCTCCCTATCTCCCCCCTTGCAAGATAATTTTACCATTCTCTATATTTTTTACCAGTTAAATGTATGTAAAAGATTTTCGGCGCAAATAATGTTTCCACTACCTACGCCATTTCTCATCTTGTCTTGAAATATTTACCCTTTTACAACGCCTTTTCTTTGTAAGAATTTCTTCTCAATTATTTCTGCACAATATTTATATCCACTTGAAAACGTTGATTTTACGCTGTTTTTCGCTATCTATCTTCTGATTTACTCCATTTTTACTCCAATTTTAAGCCAATATTTTCAGTTCGGCTACTTCTTCTTTTTTCTTTTCTTCTGAAACGTGCGTGTATAAATCGGTTGTCATTGCCAGCGTGGAATGACCTAAGAGTTTCTGTACTACCTGTTGGTCTACTCCATTTTCATAACACCTTGTAGCGTATGTATGTCGCAGAGTGTGACAGGTAAACACTTCAAATATCTTCGGCTCTCTCTTTTCTTCCTTTGCCAGTTCAATCTCTATCACATTGATTTTCGCTACATAGTCTTTGATTGCACTATTGACGTTGTAATAATAAACTGGCGAACCATCAGAACAGGTAAATACCAAGTTTTGAAATTCTTTATGCTGTTTCCATATCGAGCGTTTCCACATCTTCTGTTCTGTCTGCTTTATCTTCTGATTTTGTAAAATCTCATACACTTCATCTGTCATAGGAATTACACGATTACTGGATATGGTTTTTGCAGTCGTATAGAAAAACTTTGAACCCTCAACAGGACTGGAAGCCTTTGAATAATGGATTGTCTTATTGATTATAATTTCTCTTTTTTCAAAGTCACAATCTTCCCATTTTAGTCCCAGCACTTCTCCAATCCGACAACCTGTTGTCACAGCAAATTTCAAAACATTGATGTGTATGTAGGAAGAAGCAAATGTAAAGAATTTTTCCTGTTCCTCTCTTGTTAATACACGTCTTTCTTTTTTCACTTCTTTTGGCATTTCCACACCGATACAAGGATTTTTTCTAATGTATTCACTCAATACCGCTTTATCAAACATATCACTCAACATAAATCTGATGTTCGACACCGTTCCATGTGCAAGACCGCTGTCTATCAAGTCATTTAAAAACTTCTGAACGTGATATGTTTTAATATCCTGCAAATACATCTTTCCGATAGAGTTCTTCACTCTTGAATTGTAGTAACTGTGGTTTTTATATATCGTAGTCATTTTAACTGTTTTCTTCTTATACAACTCCGTCCACGTTACATACCATGCGTTTAAAGTGATACTTTCGCCATTGCCATTCAAACCATGTTCATCTTCATAAACCGCTTCTCGCAACTTCCGTTTTAATTCATTCAGTTTAAAATCATAAAGCGTTTTTCGTTTCCCTGTTTTGCTTGTAAATCTTGCAATATAGCGTCCGTCTGCTCTCTGTGAAATTCCCTTACCGAGTTCTTTGCCCTTTAAATCTTTACCCATACCAACTTTCCTTTCTTCTACTGAAAGAAATATGGTAAAGTAAATATTTCAATTTTCATTATATCCACACCCCATTTTCTTTTCAAGCCCTTTTGCATTGATATTCCAGCCATTCATCAAGTAATTTCTTATTTGCATACAACCGATTACCAATGCGTACTGTAAATCTATTTTTCGGATTGTTCAACAGTTCTCTTGCCTTTGTTTTCCCAATCCCCATATACTCACAAAATTCATTTATATTTAGTAATGCTTTTTCGATACGATCACCCCCTTTCGTCTAATTTTCTTGCTTTTATATAATCATCATACAACTGCTTCTGTGTAATATTCATTTCTCCATTTTCTATGAGATTGCCAATATAATCTCTCTGCTCTATCTTCCCAACCTCTGCAAACAGTTTCAAAGACGGGGCAACATACTTTTCCAACCACTCCCACACCTTTTGTAAACTTTTCTTCTGTGGTTGCATGGTAAGTTTCACCTTGCCTATATCTTTCATCAGTTCCGCCCATGCTTGATAGGTTGGATAAAGTCTTTTTCGTGTTGTCATGCTGCCTGTCGGCTTTTCTAAAAATCGTATTTTACTGTTCAATACTTCCATTGCCAGTCCTGCCACATCTCTATATCTCAATAATTCCTGTACTACACTTACCGCCATTTCCTGCCGAAATCTCAACTCATATCTATTCCAATTTTCGTCTAATTCTGTTCCATACTTTTTATTCTGTTCATATCCCTTTTCATAAAATACCAATCTCAAATTACTGGCTGAACTGCCGAGATAAAGACTGCCACCTTTACTCTGAAACACTTCTTCTTTCAGTTCTCCCGAGTCGTGAAAATCTATCTCCCTTAGTTTTGTGGAAAGCAATCCCTCTTTTGTCCGTACAATCAAATCGGGAATACTCAAATACGGTTTTCTGTCGTCTATCGCCAAATCAATCCGAGGAACATTGATATGATACTGGCAAACTCTGTTCAAGAAATCAAACCATGTTTCCTCATTGAGTTGTAAAAAATTCTCATAGTTGCGACAGCCTTTCCCACTCATCAAAATCTGAAAGCCTTGATACTGTGCATTTCCTGTCGGCTTTAGCACCTTGATATTATCGAAGATTGCCACAACCTCATGTCCTGCAATCCCCTTTTCATAGCCCGTTACAGTCATAAGTTCCATAGGTATTTTCAACACATCTTCTATGACTGCTTCTAACGGAACTTCCTTAATGGTTATCTGACACCAATCTATCAAGGCACTTAATTCTTCTTTCTGCCGTATTACTCCCCTGTTAGTGTAGGGGAGTTCTGGAAGAAAACTTCCGCTTCTTTCTTCCAAATTTATCAAACCTCCTTACCTGCAATGGCGTTGCCATTGCCCTGCCCCCCAACCTGCCGTTTGGTACGTCAGAACGAGGGCAGGAACTTTGACCGCCTACATATTTTTATTTGGAACAGGGCGGATACCCTTACAGGTAATCTTCTCCACTAATACAGGAAAGTTTCCTCTCTGCACATAAGGAGCATATACTGGTTCTTCCAGTTCCACCACAGCATAAGGCTCAATCTTCGGAAGTTCCGTTGCTTCCAAGCGAATATCCACGCTGTTCCCAAGTTTCATGCTTCCAAGATGAAGTTTTAAGGCTTCCACTTCCTCTGTTTTCTTCTTACTGTCTTTATCATAGCGGTAACAGTTATCCGCACCCATAAAACGAAGTTCTCCAAACGCTTCTTTTACCTGTTCTTTTGTCAATGTAATCTGCATACACGTTCCTTTCTCCCCGTTGAACCGATAGGTCAGCTTCTCATATTTTCATTTTCATATTTACGACGTCGTTTTTAGTTCAGTTATTTCTGAACTTAATTGTATATTAGCACAGACATATTCGTTTTGCAATATAAAGTTTAGTTTTTTATAAACTTTTTGTTTTCTTTTTTCTGAACTTGTGGTATAGTGTCCTTAGACGATAAGATATGAAAAGTTATAACAGGATATGGAAAGAGAGGGTTTTCAGATGAATACAATCGCAGAACGGATTAAATTTGCCATGAAAGCAAAAAATAAAAAACAGGTAGATATAGTCAAAGATACAGGTATCAGCAAAGGGGCGTTCAGTTCCTATCTTTCGGGACAGTACAATCCGAAAGCCGATAAAATGGAACTGATTGCTGACTCCTTAGATGTAGACTTGCGGTGGCTTTACGGACAAAATGTGCCTATGGAACATACAAGCCAAAATGACAATGCCCTGCAATATGTCTTTTATAACAACTCCTGCTCCGAATATCTTCTCGATAATTTAGACGATATCTATATTGCCATGATGACGCAATATGCCGCCCTTATTCCACGCTTTTATGTCCTTGTCAATCGTGCTGGAAATGCAATGCACATACTGCCATTATTTTTGAAAGAGGATAGTTCCCAATTCTATGAATGTCCGTCTGATTTCTTCTATTCTGACAGGCATACCATTTTTACAAGAGATTTTGAAAGTATTCACATGGTATTAACAACAGCCACGATTTACTATTATGGAATTGATACAAAGACCTGTGAACCAAAAGTTACCAAACTTGCCTACTCACAAACTGACGATTGCTTTTATATCGACAACGGAATACAGGACGGTCACATAACAGCATTTGAAAAAGAAGTGGTAAAAGAAGCACTTTATTTAAAGAATAACGCCCAATAACAGACAAGAGGACTTGCAAGGTTTCTGACCTTTCAAGTCCTCTGCTGTATCATGGTGCAGTTGGCTGCGTCCGTTCCGTCAAGGACTGCCCTACGGCGTATCGGCTACGCCTTGTTCCTTGACCTCACTAGGTTTTCTCTTTTTCTTGACACAACAAAAGCCTGCACGATTTTTCTTCAATCCGACAGACTCTCATTCTTTCACATACTCTATCAATTCTTCTATTCCACAATCCAAGTAACTGCACAG
>NZ_JAAITA010000013.1 GCF_013304445.1 Blautia hansenii
TTACCACACATCATCCATAAAATATATAGCAGTTATTTAATTTACTTTATACTAGTTTATAAAATTGATACTGCATCATCGGTGACAGAGATGATACATCTACATCTTTTATCGAAATTCCCATTCTGTCTTTATCCTACTTTCGTACCCATGTAATAGAAGCCTCTGCATTCATCTAATCGTACCTGGCAAATGGTTCCCACAAGGGAAGTATCCCCTTCAAAATGCACCAACAGATTGTTAGACATCCTTCCGGTCATCAGATGTGTGTCCTGGCTGTTCTGTTCTTCTACAAGAACTTCCTGTACTGTTCCCGTATACCGGGCCGACATGGTTCTTCCAATCTCCTGAACCCGGGAAAGAAGACGGTCAAAACGGTCTTTTACCACATCTTCTGATATCTGATTTTCCATAGCTGCAGCCGGAGTACCGGTTCTCTTGGAATAAATAAAAGTAAAAGCACTGTCATAGCGCACTTTTTCCACCACGTCTACCGTTTCCAGAAAATCTTCTTCTGTTTCCCCGGGGAATCCCACAATAATATCCGTAGTCAGAGAAATATCCGGCATGGCTTTGCGGATTTTTTCCACCAACTCCAAATACTGGTTTTTGGTATATTTCCGATTCATTTTCTTTAGAATCTCACTGCTGCCGGACTGAAGCGGCAGGTGCAGGTGGCGGCAGATTTTTTTACTGTTTTTCATGACTTCAATTAATTCGTCGGATAAATCCTTGGGATGAGAGGTCATAAAGCGAATACGTTCCAATCCTTCGATTTTTTCAACCTCCTGTAAAAGCTGCGCAAATGTCATAGGCTCTTCCAGAGTTTTGCCGTAGGAATTTACGTTCTGACCGAGAAGCATAACTTCTACCACGCCGTCGGCCACCAGATGTTCAATCTCTCTTACAATATCCTTCGGATTCCGGCTGCGTTCCCGTCCGCGCACATAAGGAACAATGCAGTAGCTGCAGAAATTGTTACAGCCAAACATAATGTTCACCCCTGATTTAAAGGGGTATTTCCGCTCGCTTGGCAGGTCTTCCACAATTTTATCCGTATCCTTCCAGATGTCAATGACCATGCGGTCATTTGTAAGGGCAGATACCACCAGTTCGGCGAATTTGTAGATGTTATGGGTACCGAAAATCAGATTTACAAAGGAATAGCTCTTTTTCAGCTTTTCCACTACCTGGGTTTCCTGCATCATACAGCCGCACAACCCTATCAGCATATGTGGATTTTTCTTTTTCAGACTGTGGAGATAACCAAGGCGTCCATAAACACGCAAATTGGCATTTTCCCGCACGGTACAGGTGTTGTAAATGACAAAGTCTGCATTTTCGTCCGGGGCTTCCACGTAGCCGATACGCTCCAGTACTCCTACCAGTTTTTCAGAATCTCTGGCGTTCATCTGGCAGCCGAACGTATTGACACAGAAAGTTAAATCCCGGTTCAGTTCTTTCGATTTTTCGTTTACAAGCTGTCTTGCTTTCTTCATAAACCAGTACTGGCGGTAAGGTTCTTCTGTGGGAGCCTCCTTTGTCAAATCTGCACTTTCAATTAATTTATCTATGTTACTGTCAAAAATCAGTTCTTTGTTTTCCATTTTCCTAAGTCCTTTCAGGGCATTATTTTATAAGTATATAGTATCGTTTTGAATTTTTCAACCGATTTTTCTGACGTTTATCGCTCTAACTGCACCAGATATTCTATCGTTCCCTCTTCCAATTTTTTCTGCCCGTTCAAAAGAAATCCATGTCTTTGATAAAAAGAAACAG
Organism: Blautia hansenii; assembly: GCF_013304445.1. Taxonomy (GTDB): domain Bacteria; phylum Bacillota; class Clostridia; order Lachnospirales; family Lachnospiraceae; genus Blautia. The sequence goes on from NZ_JAAITA010000013.1 coordinate 1,780, forward strand.
CCCGTTTATTTTTTTCCAAGGCCCATAGGGTGCGAACTCTGTGCTCTCGGATTGCATATTCTATCAGCGCACTGCCGATTCCTGCGCTTTGAAAAAAAGTATCTATATACAATTTACAGATTTCTAATCCGCTGATTTGAATAAAGCCCTTTATCAGTCCGTCATCATAAACGTAAATTGTGTTTAGAATTTCTTCTTTTCCGAAATAATGGTCAACCAAGGGAACTACCTGCAGCTCTTTAAAAGAAAATTCAGGGTCCTTAAAAATCGGGAAAAAGTTTGTGCGGTTATTGAAAACAAAAATTTCAGCGATTCTTGATAAATCTTTTCTTTCAGCTTTTCTTATATGCATATAGTGTACTCCTTCTCTACATTTCGGATAATATCATCAATACGTTCTTTTTCAGCAAGTGTATCACATTTTTTGCTGTTTTGATTTGCCCATTTATGCTATATAGTAAAATTAAGTTTTGAATTTCATACTCTTTTCATATGGAGGGTATAAACGGAAACCTGGAGGTGTGTATATGGCTAAAATATTGATTGTTGAAGACGATAAAAGAACGAATGAAGCTATTTGCGAGTATCTGAAACCAACGGGACATGAAATTGTTTCTGCTTATGATGGAGACGAGGCAGTGACAGGGAACCGGCAGCTTTGTCTATCCCATCTATTTACAACCGTTTTACTCTTCCGCTATTCTATCACTCGCTTTTCCGTCACAACTTTGTCCGGAAAGATATCTGTGGCTTCTGCCGGGATTTCCTCTACTATCTGAAATTCAAACGCAATGGCCGCTGTCTTATGCTTTGGATGCATACTTAAATACCGGTCATAAAATCCCTGTCCATATCCGGCCCGGTGGCGGTTTTTGTCAAAAGCGACACCCGGGACAATGAGAAAAGCATTTTCTTCCTGAGCTTCCGCTCCTTCCTCCGGTTCCGGAATCTGGAAATATCCGGGAGATAACTGGTCAAAGGAGGTGATATAATAATATTTCATTTCGTGAGCGCCCGTCACTTTCGGTACAGCCACTCTCTTTCCTGCTTTCCAAGCCTCTTCTATAATGCCTCTGGTGCTCACCTCTTTGTTATAATCCGCATAGGCATAGACACACTCTGCTGCCAGAAATTCCGGCAGAGAAGTCACGGTATCACAGATAAGCCGGCTGTTTTTTTCCACTTCTTCTATGGAAATTTCTTTCCTTTGAGCGAAAATGTATTTTCTAATTTCCTTTTTTGAGACCATATTTTTCACCTAAATTCGTAATGCTGCCGTCTTCTTCCTGTACGCTGATGTTGTCCAGCTGTGCTCTTAAGTTCATGCGGATGGTGGCAACATATTCGGTACGAAGTTTTTTCTGTTCTTCCTTCTCTGCCGGTGTCAGTCCTTGGCTTTTAGACTTTCTCGCCAGCTCATTGATTCTGTTGATTTTTTCCTGATTCATATATGTAGTACTCCTTTATAAATTTTCAAACATTTCCTGCAGCCCTGTCTCATCCCGGTCACGGGAAAGGAACAAGGTGCCGTGGTTTCGGCCCTGCATAATTTTGTGAATGACATGGAAATCACAGCCATTGGCAATCACCATATCCGTACCTGCTGCTGCCGCAATCTGTGCTGCCGCCAGCTTTGTTGCCATGCCTCCGGTTCCCACACTGCTGCCGGAAGAGCCTTTTCCCATTTCCAGAAAATGCTTATCCAGTTCTTCTACCACGTCAATAAAACGGGCATCTGGATTTACATTAGGGTCATCGGTAAACAGTCCGTCAATATCTGAGAGCAGAATCAGCATATCCGCTCCGGTAAGAGCTGCCACCAGAGCGGACAGGGTATCGTTGTCCCCAAAGGTATTGACATATTGGATTTCATCGGTGGAAACCGTATCGTTTTCGTTTACCACAGGAATGGCCCCCATTTCCAGCAGACTGTTGAACGTGTTTCTGGCATTTTCTCTTGTGGTATCATTAATCATGGTATATTTCGTCATCAGCACCTGTGCGGCGGTCTGGTTATATTCCGCAAACAGTTTCTGGTAAATCATCATCAGACGGGCCTGTCCAATAGAGGCGCATGCCTGCTTTTGTGCCAGCTTGGTGGGTTTTTCATGTAGGCCCATAACAGCCCGCCCCACGGCAATGGCTCCGGAGGATACCACAATCACGTCTTTTCCCTGATTGTGCAGGTCGGCCAGTTCCCTTACCAGAATTTCCATTTTTATCAAATCCAGTCTTCCGGTTTCCTGATGGGTCAGGGAGGAAGAACCGATTTTAATGACAATGCGCTTTTTGTCTTTTAGTTTTTCTCGAACATTCATCTTATACGGTACCTCATTTGTTTCTTTTCGTATTGTTCTAATAGTACACTATTTTTACCCATTCGTCCAGACGGTGATTTTTCAGCTGGAATAGTTTTCCAGGAAGCTGTACAGTTCGTCCAGTGTCTTTAGGTCTTTTCCAAGAAGAACTTCTGCCTGCAAATCTTTTGGCAGAGCCTCCAGCGGAATATCCGTATATTCAAAAACCGTGTTGTCTGCTTTTTCATATACGACTACGCAGCCGTTTTCCAGCCGGAGCTGATACCCTTCTTTGGCATTTTCGGATACTGTTTCTGTATTTTCCCGGCGCAGAATCACCCGCTGTTCTCCATAAGCGGTGATGCGGTAGCACTCCTGCTTTAAGATTCCCTCCTCATAGCGCTGAAAAATAAAATCCTGTCCTTTAGGATTTGCTGAAACCGCGGACACCTGCTGCTGTACCTGGGCGCTGCTTTCCTCCAGGTCGTAAATCCGGTCTTTTAAATCCGCTACCTGATAACTGAGCATAAAACCAGTGCAGAGGAACAACACAATAAGAAAAAAGCCGACACTATAGATTATTCTTTTCATAAGAACCTCCCTTATCTGAATCGTTGTTTCCATATCTTTTCAGAATATAGTATCGGCTGATTTTTTTTCTTTATTCACTTTCTTACCGGGTAATTCCCAGGTTTTCCAGTATTTCTGCCTGCTTCTTTTCCATAACGGCCGCTTCTTCCGGCGTCATGTGGTCGTAGCCCATGAGATGTAGCATACTGTGGGCAATGAGAAAGGCAAATTCCCGAATCTGTCCGTGACCGTAGCTTTGGGCCTGCTCCTGCATTCTGGGAATACAAATCATAATGTCACCAAGCAGCAGTTCCCCGGTATCCGGGTGAAAACAGGAATCGTCTTCTTCTGCATGGGAAAAATCCCCCGGTGCATCAAAGTCCAGCATGGGGAAAGACAGCACATCGGTAATGCGGTCTATGTCCCGAAATTCCCGGTTGGTACGCTGAATTTCTTCATTTCCGGTCAAAACCAGATTGATTTCTGTCTCATAAGGGCAGTGTTCATAGTCCAGGGCTGCCTCTGTAACTTTGCGGGCAATGTCTTCCCAGTCAAATTCCAGAGGGGTTTCGTATTCCATCTCAATATTTAAAGTCATACTCATCTTCTCCTGTCAGTTCTGCCGAATTTTTCTTTTCGTGTTTCTTTCTTTTCCGGCTTTTCTTTTTTCTCGTAATCGTCATAAGCCTGTACGATTTTCTGCACCAGCGGATGACGCACCACGTCTTTGTTGGTCAGTTCGCAGAAGGCAATATCTTCTACTTTGCGAAGAACACGCAGGGCCACATCAAGACCGGAACGGGTACCGGAGGGCAAATCCTTCTGGGAAAGGTCTCCTGTGACAATGACCTTAGAGCCGAAGCCGATACGGGTCAGGAACATTTTCATCTGGGCCGGTGTGGTGTTCTGGGCTTCGTCCAGAATGATAAAGGCATTGTCCAGGGTACGTCCTCTCATATAAGCCAGAGGAGCGACTTCAATCAACCCCTTTTCCATGTTTTTGGCAAAGCTTTCGGCTCCCATGATTTCGTACAGGGCGTCATAGAGAGGACGCAGGTAAGGGTCAACCTTGCTCTGCAAATCCCCCGGCAGAAAGCCCAGCTTCTCCCCGGCTTCAATGGCGGGACGGGTGAGAATAATTCTGCCCACTTCGTCATTTTTAAAAGCGGTAATAGCCATAGCCATAGCCAGATACGTTTTTCCCGTTCCTGCAGGGCCCATGCCGAATACAATCATCTTTTTTCGTATCTCGTCTACATAGGCTTTCTGACCCAGGGTTTTGGGCTTAATAGGTCTTCCGTTTAAAGTATGGCAGATGCAGTCCCGGTCAATTTCCGTGATGGCAGAGGTTTTCTCTTCCATGGCTAATGACAGGGCGTAATTCACATTCTGCTGGGTAATGGTATTTCCTCTCTGGGACAATTCCAGAAATTCTTTCAGTATTTTAACGGCCTGGTCACAGGATGGCTTTGGACCCAGAATTTTAATCTGCCCGTCTCTGGAAATCACAGTGACGCCCAGGGTTCTCTCCAGTTTTTTTACATGCTCATCAAACTGACCAAACACATTTCTCTCATGCTCTGCAGGCAATTCCATTTTTTCTTCACAAATATTACTCATTTAAGTCTGTATTCCTTTCTGTCGGCTGCTCTGGAATCTGTACAGGGATTTGCTGTCCTGCTTCTTCAATTACCGACACGGTCCCTTTGGCAGTGCAGATTCCATTCTGTATTCCTATTTTAACATGATTTGCAGATATTTGAACCCCCTTTTCCGTTAAACTTTGTAAAACCGTGTTTAAATGCAGGGTGGCCCGTTCTTTGGCTTCCTGTTCCGAATAAGTGAAAATACGGGTTTCATAGGCACAGTCTGTGCTGGTTCCATAGTAAATGGGAAGTCTGAAATTTTCGGTCAGGCGAACCTGCTTTAAATCCGTCACGGTGTCAAATTCCTGCCAGGAAACGTTTTTCTTTGTATTCAGACAGTAATTTCCCAGCTGCAGCAGATAGCCTTTATTTTCTTTGCCGGTATAGACCGGTTTTTCGTATTTCATGGAAAAGGCGTGATAATATTGCAGCGGATATTCCACCAGAACGTCAGCGTCTGCCAGGGTATATTCCTGGCGGATAATTTCTTTGCTGTCATTTTGAATATCCAGAGTTCCCCGGACCAGAACTTCCCCTTTTACACAGGTCTCTCCTGTTTTTTTTACGGGTGTGCCGGTGCGGGTTATCATAGAAACAATCTGCCCCGTTTTGGTGGAAATCAGGTCGCATGCAGATGGTTTCTGCTGTTTTTTTTCATAGATGTTGTCATTTTCCTGAATTTCCAGAATCAGTCTGCTGCCGGAAATCCGGGCAGATACCCAGGTGATATCGGGAAATTCTGCCCGCAGCTTTTGGGCAATCCAGGCGCAGTCCAGGTCTTTTTTCAGAACGCCGTGTTCTATCTGAAGCTCTTCTAAATAACGCAGAATGGTCTGGGTGCTGTTATGTACATTTCCTTCCACATGAATGTTCCAGATATGGCGGGAAAGGGCAGCTACCAGGAAAAGACTGAGACAAATGCCGATAAAAAACGCCTTTCTTTTTTTGCTGCGGTAAAAAAAGAAGGGCAGTCCGTATTTTCCTGTAATTTTCACCCGTGTATGGGTCTTCCTGCAAATATTTTTCAGTTTGTAAAAATCTTTTACCGTCAGATTCATTTCATAGCTGTTATGGTTCTGCAGCAGATTCCAGACACGGATTTTGTGATAAGCGCACAAATTCAAAAACCGCTCCGGGCTGTCCGCCTGTACCTGAATGCGCACATACCCTTTGCGGTAGTATTTCCAGTCCTGCAAGGTGCAACCTCCCTTATAAAAATAAAATTCTGCAGATATTGCCGGTTATCTTCATTTCTACATCTGTGTAGTAAGCAATCACCAGATGGCTGCCTTCTATCTGAATTTTATTTTGTCTGGACAGCAGGATAATACAGGTGTCCTGATACTGGCGGATACATTTATAATTTTCAATATACAGTTCCCGTGAACCGGTGAGAGTCAGTACAGATTCTCTGTAGGAAAGGTCTTTGGGAATCTGCAGGGAGTCCCCTAACCGGCCTGTGAATTCGTTCAGTTTTCCTTTCACCTTCATGCCCCTGGAACGTCTTCTCCTTACAGCATATGTCTAGTTGATGAAAAGAATACCAAACCACAGAATCTGATTGGCGCTTAAGGTAAATTCCATATCATATTTTTCTGCCAGCTCAGAAACGATGATTCCGTGACTTTCCACACAGGGGTGCATTTTTTCCGGAAAACGGCAGGGAAGCCCCTGGGGAAAGGTGCAGGATTCGCAGATGTCGCAGGATTCTGTGGAAAGGGCCATGCACGCACTGCCCTGCTGTCGTATAAAACTTTCAATGGCAGCGGTAATGGCTTCGTGCTCTTTCCGGGTAGCCAGCGTTTCCTCAAAATTAATGACATCAGAAACTTCTGCAATGGTGGAAAATAAGAAACATTCCCGATAGCCAAGACAGCGCTTCCGGCACTCTTCTACGCTTCCCACAGCAGGCGGACAGGCCCAGGTGGAATTGTACCGTTCACACTCTTTTTCACAAATCCAGCGTACCCGGAAGGAAAATTCAATTTCTTCTGGCGGGAAAAAGGCGTATTGATAGACCGGATACTGGCAGATAAATTCTTCGATTTCCTCATGTGTAATCATTTTTGTTTTCTCCTTGCAATTTTGGTTGAAATGATTTAAAATGGAAGAAAGGCGAACATACATTCGCTTCGTATATTCATTTTACGGAGGTACAGACAGTTGAATCATATTTTGTATATACCATGCGTGGGTATTCTCCTGCTTTTGGTGCTGACCTTGGTGCTGTATCGCAAAAAGAATTATTATCCCTATGCAGCCAGACATCTGCTCACCAAAAGAGAATACCGCTTTTATCTTCTCTTAAAAGAAGTGGCTGATGAGTATCATTATATCATATGTCCCAAGGTTGGTGTAAAAGATTTGCTTTCTGTAACGGATAAAAAACAGTACATGAAATATTTTCATAAAATTGCCCAGAAGCATGTGGATTTTGTTATTTGTGATAGGGATTTATATGTACTTTTTGTCATTGAATTAGATGACAGCACTCATGAAACCAGAGATGCGAAAAAGCGGGACCGCTTAAAGAATAAGGCCTTTGCCGCCGCGGGGATTCCCTTAAAGAGAATCACGGATATTGATAAGCGGCAGATACGCAGGATCTTTCCATAAGCGGCTGCGGTCCAAGTCATTCATCCGAAAGTGCGGAAAGCTGCTGGAGAAGGATTTCCCATTGCCTGAAAATACAGGCGGGTGCAAATTTATCCTGGACTTTTCCTGTGTTTTTGGAAAAAGCTTCCCGCAAAGTCTTGCAGTATTCATGACGGCTTAAAACTTTGGGTGCAAGTTCTGCCAGCATATCGATACCTTTTACATGCGTGAGACGGCCTACGGTAATCAGTATCTGCTCCCGGCGCATTCTGTAGTTTTTCGTATCCCGTTCCGTCAACGTCACAATATAGTCCGCATATCTGGAAGTAAAGCGGGAAATCCCTTTCCGGAACATGCGGTACAGGAGCGAGTGCCAGGCATAATCATAGTTGAAATGTTCCCATGCCGGAACAGCGAAAGCTGGGAGATGTGGACCTTTACATCCCTGCACGGGAAGAACTGGCAAAAGCCCAAAAGATACTGGAACACCATGGTTATAAACAGGAGGAGGAAGTCAGCGGACATCACCTGACTTATCTGAAAGAAGGACATCTGCAAATGAAAGTACGGTTTCCCAAGCTGAGCAAATGTCCTCTTTTGTGTATTTTCTTCACAATACCTATCGTCTGCGTAGAACTACTTTCCGGCAGACTCTGGGAGATTTCCGGAAACACAATCACTCTACCAGAATCGCCCCGATTTTTGAAAATAGTAAGGATGAGCGCTAGGCTGTCTTCTTTTGCAGCCTAAGCTTCTTCAATATGAACCCGGCTGCCCCCTTCGCCCATGCGGGCCGGTTCTACAAGCAGATGCATGGGAATTCTCGCCTTAATGTCTTCCACATGGGTGATGATTCCCACGCTTCTCTGCCGGTTTCTGATTTTTTCCAGAGATTCCATAACCACATCCAGACAAGTTTCATCCAGTGTGCCGAAGCCTTCGTCCAGGAAGAAAAATTCCAGAGGGGCGGCGCCTTTCATCTGAATCTGAGAAGATAAGGCAAGGGCCAGCGCCAAAGAAGCCATAAAAGTTTCTCCGCCAGAGAGCGTAGAGGCGGGTCTGGAAACCCCGCCGTTTTTATAATCCCGGATAATAAACATACCGCTGCCGTCGGTTTCCAGGCCGTAGCTGCTGCCAGTCATTTCTTTTAACTGGGCATCGGCTTCTCTGGAGACGTATTCCAGATAGTACCTGGAAACGTATTCTACAAACCGTTTGCCCCGGAACAGACCTTCCAGTTCAGAGAGAATATCCAGTGTGTGAGTAATCTCTTTTTTCTTTGCCTCCAGTTTTTCTTTTTCTTTTAGAGCCTGTTTTAGCTGCTGCAGCTGCTGTTTTAGACCGCCAAGTTCCCGGACGGTATCGGAACTTTCTTTTTCCAGAACAGAGACGGCTGTTTCCAGAACAGACAGGGGTTCTTTTGGCTGGGGAAGCGCTGATTTCTGCTGCTTCACTGTTTCCAGACACAGCTGTACCCGGAGACAGGATTCCCGATAATTTTCTGCTTTTTCCCGCATAGCAAGAAGTTCTGTCTCTGCCCGTTGATGAGTTTCTATCCAGTTCTCTTCTGCTATCTGATACTCCTCCATTTTTTCCAGCAAAAGGTTCTGCTTTTGGCGGCAGTCAGTCAGCAAAGCCTGGGTAAGCGCTTCGTTGGCCGCATATTCCCGACAGAGCTGTTCTTCTTCTTTTTGTGCTTTTTCCGCCTGTGCAGTTATCCTGGTACAGGACTGTTGGATTTCTTCCATGATGGTTTCCAGTTCGTGGCAGCGCTTTTGGGGATCTTTGCAGGAACCGGATTTTTCTGTAATCTGTTCGGTCAGTTCTTTCAGCTTCTGTTCATATTGACTCATCTGCATTTCCAGCCGTGCCTTGTCTTCTCTGGTTTTCTGAATCAGCAGATCACCTTTTTCTTTATTTTGTATACGGGCCTGGATGGCAGTTTCTAAAAGAAAAAGCTGTTTTTGTTTTTCTTCCCGGAGACGATTTTTATTTTGCAGTTCCTTGTAGGCCTGAAGAAAATCCTCTGTCTGATTTCGCTTTTTTAATTCCAAAATCCGCTTCTGCTGTTGCACTTCGCTTTGTGTAAGTGCCAGCAGTTCATTTTGCAATTCTTTTTGCCGGGTATTGTGGTGAATCTGTTCTGTTTCGGCTCTGGCCTTTTGTGTCTGAAGCGTCAGAATCTCTGTTTCCAGAAGAGAGCGCTGTTCCTGGGATTGGGCAAATGCCTGCTCAAGGGCCGTTCTTTTTGTTCTTTGAGTCTCCAGCTTTGTTTCCAGTTCCTGCAGATTTTCGTTCAGGAAAGCGGCATTTAAGTTCTGTAAATTTTCCCAAGCGCTCTGTCTCATGTTCCGGCTGTTTTCCAATTGCAGTTCCAAACGGGAAAGTTCTGCTGACAGCTTCTGAAAATGCTGTTCTGTCAGCTGTCTTTTTTCGGCAAACTGTGTCAGGCTGCCCTGTTCTGTCTGGGAAACTGTTTTTTCATGGTGAATACTGCCGCATACAGGGCAAGGCTGTCCTTCTCTCAGTTCTGAGGCCAGTATGGCTGACAGATTATCCAGGTACTGTTTTTCTAACATCGCTCTTTTTTCAAACGCTTTTTCTTTTTCAGCGGTTTTTTCAGCGATTTTCTGACGGAAATCTGTGCACAGTGTTTCCTGTTCTTTCATACTCTGCTGCAAAATGGCGGCTTTTTCCTGCTCAGTCTTTACCAGCAAGAGATGTTCTTTTTGGGCTTCTGCCTCGGGAAGTGCTTTCTGCCTTTCCAGGATGTACGTCGCTTTGTCTGTTTGTTTCTGTAAATCCGCTTCTTTCTTGTCCAACTGCTGAAGGGTCTGTATTTTTTCTGCTTTGGCCTTTTGCTCTTTTTCTGCTAGTTCTGCTTGTTGGGCAGTTATACCCTTTTTGCGTTCCAACAGAGCCTGTTGTTCCATGGTAAGGCGGTATCCTTCTTCCGTTTCCTGCTGCTGCTTTGCCGTCATGGTTACTGCTTCTATTTCCAGAGTCAAAGCTTCCTTCTGAGATTTCAGCTGTTCCATATCCCGTAGCAGCTTTTCCATCTTCTGACCGGAATCTTCTAAAATGCTATCTGTTTTTTGAGCCGCATTTTTTGCTTCTGTCCATTGTGCTTCTGTCTTTTGCCTGCGGTTTAAAAGCAATACGGCTTCCTGTAGTCTTGCCTGCTCCAGCCTGAAAAGCGGCAATTCTTCTTGCACCTGAAGCTGGATCTTTTCTCTTGCGTTTCGGAGTTTCTCGCTTTCTGTCTGTTTTTCGGTCAAAGTGGATTTCAGCAATTCCTGTTTCGTCTGGGACGATGTCCAGGCTGCTTTTGTATTGCGGGCTTCCTGCAGATATATCCAAAGCTGATTGGCCGTTTGTGCCTGTTTTTCTTCTTCCTGAAGAAAATCCATTTCTTCTTTTTGCGCTTTCAGCTTGGCTGCCTGAGACGCCAGTTCCAGCGATTCCTGTTCCAGGGCGGCAAATTTCTGCCCCTGTTCCAGCTGTACCCTGGCTATTTTAAGCGCCGCGGCTTTTTCTTCTGACAGAATCCGGATTTGCTTTGTTTTTTCCTGTAAATCCTGTACATCCTCTGGCCGGATTTCTTTGTAACGGGAAAGTGCACCCTCATTTTCCTGCATCTTTCCATTCCATTGTAAAGCCCGGTCTTTTACCAGACCTGCCAGCTGTTCTCCGTATTTTTCCAGATGGAACAGCCGCTCCAGCATTTTATTGCGCTCCATACCTTCCAGCTTTAGAAATTCTGAAAACTTTCCCTGGGGAAGAACTACGGTGCGGAAAAAATCTTCTCTGGACAGCCCCAGTACATCTCTGCACTTTTCATTTACAGTTCCTACGCGATCTGCCAGAATTTCGGCCTTTCCTTCTGTCAGTTCTGCAAAACGGGCGCTGTCACTGCGGATAGTTCCCTCTTTGGAGCGTTTAAAGCTTCTGAACACCTGGTAAATCCGCTCCTTTTTCTCTTTTACAGAAAAAGTATATTCCACGAAAGCCTTATCTGTACTCACATGGATAAAATTGGCGCTGTTTCTGGCTGTGGTTCCGTAAAGCGCCAGTGTCATACCGTCCAGAATACTGCTTTTTCCGCTTCCGGTAGGACCAAAGATACCGAAAAGCCCACGGCTGGTTAAAAGTTCAAAATCAATTTCCTGAGGTTCCAAAAAACTGTTAAGTCCTTTCAGCTTCATCCTGATTGGTCGCATATGGCTGTACCTCCTTTTCCAGAATGTCCCGAAGCATATCCAGGACTTCCTGCTCCGGCTGTGTTCCTTTTTTCTCCAAATAGTATCCTAAAAATAATTCTTCAAAGCTTTTTTCTGCAAACCGTTCCATGTTTTGTTCTGCCTGTTGCTCAGGAAATAGGGGAAGAACCTCTAAAATGTCATCTTTGTACTTTTTCAGTTCTTTTAGCTGTTCTTCCCGTATATAAGTTTCTGTATAAATCTGCAGATACACATAGCAGGGACGGTTCTGATTTTCCCTGCATTTTTCCAGTGCTTCTTCGTAGCTTTGGCACACCCATTTTTCGATGGGCTTCGGATTATCCAAATAAATTTCCCGTACCTGTACCGGCTGTCTGGGATGCAGCTCTGCCAGACAGCACTGTTTGGCTATAACAGTTTCCTGCAGGCGATAGGGAAGAATAGAGCCGCTGTAACGAATCCGTCCCTGACTTCCGACAGCTTTTTGTGGCCTGTGTATATGCCCCAGAGCCGCGTACTGGACAGCCGGTGGAAATACCTCAGGCGGCAGCAGATAACTATTTCCCAGCACCATCCCTTGCTCAGAACCGTCTTTAATGCTTCCCAGAGTAAATACATGGCTCATCAGCAGATTGATAGTATCCTCTTGATACCAGCGGGCTTTTTCTTTGAAAAAAGCACCTACTTTTCGGGCATAGTCCTGTGCCTTTTTTTCTTCCTCCTCCCCTGCCTGGTATAACACTTCATTTAAAGATTTTTCACTCAAATACGGGACGCAGACAAATACGGCCTTTTCTCCTTTATGAGAAAACGAAAAAGTACAGGCATCCAAAGATGTAATTTCAAAGTGGCCATAAAACCCGGAAGCAATACGGGTCTGCGGTGTTCCGTAAAGGATAATGCCATGCTCCCGAACCAGCGGCGCAATGGCTTCCAGACGAGAGGGCTGGTCATGATTGCCGGCAATCATGACTACCAGTCGCTCTCCCTGTGCAGTTAAATCTTTTAAAGTCCGGTATAGAAGGGCCTCTGCCCCGGCTGACGGATGACCGTTATCAAAAATGTCTCCGGCAATGCAGACTACGTCAGCCTGTGTTTCGTCGGCAATGCGGACAAACTGTTCCAGAACCATTTCCTGTTCCTGCAAACGGCTTTTGCCTTCTAAAAGTTTTCCGATGTGCCAGTCAGCAGTGTGTAATATTTTCATAGGTATTCTCTTTCTGATAAGTTTAAATTAAATGAAAAATGACAGCAGTTTCTGTCTGTAAGTATAGCATTATCTTATAGAAAAAGACAATGATGCTTTTTACAAAAAAAGATGTTATAATGAAACAGACACATAAAAAATTCAACATAGGAAAGTGAGCAGAAAAGTATGAAAAATGAATTATTTTCCGTGGGACCGCTTACCATACATGGATATGGGCTGATGATTGCGCTGGGGATTCTGGTATGTATCTTCATGGGAACGTACCGTGCAAAAAAGCACCATTTGAAAGAGGATGCGGTTCTGGATATTGCTATTTTCAGTATTCTTGCAGGATTTATAGGTGCAAAGCTGTTATTTGTGCTGGTGGAATTTGACCGCTTTTTGGAAGACCCTATGCAGGTGCTGGGAACAGAAGGCTTTGTTGTGTACGGAGGAATCATTGCAGGTGTACTAGCCGCGATTTTGTATTGTCACAGAAAAAAACTTTCTTTCTTGGAATATTTTGATTTGCTGGCCCCCTCCATTGCTGTGGCCCAGGGATTTGGAAGAATCGGCTGTTTCCTGGCAGGATGCTGCTATGGCAGAGAAACCGATGCTTTCTGGGGTGTGACCTTTCCTGAGGGCAGCTTTGCCCCGGCAGGTGTTCCTCTGATTCCCACACAGTTGTTGTCTTCTGCGGGAGATTTTCTGATTATGGCGGTGCTTCTGATTTACAGTAGGCACAGCAAAAAGACCGGAAACACAGGAGCCTTGTACCTGTTGCTTTACGGAATAGGCCGTTTCCTCATAGAATTTCTCCGTTCTGATGACAGAGGAACCGTAGGAATGCTGTCTACCTCTCAGTTTATTTCTATTGGAATTGTACTGATTGCAGTGGGAATGTTCAATAAGAAGCAGCGGAAAAAGTACACTTAACAAATTTTTGTATATAATCTAGCCGAAACAAAACACAGCACAGCTATGACTTTAGGAGGGCTACGATTATGAATAAAGTTTATGAAAAACCTGCAGTTATTGTTGATGAAGTTGCAGCAGAGGGTTCTGGTGTACAGACTTCTGTAACAGGATATACCTATTCTGCAGAATAAGTAAGAATCCTAAAATAGATATTGAAAAAAGGAGTCTGTTACGCCATGTGACAACTTCTTTTTTCGTATTCTGATTTCAAAAAAAATATATTTCCGCCTTTTTCAGCCGTTCTTCAAACTGTTCATAAAAATCAGCTTCTGCTTTATACGGCGTCAGATAAAAAGTTTTCAAAATAAACATACAGACATTTTTCACAGCACTTTCCTCCTGAAATTGTGCAGCGATTTTTTCTGCTTTTTTCAGAAAGGTGTGCCATTGAAGCACAAATCTTTCGTACTCCTGTATCCTTGATATCCCCAGCCATTTGCTGATTTTCACCTTTGTTTTTGGGTTTTGTCTGCATTCATGTACCTGTAGGAAATAGTGAAAACAATCCTCCTCATAAATGCGTCCCAGAGGAAACATTCTGCAAAAACCAGGACGGAAAGCATGAATACTGCACCGTCCCTGGATATTTAAAAAGGGGCACTGTTCTTCTTTTTCTGCCATTTTCAGATTGGGCAGAATCAGTCCGTCTGCCATTCGAAGTTCTAAAGCATAAGACAAAAGTGTTTCAAAATTTTGTTCCAGATGACTGCAAAGCTGATAGACATCGAAAGGATCCAGAACAATAGAATCCCCCATGCCGCGGCAGCAGTCTGAGCAGCCTTTGCAGTCGTTGCAGCCCGCCTTTACCATGTCACTTTGACGGTACAGTTTTCCGTCTGAGACGGCATTTAAATCCAGTTCTCTCCGCATATTTTTCTCCTTTGCTTTACGAACCACTCAGACCCGGTATTTCCAGTAATAAAGGCCCTCTGTGGTTACGATTTTTTCCAGAAGTTCTCTCAGCGCTTCACTTTCGTGGTACACGGCAATGCTTAACACACCGCCGCTGATACTGATAATAGAATCTTCTCCTCCGAGCAGAATATCTATCTGTCCCCGTTTTTTCAAAATCACTTTTTTCAGCAGTTTTACTATCATTTCACACCGTTTGTCTTTCAGCCATCCTTCCCGCTTATTGACCAGGGGTTTGTACTCTTCCACATAAATTTCAAAAGGAAAATAGCAAAGTATTTTCAGTACAATGGCTATGGTTTTATCACAAAATTCCTGCAGGTGTCGATCCTGCAGAAAATACTGCTCCGCCTCTTCATAAAAGCTGTCTTCTCCTGTAGAAACAGCTCTTGGCAGAAAATCTATAATCCGGTAATCTTCTGTAAACAAAAGGCTTAGTTGTTCACTTCTATTCATGCGCATACTCCTCTTATCAGATATCTGTCAGCTTTCATACATATAAAGTTCATGCAGCGCCCTGGTAGCGCAGATGTATTCTGCCTGCAAAAGCAGTCCGTTTTTTTCTTTTCGTCCAAGGGCAAAGACCCGGTCAAACTCCAGCCCTTTTGCCAGATAAAAGGTGGTTACGGTAATGCCTTTTTGAAAAGCGGAACTGTTGCGGTCAATATAAGAAATGTCCTGAAAATACTCTTTCAGATACTGATACGCCATGAGGGCTTCCTGTTCTGTCATGGTCAGAACAGCTGTTGTTTCATAAGGGCTCTCCTGCTGCAGATGGGAAAGCACCTTTTTAAGCGCCTCTTCCTGACAGGCAAACTTCTGCTCTTCAACTTCTTTTCCGTGTCGTTCCAAAAGTTCCATATCCGTAAGCCCTGCCAGCCTGTTGGCATACCGGGCAATCTCCACGGTATTTCGGTAACTTTTATTCATCACAATGGTTCTGGTATGGCGTCCTAAAATACCAGGAAGGAATTTTAAGACGTCCTGCTGCTGCTCCTCCATGGTCTGGGCACAATCCCCCAGAATGGTCATTTTGCAGGGGAACAGTTCTGCCAGAATGGTATACTGCAGAAAAGAATAATCCTGCATTTCATCAATCACCAGATGCTTGATGTTTTTCTGTCCCTTTTTCTGATACAAGCGGTATTTCAGATACAGCATGGGATAAACGTCTTCATAGGCCAGCACTCTCTTTTCATAGGAGACATGGGGCAAAGGTGCAAATCCGGATTCCTCTAAAAGCTGGCTGTACAGCACATACAAGTCTCTGGTCGCATACATTCCCATAAATTCCTGGCTGAGTTTTTCCTCCTCTTCTTCGGAAAGGCGGCGGTTGTATAAGGTTTCATATTCGTCTGTAAAATGTTCCAAAATAGCCTCCATACGGGACAGCAGAGGAAGATCCTGAAATTTGAAATAAAAGAGATTTACCAGTTCTGCTTCTGTTTTCACAATCCCCTTAAAAGAAACTTCGTGGAAGTCCATGAGACTGTCTTCCAGATTTGCCAGAAAAACTTCTGTAAGCCCCAGAAATTCCTCCGACTGTTTCCGGTGCAGACGGTCCTGTGCCTCTGCGTCCGGACATGAGAGTTCTCTTTCAATCTGGTCATAACGGTCCTCACAGTCTATGACTGTGTCCCGCAGTTCCCGGTAGGCAAATAAATCAAAACTCATTTCCTGAATATTCTCCTCTCCCAGTTCCGGCAAAATATGGGAAATATAGTCGGAAAATACACTGTTGGGAGACAGAATTAAAATGTTGGAGGATTTCATATGCTTCCGGTCATGGTAAAGCAGATAAGCAATCCGGTGAAGGGCAATGGAAGTTTTGCCGCTGCCAGCCGCCCCCTGAATCACCAGTATCTTATCCTTGGTGTTGCGGATAATGGCGTTTTGTTCTTTCTGAATGGTGCGCACAATGTTTTTTAACTGTACGTCTCCATTGCTTCCCAGTTCAGCCTTAAGAATGTCATCATCAATTTTGATGTCGCTTTCAAACGCATAAATCATCTTTCCGCAGCGGATTTTATACTGCCATTTGGAATGAATCTCTCCCTCCAGAACGCCGGCCGGAGCTTCATAGCTGGCAGGACCCTTGTCAAAATCGTAGAAAAGACTGCTGACAGGCGCCCGCCAGTCATAGATATAGGGAACCTGTCCCGTTTGTTCCGAAAAGTTCCCGATACCGATATAAAAGGACTCCGGAGTGTCTTCATCTTCATAGCAGAAATCCACTCTGCCGAAAAAAGGTGCGTTCAACATTCTCTCCAGACGATGCTTTAAGGCAAGCTGTTCCTGATTGGCATTTACCTGTTGGAGAAGAGCCTGCTGATTGTCAAAATTTTCATAGCCGTACTGGTCCATTTCCGTATAGTTTTCCCAGTAGTATTCATGCATTCCCTCGATTTCCTTTTGTCCCTGGGAAATGGAGGAGTCTACCTCTTTTAGCCGCTGCTGCAGCTTTTCTATGATAAAGGTCAGATAGCTTTTTCCGTCACGCATAATGTTCTCCTGTTTTAGATAGTATTCTTTTTCCGGCTTCCCCGGCAGTATAAAAAGAGCCCCAGAGTGCAGGCCAATGTCCCTAAAAGCATAGCCAAAGGCAAATGAAAATCTGCTGCCTTCCCAAAGAGCAAATCCACTACGGCAGCTGTGCCATCCATAAAGACCGCATAGACGCTCAGCATGGCAGCCCGATGTCCCGGCACAACCATACGATTTTGCATTTCTGTCTGCAAAGGCTGCAAAAGAGAAAAGCTGACTTGAATCAGCATAACAGCAAAAGCAGAAATTGCCAGACTGTTTGTCCCTGCTAAAATAAGGCAGCAAATACCGGGAATCAGAAAAGCCCCAAGAAACATAGCCGTTTCACTGATTTTTTGGGTAATCCGGGCAGAAAGTCTGCCGGTCATCTCACAAATGGTCAGAAGCAGAAACAGCAGACCAATCTGCTTGTCTGTGGCTCCGCATTTTTGAAACTGCGGCTGATTTAAAACTACGGTTGTCATCTGGTACACTTCTGAAACCAGAGCCATGCTGACAAGAAAGGCTGTCACGTTTCTCCTGCCAAACAGTTCCGGAAGGGTCTGACAAAAAATCTGCCAGCTGTTTTTTCGTTCCGTCTCTTTTGTTTCTTCCCGGACTTCTGTAAGCCATAGAGACAAAAAAGCGGCAATGCCATAGCTTACAGCTGTCAGAAGTCCTGCCATTCGATAGTCTTTCCCAATAAAAAGGGAATACATACCCGAAGCCAGAAAAAGCCCGGCAACGGACATAGTATTAAAAAATCCAAAGATTCGCTGGGTATCTTTTCCCTTTGCAGAAAGGTATAAAATACTGGTGTCCACCCCGGACAAACCGGAAATCACTGCGGCCAGAAGAATTCTCTCTGTCAGGAAATCGGCGAAGCTGTCTGCTCTCCAGAAAACCAGCTTGGAGACAAAAAACAAAAAGGAACAGATCACAAAAGTCCGTTTATACCCAATTTTATCCGCCAGAATTCCCCAGGGGATTTCCAGTACAATGGTCAGTACCATGGAAAGACTCTCCATAAGAGTTATCTGAAAAAGCGTGACTCCCACGGCCTGACGGTACAAAGTGGAAACAGAACCGTAAAAAACCATGCCCTGCAGCAGGGAAATGGCATACATAAGCACAAGATTTTTGTTAAAATTTAGTTTAAAATACATAAAAATCCTCCATAAAGGAACTGCCTCTGCATTTGCAGCGCAGCTCTCTTTTTCTGTATATTATAAAAAGACAACATAATAAAACCACACCCGAGTCTGGCTTACTGAATTGTATCCTCTTATAATATTCAGATTGGAAGATTTTTTGTATCCATATAAATTTGCTCCTTGGTTATGCTTTTAAAAGTTATAAAAAGGTTTTGTAGTCCTCATAATTTTTGGCTAGAAGTTCCGGCGTATTCAATCCATATGGACATTTTTTCATACACTTATTGCAGTGCATACAGCCGTCAATTTTCTGCATTTTTGCCTGCCATTCCGAGGACAGCCATGCCGTCTGAGGTGCTCTTCGGAGCATTAAACTCATACGGGCACAGTTATTGATTTCGATTCCGGCCGGACAGGGCATACAGTAACCACAGCCACGGCAGAAATCTCCGGAAAGCTGTTCCCTGTCTTTGGCAATTTCCTCCTGCAGTTCTTTGGTCAGCTGCGGGGGACAGACCTCATATGAAAGAAATTCGTCCAGTTCGTTTTCCTTCTGGATACCCCAGATAGGCGCTACATTTGAAAACTGCGGCTGGGCCATAAAGGCATAAGCGGCAGCAGAGTTGTGAATCAGTCCGCCAGAAAGTCCTTTCATGGCAATAAAGCCCATATCTGCGTCCTTACACTGTTCTGCCAGCTTGATATCTGCCTCAGCGGCCAGATAGGAAAACGGAAACTGCAGGGTTTCATATAGACCAGAGGCAATCGCCTCGTCTGCTACTGCCAAACGGTGATTGGTAATACCGATATGGCGGATTTTTCCTTGTTCCTTTGCCTTTAAAGCGGCCTCATAAAGTCCTGTGCCGTCTTCCGGTCTGGGGCAAAAAGCCGGATTGTGGAACTGGTAAATATCAATATAATCTGTCTGCAGCTTTAAAAGGCTCTCATCTAAATCTTTCCAGAAATCCTTTTCATTCTGAGCCGTTGTTTTGGTACTGATAACCAGCTTTTCCCGTGTATAGGAAAAAGCTGCTCCCAGTTTTTCTTCGCTGTCAGAATAAGCCCTTGCAGTATCAAAATAATTGATGCCGTGATAAAAGGCTTTCTGCAGCAGATATACGGCCTCAGCTTTTGTAATTCTCTGAATGGGAAGCGCTCCGAATCCGTTTTTGCTCACTTCAAGTTCTGTTTTTCCAAGTCTTACTTTCTGCATTTTGCTTCTCCTACTATGTAAATCAATGGGAAATTATTCGTAATCCAGGCAAGCTCTCTCTGTAACATAAGGGCGGACATACGTATCTGCCACTTTTACATGCTCCGGGTGGGAACCGTAAACAGCTACATCCTCCGCTTTTTCCAGAGTAGTAACCAGCGCCATATCATGTGTGCTGGAAGGCAGCGGCTGTTCTACAAAGTCGACGGTTAAAAGCCCCGGAACCTTTCCTACCAGTCCCTTTAAATGCTCTGCCATAGCCTGTTTCAGCTGTGGTTTTTGACTTTCTTCGATTTCCGGTTTGAATTTCCACATAACAATGTGATGTACCATAATTTCCATCTCCCTTTTTTGTTAAGATTTTTTCTGCGTCATTATTTTAATACATTAAAATCCCTGCTGTCAACTGCAATCCTCAGGAATCTGCCAGTGTGTTTTTCTGGCTCATCCGGTTTAAGGAACCGTGAAAAAGTTTATCAAAAACCAGCCCATACACAGAACCCAGAATATTGTTGAAAATACGGAAAAATACAGCACCGGGAACGCCCAGGAAGCTGACGGCAATGGCCATAGCACCCAGGGAATTAAATACAGCCTGCCAACCATAAGTTGCGGAAAGTCCTACACCAACGCCGCCGATGACTCCAATATATGGACAAAGACTTTCTGGCAGAAGCGGATATACCAGAAGGAATACAATACCTCCGGCCAGATTTCCGGGAATTCTTCCCTTCACACGCTCTTTCATGTCTCTTCTAAATGGCAGCAGCACGGACATGACTGCAATACCTACCCACATGCTTCTGGGAAGTCCAAGAAGTCCTGCCAGAAAAATGGCGGTGGATACGCCAAAAGTAATGGACAGCTGCCATCTGGTCCGTACAGAGGATAAATCAAATTCCAGAATTAAATGTTTGAACGCTCTTTTATAAGTCTGGTTTTTATGGTTGCGGTAGAACACAATACCGGTAAGCAGAGCGCCTGCACCAAGTCCTGCCAGACGCAGAGCATAATCCATTCCGGTTACATCATACCCGTACAAAAGCAGGTATCCCAGCACCAAAGTAGAATGGTTTGCCATAACCACATTATGACAACCTAACACCATAAGTATAAAAATACATGCCAGATTCACCAGCAGTTCTGTAAAAAGATTTCCCATATTGGCCAGTCTGGGGCCAACCGCCAATATGGCAAACACAGCCATGAGGGAACTTAACGCATGCGGTGTGTAAATTCCGAAATCCGCAAAACGAAACACCATGACGCACAGTAACACGACCACGCCGGTTACACTGTTTTCATCTCCGAAAATCGTGCTGTAGCCAATGACAAAAGCCATGCAGAACGCCATGGTAATAAAAATTTTCAACAGATATACTGCAATGTGACGAACCTTTTCTTTCCGGCTCTGGCTGCTTTTAATAAGCGCCTTAGAGCCCGCTTGATTTAACTGTAATTCCTGATAAATGGTCATACTTCATAACACCTAGCCCTTTCTTCTGTCTTCTTGTTATCGGGGAGGCATTATACCATCTGGGCACAGACTTGTCAATTCAGAAATTTCTATTTTACTACCTTGATACTTTCGATTACGGGCTGATTTTCTGGCAGAACGGTTCCGTTCTGGTCTTCCACAGACACATCTTCGCAAATTTTATCTACCACATCCATACCTTCTGTGACATACCCGAAAGCCGCATATTGTCCGTCCAGATAGGTGCTGTCTTCCTGCACAATAAAAAACTGGGAGCTGGCGCTGTCATAGTCCTGGGAGCGTGCCATGGAAATAGCACCTCTGGTATGTGAAAGAGGATTTTCCACTCCATTTTCAGAAAATTCTCCCTTGATGGTTTCGTCAGAGCCGCCGGTTCCGTTTCCTTTTGGGTCGCCGCCTTGAATCATAAAGCCGTCTATAATACGGTGAAAGGTCAGTCCGTCATAAAAGCCTTCCTCTGTCAGTTTCAGAAAATTTTCCACAGTAAGAGGCGCTGCTTCCTCGTCCAGGGCTACCTCAATGGTTCCATATTCTTTTACTGTGATTTGTACCTTTGTATCATCACTGTTATCTGTCTGACTGCTGTTTTCCTTTTTGCTCTCTCCTTTTGTGCCGCAACCTGCCAAAAGTGCTGCGGTAAAAATTCCTGCAAGTAACAAAGCTGCTGTTTTCTTCATTTTTCTGTCTCCTGTCTGTCACATTTATGCTTTTATGGCCCAGCGCATTTTGGTAGAACGGGCCCGGCTGTTTTGATTGCACTCTTCTTTGGAAGGGCGGATAACCTCTTTGGCAATATCCCGGTAAACACCTTCCCGGTAAAAACTCTGGAAAGATTTTTTTACCATACGGTCTTCCCCGGAATGGAAGGTGAGAATCGCCACTCTTCCCTGTGGTTTTAAAATCCGGGGTAATTTTTCAAGAAAAGCTTCCAGTACTTCAAATTCACTGTTCACATCAATGCGCAGTGCCTGGAAGGTTCTGGCACAGGACTTTTTCACTGCTTCTTTTTGCTCTTCTTTTGGAAGACGGACAAGGGCCTTTTCAATGACTTCTTTTAGCTTTGTAGTGGTGTCAATTACATGCCCTTTTCTCTGTTCTGAGAGAATAGCCATGGAGATTTCTCTGGCATAAGGTTCATCGGAATTTTCCATGAGCATACCTTCCAGTTCTGCCTGTGAAATGTCTTTTAATCGTTCTGCTGCGGAAATCCCTTTTTCAGGATTCAGGCGCAAATCCAAAGGTCCCTCCTGTTTATAAGTAAATCCCCGTTCCGGATTATCTATCTGCATGGAAGAAACGCCCAAATCTGCCAGTACGAAGTCAAATTTCCCTGTCTCCTGTACCAGCAGGTCAATGTCTGCAAAATTCATCTGTTTGACAGTCAGAATGTCCGGACCATACCCCATGCCTTCCAGCCTGGCCTGTGTCTTTTTCATTTCAATGGGGTCTACATCCAGAGCGTAGAGATGTCCCTTCTGCTGCAGACATTCCAGCATTTTGGAACTGTGTCCGCCATATCCCAAGGTGGCATCCAGACCCTGCTGTCCCGGCTGTATCTGCAGAAAATCCAGAATTTCCTGTACACAGATAGAAATGTGCATACCTGCCGGAGTGCCACCCTTGCGAATAACTTTTTCAATGGTATCCGCATATTTTTCCGGCTGCAGCTCCTTGTATTTTTCTTTATAAGTCCGCGGGTGTGTGCCTTTATAGCGTACCCGGCGCTGATGTTTTGGTTCCTGATTTTCCATAATGCTCTCCATTTCCTTCTGTTTTCCTACCTTTGCAGATTTGTATTGGAAGATTTCATAATCCGCAGAATATCCTCTTCTGTGACAATATTAAAATCATACTGTATCATTAGCTTCATTACACTGGCGGTAATGGCAAAATCAATGGTTTTCTGCGGCTCAAAATTCCTGAGAATACCATGCAGCAAGCCCCCTGCAAAAGCGTCTCCCGCCCCTACTGCTTCCAGACTGTGTACGGTGTGAATCGGGCTTTCGTAGAATTTTCCGTCTTTCAAATAAATTCCCATCCAGTCCCCGTCTTCCACCGTATACATATTCCGCAGAACACTGGCCACGGACTTGCAGCCCGGATACTGCTTTAAAATTTCCTCCATTCCTTTTTTATAAGTATCCATCTGCTGAATTCCTGTACGCATATTTCCATCAAAGGCAGGGATGCCTAAAGTTGCTTCAAAATCTTCATCGTTGGCAATGCACAAGTCCACATACTGCATACATTCTTTCATAACCGTCTGAGCTTGCCGGCTGCTCCACATTTTTGCCCGGTAGTTTAAATCACAGACAACAAACACTCCGTGGTTTCGGCTATATTGCAGGGCCTTAAGCACAGCGGTTTTCATATGCGCACTGATAGCCGGGGTGACACCGGAAAAATAGAAAATATCTCCCTCTTCCAAAATTTCTTCCCAGTGAAATTCAGAAGCCTCTGCAAGAGAAAGTGCGCTGTATTCCCGGTCATATACGACATTCGTAGGACGGATGTTGCTGCCTTTTTCAAAATAATAAATGCCCAGACGAGAACCTCCCTTTAAAATATAGGAAGTATCCACCCCGTAATGGCGTACTTCGTTTACCGCTGCCCGCCCTATTGGATTATCCGGAACCTTCGTGACAAAAGATACCGGGTCTTCCAGCATGGCTAAAGACACAGCCACGTTGGCTTCTGCTCCTCCGTAGCTGGCTTCAAAATCTCTGGTCTGCAGAATCCGCAAATGTTCGGGCGTCTTCAGACGCAGCATAATTTCTCCAAAAGTGACTACTTTCATGTCAATGCCTCCATTCAAAATATACTTTCTTATTCTTTTCCAATGAATATTTCTTTTCCACAAAATGCAAACCCATACTTTCGGATTTTTTCCTGTGGAATTCCCTTTGAAGCCAATATCGCTGCATATTTTTTCTCGTCAATTTGTTTCAGCGCATTCTTCGCCGTATCTTCCAAACGCCTCTCACTGTCCGGGTCATGGGATACGGAAATTTTTCTTCCAGTGTCAAAAAAACGGAAGGTCGTCACGGCAACCCGGTTCATATATACATTCATTGCTTTGACATCGTCTGACAATAATGCCTTCACAAAATCATTATAGCCACTGTCATAGTCAGCAAACCAACTCTGTATAATGGTTTCAAACATCATGCGGACTTCCCTATTTGTCAAAGAAAGAGAATAGAGAACTCGTCCCGTTTTCTGAAATTCTACCTGCTCCACTTTTAAATAACCACTGGCCAGAAAAAGACTCCAAATGGCACTTTCTTTTTCCTGCAGTTGTTCATAAATTATCTGCCTTTGATAAATTTCGTTTTATCAATATAAAAAGTATTCAAATCCTGTATTTTGCCAAAATCCTGAAGACCAATACTGACGGTCTTTGCCATAGAAATCACCTTCTTCCTGTTTCCATTATTATACACACCCCGGCAGGAAAACACAACCGCCCCTATTTATGATATGGCGCTCCCTCTATAATCCGATATCCTCTGTATATCTGCTCCAGCAAGATTACCCGCATAAGCTGATGAGGAAACGTCATTTTAGAGAAACTCAGCGCATAGTCGGACCGTTTCAGTACTTCTTCACCTAAGCCGATAGAACCACCGATAACGAAAGTCAGATGACTTTTCCCCTGTACACCCAGCGTTTCGATTTTCTTTGCAAATTCCACGGAATCCAGCATTTTGCCGCCAATTTCCAGAGTAAGCACATAGGCGTCATCCTTTATATACCGCAGAATCCGTTCCCCTTCTTTTTGCCGTATTTGCCGTTCTACGGTCTCACTGGCCATATCCGGTGTCTTTTCATCTGCCACTTCTAATATTTCCAGCTTACCGTATTTGCTCAGTCGTTTGCTGTATTCCGCAATGGCATCTTTTAAGTATTTCTCCTTCAGTTTTCCCACTGTAATAACCGTAATTTTCATAATCGTTGTCCCTTTACGCTTTGATATAGGCAAATCCCTGGCTCTCTTTTTCCACCAGTTCTGCAATGCCGAGTTCTGCCAGTTTTACGCCGGATATCAATTCTGCTCCGGTAAGTGGTATCTGTTCCATGGCTTTTTGACACACTACAAATTTTATGCCTTCTGACTGCAGACTCCGGATTTTTTCATTTTCCTTAGAAGATGCGCGAAAAACAAAAATGCCCGTTCCTTCTGCCAGAATTTCCAGTTCCACACAGAGGCCCTTCCTTCTTCCGTATTTCAGCAGATTTTCGGCATCATCAAGGGCTTTTTGGACGCCGGATTCACTGTCTGCATGAAAGATTGCCCTTTGCTTTTGTGTAAGCTTTGCGTCACTGTTTTCCTCCAAAACTTCATATTCCACCTCATCAAGGGACAGGGGAATACCTGCAGGGCTTTTGACATTTACACCGCCGTACCAGGTACTTTCCACAGTAAAGATATCTCCTTCTTTGTAATCCATGGACCAGTCATTCATTTTATTGATAATTCTGATTTTATCCTTTACTTTTGCCTTCATGTCTTATCCTCATTTCTCACTTTCGTTTTAAGGTGTTCAGCCGTTCTTTGTCTGCTTTTTCTACCCGGTAAGATTCCTGGATTTTCTGAATGGCTTTGTTGTGGGTAAAGTCATCCAGAAGATTCTCTGTAAAGAGTCTTTCTGTCTCCCTGGGAAATTTGATGTAGCAAATAGAAACAGCCCAGGCCACTGCCATTTTTACATAATAACCTTCCTGGCGAATCTGCGAAAGCAAATCCAGTACCCTCTCCAGAAAAGCTTCACAGATAAAGAAATCCAGCATACACACCACGGCAAAGCGCACCTGGTATTCGCTATGGCTGTATACATATTCTTCCAGGAAAGAAAACCAGTCTTCCTGGTTCTTTTTCATAAATTTATAGGTGGCACAGCAGCAATCGCAAACAGCCCAGTTATTGATATGAGGAACAAATTTTCTCAGTTCTGTTTTCTGTTCTTCCATAGTCAGACAGGCATAGCCGATCATCATGCCTCTTATCATTAATTCCTCATACACGGATAAGTCTGCCTCTTTGGCATATGCGTAATAATCTATTTTTGCCGCCTTTTTCGCGATTTTCCGTATGTTGGGCACCCGGACCCCCAGCATGGATTCCAGACCTGGCACCAGGGATTTGTGAAATTCTCCATATGCTTCCTCTGCATGGCGAAGCAGTTCTTCCCGCACCCAGGCGGTGATATCTGTGTATTCTTCTGTTTTCTTTTCCATGTCACCATCTCCATATAACAAAAGGGACATCGCTTTAAGCCCCTTGTTATGTACTTAATGCGATGCCCTCTATGTATCTTATCTGTTTCTGCAATTATTTTGCTTTGTTTTTGATAAACTCATCAATACCTTTTGCTGCCGCTTTTCCTGCCCCCATAGCCAGGATAACCGTTGCTGCGCCGGTTACGGCATCACCGCCTGCGTAAACACCTTCTTTTGATGTCTGTCCGCTTTCTTCGTCTGCAATGATACATTTTCTTCTGTTTACATCCAGACCAATGGTAGTGGAAGAAATCAGCGGGTTAGGTGAAGTTCCCAGAGACATGATAACAGTATCTACATCCATCTCGAATTCAGAACCTTCAACAACAACCGGACGTCTTCTGCCGGAAGCATCCGGTTCCCCTAATTCCATGCGTACGCATTTGATGCCTTTTACCCAACCGTTTTCGTCTGCCAGAATTTCTACCGGATTTGTGAGAAGGTCAAAGATAATGCCTTCTTCTTTTGCGTGATGAACCTCTTCCTTTCTTGCCGGAAGCTCTTCTTCACTTCTTCTGTATACAACATGTACTTCTGCGCCCAGACGAAGAGCTGTTCTTGCAGCATCCATAGCTACGTTTCCGCCGCCTACAACAACGACTTTTTTACCTGTTACAATAGGGGTATCATAGTCTTCACGGAAAGCCTTCATCAGATTGCTTCTGGTCAGGTATTCGTTTGCAGAGAATACCCCGTTTGATACTTCTCCGGGAATACCCATGAACATTGGAAGGCCGGCACCGGAGCCGATAAATACAGCTTCAAAGCCTTCGTTTTCCATTAATTCATCTACTGTAGTGGATTTACCGATGATGACATTTGTTTCAATTTTAACGCCAAGAGATTTTACGTTTTCCACTTCTTCTTTTACTACTTTGTCTTTCGGAAGACGGAATTCCGGAATTCCGTATACCAGTACGCCGCCCGGCTGGTGCAGGGCTTCAAAGATAGTTACATCATAGCCCATTTTAGCCAAATCTCCGGCGCAGGTAAGTCCGGAAGGACCGGAACCGATAACGGCTACCTTATGACCGTTCTTTTCAGCAGGCGCTTCGGGTTTGATACCGTTTTCTTTTGCCCAGTCAGCTACGAAACGTTCCAGCTTACCGATGGAAACGGCTTCTCCTTTGATACCGCGGATACAAACGCCTTCACACTGGGATTCCTGAGGACATACACGTCCGCAGACAGCCGGCAGTGCGCTGGACTGACCGATGATTTTGTATGCCTCTGCGAAGTTGCCCTCTTTTACTTCGTGAATAAATGCAGGAATGTTGATGGATACCGGACATCCTTTCACACATTTGGCATTCTTGCAGTTCAAGCAGCGGGCTGCTTCTTCCATTGCTTCTTCTTTGTTATATCCCAGACAAACTTCTTCAAAATTTGTTGCTCTTACCTTTGGGTCCTGTTCTCTTACAGGAACTTTTTCTAATACGCTGCCCATTATTCGTCACCTCCGCAGTTTCCGCATCCGCCGTGATGAGTCTCTCCTTCACGTTCTTTTAACAATGCTCTTCCTTCTTCTGTCTTGTACATCTGCTGTCTTTTCATAGCCAAATCCCAGTCAATTAAGTGACCGTCAAATTCCGGACCGTCTACGCAGGCAAATTTCACTTCTCCGCCTACGATGACACGACAGGCACCGCACATACCAGTACCGTCTACCATAATCGGGTTCATGGATACGATAGTAGGAATTTCGTATTTCTTTGTGGTCAGGCAGCAAAATTTCATCATAATCATAGGTCCGATGGCTACACAGCGAGTGTATTTCTTACCTTCCGCAACCAGGTCGTCAATCACCTTCGTAACCATACCGCTGCGTCCGTAGGAACCGTCATCTGTGGTGATATACAGGTTTCCTGCAACCGCTTCCATTTCTTTTTCCAGAATGATTAAGTCTTTTGTCTTGGCACCTACGATAACGTCTGCGTCAATGCCGTGTTCATGCAGCCATTTTACCTGCGGGTAAACAGGTGCAGTACCTACACCGCCTGCAACGAACAGAATTTTTTCTTTCTTTAACTCTTCTAAATCTTCATGTACAAATTCAGATGGACAGCCCAGGGGACCTACAAAGTCCTCAAATGCATCTTTTGCCTGTAATTTTGCAAATTTTTCTGTAGAGGCGCCAATCGGCTGAAATACAATGGTAACTGTGCCTGCCTCTCTGTCATAATCACAGATGGTCAGGGGAATTCTCTCTCCCGCATCATCTAATTTCACAATGATAAACTGACCCGGCTCGCAGTGTTTTGCGACCATTGGTGCTTCGACTTCCATGAGATATACAATCTCATTCAGCTTTTCTGCTTTTAGAATCTTATACATAATGTCCTCCTCATATTTCATCCAAAATACCGGCTTTCTGGCTTTGCATTTCCCAGTGGGTGCATCTTTTGTCGATATATTGTTATGATTACTATTCTCCAGTATAAGACAATCGGACTGAAAATTCAATCCGATTTCTTAGTACCGCACAGAATTTGTGCAGATTGCTGTATTATTTAATTATTTTTACGGATTTATCCATAAAATACATAGATGGCGCTGCTGATCTGGCTGACCTTACCTCTGGAATCTACAGCAATCGCGGAAAAGGTGTGTTCTCCTTCGGGCATCGTAATGGGACCGGTGTACTTTTCGCTTTCTGTGGTGGGTTCTGCGTCGAAGGCATAATAAATATCACAGCCGTCAGGAGCTGTTACAATAATTTCTGCCGCATACTCATATTTGTCAGAAGGTGGCGAAATCTGAGGCTTTTCCGGTGCTTTAAAGGTCAGGTGGTAAGTCTCTTTTCCTACTTCGCTGGAAATACCCTTTTCGTTATAGGCAATGTATTTCAAAGTGAAGTCTCCTTCTTCGTCCAGAAGAATCGAACCGTTATATTCCTGGCTACTGCTGTCCGGGTCTGTGCCATCCAGGGTGTAATACACTTTTGTGCCCGAAGACAGAGTACCCATCTGTATTTTTACTTCTTCACTGTAACTGCCACCTGCGGGAGAAACGGAAGGAAGTTCACAGACATAGCTCTGATATTTTGACTTCATGCTGTCTGTCGCCGTGCTCATCAAATCACGTATTTTATCATATTCCTTATTTTTTTCATACAGACGAAGCACTTCACCGTAGGCATTGGTGCTGTCCGGGTGGTTTTCCACAACGGATAAGAGAATGGAAAGAGCCGCTTCCTCGTTTCCCTCTTTCAGATAAATCTTCGCTTCCAGAATGTTGGCCTCTGCGCTGTCGGGATTTAAAGACAGCGCCCGCTCTACATATTTCAGTGCTTCGCTGTAAGCTTTATTGCTGAATTCTGTTTCCGCCTGGGCCATCTGGAAATCAAAGGAATTTATTTGGGTCTGATACACAAAAAACAGACCTGCACCTACGACTACTGCCACCGCTGCTGCAGTACCTGCCAGAATCATTCTCTTTTTCCTTTTTTTTCTCCGCTCCTGTTCGGCCTTTCGTTGAAGACGTTCTCTCTCTTTATGTGCTTCCAGTTCTTTCTTTCGCTGCTCCTGTTCCTGGAGTTCCTTCTGCCGTATCAGGGTTTCTAAGGTATTGTATTCCGGTATCCATTGAATCTCTTTGCCGCATTTTGGACAAAACAGAGTGCCTTCTTCATACTCTGCTCCACAGTTTCTACATTTCATGTATTTTCATCCTCATTTTCTATAAATACTCATCAATAAACTGCTCGAATTCTTCCATAGACATCAGGACTTTTCTAGGCTTTGTCCCTTCTTCTTCGCCTACAACTCCGGCTTCGCACAGTTGGTCCATGATTCTGGCCGCCCGGTTAAAACCGATTTTAAACATTCTCTGCAGCATGCCGATAGAAGCTTTGTCTTTCTCAATAATAAATTTTCCCGCATCTTTAAAGTAAGCGTCTCGCTCGTTGGCAGTATCTGTCGCTGATGAAGAAGCTTCTTTTACTGCCTCGATTTTCTCCTGGATTTCCTGACTGTAAGCAGCCGAAGGATTCTGGCTTGCAAGAAATTCTACTACTGCGCTGACCTCCTGATCGCTGACGAAAGCGCCCTGTACCCTGGCCGGTTTCTGATAGCCTTGGGGATAAAAGAGCATATCGCCCTTTCCAAGCAGTTTCTCTGCACCGTTCATGTCCAGAATGGTTCTGGAATCCACACCAGAGGATACAGAAAAAGCAATTCTGGAAGGCATATTTGCTTTAATCAGACCTGTAATAACATTTACGGAAGGACGCTGAGTAGCAATAATCAGGTGAATTCCAGCCGCTCTTGCAAGCTGGGCCAGGCGGCAAATGGAATCTTCCACCTCTCCCGGCGCCACCATCATAAGGTCTGCAAGCTCGTCCACAATAATGACAATCTGCGGCAGCCTTGGCGGTTTTTTGTCTGCTTCGATATCCGTCAGGGCATCCACTTTTGCGTTGTATCCTTTGATATCCCGCACATTGTACTGGGCAAATTTGTTATATCGCTCGGTCATTTCCGCTACAGCCCAGTTTAAGGCTCCAGCCGCTTTTTTCGGGTCTGTCACCACCGGAATAAACAGGTGCGGAATGCCATTGTAAACGCTCAGTTCCACCACCTTGGGGTCAATCATAATCAATTTCACTTCTTCCGGTGAGGATTTATATAGAATACTCATAATCAGTGTGTTGATACATACTGATTTACCGGAACCAGTGGCACCTGCGATGAGTAAATGGGGCATTTTCGCAATGTCGGCAATAACCGGTTTTCCGGCAATATCTTTTCCTGCTGCAAAAGCCAGTCTGGATTCGCTTTTCTGAAATGCGTCAGACTGAATCAGTTCCCGAAGCATAACCGTACTGTTGTTGGCATTTGGAACCTCAATTCCCACAGCCGCTTTACCGGGAATCGGTGCTTCAATACGAATGTCTGTCGCCGCCAGATTCAGCTTGATATCATCGGTAAGACTGACAATTTTGCTGACCTTTACTCCTTGTTCCGGCTGCAGTTCATATCTGGTAACTGTAGGGCCGCAGCTGACATTCGTAATCGTAACGTTTACACCGAAGTTATGTAGGGTTTCCTGGAGCTTTCCTGCTGTTTCCCGCAGGTGTGCATTGGAATCCCCATTGCTTTTTGTGCCTTTTTTCAAAAGGGAAACCGGAGGGAAGGTATATTCCTTTTTCTCTTGTACTTCCTTTGCGGCAATTTCGTTTTTGACATCATCCACACCTTTTTGAATCTCTTCCTTAGAAGAGCGAGGATTTTTCCCGTGGCTGCCCTCCGTTTTTTCTGATTTTTGTTCTTTTGCCGGTATTTCTTCAGCTGTATCTTCGACTCCGTCCTCTAAGACTGCAATTTCCTCAATATCCTGCACCAGATGGTCTGCCCTCTGAATAGGGAAAGCTTTTTCCGGTACAAAAGGCTCGTCTACAGGATTTTCTTTTGCAGGTTCCTCTTTGGGCGGTTCTGCAGTGAAGAAAGTAGGAATTTCCCTGCCCTGTTTTTGATGATGCGGCTGTTGCTGTTTTTCCTCCCGGCGCTCTTTTCGGCGGGAAGAGTGTTCTTCTTCGGCCTCCGCCTGCAAAGCTTCTGCCTGTTCCTGACGGATTCTGGCTGCTTCGATTCTCCGGGCACGGCTTTGCGCTGCGTGACGGTAAGCCCATCGGCTGCATTTGCGAATCATGTCAAACATGGATTTTTGGGTAATCAGTACCAAGGAAATCATAATAGCAGCAACGGTAATGGCATAGGTACCTACTGTTCCAAAGGCCTGTACACAGAGCCTGCACAAAAGACCGCCCAGAATCCCTCCTCCGGTCTTATATTCTGCTGAAACCTGATAATAAGTCAGTATGGAATCTTCATATACTGCCCCTTCTGTCAGAAGCTGCATAAACATACACATGGCAATGAATAAAAGTAAAAATCCCACCATTTTTCGGTAAGCTCTGGGATTTCGGCTATTAGATATGACAAAGGCCACTCCCAGGAACAGAAAGATGGGCAGAGGATAGCAAATCAGACCTACCAGTCCAAAAAAGAAACTGCTGATGGCATTTCCTACAGCCCCGCCTACACCAAAGTTGCTGACTAGAAGGACAATGGAGATTGTCAGTACAATCCACAGAGTAATTTCAGACTCTACAGAACTGGATGTATGCTCAGTTGCCCCCCTCTTTGCCTGTGTTTTCGTATTCTTTTTTCTGCTGCTGGAAGTCTTTGCGGAAGTATTTCTGCTTCCGGTGCTTCTTTTTCTCGCTGCCGCCATAATCATGTTCTCCCCTTACTTATAATACAAAATTGCAGACTGCCGCTGCTGTACCCAGCAGAAAACAGTATCCTGCAAAAAAAGAAAATTTCTTTTTCCGAATAAGCCGCAGCATAAGCCGGATACAGAAATAGCCTGTGATTCCCGCAACAACAGCTGCCGCCAGATAGATACCAAAGGTTCCCGCTGAAATTCCGGAACCGGGAACCTGTATCAGTTCCCAGAATGCTGCACCCAGCACAGCCGGTATTGCGGTCAGAAAAGCGTATTTTATTGCAAATTTCCGGTTAAAGCCGCACATCAGACAGACGGCCAAAGTAATACCAAGCCTGGAAATTCCTGGAAATACGGCAATTCCCTGAAAAATACCAATGAAAAATGCCGTACCATAACCTACATCTTTTGGAATTTTTTTTCCTGCCGGAAAGAAATCAATCACCAGCAGAAAAATACCTGTGATAAACAGTCCTATTGCCGGTGCCAGCAGATTACTCTCTGCCTGCAGTACCAAGTCTTCAAGAAGTATCCCTTCCACAGCCGTGGGAAGTGTGGAAACCAGCAAGAGTAAAAACAGTTTTCGGTAATTATTTGAAATCAGTTTTTTATAGCGGATAGCTTCCTGTTCGTGTCGGTTTTTAAAATAAATTTTAAAATTCCCCGCAAAATCGTAGATGGTCTTGCAACCCTCCAACAATAGTTTTTTCACGTCCTGGCGAAAAGCCGCAAGAAGTACCGCAAGGGTGCCTGTATGCAAAAGTACGGAAAAGATAATTCCTGTTTCTTTTATCTGCAGCAGATTTTTTAAAATGGCCAGATGACCAGAACTGCTTACAGGCAAAAATTCAGTAAGTCCCTGTACCAGTCCGAGTAACAGTGCCTCTATCAATGACATGTCTTCAACCTCTTCCTTTGTCTTTCGTAATTTATCATATTATCAAATGTTTATTTTACCATAAATCCGGATATCATACAACTTTAAAATCTTCGGAGTTTTCTGATTAAGAAATTTGTCTTTTACGTTCAATCATTTCATACAGCTTTTTCAAGGCCTCCCGAATCCCTCCGGTCTCATCAATCAATCCTTCTTTCACTGCATCTTCTCCCTCCAGCATGGTTCCCACATCTTTCACAAGCTGGGACGTATTCAGCATTAGTTCTTCTATACGCTCCTGCTTCATTTTTGAGTGGGCCGCAATAAATCCTGTGATACGGTCCTGTATCTTTTCCATGTTCCGGTAAGTCTGCATTACACCGATAAACATACCGCTGCTGCGCACCGGATGAATCACCATGGTGGCGCTTGGCACAATAAAGGAATAGTCCGCAGAAACAGCCATGGGAACCCCGATGGAATGGCCGCCTCCCAGAACCAGGGAAACCGTAGGTTTGCTTAAGGAAGCAATCATCTCCGCAATGGCAAGTCCTGCTTCCACATCTCCGCCTACCGTGTTCAAAAGGATTAAGAGGCCGTCTGTTTCCTGACTGTCCTCTATCATGGCCAGTTTTGGCAAAACGTGCTCATACTTTGTGGTTTTGCTGTTATTAGGGAGACATTCATGCCCTTCCACCTCTCCGATAATGGACAAAAGCTGAATATGATACTGCTTCTGATTCTCATCCAGAAGGACTTCTCCCAGGTTTTCTATCTGCTCATTTTGCTTTTCTGCGGTTTCCAGCTTTTCTTTTTTCTCCTCAGACATTAAGAATACCTCCAGTTTTCTTTTCTGGAGGTATTATGTGTATCTTGTTAAATTTTATTCTTCCCAGTTGTGCCACACGTCGGTCACATCGTCATCGTCATCAAGCAAATCCAGGGTTTTCTGCAGATTCTTTACATCCTGTTCGTCAGACAGTGTGACATAATTCTGAGGAATCATGGCAACCTGTGCTTCCAGCATAGGAATTCCTTCTTTTTCCAGGGCTTCTCTTACTGTGCTGAATTCATCCGGGTCTGTCAGCACTTCAAAGCTGTCTTCCTCTTCTGCAAAATCTTCCGCACCGGCGTCCAGAGCAATCATCATCAGGTCGTCTGCGTCCATTTCGCATTCTTCTTTATCAATGATAATCTGACCTTTTTTGTCAAACATAAAAGATACAGAGCCGGGGGTTCCGATATTTCCGCTGCCCTTTGTGAAAGCGCTTCTTACATTTCCGGCTGTACGGTTTTTATTGTCAGTCAGTGTCTGTACAATAATAGCCACACCGCTTGGGCCGTAACCTTCGTATGTAAGCACTTCAAAGTTATCCGCATTAGCGTCTCCGGCTGCCTTTTTAATTCCTCGTTCAATGGTATCGTTTGGCATATTGTTGGCTTTTGCCTTTGCGATAACATCACGCAGCTTGCTGTTGTTGGCCGGGTCCGGGCCGCCCTCTTTTACGGCAACCACGATTTCTCTTCCGATAACAGTAAAGATTTTACCCTTTTTGGCATCATTTTTTTCTTTCTTATGCTTTATGTTTGCAAATTTTGAATGTCCTGACATTTCTTTTCTCCTTTTTCTTCTTCGGGCAGCTTTTCCACCCGAACTTTTTGTATTGTATTATTTTCTACCCCAAGGATAGTAAATAAATATCCGTTTGTTCTGATTTCCTTGTCCTCGGCCATATTGGGTACGTGTCCCAGCACAGAGGTCAGAAAGCCGTTTAAGGTATCAAACTCTTCCTCATCAAAATCGGAATCCAGCACCTCATCTACCTGTTCCAAGGGTGTGCGTCCCTCCATAACGAGAGAATCATCGGTCTGCACCTGGATAAAATGTTCTTCTTCATCATATTCATCCAGAATGTTTCCCACGATTTCCTCCAGAATGTCTTCCATGGTAACAATACCGGAGGTTTGTCCATATTCATCCACAACTATCACCATGTGCATTTTTTTTGCCTGCATACGCTGGAATAAATCACTGATATTTCTGGTTTCCGGAATATACGCAGCCTCCCGAATGAGATTGGGGATGGTACAGATTGGCATAGACTCACAATGCCCCAGAGTCACCTGCTTCATAGCGTCCTTTAAATGCAGGATTCCCACAATATCGTCAATGTCCTCCCGGTATACGGGATACCGGGAATTGCTGTTTTCCAGCATATAAAGCAGAGCGTCTTTTAACAGAACATTCTCCTCTATGGCATGGATATTCTTTCGATGGGTCATAATATCCTGAGCCTCCGTTTCAGAAAACTCCATGATATTCTGAATCATTTCCGCTTCGCTCTCTTCGATGATGCCCTGTTCGTGGGCGTCATCTACCATGGAAATAATCTCTTCCTCGGTCACATCATCCTCCTGCTTATGCGGGTCCACACCGAAAAGGCGCACAATCACGTTGGACAATTTCATAATCAGAAAAGTCACAGGTTTAAAAAGCGTCACCAGAAATTTTACAATTCCGGCTGTTCGGTATACCCAGGCGTCGGGATTGCTGTTAAATACTTTCTTGGCAGAAATCACACCAAAAGACAACAGCACAATCAGAGAAAAAATCACAACCAGAATCAGCGCCGTATCTTTCAAAATCCAGTTCGGCACACCCGCTCCCCAAAAAGCCTCCAGTTCCGTAAGCCATCGAAACACATAAGGGGTAATAGAATGGATAGCTGTATATCCCGTCATAATACTGAGCAGCGTTGCAATGGTGAGTATGGTATGGATAATCGGGCTGGGATTTTCCATAATTTTTAAAATCCACTGTGCTTTTTTGTCTCCCTCTTCTTTGGTCCGCTTTTCCAATTCATTTTCACTGATTTTCTGTACTGCCGCACCAAAGCCGTACAGGATTCCGTTTATCATAATAAATAAAATAAAAACTGTAAGAGCCCATATAGGGCTGCCCCCATCGTCCATAAATCTCTTTCATTCCTTCTTTCTTCTTCCGTTTTCTCACGGATGTTTTAACCGTGCCATGAATAAAATACCATTTTCCCTTTCGTTAGTCAAGATTTCCGCACATAAAAACCAGGGGTCCGGCTATGTAGGAAGCTCCAGGCTGATACAGAGAGCATGATTTACTTTCTGCAAAATCTCCGCATCCAGGTGGCATACCTTATCTTTTAACCGCCTTTTGTCAATGGTTCTAAGCTGCTCCAGCAGGATAACGGAATCTTTGACAATGGCATAGGAAGCTGCGTCAATTTCAATATGCGTAGGCAGCTTGGCCTTGTTCATTCTGGAAGTAATCGCCGCACATATAACCGTGGGGCTGTGTTTATTTCCGATATCATTCTGTATAATCAGAACCGGTCTGATTCCGCCCTGTTCGCTGCCTACTACAGGCCGCAGGTCGGCATAATAAATATCTCCGCGTTTGATAACCACACATTTCACACTCCGATTTGTTTTCTCATATCTGCTTATCATTCTTCCCAGTTTCTTTGTGTGTATTCATGTATTATCTAAACTTATTCCTGTACCTGTCCGTTTTTATAATAAACTCTCGGAACACGTTTGCTGATACAGCAGGCAAATTCATAGTTGAATCTGCCGGAAAGGTTCCCCAGTTCTTCCATGGTAATACAATCCTCTCCGTCTTTTCCCAGAAGGGTTACCTCATCCAGTT
Organism: Blautia hansenii; assembly: GCF_013304445.1. GTDB lineage: Bacteria > Bacillota > Clostridia > Lachnospirales > Lachnospiraceae > Blautia. The sequence goes on from NZ_JAAITA010000013.1 coordinate 38,645, forward strand.
CTTCTGCCTCCGGAATATGGGTTACATCCACCATAAACTGGTCCATACAGACTCTGCCCAAAATAGGCGCCCGTCTGCCCCGGATAAGGACACTGCCTTTGTTTGACAGGCCTCTGGAATATCCGTCTGCATATCCTACGGGAATGGTTGCCACTTTTGTGGGCTCTGTTGTGGTAAAAGTACCGCCATAACTGATTTCTACTCCCGGTTCTACGGTTTTTATGTATGCAATATGGCTTTTTAACTCCATGACCGCTTTTAAAGGCACCGGCTCTTTCTCTACTTCCTCAGAAGGATACAGGCCATAGAGGATGACTCCGGCCCGGACCGCGTCCAGATTTGCGTCCGGCATCCGGATAATGCCTGCACTGTTGGAACAGTGGCGCAGAGGAAACGTGACTCCGGCCTTTTCAAGTCCTGTCAGAAATGCCAGAAACTTTTCCAACTGGCGGGCTGCCGGAGAAACGTCGTTTTCATCTGCCCTGGCAAAATGAGTAAAAATTCCCTCTGCTTCAAGTCCGGGAAGTTTGGAAATCTTTACAATCTCCGGAATGTCCTCCTGCGGACTGCGATACCCGATACGAGTCATGCCGGTATCAATTTTAATATGTATTTTCAAAGTTTTTCCGGCTTTTTTTGCAGCCTGTGACAGTTTTTCGGCCATAGACAGCTTAAATACTGTGGGACGGAAGTCCTCCTGTACAATCCGGTCGTAATCTTCTTCGTAAGTATAGCCTAAAATAAGAATGGGCTTTTGAATCCCTGCCCGGCGCAGCTCCATACCCTCGTCCACAGTCGCAACCGCAATTCCCCAGATATAGGGATAAGATTCGATTTCTTTTGCCAGGGGTATGGCACCGTGCCCATAGCCATCCGCTTTCAGCACAGCTATAATCTGTGTGTCTTTTTGCAGGTTTTTCTTTATGTTTTCCAGATTATATGCAATGGCGTCCAGGTTGATGTTTGCCTGGATTCTTTTCTGTATCTTCATAATTGTCCTTCTTTCCTGTTAAAGTTCCTTCAGAATCTCTCCTGCAGCTTCTAAAATATCACCCGCCAGCATAGCGGCTCTGCCCTTTTTCTCTGCTGCCAAATCTCCTGCCTTTCCATGGAGATAAACACCTGTGCAGGCTGCCTCCCATGGAGAAAGTCCCTGAGCCAGAAGCCCCAGAATCAGTCCGGTGAGCACATCTCCGCTTCCGGCTGTCGCCATACCGTCATTGCCGCACAGATTGATACAGGTTTCCTCTGTTCCCCGGCTGATAATCGTTCTGGCATCTTTGCACACCAGCAGGACACCCAGTTTCTTTGCCGTTTCTTTGGTAATCGTCAGAGGATTTTTCTTCCATTCTTTTACAGAGATTCCCGTCATGCGGGCAAATTCTCCCAGATGAGGGGTCAGTATCACCGGAGCTTTACAGCTTTTTAAAAGCTTTTCCTTACCCTTTAGCAGATTCAGGCCATCTGCGTCAATAACCAGCGGTTTGTCTGCGTATTTCAAAAGAGTCTCTAAAAGTCTTTCCGCCTGAGGAGAAGTACCAAGACCGGGACCAATGCCGGCCACATCAGCCCAGCATAGGTTTTCTCTCACCAGGTTTTCCATATCCGCAGCGTCCTCATAAAGTGCCAGCATGGCTTCAGGGAAGCAAGTAAACAACCCCCTGTTTTCTTTTGGCGTACAGAGTTTCAGCATACCTGCGCCGCTTCGCAGAGCAGCCTGTCCGCTAAGATACGCTGCGCCGAAAATTTCCCGGCTGCCTGCGGCCAGAAAGACCTTGCCGAAGCTGCCCTTATTGCCGTCCGGTTTTCTGGTGAGTTTTTTAAGTTCCCTGTCCGTACAGGCAAAAAGCTCTGGAGACCTTTTGTCTTTGTGGTAAATGCCCACATCTGCCGTAAGCAGTTTTCCGGCATAGGCTGCACCGGGATACAGGCAGAGCCCTGCTTTCTTATAGGCAAAGGTAACGGTAAGGTCTGCCCTGACGGCACAGCCCCATACCGCTCCTGTATCTGCGTCAATACCGGAAGGGATGTCCACGGCTGCGATTTTCCCTGAAAAATCCTGTAGTTTTTCTATGGTTTCCCGGTAAAGACCCGAAACTTCCCTGGAAAGCCCTACACCCAAAAGAGCATCCACGATAGTAGTATATTCATGTACACAGAAAGTCTTGACAAAGGAAATTCCATAATTTCTGCCAATTTCTATCTGCGTTTTCATTTCTTTTGTAAAATGTTCCGGATTTCCCAAAATACAGACATGTACCTGATATCCTGCCAGAAACAAAAGCCGGGCAATGACCACACCGTCCGCCCCGTTATTTCCGGAACCGCACAGCACCAGCACTTTTGAAAGGGGAAGCCCCTCTTTTTTCATACTCTCAAAGACCTGCAGTCCCGCCCGCTCCATAAGTACCAGAGAAGGTACTCCCATGGTTTCTATGGTGTAGGCATCCAGTTCCTTCATCTGCTTTCCGGTTACAATCTCCTCCATGTTTCACCCGTCCTTTTTCCTTGCGTAAAGCGAAAAGGCTGCCGCAAAATCTCTTTTACATTTTACAGCAGCTTTTTACGTTGTTATTTTTTTGGATGTTCGTTTTCATAACAATTCAGATTATAAGACAGACGCATTAAACTTTCGGAAAGATGTACATTTTCTACGATAACATCCTCTGGTACATCCAAATCCAGATGTGCAAAATTCCAGATAGCCCGAATTCCGTTTTTTACCAGTAAATCAGCTGTCTCTGCCGCGTTGTTTTTCGGCAGGGTCAGCGTGGCTATATCCACATTCTGCTCTTTTAAAAACTCTGGAAGCTCGTCCATCATACGGATTTCATTTCCTCTGATGGAAATTCCTTTCAGTACCGGATTCACATCAAAGATACCTACAATTTTAAAGCCTCTTTTTTCAAATTTTACATAGTTGGCAAGTGCCTGTCCAAGATTACCGGCACCAATGATAATCATGTGGTACGTCTTGTCCAGTCCCAAAATTTTTCCGATTTCATCATATAAATAGGGAACATTATATCCATAGCCCTGTTGCCCGAAGCCGCCGAAATTATTCAAATCCTGACGAATCTGAGACGCGGTTACCCGCATCTTTTCGCTTAACTCATTGGAGGATATTCGTTCTACGCCTTCTTCTATAAGCTCACCTAAGTATCTGTAATATCGGGGTAGTCTTTTAATTACTGCCTTTGAAATGGATTTTCCCTCCATAACAACCCTCCTGTATTCAAAATACACATTTCTACGCTCCATTATAGTGTATTGTTAAATTAAAGTCAATTAATTTTCGTTTCTCTGTTGTCAAACCTGTATTTTTCGATATAATAAATAGGACAGCTTTCGTAGCTGTACGGAGTTTAAAGGAGATAATTATCATGATACTTGCATGTCAGAATATAGAAAAATCTTTTGATGGCGTTACCCTGCTGGCAGACGCCAGCTTCCATATTGAAGAGCGGGAAAAAGCCGCTTTGGTGGGCATTAACGGGGCAGGAAAATCCACGCTTTTTAAAATCATTGTGGGGGAACTTCCCCCGGACAGCGGGCAGGTTATTTTAGCCAAAGGGAAAACCATGGGCTATCTGGCTCAGCACCAGGAGCTGACCAGCGACTTGTCTATTTATGACGCTCTTTTGCAGGTAAAGCAGCACATTCTGGATATGGAGGTGCGTATGCGTCAGCTGGAGAAAGAGATGAAATACACCCAGGGAGAAGAATTGAACAAGATTATGGAGGCCTATTCCCGTCTGACCCATGAGTTTGAACTGGAAAACGGGTATGCCTACAAAAGTGAACTGACCGGAGTCTTAAAGGGACTTGGCTTTGCAGAGGAAGATTTCGGCAAAATGATTTCCACACTTTCCGGGGGACAGAAAACCCGTGTGGCCCTTGGCCGTCTTCTTTTATCCAAGCCGGATATCATCCTTCTGGACGAGCCTACCAACCATTTGGACATGGATTCCATTGCGTGGCTGGAAACCTATCTTTTGAACTATCCGGGGGCTGTCTTTATTGTATCCCATGACCGCTATTTCCTGGATAAGGTCGCCACGAAAATTGTGGAAATTGACAATACAAAAGTTACGTCTTTTACAGGAAACTACAGCGCCTACAGTGAAAAAAAGGCTATGCTTCGAAGAGCCGCGTATCAGGCTTACTTAAACCAGCAGCAGGAAATCAAACACCAGGAAGCCGTCATTGCCAAATTAAAGTCTTTTAACCGGGAAAAATCCATACGGCGGGCAGAAAGCCGGGAAAAAATGCTGGATAAAATAGAAGTATTGGAAAAGCCTGTGGAAGTGGACGATTCCATGCGGATTACTTTAAAGCCTCGGGTGATAAGCGGCAACGATGTGCTGACTGTAGAACACCTTACCAAGTCCTTTCCCTCTCTCCCGCTTTTTGAGGATTTAAACTTTCAGATTAAGCGGGGTGAGCGGGTGGCTATTATCGGAAGCAACGGGACGGGAAAAACCACGATTTTAAAAATTTTAAATCAGGTGATTCCTGCGGACAACGGCAGCTTCCGCCTGGGCAGCAAAGTACATATCGGATACTACGACCAGGAACACCATGTACTCCACATGGAGAAAACCATTTTTGAGGAAATTTCCGATGATTATCCAAAGCTGACGAATACGGAAATCCGCAACCTGCTGGCCGCCTTTCTCTTTACCGGAGATGATGTGTTTAAGCCGATTTCTGCTTTAAGCGGCGGGGAACGGGGGCGTGTGTCTTTAGCCAAACTTATGCTTTCCCAGGCCAACTTCCTGATTCTGGATGAGCCTACCAACCATCTGGATATTACTTCCAAAGAAATCCTGGAGGAAGCCTTAAATAACTATGAAGGTACCGTGCTCTATGTGTCCCATGACCGTTATTTTATCAATAAAACAGCCACCAGGATTCTGGACTTGACCAATCACAAACTGGTAAACTATATCGGCAATTACGATTATTATCTGGAAAAAAAGGAAGAACTGACTGACATCTATGCCCCCGAAGTCCGGGAAGAAGTTTACACAGAAACCGTATCTGCCACGAAAATGGATTGGAAGCAGCAAAAAGAGGAGCAGGCCCGTCTTCGGAAACGGGAAAATGATTTAAAGAAAACGGAAAAGGCCATTGAAGAACTGGAGCAAAGAGACAGTGAAATTGATGAGGAAATGGCAAATCCGGAGGTGGCCACTAATGTGGCAGAATGTGTCCGCCTTTCCAAAGAAAAGGCAGAAATTGCCGAAAAACTGGAAAAGCTGTATGAAAAATGGGAAGAGCTGGCTGAATAAGCGGCTCTTCCCATTTTTCAAAATTTTTCGTAAAGAGGCAGATTTAAAGTGCAGCTTCCAGCTCTTTTCGGATTTCACAGATAAAGTCCCGGCTGTTCAAAACCGTAGGGGCAGGAATACTGGTAATCAGCGCCAAATCTTTGGTCATTCTTCCGCTTTCAATGACGTTTACTGTAGCTGCTTCCAGTTTGTCTGCAAAATGCTGCAGTTTCGTGTTGTCATCCAGTTCTCCTCTTTTTCTAAGAGCTCCGCTCCAGGCAAAAATCGTTGCCACCGAGTTGGTAGAGGTTTCTTCCCCTTTTAAGTGTCTGTAATAATGGCGCTGTACTGTGCCGTGCGCTGCCTCATATTCAAAATATCCCTTGGGCGATACCAGCACAGAAGTCATCATAGCCAGAGAACCAAAGGCAGAGGAAACCATGTCACTCATAACATCTCCGTCATAATTTTTGCAGGCCCAGATAAAACCGCCTTCTGCTTTCATCACTCTGGCTACTGCGTCGTCTATGAGGGTATAGAAATAAGTCAGTCCTGTTTTTTCAAAGGCTTCTTTATATTCAGTATCATAGATTTCCTGGAAAATATCTTTAAAGGTGTGGTCATACTGTTTGGAAATGGTATCCTTAGTGGCAAACCACAAATCCTGCTGAGTATCCAGGGCATAAGAGAAACAACTTCTGGCAAAACTTTCGATAGACTCGTCCAGATTGTGCATACCCTGCAGCACACCTGCGCCCTTAAATTCGTGAATCATCTGCCGGGTTTCGGTGCCGTCCTGAGCAGTAAAGACCAGTTCTGCCTTGCCGGGGCCCGGTATCCGCATTTCTGTATTCTTGTACACATCCCCATAGGCATGTCTGGCCAGGGTAATAGGCTTCTTCCAGTTTTTCACACAGGGTTCAATGCCTTTTACAACGATGGGCGCGCGGAACACAGTGCCGTCCAGCATAGAACGAATGGTTCCGTTGGGACTTTTGTACATTTCTTTTAAGTGATATTCTTCCATACGGGCTGCATTAGGGGTAATCGTCGCGCATTTTACCCCAACCTTGTATTTTTTCACTGCGTTTGCTGCGTCTACTGTTACCGCGTCATTGGTTTCATTGCGGTATGTAAGGCCCAAGTCATAATACTCGGTTTTCAAATCCACAAAAGGCTCCAGTAATTCCTCTTTGATGATTTTCCAGAGGATTCGGGTCATTTCATCTCCATCCATTTCTACCAAAGGTGTGGTCATTGCTATTTTTCCCATAGTGGTTACGCTCCTTTTCTCTTATTTGATTTCTTCCCTTAAAACTTTTTCCATATCAAAATTCTTCAGGTTTTCCATGGTGTTGCGGATATGCAGATAAGCAGCCTCCTCGGCCCTTTTTGTATCTTTTGTCCGAATGGCTTCTAAAATGGTTTTGTGTTCGCTGTTTGAAGGGCGGGCGCGCATACGGAACTTCACAGAAGCCATTCGGACTCTCTGCAGATATTCGTGAAAATCGGAAAGGGTATGCGCCAGAATCCGGCTTCCTGATGCCTGATATAAAAGCTGATGAAACCTGCCGTCCTGCTGGCAGACCTGTTCGTAATTGCCCTTGTCTGCGTGGAAATCTGATAGATATACCGCCTCTTCCATTTCTTCCAACTGTTCTTTGGTAATGTTCTCTGCCGCCATGGCTGCACACAGTCCTTCCAGCTTTGCCCGGATTTGATACATATCCATAACGTCTTTTGAGGAAATTCCGGTGACAAAGGCTCCTTTATTTGGTATCAGCTGTACCAGTCCTTCCAGTTCCAGCTGGCGGATAGCCTCCCGGACAGGCGTACGGCTGACCCCCAGTTCCTTTCCAATGGTACATTCCACCAGCTCGTCGCCCTTTTTATACCTGCCTTTTAAAATATCCTCCCGGATTTTGTCAAATACTTTTCCTCTTAAAGATATTGCTGCCATATTGCTTTACACCTTCTTATCACAGTTCCATCTGCAGACGGTTGCAGCTTTCGGCGATCACTGCCAGAAGTTCTTCGTCTGTAAGAACTGTGACTCTTCCTTCTTCATATTGTTTATCCACCCAGGCCTTTACCATCACAGCCAGTTCACTGTTTTTGTCAATCTGCTTTTCTCCGGTCAGGTGGAAATGGTTGTTTATCCAGTGGGCAATGCCAGCCAGGCCGGAAGTATTGGAAACAGCTACCTGAGGTGCTTTCTTTAAAAATTTCTCTGTATCAAAGATATTATAAATCTCTTCATTTTTCAAGAGGCCATCTGCATGAATTCCGGCTCTCGTCACATTAAAGGAAGAACCTACAAAAGGTGTCTGAGGCGGAATGTGGTATCCCAATTCCTTTTCGTAATATTCAGCCAGTTCGGTAATGACGGTGGTGTCCATGCCGTCTAAAGTACCTTTTAACTGGGCATACTCAAAAACCATGGCCTCAAGCGGCGTATTTCCTGTCCGCTCCCCGATGCCAAAAAGAGAACAGTTTACTCCGCTGGCGCCGTACAGCCAGGCTGTAGTGGAATTGCTCACGGCTTTGTAAAAGTCATTGTGCCCATGAAACTCAATGAGTTCCGAAGGAAAACCGGCATGCGTCATAATTCCGTAAATGATACCGGGAATAGAACGCGGTATCACAGCGCCGGGATAATTGACCCCGTAGCCCATGGTATCACAGCAGCGAACCTTAATGGGAATGGAATATTCTTCCATAAGTCTCGTCAGCTCCATGCAGAAAGGAATTACATAGCCGTAGATATCAGCCCTCGTAATATCTTCCAGGTGGCATCTGGGGCTGATACCGATTTCCAGACAGTCCCGGATAACACTGAGGTAATGTTCCATGGCCTCTCGCCGTGTCATTTTCATTTTGTAAAAAATATGGTAGTCTGAACAGCTCACCAGAATTCCACATTCCTTTAATCCCAGTTCTTTTACCAGTTCAAAATCCTTTTTACTGGCCCGAATCCAGCCGGTAATTTCCGGGAATGAATACCCTTTTTCCATACATTTATCTACCGCGTCCCGGTCTTTTTTACTGTAAAGAAAAAATTCACTCTGGCGGATTTTTCCGTTCGGACCGCCCAGACGATGAAGATACTCGTAAATGCGCACAATCTGCTCTGCGGTATAGGGAGCTCTGGACTGCTGACCGTCCCGGAAGGTCGTATCTGTAATCCAGATATCATCCGGCATATGATGGGGAACAATACGGTCATTGAACGCAATTTTGGGAACTTCAGAATAGGGAAACAGGTTATGGAACACATTGGGAGTTTCTACATCCACCAGGGGATACATGTGTTCTTCCAGTTCCAGTAAATTTGTGTGATAATTCATTCTGACAGCTCTGTTTATCATGGTACTCACTCCTTGTTTATCGACTTAATACTATGCATTAATAAAGCATTTGTATCATTGTATACAATCACAATCGGAATGTCAAGTCTGTTTTTCATTTTCCCTCCAGAAAATTTTTCAGTCGGAAAAGTCCCCATCCCTGCAGGTTGTGAGGGTAGCCCAAATCTATGGCAGTGCTTCTGAGCCGTTTTTTGATGTCCAGATTGGTAGATTCCGGGTGCAGTTCCAAAAAGAGGGCAATCCCGCCGGAAACCAGAGGCGTGGACATGGAGGTGCCGCTTTTTACTGTATAGGGAAAGGCTGCAGGGAAATTAGCACAAGAGGTTACTGCATTGCCTGGCGCTACAATATCCGGTTTGCTTACACAGTCTTTGGTAGGTCCCCGTCCGGAAAGTCCCAGATTATGGACTATCATATCCGAGGAGCCTACCGTAATAATCTTCCGGCTGCAGCCGGGGGCGGTGACACTGCCCTGCCCCGGTCCCTGATTTCCTGCTGCTGCCACCACAATCAATCCCGCGTCCCAAGCCTCCTCCACAGCCTCAATCAGTTGTTCATGCCCCTCCCTGCTGGTAGTTCCCACAGAAATATTTACAATGCGGATATGATATTTTTCACGGTATTTTAAAATCCACTGCATGGCTTCGATAACGGTTTCCTGACTTCCGTTTCCATTTTTATCCAGTACCTTTAGAGGAATCAGACCGCAGCCGGGGGCTGCGCCGCGGAATTTTCCGTTGGACGCTCTCCCGCTGCCGCCCAGAATCCCCAGTACATGTGTGCCGTGTCCATTATCATCATAGGGAAGAGAACGGCCATGGACGAAATCCTCAAAAGCCAGAATCCGGCTGTCAAAATCCCTGTGAGGGCAGGCGCCGGTATCCAGCACTGCTGCCGTTACACCCCTTCCGGTAGGAAGCACATATGCCATTTTCTTTCACCTGCCTTTTTCCTTTTTATTATCTTATTCTATGTCGGTAAACCAGTGATACTGTGCACAGATTCCAGTCAAGTTTTTCTTTTCTTTTTCATAGATTTAAGAAAAACGAATTTCAGGAGTTTTTATGCCTTCTGTAAAAGAGATGATTCTGTCAGAGGAATATGTAGACCTGATTTTGCCGGTGTATACGGGGTTTCTGGAAGACTATAAGGAATATGGGGCAAGAATCTTCAACGAATATTACGGCATCATCCACTACCCTCTGGCTGAAGAATTTTTTCAGAATTATTATGATTACGGCTTCTTTTATAATACGGTTCCCAAATTGTTTACACTTCTAAACAGCGTGTCTCTGGATGCTTCCGGTATTACTGCAGTACAAAATCAGCCGGTACTGAATCTGAAAGGCCGGGATGTGCTGCTGGGTTTTATTGACACCGGGATATCCTACACGCATAAGGCCTTTCGCCAAAAAGACGGCTCCAGCCGGATTTACGGTATCTGGGATCAGACCATCCAAAGCGGTACGCCGCCTTATGATTTGCAGTACGGAAGCGGTTACACCAGAGAAGATATTGAACAGGCCCTGAAAGCTCAGAACCCTTTCCAGATTGTACCAAGCCAGGATGAAAACGGACATGGAACCCAACTGGCAGGTATTGCAGCCGGCAGTGAACTGGCAGAAGACGATTTTATCGGCGCGGCTCCGGAAGCCATGATTGCCATGGTGAAGTTAAAAGAAGCGAAGAATTATTTAAAAGAACTGTTCTATGTTACAGGAGAGGCACCGGCCTACCAGTCCTCGGATATTATGATGGGTATCCGCTATCTGGTGCGGCTGGCAGACGAACTGAAAAAACCGGTGGTTATCTGCATTGGAGTGGGGTCCAATCAAGGTTCCCATTCCGGCACCTCTCCGCTGGATTTCATGCTGTCCATTACAGACAATTACCGTGGACTTCATGCAGTAGTAGCAGCAGGAAACGAGGCTGGGAAGGGCCATCATTACTACGGTACTGCCGTAAGCTCTGACCAATTCGACGCTGTTGAGATTCTGGTGGAACCGGATACCCAGGGATTCTGTGTAGAATTGTGGGGACAGCCGCCGGAAGTATATGCAGTTGGCTTTGAATCACCCCTTGGCGAAGTCATACCCAAAATCCCTCCCCGTATCAGCTACAGTGAAAAGATTTCTTTTATTCTGGAAGAAACCAGGATTTTTGTCACCTCTGAGATTGTACAGACGCTTTCCGGACAGCAGCTGATTTTTATTCGGTTTTCCAATCCTACCCCCGGCTCCTGGAAAATCCGTGTCTACACCAGCAGTTTCAACAGCGGAGATTACCATATGTGGCTGCCCATTACCGGCTTTTCCAATCCCGATGTGAAATTTCTGCGTCCCAATCCGGATACCACTCTTACTGTCCCTGCTGCAGCCTCTTCCGTGACTACCACAGCGGCTTACAACGCCTACAACAACAGCCTGCTTTTAAATTCCAGCAGAGGCTTTACCCGTACCGGACAGATTAAACCGGATATCACAGCCCCCGGCGTAAATATTCTGGCTCCTGCTCCGAAAGACCGCTACTCCACCATCACCGGAACCTCTGCTGCTGCTGCCATCACAGCCGGAGGCTGTGCCCTGCTTATCGAATGGGGCATGGGACGGACGCCGCCCAGAATTTTCAACAACTCAGAACTAAAGGCCCTGCTCATACGAGGCGCCGGACGAACCGGCGACAAACTCTACCCCAACCGGGAATGGGGATATGGAACTTTAAATATCTATCAGGTGTTCTCCTCCTTTATTCTTTCCTGAAAATAAAATTTTTCAGCACCATTTTTTATTCCCGGCATAGTATGAAATTGTAAACAAAATATTTGGAGGAACAAACATGAGTGATTTGGCTGCTACAAACTGTGGCTGCGGATGTGATGACAACTGCGGAGGTAATATGACAGGAAGAGGTTTCGGAGACTGTAACTGTATCGTTTGGATTCTGATTCTGCTGGCTTTCTGCGGCAACGGTTTCAACAATGACGGATGTGGCTGCGGCAATGGCGACAACAGCTGTCTGCTTCTGCTTATCCTGCTTCTGTGCTGCGGCAACGGACACGGATTCTGCTAAAAGCCCGGCAGTATTTGTCCGAACCTGACAAAACAGAAAACGGGGATGCCTTTTGGCATCCCCGTAAGAGAGTATGTAATGCGTAACATACAAGACACATCTGCCGCTGCAGAGGAGAAGAATGGAACCGTCTTTTGTACATTCCGGCTTTTCTTTCTTCCTTCAGCGAATGTGAAATCTTGAAGTTACAGCTTAATGCTGATAACGAAATTGAGAAAAGTCGACATGATTTAGAAGGCTGTAAGGCCTTTCGACACTTCTATTATGACAATATTTGTGCTCTGTGTCAAGAAAAATTGTCAGAATTCGTGCTTTATTTTCTTTTATTTATCGACATTTATCAACCGAATCTTCCATGTTCTCCCATACTCCTTCCTGCTCAAAATGTTCCACCGCACGGCGGGCCCTTTGGGTCAGTTTCCGGTCATATTTCATCATATCCAGAAGGCGAATGGCATTTCGGGTGGTCACGCGCCCTTCTTTCAGAAGATAGTTAAAGACCACGTCATCTTCTCCCACTTCTTCCTCAAAATGATAGTTTTTATAGCGGTTTTGCAGTATGTAAGACAATTCAATATCATGGGTAGCTGCAAAAGACAGCACATGGCTTCTGCAAATACTCCACAGAATTTCAGAGGAGGCGGCAATGCGCTCTATGGTATTGGTTCCCCGCAGCACCTCGTCAATGATACAGAGCAGATTTCCGTCCCGGTCCGCCTCATCCAGAATCCGCTTCAAAGAACGGATTTCCACGATGAAATAGCTCTCTCCGCTTTCCAAATCGTCCCGCAGCGCCATAGAAGTCATCACCTTAAAATATGGGGCACGGTAAGAAGAAGCTGTGCAGGTGTAAACCGTCTGAGCCAGAATGGCATTAATGGCAACATTTTTCAAAAACGTAGACTTTCCGGAAGCGTTGGAGCCTGTGACTAAAATTCCGCCCTGGGCAGAAATACTGTTGGATACCGGATGGGAAATCAAAGGATGATACAAATCTTCTGTTTCCATTCGGGCCCTGTCCTCGGAAAGAAACTGGGGCAGGCTGTAATAAGGCAGAATTTCCCGGAAAGACGCAATGGAAATCATACTTTCTAGATATCCGAACAGAGAAATCAGTCCTTCGATTTCTGTCATATGCTCCTGCATGCTGTGCATCATATCGTGAAATTTAATCAAGTCGATATGGGTCATCATGCGGATATAGTCCATAAAAAGTCCTCCTAATCCGCCTCCTGCCGTACTGCTGCGCTCCGTTACCCAAAATGCTCCCTTTCGAAAGCCGGAAAGCTGCTTTTTATACTGTTTTCCCTGCTCCTCATACTCTTTTAGCTGGTGAATCCCTGCTTTTTCCAGCTTCTTCTGGGCCTCAAGAAGCTGAAGTACACAGCCGAAACTGGTGAGATAAGCGTCAATTTCTCCCTTTTTGCCCCAATAAGTTCCGATATTTACAAGGCAGACAAGCAGAAAAACCAGCACCCCCGGATTCGGCTTTAAGACAAAAAACAGCAGCGACAGCAAAAATGCCCCCAAGCAGAGCACCTGTCCCGTTTTTCCCTGAACCGTAACTTCTCTTGTCACATGAACAGCTTCAAAAATCCCCACATTTCCCGGTCTTCGGATACTGGCCAAAAGCATTTGCAGCTTCTGCCGTTCTTCCTGATGACTGCGGAAAAACTCTATGAGCCGCTGCCTTTCCTTCAACTCTTTTTCCTCAAAAACCGGTTTCCGCAAAAGATTATAGAGACATTCCGCCCCTACAGGGGAACAGCTCTGATTGATGAGTATAAAGATACGGTCCATATCCAGGTCATTCCAGGTAATGTCATCAATGTAAAAGCCGTTTTTTTCACGCTGTCGGAAGAACTGGGCAATATGCTCCAGTTCCTCGTAGGTGTATTCCTTTTGAGGAATTTGTCCCCAGGAATTTTTTATCCGCGCTAAAAACCTCTTTTGGTTGGAACGATTCTGCACGAGAATCAATATCGATGCAGCCAGAAAAAACAGCAGCAGAAAAACAAGGTTTGAAAGATTGCTATCCATAGGGCTTTGCCTGCCTCCTTATGCGAAATACTGCTGCAAAAGCTGCAGGGTTTCCTGAATGTCTGTCTCCGTATGGGCATCTGAAAGGAACATGGCTTCAAACTGAGATGGCGCCATATGTACCCCGTGGTTTAACATATACTGGAAATAATCGGAAAAGGCTTTGGTATCTGAGGCTTTTGCAGAAGCATAATCCGTTACCGGCTCTTTGGCAAAGAAGATACAGCCCAGGGAGGACACGGAATTCACCTGGTATGGCACATTCTTTTCACGGAAAATGTTTCGGATACCGTCAAAAAGCAGTTCTCCTTTCTGATGCAGGCGTTTATAAATATCCTGGTCGTCCCAAAGGATTTTTAACTGGACAAGTCCCGCTGCCATAGCAATGGGGTTTCCGCTTAAAGTCCCTGCCTGATATACCGGGCCTGCCGGCGCCACCATTTCCATAATCTCTTTTCTTCCGCCGTAAGCCCCTACAGGCATACCTGCACCGATAATCTTACCGTAAGTCACCAGGTCCGGGGTAATTCCGAAATATCCGGCTGCTCCGGCAAAGCTGAGACGGAATCCCGTAATAACCTCATCGAAAATCAGCAGTGCCCCGTGCTTGTCGCACAAATCCCGCAGACCCTGCAAAAAGCCTTCCTTTGGAGGAACTACACCCATGTTGGCCCCTACCGGCTCTACAATCACAGCCGCTACCTGATCCTTACTTTCCACCAAAAGCTGCTCTACACTGTTTAAATCATTGTAAACCGCAATCATGGTGTCCTGGGTGCAGCCCTTTGGCACACCGGCGCTGTCCGGTACTCCACTGGTCATCACACCGCTTCCGGCACTTACCAGCATAGCGTCTGTATGCCCATGATAACAGCCGGCAAATTTAATGATTTTGGATTTTCCCGTATAGCCTCTTGCCACGCGCAGAGCGCTCATGACTGCCTCAGTGCCGGAGTTTACCATGCGAATCATCTCTACATGAGGAATTCTCTCACAGATAAATTCCGCCATTTCCACTTCTTTTTCCGTAGCACAGCCAAAACTCAGACCGTTTTCACTGGCGCGGATAACCGCTTCCTTAATCTGCTCATTGTTGTGTCCTAAAATCATAGGTCCCCAGGAATCAATGTAGTCAATGTATTCGTTTCCGTCCACATCAAAAATTTTACAGCCCACTGCTCCCTGAATAAAGCGTGGTGCTTCCGTTACAGAGCCATAGGCCCGTACCGGGCTGTTGACGCCTCCCGGAATTCTCTTTACTGCTCTTTGAAATAATTCTTCTGATTTTGTCATTATCCGATTCTTCCTTCCTCTATAAATCTGGCAATTTCTTTTGCAAAATAAGTGAGATAAATGTCTGTGCCTGCCCGGTATGCACTGGCTGCCATCTCACAGATAATCCGGTCTTCCTCAATGTAGCCAAGTTTTGCCCCGGCTTTTACCATGGCATATTCTCCGCTGACTGAGTAAGCAGCCACCGGAATCTGAGTCCGGTCCTTTACCTCCCGTACCATATCCAGATAAGACATGGCAGGCTTCACCATAAGAATATCCGCGCCCTCTTCCACATCCAGAAGGGCCTCTTTCAGCCCCTCTCTGCGGTTATGAAAATCCATCTGGTAGCTTTTCCTGTCTCCAAAAGACGGCGCAGAACCTGCCGCGTCACGGAAAGGACCGTAAAAAGCAGAGGCGTATTTCACCGCATAAGACATAATGGGAATTTCCTTGTGTCCATTCCTGTCCAAAAGACTGCGGATAGCCCGTACTCTTCCATCCATCATATCAGAGGGCGCCACCATATCCGCGCCTGCCTGTACATGGGAAAGGGCTGTTTTTGCCAGAAGTTCCAGAGTTTTATCATTTTCCACTTCATGTCCGCAGAGGACGCCGCAGTGTCCGTGAGAAGTGTATTCGCACATGCACACATCGGTAATCAGGTACATATCGCCCTGAAATTCCGCTTTTGCCTTCTCTAAAGCCTTCTGCACAATACCATCGCTGGCATATGCCTGGCTTCCCACCTCATCCTTCACATCAGGAATACCAAAAAACATTACCTTATTGACTCCTGCGTCCAAAAGCTCCTCCAAAGCCTTTGGAAGCCGGTCAACGCTGTAACGGTACTGACCCGGCATAGTAGCAATTTCTTCCTTGATTCCCGTACCTTCTTTTACAAAAATCGGATAAATCAGAGAACTTTTGTCTATTCGTGTCTCTCTGACCATTTTCCGCATAATTTCGCTGCCTCTTAATCTTCTTGGCCTGATGTTCATATCCATAATTTCCAACTCCTTCTGCCTTACTTGCAGGCTGTTTTTCCTTTTAATTCTATTACCAGAGTAAGAAGGCTGTCAATAGACGCTTCCCGGGCCATATACGTTTCCATGCCAAGAGCCGCCGCCTCAGCCTGGGTCTGTCTGCCAATGCAGGCTGCCCTCACTTTGGTATAATCCAGTCCCGGTGTGGCTTCTTTAAAGCCCCGCACCGTAGACGCGCTGGTAAAGACCGCACAGTCAATGCTTCCTGTTTCAAATTCTTTTTTGCGGTCAAGCAAATCCCTGGTCTCATAGAACGTATCGTAAATGGAAATGTCATCTACCAGAATCCCCGGCTTTTTGGCAAGCTCTGCAAGGATTTCCTGATTGCACATTTTTGCACGGGGAAGCAGAATTTTCTCCGTTCCCTCACAAAGCTCACAGAGCCCTCTTCCAAGAGCCTCTCCGTCGAAAACCTCCGGCATATAATCAGCAAAAAAGCCCTTTTCTTCTAAAGCTTTTTTCGTCCCTTTTCCAATGGCGGCAACTTTCAAGTGCGCCAGTTTCCGAATGTCAGTGGCGGATTTTAACAATTCCTCAAAGAAAATCCGCACTCCGGTAGGGCTGGTAAATACAACCCACTGGTAAGTATCCACTGCTTTTAGGGCTTTATAAAGCAGCGTCTGGTCTTTTAAGGGTTCTGTGCGGATAGCCGGAAGTTCCAGAACTTCCGCCCCCAAAAGCCGCAGCCTGGAAGCCATAGAGGAAATCAAATCTCTTGGCCTTGTAACCATAACCTTATACCCGGAAAGAGGCAGCTTTTCATGCCAGGCAAACTCTTTGGCCAGAGCACAGACCTTTCCCACTACAATAATAGCAGGGGTCTCAATGCCCTGTTTCTTAACTTCTTCCTCCAATGTAGAAACCGTTGCCACAATTCTTTTCTGACCTGCTGTAGTTCCTTTCTGCAAAATCGCCGCAGGCATATCCTGATCCATACCTGCCTGCAAAAGGGACTGGCAGATATCAGAAAGCGCGCTGACTCCCATTAAAAAGACCAGAGTTCCCTTTGTATGTACCAGTGCGTTAAAATCAATATCATAAGCCGCTCCCTGCTTCTTATGCCCCGTAATAATGTGCACCGAAGAGGTAAAGTCCCGGTGTGTCACAGGAATTCCATTGTAAGCCGGCACGGCAATGGGAGAAGTCACACCCGGAACTACTTCGTAGGGAATCCCCTCTTTCACCAGCAGTTCCAGTTCTTCCCCGCCCCGTCCGAAAAGGAAGGGATCCCCGCCTTTTAAGCGCACCACACGGTGTCCTTTCTTTGCTTCTTCTACCAATACCTGATTAATCTGTTCCTGGGGCATAGTGTGATGAGAAGCCCGTTTTCCCACATTGATACAGCGGGCGCTCTCCGGTATCCGGGAGAGAATTTCCTGTCCCACCAGACTGTCGTAAACCACCACCTCTGCCTGCTGCAGTGTTTCCATTCCTTTTATGGTAAAGAGCCCCGCATCTCCCGGTCCCGCTCCTACCAGCCAGACTTTTCCTGTACTCATGTTATCTGCTCCTTTATTCTTGATTTTTGCATGTATCACGCAGTTTTTGTGCAAGAGAAATACCCAGCGTTTCCCCTTCTTCTGCCGGACCGGTTATCATGCCTTTTTCATATTTTCCGGTTTCTTCATCATAATACAAGCCCCGAAGGACGATTTCCTTCTCACGGACTACGGCATGGGCTGCTACAGGAGAGGAACAGCCGCCGTCTAAATGCCGGACAAAGGCCCGTTCTGCCACTGCCGCATAGAATCCCTCCAAGTCGGAAAATTCCTTCAGATAATCCCCAGGCTCTCCGGCCCGTCCCTGCACTGCCAGAATTCCCTGTCCTGCAGCGGGAATCATCTCTTCCGGCTGAAAATACCGGGAAATCCGTGCTTCAAGCCCAAGCCGTTTCAGTCCTGCCGCAGCCAGTATGAGAGCGCTGTATTCCCCGCTGTCCAGTTTTTTCAAACGGGTCTGGACATTGCCTCTTACGCTTTTGCACTCCATATCCGGATACAGTTCTTTTAACTGCAAAATTCTCCGGAGACTGGAACAGCCAATGGGTTTCGTCTTATCCAGCGTATGTACCCCTTGGGGAAGTACCAGCACATCCCTTGGGTCTTCTCTTTTGGAAAAAGCCAGAAGCGGCAGTTCTTTTGGTACTTCCATGGGCATATCTTTTAAGCTATGCACGGAAATGTCCGTTTTTCTGTCTAAAAGAGCTTTGTCCAATTCTTTTACAAAGAGTCCTTTCCCGCCGATTTTATCCAGGGTTCTGTCCAGAATCTTATCCCCCGTGGTTTTCATGGTGTAAATCTCCACCTCTATGTCTTCGTGGCTGTCCTCAATGGCCTTTTTCACCATTTCGCTCTGCACCACTGCCAGTTTGCTCTCCCGGCTTCCAATGATTATTTTTCGCATTTTTCTTCTTCCTTTCGGATTTGTTCCAGGGCTTTCCGGGTTTTTTCGCGGACCTCTTTTACCTTTTTGTGGTCTTTTCCGCTGCCGTTAAAGCCCAGCACCACGCCTTCATATTCCAGAATACCCGGAAAATGAAAATCACATTTTTGCTGATTGCTGGCCGTATTCACCGGAATCCCCAGACATTTGCAGGCGCTGTAAATGTCCTCATTGACTTTTGTATCATCTGTGGTAGCCAGCACCACATCTGCTGCATACAAATCTTCCCGGTCATAAGGTTTTTCTTTATATACCAGCTTTCCTTCCTCAAAAAGCTGTGCAATCCTCTCTGTACAGGCCGGAGCAATGACGATAAGCTCCCCTGCAAAAGACAGCAGCGTCTCTGCTCTCCTTGTGGCAATCTTCCCCGCGCCAAACACTACGACTCTCTTTGTGCTCAGGTCTATAAACACAGGAAAAAATTTTTTATTTTCCTTTTCAGTTTTCATACAGTTTTTCCAGTCCTTCCACGCAGTTTAAAAATTCCTTTTCTTCCAGAGAATCCTTCAGCCCGAACATCATTTTGTTAACCACCTTTGCCGCAGCTGTATCAATGGCCTGCAACAGATTTTCCCGGTCTTTTTCTTCCATGGGAGTTTTCCGCAGAATTTTCAGTATCCGGAGATTTAAATCCTGCACCGCCTCTGCCTTAATGTCCTGGATTCTGGGAATTAAGTCTCTGCCGCCATACCAGTTGTAAAAATCCTCCATCTGTTCCTGCAAAATTTCCCCGGCTTTTTCCAGACTCTGCTGCAGCTTCGGAGAAACCGCATCAATCTTAAAGCTGTCTATGTCGTACAGGGTAATACCGGAAAGTTCTCCGGCAGAGGGTTCAATATCCCTTGGTACGGCCAAATCAATCAATACCAGATGTTCCACGGGCGGGACGGTTTCCAGAAGCTCCCTGGTCAGTGTATAGTTAGGACTGGCCGTAGCGCTGACAACCAAATCGCACTGAGGCAGAAATTCTCCCCGGTCACCGTAATTAATCCGCTCACAGCCCTTGGGGATATTGACAATGCCGCTTCGATACTGGCGCACCGTAACCGTCACCTCTGCACCTGCTTCTCTAAGAGCCAGCGCCGCCACCTTGCCCATTTCTCCGTTTCCGATAACCATGCAGGTTTTGCCAAACAAGGAAAAGCCCTTTTCCTCCAGGCAGTGAATGGCTTGATGAATCACGGAACTGTTGCCCCTGGAAAAGATGACTTTTGTCTTTACCTTCTTGGCTGCCGTCACCGCCATGCGAAACAGTACCTCCAGCACATTGTCCGTGCAGTAGGCTTCCCTGGACAAACTCAGGGCATCCTTTACCTGGGTAATGATCTGGTCTTCTGCCAGAATCTGGGATTTCAGACCGCTGGTAAGATAAAAAAGATGTTCTACTGCTTCCTCTTCTGTCCTTTCCGCAAAATACTGTGCATATTCTGCCGGTTCTTTCCCTTTTTCCCGGCACAAAAATTCATAGAGAGAACCCTGCCAGTCTTCCGTGGTGCTTGCCCAAATTTCCATTCGGTTGCAGGTAGACAAAATAATACAGCCTGCAATGCCCGGTTCTTCCTTTAAATGTTCCATTGCAGCTACAGCGTTTTTCTTGGTAAAAGAAAACTGTGCGCGGATGTCCACGGCTGCTCTGCTGTAGTCAATGCCAATCATGGAAATACTCATTGTTTTTTAATCTCCCATATCTTTTGTTGCTTTTCTTAAAAATCTTTTTTCATCTTAGCATAGAATTCTTTTGGGTGCAACTTAAGTATTTTGTGATTTTTGTACAATTTCATTTGACAAAACATTGACAAAATTTCCCTATATGCTACAATGGAACAAGAATCGAATGTATAACGGTGCCTGCTATGCAGGAGAATAGGAAAGTTAAGTGAAAATCTTACACGGTCACGCCGCTGTAATGGAGGAGCTGTATTTTAATATGCCACTGTTGTAATGGGAAGGCAAAATGCAGCAAAGATACCTGAGTCAGAAGACCTGCCTTATACATGCGATTTACACAGGTTACGAACGATGGCCTTGTGTAAGAACAGGTTGGCTCATAGCATATCAATTCACCTTGCTATAACCTCTTGTTCTTCTGATGCCTGTCGGTCCCTGCCGTACAGGTTTTTTATTTTATTCATGCAAATCAGAAGGGAGAAGAAAAATGAGTAAAAATCAAAAACGTATTCTGGTACTGGCAAGCGCCTTTGCGCTTACCTTCGGCATTGTCCCAACCGTCAGTGCCATGCACATTATGGAAGGTTACCTTCCGGGAGGATTCTGCATCGCATGGGGTGTCCTGTGCGTACCGTTTCTCATTGCAGGATTCATGTCTATCAAAAAAACTTTAAACGAACACCGAAATCTGGTCACCCTGCTGGCTATGTCCGGCGCCTTTGTCTTTGTAATTTCTTCCTTGAAGATTCCTTCCGTAACCGGAAGCTGTTCTCACATGACAGGCACCGGGCTTGGAGCAATTCTGTTTGGCCCGTCTGCCGTTTCCATTCTGGGGCTGATTGTTCTCCTGTTCCAGGCTATTTTACTGGCACACGGCGGACTGACTACGATTGGAGCAAACACATTCTCCATGGCAATCGCAGGACCTTTTGTATCTTATGGTCTTTATGTTGTGCTGAAAAAGGCCAATGTGGATAAAAAAGTCTGTGTATTTTTGGCCGCATTTTTAGGTGACTTATTTACATACTGCGTGACTGCGGTACAGATGGCTCTTGCCCATCATGCGGATACCACCTTTGGCGCTGCAGTAGGCAAATTCCTGCTGGTATTTGCACCTACACAGGTTCCTCTGGCTCTTATTGAAGGCGTCATCACGGTATTGATTATCATGGGTCTGGAAACCTATGCTAAACCGGAACTTCGTGCGATTGGTTATTTAAAGGAGGGAAAATAAGATGAAGAAAAAAGTCATTCTGGCCATTCTGGTTATTTTCTTAATTGCATTTGTTCCGCTGTTTGTCTTAAAAGACGCGGAATTCGGCGGTTCCGACGATGCCGGAAGCACCGTGGTAGAGGAAGTGGATTCCTCCTATGAACCCTGGGCAACCCCCATTTTTGAAAAGCTCATTGGCGGAGAACTTCCCGGCGAAGTGGAAAGCCTGCTCTTCTGTCTCCAGACCGGTATTGGCGTAGGCGTCATTGCCTTTTTTATGGGACGTTTTGTAGAGCGTAAAAAATGGATGAAAGATGAAAACTAAAGTTCTCTGGCGAAAGGAGTTTCTATGATAGTCATTGATAAGCTGTGTTACAATTCCCGGCTTAGATATGAAAATGCCAGTGAGAAATTTGCCTTTGCAGTGATTACACTGTGTATCTGTGTAATGAGTCGTTCGACTGCGGTGGCAGGTATCGTATTAGCTGTGACAGGGATTCTTACCGTTTGGAAAGGGGGAGTCCCTGTTTTGCGTTATCTTAAGTTTCTCACCGTACCTCTGGCATTTTTGTTTTTAAGTACCATAGCCATTATGTTCAATTTAAAACAGGTTCCCATGGATTTCTTTGCCATTCCCCTTGGAAACTGGTATCTGACGGCAAGCTACCATTCCTTTTTTTATGCGGTACAGCTGATTCTCACCGCTCTTTCCGCGGTTTCCTGCCTGTACTTTTTGTCCTTTACCACCCCAATGCCCGATATTCTGGAGGTTTTGCGGAAACTGCACTGTCCCCGTCTGCTGATTGAACTGATGCTGCTGATTTATCGGTTTATCTTCGTACTGCTGGATGTGGCTTCTGCCATTTCCACTTCCCAAAACTGCAGACTGGGAAATAAGGATTACCGGACGTCTCTGAAATCCTTCGGTATGCTGGGATCTGTGCTGATGATACGGGCTGTACAACGTTCCAACCGGCTCTACGACGCTATGGAAGCCCGCTGCTATGACGGCACCATACGGGTTCTGTCGGAAAACCGGCCTCCCAGGAAACGAATCATTGCTGCCATTGTGGCATTCGATACCGCCTTATTTATTTTTGCTGTATGGAGGAGATTTTTTTCATGAATTCAGATATGATATTAAAAGCCGATAATCTGCATTTTTCCTATGATGATGACAACTCCCACTCTTTAAACGGACTTTCCCTGGAAATCCGAAGGGGACAGAAAGTGGCCTTTATGGGAGCCAATGGCAGCGGAAAGTCTACGTTTTTCCTCTGCTGCACGGGAATCCATAAACCCCAGTCGGGAAAACTGTATTTTAACGGAGAAGAAGTGAACTATAACAAAAAGGGACTATTACATCTGCGCAGCAAAGTGGGCATTGTGTTTCAGGACCCGGACAACCAGCTTTTCTCTGCCAGCGTGTACCAGGAAATTTCTTTTGGAATTTTAAACCTGGGGATTTCCGAAGACCAGGCAAAAAAAGAAGTGGAGGAAGTCATTGATTATCTGGAAATCACTCCTTTTCGCCACAAACCCACCCATGCTTTAAGCGGAGGACAGAAAAAGCAGGTTTCCATTGCCGACATTCTGGTTATGCACCCGGACATTATTATTTTAGACGAACCTGCGGCAGCTTTAGACCCCAAACACACCACTATGGTCAACCACATTGTAGACCGCATGACAGAAAACGGCATTACGGTACTCATGGCCACTCATGACGTCAATTATGCCTATGAATGGGCGGACGAAGTCATGCTCTTTCACGAAGGCAGGGTGCTGATGCACGGCAGCCCCGCCGAAGTTTTCGGAAACCGGGCAGCTTTAAGGCAGACCAATCTGGAGCCCCCGGCGGTTCTGGAGCTTTTCGAAAGCCTGTGCAAAAAAGGGATTTTGAAATCCTCTCTTCCGCTGCCGAAAAATCTGAAGGCACTGGAACAATATATTGCAGAAGTAAATTTGAATCCACACTACGGAGGTAAGAAAATCATGTCAAACGAAACCAGAAAGGCCATTCTGGCAGTAAGCTTCGGCACCAGCCATAACGATACCAGGGAAGTCACCATCGACGCTATTGAACGGGATATGCAGCAGGCCTTCCCCCATTACCCTCTGTATCGGGCCTGGACCAGCAAGATGATTATCAAAAAAGTAAACAAGCGCGATAATATTCATATCAACACGGTAAAAGAAGCCATGGAACAAATGCGGGCAGACGGTATCACCGACGTGCTGGTGCAGCCCACCCATGTTATCAATGGAATTGAAAATGATTTGATGAAAGAAGACGCTTTGTCTTATCAGGAATATTTTCATTCTATTTCCTTCGGGGATCCCCTTCTTACCAGCGAGCAGGACAAGCTGAGCGTCATCCAGGCTGTGGCTGAAGAATTTTCCCACCTGAAGAAAGAAGAAGTTCTGGTGCTTATGGGACACGGCACAACCCATTATGCCAACTCCATCTATGCGGCTTTGGACTATACCTTTAAAGATAAGGGATATGAAAACATCTTCCTGGGAACAGTGGAGGCCTATCCTACCATGGAAAGTCTTCTGCGTATGGTAAAGGCATATGAACCTTCTAAAGTGGTTCTGGCTCCCTTTATGATTGTGGCAGGCGACCATGCGAAAAACGATATGGCAGGGGATGACCCGGAATCCTGGTACAGTCAGTTTAAAGCTGCCGGATACGAAGTAGAGCCGGTAGTCAAAGGACTGGGGGAATATCCGGGAATCCGGAAACTTCTGGTAGAACACTTACAGGTCTTAGAAGCCTAACAGTCAAAAAAGCTTGTGTATTCTTTGTGGCAGACGGATGCACAGGCTTTTTTCTTCCTAACCGCAAGATAAAAAGTGACATTTACCTCAGAATCGGTCATAGGAATCGCAACTCTCTTCTCTGTATCTATAGCCCCTTGTGACATCACTGCGTCCGTTACAAAACATGGCAGCGATGATGATTTTATCAGTTCGTTCATTGTAAATTCATCCGTCTGTACCAAAAATCTAGAGGCAGGCATTTTTTTCCGGCAGATAGTATCCCAAAAGCCCAGCTCTGAGCGCAAAAGAAAGTTGAATCCATTGATAATCTGAAATGACAGCTCTTTATATCTGGCAAGTTCATGATTTTTTGGTACGCAGAAAAAGAGTTTTTCTTTCATATATTCTTTTATGACAAAATGCTCATCCTGAATCATAAAAGGCAAGATTGCAAAATCACATTCCTGGCGCTTTAAGGCTTCTAAAACTTCTTCATTCTGTCCTATCCCAGAAGAAATCGTCATTTCCGGATACCGGCCATTTAACTGCATGAGCAGTTTCCATAATGGCGCCGGGGCACAGGATTTTACAGTAATGGTCTTTCTTCTGGCGTTATACTCTCTCACTCTCCGAACTGCATGTTCCGCTTCATCCAAAACCTTTCTGGCATATTCCACAGCCATACTTCCTGTCTCATTTAGTTCAATTCGATTCTTTGTCCGGTGAAACAGTGGAACACCAAAGGCCTCTTCCACATTCTTCATAGAACGGGTAACGGACGGCGTAGAAATATGGAAATCCTCTGCTACCTTTGACAAAGTGCCTGTATCTGCAAAAGCAATCAGTTGTTCCAGTTCATTCAAATCCAACATCCTGTTTCCTTCCTTTCTTCCTTCTCTCTATTTACTTTTCATTTTCTGCAAAGCAGTTTTCCATATAAATATTGTACATTTTCTGTATTATCAAGTAAAGTATAACTTGTAAATAAAAATTACTTTTCATAAAAGGAGGTACTATCTATGGAATATGTTACTTTAAATAATGGAATTAAAATGCCGAAATTAGGATATGGAGTCTATCAGACACCTCCTGATGATACAAAAAAATGTGTCCTGGACGCAATTGCAGTGGGATACAGAAGTATTGACACAGCCCAGGCCTATGGGAATGAAGAGGGGGTTGGGGACGCTTTGGCCGAATGTGGCTTAACCCGTGAAGAATTTTTCCTCACAACAAAAGTATGGATTACAAATGCAGGTTATTAAAAAAGCAAAAGCTTCTATTGAAGCCTCTCTGAAAAAGCTTCGCACAGACTACCTGGATTTGCTTCTGATTCATCAGCCGTTTGGAGACTATTATGGAACTTATCGCGCAATGGAAGAATTTTATAAAGCCGGAAAAATACGTGCCATAGGTGTATCCAACTTTGGTCCGGACCGGTATCTTGACCTGGAACATTTCTCTGAGATTAAACCGGCTGTAAACCAAATCGAAACTCATGTTTTTCAACAGCAGAAAACTGCCAGAGAATACATGCAGAAACTTGGCTGCCAGATTGAATCATGGGGACCGTTTGCAGAAGGCAGAAACGATATGTTCACCAATCCCATTCTGACCGAAATCGGAAAGAAATATAACAAGACGGCTGCCCAGACGGCTCTCCGTTTTCTCCTGCAGAGTGATGTGGTTGTGATTCCTAAGTCTGTTCATAAAGACAGAATGGAACAGAACTTTAACGTGTTCGACTTTACACTGAGCAGCGAAGATATGGCAGCCATTGAAACCCTGGATAAAGGCGAAAGCCTCTTCTTCTCTCACTACAATCCCAAGACTGTGGAGTGGTTTATGTCTATCTTATAACATTTTCGCATCCGTATCTGAATCTCTGACCGGGGCATAAAAAAGGAACTGCCGCGCATGATTTTGAATTGTGCAAACGGCAGTTCCTGAAAAAAAGTCTATTGTTTTAAAACAGCCTTAGCTAAGACTGCAAAGCCTCCGTACTTAAGGATTTCATAAGCGCACTTGATTCTTTTTATCCTCATCCATAACGCCTGTTCTGGTTTTATTTCTCATCCTCCAGCAATTGTATTTGCGTCACATGAGTAATTTTTGCAGGTGCTGTTTCCTGAATTTCTCCGGTAAAAGTGATGGAAACAGTATCACCTATGTCCAAATCTTCCACAGAGATTTCTGTATATCTCCACGTCATTTTTGTCTCCTCATCAATGGAAAAGACAAAATCTCCACGAAAATTTATATCATTTATTTCCAGCCCTGTTACTCGCAGAAAATTATTTTTTCTGTCCGAAATCTCAGCATAGAACGTTTCTGCCGTACCCCCATCTGCTAAATTTTCTATCTGTTTTCTTGCGCTTTGATTTCCAATGAAAAAAGAAATACCAGCAAGTATCACTGTATATAAAACGAAAACAACAACGAATAAAAGTTTCCTTTTCCGTTTCATAAAGCCAATCCTCCTTTTCATATCTGGATTTCATTTTTGTATATTTTACCTTGGTATAAATAAAATATTTTCTATTTTTCCTGGCCGGAAATCCACTGGGCCACCTGGGTCAGTGATTCCATTTTCCCGTACAGATAGGAACTTACCGGGGTATCATCCGTGAGAATATCCGGAATCATAATGACTTTCGTGCCTGCTTGGCTGGCAGAACGGATTCCATTATAAGAATCCTCCAAGGCCAGTACTTCCTCCGGCCATAGCTGCAGTTTCTCGCAGGTAAGCTGGTATATACGGGGATTAGGTTTCCCCTCTTTTACCATGTCTCCTGTAACAATTTCCTGAAAGTAAGAGAAAATCCCCTGTCGTTTCAATTCCGGTATCGTGTGCTCTCCATGGGTAGAAGTCGCCACAGCCATGGGAATCTGCCGCTGCTTTAAAAGTTCCAGAAGCTCTTTCAGTCCTTTCTTTTGCGGAATCCCATGTTCCCGTTCATAGGTATGATAAACCTCATGATAACGGTCTGTAAACTGCTGCAGCGGAAAATCCTCCCCGTATTTTTCCAGAAAATATTGATTTCTCTGGGCCCGGCTCATGCCCAGAGTGTGCAAAATATTGCTGCCAAAATTGGAGTATCCCAGTTCTCCTCCTGTGACTTCCCAACTATATTGAATCATTCGTTCCGTATCCAGCATCAGGCCATCCATATCAAAGATAACGCCTTTTACCGGAAAAAGCGGTGGTATATTCCAATTCATGCGGTTGTTCCTCCTGTCTGAAATTCTTTGCAACTGAGTATTTTTAAATTCCTATATCATAGATTTGTATCATTCATAAATAATAGCATGATACTTCAATATTGTCATTTCTTTTCTGCTTTTAAAGCGGTGAGAGATGCGATACTTTTCAGCAACAAAAAGAGGCTGCCCAAAGGCGGCCTCTTTTTGTAAAGTATTTAAAATTCCTTTATTTTTTCCTTCTGCCCTTTCCTTTTAAAACGGCAATCAGTCCGGAAGAACCGGCTAACATGGAAGTCAGCAGACCCAGGTTTGCCATATCACCTGTTTTCGGTGACTTTTTCGTAGTTGCACTTGTTTTTGTAGTTTTTTTCACAGTCACGGTAATGGTCTTTTCTGTGGAAGCTCCATTTTTATCTGTTACTTTATAAGTAACATGATAGGTTCCCGCTTTTGACGTGTTCACATCATTTGCTATAATGTTGTCTTTTGTCAAGGTGATTTTTCCGTCCTCTTTGTCTTCTGCTGTAACACCGGACAGAGGATTATAGCTGTCCCCTACCTTCAGCGTTATATCTTTGGCTGTAATGGTAGGCGGGGTATTTTCTTTTACTGTTACTGTAATGGTCTTTTCTGTAGAAGCTCCATTTTTATCTGTTACTTTATAAGTAACGTGATAGGTTCCCGCCTTTTTGGTATCTACATCATTTGCCGCAATGTTATCTTTTGTCAGAATGAGGTTTCCATCTTCCTTATCTGTAGCTGTCACATTGGTCAATGGGTCAAAGGTATCTCCAACCATCAGCGTAATATCTCCGGCTGTAATCACTGGTGGTGTATTCACGGCTTGAGTGGACCAGCCTGCATAAAGTGTAATATCTGCTGTCACCGGCGCAGAGAAGTCATATAAAGTGGTACATTCTTTATCCGTGTACCAACCAGTAAAAATATAACCTTCTTTCACAGGAACCGTTGGTTCCGCAGCCTTCTCTCCATTGCTGAGCATCTGGTCCTCCACCAAAGTACCGCCCATGCTGTCAAATTTTACAACACAGTCATCCACGGCCGTGATATCTGTATAAAAGGTCCATTTTGTTGAATTTATCTGACCGTCAAATCCGGCCTCTAATACCGTGGCTTTATCTTGTGCCGGAATAGTTAAAATATGTGTCTCTGAATCAAAGCAGGCATGTCCTTCTTTCTCCAGAACTTTAATAAAAGCAGGCGAAATGACCTGATTCAAATCTACCGATTTGCTTCCATCCGAATTTACTATGAAATAACCATTCAAATCAATAATCAGGTTTCCTGTATGTTCAGGCACTACATGACAACCAATATACTTCGTCATGCCAGCAGATATATAAACGGTTTCCTGATTCTGTGAATGATATCCTCTTTCCAGATTGTCACATCCTCTGAAATCCAGAGTTTTTAATGGAGGATTATTGTCGTAAGTCACGGATGTCAAAGTTTTAATATCAGACACATCCAGGGAAGTCAATTGATTGTCGGAACAACTCAAAACCTCCAAAGCCGGCGTATTCAAGGAAAGAGTTTGCAGTTCATTATTATAGCACTCTATACTTCTCACCTTTGAACCATCCACACTCAGAGAAGTCAGTTTATTCCCCTGGCACTTCAAGAGCTCCAAGGCCGGGGCGTCAATACTCAAAGTCGTCAGCCCATTGTTGGTACAACTCAGGTTTTTAAGCGCCGGTAAAGAAATTTTCAATGACGATAACTGGGAATTATAAGCCATGTGTATCGTATCCATTTTATTCAAACCGATTAAATCTAAATTGGTTATCTTGGTGTTCGCAATATATATACTTGTCAGTTCGGTAAAATACTGAATTCCCTGCAATGAAGTTATTTTCGGATTATTAATACTAAGCCGATCTATTTTACTTATTTCCTCTGGAGTTAAGACACCGTCCTCACCATAAGATTTTTTCTCCAGTTCTGCCCGAAAAACTGCATCCGGAAAATTCGTTTCATCAATTTTAATTCCTACTGGCTGAGTTTCCTCTGTTTTTTCCTCTGTTGGAGTTTCTTCTTTTGAGTTCTGAGGCTGCTGCGCTTCTGATTCTTCTTTTACCTTTTCCTGTTTCGGAGTGGTTTCTGTCTCAGTTTCCGATTTTTCCGGTGCAGGACTTGGAGCAGTCTCTTCCGTTTTTGGGGATTCCAGATTCTGCCCTTCCTCACTTGATGTTTCTTGTTTTTGCGTATCCTGTTTTTGCGTCTCAGTTTCCGTTTTTACTTCTTTTTTTGTGTCTTCCCCAACTTTTGTTTCTGCCTGTGTTTCTTTTGTAGAAAGTTCTTCCTGTACCACTTCCGTATGAACCTGTGCGGCAGATACAGAAGTCGGAATTCCTGTCAAAATTGTTGTTGCCCCAATTACAATTGCAGAACTCGTTGCTGCTGCTTTCTTAAAATTCATAGGCACCTTCTCCTTTTTCTAATTTTTATAGAAAGATTATAACACCATATCCCTAAATAAGAAAGCAAAATGTCGGATAAATCGCTATTTTATGGTTGATATCCGGCAATTTAACCATATATGCGGTAAAGTGATTCACAAAATATGAAAGACCACAGTACACTATTCCGTTTGAACTGGTATTTCAATCTGCGTAATATAATCATCAAAAGTGTCAATGACAAGCTCATTGAGGCCTTTTTCATAAGCAAAGCCGGAAAATTGTAAATAATGCTGCTCTGCATAGGAAAGAATTTCTTCATATCGGGTTGGAATTTTACTCCAATCTCCTATACAAAAAGCCCTTAGATATTTCCCCTTGGGCTGTATGTGAAGTCCCTGTTTATGCGTTGGTTCTGGTAATTCAATATACAAAAAGGAATAGTCATTGAGATTGCCATTGTATAGATTTTTGACGGATAACATAGCTCCATAGGAAGCGTCATGTAAACGATGTAATTGATACTTTTTCGTTTCATCTACGACCATTTCTATTTCCTTTTCAAATGATGTAACCGTTGTGGTAGGGACAGTTACGAAATAATGTGCTTTTGTCTTTTCAACAATTTCGAAGCCGGACATATCTAACGTGCGGATATGCGTCATATTTTGCTTTTTCTCATTCATAACGGCTCGGATAGCTTTAAGATGAGATATGGTGTTGTCCAGCTCTGTTATTTTATCAGTCAACAGACTTTCTAAAGAAAACGCACATCGGTTATTCAAAAAGTGTTGTATTTCTGAGATTGACACATTTAATTCCCGCAGCATAAGAATGGTTTCCAGTAGGGAACTCTGCTGATATGTATAATACCGATAGCCATTCGGTTTTATCACAGCAGGTTTTAATATGCCGACTTTATCATACCACATGAGCGTTTTTTTGTTGATTTCGTGCAGTTTTGCAAATTGTCCGATTGTAAATAATTTATTTGTATCAAAAAACATAGAAAATCCCCCTTGACTGTACTGTTACTGTACGGTTTATTATATGCCATGAGAAGTAGCAAAGCAAGAAATGGAGGAAACAAGCAAAAATGAATGAACAGATTATCCTAAGAGAGTATCAGAAAACAGACCATCAGGCGCTGGAAAATATAGTGCGGGAAGCATGGAAGTATGACCGCTTTTGTTCTCCTAAGACAGCGGCAAAAATGGCAAAAGTTTATTTGAGCAGTTGTCTCACCAATCAGACCTTTACAAAAGTTGCAGAAATAAACGGTGAGCCAGTTGGTATTATCATGGGGAAAGATATTGAAAACCATAAATGCCGGCTTTCTTTGCGTATGAAATGGCTAAAATCTATCGTTTCGCTTTACATATCCAAAGAGGGACGAGAAATCTCAAAAATATTTGCGGCTGTGCAAGGAATCGATAAAGCATTGCTTTCTGCCTGTAAAGAGAAGTACAAAGGTGAGCTGGCGTTCTTTGCAATCAGTGAAAAATGTCGTGGCAAAGGATTGGGAAAAAAATTATTTCAAACTGTTGTTGACTACATGAAGTCGCAAGATATTTCCAACTTTTACCTGTTCACAGATACCAGTTGCAATTATCCATTTTATGAACACATGGGATTGACAAGACGGTGTGAGAAAAAGCAAATCATAGACATAAAAGGCGAAAAAGGGGATATGACGTTCTTTATTTATGATTATCAGATAGGAGAAAAGAAAGTCCAGTAAGTAGCAATCAAGGAGCGACAGCCTCAAGTGTTGTCGCCCCTTATAATCACGTTTGTTTCTTTCTATTATTTATTCATATAATTCAATTTCTGAAATACAGGTATCCTGCCATCTGGAGCCCTCATACACGGATTTAATATACAGAGAAACAAAGGCTGCGTCTACAGGTTCATCAAAAGAAAGGCAGAATTTTTTCTTTTCGTCGGAAAACTTCACATCTTTCTTCTGTGTTTCTCCCACCTGTATCGTCAATTCTTTCGGTCTGGAATTATAATCCCAGAGTTCATCACTCCGCCAGTTTCCCAGATACAAAACTATATACCGTATTTTGTGGTTTCCATCCAACGTCAGTTTGATTCCCTTTCCCTCGCCTGAACCGTCTTCATTTTCCTGCCAGGAAGAGGCTGTGTCTCCATCAATGGCGCTTTTAGCACTGTAATCGTAAGAATCCGACTGTTTTACGGAATTTTCTTCTGTGGATGTGGGCTGAATTTTCTTATACTTGGAAAAATCCACATCTTCTGCAGAAACCAGCTTGAAATACTCTTCTTTTTTCGTCTCTTTCTTATCCTCAGCTGCTGCAGGTTCTTCTGATGCTTTTTGAGTGTTTTCTTCTGATGCTTCTTTCTGCTTTGTATTTTCTGTATTTGCCGCAGAATCCAACTGCTGATAATATTCTTTTTCCTGCTGCTCCATTTCTTTCATTTTACGCAGACTAAGGAAAATGCCCGCTGTCAGACACAAAAGCAAAAACAGAACCGCCAAAAGAATCCTGCGTCTTCTGGCTTTCTTGCCCTCCGGCGTCAGATTTCGCTTTTCCTTTTCGTCCTCTTCATCCTCTTCTTCATCGTCCTCTTCTGCAAAAAAGTTTTCTTCCTCTTCTTCATTGCTGACGGTTTCAGCAACAGATTCCAGTTCACTGTGAGCCTGGCTCTCCTCCAGAAGTGCCTTTTCCGGCAGCGTTTCCACGGTTTCCGCCTCCAGGACTTCCGGCGTTTCTGTCATAACTTCTGTATGCACTGTGGGTTCTTCCGGTTCAGCCATATCCTCCGTATTTTCCGGCGCCTCGTTTTCTGTCTCGGTTACCGGCTCTATAAACTTTTCGGAGCTCTCATTGCTGTCTGTTTCCACAGCCCCATCTTCCGTTTTTTCTTCAGGAGCTGCCGCCTCTGTTTCTTTTTTTTCTTTGCGTCTGCCCCAGAACCCCTTTTTGCCGCTCTCCGGCTTTTCTGCTGCTTCATCCGAGTTTTCCGCAGATGTTTCCTCTTTTTTTAAGGCTTGCTCCGGCTGCTTTTTTTGCTCCTGAGATTTTCCTTCTTTTTCCCCTTTCAGAATCTGTTCCAGTTCCTCGTCCGATTTATAATAGGCCCAGACATCCGCCTCATCCATATATTCCGGAAATACGGCCTGTCCGCACCGGTCACAGTATAAATCCGCATCTGAAAGTTCTTTCCCGCATCTTTCACACTTCATAATGGTCCTTTCCCGGAAACCTTATTTCCAGTAATCTCTTTCATTGTCAATCATGTACAGTAATGCATTACAGATACATGCCGCAATGTTGCTGCCTCCCTTTCTGCCTCTGGCCACAATATAAGGAACCTCTGTATCCATAATCATTTCTTTTGATTGTACCACATTTACGAAGCCTACAGGAACCCCTATAATCAAATATGGAGAAATTTTTTTCTCTTCTATCAGTTCATATAGCCGAACCAATGCTGTAGGTGCGTTTCCAATGGCGAAAATCAACGGTTTTCCCATAGAAGCTGCTTTATCCATACTGGCAGTGGCTCTGGTGCTTCCCTGTTCTTTTGCCTGTTTTGCCACATCTTCATCCGACATAAAACAATATACTTCTCCGCCATATTTTGCCAGTGCTTTTTTATTGATACCGGCTTTTGCCATCTGGGTATCCGTTACAATACATGCTCCGTTTTTAATCGCCTCAAGGGCTTTTTCCACCGCATTTTCAGAAAAGCACAAGTTCTCTGCATAATCAAAATCTGCACTGGTGTGGATACATCTTTTTACAATCAATTCGGTTTCGGGAGTCAGCTTTTTCTCTCCCAGTTCTTCTGTAATAATTTCAAAACTTCTGGTTTCGATTTCTTTTGGTTTTACATTTTCCAGTTGCACTTTCATACTTGTCCGCCTTTCAAATTCCCTGTTCCAGAATCTCATATATTTTCTTCATATCCAAATGTTTCCGAAGTCCGTCTGCCAGTTTATCATACTGGGTTTCCTTAAACTGTGCAAAGTCCACGCTGGTCATCTGGGAAACATCCATTCCCTTGGCCTCCCCTAAGGCTTCCACAATTTTTTTCGCTACTTCTTCCTTATCAAAAATTCCATGCACATAAGAACCGTACACATTGCTGCAGGCCGCCCCGTCTGTTTTCGATTCCATTTTCACAGTATCTGTGATTTCTGTGAAAGGTTCTGCTCCTTCTGAAAGTATACTTTCTCCCATATGAATTTCGTATCCTTCCAGTTCCGTTCCCGTCAGAGTGTGGAGAATTCCCTTTACCTGTGGGAAACGGCCCTGCACTCTGGTTCTGGTCTTGGAGTCTCTGAAAATAGTATGCATAGGCAGAAGTCCCATACCTTTGATTTCGCCTCCGGCTTCTACATGGTCGGGGTCGGATAGAGACTCTCCCAACATCTGATATCCACCGCAAACACCGAAAATCACCTTGCCTTCCGCCGCTTTTTTCAGTACAGCTGCCTCCAGTCCGTTCTGACGCATCCAGAGTAAATCTTCCATGGTATTTTTCGTTCCGGGAAGAATAATCATGTCTGGATTTTTCAGTTCCTTTGCATGTTTGATATAGCGCACAGAGACGCCGGGGATTACCTCCAGGGCATTAAAATCCGTAAAATTAGAGATTCTCGGCACGCGTATCACTGCAATGTCAATAAGGTCCACTTCCTGGTTTCCTCCAAAACGCTCTGTCAGGCTGTCTTCATCCTCCACTTCCAGTTCCATATAAGGAGCCACGCCCACCACAGGAATTCCGGTTTTCTCCTCCAGAGCTGCCACACCGGGGTCTAAAATCGTTTTATCCCCGCGGAACTTGTTAATAATCATGCCTTTGACCATCTGCTGCTCGTCTTCCTCCAGCAGAAAAATAGTTCCCATAAGCTGTGCAAAAACACCGCCTCTGTCAATATCTCCTACCAAAAGAACCGGGGCTTTGGCCTGTCTGGCCATTCCCATATTTACAATATCTTCCTGTTTTAAATTGATTTCTGCCGGACTGCCCGCACCTTCAATAACAATAATATCATACTCTTCTTCCAGCTTATGATAAGCCTCCATTACCTTTGGCAGAAGCTGTTTTTTGTAAGCAAAATAGTCTCTGGCGCTCATGGTTCCCAGAACTTCCCCATTGACAATTACCTGGCTTCCAATGTCATTGGTTGGCTTTAAAAGAATGGGATTCATGAGCACAGAGGGTTTGATTTTTGCAGCCTCTGCCTGCATAACCTGCGCCCTTCCCATCTCTAAACCCTCCTCTGTAATGAAGGAATTAAGTGCCATATTCTGGGATTTAAAAGGTGCTACTTTATACCCGTCCTGTTTAAAAATTCTGCAGAGTCCCGCAGCCAGCAGGCTCTTCCCCGCATTGGACATTGTGCCCTGTATCATAATTGCTTTTGCCATAATCCCTCTTCCTTTCCACTTTGTCGCTGTATTGCATCTAACGCATCCAGCAGCTTTTTGTTTTCTTCTTTTGTCCGGACTGCAACCCGGTAGTATCCTTCCCCAAGTCCCACATAGTTGCTGCAGTCCCGAATAGAAATACCCTGTTTTAAGCCGTCTTCTCTTAAGTTTTCCGGTCCCTGAAAGAAAATATAATTTGCCTTTGAACCGTAAATACGAAGTCCTCTGGCCTTTAACCCTTTTAATAAAATCTCTTTTTCTATCTGAATTTTTTTTAGTGTTTCCTCTGCATAATCCTTTTCTTTTAAGGCTGCTTCGCCTGCTGCCTGTGCCACAACAGACACATTCCAGGGCTGCATGACGCGGTGCATATGTTCCAGGACTTCTGTGTTACTGCAAAATCCGTATCCCAGTCTGAGGCCAGCCATGGCATATTTTTTTGTAAAGGCCTTCACGAGAAACAGGTTGGAATATTCATCTAAAAACGGCTTCATCGTATAGTTTTCCGGTTGCTCTGTGAAATCCACAAAACACTCATCCAATACCAGAAATGTGCCGCACTGCCTGCACTTTTCTGCAATCTTTTTTATATAATCCAAATCCTTTAAAACTCCTGTAGGATTATTGGGATTGCAGAAGAAAACCATATCTGTGTCTTCGGTAATCTCTTCTATAAAGTCCTGCCCCGGTACAAATTCTTCTTCTTCCCGCAGAAAGAAATGGCGAATTTCACACCCGGACGCCTGTAACGCCTGCTCGTATTCTGCGAAAGAAGGCGCTGGCAAAAGGGCCTTTTTCGGCTTTAATGCCAGTACCAGTCCGAAAATCAAATCCGCAGCTCCGTTGCCGCAGATAATCTGCTCCATAGGTACCTGTTCTTTCAAAGACAGAGCCTTTCGCAGCGCGGTGCACTCTACATCCGGATAACAATCTGCTTTTTCTACGGCTTCTTTTGCCGCCTTTTTAACGCCCTCCGGCATTCCATACGGATTACAGTTTGCCGAAAAATCCAGCATATGGGGATACCGGTATACATCTCCCCCGTGAATATGTAAATTTGCCATAATGTTCTCCTTTAAAGCAGTCCCCAAATTCCCACTGCCAGCAAACGCAAAGCAGCAAACACGAAGGTTCCCAGTCCGGCGCTTACATACAGCAGACGGTTGGCGCGCGGAATATCTTCACATTCTACGGCACGCAGAGGGTCTCCAATGGTGGGTTTTTCGTAAAGTTTTCCGAAATAGTATGCGTTTCCCGCAAGCTGAATATCCAGTGCACCTGCCATAACAGCTTCCGTCTGGGCAGAGTTTGGACTGGCATGGTTATAACGGTCTCTCTGAAAAATTTTTTTTGCATTTTTCCCGTCCATACCTGTAATATAAGCCCCTGCAATCATCAGCCAGGCTGAGATTCTGGCCGGAATATAATTAGCAATATCATCCAGCTTTGCCGCATATCTGCCAAAATACAAATATTTTTCATTTTTGTATCCCACCATAGAATCCATGGTATTAATTCCCTTGTACAGAAACATCAGAGCCGGACCTCCCACTGCCATATAGAACAGAGGTGCAATAATGCCGTCTGAGGTATTTTCTGCAATGGTTTCTACAGTGGCTTTTGTCACGCCCTCTTCCGTAAGTTCTGCCGTATCTCTTCCTACAATCATGGAAACTGCGTATCTGGCTTTCGGTAAATCTTTCTTTTTCAGTTCCCTGTATACCCGCATACTCTCGTCCCTCAAAGACTTTGTGGCAAGAAGCTGATAACAGAAAAAAGTTTCCGCCAAAAAGCCCAGAACCACATGGATTTTATATGCGGCACATAAAAGCAAAAGCGGTATCAGACCACTGCCCGCACAAATCAGCATTACCAGTACCAGCCCGGCTTTTTGTTCCCCCTGTTTTGTGGCAGGAAATACTTTCCGCAGCCATTTTTCCAGAAGAGAAATACTGTTTCCGATGATACGCACGGGATGGTAAAGCCACCTGGGGTCTCCCAGCAGCAAATCTATTAAAAAGCCCAAAATCAGGGCCGCTGCAGTCCACTTAATCATTGCCAAAAGTTCCTTTCTTCACCAGGCTGACTGCCTGTTCTTTCTTCCATACTTCTTCCTCAATCGTCAATTCATAGTACTCGCCGTTTCCAATCTGCCACTGAAAATATGCTCCCTTTGGAGAAGCAAAAGCACAGAGAATACTCATGATGGTTCCTCCATGCACAACCATGGCAGCCTGCTGAATCCCTCTTTGCAGGGCCTGCTCCACACACTGGGCGAATCCTCTGGAGCAGCGTTTTTTAAAGCTTTCCTGCGACTCTCCTTTTGGAAAAGGCAGAGTCCCGTTACTGTCTATCCAGGCCTGATACTCCGGACAGTCAGACAGTTCTTCGTAGGATTTATTTTCAAATAATCCAAAGTCACATTCTTTTAAAAAGGCATTGCTTTCCATGGAAATTCCCGGATAAATGCACTGTGCAGTCTCCATGCAGCGTTTCATAGGACTTACATACACCAGCTCTGCTTTGGGATATTTCCTCTTTTGAAGAGACTCTCTTCCTTCCCGGCACAAAGGCTCATCTGTCCTTGACCCGATGTATCTTCCTTTGGTGTTTCCATAAGTTTTTCCATGACGTATCAGTATGATTTTAAGCATTTTTTATCACCATTCCCATACCGCAGACAACCCGGATAACCATCTGACTTTCTGCAGCTATTTTTGTACAGATTCTCCCGGTTGTTTCTCTGTAAGTCCGGTCAAAAGCCTCCATGGGAACTACCCCGTATCCCAGTTCATTGGAGATAAGAATCAGTTCAGGATTTTCCTGTAAAAGCCTTTCGGTAATCCCGTCAAAATCCCATCCCAGCTTCAGCCCTTTCTGAATCCATTCATGAAAATGGTAAAGACAGGGAACACGGAAAAGTTCTTCAAAATCAGCTTCTTTTCCATCTCTCATCTGGTCTTCCTGAAGAGAAAACTGCTGTTTTGCGTATTCTTTTTTTCCCTGAAATGCACCGCCTATGATTAATTTCATCCTCGTATCCTTTCCTTTTTCTCTATAAAAATCTGCTGATAATTTCTCCCGCAACGCAGAAGAATGCCATAACCAGCTCACTCATCTGCATATGAAAACCCGCCAAATCTCCTGTAATGCCGCCGAACTCTTTCATAGACATTTTGTAGTAATACAGATATTCCAAAGCAGCTCCAAGAACCGCGCAGCCTCCAATGAGAGGGTCATAAGCCAGCATTGAGACAACGCAGAGAATTCCGTAAATCGCACATACCATTTTCACACATTGTTTCTGTGCTCCATCGGAAAAAGCGGCTGCCAGCCCTGTGTTTTTTGCCATGGGAAATGCGGCTATGGAAAAGCCTCCCAAGGCTCTGGAAAGTACAAAGCCAATGCAGACCACCGGCAGACTTTTCAGCGTTATTTCACTGTACACACCCAGGTATAAAAGGAAATACACCACTGCTGTAATAATAGCAAATGCGCCTGCATGGGAGTCCTTCAAAATTTCCAGTTTTCGTTCTCTGGGCTGATAAGAATGAAGAGCGTCTGAGGTATCCAAAAGCCCATCCAGATGGATTCCCCCACTTACCGCTACCGGTATCAGAACCAGAACAGCCGCATAAAAAACATGGCTGCTGACAAGAACTTTCCCAAAGTACCCCCACAGCCAGGTAAGTCCCCCGATAATCACGCCAATCAGAGGAAAAAAGCACATAATGTAGCGCATATTTTCTTTTGTCCATTCACTTTTCGGCATGGGTATTTTGGAATACATCGAAAACGCAATCTTAAAACTGTTCCACAATCGTCCCATTTATCTGTCCTTCTTTTCTGTAAATTTTTCTGCATTTCCCTTAAAAAACAGAGGAATTCCATAAACCACCTCAACGGCACAGTCCGCCATACCAACAATTTTTTGATTGATTTCCCCCAGATAACTCTCATATCTCTGTGTTTCTGTATCATAGGAAATGCCGTCTGAAAATATCTCATTTGTCACAATTACCAGCTGTTTTGCCTGGGTCTGCAGGCTGCCTACTCCCTCTAAAATTTCTTCCACGGTATGCTCTCCTGCCCCGTCTTTTTGAAACATTTCATTGGCCGTCAGGTTTGACATACATTCCAGAAGCACGCAGCTTTTGGGTGGAATTTTCAGATTTTTCAATCCGGTATAGCACTCTATGGTAGAGAACTTTTTTTCTGCCCGCATCTGGCGGTGGCGGGCAATTCGCTGGTGGCTTTCCTCATCAAAAGGAAACATGGTGGCAATGTAAATCCTTTCCAGGTCTCCAAAATCCGTAACTATTTTTTCGGCATAGGCAGATTTCCCACTGCCGCTGCCTCCTGTAATGACTGTAATCATATACTGTGCTCCATCAATCTAAAGGTTTGTAGGCCTCCATACCCCAGCCGCTGAAATCACTCATGCCATTGTACACAGCCAGTCCCGTATCCAGAAGGGGGAAGAGATTCAAAGCTCCGGTGCCTTCGCCCAGACACATATCGCAGTGCAGAGGTGCTTCCTTTCCAAGAGCTTCCAAAAGCAGGGAGCCTGCCGGTTCTTTGGATACATGGGAAGCCAGCATATATTCTTTTGCAAGAGGACAGATTGCTGCCGCTGCCAACGCTGCGGTAGCTGAAATTACACCGTCAATGATCACCGGCATCTGTAAGGCTGCACCGCCTAAAAACAGACCTGCAATGGCAGCAATATCAAAGCCGCCTACCTTTGACAGTACATCTAAGGCATCCTCTTTATCCGGCTTATGCAGGGCAATGGCGTCCTTGATAACCTGGATTTTTTTATGAAATCCCTGTGTGGAAAGTCCTGCGCCGCGTCCGGTCATAGTTTCCACCGGAAGGTCCAAAAGCACAGACGCAACAGCGCTGCTGGTGGTTGTATTTCCAATTCCCATCTCTCCTGTGGCAATGATATCATAACCTTTTTCTTTCATCATTTCCGCAATTTCGATACCTGTTTCCACAGCCTGGACAGCCTGTTCTCTGGTCATAGCAGGCTCTTTTGCCATATTTTTTGTGCCGTATGCGATTTTGCGGTTCAGGATACTAACCTCTGAAGCCACTCCCACATCTACAGGAAAAATATCACAGCCTACACTTTTACACATAATGCTGGAGGCCGCCTTTGTCTGAAGAAAATTCTCTGCCACCAGAGCTGTAATCTCCTGTCCGGTCTGGGTAACACCTTCCTCTACCACACCGTTATCTGCACACATGGGAACCAGCACTCTTCTGGGTTTCTGCACATCCGGGCTGCCTGTAATACCGGCAATCTGTACTACCATATCTTCCAGCTTTCCAAGACTGTGAAGGGGATGTGCAATGCTGTCCCAACGCTTTTGGGTATACACTATAGCCTCTTGATTCAACGGCTTAATTTTTTCGATAGTCTCCTGTAAATTCATTTTATAAACCTTCTTTCTTATGTTTTCTGTAGGCTCTGCAGCAATCCGTAAAAGCCATAGGAAGCCGGGGATTTCCGTAATAATAAAAGTGAGGAAAGCCTGCCAGCATAGTATCTGTAACATGCAGGCAGTCCCAGCCTCTGCTGCTCTCCGGTTTTGCAGCATAACAGTCTGTACCGCAGTTTGTAGAATCAAAATAGTGAAATTCATGGGCCGGGCAGCTGCCTGTATCGGTTCCGAACAGCTTCCCGTTTTTGCTGTTCACCTGAATGTATCCGAAACGGGATAACCGGGGAGTGCGATAGGACTTTCCGGTTATGTGCCCAATGCCTTTACAGAAATTTCCTTCCATATCTTCAAAGGTATCGTGCAGATACATAAAGCCTCCGCACTCTGCCAAAAGAGGCAGTCCCTGCTGCAGTTTTTTCCGAATTTCCAGCCGTAAAGTTTCGTTTTCTTCCAGTTTCTTTCCAAAAAGCTCCGGATAGCCGCCGCAGAGCAGCAGCCCGTCCAAATCATTTGGAAGATGCTCCTCATGCAAAGGAGAAAAATAACAGATTTTTGCTCCCATTTTTTCCAGAATCCGAAGATTGTCGGCATATAAAAAGCAGAACGCCTCATCTTTGGAAACCCCGATACGCACCGGAGATTTCTCTTGTTTCATATTGGATTTTATTAAAAAATCCGGCGTTTTCACTTCCAAATCCGGGGCTGATTTCCCCAGTCGAAGCAGCCCGTCAAGGTCTACAGTATCTTCCAGAACAGCGGCAAGACGGTTCAGTTTTTCCCGAAGTTCCCCTATCTCATCCGGCAATACCAATCCCAAATGACGGCTCTTTAAATCACATTCTTCCACTGGGGGAATATAGCCGTACACCGAAATAGAAAGTTGGTCTTCTATCAGTTTTTTCACTCTGGGATACAGCATGGGGGACATCTGATTTAAAAGAACGCCTTCTATCCCACTGTCCTTCTGATATTTTACAAACCCTTCGATATACGGCAGAATAGAAACACTCATGCCTTTGCAATTTACCAGTAATACGACAGGGGTCTTTGTCACCTTTGCCAAATCATAAGCGCTGGCTTTTGTGGTTGTGCCTCCCACTCCATCATAATATCCCATGACCCCTTCCATTACAGAAATCTCACATCCTCTGCTGTTTTCCTCCAGCAGATAGCGGGTGGTTTCCTCCTCTGTAAAAAAAGTATCCAGATTCGCTGAGGCAGTTCCTATCACTTTGGCGTGGAACATGGGGTCAATATAATCCGGGCCGCACTTAAAAGAGGCCACAGAAAGCCCTCTGTTCTTAAAAGCCTGAAGAATTCCGCAGGTTACCAGTGTTTTTCCGCTGCCGCTGGCCCCTGCAGTGATTAAAAAACGAGGTATGTTCTTCATAAACGTTTCCTCTCTTATTCTAAAGCGCCAATTCCGGTACAGGAAATAATATAAATAGGATTTTCTCCCATCATCATATGGTAACTGGCCACACTTTTTGCCTTGCTTGCCGCAATCTGTACAATCTCTGTATCCGTAAGCGGCAGCTCCTTTAAGCACTGTAAGGCTTCGGAAAGTGTCTCCAGTGCAATGCAGTTTATGACAATCCGCACACAAGGATTTTTTTTCAGAAGCAGACGGATAATCTCCTTCATATTTCCCGAAGAACCGCCGATAAACGCATGGGTACAAGGTTCCAAATCTTCCATGGCTTCCGGGGCCATACCTTCTATAATTTCCAGATTTCCCACACCGAATTTTGCTTTGTTTTTCTTTAAAACCTCTACGGCAAGAGGTTTCTTTTCTATGGCGTAGACCTTTCCCGAAAAGACCCGCACCGCCATTTCTATAGACACCGAACCAGTTCCTGCACCTATGTCATAGCAGACAGAATCTTCATATAAGCGCAGCTTGGAAAGCGATACAGTACGCACTTCTTCCTTTGTCATGGGAACCTTATCCCGCAAAAATGCACTGTCTGAAATGCCATGGGTGACAGGAAGTTTTTCATAATCGGAATTTTCCACATAGACTACGCTCAGAGAATCTGCTTCATATCCCAGGAAATCCTCCGGCCCTCCCTGTCTGATTTTTTCATCCTCATAGGACAGTCTTTCTCCGGTATACATACGGACATTTTTCAGCCCTGACGCTATTAGCTTTTCTGCCAGTTCGGCAATCCCATCTGAGGTTCCCAGAATGGAAAATACCTTTTCGTGACGGCGGATAAGCCCCACAAGTTCTGTATGTTTTCCATGGACACTGGTAAGTATAGTATCGTCCCAGGTCTTTTGGATACGGCTCATGAAGTATACCGGAGAAGAAATTCCGCATACCACTTTTACCTGATTTCCCAACACCTGCAGAAGCTTTCTGGCGCCGCTGTAGAATCCGGTGTCTCCGGATAAGACAATGGCAATCTTCTCGTATTCGGGATGAAGACGGATATAATTTCCAATCTTTTCACTGTCATATTCCACATACACATCCTGTCCTCTTCCGACACAGGACTGCACCATACGTCTGGCTCCAATCAGCAAATCCGCTCCCCGGACAGCCTCTGCAGCTTCTCTGGTACGGCTTTTTTCACTTCCCATTCCAATCCCAACCAGAGTAATTTCTGCCTGAGAGGAAAGCGAAAATCTCTCACACAGCAGCCTTTTACACTGTATAAGAGAAATCCCTTCTTCTTTTAACGGTCTGCCAATCATCACCGGTATACAGCCGCAGCTTCTGGCAGCCTCTATCTTTTCCTGAAAGCCTCCGGTGCTGCCCGACATCTTCGTTACCAGATATTTACAGTCCAGCTGCCGAAGCATAGCTGCATTTAATTCCATGGAAAACGGTCCCTGCATACAGATAAGATTCCTGCCCTCAAAGCCTAGTGCTGCACACTGCTGCGCTACATTGGGAAGGGATAAAACCCGCAGAAATACCCGCTTTTTATAATCTGAAAGCGCCGTATATTTCTCCGCCTCTTTACTTCCTGTTGTCACCAGAATATTCCCTTTTGTATGTTCCAGAAGTGTAACGGCTTCCTCTACACTGCCCGCATAAAGGCTTTCTGTTTCCATGTTCTCTGCAGTATTTTCTCTTAGCACTCTCACATAAGGAGAGCCTGTTTGTTCACAGGCTTTTCTTATATTTTCTGTCACTTCTGCGGCATAGGGATGGGTGGCATCCAATACCAAAGGACTGCCCTTTTCCCTCATCAGCGATTCCATCTCCGGCTCTGAAAGGCGGTTATGGGAAACATCTAATGTATCGGAAGCGGGCAAAAGCTGCTCTCCATACTCCGTGGCTACGCAAATGAGCGCGGAAATCTTTCTTCGATTCAGAAATTCTGCTATCTGCCGGCCTTCTGTTGTCCCGGCAAAAATAATGACTTTACACATTTTTGTAGCCTCTCGGTGTTACCATTTTTCCATTGATTTCTTTTGTCTGGGAGTTTCCTACAAACACCGTGGTAAACATATCCACTCCGGTATTTTTCAGCTCTTCCAGTGTCATGACCTGCATACTTTCCCCTTCCCGTCCAATGTTTCCTACAATTCCGCAAACAGTATCGGGAGACTTATACTTCATCATTAATGTACAGGCTTTTTCCAGATAATCGTGCCGTTTTTTGCTGGAAGGATTGTACAGGCAAATCACAAAATCCGCCTGGGATGCTCCCAGCAGACGGGCCTCAATTTTCTCCCATGGAGTGAGCAAATCGCTTAAACTAATCAGGCAGAAATCATGAATCAGCGGCGCTCCAAGAACAGCCGCTCCCCCTGTAGCTGCAGTGACACCCGGAATAATTTCCAGTTCTACC
This sequence comes from Blautia hansenii, assembly GCF_013304445.1. Taxonomy (GTDB): domain Bacteria; phylum Bacillota; class Clostridia; order Lachnospirales; family Lachnospiraceae; genus Blautia. The sequence continues at coordinate 83,090 of NZ_JAAITA010000013.1, forward strand.
TCCGGATATTTGACTCCCACTTCGTACATCAGACCGGACATGCCGTACACACCTGCATCTCCGCTGCAAATCATGGAAACCGTCTTTCCTTTCATGGCTTCTTCAAAGGCCAGAACACAGCGGTCTACCTCTTTTTTCATCGGTGTTGTCATAAATTCTTTTCCCGGAAAATGGTTTCTTACCAAGTCTACATACACGGTATATCCAATAATCACATCACTTTTCTGCAAAGCCTGTGAGGCTTCAATAGTCATTTTTTCATAGGCACCGGGCCCGATACCTACCACATATAATTTATTCAAAATTCACACTCCATTTCTTCATCGCAAGGGCTACAGTCACGCCGTCCTGTGCATATTTTCTCTGTATCAGTCTTCCTTTTCCCTCTCTGCTGCTGCCAAGAAGAGCCGCTCTTTCACACACATTATCCACACCTGTTGTCTCTTTTACAAAATCAGACTGGGCATATGTGCCTTCTACTTCCTGTAGTTCCTCGGCCGTGTAGGTAATAAAAGGAAGGTTTCGTTCCTGACAGTATTCCAAAATCCCCTGTTCTTCTTTCTTTAAATCAATGCTGGTTACCTGTTCCATAGCCACAGAAGGAATCAGCAGTTCGTCACAGGCTCTGCGGATTACATTTTCCACTGTTCCCTTTGGGGTTTCCTTTTTACAGCCTACTCCTGTGGTAACCACCCTGGGTATCAAATAAAGAGTGTGTACAAAAGGATGTTCCAAATAGCCAGAGGTAACGCAAATACCAAGCTCCGGCTTTTCTTCTTCCTCTTCTCCACACAGCTTCAGCTCTGCAGGAAGTTCCCCAATCCACGGAAAGTCACTGGCAAATCCCACCTGTTTTCCGGCCAGTACAGCGGCAGAAATTTCTTTTGCCAGCACCATATCTGAGATATAGCAACCATTCTTTTTTGCAAAGATATCCACTGCAAATTTATCATTTAAGTCCGTAGCCGTTGTGACTACCGGCTGGGCATGCACAATCTCACCAACCTCTTCTGCCAGTTCATTGGCTCCTCCCAGATGCCCGGACAAAAGGGAAATGGAAAAACGTCCCTGTTCGTCTACCACCACCACAGCCGGATCCATCTTTTTACTTTTTACAAAAGGAGCAATGCTGCGCACAGCTATGCCGCAGGCCCCCACAAACACAATGGCATCACTGTCCTGAAAACGCTGTCCGGTCCACTCGTGGATGGATTCATCCACCGGTTTTGCAAACTGTTTTACGTTTCTGAAATCTCTGGATTCTTCATCCAGCTGGGACTCATCCAGCACCTTTTTAGTATACTTGCTTTTCGTATAAGATGTCACTTCATAAGAACGTTCTTTTAATACCCAGTACAGCATTTCACTCAGCCGGTATCCGGACTGGCTGAAGCTGATAATTGATATTTTCATAATCTACCTCCATAGTTCTTGGGCAAGATTTTGTGTCTTATAACGGGGAATTTCCTTCTCTGAATTCTGTAGTAAATTCCGGGTCATACAGCTTGGAACGGTCATAAGAATGATGGGCCACCACATCGCCGATAATCATAAGAGCCGTCTTCGTAATATGATTTTCCCTGGCTGTCTGCGCAAGGGTGTCCACCGTGCACACGAAAGATTTTTCATCCTCCCAGGTGGCTTTATAGACAATAGCAGCCGGTGTATCCGGACGGTATCCTCCCTCTATCAGTCTCCTGGAGAGTTCTTCCAGCATACCCGTACTTAAAAATACAACCATGGTAGCCTGATGAGCAGCAAAGGATTCGATGCTCTCTTTTGGCGGTACCGGCGTCCTTCCAGCCATTCTTGTAATGATAACGCTCTGAGATACATTGGGAAGTGTATATTCCAAATCCAGGGCAGAAGCCGCACCGCAGAAAGAACTGACTCCCGGACAGTAATCATAGGAAATTCCTTTTTCATCCAAAACATCCATCTGCTCCCGAATAGCCCCGTAAAGACAGGGGTCTCCTGTGTGAAGACGCACAGTCATTTTCTCCTCTTTTTCTGCCTGAAACATAACCTCCAGCACTTCTTCCAGCGTCATTTTCGCGCTGTTATAAATTGCACAGCCCTCTTTTGCGTATTCCAAAAGCTGAGGATTTACCAGAGAACCGGCGTAAATGACCACATCTGCTTCCTCCAGAAATTTCTTTCCTCTAAGTGTAATCAAATCTGCAGCTCCACTTCCTGCACCCACAAAATGTATCATGTTTTCACCCCTTTTCCTTCACAATAATCAGTGAATAATAACCTGCCGCATCGGGTATTTCCTCTGCAGTCTCATATATTTTTTCTGTTTCCATTCCGCAGTTTTCAATCATAACCGCAGACTGTCCGCTGTTTAAAATACTCTCTTTTACCTGTTTTAATTTTCTGCCTGTTTTCATCAGAACTTTGGTTCCCGGAAGGGCCAGAATCTCATTCATTTCATCTGCTTTATAAGTAGCCGGAATCACATGAAGCGGCTCTGCCATTTCTACAAGACTCCTGTTTAATCTGGCTGCTACTGCGCAAAAAGAAGTGATTCCGCTGACAATTTCCACCTCATATCCCCGGCTTAGAATCCGTTTATGGACGTACATATAGGTGGAATAAACCGTAGGATCTCCCAGCGTCAGAAATGCAACCTGTTTTCCCTCTTTTAAGCAGGCTTCTATGTCATCAGCTGCTTTCTCATGGTTTGCTTCCAATACAGCTTTATCCTTTGTCATAGGCATAGCTATGGGAATCAACGGTTTGCTATCCAGTTCTTTATATACACCTTTTACAATCTGATAAGCCACGCTTTCCTGCACCTCATTTCCGGGAACAGCAATGACGTCACTTTCCTGTATTATCCGCAGAGCCTTTATGGTTAATAATTCCGGGTCTCCGGGTCCTACGCCCAGTCCCAATAATTTTCCATTCATGTTTTTTTCTCCTTTTCTTCTGTCTTTTCTGTATAGCAGGGATACTGCCGCCGCAGCAGTTCAGCCAGAGTTTTGGCTTCTTTTGTCTCTCCCAGATATCCGAATTCATTGGAAAACAATACCGCTTCTGTCTGCAGTCTTCCATAGGTTCTATGATTCAGATAATAGCTGATTCGATCCATCAACTCTCCCATAACCGGCTCTAAAAGCCCTTCTTTTTGTATCACGGTAAGTCCTTCATCTGTGGTAATGGTATTCAGAATTTCTCTGGCCCCTTCCATGGAAATTCCGGCCCTTAGGGCGTTGGCGGCCAGTATTTCGGCTCTGCCATCCGCACAGCGGGAATGGGTATTCATAATTCCTGCTGCTACCTTCACAAACTTTCCGATATGAGAGATAAAAAGAATCCCTTTTACCCCCATATCCACAGCCATATCCAGAGTTTCTCCCACATAATTGCTGCATTTCATATTCTCTGAAAAAGGCAGATTCATATGTTCTTTTATGTATGCTACACCATAATTTCCCGGGGTCACTAAAAGATATTCGGCTCCGTTTTCTACCTTTTGCCGCATCTCCACTTCAATGCTTTTGATAAGGGCTGCTTCACTCATAGGTTCAACAATTCCAGAAGTTCCAAGTATAGAAATCCCCCCTTCAATCCCAAGCCGGGGATTAAAGGTTCTGGCAGCGGTCTGTTCTCCTTTTGGCACACTGATGGTTACCAGAAGACCGCCTTCGTAGTCTGCCTGGCTGCAGATTTCTTCCAAAGCCCTCTGTATCATGGCACGGGGAACTTTATTGATTGCTGCACTGCCTACTGGCTGTTCCAATCCTTTTTTCGTCACTCTTCCCACGCCAACGCCGCCGTCGATGATAATTTCTTTCCCGGAAATTTTCTCTACTTTGGCAAAAATTTTCAGCCCGTGGGTCACATCCGGGTCATCTCCTGCGTCTTTTTCTACAGCACAGGAAACCCAGTTTTCTCCCCTGGTAATATCCAGAATCTTCAGGGATAGAAGAATTCCTTTGGGCGTCATCAGGCTTTCTGTTTCTTTGTATTTGTTTAAAAGAAGCATAAACGCCGCTGCCTTTGCAGCCCCTGCTGCGCAGGAGCCGGTGGTATAGCCATAGCGCATTTTTTTATTGTTTTTAATACTGTAGTACCCTTCCAGTCCCGTGGTTCCTGTCATAGTTTCCTCACTTCATTCCTGCCGAAAAAAACCGCTGTCCTGTCAAGACAACGGCTTTTTCTATTCATTATTCCTGGAAGTATCCGGTTGCCGCAGAATGCTTCCACTCCTTGAACATTTCATGTATCTGGCTTTACAGTAACGGACTTGCACAGGAAATTCTCCTGTTTCCATGGAAATGTTCAGCTTTTTTTCTATTTATAACCGTATTCATTATATAATTTTCTACAATAAAAGTCAACGCAAACCATTATCTTTCTACCCAAAATCCACGTTCTCCTCCTGCGGCCTCTATCAGTTTCCTGGTACCGGTTTCGGCCAGTACCGGCACACTTTCCGGATGTGTCCAGTTTGCAATCTGGTCATCGAAAAGAATATTTGCGGAAGCCGGAAATTCCTCATCCCCATCCCAGAATATATAAGTCAGAGAAATTTTAGGGAAAGCCTGCAGCGTAAAGCTGACATCCCCAAACCGCTCCTGTTTTCCTTTTATGCTTAATCCCGCCCGAAGCAGTTCTTTCGTCTTTCCCGAAAAGTTTCGTACAAGAGGCAGCAGAGCTGATTTTTGGTAGGCTTTTTCAAAAACGGCTGCTTCTTTAATTTCACGGAAAGGAACCTGTTTTGTACTTTCCCTGGCATCTTTTTTATGATAATGCAGGTGCTGCATGATGGTCAGCCTGTCCTCTACAGGCACTGCAGAACCGTCTGCTTTTCCAATATTTCCGTCTTTCAAGGTAATGGTACACAATTCTCCAAAGAAGGGAATATAGAGATACTCTCTGTCTGTTTTCAACCCCAGAAAGTCTGCTGTTTCCCTTGGATTGTCCTGCAAAAACCACTCCTGGTACTGTCGGAAAACTTTCTCATAATTGGAATCTGCCATAGCCTTTTCTCCTCCTCATAAAGTATATTTTTCTTTATTTTATCATATCTTAAAGGTTTATGAAAGCTGCTGCGGCACTAAAAAACGGAGCTTATCCAATGGATACGCCCCATTTTTCAGTGCTGCAGTTCTCTGTTTTTAAATGATAATACACACCAGTCCGCCTTTGCTGTCATTGACGATTTTCTGCATGGTGTCCTGGAGTTTTACCTGACTCTCATCTCCAATCTGCACCAGTTTTGTGTGAATCCCATCCTCCACCAGCTGTCCGATGGATTTGCCGAAAATGTTCGTCTGCCAGATACTTTCCTTTCGCTCATCACTGGCCTTAATATAAGAAATCAAATCTTTTGCCTGTTCTTCACTGCCCACAATCGGCGCAATTTCTGTTTCAATATTGGCGCGAATCATATGTATGGAAGGGCTGATGGATTTGATTTTAACCCCATACTTACTGCCCTGTTTAATAACAACGGGTTCTTCCAGTTTTATCTCTTCTTTGTCCGGAGTTACCACACCGTATCCCTTACCGCGAACCGAGGAAATAGCGCCTTTTACTTTGACGTATTCCTCTTTCATTTTTGCCAGTTCCTGCATGGTATGAATCAATTCATATTCATCAGAAATATCCACGCCTGTCATCTCGCTTAGAATCTCATAGTACCAGGTTTCATCCATTTCTACCCGTACACAGATTCTTCCGCTGGACAGGTCTGTCTTCTCCGGAATCATATTTCTGATATACTCAGAAGCAACCGCAAAATGGTCTTTGGACGCGTCCTTTACATACTTCATATGACTCATAAGTTCTTGAATGAAAAGTCTAATCCCCCAGCTATGCTGGGGCGAATAGTGTAAGTGGAAACGG
>NZ_JAAITA010000014.1 GCF_013304445.1 Blautia hansenii
TGATTGGCGAGGAGTATGTCCGCCGGGAACTGGAATTCATTCCTGCCACTTGTAAAGTAATCGAATACTACAGCCAGAGCTACGGATGCCCATCCTGCAAGGAAGGACTCGGCGACACAGAAAAACCTGTAATCATAAAGTCCCAGGTTCCGGCGGCTCTGGTTGGGAAAGGTCCTGCCTCGGCATCCACCGTTGCATGGACCATGTACCAGAAATATGCCAATGGGCTTCCCCTTTACCGGCAGGAGAAAGACTGGAAACAGTATGGGGCCCAGATCAGCCGGACCACCCTTGCTAACTGGATTATCTACTGTTCGCAGAACTATTTTCAGCCAATGTATGATTACTTTCACCGTGAACTGCTGAAAAGGAACTTTGCCATGGCAGATGAGACTCGGGGCCAGGTGCTGAAAGAGGAAGGCCGCAGGGCTCAGACCCAGTCGTTCATGTGGCTGTTCCGAAGTGGTGAGGATGGACTTCCGGAGATTATCCTGTATGGCTATTCCCCTACCAGGAGCGGCAGCCACGCAAGAGAGTTTCTGGAAGGCTACAGCGGATATCTGGAAACTGACGGCTATCAGGGTTATAACAATCTGCCGGGGATTAGGCGCTGCTCCTGCTGGGCACATATCCGCCGATACTTTATCGACGCTGTTCCTAAAGGCAGGCAGTATGATTACAGCCAGCCGGCAGTGCAGGGAGTCCAGTACTGCAACCGGTTATTCGCCATTGAGGACTCTATAAACAAAAAGCATTCCGGTGATTATGAAAAGCGGAAACAGCTGCGTCTCGAGAAGGAAAAACCTGTTCTGGAGGCTTTCTGGTCGTGGCTCGATCAGCAGAAGCCCGTCCGGAATACCCGGATGGATAAAGCGGTTAATTATGTTCTCAACCGGCGTGATACAGCGGAGACCTATCTGGAGGATGGGCACTGCAGCTTTACCAACAATCTCAGCGAGAATGCAATCCGTCCATTTGCAGTAGGACGGAAGAACTGGCTGTTCAGCAGTTCCGTGGACGGAGCGAATGCCAGTGCGGTAGTCTACACAATGGTTGAGATGGCAAAAGCACACGGCCTGAATATTTACGGATATCTCAAATTTCTGCTGGAGAATCGGCCAAGTAAAGATATGACGGATGAACAGCTGGCAGAACTTGCACCTTGGAGTGAAAAACTCCAGTCTGTCAAAAATCGCATGTGAATTATAGTGAATTACTCCAACTCGCAAAGGGCTGGGGTAATTTTAAATTTTACCGCAGTATTATTGGGCGCTTACTTTAAATCGAAACCATGTACGATTTTCCGGTGTATGCACAAGCGATTAATAAGAACATGAGATGTATTTAAATATAACGTTTGCAATAGCCGTGAGGACGTTTTCCACGATTAATAAGAACACGAGATGTATTTAAATTCTCCTGTTGTGTTTGTCTAAGTAAATTCTATATCCGACGGTAAGCCAATGCAAGCAAAAGGTCTTTGCATTGGCTTGAAATATGGGCGCAAGAGGAGTTTGCGAGAATGAAACAGAGAAAGAAAAGTAATTCGGAAGGACGTTATTTGTCAAACAATATTCGTTTAGCAAAAGTATTGCGGTATTTAGAGGGAGAAAGTCCAGTTACAGATTTATAAGTTCTGGTAAAGTTGTGGTTGTCTAAAAAACCCAATTCCCGGGATATTTGAGAAATGGATTTGTTGGTATCTGTAAGCATAAAGTTAGCCGCATCAATCTTTATAGAAAGAATAAACTGCTTCAGAGGAGTGCCTGTAATAGAAGCGAATAAGTGGGAAAGGTATTTTTGATTGTAGCCAAAATGGGCGGCAATTTCAGCCACTTTCAAATTTTTTGACACATTGAGTTTTATATAGTCGACGATATCGTAATAAAGCTGTTTTTGGACATCTTTAATGCTGCTGACCCTTTGTGCCCGGATGTAATATTGACCATAAAGTTCCATAAGAATACTGGTTGTCATGGCATTCAGCCCGCATGCAGGATAATTATTTTTGACCTCATCCTGGAGTTGTTTCATGAGGATTACAACTTTTTCCAGGTTTGGAATAGAGCCATGTCTGGGAACAGGGATTGTTTTGCTGGAGGTGACAATGTAAGCCAAAAGCAGAGCGTCAGGGATTTCCTTTGGGCAAGGATTCTGTCCCGTAACAAAGTGCAGCCAGTAAAAAGAACAGTCTGAAGGGCGAACCCCCTTTCTGATACCGCCTGGTGGGAGCAGAAGGAAATCTCCTGTTTCGACAGTAAAGGCTTCTCCCTGATAGGAAATATAAAGAGTACCTTCAGTCACAACGAAAAGTTCATAATCTTTCAAAGGACTCTCCTGATGTATCCAATGGGGGGAGGGAGCCTGAAATTTGCCCGTAAATATATATTCGTAAACAGTATTAGATGGTAATTCAAATACATGCATAGTTCGCTCTCCTTCTGTGCAATTTAATACAAACATTATAATATGGGGCTTGATAAATAACAAGTTTCCTTATGACACCAAATATAGAGTAAACGGAAAAAGGTTAAATTGTAAACTGACAAAATGACACTAAAAATAGAAATAAAACAGAGCATTACATAAAATAAAAAACAGAAAAATATGCAATAGTAACAAAAAATAAGCCGAAAGTACAAAGAAAAACTGAAAATGAGGAAATGGTAAGAAAAAGTGTCAAAATGGAATAAGTGTCAGGTTTCAAAAAGTAAGATGTGACAAAATGACACCTTTTGAGAAATAGTGATATTTACGAAAAGGAAATCCAACGCTATAATGACCCTACATTTAAGAGAGGGGGCAGCAGCGGTGAGTGACAAAGTAAAGAAAGCAGTAAGAGATTTTCCCTATGGAACAGTTAAAATAAAAGAGAAATATAAGGAAAATGCCTTCAAGCGGGAATTGATTTATTTACGTTCGCTGGATTGTGACAGGCTTATGGCTGGGTTTTACGAGACAGCAGGACTTACGCCTAAAAAAGAACGGTATCAAGGCTGGGAAGTGACGGAAATTCAGGGACATACGTTGGGACATTATTTAACAGCAGTTTCTCAGGCCTATGGATACACGAAAGATGAAGATTTATTGGAACGCCTTATATATATGTCTGCGGGGTTGGAAGAATGTCAGAGAGAGGACGGTTTCTTATTTGCCAGCCCGGAGAAAATTTTTGACAGGGTAGAGCAGAAGAAACCTGCCTGGGTTCCATGGTATACCATGCATAAGATTTTAAGCGGCTTACTTTCTGTTTATACGTATACGAAAAATGAAACAGCAAAAAAAGTAGCAGAGAATCTGGGAAAATGGATTTCCCGGCGCTGCCTGGGCTGGTCAGAAGATGTTCGTAAACAGGTGCTGGCTGTGGAATACGGCGGCATGAATGACTGTTTGTATGAGTTGTATAGCATTACACAGAGAGAAGAGTTTTTAAAAGCGGCACATCAGTTTGATGAAATGCCTCTGTTTCAGCAATTATACGAAGGAAAAGATATTCTAAATGGTCTCCATGCAAACACTACAATTCCTAAAGTGCTGGGTGCGTTAAAAAGGTATTGTGTGTTGGGCGAAGAAGAGAAGTTTTATCTGATTGCAGCAGAGAAATTTTGGGACATGGTGGTTTCTCATCATTCTTATGTGACAGGGGGGAACAGTGAGTGGGAACATTTTGGGAAACCGGATATTTTGGATGGGGAACGAACCTCCTGTAATTGTGAAACCTGCAATACTTATAATATGCTGAAGCTTTCAAAAGCGCTTTTTGAAATTACCCTGGAGAGAAAATATGCAGATTTTTACGAAAATGCATATTTGAATGCTATTTTATCTTCCCAAAATCCGGAAACAGGAATGACTACATATTTCCAGCCCATGGCTTCGGGATATTTCAAAGTATACAGCACTCCTTATGACAGCTTTTGGTGCTGTACCGGAAGCGGTATGGAGAATTTTACAAAACTTACAGAGGGGGCTGCTTATAAAAGTGAGGATACCATGTATATCATCCGCTGTGAGAACTGTCAGATTTACTGGAAAGAAGGGGGAGTGAAGCTGGCTGTTACCTGTGAGCAGAAAGAAAATGCCTACCAGGTAAAGATTCAGGTGACAGAGAATAGTCGGGTCATGAAGCAGCCAAAAGTCCGGCTGCTGATTCCGAAATGGAATAAACAACAGCCAGCAATAATGGAAAATGGTATTTCGGCTGTGACAGAAAAGGAATGGATATTGTTAGAACGGGGATTGGAAGAAGGACATAGTGTTGTGATTACTTATACGATGGAACTGGAGTGTAAGGTTTTACCGGATAATGTTCATGCGTGTGCATTTGTCTACGGGCCTTATGTGTTGAGCGGGGATATGGGAAAAGAGAAAATGGAAGAGACTTATACAGGTGTGAATGTATTGGTTCCCCAGAAAGAAATACTGCTTCCAGATTATATTGTGTTAAAAAAAGAAAGCTTAGAAGAATTTTACCGGAATCCCGGATATTTTCTAAAAAAGACCCCTGGAAAAATGCAGTTTACTTTGGAAAATCAGGAGAAGACGCTAATTTTTACTCCTCATTATCTGCGCTATCAGGAGCGTTACGGGATTTACTGGATGGTTTATCCGGAGGGCTCCAAAGAACTGAAGGCCATTAAAGAGCGGGAAGAAAGAAGATACAGACTGAAACGAGAGCAGTTGGACGTACTCCCGGTGGGAAATGACCAATATGAACTTGCACATCACATTCAGGGAGAATTTACAGATTCAGATATAGTAGACGGACATTCGGCCAGGTATTGCAGGGAAAAGGGATGGTTTTCCTATGAAATGCAGGGTGAGAAAGATGGAGCTGTTTTATGCATGACTCTTTCCGGAAGAGATAGGGGAAGCGTCTTTACGCTTTTTGCTTCCGGAGGTTTTCAGCAGGATATTGACGTACCAAAACAACAGGAAGAATTTGGGGTTTTAGAGATTCCGCTGGAGAAAGGTTGTTTTTCAGAAGAGGGAAAAGTCCGGTTGAAGTTCCAGTGCAAAAAAGGGGTGTGCCGGATTTTTGATGAGTTGTATTTAAAGAAAAAAGATTAAACATTAAGGAAAGCGAGGAAAAGGTATGAAGAAAAAAGCAGTATCTATGTTGTTGGCAGGGGTTATGGTTGTGAGCATGCTGGCAGGCTGTGGTAAAGGCGGCAGCAGTGAACCGGAAAAGACAGCAGATGGCAAAACAAAATTAAAAGCATTGTTTGTATCTCATTCGGCGACCCAGGATGTAGAAGACATGAAATGGGTTCAGGAATTAGAAGAAGAGGCCGGTGTGGAGATTGAGTGGGAACAGATTCGTCAGGATTGGGAAACTGTAAAATCTACCAGATTTGCTTCCGGAGATATCCCGGATTTGCTTTTTAATGCAACCAATGCAGCTGATTATACGAAATATACAGGATTATTTGAAGATTTGACTCCTTTAATCGAGGAAAACGCGCCCAATATACAGGAAATGTTTACAGAAGTTCCGGATACAAAAGTTCTGGCAACAGCAGGAAACGGAAAAATCTACAGTATTCCCAAGATGCAGACCGTATGGCCGGAAACTAACACGGTATTATTCCTGAACAAAACATGGCTGGATAATCTGGGGCTGGAAGTTCCTACTACGTTTTCAGAATTTGAAGAAGTCTTAAAAGCCTTTGAAAAAGAAGATGCTAACGGAAATGGAGACCCCAGTGATGAAATTCCATTAGACTACAATGCGTATGGCGGAAACAATGCCTGGTTTAACTCTGCCTATTCTCTGTTAAAACTGCTTCCGTCTCTGGGCATCCAGCTTACAGACATTGGAACAGACGGATACTTTGTAGAAGATAAAACAGTAAAATGTTACGCTATTGATGAACGCTATAAATCTTTTATTAAGACAATGAATCGTTGGTACTCAGAAGGTCTGATTAACAAAAATGCCATTACGAATGACTATTCTGCTTATCAGTCTTTATCCAGAGGAAATGAAAATGGAGAAGCTCTGGTAGGTGCATGTTTTGGATGGGAGGAGACAGATAAATTTGGCACTTTGTCAGACCAGTATATTGCAGTAGCTCCTTTGGTTTATGATGATGGAGTGAAGGCGGGCACTTATGAAACTTACTGGAATTATGATATGGATCAGTTGAATATGCAGGCGGACCGTGTGGCTATGAGCGCAAAATGTGCAGATAAAGAAGCTGCTATGAAATTTATTGATGGTTTCTATGACCAGACAAAATCCGTCGAAGTTCTGTTTGGTGGCATTTCCGATGGATGTGTGGAAAAAGTAGATGATAATCATTATAAAGTGCTGCCGCCGCAGGACGAAGAGATGGACCCGGGAACCTGGAAATGGACCAGTACATTTGCTGATTTTGGACCTTTGTATATCCGTGAATATGTGGAGATTGAAATGTCTCAGGATATGGAAAACGCCTTGAATGAGAGAAGTGTTTATGAAGAGGCATTATCTAAAAATAACGAAAATATTTATTATCCGCAGCTCTTTATGAAATATACGGATGAAGAACAGAATACAATGGCCATGAACCAAGCGAATATCAATAATATTATTGATAACAAGTGGTCTTTATGGATTACAGGAGAAGCTGATATTGATGCAGAATGGGATTCTTATGTACAGAGTGTTAAAGATGCAGGACTTGAAGAAGTATTGAAGATTCGCCAAAATGCATTTGATAATTATTTAGGAGAATAAGAGCAAAAGGGTTGCTGCATAAACTGCATATCCATGCGTGCTGCAGCCCTTTCCGTATTTCTTCTGGATTGAACAGGAAGGGAGAGGTAGGATGAAAGCAAAAAAATATTTTTATAAAAACTGGCAGTTGTGGGTGATGCTGTTTCCGGCTATGCTGTACATTTTTATTTTCTGTTATGTTCCTATGTACGGTATTCAATTAGCTTTTCGTGATTATGATTTTACGAAAGGAATTGCCGGAGGGGCGTGGGCCGGGCTGAAATATTTCAAACAATATTTTGAAAGTCCTATGTTTTTGGTAACTTTAAAAAACACCTTTGTCATTGCTTTTGCCAGTATTGTAGTCGGATTTCCGGTTCCTATTATTCTTGCCATGGTAATTAATCAGCTTCGGAATAAAAAGTGGAAAAGGGTCGTACAGACAACGGTTTACATTCCTTATTTTATTTCAGTAGTTGTTATGGTATCAATTCTGCGTATTATGCTGGCTGATGGAACAGGTGTTATTGATGGATTTTTAAAAGGGATTCATCTGGTAAACGAAAATATCAATTTAATGGGGTCAGAAAAAGCCTTTATGCCAGTATATGTGCTGTCTGGTGTATGGCAGACCATGGGATGGAACAGTATTATTTTCATTGCAGCTTTGTCATCTGTGGATACGCAGTTGTATGATGCATGCAAAATTGATGGTGCGAACCGTTGGCAGACCATGCTTCATGTAGACCTTCCGGCAATTCTTCCTACCATTATGATTGTGCTGATTCTGAATATGGGAAATATTCTCAATGTAGGGTTTGATAAAGTGTTTCTGATGCAGAACAGCTTGAATCTTGGTGCTTCCCAGGTTATCTCTACTTATGTATATACCGTGGGTATTAAATCCACTCAGTTTAGCTTTGGTGCGGCTGTTGGTTTGTTTAATACGGTGATTAACTTTGTGTTCTTGATAGTAACCAATCACCTGTCTAAAAAGGTGACAGGAACCGGATTGATGTAGGGGGTAATAGAAATGTCAGGAAAAAGAAATGTAATCAAAGAGAAATCAATGAGTGACCGGATTTTTAATGCGGCGGTACTGATTTTGAGTATTGTGGTTTTTATTATTATCGTATATCCTCTTTGGTTTGTCATTATTGCATCTGTCAGCAATTCAAATTTGGTAAATCAGGGTAAGGTAATCTTCTGGCCAAAAGATATTAATTTTTACGGATTTCAGCAGATTCTTCAAGATACGCGTATTTGGAAGGGGTATTTGAACACTATCTTTTATGTAGTAGTTGGAACTGCTTTGAATATGGCGGTTACCATGCCTGCGGCCTATGCTTTATCCAGGCCGGATTTTAAAGGCAGGGGAAAGATTATGTTTTACTTTGTATTTACCATGTTTTTCAGCGGAGGCCTGGTGCCTCTTTATATGACAATCAGTTCTTTAGGATTAATCAGCACAAAGACCATTCTGGTTGTTATGGTGTTAGTAAATACTTATAATCTGATTATTGCAAGAACATTTATTGAAAGTTCAATACCAAATGATTTATACGAAGCGGCGGTCATTGACGGGTGTTCTCACTTTAAATATTTCTTTTCTGTGGTACTTCCGCTTTCCAAGGCAGTGATTGCAGTCCTTATTTTGTACTATGCAGTATATCACTGGAATGATTTCTTTAATGCTTTGATGTTTAACAGCAATAATGACAATGACCCCTTACAGATTGTTTTGAGAAGTATTCTTCTTTTGAATGAGGCTTTTGCCAACGGAACCGGAGCCGGGGCCGGAGGTTATGGACAAATGTTTGCAGAACAGGTAAAATATGCCGCAATTATTGTATCTACCTTGCCGATTTTATGTGTTTATCCATTTATCCAGAAATACTTTGAAAAGGGAGTTATGATTGGTGCTGTAAAAGGATAATAAGAAAAGCGGTTTAGTGAAAGGAAAGAATTGTCAGAGGAAGACTGTGAGGAGAAGGATTATGGGACGAATCAGCAGAGCAAACAATAAGTTAATATGGACCTTTAATGGAGAGAAAATGGTAATAGAACCCTGGGGCAGGAACAGCTTACGGGTACGCAGTACTATGATGGGCGATATACAGGAAACAGATTATGCCCTGCTTCCTATAACAAAAGCAGCCGGGGCTGTTGTGGAAATCACCCAACACCAGGGAGTGATTATCAATGGGAAAATCAAGGCGGTTTTGACGGAAGACCCTTGGTCAAAAACAGGTACGATTGCTTATTATAACCAGGAGAACCGTCTGCTTTTGGAGGAGCAGGGCTGGCATGGGGCTTTGAATCTCTATGCCAGAAAATTCAAACCGATTCTGGGAGGTGATTATAGACTGACTGTTAGTTTTGAAAGTCAGGAAGAGGAAAAATTGTTTGGAATGGGGCAGTACCAACAGGAAGTCATGGATTTAAAATATTGTTCTCTGGAACTGGCACATAGAAATTCCCAGGCCAGTGTGCCTTTTCTGCTATCCAGTAGGGGGTATGGCTTTTTGTGGCATAATCCGGCAGTGGGAAAGGTGACTTTTGGGAAAAACGTAACGCAGTGGGAATCCTACAGTACGAAACAATTGGATTATTGGATTACAGCGGGAGATACCCCTGCCGAGATTGAAGAGGCCTATGCGGAAGCTACGGGGAAGGTGCCTATGATGCCGGAATATGGTCTGGGGTTCTGGCAGTGCAAACTGCGGTACTGGAATCAGGAACAGGTTTTAAATGTGGCTCGGGAATATAAAAAAAGAAATATTCCTTTAGATGTCATAGTGATAGATTTTTTTCATTGGCCAAGAATGGGGGATTTCCGGTTTGATGAGAAGTTTTTTCCGGATCCAGAGGCTATGAATAAAGAGTTAGAGGCCATGGGTGTGAAATTGATGGTATCTGTATGGCCGCAAATTGACTTAAGAAGCGAAAACTTTGAAGAAATGAAGGAAAGAAATTTATTGGTAAAGCCGGAGATGGGGGTAAACATATCCATGACCTTTGGGGGTGATAGCCTTTTCTTTGATGCGACAAATCCGGAAGCCAGAAAATTTGTGTGGGAAAAATGTAAGAAGAATTATTATGACCACGGTATTCGGATTTTCTGGTTAGATGAAGCGGAACCGGAATTCGGAGTTTATGATTTTGAGAATTATCGTTACCATATGGGACCGAATGTCCAGGTGGGAAATATTTATCCTCAAATGTATTCCAGAACTTTTTATGAGGGTATGGAAAAGCAAGGACAGAAGAATATTGTCAATTTAGTTCGCTGTGCGTGGGCGGGAAGCCAGAGATATGGGGCTTTAGTGTGGTCCGGAGATGTACATTCTACTTATGAAGATTTGCGGAAACAGATTTGTGCAGGGCTTCATATGGGATTAGCAGGAATTCCATGGTGGACTACAGATATTGGAGGATTTGCAGGAGGAAATCCTAAAGATGAAAGATTTCGGAAGCTGTTGGTCCGTTGGTTTGAATATGGGACTTTCTGTCCGGTTATGCGGCTTCATGGAGACCGTATGCCTGCATCTATGCTACCGGGCAGTGATGGACTGCCTAATTGTCACACCGGGGTGGAGAATGAGGTATGGAGTTTCGGAGAGACGGTTTATAAAATTTTGAAAAAATATATTTCGTTCAGAGAATGTATGAGAGATTACACAAGAGAGTTTATGAAAGAGGCACATATAAAAGGAAGTCCTGTCATGAGAACCATGTTTTATGAATTTCCGGATGATGAGAAGGCCTGGGATGTGAAAGAACAGTATATGTATGGCAGTGATTTGTTAATTGCGCCCATGGTCTACGAAGACGCGGAGTGGAGAAAGGTGTATCTTCCGAAAGGGGCAAGATGGACGGATCTTCATACAGGGGAAATTTTCGAGGGCGGACAGGAAATTCTCACAGACGCACCGCTGGAGAAGATTCCTGTATTTATTCGTGATGGAAGACATCCGGAGTTTATAGGAAAAATCCTGAACATGCATGATAAGCCTTGATAAAAAGGAGTTACAAAATTATGGGAAGCGGTATGGATTTTATTTATCTGTCGGAGGATGATGGAATGACACAGGCAGAGTTGCCCGGCGGCGTATCGTTCTTGCTTTTTTCTGTTTTTCATGCTATACTACCAATCGTTGTAAAGCCCATAAAAAACAAGGTCTTATAGGGCAATTTAATCGAGTGTTCGCGACCTTCCACTCGTAAAACAAAACTAAAGGAGAAAACAGAATATGAAAAACAAAAGTGTAACCTTTTTAACCCAGGCAGCCATGATTGCTGCTATCTATGTGGTGCTGACTATGATATTTGCACCTTTCAGCTTTGGGGAAGTGCAGGTCCGGGTAGCAGAAGCTTTGACAATTCTGCCAATTTTTACACCTGCGGCAATTCCGGGACTGTTTGTAGGCTGTCTTATAGGCAACATCACCGGAGGCGCAGTTCTGCCGGATATTATTTTCGGAAGTATTGCAACTCTGATTGGTGCAGTAGGTACTTACCAGCTTAGAAAATGCCACAGAATCATCGCAGTTCTGCCTCCTATATTGGCAAACATTGTGATTGTTCCTTTTGTACTGCGCTATGCTTACGGCGTTGTTCTGCCGATTCCGTTTATGATGCTTACGGTTGGAATTGGTGAAGTGATTTCCTGCGGAATTATGGGAAATATCCTGGCTGTGGTGCTGGGCAAATACAAGGGACGTCTTTTTGTATCTGCCAGGGGCTAAACAGGGTTTGAAATTATAATATAAGAGAAAAGCTGCTGTATGAAACATATCAGGTAAATACCGGATAGTTGTTTATGCAGCAGCTTTTTGAAAGATTACAGAAACATTTTACAAGGGACTATTTTTTGTTTCTGTTGATTTTCGCCCATGCTTCGTCGTCAAATCTGCGGTCTTTAAAGTAAAAAGGTCTGTCAGCGTCTGTAATTTCCCGGATAACACGGCAGGGATTTCCTGCGGCACATACATTGTCGGGAATATCTTTTGTTACCACACTTCCGGCGCCGATTACCACATTATTTCCAATAGAAACACCAGGGAGAATGACACAGCTTCCGCCAATCCAGACGTTGCTGCCAATAGTGACGGGAATTCCGTATTCATAGCCGGAATTTCTGCTTTCCGGGTGGATGGGGTGTCCGGCGGTGTAGATGGAGACGTTGGGACCAAAGAGCACATTGTCTCCAATAGTGATTTTACCTACGTCCAGCATAATGCAGTTAACATTTGCATAGAAATTTTCGCCTACCTCAATATGGTTTCCGTATTCACAGTGGAAAGGCGGCTCAAAATATATATTTTCTTTGTGTTTTATACCGGTACGGGCAATGCAGTCCATGCCCTTCTTCATATCAAAAGGCATAACAGCATTGTATTCTTTTACCGCTTTTTTCGTTTCCAACTGTTCGCTGATAACGGATTCGTCTGAAAAATATGCCATTTCGTGGTCTCTTCTGTATCTGTTATCCATAACAACCTCCCACATAAAAAATTTGTAAATACAGTTTCAGTATAGGCGTTTTATACTGAGAAATCTAATGCTTTTTTCACTTATAGTTGCACAATCCTTTTCAAAATATGCCAATCATTTACTTTGACATCTATATCGCAGTATGATAAACTAAAATCAATTATGGAATCTTATACCCTCAACAACAGATTATAGATAAGAATACATATTTGAAACTATATACCAATCAAGAAGTTACAGAGGTGAAAAAATTGGACAAAAACGAGTACAGGGCAAAACTTGATGAAATTACGGACCTGGTCGACAGACAAGACTACAAGGGTGCCCTCAAAATTGTTGATACGATTGACTGGAGAAGAGTTCGCAGTGCCAGAACCTTGTGCATGGTCGGTGAGATTTATGAGGCCAACAAAAGGTATAATGACAGTCGTAGACTGCTTCTTCTTGCTCACCAGAGAGCGCCTATTGGAAAAACAGTTCTGTACAGACTGGTGGAACTTTCCATTAAAATGGGAAACTTTGACGAGGCTGTGGATTATTATAAACGGTTTGTGGAAGTATCTCCCAATGACAACAGCCGTTATATCCTGAAGTATAAAATTTACAGGGCAAGACGTTCCCCTATTGAAGAGCAGATTTCCATATTACAGGAATATAAAGACCGAGAATATACAGAGCGTTGGGCTTACGAACTGGCTCGTCTGTATGCAAAAGCGGGAATGACGGAAGCGTGTGTAGAAGAGTGCGATGATTTGATTTTGTGGTTTAGTGAAGGCCGTTATGTGAATAAGGCTATGGAACTGAAAATGAAGTTTGCACCGCTGACAACGTCACAGAAAGAGAAATATGACAGCAGATTTCTGAAACCATCAGCTAACAGAGCAGGGAATCCGGCGGGAGCAGCAGCCAATGCGGCAGTTTTGACAGCGGAAACGGAAAAAGCGGCTGATAATGCTCTAAGCAGCAGTCAGGATAAGGAAATTGAGGAGATTTTAAAGAGTATTACCATTGGTGATATAAGTGCAGGGACACCTGCCGTATCTGCGGAGGCTCCCGAAGAAGAGGAAGCAGTGCCGATGTATACGGCAAAGCCACAGCAGCCTGAAAATCTTCAGGATAAAGTGGCACAGGGACTGAGAGATGTTTTCCAGGGCGGAGCGGAAGCGGAAGAAACCGCGGCTACCTGTGAACCGGAAAGCAGACCGTCTGAAAAGAAAGAAGAGTATATTGTTAAGGACTTAGAGCCGGAAGATATTCACAGACAGACAGGATTTAAACCTTTCCATGTAGGTGGGGCTATGACCATGGAGGTCAAGGCAGAAGCGCCGAAATCTCAGATGTTTACGCCTAAGAGCGCAGATACAGAGGCTTTCAAAACAGATACAAAGGATTTGGAATTTGATTTGGAAGCGCTTTTGGCAGAGACAGCCAATGAACTGGCACAGGCAGTAGCCGAGGAGACGCAGCCCGAAGGTGGAACCGAAGAAACTGCAAAAACAGCGGAAACAGATGAAGTTGAAGCGGAAGCAGAGCAGCCGAAGCCAGAGGAAGCCGTTCAGACTGCAGTTCCGGATACCGGACTGCCGGCACCGGCAGCAGCAAGAGCAGCGATTGTGGCAGGAAATCTCAGTGCAGCCCTTTCAGAAAAGGCAGAGGAATTTGATGCTCTGGCAGCTGGAGAAAATGCAAAGGAAACTTCTAATACAGCGGAACAGCCGGAAGAAGCAGAAGCTGTGGAGAATGTGGAAGCAGAGCCGCAAAGAGAAGAAGTCGCTGTAGAAATCGAAACAGAATCAGAAGAACCAGAAGTTGTGGACATAACAGAACCAGAACTGGAAGAAGCGGAAGCCGTAGAGGAAGTCGAGACGGAGTCCAAAGCGGCAGAAGTTTCCGGCACAATCGAAATACCGGATATTGTTGAGCCGGCAGAACTGGAAGTGCCGGAAGGCGCTACAAAGGAAATTCCGGTAGAGGCTGTAAAAGAAAAGCTGGGAGAACTTGATTTCTCAGAAGTTCTGGCACAGGAACTGGAAGATGTGGTAAAACCTAATAAGGAAGAATCACACATGAAACGTGTGACAGCGTCTGTGGAAGCGAGCGGACAGCATAGTTCCCAGGCATTCCAGACGGCAGTGGAAGGTCTTATGCGCCACCATCTGACAGAAGAAGAGCACAGACGTCTTTTCACCTATTTTGCACCGATTCCGGGTATGAGCCAGCAGATTAATGAAGCGCTGGATACTGCGCAGGAATCTGCGTGTGCAAAGACCTCCTGTTCCGGCAATATTATTGTGACCGGACGTGAAGGCTCCGGTAAGACACGTCTTTCCGAAGGGTTGATTAAAGCACTCTGCAAAGAACGCCAAATGGAAGGTGCCAGAGTTGCGTTCCTTACCGCAGAGCAGTTGAATAAGAAAGACCCTGCAGCAGTAGTGAATACTCTGGCAGGAGGATTTCTGGTTGTAGAGGACGCAGGTAAATTAAGTGGCGAAACCGTAGAGAATCTGTCCAAGGCTATGGAATTTAAGACAAACCGTCTGACTGTGATTTTGGAAGACCTGAAGCCGGGTATCCGCGCTCTGGAAGCAGATTATCCGGAATTTATGAAAAAATTTGATTCCCGCGTGGTGATTCCGGTATTTACCAATGACGAGCTGGTTTCCTTTGCAAAAACGTATGCAAAAGAACTGGGATATAAAATTGATGACATGGCGGTATTAGCGCTGTACACCTTGATTGGAGACAATCAGAATGAAGAAAACCCGGTGGCCATTGGTATGGTACGGGAAATGATGGACGAAGCCATTAGAAGGGCGTCCAAAAAGGGCAGAAGACCTGGCCGTAAGGTAGGAAAGCGCCATCTGGACGAAAGCGGCAGAATCATGCTGTATGAAAAAGACTTTGACATTTAAACAGGAGGAAACGAAATGACAGCCCCTTATCTGGGAAATCCAAAGAGAACTATAGAAGTTCTCCAGAAGTATGAATTTGTTTTTCAGAAAAAATTCGGGCAGAATTTCCTCATTGACACCCATGTGTTAGATAAAATTGTAAATGCTGCAGAGATTACAAAAGAAGACTTTGTTCTGGAGATTGGTCCCGGTATCGGGACCATGACCCAGTATCTGGCCAGTGCGGCGAGAGAGGTCTTTGCAGTAGAAATTGATAAGGTGTTAATTCCCATTCTGGAGGACACGCTTCAGGATTATGAGAATGTAACGATTCTCAATGAAGATATATTGAAAGTAGACATCAGAAAGCTGGCAGAGGAGCGCAACGGTGGAAAACCCATTAAAGTTGTGGCGAATCTGCCCTATTACATTACAACGCCGATTATCATGGGATTGTTTGAGGGAGAAGTGCCTATTGACTCTATTACGGTTATGGTGCAGAAGGAAGTGGCAGACCGTATGCAGGTAGGACCGGGAACGAAAGATTACGGTGCCCTGTCTCTGGCCGTGCAGTATTATGCCGAGCCTTATATTGTGGCAAATGTGCCGCCGAACTGCTTTATGCCGAGACCAAAGGTAGGAAGTGCGGTTATCCGTCTTACCAGACATGAGAAACCGCCGGTTGCAGTGGAGGATACAAAGCTGATGTTCCGCATTATCCGGGCATCTTTTAATCAGAGAAGGAAAACGCTGGCAAATGGTCTGAAAAATTCGCCGGAACTCTCCTTTACAAAAGAAGAAATTCAAAATGTCATAGCAGCCTGCGGTTTTCCGGAAGGTATTCGGGGCGAAGCCCTGACGCTGGAAGCTTTTGCAGCCCTTGCCAATGCATTTGTAAAATTACGGTAACACAAAAGCCACCGCATTTTCTGCGGTGGCTTTTTCTATAAATATTAAAGGAAGGAGAGCCGACTCTTGCGAGTCGACATATGAAAAAGAAAATATAAAAATAATGTGCTCTGTATTATTTTTATGATATTAGTATATCCCGTAAATATGTTCAAATCGTGTTGAAGTTGTGAAGAATTCATGAACGAAATTCAAAAGATTTATGAATGTTAAGAATTCTCCAAATCCGGGGACAGGGTTTGAATCTGCAGGTGGCGAATATCCAGAAAATGTTCTGTACACACCCGGATACCCCCGATTAAGCAGGAAATATCCTGCAGGCGGGAAGGGATGATTTTGCAGTCGCGGTTCTGATGACGGCTGAGATATTCCACAATTCGCCGGTTTATGTCGGGAATACAGTTGGAGAAAAAACTGTTTAGCACAATCAAATCCGTGTTAAAGGTATTTACTACATTATTTATGCCAATGGCCATGTACTTTACAAACAAATCCATCATTTCTTTGGTTTCCGGCAGCTTCTGTTGATAATCTTCTAAAAATTCCTCTGCGGTTACTGTCTCCCGGCCGGTTCTGCAGGCATATTCTTCCAGAATGGCTCTCTCAGAAGCGTACTGTTCCAGACAGCCCTCGTTGCCGCAGGCGCAGGGTTTTCCTTCGGGAAAGAGAATGGTATGCCCCAGCTCTCCGGCATATCCGTCATGTCCTTTATAGAGTTCTTCGTTAATCAAAATTCCCATACCGATACCGTCGTGGATGTTGATGTGTATCATGTTTTCGTAGCCGTAGTGAAAGGCAGACTCCCCCAACACAGAAAAATTGGACTCATTCTCCACAAGAACGGGAATATTGAATTTTTCTGAAAGCAGCAGCCCCAGATGAGGGTCCGGGAGGGGATAGTATGGTGTGAAAACAATTTGATTTTCTTGTACCACACCATAAATACCAATAGCAATTCCCACGATTCCATAAGAAGTATCCCGGCAGTTTTCTATATGTCCGGCAATAATTTCTTCCAACAGCGGCAGAAGGTTTTCGTCAGAAGAAAACGGATATTCTGTTACCTGACAGTTTTCCCCTTTTAAATCTGTGATTAGAGTAATAATCTGCCGGGGACGCACGTCTATGGCAAGGGCATAGCCGCAGTGCTTGTGAAATTCCAGCAGAATAGGTTTCCGGCCCATGGCGGTTTTTGCACTTCCGATTTCCAGAATCAGGTTTCGGTCTAAAAGTTCCTGCACAATATTGGAAATGGTGGCCTTGGTAAGCTGCAGTTGTTTGGCTAAATCCGCCCGGGAGATGGGGGGATTGTTTACAATATATTCCAGCACCAGCCGTCGGTTGGTGTTCCGTATCATTTCCTGATTGA
This sequence comes from Blautia hansenii, assembly GCF_013304445.1. Classification (GTDB taxonomy): domain Bacteria; phylum Bacillota; class Clostridia; order Lachnospirales; family Lachnospiraceae; genus Blautia. The sequence continues at coordinate 17,366 of NZ_JAAITA010000014.1, forward strand.
CAACGGGCATAATGACGCCTCCTTCGTACAAAATTTTATCTGCTTTTATCATACACGGTTCGGCAGACAGGGGCAAGGATAATTTGTTTAAAGGGTAAACAAAATTGCCTTTCAGAAGTATTTGGAAAGACTTTAGATAAACTTTAGATGTTTCTGCTGCAGGTTTGTGCTATAATGGGGTGGAAATTTAAAACAGAGATTTGAAATTTGATGAAACAGGAGACAGGAATATGAAGAAAAGAGGAATTGCGTTACTGTTGACAGGGCTTATGATAGCAGCTACACCGTTTTCTGCTTATGCAGACAGGGAAGATGCAAAGCTGAATGTACCTTATGTTTCTCTTGGAGCGGATTTGAATGCGAATGAAAGGGCAACGGTGTTGAACCTGCTGGGAGTGACAGAGGATGAATTGAAAAACTATACAGTGGCAACCGTTACCAATCAGGATGAGCATGATTATCTGGATTCTTACCTGGATAAAAGCGTTATCGGTACGCGGGCGCTGTCTTCCGTACTGGTGGAAGGAAAAGAAGAGGGGAATGGTATTAACGTAACAACGAAAAACATTACCTATTGCACTTCCGGCATGTATGAAAATGCATTGGCTACTGCAGGAATTAAGGACGCAGACATTATTGTGGCAGGTCCCTTTAATATTTCCGGTACAGCAGCTTTAGTAGGTGCTATCAAGTCGTATGAGAACATGACGGGAGAGGCTGTGAAGACGGAAAATGTGGAAACTGCTACCAACGAGCTGGTGGTTACCGGAAAAGTGGCAGAAAGTGTAGGAGACACGGATAAGGCTGAGCAGCTTATTGGCGCAGTCAAGGAGCAGGTAGTAGAAGGACACGCAGTTACGGCCGAGGAGATTGGCGAAGTGGTGGACAAGGCGGCTCAGGAAATGAGTATTCAGCTTTCGGAGGAGGACCGTCAGGCCATTGTAAAACTCATGGAGAAGATTGACAATCTGAATCTGGATGTGGATACTTTAAAAGAACAGGCAAAAGATTTGTACGGAAAGATTGAAGACCTGGGACTGAAGCTGGATATTAATAAGGAGCAGGTACAGGGATTTTTCGAGAAAATTATCAGCTTTATCAAAGAATTGTTTTCCGGAAATTCAGAGAACTGACAGAATATAATGTAGAAAGGGACTGCGGTTTCATGCCGCAGTCCTTTTGACTTTCAATATGGATATGGTTTTTATTGCGAGTTATCCGTTTACAGTGCCAATGCCATATCCCCATCTTTAATCAGCCGCAGTTTTCTCATGCCCTCTGCGATGCCCAGACTCAGAAGCCCAGGTAGTACGAAATGCAGAAGCAGGATTTTTGTCATAACTATGGCGGGTTCTTCCTGCGCGGTCATGGTCTGAAAGGTGGAAATCTGTCCCAGAAGTCCCATAGAACCGGCCCCGGCTCCGTCGGCAGTGTTGCTCATCTTTGCTGCCATAGTGCCCACAGGGCCTAAGATGGCGCTGGAAAGTATGGTGGGAAGCCAGATAAGAGGTCTTTGTATAATTTTGTGAAATTCCAGAAAAGGAGTTCCAAGCCCCAGCGAGCACAGACCGCCCACTCCGTTTTCTCTGTATCCCGCAACGGCAAAGCCAACCATACTGCAGCAGCAGCCAATGGTAGCGGCGCCTGCAGCCAGACCGGTGAGGTTAAGGGATACAGCAAGCGCTACGGAGTTTAGAGGCAGCGTAATAAAAATGCCCATAAGCACAGACACTGTGATGCCCATAAGGAGCGGATTCTGCTGAGTGGCCCAATTCATGGTTTCTCCCAGATACTGCAGAAGATGGGTAATGGGAATTCCCGCCCAGATACCTACAAGGGAACCGCCTAAGATTCCGGCAACAGGAGCCAGAATCAAATCTGCCCTGGTTTTTCCCTCTATAAGCCGTACCAGTTCAATGGCAGTAAATGCGGCAAAAAAAGCCCCCAGAGGCTCTGCTTTTCCCGAAAGGGACAAGGTTCCCTCTGTTGTAAAAAGCGCCCCGGAAGCAAATTCTTCGGCAAAAGCGCCTACAGTTCCTGCGATTGCCGCACAAATAGCTGCCAGGGAACTTTCTCCCAGACGGGTGGCAATACCAATGCCGATTCCCGCGCCGGTGAGGGATACGGCAAGCTGTCCCAGATGAAGAAGAAGGGCAGCCATTTGCCCTTCCAGAAGTCCTGCAGTCTGCTGCAGAACGGTTCCCAGTACCAGCGTCACAAACAGACCGCAGGCCATACCACTGGAACCTTCAATAAAGAAACGATTTAATAGTTTTCTCATAATTTCAGATTTTTAAACAGAGAACCCAAAGAGGTGGAAATTTCCTCGCTTTCCGGCAGTTCATAATCCGGTTCTTCCTCTTTTTCTTCCGGAATCTCTATCAGAGCCTTCATGCTCAGGCTGATTTTGCCGTCTTCGTTTTTGATGACTTTCGCTGTCACGGTATCCCCTATGTTTAAAACGGCTTTGGGGGATTTGATTCTCTTATCAGAAATCTGGGAAATATGTACCAGACCGGAGAGTCCGTCTCCCAAATCAATAAATGCACCGTAAGTCTGCAGAGAATCTACTTTTCCTTCTACAATGCTTCCCACTTTAATATCATTGATTTTATCCAGTTTTTCAGCGTCTGCCTTTTCCTTTAAGATTTCTTTGGCGGACAGAATCAGGCGGTTCTCCTGTTCGTCTGCTTCAAATACTCTTACCATCAGTGTCTTTTTCAGATAGTCTTCCGGATTTTCTACATAGTGCAGAGCCAGCTTGGAAACCGGAATAAAAGCCCGGATACCTTCCACATAGGCAATGACGCCGCCCTTTACAATGCCTTCTACTGTGACTTCAAATTCTGTTTTATCTTCCTGCATCTGCACCAGTTTGTCCCAGATGAGCATATCGTCATCCCGGAAATTGGAGAAAGACGCGTTGATTTCCTCCATGAAATCTTCCATCGTTTCCTGTTTCTTTGTTTCTTCTGACATGTTTGTACCTCCCAATTTTCGATTTGCGTCCAGTATAACACAATTGCCATTGATTTAGAAGTGTGTTACTATAAAATCATCAATTATCGCATTTCATGCTGGAAAACCTGAAAGGAAAAGGATATGGCGAAACAGGGGAAAATATACATTATAGGACACAAAAATCCGGATACGGACTCTATCTGTTCGGCAATTGCTTATGCAGATATCAAAAACAGAGTGAACAACGGATGTAAATATTCTGCAAAGCGTGCAGGACAGATAAATGAAGAAACCGAGTATGTTCTGAAAAAGTTTGGCGTGGAGGCGCCGGGATATCTTTCGGATGTGGGAACCCAGGTGAAGGACATGGAAATTCGGGAAACACCGGGAGTTCCCAACAATATTTCGATTAAAGACGCCTGGGCCATTATGAAAGAGAGCAGCGCCGTAACACTTCCTATTACCAAGGAGGACGGACAGTTAGAGGGGCTGATTACCACGGGGGATATTGCAAAATCCTACATGGACGCCCATGACAATTATTTTCTGTCTAATGCCAGAACCCAATACAGAAGCATTGCCAACACTGTGGAGGGTACTGTGGTGACAGGAAACTCCCACGGCTACTTTGTAAAGGGGAAAGTGGTTATCGGTGCGGCACATCCGGACAAACTGGGAGAATTTCTGGAAGAAGACGATTTGGTCATTTTAGGAGACCGCCATGAAGACCATTTGTGTGCCATTGAGCAGAATGTGAGCTGCATTATTGTGTGTAATCATGCGGAGGTAGCAGAGGATATTAAAATGGCGGCAGAGAAGAATCAGTGTGTGGTGATTCAGTCTGCCCTTGATACCTTTACGGTAGCCCGGCTGATCAATCAGAGTATTCCGGTGAAACACATTATGAAAAAGGAAAATCTCATTACCTTTCAGACGGATGATTTTACAGACCATATTCGGGATATCATGGTAAAGAACCGGCACAGGGCCTTTCCGGTGGTAAATAAGCACGGGAAGTATATCGGAACGGTTTCCCGCCGTAATTTGTTGGGAATGAAGAAGAAGCAGTTGATTCTGGTTGACCATAATGAGAAAACTCAGGCTGTAGACAACATTGACGCAGCTGAGGTGTTGGAAATTATAGACCACCACAGACTGGGCTCTCTGGAAACTCTGCAGCCCATTATGTTCCGTAACCAGCCGGTGGGCTGTACAGCCACCATTATGTATCAGATGTATACGGAAAAGGCGCTGGAAATCAGTCCGGCTATTGCAGGTCTTCTGTGCTCAGCTATTATTTCAGATACGCTGATGTTCCGCTCTCCTACCTGTACTTCTTCTGATAAAATGGCGGCAGGTGCGCTGGCGCTCATTGCAGGTATTAATATCGAAGAACACGCAAAGGAAATGTTTACGGCAGGCAGCAATCTGAAGGGAAAGACCACAGAGGTTATATTCTATCAGGATTTCAAGCGTTTCACTTCTGACAAGGTGAATTTCGGCGTGGGACAGATAAGTTCCATGAATGCAGAGGAACTGGAGGATTTGAAGCAGCGGCTGATTCCTTTTATGCAGCATGAATGTGGGAAAAACGGAATTTCCATGGTATTCTTTATGCTGACGAATATTTTAGAAGAATCTTCAGAAGTCATCTGTTACGGAGAGGGAAGCTGCCGTCTGGTGGAGGAATCCTTTGGCGTAAAGGAAGCGCAGGGCGGCTATGTACTGCAGGGAGTGGTTTCCAGGAAGAAACAGCTGATTCCTGCATTTATCGGAACCCTGCAGCAGAATAATAATTAAGAAACAGAATCAGGAAAGCGAAGGAGATTTGTATGGCGAAAGCAGAGTGGAGACCCGGAAACATGCTGTATCCGCTGCCGGTGGTAATGGTCAGTGTGGCAGATGAGGAAGGGCATGACAATATTATTACGGTAGCATGGGCCGGAACGGTGTGTACCAATCCGCCAATGGTATCTATTTCCGTAAGACCGGAGCGATATTCTTATAAAATGCTTACGGATACCAGAGAATTTGTAATTAACCTGACAACGGAAAAGCTGGCTTTTGCCACGGATTACTGCGGTGTGAAATCGGGCCGGGATGTGGATAAGTTTAAAGAACTGCGTTTGACCAGAGAAAAGGCAAGCCATGTAGGGGTGCCCATGATTGGGGAATCTCCCGTGTCCATTGAGTGCCGGGTAAGAGAGATTCAAGAATACGGAAGCCACAGTGTCTTTACTGCAGATGTACTGGCTGTGCATGTGGATACGGCTTATATGGACGAGAAGGGGAAGTTTGATTTGGCTTCGGCAAATCCTATTGTATATTCTCATGGAGAATATTATGGACTTGGGAAAAAGCTGGGGACTTTCGGATACAGCATTAAGAAGAAACGGAAGAAGAAACAGCCGAGAAAGAAGGGGTAAACAGCCATGGAAAAGCAGAATGTAGTATTAATCGGAATGCCGGGTGTGGGAAAAAGCACCGTGGGTGTCATTCTGGCAAAAGTGCTGGGATACGAGTTTGTGGATTCAGACCTTCTGATTCAGAAAGCAGAGAAAAGACTGCTGCGCGAAATTATTGCCGACGAGGGACAGGACGGATTTCTGAAAATTGAAAACCGGGTGAACGCCTCTATTGAAACGGAAAAAGCAGTGATTGCCACAGGCGGAAGCGTTGCCTACTGCACAGAGGCCATGGAGCATCTGCGGGAAATTGGTACAGTGGTGTATTTAAAGCTGGACTATGAAATCCTCAGACAGAGACTGGGAAATCTCAAAGGAAGAGGTGTGGTTCTCAGAGACGGACAGACGCTGAAAGACCTGTATGATGAGAGAACGCCTCTGTATGAAAAATATGCAGATATTGTTGTTGATGAGAAAAATCTGAATATAGAAGAGACTTTACAGAAAATTATAGAGAAACTGAAAAAATAATAGAGAATATCGAAAGAGAAAACATGTGTATCCGATGAAAATGTTAATTTTTATTTACAAATGGGCTTATCTGTTATAATATAATGGGTAAGCCATAAAATAATAATAGGATATTTTGAAAGACAGACTTTGATTCGGATATGGCTTTTTATATAGAATTCAGAAAATAATTTAGAAAATGTCAATACTGCAGAAAAGCAGTGAATATAGATTGAGACAAGGCCATTGTTGCCTGGAAAAATAAGAGGTGCGTATATGGAACAGTATGTTATCAAAGGTGGAAATCCGTTAGTCGGCGAAGTAGAGATTGGCGGTGCAAAGAATGCAGCACTTGCCATTTTGGCAGCGGCGATTATGACAGATGAAACGGTACACATTGAGAACTTACCGGATGTTCGAGATATTAATGTTTTATTGGAAGCAATCAGAGAAATTGGTGCAACCGTTGACCGTATCAGTCCTACAGAGGTGAAAATTGCAGGGGTGACTATCGGAAATATCAGCGTGGAGTATGAGTATATTAAGAAAATCAGAGCGTCCTATTATCTTTTGGGGGCTCTTTTAGGCAAGTATAAAAATGCGGAAGTTCCGCTTCCGGGAGGCTGTAATATCGGCAGTCGTCCTATTGACCAGCATTTAAAGGGATTTCGGGCCCTGGGAGCGTCTGTGGATATTATTCACGGAGCTGTTGTGGCAAAGGCAGACCATCTGACCGGAAAGCATATTTTCCTGGATATGGTGTCTGTAGGCGCTACCATTAATATTATGATGGCAGCAGCTATGGCAGAGGGGAACACAACCATTGAAAATGCGGCCAGAGAGCCTCATGTGGTGGATGTTGCCAACTTCTTAAACAGCATGGGAGCCAACATCAAAGGTGCGGGAACAGATGTTATCCGTATTCAGGGTGTGGAAAAACTTCACGGAACCACATATTCCATCATTCCGGACCAGATTGAGGCAGGTACTTTCATGTGTGCGGCAGCCGCTACCATGGGAGATGTTATGGTAAAAAATGTCATTCCTAAGCATTTGGAAGCCACCACCGCAAAGCTGGAGGAAATCGGATGTCAGGTGGAAGAGTTTGATGACGCTGTGCGTGTAGTGGCTAATAAGCGTCTGAAACGCACGAATGTAAAAACCATGCCGTATCCCGGCTATCCTACGGACATGCAGCCGCAGTTTGCGGTAGCTCTGGTACTGGCCGAAGGGACAAGCATTGTAACGGAGAGTATTTTTGAGAATCGTTTCAAATATGCGGACGAGCTGGCAAGAATGGGTGCCAATATTAAGGTGGAAGGCAATACCGCCATCATTGACGGTGTGCAGAAGCTTACCGGTGCCAGAGTCAGTGCGCCTGATTTGCGTGCGGGAGCAGCCCTTGTGATTGCAGGACTGGCTTCTGAAGGCATTACCATTGTAGATGATATTGTGTATATCCAGAGAGGGTATGAGAGATTCGAGGAGAAACTCAGAAGCCTTGGAGCAGAAATCGAAAAAGTGTCCAGCGAGAAGGAACTGAAGAAGTTTCAGCTGAGAGTGGGATAAAAATAATACTTGACGAAAGCCTGCAAAAAGGTTATTGTAATATTTGCAACTGAATATTTATATTTTCTCTTATTCAGAGTGATGGAGTTACATAGGAACTGTGAAGTCACGGCAACCCCGCCAAGCGGAAGGTGCCAACCTGAGCGAGTAGTCGAACAATAAGAGGGTTCATATTACGAAATATAGATGAGTCCGCTTAGGTGGGCTCATTTTTTACGCGGAAATGTGTTCTGAATGGAGAACCACCGGGCAGGAGAAAATATACAGACAAAGAAAAGGAGAATTCATACATGGAAAAAAGATTGTTTACATCTGAATCAGTAACAGAAGGCCATCCGGATAAAATGTGCGACGCCATTTCCGATGCCATTCTGGACGCGCTTATGGAAAAAGACCCAATGAGCCGTGTTGCTTGTGAAACAGCAACCACAACAGGTATGGTGATGGTAATGGGTGAAATCACAACAAACGCTTATGTGGATATTCCGAAAATCGTAAGAGATACGGTTCGCGAAATCGGATACACAAGAGCAAAATATGGATTTGATGCAGATACCTGCGGCGTTATCATTACTATTGACGAGCAGTCTGCAGATATTGCATTGGGCGTGGACAAGGCTCTGGAAGCTAAAGAAAATAAAATGTCTGAGGAAGAGCTGGACGCTATCGGTGCAGGTGACCAGGGTATGATGTTTGGTTTTGCTACAGATGAAACCGAAGAATATATGCCATATCCGATTGCTTTGGCCCACAGACTGGCTTTACAGCTTACAAAGGTTCGTAAAGACGGTACTCTGACTTATTTAAGACCGGACGGAAAGACACAGGTTACCGTAGAGTATGATGAAAATGACAAACCGGTACGTCTGGATGCAGTAGTGCTTTCTACACAGCATGACCCGGAAGTAAGCCAGGAACAGATTCATGAAGATATTAAGAAACACGTTTTTGATGTGATTCTGCCAAAGGAAATGGTAGACGAGAATACAAAATTCTTTATCAATCCTACTGGACGTTTCGTAATCGGCGGCCCTCACGGAGACAGTGGTTTGACCGGACGTAAAATTATTGTAGATACTTACGGCGGATATGCACGTCACGGCGGCGGTGCATTTTCCGGTAAGGACTGCACAAAGGTAGACCGTTCTGCAGCATACGCAGCCCGCTATGTAGCAAAGAACATTGTGGCAGCAGGTCTGGCAAAGAAATGTGAAATCCAGCTTTCTTATGCCATTGGTGTGGCTCATCCTACTTCCGTTATGGTGGATACATTCGGAACAGGGAAACTTTCTGATAACCGTCTGGTAGAAATTATTCGTGAAAACTTTGATTTAAGACCGGCAGGTATTATCAAAATGCTTGACCTTCGCCGTCCGATTTACAAACAGACAGCAGCTTACGGACATTTCGGAAGAAATGATTTGAACCTGCCATGGGAAAAGCTGGATAAAGCAGAAGCATTGAAAAAGTATTTATAATTTTATATTAAGAAACGGGAAATACTTAATAAAATTTCATAGCGAAGACAGAGAAAGGTTTCTTTACCGATAGGTAAGGGAACCTTTTGCTTTAGAAAAATAATAGAATATTAAAAAAATAATAGAAAAAATAGAGTAACCTATAGATAGTAATAGAGAAATCTAAATATTGTATTTATAAAAGAAGGGGGGAATGGTAACTTAAAAGAATAAAAAGAAGGGTTTTCAAAAAGGAGGAACCATGAAAACAGGTAAAAGAAAAACACAAAAGTATATGAGTGCCATACTGATTGCGGCAATGAGCATGAGTCATGTAACAGGGGTATGGGCAGAGCCGGTAAATACGCAGGAAATTGCAGAAGAAAAGGCGCTGTCGGAAGAGGAAGGCAAAAAGCAAGAAGAGGCACTGCCGGAAGAAGGAGAAAAATTGGAAGAAGAGGTTCTGCAGGAAGACGAAGAGGAAAAGACAGAAGAAGGTGCAGCTGCAGAGTCTGTGCCAGGCGTTGAGGAACAGAAAGAGGAAACTTTGGAAATGGAAGTGCCGGTGGAAAATGAGAAAATTACAGTTGTCAGGGGTGAAAGTCTCCAACTGGAAAAACCGGAGAGTTTTTCTGAAAATGTTACATGGAGTGCAAAATTCTTAAAGAAGGACGGGGGATTTTTGAGAGATGCGGGTTATTCAAAAATTAAGAGAGAGTTAAAAGAAGGGGAAACGGACGGAAACCGTATGGCCGGAGATGCCAGTGCAGAGCATTTGTTAAAAATTACTGCAGATGAGGGTGGAAATGCAGTAATTACCGGAGAAAATAAAGGGAATGTCGTGGTTGTGGCACAGGATGACCAGGGAAAGACAGCGCAGTGGAAGGTAGAAATCCTGTATCAGTCTCCTTCTGTATTGCCGTCTGCGGCGGAGGAAGACTATGGGAAAATCCGTCAGGTGTGGAAAGAATCTTTAATCGGTAAGGAGTTGTCTCTGGAAGAAGGCGGAGCAGAGGTTTTAGAGGAGATTAACCAGGAGGCAGAAACTATCTGGAATTCTTATGCTTATAAGGGGCAGGAGGAGTGCAGCGGTATTCCGTGGACAGAAGATGAGGGCGCAAAGGGGAATAAAAATATTCCATACAAAGATGATGCGGTGGAATTTCGTCCTTCCTTTAAGAAAGTACTTTCCATGTGTAAAGCCTATGCCGCAGAGGGAGGAAAGCTGTATCAGAATCAGGATATGCTGAAAGATATCACAAAGATACTGGATTTTCTGTGTGGTTCCTGCTATACACCCAAAAGCCAGACCGATAACTGGTGGACCTGGGAGATTGGGATTCCGAAAGACTTGATTCCGGCGTTGGTCCTGGTTTACGACGGGCTGACAGAGGAACAGGTTATGGCATATACAGAATCTCTTTATTTCTTTCAGCCAGACCCATTTCATGAAGGGGTAATTAACACGGCCAGTACTCATGGCCAGGGATATCGGGAGGCTCAGGGGGCTAATATTATTGACTGCTCCACAACAGCGGTAGGCCTTGGCGCATTAAGAAAGGATAATGAACTGGTGTATTTGGGAATGCTGGCCTCATCTGAAACCTTTGTTATTCAGAATGTAGAAGACAGCACCCAGATAGCAGGGAATGGATACAGCAGCGGTTTTTATCCGGATGGTTCTTATCTGGACCACATAAAAGTACCATATTTAGGGGCTTATGGAATTGAATTCATGAAGGGAGGAGCTAAAATACCCTCTCTGCTTGCCGGCACACCCTGGAAGTATCCGGAACAGGTTCAGGAAAATTTGGAGAGTTATATAGTAGAAAGTTTTGGCAATGGCATGTACAGAGGAATGATGCTGGATTGCCTGAAGGGGCGTTCTGTGTCCAGACCTGCAAGCAGCAATAAGGCAGCGGGACGTGAGGCGATGACGGTTATTCTTCAGATTGCAGATTCTTTCAGCGAAGAAGCTAAGAATACTACACTTTCTTCCTTGAAATACTGGATGGAAGAGGATGAAGGATTTGTGGACAGTCTTACAGGTGCGGAAAACATGGCAATAAAAAAGAAAGCCAAGGAAATTTTAGAAGATAGCTCCATTCAAAGCCAGGTGACGCCAATACATAAATCCTATCCGCTCATGGACCGTGCTGTTCACAGAACAGAGAATTACTTATTTGCCCTGTCCATGTACTCAGAGCGTATTCAGAATACGGAAATTATGAACGACGAAAATCGTTTTGGATGGCATCAGAATAACGGTATGACTTATATTTATGATGCAGATGAACAGTATACAGAAAACTACTGGAATACAGTAAATCCGTTAAGGCTGCCGGGAACTACCGTGGTTCCTGTGAATATCGGAACGGGAAAGCCGGATGGCTCTGGATTTGCACAGGGCGGGGACTTCTGTTCCAACGAAAGCTGGGTGGGAGGAACTTCCCTTGGCAATTATGGTATCAGTGGTATGGCGTTTTCCGGAGAAACACAGGGAATTGCAGGAGATGCTCCGGTTTCTTATGCTCCTGAGTTAAAGGGCAAGAAGTCGTGGTTCATGTTTGGGGATGAGATTGTTTGTCTGGGTGCAGGAATTACGAATAAAAATATGGAACTTCCTGTGGAAACAACTATTGAAAACAAAAAACTGAAGGAAGATGGAAGTAATCGTTTGCTTGTAAATGGAGAGGAAACGGATATTCCGGTCAAAGAAGCGAATGTAAAAGAACTTGTTGAACGCAGTGCAGATGCGTCAGGTACAAGCTTTGATAAGGTAAGCTGGGCACATTTAGAGGGGAATCAGTCGGCGGGAACAGGATATTATTTTCCGGAGGAAAATACAGAAATTCAGGTTCGTCGGGGACGGACAACAGGAAACTGGAAGGATATAGGAACCTTTGAAGGAGAGAGCACAGAGAATTATCTGGAAATGTGGGTTGACCATGGACAGAATCCAGAAAATGCCGCTTACAGCTACGTGCTGCTGCCGGAAACAAGCGTTGAGGAAACAGAGCGTTATGCAAAAGCACCGAAAATAACGGTGTTGGAAAACAGCGGTGAAGTGCAGGCTGTCCGTCACCAGGAACTGGGGATTACAGGAATAAATTTCTGGCAGGAGCAGGGAGGAAGTGTAGAAGGAATAACAAGCGATAAACCCGCTTCGGTTATGCTGCAGGAAACAGGCGGCGGAACATTGAAAATTTCTGTTTCTGACCCTACCATGAAGAATACAGAGGCTATTCGGATTACTGTTAACAAAGAAATAGCAGACAGCATCCAAATGGACGAAAATGTAACTTGCGAGAAGAAAGAAGGCGGGGTTGTTTTGACCTTCCACATGGCCGGAACAAATGGTGAGGCATGTATGGCAGAACTTCGGCTTTCGTCTCCTGCGGTACCGGAAACACCAGAAACACCAGAAGGACCGGAAAGCCAGGGAAAAGTCACATTGCTGAATGAAAAACATGGTATTCAATTAACAGGGGAGGGTTTAACCTCTGATATGCAGTTGTCTGTAAAAGCATTGGATAAAAAGCATGCAGACGTAAAGCTTATGGAGAAGGAGCTTTCCTCTAAGGAACAGCTGAGTAATCCTATTGAAATTCAGCTTTTAAAGGATGGAAAAGAGATTGCCCTTCCTCATAAAGCAGAACTTCAGCTTCCTGTGGGAGAGAGATACAATGGAAAAGAGGTTGCAGTGCTTTCCTGTGACAATCCAAAGGTGCAGAAGTTCCAAGTTAAAGTAAAGGATGGGCGTGCTTTGATAGAAGTGGAAACTTTAAACAGTTTTGGTGTGGTATTTGATAAAGCGTTTTCTGCAAGTGCAGATAAGATAAAGCCGAATAAGGTAAAAACAGGAGATGAGACACCGTTTGCCGTATGGTCTGCTATGTTTATAGCGGGAGGCACACTGTTTATCGTGTTTAAGAGAAAAATTTCTGAAACAAAGGAATAGAGTGTTATGAATAAGAAAACATATTTTGAAAGACAGAAAAACAGATATAAAGAAGGGGAATTTCGCTGGTGTACGCAAACGGTCCTGCAGCAGCACAAGGAGAACTGCCGACAGATTATGCGCATTGCGGATGAGGCGGTTCGTTTGGAATTTCTCTTTGATTTGCCATGGGATATGGAGCGCACTTATAAAATTGAGAAATTTCAATATCCTATTGATTGGACTTATATGCCCACAGATGATTCGGAATTTATCTATCAGATGAACCGGCATAGATATTTTATTTGCCTCGGACAGGCTTATGCTATGACAGGAAATGAAAAATATGCAGAAGCCTTTGTCCGCATCCTGAGGGATTGGATTGAGCATGTGCCTCTGAATCAAGAGAGCAAAAAGGTCACATGGAGAGAGATTGAGGCGGGAATCCGGGCAGAGAACTGGACGAAAAGTATTTTATATTTCGAGAACAGTTCTTTGGTAGACGATGATTTTATGGAGTTGTTTACAAAGAGCCTGGAAGAGCATGGAGAATATCTTTTTAACGCGAAAAGGGGATTTCAGATATCCAGCAACTGGGGTGTTCTTGAAAATCACGGTCTGCTTTTTATAGGGCTTGCTTTGGGAAAAGAAATTTATACAGAAACAGCGCTGAAGCGTTTGGAACAGGAAGTTCAAATTCAGATTTTTTCGGACGGCGTACACTGGGAGCAGTCCTGTATGTACCATAATGAAGTGCTTCACTGCGTCTTAGAGACTATCCATATGTTGCAGGCTTGGGGCAGAAAGATTCCTGAGAAAATAACAGAAGCAGCCAGACGTATGGCTATGGTGAATGTGGCATGGAAAAAGCCGGACGGCTGCCAGCCCCTTACAGGAGACAGCGATGAGACGAATGTAGAGGATATGCTGGCGGTATCTGCTATTCTGCTTGCAAAAGAGGGAAAGAAGGAGGCGGAAGTGTTAAAAGGCTGTGCCGGACAGTACCCGGATTATGAAAGCATATGGGATTTGCGCAGAGAGGGAGCTGAAATTTATGAGAGAATTTTAGGGCGTGTGCCCCAGCAGACAAACTTTATGCTGGAAGAAAGCGGAAACTATTATGTGCGAAATAACTGGGAACGTAACGGAGAATATCTGCACTTTAGAAACGGCTGCCTGGGAGGCGGACACGGACATAATGACAAGCTGCATATAGATGTAGTCAGTGAGGGTGAGGATGTGTTGGTCGACGCGGGAAGGTATCAGTACACTTATCATGAGAAAAATCGTATCTGGCTGAAAAGTGCGTATGCGCACAATACGCTGTTGGTGGACAATAAGGATTTTATGGAATATACCGATGCATGGGGGAGTGAGTATGCCGCGCCGGAATTGAGGATTTCGCCAATACAAAAGGCAGGGTATCTGGTATTGGAAGGGGCGCATACCGGTTATCTGCAAAAGGGGGTACAGGTGCTTTTAAAGAGAATGGTTGTGGTGTTGGAGCCGGGGGTATATGTTCTGGCAGATATGGCATACACCAGCGAAAAGCACACCTACAGCAGGCTTTTCCATTTTAATAATCAGGGAAATCTTGTTTGCGAAGATAACAGAATTGTATACAATGGGACAAGGGCAAAAATGGAGCTGGTATTTCCGCAGGAAAACATTTCTTTTCACAGAATAGAAAGCAAAATTTCCCGTCATTATAATTTGTATGAAAAAAATGAGGCGGTAAGTGCAGAGGCGCAGGGGGAAGGGCAGACAGCCATGTTTGCGGTGCTGGCAGGAAAGCAGATGCAGCCGGTTCAGGTGTGTATGCGGTCGGTTTATAATCCGGTAAGAAACTGTGCGCTGAAAGAAGAATATGCTCAGGGTCTGTATATTCGTACGGATAATCACGAGTATCGGCTTATATTTAGATATAAGGACTTAACCGGTCCTCATGACTTGCTTCAAATGGATTCCTGCATGGGGATAGGACGTCTTTTGATAAGTGCAGACGGGGAAAATACCATCAGTTTCGCATGAGATATAAAAAGTGAAAGTTGTTTTACTGTAGAAAAGTAAAAAAACCGTTGACAAATTATTGTTTTTGTGATAATTTATCAGAGGAATAGCTGCCGAAGACAGCAGGTGCCGTAAGGCATAAGGATAAAAACGCCTGCCGAGGAAAGATTCATTCTTGATTCATAAGATTGATTTTGAGCCTCT
Source organism: Blautia hansenii (assembly GCF_013304445.1). Lineage (GTDB taxonomy): Bacteria > Bacillota > Clostridia > Lachnospirales > Lachnospiraceae > Blautia. The sequence continues at coordinate 32,422 of NZ_JAAITA010000014.1, forward strand.
TTGTCTTGTGCAAAGAGGCTTTCTTAATTTTGAGCAGCGCAGCCTAAAAAAATAAGGAGGTGCACTAATTCATGGCAAAAGTAGAACTTAAAAAACCTGTCGTAGAAGAAATTTCCAACAGCATTAAAGATGCAGCAGCTGTAGTTTTAGTAAACTACAAAGGTATCAATGTTGAGCAGGATACACAGATGCGTAAGGAATTAAGAGAAGCTGGAGTTGTTTACAAAGTTTACAAAAACACAATGATGAACTTTGCATTCAAAGGAACAGCTTGCGAAGAATTATGCCAGCATTTAGAAGGAACAAACGCTTTAGCTGTATGTACAGAAGATGCAACAGCTCCTGCAAGAATCCTTGCTAAATACGCAAAAACAGTTCCGACACTGGAATTAGTAGCAGGTGTTGTAGAAGACGCTTACTACGATAAGGCAGGAATCGAAGCACTTTCCCAGGTTCCTTCAAGAGAAGAACTTCTTGGAAAATTGCTTGGAAGTATCCAGTCTCCTATCGCAAACTTCGCTCGTGTGCTTAATCAGATTGCTGAACAGCAGGCCTAATAAGCAGTTTCAGTGAAGTGACCGCCCAAAGGGGCAGACCAAATAATATAATGAATGAAAAAATTGGAGGTAAATTATAATGGCAAAATTAACAACAGCTGAATTTATTGAAGCTATCAAAGAATTATCCGTATTAGAATTAAACGAATTAGTAAAAGCTTGTGAAGAAGAATTTGGTGTATCTGCAGCAGCAGGTGTTGTAGTTGCAGCAGCAGGCGGAGCAGCAGAAGCAGCAGAAGAAAAAGATGAGTTCGACGTAGAATTAACAGAAGTTGGACCAAACAAAGTTAAAGTTATCAAAATCGTTCGTGAAGCTACAGGCTTAGGCTTAAAAGAAGCTAAAGAAGTAGTTGACGGAGCTCCTAAGGTTCTGAAAGAAGCTGCATCTAAAGCAGAAGCTGAAGAAATCAAAACAAAACTGGAAGCAGAAGGCGCTAAAGTTACTCTTAAATAATTTTAACGTTCAGAGCATTTCTGGAAAATCAAAACTGCCGCATACGGTGATGAAAGTCATCGATGCGGCAGTTTTTTGTTGAATTGAATAAAATTTTATAAATAATTTCGTCATTTTTCCTGCGATAAAAACTTTACAAATTAACGCTTTAATACTATACTGTAATAAAAAAGAGAAAAGAGGGTGGAAAGATAATGATTACGTTTATCATTGGTCTTGTGATTTTGTTTGTAGGTGCAGCGTTATATGGAAGATTCTGCGAAAAGGTTTTTGGACCGGATGACAGAAAGACTCCGGCTTATACCAAGCAGGATGGTATTGATTATGTGCCTATGAAAAAGTGGAAAAACAGTCTTATTAACCTGCTGAATATTGCAGGTACAGGTCCAATTCTGGGTCCTATCCAGGGGATTTTGTTTGGCCCCATTGCCTTTATTACGATTCCTATCGGAAATATTATCGGAGGAGCTATGCACGATTACTTTTCCGGTATGATTTGTCTGCGGGACGGTGGAACACAGATGCCGGATATGATACGGAAGTACAGCAATAAGGGTGTTTATGGAGTCTATCAGGTTTTTTGCAGTTTACTGCTTCTACTGGTGGGTGCGGTGTTTGTTTACACGCCGGGAGACATAGCCGCGACGCAGGTCTTTGGATTTGACGGTGCAGCAACTTCAGTTTCTACCTGGGTAATCTATGGGGTGATTTTTGCTTATTATCTTATTGCAACGGTATTTCCTATCGACGCTATTATCGGAAGGATTTATCCGGTTTTCGGTGCAGTGCTTCTGTTTTCAGCTATTGGTGTGTTTATAGGGCTTTTTGTGCAGGGATATCCGCTGGTAGAACTTTGGGATAACTGGAATGGTCCGTTGGTTGCTTACGGAGATTACTTTGGGGAAAATCATTTTATTCCGGTATTTTTCATTACAGTGGCTTGCGGTATTTTGTCTGGATTTCACTCTACACAGACGGCGATTATTTCCCGTACTGTCAAAAGTGAAAAAGAAGGACGTATGACTTTCTATAACATGATGATTGTGGAAGGATTTATTGCTATGGTTTGGGCTGCTGGAGCTATGGGAGTTTACAATCTGGGACTTCAGAGCGCAGATCCGGCTCTGGCTACGGCAACCATTGGTGTGGTTTGTAAGAATTTGCTGGGTTCTGTGGGCGGTATTATAGCACTTGTTGGAGTTATTGTACTTCCCATTACGTCAGGAGATACGGCGCTTCGTTCACTGCGGTTGGCTATTGCGGATACGTTCCGTATTGATCAGACTTCGACAAAGAAACGTTTGGCGCTGTCGGCGGTTATCTTTTCGCTGGTGGCAGCGATTCTGGTATTTGCTAAAATGAATGCAAATGGCTTTAATGTTTTGTGGCGTTATTTCGCCTGGTCGAATCAGGCCCTTTCGTTGTTTGCGTTTTTGGCAATATCTATCTGGATGTTTGAACATAAAAAAGAAAAATTTGTGTGGATGCCTTTGATACCGGGTGCCTGGTATGCTTTTGTTACAATTACCTATATAGCGAATGCTAAGATTGGGTTTAATATTCCATGGACAGGCGCTTATATCGTTGGTGTATGTGCGGCAGTGGCTTATGTGGGTGTGATACTTTGGTATGGCAAGAATAGGGCAGCAGCCGTGAAATAGATTTTGAGAGAACCTTTGCGGAGGTTCTCTTTTGTGTCGGGAAAAATATTATTTTAGGAAAATCTATTGACACTCTTGACAAAGCATGATATAGTGAGAAATGCACTATTATGGCAAGTTATGCCTAGGAGTCTATCAAAAAGAGACTTCAGCATTAATTAAATTAAAACATACAAGGGGTGAAACGTCAATGGAGAAAAACAGAATCCGTTCCGTAACTAATGGTAAGGCAATGAGAATGTCATACCAGCGCCAGAAAGAGGTACTGGAAATGCCAAACCTCATCGAGGTTCAGAAAGATTCTTACCAGTGGTTTCTGGACGAAGGCTTAAATGAGGTTTTTGAAGACATCTCTCCAATCGCAGACTATAGCGGTAAATTGAGCTTGGAATTTGTTGGCTTTACTTTGTGTGAAGATGAAAAGAAATATTCCATCGAGCAGTGTAAGGAAAGAGATGCAACATATGCAGCGCCTTTGAAAGTAAAGGTGAGATTACACAACAAAGAAAACGGCGAAATTGCTACACATGAGATTTTCATGGGTGATTTGCCACTAATGACAGCAACCGGTACGTTTGTTATTAACGGTGCTGAACGTGTTATCGTCAGCCAGTTAGTACGTTCACCGGGTATTTATTATGCAATCGCACACGATAAACTGGGAAAAACCCTGTATTCCTCTACTGTTATCCCCAACAGGGGCGCATGGCTGGAATATGAAACCGACTCCAATGACGTATTCTATGTGCGTGTAGACAGAACCAGAAAAGTCCCTATTACAGTTTTGATTCGTGCTCTTGGTATTGGCACGAATGCGGAAATTATCGATTTATTCGGTGAAGAACCAAAGATTTTAGCCAGCTTTACAAAGGATACTTCCGAAAACTATCAGGAAGGTCTGCTGGAATTATACAAAAAGATTCGCCCGGGTGAACCGCTGGCTGTGGAAAGTGCAGAGAGCCTGATTACAAGCATGTTCTTTGACCCGCGGCGCTATGACCTGGCAAAAGTGGGACGTTACAAATTTAATAAGAAATTACTCCTTCGTAATCGTATTGCAGGGCAGATGCTTGCTGAAGAGGTCGTGGATGTAACAACAGGCGAGATTATCGCAGAAGCCGGAACCGTTGTAACAAAGGAACTGGCTGACCAGATTCAGAACGCTGCTGTTCCATATGTATGGATTCAGGGCGAAGAGCGCAACATCAAAGTACTTTCCAGCATGGCGGTAGATATCAGAAGTCATGTGGATTTAAGCGAGGAAGAACTGAAAGAGCTGGGTGTTACAGAATTCGTATACTATCCGGTACTTGCAAAGATTCTGGAAGAAAATGAAGAAACGGAAGATATCAAAGACGCAATCAGGAGAGACATTCATGAATTGATTCCGAAGCACATTACAAAGGAAGATATTCTGGCGTCTATCAACTACAACATGCATCTGGAATACGGTCTTGGAACCGATGATGATATCGACCACTTAGGAAACAGACGTATCAGAGCTGTAGGTGAACTGTTGCAGAACCAGTACAGAATCGGTCTTTCCAGACTGGAAAGAGTGGTTCGTGAAAGAATGACCACCCAGGATTTAGATGGTATTTCACCGCAGTCCCTGATTAATATCAAACCGGTAACTGCAGCAGTGAAAGAATTCTTCGGTTCTTCTCAGCTGTCCCAGTTCATGGATCAGAACAACCCTCTGGGTGAGCTGACACATAAGAGACGTCTTTCCGCACTTGGACCTGGCGGTCTGTCCCGAGACAGAGCCGGATTCGAGGTACGAGATGTCCACTACTCCCATTACGGAAGAATGTGTCCTATCGAGACCCCTGAAGGTCCGAACATCGGTCTGATTAACTCTCTGGCTTCTTATGCGAGAATCAATGAGTATGGTTTCGTAGAAGCGCCTTACAGAAAGATTGATAAGACAGATAAGAAAAATCCTCGTGTTACAGATGAAGTTATCTATATGACAGCAGATGAAGAGGATAATTACCATGTAGCACAGGCGAATGAGCCGCTGGACGAAGAAGGACATTTCATTCATAAGAATGTATCCGGTCGTTACAGAGAAGAAACACAGGAATACGAACGCCAGATGTTCGATTATATGGACGTATCCCCGAAGATGGTGTTCTCAGTGGCTACAGCTTTGATTCCGTTCCTGCAGAACGACGACGCCAACCGTGCGCTCATGGGTTCCAACATGCAGCGTCAGGCCGTGCCGCTTCTGACGACAGACGCGCCGGTGGTTGGTACTGGTATGGAATCAAAAACAGCAGTGGACTCCGGTGTTTGTGTGCTTGCGGATAAAGCAGGTACTGTAGAGTGTGCTGCGTCAAAAGAAATTACTATTAAAAATGATGACGGTACAAAATCCGTTTATCATCTGACAAAATTCATGAGAAGTAACCAGAGTAACTGCTACAACCAGAGACCGATTGTGTTTAAGGGTGAGCATGTAGAAGCAGGACAGGTTATTGCAGACGGGCCTTCTACTTCTAACGGAGAACTGGCACTTGGTAAGAACCCGTTGATTGGATTCATGACCTGGGAAGGTTACAACTACGAGGATGCCGTTCTTCTGAGCGAAAGACTGGTTATGGATGATGTATATACATCTATTCATATTGAAGAATATGAAGCGGAAGCAAGAGATACCAAGCTGGGACCGGAAGAAATTACAAGAGATGTTCCTGGTGTGGGTGACGATGCATTAAAAGATTTGGACGAAAGAGGTATTATCCGTATCGGTGCGGAAGTTCGTGCCGGAGATATTCTGGTTGGTAAGGTAACTCCAAAGGGAGAGACAGAACTGACTGCAGAAGAAAGACTGCTTCGTGCTATCTTTGGTGAGAAAGCAAGAGAAGTGCGTGATACTTCCCTGAAAGTGCCGCATGGTGAATACGGTATTGTCGTAGACGCAAAAGTGTTTACAAGAGAAAACGGCGACGAGTTGTCACCGGGTGTAAACCAGGCTGTCCGCATCTACATCGCACAGAAGAGAAAAATCTCTGTTGGTGATAAGATGGCCGGTCGTCACGGTAACAAGGGTGTTGTCTCCCGTGTACTTCCTGTAGAAGATATGCCGTTCCTGCCAAATGGACGTCCGCTGGACATCGTACTGAATCCTCTGGGCGTGCCTTCCCGTATGAACATCGGACAGGTGCTGGAAATCCACTTGAGTCTTGCTGCGAAAGCACTTGGCTTCAATATTGCGACACCGGTATTTGACGGTGCAAACGAAAATGATATTCAGGATACACTGGAGCTTGCAAATGATTATGTAAATACAGAAGATTTTGAAGAGTTCCGTGCAAAATATGAAGATACATTAAGACCGGAAGTTATGCAGTTCCTGGACGAAAACAAGGCTCACAGAGAGCTTTGGAAGGGCGTTCCGCTTTCCAGAGACGGAAAAGTAAGACTGCGTGACGGACGTACAGGTGAATATTTCGACAGTCCGGTAACCATCGGACACATGCACTACCTGAAACTGCATCACCTGGTAGACGATAAGATTCATGCACGTTCCACTGGTCCATACTCCCTGGTAACACAGCAGCCGCTGGGTGGTAAAGCTCAGTTCGGCGGACAGCGTTTCGGAGAGATGGAGGTTTGGGCTCTGGAGGCTTACGGTGCATCTTATACTCTGCAGGAAATCCTGACAGTAAAATCCGATGATGTTATCGGTCGTGTGAAAACTTACGAAGCAATTATTAAAGGCGACAATATTCCGAAACCGGGTGTTCCGGAATCCTTCAAGGTACTTCTGAAAGAATTGCAGTCCCTGGGTCTTGACGTCAGAGTTCTGGGCGAAGATATGCAGGAAGTGGAAATCATGGAAAACGTAGATTACGGCGATACAGACATGCGTTCCATTATCGAAGGCGATTCCAGAGGAAGAGAAGAAGAGGACTATGGCAGCCACGGATTCTCCAAACAGGAGTTTGAAGGAGAAGAACTGGTAGATGTTGAAGAAGAAGCTGATGAAGACGACGTATTCTTAGACTTTGATGAAGATGCTCTTGACGAAGAGTAAGGAGGAAAGGAGTCCACAATGCCAGAAACAGCAAAGAATGAGGTATATAAGCCAATGACCTTTGATGCCATTAAAATCGGACTGGCATCCCCGGAGAAAATCCGGGAATGGTCTCATGGTGAGGTGAAAAAACCGGAAACCATTAACTACAGAACACTGAAACCGGAAAAGGACGGCCTTTTCTGCGAAAGAATCTTCGGACCAAGCAAGGATTGGGAGTGTCACTGTGGTAAGTATAAGAAGATTCGTTATAAAGGCGTAATCTGTGACAGATGTGGTGTTGAAGTGACAAAAGCATCTGTCCGCAGAGAGCGTATGGGACATATTGAACTGGCAGCGCCGGTTTCCCATATCTGGTATTTCAAGGGTATTCCTTCCAGAATGGGTCTGATTCTTGACCTGTCCCCAAGAACTTTGGAAAAAGTTCTTTATTTTGCTAACTACATTGTACTGGATGCAGGAACTACAGACCTGCAGTACAAACAGGTTCTGACGGAGAGAGAATATCAGGACGCCAGAGAAAAATATGGCGAAGAATTCCGCGTGGGCATGGGTGCAGAAGCGATTCAGGAACTTCTGGCAGCTATCGACCTGGAAAGAGAATCCAAAGAGCTCAAAGCGGGCTTAAAGGATTCCACAGGCCAGAAACGTGCCCGTATTGTAAAACGTCTGGAAGTTGTAGAAGCTTTCCGTGAATCCGGAAACAGACCGGACTGGATGATTATGACTGTTGTTCCGGTAATTCCGCCGGATTTACGTCCTATGGTACAGCTGGACGGCGGACGTTTTGCAACCTCTGACTTAAATGATTTGTACAGAAGAATTATCAATAGAAACAACCGTCTGAAAAGACTGTTGGAACTGGGCGCACCGGATATTATTGTCCGCAACGAGAAGAGAATGCTGCAGGAAGCTGTGGATGCTCTTATCGACAATGGACGCCGCGGCCGTCCGGTTACAGGTCCTGGAAACAGAGCGCTGAAATCCCTTTCCGATATGCTGAAAGGTAAATCAGGACGTTTCCGTCAGAACCTGCTTGGTAAACGTGTTGACTACTCAGGACGTTCCGTTATCGTCGTAGGACCGGAACTGAAAATTTTCCAGTGTGGTCTTCCGAAAGAAATGGCTATCGAGCTGTTTAAGCCATTTGTAATGAAAGAACTGGTATCTAACGGTACTGCCCACAACATCAAGAATGCAAAGAAGATGGTAGAAAAGCTGGAGCCGGCTGTATGGGACGTACTGGAAGATGTTATTAAAGAGCATCCGGTTATGTTAAACCGTGCACCTACTCTGCATAGACTTGGTATTCAGGCCTTTGAACCGATTCTGGTAGAGGGTAAGGCAATTAAGCTGCACCCATTGGTTTGTACTGCGTTCAACGCGGACTTCGATGGTGACCAGATGGCGGTTCACCTTCCATTGTCTGTAGAAGCTCAGGCAGAGTGCCGTTTCCTTCTGCTTTCACCGAACAACCTGCTGAAACCGTCTGATGGTGGTCCGGTAGCCGTTCCTTCACAGGATATGGTTCTTGGTATTTACTATCTGACACAGGAAAGACCGGGAAGCAAGGGAGAAGGCAAGATATTCAAGAGTGTAAACGAAGCTATTCTGGCTTATGAAAACCAGGCCATTACTCTGCAGACCAAGATTTTTGTATATGCAGAGAAGAAAATGGCTGACGGAAGCATTTTAAGAGGAAAGGTGCCGTCCACACTGGGACGTCTTCTGTTCAACGAAATTCTTCCTCAGGATTTAGGCTTTGTTGACAGAACTGTACCGGGCAATGAATTGCTTCCGGAAGTGGATTTCCTGGTAGGAAAGAAACAGTTAAAACAGATTCTGGAAAAAGTTATCAATACTCACGGCGCAACCAAGACGGCAGAAGTTTTGGATGCAATTAAAGCTATGGGTTACAAATATTCTACAAGAGCGGCTATGACGGTATCTATTTCCGATATGACCGTGCCGCCTCAGAAACCGGAAATGATTAAACAGGCACAGGATACCGTTGACCTGATTACCAAGAACTTCAAACGTGGTCTGATTACAGAAGAAGAGCGTTACAAAGAAGTTGTAGATACATGGAAAAAGACGGACGATGCCCTGACAAAAGCGCTGCTTACCGGACTGGACAAGTATAACAACATCTTCATGATGGCTGACTCCGGTGCCCGTGGTTCTGATAAGCAGATTAAACAGCTGGCAGGTATGCGTGGTTTGATGGCCGATACAACTGGTCACACCATCGAGTTGCCTATTAAATCAAACTTCCGTGAAGGTCTGGACGTACTGGAATACTTCATGTCTGCCCATGGTGCTCGTAAAGGTCTGTCCGATACAGCGCTTCGTACCGCCGACTCCGGTTACCTGACAAGACGTCTGGTTGACGTTTCTCAGGAACTGATTGTCCGCGATGTGGACTGCTGTGAAGGTACAGGAGAAATTCCGGGTATGTGGATTAAAGCCTTTGCAGACGGAAAAGAAGAAATCGAAAGTCTTCAGGAACGTATTACAGGACGTTTCTCCTGCGAGACAATCAAAGATAAAGATGGAAATGTTATCGTAAAAGCAAACCATATGATTACACCGAAACGTGCTGCAAGAGTGGTAAAAGACGGTGTAAACGCAGAAGGCAAGCCATACGATACTGTAAAAATCCGTACGATTCTTACCTGTAAATGTAAGATTGGTGTCTGCGCAAAATGTTACGGTGCCAACATGGCTACAGGTGAGCCGGTACAGGTTGGTGAATCTGTTGGTATCATTGCAGCGCAGTCCATCGGTGAACCTGGTACACAGCTTACCATGCGTACTTTCCATACCGGTGGTGTGGCCGGCGGAGATATCACACAGGGTCTTCCTCGTGTCGAAGAACTTTTCGAGGCAAGAAAGCCGAAAGGTCTTGCCATTATCACGGAAATCCAGGGTGTTGCGACTCTGAAAGATACTAAGAAGAAGCGTGAGATTATTGTTACAGACAATGAGAGCGGTGAATCCAAGACTTACCTGATTCCATACGGCTCCCGTATTAAAGTACAGGATGGCGATTATCTGGAAGCAGGTGACGAACTGACAGAAGGTTCTGTAAATCCGCATGATATCCTGAGAATTAAGGGTGTTCGTGCTGTACAGGATTACATGATTCGCGAAGTACAGCGAGTTTACCGTCTGCAGGGTGTAGAAATCAACGATAAGCATATCGAAGTGATTGTTCGCCAGATGTTGAAGAAAATCCGTATCGAGAATAATGGAGATACAGAATTCCTTCCGGGTACTCTGGTAGACGTTTTAGACTTCGAGGAGGAAAATGGAAAACTTATTGCAGAGGGCAAAGAGCCGGCAGAAGGCCAGCAGGTTATGCTGGGTATCACAAAGGCTTCTCTGGCAACCAACTCCTTCTTATCAGCCGCTTCCTTCCAGGAAACTACAAAGGTTCTTACAGAAGCAGCTATCAAAGGTAAGATTGACCCGCTTATCGGTCTGAAAGAAAACGTTCTTATCGGTAAATTGATTCCGGCTGGTACAGGTATGAAGACTTATGCCAACATTAAGCTGGATACAGACGGAGATGACGAAGAAGAGTTTGAAGACGACTTAGATGAGACAGAAGATGAATTACTGGAAACTGCAGAGGATTCTGAAGATGCAGAAGGGGAAGAAGCAGAAGAAATGGAACTTTCTGAAGAGGAAGAAGAAGCAGAATTAACAGAAGAATAAAAACAGAAGCACGGAGAATTCCGAAAGGGGTTTTCCGTGCTTCTGTTTTATATAACAGATATGTAAAACTGTTTAATAGCATAGGCCGCAGCGCCGGCAGCGCCTTCCAAAGGATTGTAGGGAAGGATGTTTACGGTCTGGTCTGTTGGGTCATCCACAAAAAGGAGCTGCTGCTTAATGTAGTCCATGAGTTCCTCACTGATTTCCTTGTTGGAAAAGAGGGGGCAGTGAAGATAAATCTTGTCCGGGTTCATAATAATGGCCAGATTGGAAATGGTAACACCTAAATATTTCAGGGCAGTGGAAATATAACTGCCTACCTGAGGGTCGCCCAGGGAGAAGGCCTTGGATATATCCTCCAGCGTCAGTTCTTCCGCGGAAGGCTTTAGGGAAGTCAGAACCGTTGCAGCGTTGCTGTTGTAAAGCAACCGGCAATATTTTAAGAGCCAGGTTTCGCTGCAGTAAGTCTGAAGACAGCCGCGCTTGCCGCATTCGCATTTTTTGCCTTCTGGATTTACAATGGTGTGTCCAATCTCTCCGGCATAGTAGTTTGTACCCTGAAAGAGGCGGCTGTCTTTCATCATGGCACAGAACATTCCCAGTCCTATATGGAAAAAAGCAAAAGTTTCCGGTGAAGACTTGTCGAACAGATAGCGTCCGAAAGCCATACAGCGCACATTATTTTCACATATTACCGGAAATGGAAGGCGCTTTTTTAATTCTTTCCCGCTGAATCCGGGAAAAGTAGAAGAATTTACAATCACCTTATCTTGTTTGTGATCAATGTGTCCGGGTACAGCAACACCAATTCCTATAAGAGAGTTGGAGATTTCAGGGAGACTGTCCAAAATCTCTGTGATTTTATGTATCAGGAATTCCGTAATGTTTTCTTTTGGCTCTGCTTTCCTCAGTATGGAAGTTTCGAATACAGGTTTTCCCCGGAGATTGCAGATGAGAAAACGTACATGCCGCAGGGTGAATTCTACTCCCATGGAATATACATGGTCGGGAACGATATCCAGCAGAATTTTCTTTCGTCCGGGAGAAGAGTCTCCAAGGGTTTCATCCGAACCTAATTCCCGGATAATACCTTCCTGAATAAAATTTGAGGATATGGAAGTTACTGTAGCGGGGGTAATCTGTGTTTTTTTGGCAATGGTTGAACGGGCAACCGGAGCATGACGGAAAATATATTCCAGAATGGTGCTTCTGTTTTCCTGAGTGGTCATAAGCTGCAAACCTCCTGTAACAAATCTAATATTAAAAGTTTTCAATCAGAGGAAAGCCAGTATAATTGGTAGAAACTTCCACTACCCGATAAACATCAAGGGCTTTCTGGAAAGTGTCTTCCTGCGAACAAATATAATAGGTAAAGGTTTTCCAGGCTTCTCCGGCCTCTTGTGTCCTGCCGTCAGCAAGAAGGAAGAGGGCTTTTGATAATAATATACAATATTCCCTGTGGTAGTCAAGGTGTTTCCAGAAAAGCTGCTGTACAGGGGGCAGCGCTGCTTTGTCCTGGGCAGCGCACACAGACAAAAAGGTTTCTGCTGTCTGTGCCACCTGCTTCATGTTCTTTGCCACAGCAGGATTTTGACGGCTACCTTTGCCATTGCAGTAATCGCAGTTGCACAGAGATGAGAGCCGGGACAGGTAGGAAAAGCAGGATTCCCAGTCCTTTCCGTAGGCGGCCTGGAAATACTCCTCCACCAGTTCTTCAAAGGAGCAGTCTGTTCCGAAAAGACATTTTCCCATAATGTAGTTGGGCAGTCCGTTGGGGAGAAAGCAGCGGAGTTCCTGACAACTCATGTATCCGTCCAGTTTTAAATCCGTCAGGCGGTGAATATCCTCGTAGATAATCCGCGAAATATGCAGGTATCCCATATCTCCATAATGAGCTCGGCCCAGGGGATAGTCATAATCGAAACACTCTCCGTGGAAAATTTTCTGCCACTGAGCCAGAAAAGAAAGGTTTTCTGTTAGATTTACCGGCAGGGTAATCTGATTTCTCTGGTACGGTACAGGTGCGGGGAGTTGTTCCGGAATTTCATAGGACTGCAGAAATGTTCGGCTGATAGGGGCGAACATCATAACAAACCGATGAGGGTGGAGTAATTTTTCTTCTATGGGAGCCCACAGAAGTTCTTCGTAAATCAGAAAAACAATTTTTGTGTCCAGATGTTTTTGGCTCAGGGCTCTGTCAATTTCATTCAAAATATGTACATACAGGTCCGAAGGTAAATGCTTTTTGCAGGTATCACATTCGCAGTGGTTGTTGGAAGCGTCTGCCAGCCATACATGGAGATAGTCTACTTCAGGATGGAGCATGGCATAAGCCGTTACCTTTTCTGCGAAAGAAGCAATGACATCTGGGTTGGAATAGCACAGGTTTGTGTTGATTGGAATGCCCTGAAAAAATCCTCTTTTTCCGTCTATAAGAGCTGTCATGTTTTCCTGTTCTTTGGTAAGAGTCGTGTCTGAAGGAACCCATCCCAGAGTATTTTGTCCCAGTACGGAACAAGTCCAGCCGTGCCCTACCCTATGGTGTTTCAAGCTTCTTTTCTGCAGTTCCCGGTCAATAACCGAGGAAATTTCGGCTGCCTTTTCCAGAGAAAATGCTTCCGGTTTCTTCAGAGGATTGTTTTTATGGCTGTACCATAGATTTAGAAAAGCATAAGGGAGCTCAAACTGCAGAAAAAAGGAATTGTAGCCCAGTTTCGGAAGCCAGTCGATAAATTCCAAAATATTTTCCGGCGTATCTGCGCCTTCGATACAGACTCCTCTGTGACGATAACGTGCCTTTTGGCGCCGGGAAATCTGGATTTCTTCTATATGGGGGACAGAAGGAATCCATTCATATTCTTTTCCCGGTCTTAGAAAGCGGCAGCCCAGAAGCGTGAGATACTGATACACGCCCAGGAGTACAGAGCGGGGATTACTGCCTTTGATATGCCCGCTTAAATGGGAGATTTCAATTTCGTATTCATCTTCATCTGAAGAACATTCAGAATCAGGAAAGAGTCCGAGGCATATTTTTTTGCGGTAAGTCTCGTCCGTCTGCTCAGTATCTTGCGAAAAAGAAATCATATTATTTATTTTTGATAAGTAATATCTCAACTCAGAACCAGCGAACAGAATGGTTTTTGATGTTGATAAATACTCAACTCGGATATCCATTTTTAGCCCTCCATAGTTTGGTTATTAAAAATAATAAATTGTAAATTGATTATAACGAAAAGAAAACGAAAAGTATATGTGAAAAATGCACATAAAATAAAAAGTTAAATTGACTATATTTAACAAAATAGTAAATAAATGTTGATTTATTACCAAGAACATAGTATATTATACCCATGGAAACGAAAAGGGAAAAAGAGGAAATGATAATTATATAAAATAAATAAATGGAGGGCTATATGAAAACGAAAACAACATTGGCGGAGTTCAAAAGTTTGAATTCTGTCAGAAAAAAACGTATTTTGCGGAAAAATGCCTGGTGCTGGGTGTTTATGCTGCCAACTTTGATTCTGTACATTTTGTTTCAGGGATATCCGATTATTACCAGTGCCTGGTATTCTCTTCTGGATTGGTCGGGTATGACTATGAATGCCACCTATGTGGGGCTTGGAAACTTCAAAGAGCTTCTGGCGGATCCCCTGTTTTACAATTCTGTGGCAAACAGCTTTAAGTATATGGCGCTAAGTGTTCCGATTCAGCTTGTTTTGTCTCTGGTTATTGCTTACATATTGACCAGTATTATCCGGAGAGGGGCTACAGTGTTCCGTACCATGTATTTCGTTCCTGTGGTAACGACTGCTTCTATCGTAGGAATTATTATGATTTTTATTTTCGGCGGTACGGGTCCTGTAAACCAGCTATTGTCACTTCTGGGAATTGATACGATTAACTTTCTGGGAGATGAAAAAACAGCGCTCTTTACGGTGGTGCTTATCGGTATCTGGAAAGACCTGGGAACATATATGATTTACTGGATTGCTGCTCTGCAGAGTGTATCACAGGATGTATATGAGGCCGCAAAAATCGATGGGGCCGGAAAGTTCAGAACCTTTACAGATGTAGTTTTTCCTTTGATTCTTCCTATCGGCGGTGTAATTGCTGTGCTGTGCGTCATTGGTTCTTTGAAAGTATTCGATATTGTGCAGACCATGACCAATGGCGGGCCTTACTTTGCGACAGATGTTGTGGCAACCTTTGTATACCGGACAGCTTATTCCAGTACAACCGGAAGTCCCCGTCTGGGTTATGCCAGTGCGGCGGCGCTCTTGTTTGGTCTTATGGTAGTTATCATCGGTCTTGTGTTAAACGGGGTCAAAACTTACTTTAATAAGAAGAGAAATATTTAGGAAAGGGGATAGGCGAATTTATGAAAAGAGAAAAAATTGCAGGGAAATTTGGTAGAAGTATTGTGTATGTACTGCTTTCTGTTGTGGCTCTGATCTGGATATATCCCTTTATCTGGATGATTACGGCATCGCTGAAAACCCAGGATGAGTTTTTTGCCAGCGGTTTAAGTTTGATACCAAAGAGCCTGAACTTTGAAAACTATGTGAGAGCATGGAACAATGCCAATTTCGGTGTGTACTTTAAGAACTCCATTATTGTAACAGTCAGTGTGGTGGTGATTGTGCTTCTGGCAACTTCTGCGGCTGGCTATGTTATGGGGCGCTATGCTTTTGTGGGCAAGAAACTGATTATGGGAATCTTCATGGCAAGTATTACCATTCCTTTGGTATTTACTGTAATTCCAATTTATGAATTGCTGAAGGAAATGGGGCTGGAACAGAATCTGCTGGGGTTGATTCTGGCGGAAGCAGGAGGAGGACATGTTATTTTCCTGATGCTTTTCTCCAGTTTTTACGGGGGGATTCCAAAGGAACTGGAAGAAGCAGCAACCATTGACGGCAGCGGTTTCCTGAAAACGTATTCCAGTATTATGTTTCCGCTGGCCAAACCGATTATGGCAACGGTAGTTATCATGCAGTTTATATGGACCTGGAACTCTTTCCTTTTGCCGTTGATTGTTACGCTGAGCAGACCGGAGCTGAGGACACTGGCGGTTGGCCTGTATGCCCTTCGGGGAGAAAATGTGGTGGACTGGACAGGTATTGCAGCTGGCGCATGTATTGCGGTTCTGCCTATTATTCTGATATTTATATGCCTGCAGAGATATTTTGTAGATGGTGTAGCAGGTGCAGTAAAGAGTTAAGAAATAAAATTTACTATATTTATTTTAAGGAGGTATTTTAACATGAAAAAGAGAATTGCAGCATTAGCTATGGCTGGTCTGATGGTATTATCAGCAGCGGGATGCGGTCCTCAGGTAAACGGAGGGGACTCTGAAGGGAAAGAGCAGGAGTCATCTTCTGAGAAAAAAGAAGATGCAAAAGGTGATGGAGAGGTGGTACTCCAGGTTGTAGATATGAGTGACTCTACAAAGGCCAGAAGAGAAGAGTACAACAAAAAGTTTGAGGAAGAGAACAACTGTAAGGTTGAGTATACGGTATTGGCAGGAGACCAGTATCAGACAACCATCAACTCTTCTATTAAAGCAAACACAGCGCCGGATTTATTTGCGCTTCCAAGCGGTGTGAAATTGTCGACAGCCGTGGAAGAAGGCTGGTATATGCCGATGAATGATTATGTGGAAGACGGATTCTTTGATACTTTTTCAGAAGGTGCATTGAATGAAGGTATTACGACTATGGATGGGGAAGTGTATGTGCTTCCAGAAGCGGCTAATATTGTTAATACACTGGTATTCTACAATAAAAATGTACTGGAAGACGCAGGTGTAGATACCAACAACCTTCCAAAAACCTGGAGTGAATTCAGAGAAGCCTGCAAACAGGTTACAGAAGCAGGAAAAGGCAAATACTATGGTATGATTGAAGGCGGAAAACAGATAAACAGACTGGAAATCGCAATCCGTGCGCTGTCTTGTCTGGCAGGCAGCAAGTCTAATGATATCGGTGTTATCAGTATGGTAGACGGCAAAAATGTACTGAATTCTGATGCTATGATTCAGGCCTTTGATTTTTACAGCGGACTGGTACAGGACGGCAGTTTCCATCCGGATTCCGCAAACCTGGCAGCGCCGGAAGCAAGAGCATTGTTCGCACAGAATCAGGCAGCATTTTTGATTCAGGGAGCATGGTGTATCTCCACATGGGAAAAAGAAAATCCGGATTTGGAGTTTGGTGTTATGGAAATGCCGGTGCCGGATGAGGGTGCAAAGGGCGGTCTTCCTTACATTGGTGCGCAGCCATGGATGGGTATCTCCAAAACTTCTGAAAATCCGGAATTGGCAGCAAAATATCTTCAGGGACTCTATTCTGAAGAATATCAGTCTGGGGTTGTAGAAGATGGAGGTTTCGTATCAGCAATAGAAGGTGTGAATGAAAAATACATGAAAGACGGCGTTATGAAAGATTACTACACACTGGCTCTGGAACAGGGTAAACTCTGCCCGGATCCAATCGTAGGAAATGCAGATACAGCGGCTGTTTATGCAAATATCAAAGAAGTATCCCCGAATCTGGGACAGATTGTACAGGGTGTTCTTACCGGAAAAACAGATTACAAAGATTCCCTGAATACACTGGCAGAAAATACACAGAAAGAATGGGATAACGGAATTGCAAAAGCAAAAGAAGCGGGGGCGAATGTTTCTGCAGCAGATTTTGAATTTAAAAACTGGAATCCATTAGAAGATTATACGGCAGAGAACTACGAAAGCAAATAAGAGAGGAAAGCCGGGGCCCGGAATTTGGGTTCCGGTTTTTTTCTGCAAAAAAGTGAAAAAGCCCTTGACACCGTAATTTTTCGTGGATATAATGAGAGAGCGTGCATAAAAGACGTAAGTTTTTTGTGTGCAAAAAAGTTTATTCAGAATTGAATGACTGGCAGCCACTAATTCCTTCTTAAAAGGAAGAAGGATGTGCAAATTTTACAGGAGGTGAAAGGAATGCCAACATTTAACCAGTTAGTAAGAAAAGGACGTCAGACTACAGCGAAAAAGTCTACAGCACCTGCACTTCAGAAGAGCTACAACTCTTTACAGAAAAAGACATCTGATATGTCTTCTCCACAGAAGAGAGGTGTTTGTACAGCTGTTAAAACTGCTACACCTAAAAAACCTAACTCTGCTCTTAGAAAAATCGCCAGAGTTCGTCTTTCCAACGGAATCGAAGTAACAAGCTACATTCCTGGAGAAGGTCATAACTTACAGGAGCACAGCGTTGTTCTTATCAGAGGCGGTAGAGTAAAAGACTTACCAGGTACCAGATACCACATCGTTCGTGGTACATTAGATACAGCAGGTGTTGCTAACAGACGCCAGGCTCGTTCTAAATACGGTGCTAAGAGACCTAAAAAATAATAAGTAACTTTTAAAAATCCAGAAATAGTAAAAGCAAATCAGAGGCTTTTATTATGATGAATTCATAGAAGTCACAAAGAACTATTAAAATTGTACCGGGATTCCATAAGCCCAGGAGTGGCTGCGGGTTTATATAGAGAAGTTACCGAGTGCGAACATACAGAATAGTTTGTGTGAGTACCTATGATTTAATCGGAAATGATTAAGGAGGGAAGTAACGTGCCACGTAAAGGACATACTCAGAAAAGAGACGTTCTGGCTGACCCAATGTACAATAGCAAGGTAGTTACTAAACTTATTAACAGCATTATGCTGGACGGTAAGAAAGGTGTAGCTCAGAAAATTGTTTACGGTGCATTCGCCAGAGTGGAAGAAAAAGCTGGAAAACCAGCAATCGAAGTATTTGAAGAAGCAATGAACAACATCATGCCTGTATTAGAGGTTAAAGCAAGACGTATCGGTGGAGCTACCTACCAGGTACCTATCGAAGTAAGAGCAGACAGACGTCAGGCATTAGCTCTTCGCTGGATTACATTGTACTCCCGTAAAAGAGGAGAAAAAACAATGGAAGAAAGACTGGCTAATGAATTATTAGATGCAATGAACAACACAGGTGCATCTGTTAAGAAGAAAGAAGACATGCATAAGATGGCTGAGGCAAATAAAGCATTTGCTCACTATCGTTTCTAAGAGGAGGAAATCCAATTGGCTGGAAGAGAATATCCATTAGAGAGAACCAGAAACATCGGTATTATGGCGCATATTGATGCTGGTAAAACTACCACAACAGAGCGTATTCTGTACTATACCGGTGTAAACTATAAAATCGGTGATACTCATGAAGGTACTGCTACCATGGACTGGATGGAGCAGGAACAGGAAAGAGGTATCACAATTACTTCAGCCGCTACTACATGCCACTGGACTCTGCAGGAAAACTGCAAACCGAAACCAGGTGCATTAGAGCATCGTATCAACATCATTGATACACCGGGACACGTTGACTTTACAGTAGAAGTTGAGCGTTCTCTGCGTGTACTTGATGGTGCGGTAGGTGTATTCTGTGCTAAGGGCGGTGTTGAACCACAGTCTGAAAACGTATGGCGTCAGGCTGACACTTACAATGTACCTCGTATGGCTTTCATCAACAAGATGGACATCCTTGGTGCAGACTTCTACAACGCAGTAGAACAGATTAAAACAAGATTAGGTAAAAATGCTATCTGCATTCAGTTACCAATCGGTAAAGAAGATGAATTCAAAGGAATCATCGACTTATTTGAAATGAAAGCCTACATCTACAATGATGAAAAAGGTGATGATATTTCTATCGTAGATATTCCGGAAGACATGAAAGAAGACGCAGAACTGTACCGTACAGAACTGGTAGAGAAAATCTGCGAATTAGACGATGACTTAATGATGGAATATCTGGAAGGCGAAGAACCTTCTACAGAAGCATTAAAAGCTGCACTGAGAAAAGGTACATGCGAATGTGCTGCTGTTCCTGTTTGCTGTGGTACAGCTTACAGAAACAAAGGTGTTCAGAAGCTTCTCGATGCTATCATTGAGTACATGCCATCACCGGTAGACGTACCTGCTATTCAGGGTACAGACTTAGATGGAAACCCAATGGAAAAACATTCCTCAGATGATGAACCATTTGCAGCTCTTGCATTCAAAATCATGGTTGACCCATTTGTTGGTAAGCTTGCATTCTTCCGTGTATATTCAGGAACAATCAACTCCGGTTCTTATGTTCTGAACTCTACAAAAGGAAAGAAAGAACGTGTTGGACGTATCCTTCAGATGCACGCTAACAAACGTCAGGAATTAGATAAAGTATATGCCGGTGATATCGCAGCAGCTGTTGGTTTGAAATTTACAACAACAGGTGATACAATCTGTGACGAACAGCATCCGGTAATTCTGGAGTCTATGGAATTCCCAGAACCAGTTATCGAGCTTGCTATCGAGCCTAAGACAAAAGCTGGTCAGGGTAAATTAGGTGAGTCTTTAGCAAAACTTGCTGAAGAAGACCCAACATTCCGTGCTCATACAAATAAAGAAACAGGACAGACAATCATCGCTGGTATGGGTGAGCTTCACCTGGAAATCATCGTAGACCGTCTGCTTCGTGAATTCAAAGTAGAAGCAAACGTAGGTGCTCCTCAAGTTGCTTACAAAGAAACATTTACAAAAGCTGTAGATGTTGACAGCAAATATGCAAAACAGTCCGGTGGTCGTGGACAGTACGGTCACTGTAAAGTTAAATTCGAGCCTATGGATGCCAACGGTGAAGAACTGTTCAAGTTCGAATCCACAGTTGTTGGTGGTGCTATTCCGAAGGAATACATCCCTGCAGTTGGCGAAGGTATCGAAGAAGCTATGAAAGCTGGTATTCTGGGTGGATTCCCGGTAGTAGGCGTTCATGCTAACGTATATGATGGTTCTTACCATGAAGTCGACTCTTCTGAAATGGCATTCCACATTGCAGGTTCTCTTGCATTTAAAGATGCTATGGCAAAAGCGTCACCAGTACTTCTTGAGCCAATCATGAGAGTTGAAGTTACAACTCCGGAAGATTACATGGGTGATATTATCGGTGATATCAACTCCCGTCGTGGACGTATCGAAGGTATGGACGATATCGGCGGTGGTAAGATGATTCGCGGATTCGTTCCCCTGGCTGAAATGTTCGGATACGCAACAGACTTACGTTCCAGAACACAGGGCCGTGGTAACTATTCCATGTTCTTTGAAAAATATGAACCAGTTCCAAAATCTGTACAGGAAAAGGTTCTGTCAGGAAAAGCTGACAAATAAGAAATAGTTAAAATAAACTTGCAAATATCCTTGATTTGCAATATAATCAAGGATAGCAGGTTGACTATATCAACCGCCTCGTTATGAGGCAACAAAATCAAAAAAACTATTTGCCCAAACGGGGCGCATGTTAAACAAGGAGGACATTCAAAATGGCTAAAGCTAAATTTGAAAGAAGCAAACCGCATTGTAACATTGGTACCATTGGACACGTTGACCATGGTAAAACAACTTTAACAGCTGCTATCACAAAAACTCTTGCTGCAAGAGTTGCTGGTAACACAGCTACAGATTTCGAAAATATCGATAAAGCTCCGGAAGAAAGAGAACGTGGTATCACAATCTCTACAGCTCACGTTGAATATGAAACAGAAAAACGTCACTACGCACATGTTGACTGCCCAGGACATGCTGACTACGTTAAGAACATGATTACTGGTGCTGCTCAGATGGACGGTGCTATCTTAGTAGTAGCTGCTACAGACGGTGTTATGGCTCAGACAAAAGAGCACATCCTTCTTTCCCGTCAGGTAGGTGTTCCTTACATCGTTGTATTCATGAACAAATGTGATATGGTTGACGATGAAGAATTACTTGAATTAGTAGATATGGAAATCCGTGAACTCTTAAACGAGTACGAATTCCCAGGCGATGACACTCCAATCATCCAGGGTTCTGCTTTAAAAGCTCTTGAAGACCCAAGCGGAGAATGGGGAGACAAAATCATGGAATTAATGGATGCTGTTGACAGCTGGATTCCAGACCCACAGCGTGACACAGATAAAGACTTCATCATGCCTGTAGAGGACGTATTCTCTATCACAGGTCGTGGTACAGTTGCTACTGGTAGAGTAGAAGCTGGTGTTCTTCACGTATCTGAAGAAGTTGAAATCGTTGGTCTGAAAGAAGAAACACGTAAAGTAGTTGTAACAGGTATCGAAATGTTCCGTAAACTGTTAGACGAAGCTCAGGCTGGTGATAACATCGGTGCTCTTCTTCGTGGTGTTCAGAGAAACGAAATCGAAAGAGGACAGGTTCTTGCTAAACCAGGAACAATCACATGCCATACAAAATTCACAGCTCAGGTTTACGTTCTGACAAAAGACGAAGGTGGCCGTCATACACCATTCTTCAACAACTATCGTCCACAGTTCTACTTCAGAACAACAGACGTAACAGGTGTTTGTATGTTACCAGAAGGTACAGAAATGTGCATGCCTGGTGATAACGTAGAAATGACAATCGAACTGATTCACCCAATCGCTATGAGCCAGGGTCTTACATTCGCTATCCGCGAGGGTGGTAGAACTGTAGGTTCAGGTCGTGTTGCTACAGTAATCGAGTAATTATTGATTAGAACCAACTAAAATATAGAGTATCGGAAGATACATTGTGTCCAAGCGTAAGATGCCCCGGAACCGTAAGGTTTCCGGGGTTTTTCTGTTGGGGGAAAAAGGTGAGATGTTTGTATGATAAAAATGGATGGGAGATGGGGAAGAATTTGATGTATAAGAGGTATTGAAATGAAGCAATTATTTGAAATAGATCCGACAATGGAAGAACGCTTTGGGCAATGTCCATATGCAACATTGTCTGTTCAATTAAAAACATTGGTAGAGAATGGACTGGTAGAGGGAAAGCAATATGAGTCAATTCCACCCAAAGTAGAATATTCTTTAACGAAAATAGGAAAGAAATTTCATTCGGTAATAGAAACATTGCAAAACTGGGGACAAGATTATATTGAATTTTTAAAAACAAAAAACTATAGAGTACAGCGAAAATTTTGCTGTATAGCGAAGAAAATGGGGCAGTCATGCATATCATGACATGCCCCATTTCTGTGTGTTAATAGAAGGTTTTTCCGGAAGCTTCCAAATCCTGTTCTAATTCCTCGGGTACATATTTTCTGAAGATATAAATGAAAATATTTGAGGTTAAATATGCTGTAAGTCCAATTCCGCAGCATAGGAATAACCCCATAAATGGCGGAAAAGAGAAGCCAAGCAGCACAATGGTGGCATAAATCATAAGTAAAAGCAAAGAGTAGAAAAAATGGCGGATAGACATAAGTAAAGCGTTTTTGATATTATTAAAGATTTTGTTTTCAAATTTTGCCTGTACCGGAAAAATATACAGAGCCAGCAGAATAAAAGGAATCAGAAACACAGAGCAACTGATTAACATTATCCGGCCCATGGTGTTTTGCAGGGCCATACTGATTCGGATGTCCAGAAAAAATAAAAGACTTACAGCAGCCAGTCCCAGCCAGAGAATGGTAGATTGGCGAAAATTTTGTCGGAAAGCCTTGCGGAAATTCTGTGATACATAACCTTCTCCTGTTCGGATACGTTTCATACAACTGTAATAAAGCGCAGTAGTGGAAGCGCCTATGGTTATCAAGGGCAGGCTGTAAAGAATCCAAAGTATATGCAAAGTTACCACATCTGCCACGAAATAGAGAAAACGGGAAAATGCGCTGTTATAGGAAAACAAATTCATATAAACATCTCCTTCAAAGTTTTGTCAGATTCTTCATGTACGAATACACGGGTTTTGTCAATTTCATTTAAATTATTATAACGTTTTTTTTCTTGGATAGAAAGTGTAATTTTAGACAAAAAACTTTAGTTAAAACTGTAATATTTTAATAAAAACTAAATTAAATATTGCGGGAAGTAAAAAAGTAGTGTAGACTGAAGCGTATGAAAATAAAACCTGTGTATGAGGGAGAATGAATATGAACAAAAATAATTTTAAAAAGACAAGTTACAATCAACCATTTATTGAACAGAGAGCAGACCCTTATGTGTATAAACACACAGATGGGATGTATTATTTCACTGCGTCTGTTCCGGAATATAACAAAATCATACTGCGCAGGTCAGATACCATTGAGGGGCTGAAGGAGGCCGAAGAACACGTTCTTTGGAGAAAACACGAAAAAGGACCTCAGAGTATTCATATATGGGCGCCGGAAATCCATTACATCTATGGTGGCTGGTATATTTATTATGCAGCCGGGGACGCGGCAGATATCTGGGAAATTCGCCCGTATGTACTGCACTGCAAAGGGCAGAATCCATTAGAAGATGAATGGGAGGAGCTGGGGATGATGCAGGCTGCCGATGGGGATGAGTTTTCCTTTCATGCCTTTTCTCTGGATGCAACAGTTTTTCAGCATAAGGGGGAATATTATTGGGTATGGGCGGAAAAGACCGGAGTTGGCAAGCAGATTTCCAATTTGTATATTGCGAAACTGGCGGCCCCGAATAAACTTGCGACGGTTCAAGTGCTTTTGACGACGCCCGACTATGCCTGGGAAAGAGAAGGCTTCTGGGTGAATGAAGGGCCGGCCGTGTTAAAACATGGAGACAGAATTTATATGACGTTTTCGGCCAGCGCTACGGGAGCCTGCTACTGTATGGGGCTGTTGTATGCTCATGAGGATGCGGATTTGCTTGACCCTCATGTATGGACAAAACTGAAAAGACCGGTTTTGCAAACAGACACAGAGAAAGGAATTTATGGACCGGGTCACAATTCCTTTGTAAAGGCGGAAGATGGAGTGACGGATTTGTGTATTTATCATGCGAGACAGTATGATGAAATACAGGGAGATTCTTTGTATGACCCAAATCGTCATGCCATGATTATGAAAGTAAACTATGATGAAAAAGGCTTTCCTGTATTTTCTTACGATACGATGTCATAAAACATATACTTTTGTAAAATCTAAAATATTATAGAATTATAGTTGAAATTGCATAAAATAATGGGTGCGGAATTGTGAAATAAAGAGAAAGTGTGGTATATGTTTAGTTAAATATAAAAAACTATTGAAAAAACTAAAAAATAGTGGTATTATTTCAGCAATTAGTAAATAAGGTATTGGAAAATATTACCTAGGGAGGAAAAGATTATGAAGGCAAAAAAAATTCTGGCTGCAGGACTTGCAGTAACCACGTTGGCATCAACTGCCTTAACCGGATGTGGAAATTCCGATTCTTCTGAAACGGCAGATGGAAAAAAGAATTTATCTGTTTTTATCTTTGCCAATGACCATGAGTCAAAAGTGTACAAGGATATGATTAAGAAGTTTGAGGAAGACCACAAAGATACGATTGGAAAAGTGGATATTCAGATTACTACACAGGAAGAATATAGTAAGACATTAACAGGAATGATGACAGCGGGGGATTTGCCGGACGTATTCTATGTGGGACCTGAGGCCGTAGAACAATATGTGGAAAATGGTTATATTGCAGATTTGCAGCCAATTTTGGATGAGAAAGGAATCAGTACAGACGGACTTGTGGCGCAGGAGGCATTAAACAGCTATAGATACGATGGAGAAAAGACCGGTTCCGGTGATTTGTATGCACTTCCGAAAGATGCCTCTGTATTTGCCTATGCTTACAACAAAGACATTTTTGATGAAGCAGGTATTCCATATCCGGATCCTGAAAATCCATATACCTATGAAGAGTTTGTAGATGTATGCCAGAAACTTACAAAAGATACAGACGGAGATGGGGAAATCGACCAGTGGGGCTGTGGTATGGCCAATGCCTTTATGCTTCAACAGTATGTATGGTCAAACGGAGCTTCCTATTTATCTGACGATTATAAAACAGTAAATATTGATACTCCGGAGTTTAAAGAGGCTTTACAGAAATATGTAGACTTGACATTAAAGTATAAAGTAACACCTACCGTAGAGCAGGACGCTTCTCTTGGTGTATATCAGAGATGGCTGGCAGGACAGGAAGCTTTCTATGCATGTGGAACATGGGATGTGGCCGCTTTTATGGATAAAGAAACTTTCCCGTTCAACTGGGATTTGTGTGCGTTCCCGACTTTGTCAACAGGAAAAACTATGACCTGGCTTGGAACCGTTGGGTTCTGTGTATCTGAAAACAGCAAAAATAAAGAGGAAGCAGCAGAACTGATTTCTTATCTGTGTACAGATGAAGATGGACAGAAAGAACTTTCCGGTATTACAGGCGGAGAATCGATTCAGCTTCCCAATATTAAAAGCCTTGCAGATGGAGAATTTGTAGATGCAATTAACAGTGGAACACTTCAGTTCCCATCTAATGTAAATGTATTTTTTAATTATCTGAACGGAACAGACAAATATGAGGGAAGATTTCAGGAAACAACTTATACACCAAATGCAGAATGGAATGATATCTTCCTGGAAGGTTTGGATAATGTAAAAAATGACTCTATGACGGTGGATGAATACATAGAGCAGGTAGCACCGAAAATGCAGGAATCTCTTGATGAGGCCTGGGAAAGCGTAGAATAAGGCTGCAAGTGAGAAGCGCTCCTGTATAGGGATTTGTAAGAAAATATCCGTTATACAGGAGGCTTTTCTTTGTTTGGAGGGATAGAGTTATGAGCAGAACAAAAGTAAAACCAATCAAGAGAAAAATGAGCAAAGCTGCTTTTAAGGAGCACTGCTGGGGACTGGCCTTTGTATCACCGCCTTTTATTGGATTCTGTATTTTTATGGCATTTCCGATTGTGTTCGCATTTGTAGCGAGTTTGACAAAATGGAACGGTATGAACCAGATGCTGGATAACTTTGTGGGCTTGGACAATTACATTAAATTACTGGGAGATGAGAAGTTCTGGAAGGTACTGCTGAACACAGTGATTTATATGATAGGTATTCCTGTTGGCATGATACTGGCGTTGGTGATTGCGGTAGGAATGAACCGAAAAATAAAGGGAATTAAGATTCTTCGTACGTTATACTATGTACCGGTTGTATCTTCCCTGGTTGCGGTAGCTATTCTGTGGATGTGGGTTTTCAACTATGACTATGGTCTGCTGAATAGTATTATCAAAGCTGTTACAGGCGCTCATGGTCCTAATTGGCTGGGAGATGAATTTTGGGTAAAAGTATCCATGATTATTTTTATGGTATGGAAAGGTCTGGGTGGTTCCATTATTTTGTATCTGGCAGGTCTGCAGAGTATTCCGAGAGATTATTATGAGGCTGCTAAAATTGATGGCGCTAATGGCCTGAAGCTGTTTCGCTATATTACCATGCCTTTGGTATCTCCGGTTACTTTTTATTTGTTGATTACAGGTCTGATTGGTGGTTTCCAGGTTTTTGTAGAAGTGCTGGTTATGGTTCCGAACGGAGGCTTAAACTACAGTGCTGCAACCGTTGTATTCTATCTCTATGATAAGGCCTTTGGCAATAACCAGATGGGATATGGTTCTGCAATGGCATTTATTCTGGCAATCTTTATCTTTATCATTACGGCAATTAACTTTAAGGCCCAGGATAAATGGGTAAAGACCATTGAATAGGAGGGGAAAAGAAAATGGCTAAATTAGATGAAAAAAGTTCTGAAGTGAAAACGAAAAAAGCAAAAATAGTAGACAGGATTGTTTTTACTCTCCTTTTGATAGGCGCTATTGCCATGGTATTTCCGCTGATTTATATGCTTCTGAGTTCCTTTATGACAAAAAATCAGATTTTGTCTGCGAACTTCAGTATTATTCCGAATCCGTGGAAGTTTGGAAAGTATGCAGAGGTGCTGCAGAAACCGGAATTTATGAGAGGTCTTAGAAATACGCTGATAGTAGCTATGCCAGTATTGATAGTTGGCGGATTTACTTCTTCTTTGGCGGCGTTTTCTTTCAGCAAGCTGAAATTTAAAGGGAAAGATGGAATTTTTCTGGGATTGCTGGCAACTATGATGATACCGTTTGCGGTCGTTATGATACCCCAGTATGTGATGTTTACAAAGATGGGATGGACAAACAGTCTTTTGCCTCTGATTATTCCAGGGCTTTTTGGAAATGTCAGTATTATTTTCTTTTTGCGGCAGAATCTGACCAGCGTTCCGGATTCTATGGTGGAGGCTGCTAAAATTGATGGCTGTGGCTATTTTAAAATGTATTATAAAATTTTTCTTCCTTTAATGAAGGGGGCATTAATGACACAGATTATTTTGTGGTTCATGGGAATCTGGAATGATTATCTGGCACCGACTATTTTTATTCAGGATGAACAGTGGTTTACTCTGCAGGTGGTTATCCGGTCCTTTAATGCTTATTATGCAGTAAACAGCGATTACCCGCTGATTATGGCAGCTTCTGTTTTAGCAATCCTGCCAACGCTGCTTTTGTTCTTTTTCTTCCAGAGATACATTATTGAATCCATGGCAGTTACTGGTGTAAAAGGATGAGGTGTGTTTCTGTGTATGAAGAAAATGAAGGGGAAGTACAAGGTGTTCTTCGCCTGAACGAGACAAATGTGTATCAAAATCCAGTGGTATGGTCCCACGATCCGTCTATGATGTGGGACCCTGTAACCAAACTGTATTATTCCTATAGCACAGATATTTACAGACCTGAAGAGGGATTAAGAGAAAAAATAGGAATTCCGGTGCGCAGTTCCAGGGATTTAATACATTTTACTTATGAGGGAATCGTACTTTCGGAAAAGGCTATACGGGAAGGGCGGGATAATGGGGATTTTCCGCCTACGGAAGGTTTTTGGGCGCCTTATGTGGAGTATGTAAAAGGAGAATATCGAATGTATTATTCTGCAACGAAAGCCTTTGGCAGTTCGGAATCCCGCATATGGCTGGCTGTAGCCAGGCATCCTCTGGGGCCTTTTGAGAATAGAGGGGTTGTGGCAGATACCTGGGGAACGGATAATACTTATCCAAATGCAATTGATGCACATGTGGTATGGGATGAACACCGGTGTTATTTGGTCTATGGCTCCTTTTTCGGAGGAATCTATATAAAAGCTCTAGATCCGTCTACGGGATTATCCGCAGATGGTAATCCGAAAAGTTTCGGAAAGTGTATTTCCAGACGAGGAAAAGGATTTTCAAAAGACGGACCGGAAGGTGCTTCCATTATATATATGCCTGAAAACGGTTGGTTTTATCTGTTTCAGTCTTATGGCTGGCTGGGAGACGATTACGATATTCGGGTAGGGAGAAGCAGAAATGTGACCGGCCCTTATCTGGACTTTTGTGGAAAGAATCTGAAAGAAGAAAGCATGGGAGTTCAGATTGCAGGGAGTTATAGGTTTGAAGCTGGAAATCCTAATGCAGGGATAAATGGGAATTCATGGAAATGGAATGGATTTCGAGGTCCGGGGCATGGCGTGCCCTTTTATGACGAAAGGCGGAACAGATATTTTTTTGTGCATCATGTAAGAGATGGTGCTGAAATATACAGAGACTATGACGAAGAGGAAAAGCGTGCCAGTTATCAGGTGCATTACATGATGGTACGCACAATGGCACTGATAAATGACTGGCCTGTTTTTCTGCCCGAACCGTACCAGGGAGAGGAGAGGAAAATTCCTGTTTCTGAAGCTCCCGGTGGATATTGGGAAATTTTATATTTCCGGGAAGATGGAAAAGAAATCCAGCGCTCAGAAAAGGTTCTGATAGCGGATTTTTGTAAGCACTTTGAAAACTCTATAGTTTATGAATGCAGAGATTTTGAGAATGGAAAAAAATCGGTAGTTATGTCGGGAATTGATAAATCCGGTCTTGCATATTGGGGAAAATTCATGTATAGTATAGTTTAGATAAGTCTAAAATTTTTAAGGTTATCTGGAAAGTGGGAAGAAGCAATGTTACATATTAAGAGCTTAGATGAGGGTCTTGAGATATTCAAGGCATTGGGGTCAGAAGTCAGAATTAATATTGTCAAACTGCTGCTGGAAAACCGAGAGATGAATATGAATGAACTTGCATCCAGCTTGGGCATTACGAATGGTGCATTGACCAGCCATATTAAGAAACTTGAAGAGACGGGCATAATTAAAGTCATTACAGAACATGGCGGACATGGGAATCAGAAGCTGTGCAGAGTCGATGTGGATAAGATTCTGGTGGAAGTAGAGGGCAAAGAGGCGGAAGATGAAAACAATATCTATAACACGGAAGTGAGGGTTGGACATTATTCTGATTATGAAATTTATCCGACCTGCGGTTTAGCCACAGACACGGCTTTGGTAGGGGAAGTTGATGATCCAAGATATTTTGCTCATCCGGACAGAATTAAAGCAAGAATTCTCTGGTTTACAAAGGGTTATATTGAATATATTATACCCAATCTTTTGCCCAGTGCAACAAAGATAGAACAAATTACCCTTTCTCTCGAAATTAGTTCAGAGGCGCCGGGAGTCAACAGCGACTGGCCTTCCGATATTTCTTTTTACTTAAATGATGAGAAAATCGGAACCTGGACAAGTCCGGGAGATTATGGCGATGTCCGGGGAATTTTCACTCCGGATTGGTGGTTCCCGAATTGGAATCAATATGGACTTTTGAAAATGATTGTAATTAATAAGAAAGGAACTTTTGTAGATGGATTAAAAATATCGGATATTAATATCCGAAAATTTAATCTGGATTATAAGAGTACCATCCGATTTAAGTTCCAGATTGAAGAAGATGCTAAAAATGTAGGCGGCATCACAATTTTCGGCAATGGATTCGGAAATTACAATCAGGACATTAAGGTTCGGATTGCATATAGTCAAATGTAAAGAAGATAGAAGCGGCTCAATATTCTGCATTATAAGCAGAGTTGAGTCGTTTTGTTTTGTATCTGCGGGAGTAAAAGGAGGCAGCATGAAGAAAAAAGCAATTTTATATCTGACAATGGCCCTGTGTGTTGGCATGGCTGGCTGTGGACAAAAAGAAAAGTTAAAGGCAGATAAAGCTTTCGAGAAAGAATTTAAAGAGGTATCTGTTCATGACCCGTCGGTTGTGCAGGGAGATGATGGAAGTTATTATATTTTTGGTTCTCATCTGGCAGTAGCGAAAACCGATGATTTTATGAATTGGGAATATGTGAATCAGGGAGTGAAGAATGATAATTCCGTTATCCCGGATGTGTATCTGAATATGAAAGAGGCATTTGAATGGTCTCACAGCAATACGTTCTGGGCTCCGGATGTGGCAAAGCTGGCAGACGGGAAATTTCATTTGTATTATTGTAACTGTCAAGGAGATGCCCCGGTTTCCTGTCTCGGAACAGCGGTTTCTGACACAGTAGCAGGTCCATATATTAACGAGGGGCTGATGTTGAAATCCGGAATGGGTGCAGAAGAAAAAGACGAGGATGGTAATTTGTATCAGGCAACCACGGACCCTAATACGGTAGACCCATGTACCTTTTATGACGCAGAGGGAAAACTCTGGATGGTTTACGGTTCTTATTCGGGCGGAATTTTCATAAAAGAAATGAATCCGGAAACGGGTCTGCCCCTGGAAACAGGCTATGGGAAAAAACTATTGGGCGGCAATCATCTTAGGATAGAGGCGCCGTACATTATATATAATGAAGAAACAGGATATTATTACATGTTTCTTTCCTTTGGAGGATTGGATTCTACCGGAGGATATAACATCCGGGTGTGCAGGTCTGAAAATCCAGACGGTCCCTATGTTGACTCCATGGGACAGGAAATGGAGGATTGTAAAGGGGCAGCAGGGACATCTTTTAGTGATGCAACAGCAGCTTTGTATGGCACGAAGTTAATGGGTGGCTATAAGTTTTTATGGAAAGAAGGCGAAGAGGGAGAGGAAAGGGAAGGATACCTTTCGCCAGGACATAATTCTTGTATTTATCAGGAAGAGACAGACCGATATTTCATTATTTATCACACCAGATTTGAGAACAGGGGTGAAGAACATGAGGTTCGCGTACACCAAATGTTTTTCAATGAAGATGGCTGGCCGGTGATTGCGCCTTACCGATATACAGAGGAATCTTTGAAAGAATATACAAAGGAAGAACTTGCAGGAAATTATAAATTTATCAATCATGGCAGAGAGATTTCGGCAGATATGGCAGAATCAGATGAAATTCAACTTTGCACGGATGGAAAGATAAAGGGGGCGGCAGAAGGCACCTGGAATCTCAAAAAGGATTGTAAGATAGAGCTGGAGCTTGATGGAAAAAGTTATAAAGGTGTTTATTTAAAGCAATGGGACGAGGACGGCAAAAAGTATGTTATGACGTTTACTGCCCTGTGCAGTGAAACAGGAGTGTCTGTCTGGGGAAGTGGCCTTAACGCAATAGAAGAGTAGAAAAGGAGAAAAGCACATGGCAAGACTTGTAATTAACACAAAAAAGAAAGTAAGCAAAATCAACAAAGAAATTTACGGACATTTTTCGGAACATCTGGGAAGATGTATCTACGAAGGGATTTATGTGGGAGAAGACTCCCCTATTGAGAATGTCAATGGCATGAGATGTGATGTGGTGGAGGCCCTGAAGGAAATGAAAGTGCCTGTTCTGCGCTGGCCGGGCGGCTGCTTTGCGGATGAATATCACTGGAAAGACGGTATAGGACCGAAAGAAACAAGGAAAAAGATGATTAATACTCACTGGGGCGGAGTGGTAGAGGACAACAGTTTCGGAACCCATGAATTTTTTGAATTGTGTGAGCAACTTGGCTGCGAAACCTATATCAATGGAAATCTGGGAAGCGGTACGGTTCAGGAAATGTCCGAATGGGTAGAATACATGACTTTTGAAGGCGTTTCTCCTATGGCAGAGCTTCGTGCAAAGAACGGACACGAGAAACCGTGGAAAGTAGATTTTTTTGGTGTGGGAAATGAAAGCTGGGGCTGCGGCGGCAATATGAATCCGGATTTTTATGCCAATGAATACCGCAGATACCAGACTTTTATCAGAGATTATAAGACAGGAGAGCATATTGAGAAAATTTGCTGTGGTGCAAATGTAGATGATTATGAATGGACAAAAGAGGTTCTGGATACCTGTTTTCGTCATTCTCTTCCTTTCCAGCATGGTTTTATGGACGGGCTTTCTCTGCACTATTATGTGCACCCGGAAGGATGGGATGTGAAAGGAAGTGCTACAGATTTTGACGAAACAGTATGGTACAAAACCTTAAATAAGGCTTTGTATATGGAGGAATTGATTCAGCGTCACGGGGCTATTATGGATACTTATGACCCAGAGAAAAAAATCGGCATGATTGTAGATGAGTGGGGAACTTGGTATACCTGCGAACCTGGCACAAATCCAGGATTTCTTTATCAGCAGAATACCATGCGTGACGCTCTGGTGGCAGGAATTACCCTGAATATTTTTAATAAACACAGCGACAGGGTGAAAATGGCAAACCTGGCTCAGATGGTCAATGTTCTGCAGTCAGTGCTTTTGACAGAAGGTGAAAAGATGGTGAAAACACCAACTTATCATATTTTTAATATGTATAAACATCACCAGGATGCAGAACTTCTGGACAGCCATATGGAGACGAAAACCATTGGCACAGGAGAGTGGAATGTGCCGAATCTGACAGAATCTGTTTCTGTGGCAGAAGATGGTACGCTGCATATTACACTTACAAATCTGTCTTTGGAAGAGGATTATGAAATTGATACCACCATATTGGATAAAGCAGTATCACAGGTGCGGGGAGAAATCGTCACAGGAGAAATGCATGCGAAGAATACCTTTGAAGAGCCGGAGACTGTAACAGTGGAAACCTTTGATAAAGCAGAGCTTACAGAGGGAGGATTGAAATTTACAATCCCAAAATGCAGTGTGGTACATTTAGAGGTGAGATAAAATGCCGGATAATATCCAGAGGATATGTAAGAAATGCCTTCTGCGGGATATGGAGGAAAAAGAATATTTCGCAAACATGTACGCTTATATTGATAATCTGTCCAAGGAGGATAAGGTGTCAGAGGCGGAATACCAGAGCAGGCTGGAGTTGTGCAGAAACTGTGAGAATTTGATTTCCGGGATGTGCAGAATATGCGGCTGTTATGTTGAAATGCGTGCGGCTATGAAAGTACGTCATTGTCCGGGCATAAAACCGAAATGGTAGTAAAAAAGTGCAAATCGTGTTACAGTATATATTAAGAAAAGTGTGAGCAGAAAACAGGAGGAACTGTTATGAGCTTTTTACAGGAATTACAAAAATATGATTTGCACTGTCATCTGGACGGCTCGCTTTCTGTGGATTGTATTCGTACCATGGCAGAACAGGTAGGGATTTCTCTGGAAGAAAAAAATCTCAAGGAGCGTCTTTTGGCTGATTTTAACTGCAAAAGTCTGGCGGAGTATCTGACGAAGTTTGATTTGCCTCTGGAATGTCTTGTGACAGAGGAGAATTTTACTGAGGCGGTAAAAGATGTCATGAAAACTGCTGCTGCAGAACGGGTGGTATATATAGAAATCCGTTTTGCACCCATGCTTTCTGTGAGAGAAGGGTTGTCTCTTCGCCAGATTATAGAAGGAGCTCTAAAAGGATTGAAGCAGGGGGAAGAAGCGTATAGCATAAGGGGGAATTTGATTCTTTGCGGTATGCGCCACATGCCTTGGGAGAAAAATGTGGAATTGGTAAAGGCAGCAAAGGAATATTATGGTCATGGTGTCTGCGCCGTGGATTTGGCGGGAGACGAGGCCGCCTTTCCGGTAAGGCAGCAGGCGGTCATGTTCCAGACTGCGAAAGAGCTAGGTATTCCCTTTACCATTCATGCAGGGGAATGTCAAAATGCCCAGAGTATTTGGGACGCCTTGGAACTGGGCGCTTCCAGAATCGGACACGGAATCGCAGCTAGAAAAGACCCCAGGCTGATGGAATACTGTGTACAGCACAAAATCCCTTTTGAGATGTGTCCGGTAAGCAATCTCCAGACAAAAGCAGTACAAAGTATGGAAGAGTATCCATTGTTTCTGTTTTTGAAAAAAGGAATACCGGTTACCATAAACACGGATAATCGAACTGTGAGCAATACAAGTATTACAAGGGAACTTCAAATGATACAGGAATACTACGGATGTGCAGATGAAGTTTTGGAAACTTTGATGAAACATGCAAGAGATGCTGCCTTCTCCAGTTAGGAGAAAGGCAGTATTTTTTAATGCTGTCTGTCGCCTGCAAGAGATATTAATAAAGTCCAAGGAGCTGGTCAACGGTTTCGGGATTCTTTCTGGTGGATTCGATTAGTTTAAAAAGGTAAGAACTCATTTCAGCAGAAACTTTGTCTACGGCTTCCTGATAAATCTGCTGTTTGTAAATACAATTTTGCATAGTACATCCGTTTTCGGGAATATGATGCCGTTTTTCTTTTTGTTTTAATCTCAGATAAAGTGTTCTCAGCAAGTTAGAATTTTGGGTGTTTACTAAATCCAGGTATTGTTCTACGACTTCACGATTTCCTTTGGTTGTGGCGGTTTCAAAGGCATGCCGTATGGCTCGCTCTACACTTGAAGCGGTAGTGCCTCTTTTCTTTGCGATATCGGCATACAGAGAGCAGATTTTTCCATTGCTGTAATAGGTATCGGTGTCAAAGAGTTCCAAGGCGTCATAAATATAGGTAAAACCTTTTACGCCTGCCGGTATGCCAATTTCTAATAAAATGTCAACGATGTCATTTCTCATTTTTCTGAGTCGTCCTTTCTATGGGTATTCATTACTAAACATTAAAATGGAACATGATATGTATGAAATGTAAAATGTCTTAATGAGACAATTATATGTCTTTTTGCGACATATGTCAACATAAATTTGTTGACAACAAAACAGATATCCATTACTATAGTTAGGTCACTATACAAAAAATACATTAAAGGGGTATTGACAAATTTGAAAAACAGAATAAAAGCAATTCGGAAGAATGCCGGAATGACGCAGCAGCAGTTTGCAAACCGAATCGGCGTTTCCAGGAATACGATTGCTACCTATGAAACCAGTGTACGGGTTCCGATTGAAGCAGTGCTTCTGTCCATATGCAGAGAGTTTGGAGTGAATGAAGAATGGCTGCGTACAGGTGAAGGTGAGATGTATATAGACATTACACCGGATTTGGAATTGTCCAGGTGGTTCGGGCAGCTCTTAAGAGAAGAAGACAACTCATTTAAGAAGAAATTCCTGCTTATGCTGTCTAAGCTGACAGAAGAAGAATGGAATTCTCTTCAGAAAGTGGCGACGCTGCTTTTTTCAAGCAGTGTACAGAATTAAAGGGATTGGGTCAGGGATTTGATAAACTCATAGATGCATTTCATCTGATGATAATTTGCTCTTTGAAGTAAGTCGATGATTTGATGTTTGATGTCCATATCTTTCCCCCACAATATGTAACTTTGCCATATCCTTAAGCTATATTTACAGTTTACGTTATATTGCAGGAAAAGTCAATGCATTTTTTACAGGAAGTTTGATGAAAAACATTGTTTTTACAAGAAAATTGTAGTATGATTTTTTCTATAAACAACTTCTATTATAATATAGAAAGGAACAAGTAAAAAGCGGATTTGCGGGAGGCTACTATGGGGATTGGGGAAAGGGTTCGCAAGCGCAGGGTGGAATTGGGACTTACAAGGAACGAACTGGCGGAAAAATTACATGTTACACCCTCCGCTGTTGCAAACTATGAAAATAATATCAGTGTTCCGAAGCCGGAACTTCTGATTTCATTGATGAAAAACCTGGGAACAGATGCAAATTACTTATACGCAGATTATATTTCGGACGACTTGATTGAGAAGAATTATAAAAAGAATATGAGTGAGGAGGAGCAGGCATCTGTCAGAAAATATCGGGAACTTACGGAAAATGGAAAACGTCTTGTGCGAATTGTGATAAACGAAGAATATGAGCGCATGATGTCACAGCGCTGGATTATGTTGGAATGTTATTTTCCGGGAAGCAGGAAGCGGAATGCGGGATTTCTTCTGCAGGAATACGCAGGGAAAATCCGGGCCAGAGAGAAAAATATTCCAGAGGGGACAGATTATTGTTTTCAGATTCAGATTGACAGATATGAACCGGTGTTTCAAAAACAGGATATTCTTGCTGTATCCTCTGCGGCTGCTGCGCACAATGAAATCGGTATATTCTGCTTTCGGGGCGTTTGTTATATACGCACGCTTTACCGTAAGGGCAGTGTCTGTAAATTGCGGGCGCTTAATGTTATGGAGCCGGACATTGTTGTAGAAAAAGAAGAGGAGCTTTGCTGTCTGGGCAAAATTCTGGGGAAAGTCTATGGGGAGTGCGAAATCCTGCATCCTGAGAAAGAATAACTTGACAAAGACCTTCGTCTATGTTACGCTTACAAAGCGACAATGGAAGCAGGTCTTTTTTTTGTGCGTAATTTTCAGATAGATTCTGATAGACTACATATGAAAAGAGGTATCTGGTCGCGGTAACAAGACGTTGCATAATGACAGCCCTGTGAAGCTGTCAGCGATAAAAGACACATGGAGGTGGAGAAGTCGTGCGCGTAAAAATCACATTGGCATGTACGGAATGTAAACAGCGTAACTACAACATGACAAAGGAAAAAAAGAATCATCCGGAACGTTTGGAGACAAAGAAATACTGCAAATTCTGTAAAGCTCATACATTACACAAAGAAACCAAATAATCAGGTTTAAGAGGGTGAATTTATGGAAGCAGAAAAAAAGCAGAAAGCTCCAAAAAAGAACTGGACCAAAGGACTTCAGGCAGAATTTAAAAAAATAGTCTGGCCTGATAAGCAGACTCTTGTAAAGCAGACCGTTGCGGTAGTGTCTATCACTGCTGTACTGGGGGTTTTCATTGCTGTTATCGACAGCGGGATTCTGCAGCTGCTGAACTTAATTATTAAGTAAGGACAAGGTGAATTAGAATGTCAGAAGCAAATTGGTATGTTGTTCATACCTATTCAGGGTATGAAAACAAGGTAAAAGCCAACATTGATAAGACAATAGAGAACAGACACCTGGAGGACCAGATTTTAGAAGTCCGTGTACCTATGGAGGACGTAGTGGAACTGAAGAACGGCGAGAAAAAGCAGGTTCAGAAGAAGATGTTTCCCGGTTATGTCCTGATTCATATGGTAATGAATGATGACACATGGTATGTTGTAAGAAACACCCGCGGTGTTACAGGATTTGTTGGTCCGGGTTCAAAGCCGGTTCCGCTGACGGAAAAGGAAATTGACGCTCTCGGCATTTCAATGGTCAGAGAAGTGGAAGTTGACTTTGAAGAAGGCGACAGTGTTGTTGTCACAGGCGGTGTTTGGAAAGATACTGTGGGCGTTGTTCAGAGTATTAACGAAGCAAAACAGATTGTGACAATCAGTGTTGAGCTGTTTGGCCGCGAAACGCCGGTAGAAATAAGTTTCGCAGAAGTAAAGAGTCTTTCATAAGACAAAACAGTAAACAGTATGCAAGGGTCATAATGTCACATGGCTCGTGGGAGGGACATTCCCGCAATTACCACATTATAGGAGGTGCCGAAAATGGCAAAGAAAGTAACAGGTTACATTAAATTACAGATTCCTGCTGGAAAGGCAACACCAGCACCACCAGTTGGTCCTGCTTTAGGTCAGCACGGTGTAAACATTGTACAGTTTACAAAAGAATTTAACGCAAGAACAGCAGACAAAGGAGATTTAATCATCCCTGTTGTTATTACAGTATATGCGGACAGAAGCTTCAGCTTCATTACAAAAACTCCGCCGGCTGCAGTTTTATTAAAGAAAGCTTGCAACATCAAATCTGGTTCAGGCGTTCCAAACAAAACAAAAGTAGCTACAATTTCTAAAGCGAAAATCCAGGAAATTGCAGAAATGAAAATGCCGGACTTAAATGCAGCATCCTTAGAGGCAGCTATGAGCATGATTGCCGGAACTGCAAGAAGTATGGGTATTACAGTAGAAGAATAATTAGTTTTGTGACTATCAACAAACGTGGGAGGGACATTCCCGCAATTACCACTAGGAGGTTATTTATATGAAACGCGGAAAAAAATACGCAGAGGCTGCAAAAGCAGTTGACCGTACAAATTTATACGACCCAGCAGAGGCCATTTCTTTAGTAAAGAAAACAGCCGTAGCTAAATTTGACGAAACAATCGAAGTTCATATCAGAACAGGCTGTGATGGACGTCATGCAGAACAGCAGATTCGTGGTGCAGTTGTACTGCCTCACGGAACAGGTAAGACTGTTCGCGTATTAGTATTTGCTAAGAACGCAAAAGCTGACGAAGCACAGGCAGCAGGTGCAGACTTCGTAGGAGCTGAGGATTTAATTCCGAAGATTCAGAACGAAGGATGGTTAGACTTTGACGTTGTTGTTGCTACACCGGATATGATGGGCGTTGTTGGACGTCTGGGACGTGTTCTCGGACCTAAAGGCTTAATGCCAAACCCAAAAGCTGGTACAGTAACTATGGACGTTGCTAAAGCTATCCAGGATATCAAAGCTGGTAAGATTGAATATCGTCTTGATAAAACAAATATCATTCACGTGCCAATCGGAAAAGCTTCTTTCACAGAGGAGCAGTTAGCGGACAACTTCCAGACGCTTATGGGAGCTATCAACAAGGCTAG
Organism: Blautia hansenii; assembly: GCF_013304445.1. Taxonomy (GTDB): domain Bacteria; phylum Bacillota; class Clostridia; order Lachnospirales; family Lachnospiraceae; genus Blautia. The sequence continues at coordinate 71,449 of NZ_JAAITA010000014.1, forward strand.
ACCAAGCGCGTTAAAAGGTGTGTTCTTAAAGAGCGTATCTCTGGCTTCCACAATGGGACCAAGCGTAAAGGTTAATCCTGTTAAATTAGCTCAGTAATAGATGAAATAGAAAACCCCGGTGTGGAGTTATATCCATGCCGGGGTTTTTGCGGCTTTAGAAAGCGGAATTTCACAAGTGAAAACCCTCCCAGGCAGGTGGGGTTCAATATTTTAAAGGTTCAATTAATTATATTATAAAACTATCTATATTCGATTATTCATATCTAAAAAGAAAATCCCTAAATTTAAAAGTTTATATAGAAGATAATGATTATGAAAAATAATAATGTGAAATGGACGAAAAGATTTCAAAAACTTTAAGGATAAGTGATGTTTATCTATGAAAAACAGAGGAGAAAAGGCGAATGTATGTAAAAAACTTACAAAAACAGAATGTAAATATTAGGAGAAAAAGCAATATCTATTTTATTTCTTCTTTTGTATAATAATTATAAAAAATAACTAAAGTAACTTGTTGTGGAGAAAAAGGGAGGGAATAGATTGTCTGGGAGAAAGAAGAAACTTTGGGCCGGGGCAGTGTTCATAGCTGTTCTGTTGTCTGCTTTTTTTCTTTTCCGGGAAGCAGGAAGAGTAAAATATCCTCTTATTGTAAATGAAGAGCCGATAACGCAGGAAGAGTTGGAATTCTATGATGGAGATAAAGATAGAGCGGTGCGGGCAAGAGTGATATGGGACTGGGCAGAACAGGAGAAAATAATAGACAGGTTTTCCTATGATTCCTTTTTGGAAGCTTTGGATAAGGAAAATAAGGAAAGAAAAGCACTTCACGAAAAAGGAGAGCCGGTATACGGACCGGTGGAATTCACACCCATGCAATATTATAAACGCCTTATAGGGGAATGTGAGCAGGCATTAAAAGAAAGAATTATGGAACGGACAACACCGGAGGAACTAGAGGTTTTTTACGAAACCCACCGGGAGCATTACAGGCAGGTGGATTCTTTTACCGCCCAATATACAGTCTGGCAGGAAGGAAAAATAATTTATGAGGGCATTGTTGAACTTAATGACAGTAATGTTCGAGCCATGACAGAGGCGGACGAAGAACTTGCAAATAAACTGCTGCAGTTGGAGGAAGGAGGACAGACAAACTGGACGGGCAGCAACGGGGAAGAAAAGCAGCTAATTTGTACCAAAAGGGAAGCGGGAGAATATCTTCTGTATGAAGAGGTTTCGGGTGCGGTTTTGGAGCAGTGTGCTGCAGAAAAATTTGAGAAAGAATTAAATGAAAAGATTTCAAAGTCTGAAATTCAGGACTTTCGATGAGGAGGATATGAATGAAGCGTATAGCAAAAAGAATTTCGTGTGCTGCATTAACAGCGGCACTTTTGACGGGAAGTATGCCAAGTTATGCATTGGCAGCCGAGGTATCACCGGATTTATCTGTGGCAGAGCAATCTCAAGAAATACAGGAAGACGCAGTGGAAGGGGAAGAAGGAATCCTGCCGGAAACAGAGGAAACTGTACCGGAATCAGTAAATCCGGAAGAAGATACAGTTTTGCCGGAAAACCCAACTGTTCCGGATACAGAAATCCATACAGGGGCAGATGAAGTATTGCCGGAAACAGAAACAACCGTGCCGGAGGAAGAAACAGAAACGGAGAGTGAAGAAGCGGAGCAGTTTCAAGTGGAAGCAGAGGGAGCTTCCGTTCCTCAACCGGGAAAGAGGGAATTGTTAAAGGATAATTTTGATAATGCGTCGGGCTGGCAGATAAATAATCCCAGTAGTGTGAAAATTGAAAACGGACAGGCGACTATCAAAGGCGGTGGGGGAAATAATGCCATGAAATCCGCAGGCATTCTCTCAGCAAATGATTTTCTGCTTCAGACGGATCTGATAATAGGCACAGAAAACAAAAACTGCAATGCGAAAATAGGATTTAAGGCGCAGGATGGATTTGATAAACAAAGACTACAGTTGCGCTTTGATTTTCCGAACAACAAAGTGTTTTTAGAGAAAGTGACAGGGAATTCCGTGGATACCAAATACGGAGAAGCAGCGGCAGAGGTCAGCCAGGGACAGCATAAGCTGGCGATAGAGGTGAAAGGGAATGCTATTACCGCATGGCTGGACGAAAAACAGATTATCACAGCCAGCCACGAAGAAATCGGTAAAATGGAGAAAGGAAGACTGCTTATAGCGGGGCAGTTTCCGTTACAGGACTTTGCGCTGGACAATCTTTTGGTTACTACCAATGAGGAGTTAAGCGGAAAGGAATGTACAGTTAAGCTGGAAACTTATACAGATGGAAAGCTTGACCCAGAGCATAAAGGGGGTACGCTCACAGCAGATAAATTGTCCGGGTATTCCGGAGAGTGGATTAATCTGACGCCCAAGGCAAATCATGGTTATGTGTTTGCAAAATACGAAACCAGTACAGATAATCTGGTTCCTATTGAAAATAATCGCTTTCAGTTGAACGAAAAATTTCCTGAAATTACAGTAAAGGCATATTTTGAAACAAGAAAGCCGGGAAAATATGAGATTTTCTTTGAGGATTTCGGCGGAAATCCGGGAACACTTCCTGAAGGAATTCGAGTGTCAGAAGGAGAGCTTTTCGTTGATGTTCCATCTGGAAAAAATGCAAATGCTTACAGCCCTGTGGTAGACTGGAAGAAGCTTGATGGTAAGAAAGGATACCGTATTTCTGTTGACGCCAGAAGAACAACAGATGCGGGTGGAACTCTGCAGATTTCTTTCCGAGATGGAGGAAGCTTTGATTCCCGCTATGTTGTGGCAATCAATTCTCAGGGAAGCGCTATGCTGCGTCGGTTTTATAACGGAGAAAATAAGGAATTGAAAAAAGGCAACTTCCAGCTGACCGATAAACCGGCTCATGTGGTTATAGAAGTTGTAGAGAATAAAGTTACAGTATTTATTAATGGAAAAGAAATTTTGAACTACACAGACCAGGAAAATTGGAAGGGTATGAAGCCGGGAGTACAGCTTATCAATATGACGCCGGGTGCGCCTGTTGCTTTCGATAATCTTCTGATTGAGCAGATTTGTGAGAAGAAGCCTGTCGAAGTGATTTCTATTTATAATGGGACGGAAGATACAGAACATAAGGCGGGAGTTGCCAGCAGCGATATAAAAGAAGCTGAAGAAAGGCAGAGAGTGACTCTGACGGCAATAGCAAAAGCAGGTTATCGTTTAAAGGAATACCAGGTAGAAGGCATGGAAAACGTGCAGATTCAAGATGGTGCCTTCCTTATGCCTGCAGGTGATTACAGCTCTTTGAAAGTAAAGGCTATTTTTGAAACAGACAAATTAAGAGAAGGAAAAACTTTTTATGTAGATTCTGAAAACGGAGATGACAGTGCAGAGGGAACTTCTGAGAAAACAGCATGGAAATCTCTGAACAGGGTGAAAGAATACGGTTCCTTTGTGCCGGGAGATAAAATTTTACTGAAGCGAGGAAGTGTATTTGTTGGACAGCAACTGGCGTTTCAGGGTATGGGAGCAGAAGGAAAGCCCATTGAAATCAGCGCTTATGGAGAAGGAAAACTTCCCAGACTGGAAGGAAACGGACAGGTTGAAAATGTAGTTTCTCTTTACAATCAGGAATATGTAGAAATCAGAAATCTGGAAATTACGAATTTGGACAAAAAGTACAGCACAGAATTTAAACTGAACGGAAGCAATAACAAAGAAAAACCGTTGAGGGCAATGAACGTATCCATTAGGGATTTCGGAACTGCATCAGGTATTGTGATTGAAGATTGCTACATTCATGATATCAATGGCAATATTAATCTGAAATGGAATGGCGGAATTTTCTTTGATGTAAAAACAAATATTCAGAATGGTGTTTTGGCCGGAATTCCGAGTAAATATGATAATGTGCGCATTTCCGGCTGTACCTTTGAGCGAGTAGACCGCTCTGCGATTAAGCTGGTGAGCTCTCAGTGGTGTAATCAGTGGGAAAAGAACGACCCGGGCGTACCTGTGAACTGGTACCCGTCTACAAATGTTGTTGTGGAAAATAACTATATGGAATACATAGGCGGTGACGGTATTACAGTCAGAGATACAGACGGTGCGTTGATTGAACATAATCTGGCAAAGGACTGCCGTTTCCAGAATACGGGGTATAATGTGGGAATCTGGCCATTTGAAGCAGCAAATACAGTGCTGCAGTATAATGAAGCTTATGAAACTCATGGAACAACAGACGGACAGGGTCTGGACTGTGACCATGCCTCTTCCAATTCTGTTATGCAGTATAACTATAGCCATAACAATGAAGGCGGTTTTATGCTGATTATGGGCGGATATCCTCATACAGGAGCAACGGTTCGCTATAATATCAGTCAGAATGACAGGGATAAAACATTTGAATTTGCACAGGGACTTCCAAAAGGTACCATGATTTATAACAATACCATTTACTCGAATCAGGTTTTAGACAAAGGTGTATTTTTCCTGTCTAATACAGGAGCCGGAGTGGGGGTAAATGATGGATTTGCATTTAACAATGTGTTTAGCTATCCTCAGGGACAGAAAGCCTATGGCGGTGATGCCCAGGGAATTGGTTTGGTTCAGGAACACATGAAAATTTATAACAATGCCTATACAGGAGGCATGAGCGCTTTTGAGGCAGATGCCAAGCCTTTGCAGGCAGAGGATTTGGGAATTGTCGAATTAGGAAGCGCTCCGGAAACTCATGAAGGCAAAGATGCTGTAACAGGAAGTTCAGGATTGTTGGACGGTTATAAATTGCAGGAGGGCTCTGCGTTGATTGATAAAGGGCTTACTGTAGATGAAGCATGGAAGCATTTTGGCGGAAGCAAACTGGTAGATGGCCGAAACTATTCTCCAAGAGAGTTTTTTGAAAAGGTGAAAGATAATAAAAAATATCCCAGCATAGATTGCATTATGGGAAACAACTTCCCAGAAGTACCGGGTGTGTCATATGACAGGGATTTCTTTGGAGAAAGCATAATCAGCGGAAAACCGGATATTGGTGCGGCTGAGTATCAGAGAGAAGAGCCGGAAAAACCAGAACCACCGCAGGCTGTGCTGTTAGAAAGCATATCCATTCAGAAAGCACCGGAAAAGACAGCCTATACAGAAGGAGAAACTTTCAATCCAAAAGGAATGGAAGTAGAAGCGAAATTCAGTGATGGAAACACAAAGGATGTAACCGGAGAAATCAGCTACAGTGAGGAAACGCTAAAAGTAAGCGATAAAGAAATGGTTATCAGCTATACATATGAGGGTATTACCAAAAAGGCAACTCAGGGGATTGCTGTAAAAACAAAGGAAGAGCCGCAGCCGCCAACCCAGGGGGAACCGGAAAAACCACAGCAACCAGAAAATCCGGATACTTCAGGTTGGGAAATAGAAGCTGTAGAAATAGTACCGGAGAAAGCAGAATTAAAAGCAGGGGAATCAAAACAGTTTACAGTTGATGTGAAGGGAAAAGGAGAATTTTCCAAAGAAGTTTCCTGGGAACTTGTAGGAAAACATCATGAAGATACCTATATAGATGAAAAGGGAACTTTATATGTCAGCAAGGCAGAGGCAGCAGGAGAAGTGAAGGTAAAAGCGGGTTCTAAAGCGGATGCAAAGAAATTTGACGAAGCAGTAGTAAAAATTAAAACGGCACAGACACAGGTGCCGGGAACAAATGTAAATAATAATGGCGACGATAGTACAACAGGAAAACCAGCGGGGAACCAGGGAGTCCAGACTGGAGATGAAAGCCATGTGGTGATACTTCTGGGGCTGCTTGCAGTGTCAGGGGGAGCGATGTTACTTTGTAAGAGGAAAAGGCAGTAAGAAAGTGGGGACTATCGGTTAATACCGTTTTTTAGTTTCTAAATCTTAAAATACGAATCTCCTGTAGTAATCAGTATTTTTGATACCTGATCTTCTATAGGAGATTTGTATTTTTTCTTTTCGGTATGTATTTTAGGGCGCAAAAACCCCTCAACTGCATTTTTAAAAGCACTCTTTTTCTAAGCAGTCTTTTCCTTAGTTTTTCCTTCAAATTTTTTGATCTCTTCATGAAGAAAACGATGATATTTATTGATATTTCTTCCAATCGCATACAGCATGAATTCTTTATAAACCTTCTCTGCTGTTCGGCAGTTGAATCTTCGAAAGTTATCATTTTCTTTGATATCTCCGAAATGTCCTTCTGTCTGAATGGAACGGATCTGACGGTTTAATATCCCCTTCTCACTCTGGATGTTCGCATGGGATTCTTCCTTTAAAGCTTCCCATTGTTCATTGATCTTCATGACCTTATTTTTCTCTGCATCTTTTTCAGCATCATACTTATAGAGACATTTTTCTTTATGTATGCAGCCACTGCAATCGGAACATCCATACACCTCAAAGGTTTGTGTATAACCAGCCTGTTCTTTTTTCTCTGTCCTGATATGATGAAGTTCTCTTCCATCATGGCAGATATAATAAAGTTCATCCTCAAATATCTGCGTTTTCATGTTGTAATACTTTCCAATCTCTTCCGTGTATGCACGTGTTTTCCGTTTTTCATGATCCTGCAGCTTAATATAACTGGAGATTTTATGTTTCTTTAAGTACAGAAGATTCTTTTCACTACAATAACCGCTGTCGGCAGTTACTTCCTCCCAAATTTCTCCAAACGTATTTTTGTGCTTTTCTAACACAGGAATCAATGTATTATAATCTGTCCGGTCATTGCTTACATAAGCCTGGACAATAAAATAATTCTCTACTGCTATCTGGACATTATATGCGGCCTTTAACTGTCCGTTCTTCATATGGTCCTCTTTCATCCGCATAAAGGTGGCCTCTAAATCTGTTTTGGAATAACTGTTCCGATCCTTTCCCATGATTTCAAAACACTCTTTATATCCCATGAGACGTTCACCGCAGCTTTCCAGTTCCTCATATAGCTGCTGGATTTCCGATTTTCTCTTTCCTTTTCCATAAACAAACGTAATGTGTTCCTGCTCCGCGATCTGCATCAGATTTTTCTGGAGTTTCAGAATCTCCAGCGGAGAACAGTTGTCAATTTCGATGATTGTATTATTTGATAATTTTTTATGTTTTGTCAGTTTCCTTGTCCGGTTCTTTTCAATGACATCCCTTACTTTTTCCATTCCTTCTATCACAAACATATGAGCATGGGGAATGTCATATTTGATGCCATATTCATTTTTGTCAATCAGAGCATTATACTTCTGATACACCGAATCAACGGTATCTAATAATCCTGCAAGATGGTAGTTCAGTGTTCCTCTCCATACAAACGTATAGCGGTTTGCATTGGCTTCAATTTTTGTTCCATCAATAAAAAGAGATTTTAACGTGATGAATCCTTCTTTTTGCAGACGACGAAGAAACTGATAGTTCAGTTCATCCAATACATCAGCTGTCAGCTTTTTGTTTTTAAATTCATAAAAAGCATCCCTTTTGGGTTTTTGGCCTTTGGTAAGCCAGATAAAAGCAAGGTCTCTTTCACATAATTCTACGATACGGTCAACAGCTCTTACCCCACGCATATTTGCATAAGTAACTACAGCATACATCATAATTGGATTGTACCCTATTCTTCCCTTATCTGAACAATTGGCTAACAAGCCAGAAAAATCTAACTCCTCCATCACTTTTTTCAGGGTATAGACTGGATCGTCATCAGGTAAATTCAATTCAAAGAAACTAAAGTTAATTTTCTGTTGCCCTAATTCAAAAAAATGGTTATAATAATCTTATTTTAGCATAGTTCCATTATAACATGGAACGGAGAGGAGATGGTTGTCGTTAGCCATCTTTTTCTCTTTTTACGGAAAAATTTCAGGGGCAGATTTGACTCATGTGAGTCAAATCTGCCCCTGTTTGGAACTATCTATTTCCCGATAGCCCCTTTTGTAGCTCCCAATGCCTTAGATGGCATTGGGGCAGATGTGCTTCGGCAGTACAGAATTACCACCGGCTTTATTCTTTTTTCTCTTTTGATTGTAAATACTTCTCTGCTTCTTCTACAAAGTTTTGTATAGAGTCTGTTTTTGCTGCCAGTTTAAATAAAAACTTCAAATCTCCAAGCTCTCCCATCTCGCGGTCTGTTTTAATGTTATGAATGGTCTCCTGAAACTGCTTCACCAGTTCATCCTGAAAATCCCCTTCGCTTTTTTCTGAATCAGCCGTTACAAATTTCAGGAATCTGACAAGTTCTGCTGGAACTTCCTTCTCATTTCCAAAAGTATAGCAATATAAATGCTCTCCAAATGGGTCGAAATCACAGACAAAAATCACAAACGTATCCGGCAGGGTTTCATAATCTTCCCCGCTTGCCAGCGCTTCCATTACCATCTGGCTGTGATAGTACCGGCTGCGTTTTCCCGGGGATTTCTTTTTCTTTATCTGTATTTCCACGTTGTAATGTGTGCGGTTCTCGTCTTCTGCATAGATATCCGGGCGGACACCTTTGTATTCCGGATGATAAATCATGCTCTTTTCCTTGCTCACTACTACCTGTGAAATGGGGACTCCAAGCACCAGCTCAAGAAATCCCTTGCAATTTTCCTCCACACTCATAACTGCACCAAAAAGAAAATTGTCCTTAATTGTCAAATCCTGTAATGTTTTTCGTTTTCTCATATTTCCTCCTGTTCTACAGAGGAATCCTGTAAAGAGAGTATAGCTTATCAAAAAGACTACACCGTTAAATTCAATAATTATAATTATCGATATAGAAAAGAAAAATAAAAAAACAGTTGACATATAATGTTTACTGTGATATTCTATATAAGCTGTTGTTGAGAAGAGAAAGATAATTTAAAATCTTGACTGGACAATAACGAGTGATAACAACAAATTTTCAGAAAATGAAAAATATTGACAAAGTATAGAATATATGATATTCTAACAAAACTGTCGCAAAGAATTGTAAAGTGAATCGAAAAAAGATTGAAAAAAGTTCTTGACAAGCTAAAAACGATATGATAAAATATCAAAGCTGTCAAAACGACAGGAACCTTGATAACTGAACAGTAGAACACATGAATCGAAAATTCTTTTACATTTT
>NZ_JAAITA010000015.1 GCF_013304445.1 Blautia hansenii
TAATATCCCCTTATAGGGGGAGAACATGCCACCCGCTAAGCGGGTGGTCATGACTGACAGCGCAGACAAAAGGGCTTCTTCTTTTTAAAGACGTTCGGTATCGTCTGAAAAGGAAGACACTCTTCCGAAAAGGCTGAGCAAATACAACCCGCAAATACCTACCAGTGCATAAATAATTCTGGAAATCCAGGTCATATCGCCAAATAAAAAGGTAACAAGATTAAATCGGAAAAATCCAATCAATCCCCAGTTTACCGCACCGATAACGGTAACAACCAGTGCCGTATAATCTAAAATTCTGCTGTTCATAATACAAGCCTCCTTTTTCCTTATCTAGTATTTCCATCCCATTCCTTTTTATGCAAAAAATTTAGCTATTGTGATTCCCCCCTGAAAATGGTAAAATACAAGGTAGTGCAGAAAATGAACGGAGATTAAAGGAGATTAAACTTGTCAGGCAAAAAAAACAGTTTTGGTAAAAAAATAAAACAATTCTTTTCAGCTTTAAAACGGCTGCTGACTTTTAATATTACAACCATCATGTTCGGCGCCCTGTTTATCTATATGATAATTACCGTAATTTTGTATGCCACCTCCCCCCATGTAACCTCCTATCAGGTTACCTCCGGTCCGCTGACAAAGAATCCGGTATGTACAGCGCTGGCACTCCGGGAAGAGCAGGTGGTACAGGCGGGCGGCACCGGATACACGGAATATTATGCACGAGAAGGCATGGAGGTACGGAAAAACGGTTCTGTATATGGGTTGTCCAGCGCCAGGCAGGAGGTGCAGAATGTCAGCCTCACAGAGGAGCAACTGGAAAAACTCCGGTCCAGTATGGCTAAGTTTTCCTATGCCTTTGATGGCAGCGATTTCTATGATACCTACAGCTTTAAGTATGAATTAGAGGGAAGTATTCTCCAGGCTGCAGGAGTGACCGAACAGACCGATAAAGAAGCTGCCGATACAGACGAAGACAGCGACTCCCAGGTCATTACCGGACAGGCTGTGGGAACTGCTGTATCCCTGGGCAGCCAGACCGTCTACACTTCTCCGGAAGCAGGTGTGATTGTATATTCTACAGATGGGTACGAGGATAAAACCGTTGAAAACCTTACAGAGGAGGATTTCAATGAAAAATCTTACAAAAAGACAGACCTTTTAACCAGCGAAGAAATAAAAGCAGGAGATTCTGTCTACAAAGTAATTACCAGCGAAAAATGGACCCTTATGGTTCCCCTCACCGATAAACTGGCGGCAGCGATTGCAGACCGTACCAGTATCAAGGTCAAATTTACCAAGGACGGGGAAAGTCAGAATGGTTCGCTTTCCATTATCAGCATTGGAGACCAGAAAGTTGCCCAAATCCAGCTGCAAAACGGTATGGTACGTTATGCGTCTGACCGTTTTCTGGAAATTGAACTGGTTGTAAATACACAAAGCGGTCTGAAAATACCGGTAAGTTCTATTGTAACCAAAGAATTCTACCTCATTCCCCGTGATTTTCTTGCAAAAGGAGACAACAGTGAGGGAGAAGGTTTTATTAGGGAACTGGACAGCAACAGCGACTCTCCGGTTACAGAATTTGTAGAAGCTGTTATCTATAAAGAAACAGACGCAGACGGCAATGAAATCACCTCTGAATCCGAAACAGAAGATGATTCCGGCGGTTACTGTTATGTGGATAAGGAGACCTTCCAGGACGGTGATATTCTGAAAAAACAGGACTCTACTGAAACCTTTGAAGTCGGGGAGGTGGATTATCTGGAAGGTGTTTATTGTATGAATAAAGGATATGCCGTTTTCCGCCAGATTAAAATTTTAGACCAGAATGAAGAATACTGTATTGTTGCACAGGGAACCTCCTACGGTCTCCAGCCTTTTGATTACATTGTTTTGGATGGAGAAAGTGTAAAAGAGGAAGAAATTCTCTATTAGCAAGTTACTCAGATACAAAAGAAAGGGGTATGAACTATGAGTGTCTGTGAGAATTATAAAAACGTAGAAGAAAAAGTAATACAGGCATGCAAAAGAGCCGGCAGAGACCCAAAAGAGGTTACGCTGATTGCCGTAAGCAAGACAAAACCCATGTCCATGATAGAGGAACTCCTGCCTCTGGGTGTCCGGGATTTCGGAGAAAATAAAGTGCAGGAACTGACTGCCAAAGCAGAAAGTCTTTCCCCTGAAATACACTGGCACATGATTGGACATCTGCAGCGAAACAAAGTAAAATATGTAGTAGACAAGGCCTGCCTCATACACTCCGTGGATTCCCTGCGTCTGGCAGAGGAAATCAGCAAAGAAGCGGGAAAGAAACAGGTCACGGTCTCCATCCTTCTGGAAGTCAACGCAGCGGGAGAAGAGAGCAAATTCGGAATTACCCCAGGGGAAACACTTTCTCTTGCACAGGAAATTGCAAAGTTGCCCCATATCCAGATAAAAGGATTGATGACGATTGCTCCTTATACTCAAAATCCGGAAGATAATCGGATATTTTTCAGAAATTTAAGAAAATTAAGTGTTGACATTGCACAGAAAAATATTGATAATGTTACTATGAGTGTCCTGAGCATGGGCATGACCGGTGATTATGAAGTCGCCATCGAAGAAGGAGCCACCCACGTCCGTGTAGGAACCGGCATCTTCGGAGAAAGAGATTACAGTATATAGAAAGATTGGAGATTGATATTATGAATATCTTAGATAAATTTTTGGACGCAGTAAAGGTAAATGAGGATTTTGATGATGACGACTTTTTAGATGATGTAGATGACGATTTTGAAGATGAAAAGCCCAAAAAGAGATTCTTTAAAAAGCTGGATGAAGACCTTGATGACTACGACGATGATTTATCTTCTGTAAAAAGCCATAAAAAAGCAGAGAAGCAGACTGCTGCCGCAAAGGCTCCAAAGCCTCAGAAACAGCCAGCCTCTTCTTCCAGTAAGGTGACGCCTATGTATAATGTGAAAAAGAAAATGCCTTCCAACGAAGTGTGCGTAATTAAACCAAAGCAATTTGATGACTCTACTGAGATTGTGGACGCGCTTTTAGACAGCTGCACCGTAATCTTAAATTTAGAGGGACTGGATATCAATTTGGCCCAGCATATCATTGACTTTACTTCCGGTGCAAGTTATTCCATCAACGGAAGTATCCGTAAGGTTTCTTCCTACATCTTCATTCTGACACCAGAAGGTGTGGATATTACCGGAGATTCCCAGGAGTTTTTGAATGACATTACCGGCGGTTCCATGTACGAAGGGATTTAAAGAGCGTTTATGGAAAAAGATGTATTATTCAAAAAGCGTATGACAGAGCTTAGTAAGAAGGCCTATTACAGAGGCATTCTTACTTTCTCCGACTTTCTCGACTTAAATGAACAGACTATGCTTCAGAGTCTTTCCCTGAAAGATACAGGTGTTTCCGTAAAACTCTGGGGCGGTTATGAAACAGCAGAGCGTCAGATGGCAGCCTTTGTCCCTGATGCTTTTTGTTGTGAAGAAGATTATCCTCTGTCCTGTCTCCGAATCCAGCCCTTAAACCGAAAATTTTCGGACAAACTGACACACCGGGACTATCTGGGAGCCATTCTGAATCTGGGCATTGACCGGAGTAAAATCGGAGATATTCTCATGGAGGCGGAAAGCGCTTGTGTATTCTGCCACACTTCTATGTGTGACTTTCTCATAGAGGAAATCTGCCGTATCCGCCACACATCCGTAAAAGCAGAGCGCATTACAGAAATCACGGACTTTCCTGTTCCCAGAAGAGAAGAGCTTTCCGGTACGGTAGCTTCTCCCCGTCTGGACAGTATCATTGCCCTGGCTTTTGGGACTTCCAGAAGCAGTATGCTGCCTTTCATTGAAGGGGGCAAAGTCTTTGTCAATGGCAGGAATGTGGTGTCCAACGGATATGCCCTGAAAGACGGAGATATTATTTCTGTCCGGGGAAAAGGCAAATTCCAGTTCGGCACTGTAACCAACAAAACCAAAAAGGACCGTTACCATGTGGTCCTATACAAATACTGTTAAGAAAAGGAGGTCTAGCCGCTATGACAGAAGAACGTATACTGGTGCAGCGAGAGGGTACGTTTCACTACCCCATTGTGTTCCGAAAAGATTTTTCTTCCCTTTCCGAGGAAGTTCTCTCTCTTTCCAAAAAAAGCCGCCGTATTTGCGTGGTTTCGGACAGCCATGTAGCGCCCTTATATCTGGATACAGTCACAAAAGAGCTGGGAAAATGCGGTATGAAAGTAACTGCTTATATTCTGCCTGCAGGAGAATCCAACAAAAATCTGGACCAGATTCAGGGAATCTATGAACATCTGATTCAGGAACATTTCGACCGAAACGATATGCTGGCAGCCCTGGGCGGCGGTGTCACGGGAGACATGACCGGATTTGCAGCCGCCACTTATCTGCGGGGCATTGATTTTATACAGATTCCCACAACCCTTCTTTCCCAGGTAGACAGCAGTATCGGAGGAAAAACAGGAGTGGATTTCAGGCAATACAAAAATATGGTAGGCGCCTTTCATCAGCCTTTATTGGTCTATACCAACGGAGCCGTGCTGAAAACCCTGCCCGATGCAGAATTTGCAAGCGGTATGGGCGAAGTCATTAAACACGGACTTATCCGTGATAAAGGTTACAGCACATGGCTGGCCTGCAACCGGGAAGCCATCCTGGAAAGAGAGGAATCGACCTGTCTGGAAATGATTTACCGAAGCTGTATGATTAAAAAAACAGTAGTAGAAAAAGACCCCACCGAACAGGGCGAACGAGCCGTCTTAAATATGGGACATACCATCGGCCATGCAATAGAAAAACTGAAAAACTTCACCATGTCCCACGGAGCCTGTGTAGCCGTAGGCTGCGCTGCGTCCGCCTTTTTGTCTATGCAAAAGGGCTGGATTACAGAGGAAGATTACAAAGGCGTTCTGCGGCAGCTAGAGGCCTTTCATCTGCCTGTAGAGACAACCGGGCTGTCTCCTGAGGACATTTTGCAGACTACCAAATCCGATAAAAAAATGGATGGAAAGGCTGTGAAATTTATCCTGCTGAAGGGCTGGGGAAATGCTGTGGTGGACAGAACCCTGACAGATAGGGATTTGCTGTCCGGTATTCACGCTGTACTGGCTGCAGATTAAAAGGAGGAATCTATGGAACAAAAACGACGAATACAATCCTTTCTGGAACTGGCTGTGTCTGCCGCTGCCCTTACGGGACTTGACCAATGGACAAAATTTCTGGCAGTAAAGCACTTAAAAGACCAGGCAGACATTGCTTTAATTCCCAATGTGCTGTACCTGCATTATCTGGAAAACCGCGGTGCTGCCTTTGGTATGTTTCAGAATCAAAAGGTTTTCCTGGTACTGCTCACATCCCTGATTCTGATTGGTGTTTGTTATGTGCTGTGGAAGCTGCCGGAAGGCAAACATTTTCTGCCTTTAAAAATACTGTGTTTTCTTATCACAGCCGGAGGAATCGGGAACCTGGCAGACCGTCTGCGTCTGAACTATGTGGTAGATTTTATCTATTTTTCCCCCATTGATTTTCCGGTATTTAATATAGCGGATATCTATGTTACTGTCAGTATGGTGCTTTTATTCCTTTTGGTTTTATTTTACTATAAAGACGAAGATTTTCAGTTTTTAAAATGGAAATCCCCCAAACAGCAGGAGCAGGAATCATGAAACAGATTTGTTTACAGGCTGAGGCCGCTTATGAAGGAGAACGGATTGACAAATATCTGGCGGAAGTAATGAATGATTACTCCCGCTCTTTTTTACAGAAACAGCTGAAAGAAGGGAATGTAACCGTGGGACAAAAGCCGGTGAAAGCCAGTTATAAACTGGCAGAGGACGATGAAATCACCGTACAGGTGCCGGACAGTCAGGAACCGGATATTCTGGCAGAAGACATCCCTCTGGATATTCTCTATGAAGATGAACAGGTTCTGGTGGTAAACAAACCCAAGGGCATGGTGGTACACCCAAGCGCCGGACACTATACGGGAACGCTGGTCAATGCCCTGATGTTCCACTGTAAAGACCGCCTTTCGGGCATTAACGGAGTTCTGCGTCCGGGAATTGTCCACCGCATCGATATGGACACAACAGGTGCCCTGGTGGTGTGTAAGACCGACCTGGCTCACCAGAGCCTGGCCCAACAACTGAAGGTACACAGCATTACCCGGAAGTACCGGGCCATTGTTCACGGAAATTTAAAAGAGGACCAGGGTACCATTGAAGGAGATATCGGGAGACACCCGGTAGAACGAAAAAAAATGGCGGTGCATGTAAGAAACGGAAAACCGGCAGTAACCCATTACCGGGTACTGGAACGTTTCGGCAGTTTCACCTATGTAGAGTGTCAGCTGGAAACTGGCCGCACCCATCAGATTCGCGTACACATGAGCAGCATTGGACATCCCCTTTTGGGAGATATGCTGTACGGACCTAAAAAATGTCCTTACGGGGGACTTACCGGGCAGACACTTCACGCCATGGTGCTTGGTTTCCAACATCCGGTAACCGGAGAATATATGGAATTTAAAGCGCCTTTGCCGGAGTATTTTGAGAATTTGCTGAAAAAGTTAAGATAAATAAAATTGTGACGATATCTCCAAGAAAATTTTCTAATTTTATATACATTTTCACAAAAATAGATTATAATGGATATAACATAAGAATTTTCAAGAGAGGAGTGTATGGTTATGGCAGCAACTACAGTTATAACAATCGGACGTCAATATGGAAGCGGGGGACGGGAAATCGGTATGAAACTGGCACAGGATTTAGGTATCAAGTGCTATGATAAAGAGCTGTTGGACCGTGCAGCCAAAGACAGTGGTATCTGTCAGGAATTATTTGAGCACCATGATGAAAAGCCGACTAACAGCTTTTTATATTCCTTAGTTATGGATACGTATTCTTTTGGTTATTCTTCCGCAGCATTCGCAGATATGCCCATTAACCACAAGGTATTCCTGGCTCAGTTTGACACCATCAAAAAGCTGGCAGAAGAGGAATCCTGCGTTATGGTCGGACGCTGTGCAGACTATGCTCTGGCAGACTTTAACGGTGCATTCAGCGTTTTTATCCACGGAGATATGGACAAACGAATTCGCCGTATCGCAGACAAATATCAGCTTACCGATGCTGCGGCCAAGGACCGAATCCATAAAACGGACAAACAGAGAGCCAGCTATTATAATTATTATACCAGCAAGAAATGGGCGGACGCAGACAGCTATGACCTCTGCCTGAACAGTTCCGTTCTGGGAATTGACGGCTGTGTGGAAATGATTAAGAAAATGCTGGAAATCAAAAGGCGGAGCTTCTAGTGTTTGAGTAAAATACCAGAACTAACCCGTCAATAAACAACCTTTTTTACCGTTGTTTATTGACGGGTTTTTATTTGGCATCCTCTTACTTATGATTATTTACCGCATGCCACCCATTGATATTACTGTTCAAAATAGCAGTAAACATCCTTTCCTTGGCACCTGGATTTTCCCGGTTTAAGCTGGCCAGCAGTTCCTTGGCATACTGCCGCTTGGTATAGCCGTCCACAGGGCAGGGGCTTTTCTCAATTTCCAGATGATACATGTTTTTAAATCCAATCACATCAGCCTCATTAACGAACAGAAGAGGGCGGATGACGGTTAAATCCATACGGTCCAGATAGGTTTTCGGGGCAAACGTATGAAATCTGCCTTCGTAAATGAGAGAGAGCAGCATGGTTTCTATCACATCATCCTTGTGATGAGCGTAAGCAATTTTATTGCAGCCCAGCCGCTTGGCTTCTGTGTTCAAAGCGCCTTTTCTCATTTTAGCACAAAGAGAACAGGGATTGCTTTCTTTTCTTTCCTCAAAAATAATAGGCGCAATATCTGTTTTTACAACATGAAAGGGCACATCTAATTCTTTGCACAGATTTTCAATCTTATCCAGGGAAAAATCAGGATGTCCCAAATCTACTGTAATGACCTCTATGGTAAAAGCTTTTGGATAGAAGCGCATCAGTCCATGAAGGGCATAGAGCATAGACAGACTGTCTTTCCCGCCGGAAACTCCCACGGCAATTTTATCCCCTTCCTCTATCAGCTGAAATTCGTCTACCGCCTTTCTGGTAAGACTCAATAATTTCTGTAATTTCATACAACACAGTCCTTTCCAATTTGTATAAGTCTTCTGAATCATAGCACAAATACTGAAAAAAAGAAACATTTTTTTGCAGTTTTCCCCACAGGCGGGAAAATTCATGATATACTGTTTCCTAGCGAAGAATTCAAAAAAAGAACGGAGGCCCAACATGAAATTTCGTTGGAACAAAAAATATCTGTACTGGGGAATGACAGCTTTTGCAGTAATCTGTGCCAGCCTGTTGTTTTATTTTGTCATTTTCCGTATGCATGTGCTGTTTAACGGAATCCGAAGATTTATAAGCATTATGATGCCCGTTATCTGCGGCGCAGTGATTGCCTATCTTCTAATTCCCGTGCTGAATTTTCAGGAGAGGAAAATCTTTCGGTATTTTACAGAGAAAAAGAAGATGACTTTGGAGCCGGGGCACAAAAAAATGGTTCGATATCTGTGTATCAGTACGTCACTGCTTTTTGCCCTGCTGATTATCTATTCTCTTTTGTCCATGATTGTACCAAGTATTCTGGACAGTATTATCAGTATTATTAACGATTCGCCAAGATATGTCCAGAATATCCGGCATTGGCTGGAAGCCCTTTTAAAGGACAATCCGGAGTGGAAGACCATTGTCTTTGACTATCTGAACCGTTATTCTCCCAAAGTGGAAGCCTTTTTAAATGTTGAAGTGCTGCCGCAGGCAAAGGCGGTTCTGCAGTCCCTGACCACAGGGGTGTTCGGAACTTTGGTCTTTATCAAAAACCTGTTAATCGGTCTGATTATTTCCGTGTACCTGATGGCCGGAAAAGAAGCGTTTGTTACCCAGTCTAAAATGCTGGTGTATGCATGGTTCGATACAGAACGCGCCAACAGTATTATCAGAGCCTTTCGTTTTACCCACAAAACCTTTGGCGGTTTTATCAGCGGCAAAATTGTGGATTCCCTCATTATCGGGATTCTGTGCTATATTGGCACCTCCATGATTGGAACCCCTTACAAACTCCTGGTCAGCGTTATTGTAGGCGTCACCAATGTGATTCCCTTTTTCGGACCTTATCTTGGTGCCATCCCCAGCGCCTTTATCATCCTTATGGTAAACCCGGTGCAGTGTCTGTATTTCCTGATTTTTATTCTGGTTTTACAGCAATTTGACGGAAACATTCTGGGACCGAAAATTCTGGGAAATTCCACGGGACTTTCCAGCTTCATGGTGATTGTTGCTATTTTGCTGTTCGGCGGGCTTATGGGAATTCCCGGCATGATTATCGGGGTTCCTCTGTGGGCTGTTATGGTAGCAGGTGTAAGGCATTTCCGCGACCATGAGTTACGAAAAAAATCTATGCCAACAGACGAGAAAATGTATGAAAACCTTCAGTATATTGACCCAAAAACCCTGCAGCCGGTAGAATTTTCCCAAAACAAAAATTCAGAGCAGAACAGCAGTAAAGAAAATGAAAGTGAGGATACACATTTATGAAACTTGTTATACAAAAGGTAAGCAGCGCTTCTGTAGAAACAGAGGGAAACTGCATTTCATCTATCAACAAAGGCTTTCTGGTGCTGGTGGGCATTGGAAAAGAAGACACCAGAGAAACCGTTGACCAGTATGTAAAGAAAATGATAAATCTGCGTATCTTTGCAGATGAGGAGGGTAAGACAAACCTTTCCCTGGCAGATGTAAACGGAGAAATTCTGTTGGTATCACAGTTTACCCTGTATGCCAACTGCAAAAAAGGCAATCGGCCCAGTTTCTTTGACGCAGGAAATCCCCAAGAGGCAGAGGCTCTGTATGAATACATGGTTGAAAAAGTCAAAGAAAGCGTTCCGGTAGTCAAAACCGGAAAATTCGGAGCGTACATGAAGGTTTCCCTGATTAATGACGGACCGTTTACCATTCTTTTAGATGAAAATACGTTTGCGAGATAAAAATGACAAAAATAATAGGTGCTCCGTGAAAGAGTGCTTATTATTTTTTTGCTTTATTAAGTTTACCATAAATATGTTATGTATTCTATGAATTTAGATACACAAGAGTAGTTGTTTCTTCTGAAAATAGTTTAGCGGACAAATACAGATTTAACCGAAAAACTATAGCTTTTTTCCTTTATTTGTGATAAACTACTCTCAAAACAATCATTTTGGAGGTTTTCTTATGGCAAAGCCAATTACATACCGTGAACAGGAAAAAATTGAAAATACCGTAAAACTTCGTGAATTCCTTATGGAACTTCCTCCATACGTCAAGGATTATTTCCGCGCCAAGGAACCCACGACCTCTGACAAAACCCGTTTGTCTTATGCATACGATTTGCGTGTGTTTTTTCGTTTTCTGCAGCTTACAAATCCTGCTTTAAAAGAAAAACCCATGACTGATATTTCTATCCAGGATTTATCCCTTTTACAGCCTGTGGATTTTGAAGAATTTGAGGAATATTTAAAGGCCTACAAAACCCCGGACAACAAACTGGAAACCAACTCCCGTACAGGAATTGCCAGAAAAATGTCCTGTCTGCGCAGTTTTTATGATTATCTGTGCAAACGCCAGCTTTTACAGTCTAATCCTGTGCGCCTTGTGGATATGCCCAGAATCAAGGAAAAAGCCATTATTCAGTTAGATCCCGATGAGGTGGCCAATCTTCTGGACCATATTGAAAATTATGGAAATCAACTGACCGGCGTACAGCTTTATCACTATAACAAGCAAAAGTACCGCGACATTGCCATGATTACTCTCCTGCTCGGAACAGGTGTTCGTGTTTCCGAACTGGTGGGACTGAATATAGGTGATGTAGATTTCAAAAATAATGGCATCCGGATTCTGCGAAAAGGAGGAAATGAAATGATTGTCTACTTCGGTACAGAGGTGGAACAGGCTCTGAAAGATTATCTGGAAATCTCCAGAACTGCCATTACCCCGGTCGCCGGGCATGAAGAAGCACTTTTCCTCTCCGGCCAGCGCAAACGTATCAGCGTGGATGCCGTGGAAAAAATGGTGAAAAAGTACGCTTCTGCCATTTCTGTCAAAACGATTACTCCCCATAAGCTGCGAAGCACCTACGGTACGGCTCTGTATCGGGAAACCGGGGATATTTATCTGGTGGCAGACGTTTTGGGACACTCTGATGTCAATACCACGAAAAAGCACTATGCCAAATTAAGCGATGAACGGAGGCGTTCTGCCTCCAAATCCGTGGTGCTGCGGGAAAAGCAGGATTAAAGACCGCTTTGCGCCGGACCGTTTAACAGTTTTCCTTCATAATCAAATCGTGAACCGTGACAGGGACAGTCCCAGCTTTTCTCATCCGGATTCCAGGAAAGCTGACAGCCAAGATGGGGACAACGGATTTCAACCCCATGGATATTCTGCTGTTCATCTTTATAAATACCTATTTTTCGCCCCTCATAGGTGACAATGCCGCCATGTCCCGGCAGAATGTCCCGGGCTGTCTTTTGCGGGTCGTAAAAAAACGGTTTTGCCAGTTCCTTTACAGAACGGACGCCATCAGAAAGAAAAAAGTCCAAATCCTTTACAGGGAATCTCCCGGGCCGGAAAACTTCCCTATTGGGATTGGTAAATCCGCAGATATCGTCACGAATGAGCATGGCTGCCGTCATAGCTGTTGTCATGCCCCATTTCTGAAAGCCTGTAGCCACATACCAGTTCTGCCTGCTGCCGGAAAATCTGCCGATAAAAGGCACAGAATCCGCGGTAACGCAGTCCTGGGCTGACCAACAGCACGCTTCCCGGCTTTCGGGAAACCACCGGGCCGCCTTTTCCCTCAATTTCTCATATCTTGCCGCTTGTCCTGTCTTGTCTCCACAGCGGTGTCCCTCTCCTCCCAACAGCAGATACGGCCCATAACTGCGCAAAGAGAAATCCCGCTTTTCTGCACCGATATACATACCGTTTACTTCCATGGCATTTTCCAGGGCTACTACATAGGAACGCTCCTGGTGCATTTTTGCAAAATACAGCCCCGGAAAGTTTACGAAAGGAAAATGACAGGCAAAAACAATTTTTTCCGCTTTTACCCTTCCCTCCGGAGTGAACAGTACGTTCTCTCTGACGCGCTCTACCGGAGTGTTTTCATACACCTGTACCTGCTCTGCCAGAGAAGAAAGAAATTTCAGAGGATGAAACTGAGCCTGATTGTGAAATTCTACCGCCCCCCATACAGGAAACGGCAGGGTCAGCCCTTCCCTGCGAAGACCTGCGGGAAGCCCCAGACTGCCTGCTGCCCTCGCCTCTTCTCCCAATCCCCGGGCGCTCCTTCCGTACACATAAGAAGAAGTTGTTTCAAAATCACAGGCTATCTGTTCCTTTTCTATCAGACGCTCATACTCCTTTCGCGCCTCTTCGTTGGCAAATCCATACTGTCTGGCCTTCTCTATTCCATATTTCTTTATAAGACCTGCATAACACAGCCCATGCTGGGATGTGATTTTTGCCGTAGTATTTTGGGTCTGGCCGCTGCCAATAAAGTATCTCTCCAACACTACTGCTCTCCTGCCCTCTCTCTGCAGCAGATACGCGGTCAGAATCCCCGTTATGCCTCCTCCGATAACGGCAATTTCTGTTTCGATTTCCCTGTTTAAATTCTCCCATCTTTTTAATATACAGGAGTTTGTCCAAATAGATTTCATGCTGCTTCTCCTATAACCTTTTCTTTACAGCATGCCCTGTTTTCTTCCTTTTCATACCATTCTTCCTAAAACCAGGGTATTCTGCAGACTGCCGCAGGAAAAAATCCCCCACTCTGAAAGAACACAAAACCATGGATTCTGCAGCAGTCCCAGTTCTTCTCCTTATGCACTTAAGAAGGACACATAACAAGGATTCTTTGAGGTGTGGTCTGGGGAGGAATACTAAAAGTAGTGGCTGTATAATAAACCAGCAGTTCTTGATTTCCCGGATGACAGGTAAAGGGCTGCCCGTTTACAGTGGAAATACGGGTTGCAGAAGACAGATTCAGTTTCAGAGAATTGTCTTCTGCTGTCAGGGTTGCGTCAAAATAATTCAATGCTGCATCCTGGTTCTGCCGCAAAACCGTTACCACCTCTGCCTGATACCGGGGCGGATAAATAGCCGGGGCCGGAAGGCTGGTATCGTAGAAAGCAGCTACACGCATCCCTCTTCTCAGCCGCACCTGATCGATGACCATGGTTTCTCCGGTCACTACAAAGTTCACCGTTTCCGTCTCTGTCTGTATCGTTGCCAGAAAACTGCAGCAGGAATTGCCCCTGCTGATATTTCGTATCACACCAACAACTTTCCCATAGGTTTCGTATGCCATAAAAAATCCTTTTTCTTTTATCCTATGTACCTCTCACAAAAAGGTTCTTCCAAAGACAGGCATGGATTCGCTCTGTCCGGGACATACTAGTACAAGGAACAGGAGGAAAACAACTATGGAATTAAAAAACAGTATTACCAAAGAAAACCTCATGCGGGCTTTTGCCGGAGAGAGTCAGGCCAGAAACCGCTATACCATGGCAGCCTCACAAGCCAGAAAGAATCAACTGGCTGTTGTGGAAGCAGTGTTTACCTTTACCGCCAATCAGGAACGGGAACATGCTGAAATTTTTTATAAACATCTGACAGCTCTGGCAGAGAAAAACATTTCCATTGACGGCAATTACCCCGTGGATATTTCTCAGGATGTGGCAAAACTTCTGCGCTTTGCGGAAAAGAACGAAATGGAAGAACACGACGATGTGTATAAGGCATTTGAGGAAAAAGCAAGGGAAGAAGGATTTGCAGAAATTGCCGCTTCTTTTCATATGATTGGAAAAATCGAGAAAACCCACGGAGAGCGGTTTCGTCTTCTGGCCCAAATGCTGGAATCGAACACACTGTTCGTGTCAGAGATTGAAACATCCTGGATGTGCCTGAAATGCGGAAATATCTATGCCGGACTGCAGGTACCGGAAAAATGCCCCGTATGCGGACATGACAGAGGCTATTATATCCGTTTGGAACTGCTGCCCTGTGCCGTGAATCAGACGGTATAAAATTTTTCAAAACAAACTGCAGATTATGGTAAAATAAATTTAATTTTACCGCACATCTTCCCGGAGTAATCCGTTAGACATTAGGAAGGGGGGATTTCAGATGTCTGCAGACATAGAAGAACAATATGACAAAATTTACCGGTACTGCTATTTTAAAACCCAAAACGCTGCTCTGGCTGAAGACCTGACACAGGAATGTTTTCTGAAATATATCTCTCAGAATACCTATGTGGAACGTGGAAAAGAACTGGCATATCTCTATACCATAGCCCGAAATCTCTGCATGGATACTTTCCGCCGGAAAGCCTTTGTCCCTCTGGATGAAAACGCTGGCACGGAGGAAGTCCTGCTGCACAGGGCAGAGCTAAAGCTGTGTGTGCGCCAGGCACTTTGTTTACTCTCATACCAGGAGCAAGAGCTGCTGCTTCTGCGCTATGCAGAACAGCTTTCCGTGAAACAGATTTCAGCTATTACCGGCCTGTCCCGCTTTGCGGTTTACCGAAAGTCCGGACAGGCTCTGGATAAATTAAGGCAGCATTTGCGAAAGGAGGATTTTCTGTGAAAAAAGAATTAAGATATGCGTTAAAAGATGCCTTTGAGCCTCCAAATCCGATTCATCGGGAAGAGTTTTTGCGGAATCTTCCCCTGCAGAAAAAAAGCTTTGGAGAATTTTTGCTGCAACAGCTTCCTTACATAAGAAAGCGCACATGGCTCGTTTCCTGTCTGCTTTTTGCCGTATTTTTCGTCTCCCCAAGGGAAAACTGGATGGCTATTCCCTCTTTGCTTCCCTTTCTGGCACTGATAGGCATAACCGAACTGGCTCGCTCTTCCTGCTGCCGAATGGCAGAACTTGAAATGAGCTGCCGTTTCAATCTTTCTCAGGTTTTGCTTGCCCGCATGTTCTGGCTGGGTCTGTGCAGTTTCCCAGTTCTTTTGATGGGACTTTTTACCGTGGGGAAACTGTCTGCTTTTGATACAGCGCAGATTCTTTTGTATGTTCTGACACCTTATCTTCTTACCTGTGCCGCTTCCCTCCTGGTTTTAAACATTTTAAGAGGCACAGAAGGAATCTACGGCTGTGCTGCAGTGACGTGCATGGTCAGTATCAGCAATGGAATCTTTCAAAATACAGACGCCTTTTACCAGAGCAACCGCCTGATATTCTGGCTGCTTGCAGCATGTTTCTCTGCAGCCACAACTATTCTGCAGCTTTTTATCTTTTTAAAGAAAACGGAGGAATCACCATGGAACTTATTCTTGATAAAGTAAGCAGGCAATATGGAACAAAAATGGCCTGCAGCAACATCTGTCTGCGGCTGACTCCCGGTGTTTACGGACTTCTGGGCGCCAACGGAGCAGGAAAAACCACGCTAATGCGCATGATATGCGGAGTATTAAAGCCTACCAGCGGTACCATTACTTTTAATCAGGCAGACGTACATAGTGAGGCGTACCGGGACAGACTCGGTTATCTGCCTCAGGATTTCGGGTATTACCCGGAATTTACCGCACAAAACTTTCTGCTTTATCTGGCCTCCCTGAAAGGACTGTCCAGAACCACTGCCAAAAAGAAAACGCTGGAGCTGCTTTCCGTAGTGTCCCTGGAAAAAGAGGCAAAACGGAAAATCAAAACCTTCTCCGGCGGTATGAAACAGCGGCTGGGTATTGCCCAGGCCATGCTCAACAATCCTTCCATTCTGGTACTGGACGAACCCACAGCCGGATTAGACCCAAAAGAACGGGTACGTTTCCGCAATCTCATTTCCCGTCTGGGGAGAGAGCGCATTGTCCTTTTATCTACCCATATTGTCTCAGATGTGGAATATATCGCAGATACTATATTTCTCATGAAAGACGGAAAACTGCTTCATCAGGGCAGTCCCCAGAAAATTCTACAGTTGTTGGAAGGAAAGGTTTGGGAATGTCTGCTGCCTCCGGCATATGCAGAAAAACTCTGTACAGAAAAATCCTTTCCCATCGTTAATATCCGTCAAGAAGAAGAAAACGTGCTTCTTCGCCTGGTAAGCAGCCAAAAGCCTTCCGAAGACGCCATGGCAGTCACTGCTACTTTGGAAGACCTGTATCTTTATTATTTCAGTGAGGAGGCATCCCTATGAAACATTTTTTTACTTTAGTAGAATTTGAGTACCGAAAAATATGGAAGCGAAAATCCGCCATTCTGGCCATGTCCGTCGGCCTTCTGGTATCCATACTGAGCGTGTGGGGACCCCTGCTTGGCAGCACTTACATAAACGGAAAAGTTTCGGAATCCAATTATGAGGCCACCTTCAAAGACCTCCAATATGCAAAGGATTTAAACGGACGAACTTTAGATACTGCACTTCTTCTGGAAGCTGCCCACGCTTATGCACAGATTCCCCCAAATACGGAAATCCCCTACATTGGTCTGGAAGAATATGAGACCTATGCAAGACCCTACAGCTCCATCTACGGCATTGCAGGGCGCGTCTACCGGGCTTCGGGAGAAGAGTTTTCTTATGAGGAAATGGCGGCTCTGACCAAAAGAGACGCCAACCATTTTTATGAAAAAAGAGCATCCTTGCTGAAAAATACTATAGCAAATACCACTATGAGTCAAACCGCCAAAGAACATACCCTGAAAACTGCCGAAAAAGTGCAGACACCCTTTACCTATTCCAATACCGAGGGCTATGGACGTTTCCTCACGCTTATGCAAAGTACAGGGATTCTGTCTGCTTTTGTCATAGCAATATGTCTTTCTCCTCTGTTTGCAGGGGAATACACCAGCCACGCAGACCAGCTTCTGCTTTCTTCCCGATATGTAAAGGGAAAACTGATTCGTGCCAAGCTGTTTACGGGATTTTCCTTTGCCGCAGGCTTCAGCCTTCTGCTTCTGCTACAGACCTATTTCCAGTGCATGCTCACCTTTGGTTTTGACGGCAGCAGTACACCTGTCCAGATTTTTGATGTGCTGTGTATTTATCCCCTTACCCTGGGACAGGCCGGATTTCTGGGCGGACTTTGCTTTTTCGGCGGCTGTATGTTGATGGCAGGACTGACCATGCTGCTCTCCGCCAAATTAAAATCGCCTTTCGGCGTCATGATACTGATGTCCGTATTTTTAATCTTCCCTATGATGGTGCAGATTTCCCAGAACTCCATTTCTGCGTTCCGTCTGTTTCATCTGCTGCCTGCAAACAGTATGGCTTATTTTAATATCTTTCACATGATACCATACGAATTTGCCGGACTGGTCGTTCCGCCGTATATTATGTTTCCGGTTTTTTCTGTGGTATGCTGTGCGGCTGTGCTGCCTTTGGCCTACAGAGGTTTTCAGCGTCATGAAATCGCATAATTTTTTATTGCACAGGATATGGAAAAGCCCTATAATATGGTTTGAATTTATCATTACATACCTTTTGCTAGATTAAATATAAATTTTCAACGATTGGAGGCCAATCTCATGGCGCAGATTTTAATTGTAGAAGACGATTCTGTCATTAACAGCCTGATATACGAATTCCTCACAGACAACGGGCATCTCTGCAGACAGGCTTTTTCCGGCACAGAGGGGAAACTTCTGGCAGATATGGAAACCTTTGACCTCATCCTTTTGGATTTAATGATACCGGGAATGAAAGGGGAAGACCTTCTGACGTATATCCGTTTACATACCCAAACCCCGGTGATTGTACTCTCTGCCCGGTCTGCTCTGGAAGACAAGGTAGGTTGCGTTAGAAGAATTGGAAGCCCGCATCCAGGTACAGCTGCGCCGCCACAGTCCATCTCCTGCTGCCCAGGAAATGCTCCGCTATCAGGACTGGATATTAAATCTCAAAGAACACACCTTTACCGCAAAAGGTATCCCCGTAGAATTTACCGGACATGAGTTCGGGATTCTGGAACTTCTTGTAAAGCATCCCAAAAAGGTTTTTACCAAGCAGGAAATCTTTGAACTGGTGTGGCAGGAAAACTATTTTGTGGAGGACAAAACCATACATGTCCACATCAGTAATATACGGGCCAAGCTAAAAAAAACCCAGACAGACCATTATATCCAGACAGTATGGGGAATTGGCTTTAAACTGGCGGAACCATCTTTACCTTTTCTTTAATCTTTCTTTGCGCTTTTTGAAAATTTCTGAGAGATACTGTATGGAAAGAAACAGAAAAGGAGAGGAATTTATGGAATACGTTATTGAAACACAAAATCTCTGTAAAAGCTACAGAGGAAAAGCAGCAGTATCGTCTCTGAATATGCATGTACAAAAAGGCGATATTTATGGCTTTATTGGAAGAAACGGCGCTGGAAAATCCACCACGCTGAAAATGCTCTGCAACCTGGCCCATCCTACGGAAGGAAGCATTTCTCTTTTTGGAAAATCTCCGGATACGCCTTCCGTCCGCAGGCGTATGGGGGTTCTGATTGAAACTGCCGGATTGGAGCCTTCCTGCTCGGCTCACGAGAACATGGTATTAAAAGCATTGCTTATGGGCATTGTAGACCCGGAAAAGCAGATTTGCCAACTGTTAAGGCTGGTAGGACTCAATCCCGGAGACAAAAAGAAAGCCCGGCATTTTTCCATGGGCATGAAGCAGCGTCTGGGAATTGCCATGGCCTTGCTGGGCGGGCCGGATTTACTGATTCTGGACGAACCTATCAATGGACTGGACCCTGAGGGCATGAATGAAGTACGCCGGATTCTCATGGATTTAAACCGAAAAAAAGGTATCACGATTTTAATCAGTTCCCATATCTTAGGAGAACTGTCCAAAATGGCCACCCGGTACGGCATTATCAAAGATGGCTGTCTGATTCAGGAACTTTCCTCCGAAGAACTCAATGACAAATGCCGGGATTACCTCTGTGTAAAAACTGCCGATTCCAAGAAAGCCTCTGTACTTTTAGAACAGCAGCTTGGCCTGTCCCGTTATGAGGTACACCCCAATGGAGAAATCCGTATCTATCAAAAACTGGATTCTTCGGCTGTCACCAGCGTTCTGACTTCCGCAGATATTTCCGTCCAGGCCATTTATACACATCATCAGGATTTGGAAGGCTATTTCCTGGAATTAATGGAGCAAAACAAAAGTCAGGAGAAAGGAGGTATCTTCTATGCTTAACCTTCTTCGTATGCAGCTTCGCGCTGTCTTTCGCCAAAAAGGTCTTTATATTACAGCCGCAATTCTTTGTTTCGTACTTCTTATTGCCTTTGGAACCATGCGGCTGGTTTCTGACCCTGCGCTTGCAGAGAGAGCCCGTCAGGCCGGTATGGAGATTACCACAGATGATGTGTCTGACGCCTTTGCTTTTCAGGAACAGACACAGTCTGATTTTCTGGGAAGTCTGCTTTTCTCCGGAGGACTTATGAGCACTCTCATAGTCATTGTCAGTTCTGTGATTGTGTGTGATGATTTTACTACAGGATTTGGAAAAAACATTTTTTCCTACTATCCTAAACGAAGAGATTATATTTTCAGCAAACTTCTGACTTTGGGATTTGTAAGCGGATTTTTCCTGCTGTTTTTAACAGGTGCAACGCTTCTGCTCTTTCCTGCTGCAGGTTTTCAAAATCCTCTGGGCAATCCGGTACAGTTGGCCGCCATGCTGGTTCTTGGCTGGGCAGGGCTTTTCAGTCTCTGCGCTCAGAATCTTTTGTTCTGTATGCTGACCAGACGGGTGCTTGTAAGCGTTCTGCTTTCTGTAAGCTGCGCACTGGGGCTGTTTGGCGCAGCAGCAGATTTTATGGCGGGCCTTTTCGGCGTTCACATCAGTCTGCTTTTTCCGCCGCTGAATGTACTGGCAACACCCGCTTTGGCAAAAACCTTTCAAAGCGGTGCATTCCTGCAGCCAGGCGGTGCTCTGCTGGTGGCCTTTCTCTGGACTGCTTTTTATACAAAGCTCTCCTGTGTAGTATTAAATAAAAACGATATTTGCTGACAGGCAGTTTCTTTGCCTGTCTGATGAGGAAAAACCATGGTACTGCTTATTCTTATTCTTTTTGGACTGGTACTGTTTCTCTTCTTCCGGCTCATGCTCTTTAAAAAGCAGCTCCGGGAGTTTACCGGGCAGCTGCAGGACTTCAGCCCTGACAGCAACCAGCGTCTGACCTGCTTTCTCCGTGACCGGGAACATCTTGCCCTCTGCAGCCAGATAAACCGGTCTATGGACGTTCTGCAGCAGGCGGTTCTGACTGCGGAAGAAGCGGAAAAAGATTTAAAATACACCATGTCCTGTGTATCCCACGATATTCGCACTCCGCTTACCGGAGCAGCGGGCTATATGCAGCTTCTGGAGCGAACCCAGGACCCGGATAAGCGTGAAAAATACTGCCGGATTGTCAGACAGAAGCTGGAGGATTTGGAAACACTTTTGGAGGAGTTGTTTCTCTATACCAGACTGACTGGAAATGAATTTCCCATAGAAATGAAAAAGATACAGCTATTTCCTGTTTTATGTGACGCCCTTGCAGGATTTTATCCCCATTTTCAGGCGCAGAACAGAGCTCCTTCTATTTCCTTTGAGCAGGAAAATGCAGAGATACAGGCGGACCCCGCACAGCTTAGAAGAGTTCTCCGAAATCTGATTTCCAATGCTCTGACCCATGGACAAGGAACGCTTTTTATTTATCAGAAAGGGAATACTCTGTCCTTTGTCAATGAAACCAAAACCTGGGAGACGGTTCATCCCAAGCTGCTTTTTGAACGTTTTTACCGGACAGACCAGGCAAGGCAGGGAAATCATGCGGGACTTGGGCTTTCCATTTCCAGAGAGCTGATGTTAAAAATGCAGGGAAATATTTGTGCGGAATCCAAAGACGGCCGTCTTTGGATTACCCTTACCTTTGCAAAAGAAAAAACAGGGGTTTAAACCTTTTCCAAAAACGTTTATAATAGAGAAAAAAAGCAGGAGGTTTACATTATGAATACATCAGAAGTAATACGAAACCGTCACAGTGTCCGAAAATACAAAAAAGGGGTGCAGATTCCCCGAAAAGATATTGAAACCATGCTGGAAGCAGCTATGATGGCCCCAAGCGCCTGCAATACCCGGCCATGGGAATTTGCAGTCGTGGAAAATCCGGAGATTCGAAAACAGATTATGGAAATCAGCCCTTACACCAAAATGCTGGAGACCGCCAGCCTTGCCATTGTGGTCTGCGCCAGACCGGATTTGCAGGAAGGAAGAGGCAGCGGATTTTTCCCTCAGGACTGTGGAGCTGCCATTGAGAACCTGCTTTTACAGGCAACGGATTTGGGTTACGGCACCTGCTGGTGCGGTTTTTATCCGGTTATGGAACGTGTGGAAAAGCTTCGGGACTTACTGAAGGTTTCCAGTGTGCCTCTGGCAGTCATTGCCGTAGGAGAAGCCGATGAAGAGCCGAAAACCCGTGGTTTCTTTGATAAGGAACGGGTCACTTATATCGAATAGGAGCTGCCGGATTATGAAAAACTTGAAGGAATTATTTGAAATCGCGAAAGCTTCTATGGAACAGCAAAAAGATTTCGTCTTTGTTACCGTGATTGCCAGTTCCGGCTCTACCCCCAGAGGCGCCGGTTCCCGCATGCTGGTGCTGCCGGACGGAACCTCTTTTGGCACCATAGGAGGCGGCAGTGTAGAACATACTTCTGTTTTAGAGGCCCAGAAAGCTCTGACAGAGAAAAAATCTTCCTGTCGGGCCTACCGGTTAAGAGAAAATCAGGCCGCTGACCTGGGTATGATATGCGGCGGTGACGTCTCTCTTTATTTTCAATATATTTCATGGGAAAATCAAGATTTTTATCAATTGTGCAGCAGACTTTTAGCGGACTGGAACAAAAATGAAAATTCCTGGCTGCTTCTGGATATTACGGAAGAAACTGCATGGCAGTCTGGTTATTACCAGGAAAACAGTGGTCTTTGGGGGCTCTCCCTCTCAAATCCGGCCCCTCTTTTAAAGCCCAATGCTGCACAGGCGGTTCTAGACGGGCGCAGATACTACAGTGAACCTTTGGTACGAAAAGGCATGGTTTACATCTTTGGCGGCGGCCATGTAGCGCAGGAGCTGGTTCCCCTGTTGACACATCTGGAGTTTTCCTGCACTGTCTTCGATGACAGGGAACACTTCAGCAGTCCCCGGCTTTTTCCTGCTGCCGCAAAGTGCATTACCGGAGATTTCACCCGGCTTTCCGACTATTTTGAAATTACGCCGGAGGATTATGTCTGCATTATGACCAGAGGACACCAGTACGATTATCTGGTGCAGCAGCAGGTTTTAAAGACACCTGCAAAGTATATCGGTGTCATGGGAAGCAAACGGAAAAAAGCCATTATACGGGAAAAACTCTTGCACGACGGCTTTACACCGGAAGAACTGGCACGAATTACCACCCCTATCGGACTGAATATTCAGGCAGAAACTCCCAGTGAAATTGCTGTGAGCATTGCAGGAGAACTGATACAGATACGGGCAAAGAACGGATAAAATATCCCTCAAAAAACAGACATAGGATTTTATTCCTATGCCTGTTTTTTCAAATATTATGCAAATTCTCCCGTCACCATTTCATACAAAAATTCCAGCGCGTCTTCCATACTGCTTTCCTCTATGTCAAACCCCGGATTATGCACCGGATAATTTTTTTCATCCTCTTTTCCAGCCAGAAACACAACCCGCATACCAGGAATCTGTTCCATATAAAAGGCTGCATTATCCCCTACCAGAAAGGGCTTTTCTCCCAGAGAAAATTTCTCCTGAAGCAGTTTCCGGCCGATGGCAGCGCCCCGTTTTACCAGTTCTGCATCGTTAATCATCGGCGGTATTTTCTTTTTCATTTCCAGACAAATATCCGCACCTGTTTCTTCTTCTATTTGTCGTATTGTATTTTCCAACTGCTGCCACACATAGGAGAAATCCTGTTCTGCAAAAGCCCGAAGAGAGCCTTTTAATACCGCCTCACCTGCTACAATATTCCCCGCCGTTCCGGCAGACATCTGTCCAAATCCCAGGACAAAGGGATATTCCGTCTGCAGCGTTTCATTTAATCTATGAATTTCCACAGCCAGTCTGGACGCTGCATACAAGGCATCAATTCCCTCTTTTGGCTGAAACCAGTGGCTGGATTTTCCCCTCACAGAAATGGTAATACCGCCAATAGCTGCTGTGGTAATACTCTTTTGAATCTCCATACTCCTGGATTCCTGATTAGCGAAATGAAAAATCAGAATTTCCCTCACTTCGGGATTTTTCAACGCTCCATGCGCCATCATATACGCTGCCCCTTCTCCGGTTTCTTCACCCGGCTCAAAGAGAAAACGCACATTGCAGGACAAAGCGCTGCGGTTTTCCCAGAGCGCTTTCGCCAGACACAAATTCACCGCTGTAATGGCGTCATGGCCGCAGGCATGCATTTTCCCCGGATAAACAGAAGCGAAAGAACATCCCGTCTGTTCCTGTATGGGAAGTCCGTCTATTTCGCTTCGGATAGCCACGGTTTTCCACTGGGGATTTACCTGAATATCGGCAATCACTCCGGTTTTGCCCGTCCTGCGGCAGGGAATTCCCCATTTCTGCAGATGTTCCAGCAAAAAACAGCTGGTTTCCTCTTCCTCCATGCTCAGCTCCGGGTGGCGGTGCAGCCAATGGCGGAATTCTCGAAGTTCCCCGTAATATTCCTGACACGTTCTCATAGGTTTCCTCTCTCAGTCCACGCCGTTTCTGGCGCAAATATCCTTCAGACAGCAGTTCTCGCAGTGGGGCTTTGTCCTTGCCGTACACACGTCTCTGCCGTGATAAACCAGACGGTGGCAAAAGTCACTGCCTTCTTCCGGAGGAATGATTTTCCAAAGAGCCATCTCCACCTTTTTCGGTTCTTTATATCCGTCCACCAGCCCCATACGGTTCACCAGGCGAATACAGTGGGTATCTGTGACAATGGCCGGTTTGTGAAACACATCGCCCATAATGAGATTGGCGCTCTTTCTGCCTACGCCGGGCAGCTTTAAAAGCGCGTCAAAGTCCTCCGGAACCTTTCCCTGATACTCCTCCCACAGGATTTTCATACAGGCGCTGATATCTCTGGCCTTGCTTTTTCCAAGTCCGCAGGGACGGACAATCTCTTCAATTTCTTCTGGTTTAGCCAAAGCCAGAGCCTGCACATCCGGGTATTTCTTATAGAGTTCTTCTACCACCACATTCACTCTGGCATCGGTACACTGGGCAGCCAGACGAACACCCACCAGCAGTTTCCAGGCCTGGTCATAGTCCAGCGTACACCCGGCATCCGGATATTCCTGTTTCAGACGCTGAATGATTTCCAGCGCAAGTGTTCGCTTCCTTTCTTCTGTATTCTTCGCCATAACCTTATCCCTCTCCTTTCTGCCATTTTCTCTGTCTGTTATTTTTGGTTCGCCGGTTCTACAGCAATGGATTTCCCCTTAATCTTCACATTTTTCATAGCATACAGCACAGATTTTGCATATTCCTGAGGTACTTCTACGAAGGTATATTTATCAAACATATCAATGGTACCAATGAGTTTACCCGGCATGCCGCTTTCACCTGCCAGCGCTCCCAGAATGTCTCCCGGTTTTGCTTTGTGTTTCTTGCCGATATTAATAAACAGCCGCACCATCCCCGGTTCTTCTGCCCCGGTATCTCCGAAGTCTGGCTCTTCCTCTTCTTTTATCTCAGACATGCCGCTCTGCATTTTCAGAAAGGCTGCCGCCATATCCATAGCCGTATAATCCGAATGATTCAGCTTGTCCTGAATAGCATCAATCATGGCAGTCAAATCTTCCTCTGCAATCATGGTTTCCACATAATCCAGAATATTTTCAATCTTAGTATTTGCCACATCATTTAAAGACGGCACTTTCTGCGCAAAAATCTTGGTCTTGCAGTAGCGCTGAATTTCTTTTAACTTATAAACCTCTTTTCCGGATACAAAGGAGAAAGAACGGCCAATACGGCCTGCACGTCCGGTACGGCCAATGCGGTGCACATAGTATTCGTCATCCTGCGGCAGGTCATAGTTAAATACCGCCTCGACCTCATCCACGTCAATTCCTCTGGCTGCCACATCCGTTGCCACCAAAATGTCCGTTTTCCCGCTGCGGAAGCCCTGCATAACCCGGTCACGCTGCTCCTGCTTCATGTCTCCGTGAAGCCCTGCTGCAAAATAGCCCCTCCCCAGAAGGGCTGTCACCAGCAAGTCCACCTGCTTCTTCGTATTGCAGAAAATAACAGAAAGCTTTGGCGTATAAATATCCAGCAGGCGGGTCAGCACTTCCTCTTTATTCTTGGGCTTTACTTCATAATAAAACTGCTCAATATTGGGCACAGTCAGTTCTTTCTTGGTAACCTTAATAACCTTTGCCTTTTTCTGGAATTTTTTCGTAATTTCCATAATGGCTTTCGGCATAGTGGCAGAAAACAGGATGGTCTGCCTCTCTTCCGGCACCCCTTTTAAGATTGTTTCAATATCATCCCGGAATCCCATGTTCAGCATTTCGTCTGCTTCATCTAAAACCACGGTATGAATCTGGTCCATTTTCACCGTTTTTCTCCGCATATGGTCCATGACACGACCCGGTGTTCCTACAATAATCTGCACCCCGCTTTTCAGAGATCGAATCTGCTTTACAATTTCCTGGCCGCCATAAATAGGAAGAACTTTAATGCCATGCATATATTTTGCCAGACTGCGGATTTCCTCTGCTACCTGTATAGCCAGTTCCCTTGTGGGGCACAGGATAATACTCTGAGGCTTTTTTTCCTTAGGATTGATTTTCTGCAGCAGGGGAATTCCAAAGGCTGCGGTCTTGCCCGTACCGGTCTGGGCCTGTCCAATGATATCCTTTCCTTCCATAATAGTAGGAATCGCTTGAGCCTGAATGGGAGAAGCCTCCTCAAAGCCCATATATTTCACAGCTTTTAAAATCTCCGGGCAAAGCTGCAGATTTTCAAATTTCACATTTTCCATATTTATTCTTTACCTCTTCTTTCTAACTACTCATAAAAATGGAGTTGCCGCACCGCACATTCTCGACATGCAATCAATGCAACAACTCCATAAATCAAGCAATCGTTTTTCTATCATACCAGAACTGTATCAAATTGTCAAACAGCGGGAGCCTCTCCCAAAACTGCCCGGACACAGTTTGCGGCTGGAAAGTCCTTTTTCCCCATTCCATAGCCGATTTTTTCCATTTTCATCTCCCTCATTCTGCCATAAGCAGAGGCAAAATAGGTGAGAATCGCCGCACCTGTAGGAGTACAGAGTTCCCCTTCCATCCTTCCCGCATTGCAGGGCACTCCCATAAGAATCCGAGCCGTGGCAGGGGCCGGAACCGGAAGTACCCCGTGAGCGCAGCGCACCTGTCCAAATCCTGTGGTAACAGGGGAAACCAGCACCTGTTCCGGCTTCAGTTCATGTATCAGCATGACGCAGCCTGTAATATCCGCAAGAGCATCTGCCGTACCCACTTCATGAAAGTGAATTTCTGTAATGTCACGGCCATGTACCTGGCTTTCCGCCTGGGCGATGATACGGTAAATATTCTTCACATCTTCTTTGACAGCCTCATCTGTCTGCAGCCGGTCAATCTGCTCTGTAATATCCTTCATCCCCGCATGGTGATGATGTCCATGGGCGTGTGTATGCCCGTGGTGGTGTTCATGCACTTCCTGAGATTCAAGTCCGCTTCCCTGTAAGGATACCTCCTCACTCTCTTCTTCGGCGCCGTCTACATGCACAGAAACGTGCGTTCCCGTAATCCCACATTTCACTGCCGGGTTTGCAGACACCTTCACATGGGGGAGGCCAGCCTGATTCAGTTTTTTCAGAAATTTTTCCCGGTCCGGAATCAGCTCCAGAAGAGCGCCCATGAGCATATCTCCGGCGGCCCCCATATTGCACTCTAAATATAAGGTTTTCATTCTTTTCTCCCCTCCAGATGATTGATCATACTTGCCAGATACCCCGCACCGAATCCGTTATCAATATTTACCACACTGATACCGCTGGCACAGGAATTCAGCATGGACAAAAGAGCGGAAAGTCCTCCGAAATTCGCCCCGTATCCTACGCTGGTGGGTACTGCAATCACCGGACAGTCTGCCATACCGCCGATGACGCTGGCCAGAGCCCCTTCCATACCTGCAATGGCTACAATCACCCTGGCACTCATAATATCCTCAATATGGTCCATCAGCCTATGCATACCCGCCACACCCACATCGTAAAGACGAACCACTTCATTTCCGTACACTTGGGCAGTCAAAGCCGCCTCTTCTGCCACCGGCATATCGCTGGTTCCTCCGGTAGCCACCACAATTTTGCCCACCCCGTCCGGTTTCGGTATTTGTCCCACAATGCCTGTCCGGGAAAGGTCGTCATAATGCAAATCCAGGGAAGCGCCCACATATTCCGCCGCCTCTTTGCTCATTCTGGTAATCAGCACCGTCTTTTCCCTTTCTTCCACCATGGCCTGGGCAATCTTTAAAATCTGTTCTTTTGTTTTTCCCGCACCGTAAATCACTTCTGCCATGCCCTGACGGATTCCCCTGTGGGTATCCAGCTTGGCAAAGCCCATTTCCTTATAAGGTTCTGTTTTTATCTGAAGCAGAGCATCTTCCGGCTTTACCTGTCCTCCGGCTACCTGCTCCAGCAAATTCTGCAGCTCTTTTTTGTCCATGTATCTCAGGCTCCTTTTCTGTTTGCTTACCTCTATCATACTCCTTAGACCCGGCTCCAGGGCAAGCATTTTTTACTCAAAGGTTTGCGTCAAACGTTTGAGCTATCCTGTTTTTCTGATTTTTCTCCTATTTGCATTACTTTATATTTTACCGGAACCTGATTTTTCTGTCAACTGCCAATGAGCGACAACTGCCGGCAGACCTCTGCCGCATCCAAAATATGGCTGGGTTCCGTCTCATGACTCCCCGGTGCGTCTGCGGTTATCAGAATATACTCCTTCCCCCCTAAGCTTAAAAGACTTCCCAGACAAAGTCCGGCTTCCGAGGTATAACCTGTCTTTCCGCCCAGAATTCCCGGCTCCGAAATTCCGTTCTGCTCCATTTCCTGGCGCATGGTGCTGTACACGGTAAATCCTTCCGGATGGGAAGCTGTGGGAGCCATGCTATGACTTTTTGCAGTGAAAATTTCATAAAACTCCTGATTTTTTAACGCATATTCCAGAAGCAGGGATAAATCCTCTGCTGTGGTGTAATGGTCTTTGTCATGAAGTCCGGTTACATTTTTAAAATTGGTATGTTTCATTCCCAGTTTCTTTGCCTTCTGATTCATCTCTTTTACAAAGGCCTCCTCCGAACCGTCGCAGACCCTTGCCAAAGCTTCACAACACTCCGCGCCTAAAGGCAGCAGAGCACCGTAAAGCAAATCCCGGTAAGAAACCTGGTCTTGAGGGGCAAAACCCGCCATGGACGCTCCCTGGGCATATAACTCCCGGAACATATCTCCGTCAAGAACCGTTGTATCATCCAGATTATCCAATTTCTCCATGGCAAGAACCACCGTCATGATTTTAGTAAGAGACGCAGGATAAATCCGTTCATCGCCCTTTTTTTCAGCCAGAATTTTTCCAGTGGAAAGGTCCGTCAGCACGGCTGCTTTGCTGGAGAGTTTTTGGAGATTTAGAGTTTCAGAGAGGACTCCTTGTTCTGTTTCCCTGTTCTTTTGCAGTAAATTTCCCACCGCCCAGGTTCCCAATGCCAGCAGCCCATACGTCACTGTCAGAAACAGGATAAACCCCATCAGCATATGCTTTCTTCTTTTCCTTCTTCGTCTTTTTGACATGAAAAACACCATCCTTTTCGTTTGTTCTACAGATTTCTCTCTGTATCTAATGTAACAAACACAAAAGAATGGTGTTTTAAGATTTTCCTGTGTATTTCCTAAGATTTTATTAATTTGAGGGTTTTTCCGGCAGTGTCACCCGAAAAACGGTTTTCTCCTGCTTACTTTCCGCCGAGATACTTCCCCCGTGAAGCTCCACAATTTCCTTTGCAATGGCAAGTCCAAGACCTGCCCCTCCCGTATTGCTTTTTCTGGCCTCATCCATACGGAAAAATTTCTCAAAAATCAAATCCAGTTTCTGCTTCGGAATGGTTTTTCCATGATTTTCAAAAGAAATCACAGCCTGTTCCCCCTGCTGCTCTCCTCTTACTACAATTTCTGTGTCCGGATAACTGTAAGCAATGGCATTTTTCAGTAGGTTATTAAAAACTCTGGCCAGCTTCTGCGAATCCGCGTACACGAAAAATTCCTGGGGCAATTCCAGACGGACCGTATTATGCCCGGATGACAACACAGGATAAAATTCTTCCGTCATCTGTATCATCATATAAGACACATCCAGATTTTCTTTTTCCAGCACCATATTCTGCAGATTATACCGGGTAATTTCAAAAAATTCCTCTATCAGACTGTCCAGACGTTCTGCCTTTCCAAGGGCAGTGTGCACATATTTTTCTCTCTGTGCAGCAGGCATATCCGGCGCCTCCTCTAAAAGATTCAGGTATCCCAGCACCGAAGTCAGGGGGGTTTTCAAATCATGGGCTAGATAGGTAATCAAATCATTCTTCTTCTGGGCCTCTTCCTTTAAGCGCCGTTCCTTTTGCTGCATGTCCGCCTTTATCTGCACAATCTGGGTACTGACCTGGGCATATTCCGAAGGAAAAATTTCTTCTGCTTCCAGTTCACTGTGCATATACTGATGAATCTTCCGGCTGGTATCCAAAAGAAGTTTCTCTGCTTTTCGCTTCTGACTGAAATAAGAGACAAACGCCAAAGACAGGGCAAAGAACGCCGCCGCCAGCAAAAAAACTTTTGCCAGAAAAGGTTTTAACACATTCCAGGCAATTTGACGCTCTACATAAGCCGTCTCCCCCTCATAAACGGTCTGCTCATACACAAACCGATGGGTAAACCAGTCCACAAAAGCCCCGTTAAAAAACACATCCGCTATATAGTAAATGGTATAGCAGATAAGGGGAACCGCTATAAGCGCAGCAAATAACCTGATATACCGAAGACGTTTGTTTCTCCGTCCTTTAGTTTTCAATTTTGTAGCCACACCCCCAGACTGTCTTAATGTACCTGGGCTTTTCGAAGGAGTCCTGCATTTTTTCCCTTAAATGCCGTATGTGAACTGTAATGGTATTGTTGCTCTTACTGTAATATTCGTCTTTCCAGATTTGATGAAACAATTCCTCGGAGCTGACTACCTTCCCCTTTTCTTCACAGAGAATTGCCAAAATGGCAAACTCCGTAGGCGTCAGGGAAAGCGGGCGTTCATTTAAAGTACACTCATGAGTTTTCTTATTCAGCACCAATCCCTTATGTGTAAGAATATCCCCTGCGTCCTGCACGGTTCCGGTATTATACCGCTTGTACCGGCGAAGCTGGGCTTTAATTCGCGCCACCAGTTCCAACGGCAGAAAAGGCTTTGTCATATAATCATCTGCCCCCAGAGCCAGACCGTTAATCTTATCCAGTTCCCCATTTTTGGCCGTAAGCATAATAATGGGATAATTATGTTTTTCCCGGATTTTCCTGCAAAGGGTAAGACCGCTGATATCTGGCATCATAATATCCAGGACAGCCAAATCCGGCACTTCGGTCTCAATGCAGGCCAGAGCCTCTTTGGAATCGTAAAACTTCCGTACTTGAAAACCCTCATTTTCCAGGTAGACCTCTATCAAATCTGCGATTTCCTGTTCATCATCTGCAACCAGTATCTTTTCTTTCATCATCAGCCCTTTTCTTCCAATTCACACAAAAGCTGTGTCATGGTTTTTCCTAAAAGAGGGTGTCTTTTATACGGTGCAATTTCACACATGGGTTTTAATACGAAATCCCGAAGCTGCATTTCCACATGGGGAATGATTAAATCCTCTGTTTCCAGTACTTCGTCATCGTACAGAAGAATATCCAAATCCAGGGTTCTGGGTCCCCAGTGAACCAACCGTTCTCTGTGGGCATTTTGTTCAATTTCATGCAGACGTTCTAAAAGCTCCTGAGGGGACAGCAGGGTTTTCAGTTTCAGGCAGGCATTTAAGAAA
This sequence comes from Blautia hansenii, assembly GCF_013304445.1. GTDB lineage: Bacteria > Bacillota > Clostridia > Lachnospirales > Lachnospiraceae > Blautia. The sequence continues at coordinate 31,207 of NZ_JAAITA010000015.1, forward strand.
TCATCCTGCTCCACACCCCCATAAGGCTCTGTCACCAGATAGGAAGATACCTTTTCCACCTGGCAGTCTTTTGCGCTGTCCAGTTCTTTGATAGCCTGATTTAAATAGCCCTCCTTATCTCCCAGATTAGAGCCGAGGGCCAGATAAGCCGTGTGCCAGAACCGGGTAATTTTCACGGAAACCGTCTCCAGAGGCAGTCCCACCGGCGCCCAGGGCTTTTTCAGTTCCAGTGTCACACCTTTTAAAAGAGGATACTGTAGCAGCACCGTTTCTGCCAGGTCTTCTGCTGCCGCCTCAATGAGTTTCCGGGGATGTTCTTTTGTATAGGCCGTCATAAAGCTGCTGACTTCCCCGTAATGCACAGATTCTTCCAGACAGTCCGTTTTCCCTGCCTTTCTGGTATCCACATACATGGTAAGGGAAATCACAAATTTCTGTCCCAGACTGGTTTCCTCCGGAAAGACTCCGTGATTCGCAAAGACTTCCAGATTTTCCACATGAATTTCATCATACTGCAATGTTTTCATGGCTTATTTTCCTTCCCTTAAAATGGCCTGCGTCATGCGGATAGCCCTTAAATTTTCTTTTACATCGTGGACACGGACAAAAGCTGCCCTTTTCTGTACTCCCAGAACCGTAGTCACTAAAGTACCCTCCACGCGCTCGTCAGAAGGCAAGTCCAGAGCCGTTCCGATAACGGATTTCCGGGAAGTGGCCAACAGTACCGGATAGCCTAATTCCACCAGACGTTCCAGATGATGAATGGCCATCAGATTGTGCTCATATGTTTTTCCGAATCCCACGCCTGGATCCAGAATGATTTTGTCATCGGCAATGCCTGCTTTTTTCGCAATAGCCAGAGACTCCCGCATATCCTGGCACATATCGTCTAAAAAGTTGTTGTATTCCGCTTTCTCCCGGTTGTGCATCAAACAGCAAGGCACCTGATATTCGGCAATCAGTTCGGCAACTTTTGCGTCATATTTCAGTCCCCAGATATCATTCACCAGGTCAGCCCCTACCTTTAAAGCCGCTTCCACTACTTCTCCTTTATAGCTGTCAATGGATACCGGAATGTCAAATTCCTTTTTTACCATTTCAATCACCGGCACTACCCGGTCAATTTCTTCCTGAATGGAAATCTGCACATGACCGGGGCGGGTGGATTCTCCGCCAATATCAATAATGGCCGCACCTTCCGCAATCATATCTGCTGTGTGCTTTTTTGCCTTTTCTATATCATTCCACTTGCCCCCGTCAGAAAAAGAATCCGGGGTTACATTGAGAATTCCCATAATGGAACAGTCCTGTTCCACATCAAACATACGATTTCCGATTTTCATCATAAGAAGTTCCTCCTAGCTTACACCTCTATGGTAAGATTTTTCTTTTCTGTGCTCCATTTACATTCTGCCTGTGCCGAACAAAAGAGACAGGTCCTGGATTTCTTGTCTGCGCGGTATAAGAGTCCCGCCAAATCCGCTCTGGTTCCGGTATCTGCTGTTCTGTGGCCGGAAATTGCCTCCAGAATTGCGTTTTCTTCTTCTTTCGTATAGCCGCAGTCCGGCAGAATCTTTTCTGCCAGAAGCTGGCTTCCCTGGTCATGGGGTATGTTTTGGGTGTATTCCAGCCCTCTGCCGATGTCGTGAAGCAGGGCAGCACCATATATCAGTTCCTTATCCAGAGCCAGACCTTTTTCCAGATTTTCAATATAGGCCAATCTTGCCACATCTAAAAAATGCGCCACATCATGCCCGCAGAAAACCCGCTCTTTTTCCAGTTCCTGTATCTTGGCCACCGCCTGCTGCCACAGCGCATGACTGCAGATTTTATTTACTCTGTCCATATTTACCGTCTTTCCAGCATACGGTAGAAATTGTTCTGCAGCTTTTCATTGTCATCAAAGACGCCTCTGGTAACCACAGTAACCGTTTTTGTACCCGGTTTTTTAATGCCTCTCATAGTCATACACATATGCTCTGCTTCTACAAGCACCATAACGCCCTGAGGTTTCAGCTCCTCCATAAAAGCATCCGCCACCTGCGCGGTCAGACGTTCCTGAAGCTGAAAACGCTTTGCAAACACTTCCACGGTTCTTGCCATTTTGCTCAGTCCCACCACTTCGCCATTTGGAATATAGGCAATGGCTGCGGTACCGTAGAAAGGCAGCATATGGTGTTCGCAGAAGGAATAAAAAGGAATATCCTTTTCCAATACCATATCGTTGTTATCTACATGAAATCTCTTTTTCAGGTGTTTTGCCGCATCATCTGTATAGCCTGCTGCCAGTTCCTTATACATTCTGGCAATCCGGTCCGGAGTCTCTAAAAGTCCCTCCCGGTTAATATCTTCTCCGATTCCTTCCAGAATCAGTCTTACGCCTTCTTCGATTTTTTCTTTATCCATTTTGTTCTTCGTCATTTTCCTTACCCTCACATGAAATTGCTTTTACTGCGTCCTTTAAAAAAGACAGGGAACCAAAGATAATCACTGCGTCTTCTTTGTCCGCGCGTTCCAGAGTCTTTTGGACTGCTTCTTTGATACTTTTGGCCGCCTCCACAGACGGATTCACCTCTGCCACCGCATCCCGCAGTTCTTCAGCCGGCAGGGCACGGGGATTTCCCGGTGTTTCCACGGTTATAATGTCCTTTGCATAAGGTGCGGTCAATGCAATGATTTTCCGGTAGTCTTTATCCCTAAACACACCGAAAATATAGTGCAGGTTTCTGTCCTTGTAATACAGTTCTATGGAACGCTTTAATTCCAGAGCTGCAGCCGGATTGTGCGCACCGTCCAGAATCACATCCGGATTTTGGGCAATCCGTGTAAATCTGCCTCTCCAACAGGCCTTGTGCATACCTGCCCGAACCTGCTCGTCAGAAAGAAGGAAGCCTATTTCCCGCAAAGCCTCCACAGCCTCCAGCGCCAGAGCGCCATTCTCCACCTGATAACTTCCGGCCAGGGAAATTCTCACCTCTTCCCATTTGCCGTAGGTAAAACTCTGCCCGGAAAGTCCATAGGAAATCTGGCTTATCTGTTCCTGCTTTACCGTCCGCAGGCAGCAATGCTGCCTTTTGCAGGTTTCTTCTATCACTTTTTGGGCTTCTTCCTTCTGGGCTGCACAGACTACCTGGGTATGGGGCTTAATAATGCCCGCCTTCTGCACGGCAATTTTCTCCAGGGTATCTCCCAGAAATTCCATGTGGTCCATACTGATAGAGGCAATGACCTCCAAAAGTGTGGTAGTAATCACATTGGTAGCGTCCAGAGCCCCTCCAAGCCCTGTCTCCAGCACTACCACATCACATTTTTTCTCCTTAAAATAGAGAAAAGCCAGAGCAGTCTCCACCTCGAAAATCGTAGGTGTTCCCGCATGCTGCTCCGCCATATCTTTCACAGCCTCTGAAATGGCTGTCACATGACGGGCAAGAGATTCTTTTTCAATTTCTTTCTCATCGACCTGAATCCGCTCCCGATAAGAAAACAGTGTAGGGGATATGTACCTTCCTGTGCGATATCCCGCGCCGGACAGTATCGTTGAAAGATAAGCCAGCACAGACCCTTTCCCATTTGTTCCGGAAATGTGGATAAACTTTAAATCTTCCTGGGGATTACCAAGTCTGACCAGCAGCTCTTTCATATTCTCCAAGCCAAGTACACTTCCGTATTTGGAAATTTCGTCCAAATATACTCTTGCTTCTTCGTAATTCATATTACTCCTATCCGAGACGGTTTCCCACCTCTTAATCTATTACAACCCCTATTATATCCCTTTTTCCCCCATATCTCAACGGGATATTTCAGCAAGTGCCTTTTTAAATTGACGGGCAAAAAGAACCACCGTAAAAATCACGGCAAACGTGTCTGCCACCGGCTCTGCCATATAGACTGCTTTCGTCTTATCCCCGTCAAAAATCAAGGGCATAAGGTAAATCAGAGGAATCAGGAGCACAAATTTTCTCATAACGGCTACTAGGATAGAGGCCTTTGCGTTTCCGATAGACATAAAAGTCATCTGACACGCCATCTGAATACCGAAAATAAACAGAGCGGCCATATAGACACGCAGCGCGGTCTCTGTAAAATTCATCAGGGTTCCGTCAGAAGTAAACATTCCGGCAAAAGCCCTTGGGAACAGCATCACCAGTCCCCACAGCAGCAGGGAATAAAACAAACTGACTTTCAAGAGCAGACGGAACGCCGATTTTACACGTTTTTCATTGCGGGCACCGTAATTATAACTGATAATGGGCTGCGCTCCCTGTCCCAGTCCCTGCAGCGGCAACATGGCAAACTGCATCACACTGGTAAGAATCGTCATGGCGCCTACGGCAATATCTCCGCCGTATCTCTGCAAAGAAGAGTTAAAACAGATGGAGATAATACTTTCACTGGCCTGCATAACAAAAACAGAAGAACCCAGAGCAATACACGGAAAAATGACCGTCCTCTGCAGTTTCAGATTCTTCTTCTGAATACGCAGGAATGTTTTCTTTCCGAAAAGAAATGCCATTACCCAGATACAGGATAATCCCTGAGAAAGGATGGTGGCAAGGGCCGCTCCTTTTACCCCCATGTCCAGACCAAAAATAAAAATGGGGTCCAGGACAATATTGGCAACTGCACCAATCAGCACAGACAGCATACCCGTCTTCGCAAATCCCTGAGCTGTAATAAAAGCGTTCATACCAAGGGTAAGCTGTACAAAAATAGTTCCCAGTGCATAAATATTCATATAGCTGACACCGTACTCAATGGTATCCTCACTGGCCCCGAACGCCATGAGAAAATCTCGGTTCCAAAGCAGCAGCACGGCTGTTAAAATAGTGGAAATCACTATCTGCAAAGTAAAGCAGTTGCCCAAAATTTTCTCTGCAGACTCATTGTCACCTTTCCCCATGGCAATAGAAGCTCTGGGAGAACCGCCGTTTCCAACCAGTGCTGCAAAGGCAGACACAATCATAATCAGAGGCATGCAGACTCCCACTCCGGTCAGCGCCATGGCCCCCGCCTTAGGAATATGTCCGATATAAATACGGTCTACAATGTTGTAAAGCATGTTGATAATCTGCGCGGCAACCGTGGGCAGCGCCAGATTTAAAAGCAATTTTCCAATGGGCTGTGTACCCAGAAAATCTTTGTCACTTTTCATGAAAACTCATTCCTTTCTCAATATTTTCCATAAGCTGTCTGTTGATTCTCTCGTATATCTCTTTTTCTTCTCCGGAAAGACCGGCAAAAAGCTGCTCCTCAAACTTTTGATTCACCTTTTCAATTCCGCTGCAAATGGGAATTGCCGCCTCCTCCAAAGACAAATGCACTTTTCTGCGGTCCGTTGTATCAGCGTTTCGTTTTACAAGCCCTTTTTTTACCAAAAGTTCCACGCCCTGTGATACATTTCCCTTGGGAAGCCTTCGCAGCTCCACAATCTCTGCAGCAGTATCCTTTCCCGGATTGTTATACAGAAATCCGATAATGGCGATTTCTATCTGTGAAAGCCCATATTCTCCCCGAATATTTTCCAGACACTGCTCATACAGCTTTGTCACACACCGCATCAACAGCCGCATATCTGATGCTTCCGGCCTCATTTTCCACCTCTCCTTTCCCGTTGCTGATAGTTTTAAAAAGAACCGTTTTACAAAGAACTATTATAGGCCTTTTTTCTTTTTTGTCAAGACTTTGCCATATTGAGAAAATCTCTCCTGCACAGTATAATAGAGTAACAGAAAGACATCTTTAGGAAGACAGACAACAGGAAAGGGGATACCTTATGCGCGTAAAACAATATCTGAGAAATCAACTGCCCGTTATTTTTATCCATGTTTTGGGTATGCTGGCACTTGCCCTGTTTTTACTGGCCAATGGCAATGCCGTACAGACGGTTCTGTTTATTCTTATGGTCTGGCTGCTTGTTTTGCTTTCATACTTAGTCATTGTCTGCTGTATGCAAAAGACTCGTCTGAACAAATTGTTGGACATGGCAGAGCAGTTAGAGGAACGGTACTTAATACCGGAAATCATGGCTGTACCGGAGAAAGCCGCCGAGCAGGTCTTCTACCAGATTATGAAAATGGCAGAAAAATCTATGATTGAAAAAATAGGGGAAATCCAACGGGAACGAAAAGAATATAAGGAATACATCGAGCAGTGGATACATGAAGTCAAAACCCCAATCACAGCCATGAAGCTGCTTTGCGAAAATAACCGTTCCTCCTTTACCCGAGAACTGCTGGCAGAATTGGAAAATGTCCAGCAATTTACAGAACAGGCGCTCTACTATGCCCGTAGTGAACATACAGAAAAAGATTACTCTATACGGGAAATCCAGCTAAGTGATGTGGTACATAACGCCATTGCAGACAACAAATATCTTTTGCGGCAGAGCAATATGAGAATTACTGCAGACAACCTGGAGCACTGTGTTTATACGGATGATAAATGGATACGGTTTATTTTAAACCAGCTTATCAGCAATGCTGTCAAGTATGGTACAGAACAGCCGGCTTTACACTTTTTTACGGTAAGAAAGCAGGAGCATATTCTTTTATGTATAGAAGACAACGGAATCGGCATACCCCCAGGCAACCTGCCCCGCATTTTCGAAAAAGGCTTTACCGGACAGAATGGGCGAACCGGCAGAAATTCCACTGGAATTGGGCTGTATCTGTGCAAGCGTCTTTGTGATAAGCTTGGAATTGGGCTGACTGCTTACTCGAAAGAAAAAGGGACAACTCTTACGCTGTCTTTTCCTGTCAACGATTTTGTTACCGGGGTACAGAACTGACAGGCTCTGCAATTCTTACATTTCTGTAAGAACTGTGTAAGAAAACCTGATACAAAAAAATTCCCAGGCCATTTATAATCCAATACAGAAAAGACTTAAGGAGGTCAGACACATGAGTACCATTTTGAAATTGGAACATATCCAAAAATACTATGGCAATGAAGGGAATATCACGAAGGCCATTCAGGATATCAGCTTTTCCGTTGAGGCCGGAGAATTTCTCGGTATTATGGGGGCGTCCGGCTCCGGAAAAACAACGCTGCTTAACTGTATCTCTGCTATTGATACCGTAAGCGCAGGCCACATTTATTTAGAAGGAACAGACATTACGGAGATAAAGCCAAAGTCTCTTGCCCGGTTTCGCAGAGAAAACTTAGGTTTTGTCTTTCAGGACTTTAACTTATTAGATACCTTGACAATTTCCGAAAACATTGCCCTGGCTTTGGCCATTCATAAAACCCCGGCTCAGGATGTGGAACCCCGCATTTGGGATATGGCGCAAAAGCTGAATATCTGTGATATTCTAAACAAATATCCCTACCAGGTATCCGGCGGCCAGAAACAGCGCTGCGCCTGTGCAAGGGCTCTCATCAACAATCCCAGGCTGCTTTTGGCAGACGAACCCACAGGAGCTTTGGACAGCCATTCCTCTCAAATGCTTTTGTCCACCATGCAAGGTATCCACGAACAGATGGGCGCTACGATTCTCATGGTAACCCATGACGCTTTTACAGCCAGCTATGCCAATCGTATCCTCTTTCTCAGGGACGGAGAAATCTTCACGGAACTGTGTAAGGGACATGACAGCAGAAGTGCTTTTTTCAATAAAATTCTGAATGTCCTTACCATGATTGGAGGAGGGCAAAGCCATGTATGTTAAACTTGTTCTCAAAAATGCCCGCCGGTCTGTAAAAGACTATTTAATCTACATTGTAACCATGACTATCTGCGTTGCCCTGTTTTATTCTTTCCTGTCCATTGCCAGCAGCTATTACAGGCCGGATATAGGAAGTGAATACGACTTCACACTCTTAAGTGACGGCTTGAAAGCAGCCATTTGCCTCATTACATTGCTTGTGCTGTTTTTGATACATTTTGTCAATCGTTATATGCTTCAGCGCAGGCAAAAAGAATTTGCAGTGCAGTCCGTCATGGGTATGGAACAAAAAATCATTGGCAGGATTTTCTTTGCCGAAACCTTTCTCATGGGAACACTCTCTATTGTGATTGGAATTTTCCTTGGTGTGTTCTGTTCCCAATTTATCACTGCCCTGCTGCTGACCTCCTATGGGAAAAGTTATGAATTGACATGGATCCTGTTTCCAGATACGGTTTTGCTGACTGTCTGCTTCTTTGTATGCAGTTTCCTGCTTGTGGGGATGTGGAATATCCACGCCATCCAAAAGGCAAAAATAATGGATATGCTTTTATCAGGCAGGGAAAACGAGCCTGCATTAAAAAGGAGTCGTTGGATTTCTGGTGTGATCATCCTCTTTGAAGGATTGTCCGTGTGGATGCTCCTTACAGGAATACAAAAAGTCTGGTTTTACTATGACTCCCGATTCGCCCTTCCTGTACAAATCATGTTCTGGGGAAACATTCTCTTTCCGGCCATGACTCTGCTTTGGTCTGTGCTGTGCCTGATAAAAAAGAAAAAAGCAAGTGATTCTACACTGCTTTCAGGTTTGCTTGTATGCTCTGTTCTAAATGCATGCACAGCAGCCAGTGTCCCCGCATTGACAAAGGAATACTATCTGGCCTTAGGCAGCGGAACCATCCATCAATATCTGGTATTTGTCCTGATGGATTTGCTTTTCTTTATTTGTGCTTTCCTTTACCTTGCCGGCAGCTTCCTTTTGGCCTGGAAAGAGAAATCGTCCAAACACAGATACCGCCAGGAAGCTCTTTTCTTTTTTGGACAGATTTTATCGAAGCTGAATACAACCAGCAAGACCATGACTCTTATCTGTATAACCTTAGTGCTTGCTGTTTTTCTGTTCATTGCGGCCCCCATTTTGGTGAATTGGGCTTCCGGTTATCTGGATATACGCTCTATGTATGATGTGCAGATTTATTCCGGATACAACGACGTATATGAAGAAGAAAATCTGCCCCATGATACTTATAACCTGGTGACAGATTTTTTGGCAGAACACAAGCTTGAAGCGGCATACGACTGCACTTTTCATCTATACCTTCCAAACAAAGATGATTTTCACAGCCGCTCAAAATACGATTTTCCTGTTGCGGCAATTTCTTTAAGCGACTACAATGCCATACGGGAAATGCTTGGATATACTCCTGTTTCTCTGGCAGAAAATGCGTTTACCACGCAGTGGAAGTCCATTGCAGAGACGGAAGAAATAGACCGCTTTCTGGAAAGTCATACCCATGTTGCAACAGACGCCGGAACATTAACGCTCTCTAAGCAGTCCTTTTATGAAGACCCCATTGGGGAAACGGCCTACAATTCCTATACCAATGTCCTTTATGTGTTCCCGGATAAGGTGTGTGAGCGCTTGCTTCCGGTTATGCAAAACCGCTATATTACAACAAAGGAAACGATTTCTTATGAAAACGCCCGCCAACTGGAAAAAATTTTCACAGCAGAATATCCAGAAGAGACAGATAAAGAAACCAGTTATGGAATTCGTTTAAGCACCCTGCAGATTAATAGCACAAAAGCAAGTAATTTCATCTTACAGGCTGCAATGCTTTATGGTGCTGTGGTACTCATGGTGATTTGCCTTACGATACTTTCCCTGCAGCAGCTTTTGGACGCAGACCAGTACAAATACCGCTTCTCCGTACTTAGAAAATTAGGCGTGGAGGAGCCGCGTATACAGAAACTGGTGCTGAAGCAGTTAGGTGTCTGGTTTGGCCTTCCAGTCCTTGTAGCTGTCATAGTTGCTGCTGTTGTGATTGCCTATTTTGTACAATCTATATCAGCAGAAATCTCTGCGTATATTGGGGTTACCGCCTTGCTGCTGCAGGCAGGCACAACTGTAAGTATTCTGGCCGGTTTATTCCTCTGCTATTTTATAAGTACATGGATACTTTTCAGCCGCTCCATCCATTCATAAGGCATTATATCCGGTATCCCTGTCTGTGTTTTGTAATAATAAAGTCTTGTACTCCCATGCAGGAAAGTTTCTCCCGGATACGATTGATATTCACGCTCAGGGCATTGTCATCTGCGTAAAGACGGTTGTCCCACAGGTATTCTATCAAATCCCCTCTGGCGCAGATACTTCCTGCATGGCAAAACAGATAATATAAAATTTTCACTTCATTTTTTTTTGTCAATTCTACACTCTCTTCTCCCCTGGATATGGTGCTGTCCTCCAGATGAAGGGTGACACCTCTGTGTGTCAGACAGGTATTCTGTTCCCTTGGATAGGCTTTTTTGAGAAGGGAATCCATTTTTGCCAGAAGAATGGCTGTATGATAGGGTTTTGTGATAAATGCATCTCCTCCCAGCATAATGCTGTTCAATTCATCCATATCTGTGCTGCAGCTGGTGACAAACACAATGGGCACAGCGGAAAAGCTGCGGATTTTCGCACATAGGGAAAATCCATCTTCTCCTGGCAGTTTAACGTCCAGGAGAATTAAATGGGGGGAAAATTGCTTTACCGTTTCTATGGTTTGACGGAAATCTTCCACAGCCTGCACCTCATATCCGTGGCCTTTTAAAAGTGTTTTCAGTTCTTTTTGTATGACAGAATCATCTTCTATAATCAAAATTTTATAGTTCATTTTCAGAATTCCTTTAAATCATTCATTTTCAGAAAGAATGGCTCCGCTTCCCACCGTGCTTTCTGCTTTTTCTTTTTTACGGTCAAGACCTGCAAAGAAACCGGCAATCAAGGTTCCGGAAATGGAATGCCATACACAGGATACCGCACAGATAATTGCGGACTGCGGGGTGCTGGCAAACTGTGCCGTAGTAGTGGCCAGGTTGGTGGCAAGTCCCGCATTCTGCATACCCACTTCAATAGAGATTGTTCTTTTCTTCGCAGTGTTCATGCCTGTCAGTTTACCGGCACCGTAGCCCAACAGATAGCCCAGTCCGTTATGAAGCAGAACAGCTACAAAAATGACAACACCTGAGTTGAAGAAGTTTGCGCTCTGTGAAGAAATGACACCGCCTACTACGCAGGCCAGACCCAATACAGCAACACCGGGCATCATTTTCTGGATATTCTGGAAAGTCTTTTTCTTTCCCCAGAGATAGTTAAGAAGAAATCCTACGGCAATAGGAAGAATCACGGTTTCGATAATGGACACAAACATGGGCAGCCCCTGAATATTGATTTTTGTTCCGCTTGCCAGAAAAGAAACCAGAAGCGGTGTCATAATCGGGGACAGCAGTGTGGATACCGTAGTCATGCCCACAGAAAAGGCCACGTCACCGCCGCACAGGTAGGACATGATATTGGAGGAAACTCCCCCCGGACAACAGCCTACTAAAATCAGTCCCAGGGCAATGCCATCCGGCAAATGCAGGGCACGGCTGACCGCAAAAGCCAGAAACGGCATAATCAGATATTGGGCAGCTGCACCGATACAGATATCCAGAGGACGCTGCGCCAAAATTTTAAAATCCTGGGTCGTCAGTGTCAGTCCCATACTGAACATGATAATTCCGATAATCAAAGACTGGCTGGTAAATTTATTGCCCACCATATCTGTAAACAACTGGAAGTTGACCCAGCCCATCAGCCCCGGAAGGAAAAAGGTGACAACCGCTATGGCAATCACCACGGCCGAAGTGTAATTGGATAGAAATTTGCTTGCTTTTTGTAATGCTTTCATAGAAATCCTCCTTCTTCTGTGCAAACACCCAAGAAAAGTTTCATGAACTTTCACACGACAAAAAGCCCCCTCCGGCTCTTGCCGAAAGGGACGAATATAATCCGCGGTACCACCCTCATTCTGCAGATTTCCTGCAGCGCTCACATACTTCATATGTTTTCCCTTTAACGGAGGATTCCGGCTGAACCTACTGCTTCTTTCAGTCAGCTCCTTAGGGAGGATATTCACATTTCCCGCTATATCTGCTTTCACCAAACGCAGACTCTCTGAAATACCGTTCTGAAATATGACCTTGTTCCCTTCATCGGATTTCGGTGTTTTATCACATTAATATGTTGTAATTGATTTAATAACCATTATAGCCCTGATTTCTGAAATGTCAACTACTTTTTTTATTTTCCGCCATTTTCCTTTCATCATGGAGCTTATGCAAACATAGAAACGACCAGTCCTACAAGCAAACTTGTAACACCTACGATTGTCTCCATAATGGTCCAGGTTTTCAATGTAGTCTTTTCATCAATTTCCAGAAATGTTCCCACCAGCCAGAAACCTGCATCATTCACATGACTCAAAGCCGTAGCTCCCCCGCAGATAGCCAGACACATAGCCCCGCGGTACAACATATTCTCTCCCATGACCGCCGGCATAGAAGCCATGATACCTGATGCCATAGTAATGGCTACAATAGAACTTCCTACAGACGCTCTCACAAGAAGCGCAATGAAAAAAGCCACAAGTATCAGAGGTAAGTCACTGTTCTCCAGCATAGGTCCAATCACATTTCCCAGGCCGGAATCCTGAAGCATCCAGCGGATAACACCACCGCTGGCAATCACCAGAAGAATCATGCCAACCGGGCGCAAAGAGTGCTCCAGTATCTGCTTCAACTGACTTTTGGACATTCCTCTCCGTATTCCAAGAAAATACATAGAGAATAAAGTAGCTATCGTAAGTGCCAGAAAAGGTTCTCCTAAAAATTTCAATCCATCTTTAACTTCTTGTGGAAAAGGCATGTATTCTGCAAGTGTACTGCAAAGAATCAATACCAGCGGCACCAGAATAACCCCCAGCACAAGTCCGAAAGAAGGAAAGGTTTCCTCCTTTTCATCATGAATTTCCTTTACATTCTGGGGTAACTCGGTAAAAATCTTATTTCCAATAAATCTGCCCCAGATAATTCCTGCTGTGGTCATGCTGAGAATTGCTGTAGGAACGCCAAGTAAAATCATAGTTCCCAGATTTACGCCAAGAGCATCGGAGACCAGCACAGACGCAGCAGAAGGCGGCACGAAGGCATATCCGCTGGCCAATCCTGCCAGAAGAGGAATCGCATAATACAGGGTGGACTTTCGGGTCTGCTTTGCCACGCTGAAAACCAGCGGAATCAATACCACAACTCCGGCTTCAAAAAATACTGTAGTTCCAATGACCAGTCCGGTGATAGCCAGCGCTGCCCCTGCCTTTTTCTGTCCAAATCTGTTGATTAACGTCTGGGCAACTACTCTCGCACCTCCGCTGGATTCCAGAATGCCTCCAAACATAGAGCCAAGTCCTACCAGTAAGGCAATTCCCTGAAGGGTTTCTCCCACTCCCTTTTCCACAGTCTCAGAAATCATAGACAGCGGCATGCCTGCTCCGATTCCAATGAGAATAGCGGAAATCATCATAGATAACACCGGGTGCAATTTCATTTTGATAATAAGCACCAGCAAAACTACAATTCCAACTGCGGCAGCCACCATCAGTCTTGTTGGGTCGGCTGTAAATGTTGTATCTGCCATTTTTGTATTCCTCCTAAATCATCTGATGTTTTTTCATGTTTTTTTTGATTTTCACTTTGTTTTTTTGTTTTTACTTCATTGCAATCTATTTATTCTCCAAATTCATCCGATGTTTAACATTATAATTTTTTCATTTGCAAAAAACAACATCGTAATTTTATCCAATTTTCACTTTTGTTTTTTGTGCATTTTCACGATTTGACAAGAAATCTCCTTCTACTTTATTATATAGAACAAAGGATACATTTAAAAGAAACGAGGAAAACGTATGACCAATCCGATCTCACCAGACGCTTTAGATGAAAAAAGTCTTCCGCAGAAAATAGCCGAGGATATCATTGCATTGATTTTAGAAGAACATCTGCAGCCCGGAGACAAGCTGCCTAACGAATCAAACCTGTCGAATCGGCTCCATGCCGGGCGCAGTTCCATTCGTGAAGCCATGAAGCTTCTCGCTTCCCGAAATATTGTCACTATCCGTCAGGGTTCCGGAACTTATGTAGCTGCTTCTCCCGGAATGGTAGAAGACCCTCTTGGTTTCACTTTTATAGGCGATAAAAAGAAACTGGTGGCAGACTTGCTGGACGTACGCTTTTTACTTGAACCTTCCATTGCTGCAATGGCTGCAAAATGGGCAGATGAAAACGACATCCGGAAAATCACTGCTTTGTGCAGCGAAGTGGAAGATTTACTGCTCCAACAGAAAAATCACATTCAAAAAGATATTGAATTTCATACGGCCATTGCCATGAGCAGCAAGAATCTGGTGGTTCCCCGCCTGATTCCTGTCATTAACAGTTCTATTCCTTTGTTTGTGGAAATAACCAAAAGCCGTCTCTACACAGAGACGATAGAAACTCACAGGGAAATCACAGAAGCTATCTGCGCCCACGACTCTGTCCGTGCGCAGGATGCCATGTACTTGCATTTAGTCTATAACCGGCGACTGATTCAGAAAATGGCAGAAACCTGATATTTTCTGGCCCGCAGATAAAAAGAGAGACTTCTCAGCAGCCCTCCAGGGTCTATCTGAAAAAAGTCTCTCTTCGCTCATTGCTAAAAATATTTTTCCTCTACAGCTCTTTTTTCTCCATAATTTTGACACTGATACTGTAGGAGATTCCCAATGCCAGTACACACAACACGATACTGCCCAAAATATATCCCCATACGGGAATATCTGCCAAAAATCCCACGGCTTTCTCTGCTTCTATGCTAAGATGAAGCAGACGATTGAGCACAGCTATACTTCCCATTACTGCTATCACAATAGCAAAGAGAAAAATTCTTCCCTTTTCACTCCCAAATTTCAGTTGTATGGGAATCATAATTGCAAAAAAAACTATCATAATTACAGCTGTGACTCCTCCTTGAACAAAATAGGGAATCATCAGAAAATCATCATGGAATATGCCATATCCTATACCCAAAAGCTGGCATAACACCAAAGTTCCAACTCCACAGATTATGCCGTACACATATTTTTCTCCTGCGTATTCTCTTCTGCTAACCGGAAGAATCAGCAAAAAGGGCAGGCTATTGTCAATCTCATCATAACTGATAGTAGATATGGTAAAAAAGCAGAAGCCAAAAGGCAGATAGACGGTAAGAAAACCCACATTGCCTCCGGCCAGCGCCGGAATCATTCCAATCAGCAGCAACATCAAAAAAAATCTTCGCTGTCCCTTCATCAGGGCAAAATCTTTCAGTAATAATCCTTTCATATTGCTTCTCCCTTCACCATCATGGCAATCACTTCGTCCACGTTTCCCTTTTCTAACGCAAGGTTAGGATAATTTTCCATATAAAACTGCTTTTCTCTGGTCAGACAACGATAACCATAGCTTTCTTTCATTACCCGCAGCAAATACTGTTTTTCCATGGCATCGAACTGGCTCTGTGTCACCTTTAAAATACCGTACTGCCCCAGCAGTACATCCATTTCCTCATGAAGTACAATCTCTCCGTTGTCTATCATATACAAATCATCACAAAGCCCCTCCAAATCTGTAGAAATATGAGAGCTAATCAAAATGGTTCTCTCTTCGTTTTCCTCCATGTAGGCCCGCAGCATATCCAACAACTCTTCTCTGGCCAGAACATCCAGTCCGGTGGTGGGCTCATCCAAAAGCAGTAAATCTGCTTTATGAGTAATGGCTGCCAGAATTTTCGCCTTTGCCAGCATACCTGTGGAAAACTCTTTGATTCTTTTGTCTGCCGGAAGTTGATAGCGGCGGCAGTATTCCCGGAACATGGCTCTGTCAAACCGGGGGTACATCCGGGAAAGCACGGTTTCCATATCTTTCATCGTAAGATATGTATTAAATCCCCCATTTGCCAGCACCACTCCCATCCGCTGCTTTTCCGCTTTTGTCCAGGTATGTATCTCCTTTCCGAAAACCTCTATGCTTCCTCCGTCTATGGAAATCAGCCCTAAAACAGATTTAAAGGTTGTGCTCTTTCCCGCACCGTTGGAGCCCACCAGTCCGGTAATGCAGCCTGCGGGAATTTCCATGGAACAATTTAACTCAAAGGTTCCGTAAGACTTTCTTAAATCTTTGATTTTCAACATACTCTATTCCTCCATAATCAGGTCGAAAACTGCCCGGATATCTTCCTCTGTCATGCCGTACCTTCTGGCTTTCTCTATGGCATGCTCAAATTCTGCCTCTATTTCCTTCTGCTGCTCCTGCAGCTTGGCATCCCGGTTGGCCTGGGCCACATAAGTCCCCTTTCCGTGTACGGTAATGGTAAAGCCTTCTGCCTCCAGGGTATCGTAAGATTTCTTTACTGTGAGGGCGCTGATTTTCAATTCTTTTGCCAGACCGCGCACAGAAGGAAGAATCTCTCCCGGATTTAATTCTTCGTTTAATATCATAGTTTTTATCTGGTCCACGAGCTGCTCGTAAATGGGGACCATGGATGAGTGATGGATTATAATCTTCATGGTTTTCCTCCTCTTGCAAACAGTATATAACAGCATAGAACTGTTGTCAACTGTTTTATACTGTTATATACTGTTTTTTATTTTTTAAGAGAAAAACCGCTGCGACAGACATTTTTCTGTCTCACGCAGCGGTTTTTCCTGCAACTCTATGTTTCCAATCTATTTGTCATTCGCTGAAGCGAATTCTTTCCATTAAAGACTCTTTTTTCAAAGATTTTCCAATGGCCGTACTGAGGATAACCTGAAGCAGTATCATCACAATAATCAGACCAAGAATCGCCTGGGTAGGATAATGGAAATACTGAATCCCCATGATATGGTTTTCTTTTGCATAGAGGAAAAACAGGTAACCTGTAAAACTGCCCAGACTCACAGAGCAAAGCAGAGTTCCCATGGTATAGAACAGTCCTTCCAGATTCAGCATCTTCACAAGCTGTTTATCTGACAAGCCGATGGCCTGCATCATACCAAGTTCTTTCTTCCTCACATGAATGCTGTTTATCATGGTATTCATCATGTTCATCATACAGATAACACCTAAGATTCCAAGGAAAACATAGCAGGACAGATACATAAAGGACATAGATGTTTTATATTCTTCATACCCCTTCTGCCAGGAATCTGCAAGCTCGATACCACCGGCCTTTTCACAGGCAGCAACCAAGGCCTTTTCCAACTCTGCATCATAGTCCTTGTCTGCAAAAATACTCAGGGCGTCATTGACATTGTATTGGCTCATAGCATTGACTGCGCTCTTGGCAGTGAGAAAAGTTGAATAATTGACAATACCCTCTGAATAATTCCCAATTGCCGCAATCTCCAGGCTTTTCTCCTTTTCTACATTGCCGTCCGAATACTGGAACGTAATTTTATCTCCTACTTTCAGTTCCGGATACCAGTGAAGCGCTGTCTTAGAAAGAATGACTTTATTGCCTTTCTGCAGTTCTTCATAAGTTACTTTTCCTTCTACAATACCCTTTTCCAGTATTTCAGCATAATTTTCCGAGTAACCTACAAGGGATAACTGTTCTTCAAATTTTTTATTCTTCAATGGAATACACGGTTTTACTTCTGTCTTCTCCACACCATCCAGACTCTCAATTCCCCGGATAAATTCCGGTGTCAGAGGATTGTTCTGCTGAACCTGACTCCATTCCAGTTCCGGATGTTCTTTATTTCCGGATTCTGTAATAACAGAAAGATAATACTGTCCGTCAATACTGGAAGCAGCAGACTCTCTGGGAGCTGCGCAGGATAAACCGGCAGACACGGTCACGAAGAAAACTCCGGTAATCGCCATGGAAACAATGGTAATCACTGTTCTCTTTTTATTCCTTGACAGATTGGAGCAGGTCAGGCGGAACAAGTTCAGATATTCGTAACCCTTTCTCGTTCCTTTTCCCTTACGGCCTTCTCCGTTATAGCGAAGCGCCTCTATGGGAGAAATTCGGGCGGCAATTTTCATAGGCTTCAAAAGTGAAAGGTAAACGGTCATAAGCGCCACACCTGCAGCCAGAAAATACAGCCATGCATGAAGATACTGTACTTTGTGATTCTTTACAATCTCAGATATGGCAGTTATCACCATGTCTTCTTTCTTATCCGCATTTATGATTTTATACATCAAAGGAAAAACTCCCTCCAATGTAGCTGTTCCTGCCAACAGACCTGCCGGAATGGCAAACGCTGCCGTAAAAAATCCTTCCCTCAGAACAATCTGGCGAATCTGGTGTTTTGTGGCTCCTATGGCTTTTAATCGGCCGTACTCCTGTACCTTATGAATCATGGATACATAATATATACTGTAAATGGTAATCACTCCGGCCAGTACCACAATCAGCATAATCATTATAATCATAGGAATGGTAGAGGGATCCACATAATTGGCTGCCAGATATTCTGTATTTACCACCAGGCTGTCTTCAGGAATCTCAAAGGCAGCAGCAATGTCTTTCATCTCCTCTTCCATGTCATCTGTTGTAGCTGAAGATACCGTTGGAAGGCGAAAATAGACGCGGTAGGAAATGTCTGTCACGGGAAAATCCTGCTTCACAAATTCTTCAGAAACAAAGGCGCTGTATAACTTCTTGTCTTCATTTATCTGGCTGTCTGCTGTCATACCGCAAATAACGAAATCCTTTTCCCTGCTGTAATCCAGGCCTTCATTTGTTATAGGCTGGTAGGGCACGCGGATAGTATCACCTATCCTTCCCTCCAGTCCCATGGCCTTTAACAGTCCTTCGGACACCACAATTTCATTCTCCTTCTGTGGAAAATGCCCCTCTGCTAATTCTGATTTGTTCAGTTCGGCACAAGTTTCGTCCAGATACACCATACTGATGGTGTATGTTTCGTTTACCATAACAGCCGGGTCACACCGCAGGCCCATACTTTCCAGACGGTCCGAAGCCTTCAGATTCTGTGCAGTCTGGGGAGACACGTCGCGATACAGCCCATGAAAGGTTGGATATACCTGATTTACTGCCGCAAATTCCAGATTCACAACACCAAATCCAACGCCGGGAATCACAAACAGCAGAAGGGTGGTGAGAAAAATGGCGATACCTGTTAAAATATTTCGGCTTTTATTCGCCCTGATATTGGAGAAAGCCGTTCTGGTTACCGTCTTCATTCTGCCGTCACCACCTTACCGTCTTCAATGACAATAATCTCGTCTGCCATCTGAGCAATGGTTTCATCATGGGTAATCATCACCAAAGTCTGTCCGTATTTGGTCACACAGGTTTTCAGAAGTGCAATAACCTCCAATTCTGTCCGGGAATCCAGATTTCCGGTGGGTTCATCGGCCAGAATAATCGAAGGCCGTGAAGCAAGTGCTCTGGCAATGGCCACTCTCTGCTTCTGTCCTCCGGAAAGAGCATTGGGAAGATTTTTCAGCTTATCCTCGATGCTAATGGTTTTTATAATTTCCATAACATAATTATGGTCAACCTTTTTATTATCCAATCCCAGAGGAAGTACAATATTTTCCCATACGTTCAAAGAAGGAAGCAGATTGTAGTCTTGAAAAATAAAACCTATTTTTTTCCTTCGGAATACTGCAAGCTGTTCATCCTTCAGTTTAAAAATGTCTTCCCCGTCAATAAACACCCTGCCTTTATCCGGTCTGTCCAGACCGCCCATTAAATGCAGCATGGTACTTTTTCCGGAACCGGACCTTCCTACAATCGCTGTAAACTTCCCTCTCTCTATCGTCAGATTCGTATGGTCTACTGCCTTTACCAGATTTTCTCCCTTTCCGTAATATTTCTTTAAATTTCTGATTTCTACCATTGGTTTCATCTGTCATGCTCCCTTCTGTTCTGTTCTTTCTGTCTCTACTATGCATAATACAACAGAAGACTTGCAATTTGCTGACAGGAACCTTACAGTTTTGTAATTCTTTTTGTAATTATCCGCGAATAAAGTTTGTTTTGATTTTTTCTTCCGGCTTGGGTGCTTCTATTCCCGCTTTTTTTCCGGCCTCAATGCATTTCAGTGTCCATGCCATATTTTTTCCCAGCACACGCATAATCTGCAGTCCTTCTTCATCCTGTTTTACCTCTTCCGGTGTATTTCCATGCACCATATTCCAGTAATTGGAGGAGATAATTGGCATCTGATGAAAGGCAAAATATTTTGTCAGAACATCTAAGGTCGCGGTTGTGCCGGCTCTTCTGGCAGAAGCTACGGCAGCAGCCGGTTTATACAGCATATCCTTTCCTGCCAGGGAACACAACTTATCCATGAATTCTATAATCTGCCCTGTGGGAGAAGCCCAGTATACCGGAGAACCTACAATAATACCATCTGCTTCTTTCAGCTTCAGAGCAGCTTCCTTTACCAGCTCTTTATCCGGATTTCCTGCCTGAAAAATTTCTGTCTCAATACCATTTTCCTTTAATGCCTCTGCAACTGTACTTAAAGCTGTAAAGGTACAGCCTGCCTTTCTGGGACTTCCATTTAATAACAATACTTTCATATTATTTTCATTCCTTTCTCCATAACTTTTAAATTTCTATCTTATTATACTCTAAGAACGGCTTTTCAGCAATTCCGTCTGTTCATTTTCTCCCAGCAGATACAACTCATGCAAAGCTCTGGTAATAGCCACATACAGCAGTTTGGCTTCCTTTACATTCATTTCGTATCGCAATGTATCCGGCTGCCATAAAACTACGGCGTCAAATTCCAATCCTTTTGTCAGCGTAACCGGAAGTACCATAATTCCATTATGAAAGCCCTCTTCCTGTTCTGTCTGCAGAACTTTCCGTACAGTCTCTGTATCCTTTTCATCTCTGCAGATGACAGCAATCGTTTCAAAGCCTTTCTGCTGTATGTTTTCCAGCAATGCTTTCAGTTGTTTTCCAATGTCTTTTCTTTGCTGCATTTGAACGCAGACCGGATTTCCATGGCGGATAACCGGCTGTATTTTATAATTCCCAAGAGAGGCTTTTTCCAAGACTCTTCCTGCGTACTGGGAAATTTCAATGGTGTTTCGGTAACTCTTAGCCAGCAGATAAAAACTATCCCTGTCATCTCTTAGAAGAATCTTTTTCAAATCTTCCCAGTCATTTAAACCTGTCTCATACCGAATATTCTGAGATACGTCTCCCATAATGGTAAAATAACAGCGGGGAAGCACCTGACGAAGTACATAGTATACCGTCTCTCCAAAGTCCTGGGCTTCGTCCAGAATTATCTGACTGAATTCATCCGTCTCTTTTTTCAGAAAAATTCTCTTTCGGATAAGACACAGCGCCGCTGTATCATACAAATCCATCTGCCCCTTTTCCACATGCGCTATGGTTTCCTTATACCCGCCTTCAAATTTATGTGTTTCATCGCCTGCCTGTTCCAGTTCTTCCAGAAACGTTCTGTATATCTGTATTTCTGTCCACTTATTTTTAGAAGAACAAAAATAATTCCGGTACGCTTTCTGCTTTTCTTTGCGAAATCCCTCTTCCTTTTCCGTACACAAAAACTGAATTCGCTGACGGGTTCGCTGGTTCAACAGCTTCTCTAACTGAAACAGGGACAGCTCCGGGTTTCGGCTTCTGGTATCCTGCATATTCTCTTGAGACAGTATCACACCTAATTCCCGGTCCCGAATATCCTGTAAATTCAAATGTTTCTCTATCCACTTTTTCAAAAAGCATTCCAGTGCATATACAAAATCCAGTCTGCTTTTTTTGCAGGCCTTGGTGTCTTCTTCTATGATGCTGAACTTTTTCTTCCAGGACTTTTCCATGAGGTAAGGAAGGAACACGTCCATCCTCATCTGACGCACATGGTTCACGTCCAGTTCCGGCAAACCGCTGCTGATATAGTTCAAAAGCATATCGCTGCTTCCCACAATACAAAATTCCGATGGCTTATATACCTCTTCATAGTTATACAGAATATAAGAAATCCTGTGAAGTGCCACTGTGGTTTTCCCACTGCCTGCCACGCCCTGTACAATCATGTTTTTATATGGCGTAGCACGGATAATTTCATTTTGTTCTTTCTGAATGGTTGCAATGATGTCTCCCAGCACGGCTTCCTTATGCTGAGAAAGATATTTTACCAAAAGTTCATCACTGGCCGCTGTATCATTGTCATAAAATCCCAGCAGCTTCTCTCCCTGCAAATCATAAGTTCTCTTTTTGAAAAGCCGGATGTTTACAGGCTCACTCCCCGGTACTTCATAACTGCCTTTTCCCAGTTCATTTTCATAATAAACACTGGAAACCGGGGCTCTCCAGTCTACAATCATTACCTCATTGGAATTTCGTGTAACACCGTTTTTTCCGATATAACGGCTTTCTGTCACACCATAAGATTCGTCATCATAGTCAATTCTGCCAAAGTATGCCTTGTTCAGCGCTGCCCTGTTTTTCCGCAGAGAATTCTGTATGTGCTCCAGAATATTTTTCTCCGCTTCCAGCAGACCAAAGGAGTCACCCTCCCCTTTCTTCACAGCCTGAAAAAGTTGTGTCACTTCTTTTTTACTGACCGCTTCTTTTTCTTCATACTCCCGAATGTTTTCCCGGATGATTTCCAGACACGACAATAGACGCTGTTGTTCTAACAGCATATCCTGATTTTTTTCCATTTTCTTTCCCTCACTATTCGCAAATTTCACTCTAAAATCTGACTCGGACACCGTTTTCTCAAATTTTACAGCATCCTCCAGTTTAGGCGGTTTACCATTATAGCACAGGATTGAAAAAAATACCAGAAGTTTTATCCTCTCTTTGTCAAGCTTCAGCCAAGGGCAGCATAATGTGAAAACAGCTTCCTAAAATACCGCTTCTATCTTTGACGCAAATGGTGCCCCCCTGCTGTTCCAGAATCTGCCTGGCCAAATAAAGACCTACGCCTGCACCATCACGTTCCATTTCTCTCGCTTCCTCACCACGATAAAACCTCTGAAAAATCTTGTTTCTGTCCTTTCTCGGAATTCCAATTCCCTCATCGAATACTTCAATGAGTACATAAGAGGTCAGCTTCCGCATGCGTATTTCTACTTTCTTCCCTGGCTTTGAATACTTAATGGCATTGTCCAGAACGTTAATCATGGCCTCCTGGGTCCAGCGAAAATCATGATTTGAATAACAGTCCTCCAGTTCTGCCGAAAGTTCTATGTTTTTATCTACAGCCTTCATAATCACCGTATTGACTGCTCCAAGAATGGTTTTCTTCAGACTTCTCACCTGCGGCTCCAAATGAATCATGCTGCCTTCCAGCCTGGACATATTCAGCAGCAGTTCCATGAGTTTTCCCAGGTTCTCCAATTCCTGCTTTCCCTGTATGTAAAACTCCTTCCCCTCTTCTTCTGTAAGTGTATCATCCTCCATCATTTCATAGCATACTCTGAAAGCTGCAAAAGGAGTTTTCAACTGATGGGAAATATCCGTAATCAGGGCTTTTGTACTGCTCTCTTCCTGTTCCAGGCGCTCCTTCATATTTTCTATGTAAGTTCCCAGCTTTTCTTCTTTCTCTCTTAAGCCCCACAAATAATCTGACTGGATGTTCAAAAGTTCTGCGGTATCAAAATTTCCATCCATAAAGCGTTCCATACTGTCTTCCAATACTTTTATCTGCGCCCGTTCCAGATTTTCTTCTGTTTTTGCTCTTTTTCTGATAAAAAACACCGCACCTGCAAAAATCCCTGCAATTATCAGTATCTCCGAAGCAAACAAAAGCAAAATTTCTTTGCTTTCCTTTGCAGAGAAAAAATAGTATCCGTATTTTTCCTGCAGTTCTTTCTGTTTTTCTCGATCCGCCTGTTTGGTATCGGCAGTATTCTTTGCTTCTCTGATTTCTATCCAGACACCTTCTGACCATGGATACCGCAAAGCCAGTTGTGCTGCCTGCCTGTTCCTCTCCTCATAACGATACACCAGATAAACCGAAGACAGCAATAAAATTCCTGCCATCACACACCCAAGCACTGCGGCCATGCTTTTTATTTCTTTGTTACCGTGTCTGTCCATATGTATCCCAATCCCCTTACATTTTCTATGGCATTGGTATGCAGTTTGCTTTTCAGCCGGCTAATATTAACGGTCACCGTATTTTCGTCTACAAACTGTCCCTCTCTGTCCCATACCATTTCCAGTATCTGCTCCTTTGTCATAACGGTCCCTGCGTGTTCCATCAGACAAATTAAAAGCTGCAGCTCTTTCTTACTCAATATTACAGGCTCTTTCTGCCTGTATACCTGCATAGTAAGACAATTCACTTCGATGCCATCCGAAAGCAAAATCTGTCCCTCTTGCTGCCCGGCTCTGCGCATTAATGCATTTACTTTGGAAATCAATACCAAAAGACTAAAAGGTTTTGTCATATAGTCATCTGCACCACAGTCATATCCATTGACAATGTCCACTTCCTGGTCCAGGGCAGTAAGAAAAATAATAAAAACTTCGCTTTTTTGTCTTACCTCTCTGCAAAAATCCATTCCACTGCCATCGGAAAGCGTAATATCGCTAATAACCAAATCTATGCTCCCTTTCTGAAACAGCGCTTTT
This sequence comes from Blautia hansenii, assembly GCF_013304445.1. Lineage (GTDB taxonomy): Bacteria > Bacillota > Clostridia > Lachnospirales > Lachnospiraceae > Blautia. The sequence continues at coordinate 55,561 of NZ_JAAITA010000015.1, forward strand.
GCTTCTTTGAGAGAAAAAGCGGACAAAACTTCGTATCCTTCCTTTTCCAGTTTCAGAGAAATTCCCCTATTTAAGGCTTTATCATCTTCCAGTAATAATATTCGTTTCATCGTCTGCACTCCTAAAACAGATATGATATAGACAAAGGTACGGCTGCCGCATTAAGTACCTGTCAAGAATATTCCTGCTTCATGCAGCAGCCGCAACTCCTTTTAAGATATGTTCAGAACTTTGTCATTTAAAATTCATTCCCCGGAAATCTGGGAATTCCTGCAAATCCCTGTTCCAAATCTTTCTCTGTGGGAATATAATCTGTCATCTGCCCATTGTTGAATTTTTCATATGCGTACATATCAAAATATCCAGTTCCGGTCAATCCGAAAACGATGGTTTTTTCTTCTCCAGTCTCTTTGCACCGAATTGCTTCGTCTAAAGCCACACGAATTGCATGTGCGCTTTCCGGCGCAGGCAGAATTCCTTCTATTCTTGCAAACTGCTCTGCAGCCTCAAATACAGATGTCTGTTCTACCGCCCGGGCTTCCATCAGGCCATCATGATACAGCTGAGATAAAATGGAACTCATGCCGTGATAGCGAAGTCCCCCTGCATGATTGGCAGAAGGAATAAAATTATTGCCCAATGTATACATTTTCTGCAAAGGCGTAACCATACCTGTATCACAAAAATCATAGGCAAACTTTCCTCGGGTAAGGCTCGGACAGGAAGCAGGTTCCACTGCAATAATCTGATAATCCTTTTCTCCTCTTAATTTTTCTCCCACAAACGGAGAAATCAGACCTCCCAGATTAGAACCACCTCCGGCACAACCAATAATGATATCTGGTTGGATATCATATTTTTCTAAAGCTGTTTTTGTCTCCAGTCCAATCACTGTCTGATGCAATAACACCTGATTTAACACACTTCCCAAAACATAGCGGTAGCCTTCCTGCTGTACAGCCCTCTCCACAGCCTCTGAAATGGCACAGCCAAGACTTCCCGATGTGCCTGGGTGTTCCCTCAAAATTTTTCTTCCTACCTCTGTCGTATCTGAAGGCGATGGTGTGACTGCAGCACCATAAGTCCTCATTACCTCTCTTCGGAATGGTTTTTGTTCATAAGAACATTTTACCATATATACCTGGCAGTCCAATCCAAGATAGGCGCAGGCCATAGACAGTGCAGTCCCCCACTGTCCTGCTCCGGTTTCTGTAGTAACCCCTTTCAATCCCTGCTCTTTTGCGTAATAAGCCTGTGCAATCGCAGAGTTCAGTTTGTGACTTCCACTGGTATTATTTCCCTCAAACTTATAATAAATTTTAGCCGGCGTCTGCAGCTTTTCTTCCAGACAATACGCCCGAACTAGCGGGGAGGGACGATACATTTTATAAAAGTTTCTGATTTCTTCCGGTATTTCTATAAAAGGAGTTGTGGTGTCAAGCTCCTGTTTTACCAGTTCCTCACAAAAAATCTGTCCCAATTCTGCCTCCGTCATAGGCTGATAAGTCTTAGGATTTAACAGAGGCGCTGGTTTGTTTTTCATATCCGCCCGGACATTATACCATTCTTTTGGCATCTCACTTTCTTCCAGATAAATTTTATAGGGAATTTCCTTTTTTATATTCGACATAGGCTTTCTCCTGTATTTCTATGGTTATTTTTTATATACGGTTATCGTGTAATTTTGATGGAATACGTCTCCCGCTTCTACAGAGACAATATCTGGTTTCTCTGAAATGTCTCCTTCAAAACCGTAATCATCACATCTTCCTCTCCATGGTTCCAGGCAAATATAAGGTGCGCCCGGAAGACTCCAGATACCAAAATTCGTAAATCCTTCACATTCCATAAGAATATATGGAGTACCATCCGGATACGCAATCCCTGCAAGCGTAATCTGAGAACCATCAAAAATCAAAGCATCTTTATCAAACATATGCTCCGTAATCGCACATCCGCTGTAAGCACCGTATGTATCTAAAGGCAGCCTGTAAGTTTTTTCCCCATCTGCATTGCACGAATCTCCATAGACAAGGCGGTATTCCAGTGCTTCTTTTCTGTTGAAGAGAAGCTTATATTCTGTCTGCCGGGTATCCTCCAAAATCGGCACATTAAATCCCGGGTGCCCTCCTATAGTAAAGTACATCTTTTCTTCATTGTTGTTTTCTACGTCCCAGACAACCTCCAACGTTCTTTCTGTCAGCCGATAAGTCACATTTAAAACAAAAGAAAATGGAAAATAAGCTCTGGTAGCTTCATCATCTCTCAAAGAAAATGTCAAAAGATTATCTTCCTGTTTTATACATATAAACTCTGAATCTTTTGCAAAGCCATGTAGGTCTGTATCAAAGCGCCTTCCGTTGTAATAGCAGCAATTTTTATAATGACGCCCTACATTGGGAAATAAAAGAGGCGAATGGCGTTTCCAGAACTTTTCATCTCCATACCATAAAACTTCTTTGTTCATTTCCTTATCAAAAAGACTCTGTAACTCTGCTCCTTTTGAGGAAACTACAATTTTTAAATACTGGTTCTCTATCTTGTACATTGTAAAAACTCCCTTTCCCAGATACCAAGTCTGTAATCTTTTCACTTTTTTATAGTTTATCACAGCCGGACAAGGGATACAAGAAAGTCTTTAAAAGGCTCTGCAATTTCAGACAATATCATCTGTAAAACTCTTCTTCCAGGATTTCACTGCATGTTTTCTGTAAACTGAAATCAAACAAAATCTGCAGCAGTCCAAAACGATTCCTCAAATCTTTTGCAAAATAAATCCCCTTTTTAAAAGTTTCCAAAGACACTTGGATTTCTGCCGGAGAACTGGGTGCTCCCATCGATTTTAAAATCTGTGCAACCGTCTTTGCAGAAGGAAGATTTTCCAGAACAGACCCGATTTCTTCCTGTTTTTCTTCCCACACGCTTCGTCTTCTCAGAACCTCATTATCCGCATTTTTCCCAACCTCCTGTTCCAGCTTTAGAACTTCCGGCGCTGCCGGACCATAGGCCTCCTCAATTTCTTCTGCCCACTTTTTATACGAAAAAGCTGATACTTGCTGCGAAAGCCCCATGTTTTTCTTCTCTTTCAGTATTTCATATAACCGCAGGGCAGCCACTGTTGCCACTCCTACTTTTGTTCCGTGCAAAGGGTCAGATTGGTGTCTCAGCAAAAACATCATTTCCCAATAGTGAGACATATGATGTTCACTTCCTGAAGCCGGACGGGAATTTCCAATATAGCTCATTGCAATACCGCTTAAAACCAGTCCTTCCATAAGAGCAGCTACTGCATTCTTCTCTCTCTTTGCTGCTGCCTCGGCATTTTCTGTTACTTTCTCTATCGATTTTCGAACTAATGCTGTCACTTCCGGACAAAGATACTCCTCATTTATTTCATGAGCCAGCTGCCAATCTGCCAAACATACATATTTCCCAATAATGTCCCCGACGCCTGCAGCAAGCATATGCATGGGTGCTTCACAAAGTACCTGTAAATCTCCGATAATCACTCTGGCCGGTCTTGCTGTATAAGTTGTTTTTAAATGACGGATAATCAGTGGAGAGACATTTGAGGCATACCCATCCATAGAAGGAGCTGTTCCCACAACATAATAATCTATTTTCATTTTATAACTGACGTACCTGCACAAATCATTAATCGTTCCGCTTCCTACAGCTATGATTAAATCACAGTCCTGAGGTACCTGTGTAAAAAGGTAAATCAAGGCCTGTTCATCCGGCACCAGTTCCGGCTCATGATAAAGAACCTTGCTAAAGTTGTATCCTGCTTTTGTAAGTTCCTCATACACCCGGAAACCGGCGGCTTTTTCCGTATGCTCGTCACATACCACACACAATTTTTTATAGGAATGACGACTTAAAATCCCCGGCAGGCGGCAAATTGCATTCTCCTCAATAAGAATTTCCTCAATATCACAAAAATGTGTTCTTCCACAGCTGCATTCAATTTCTTTTTGCAAATAAGCCTTCCAATCTGTTTTTTCCATATCTTTCTGTCCTTTCTCTGCTTCAATGGCATGAATTCTAACAGCAGAGTAGCATAAAAGATACTCATGGTCAAATTGGATGTCAAAATATTAATCCGTTCTATTATTAATATTTTAAAATATTAATTACAATTTCCGAGGATATGATGTACTTCCTCTAATAATCAAGCGAGGTTCATATTCTATATGATGAATCATTCCCTCCTTCAAAAAACCGCCTCTTTCCTGTTCTGCTTCTATCTTGTCAAGAAGAAGGCGACAGGCATCTTCCCCTTTTTTGGGGGCAAAATGCTCCACAGTTGTCAAGTCAATCCCTTTCATTCCGGAAATTAATAAATTGTCGCAGCCCACTACGGAAATTTCTTCCGGAATTTTGTAATGCAGGTTTAAAAGTGCATCGCGGATTCCCAGAGCAACCATATCACTGCTTCCGGCTATGGCAGTTAAATCAGGAACTTCTCTAATCATTTCCAAAGCCAGCTCATATCCTGTCCTGTATTCCATATCTTCCTCTTGAAATAAAATGTCCATCTGTTCCGGAAGGCTCTTAATATAAACACTGTCTCCATATCCTGCTTTTTCAAAAGTTTCACAGAAACCTTTCATTCTGGCTCTTCTGGCGGATTGCCTCTGTGTCAGAGGAGTGGATAAAAAGGCTGCTTTTCTGTGTCCCAGTTCCAGCAAATGCCCAGCAAGAAGTTCACCTGTTTTCTTACTGTTCAGTTCCACTGTGTCCATTCCTTCCACAACAGCTTTCTCTCCAATAAGTATAACCGGTATTTTTTCAGAAATCTTTTGAAGAAGTTCCGTAAATACCGGCGTGAAAGTACAAATGACTCCCGATGGATTCAGTTTTTCTATTTTTTTCAGGTACTTCTCCTCTGTTTGATAATCCCTCCTGGTATTACATAAAAACACGTCATACCGATTTTTCTGTGCTGTCTTTTCAATTCCCTGTAAAAGAGAACAATAATACGGATTGGATAAATTGGGACACATGACAAAAATAGTTCCTCTCATGGACACCCTGGTTCTTGAAGCCTTCTTTTCATTCGTATATCCCAATGTCCGAGCTGCCTCTTCCACCCGCTCTATCGTTTCTCTTGAAAAAGAGACATTATATTTTTTATTAAGAATCATGGACACAGCTGACTGAGAAACGCCTGCCTTTCTGGCTACATCTGTAGAAGTAATTTTTTTTCGGTTCATGAATGCCTTTCCTTTCCCCAATTATAAAATATCTTCTCCTATTGTATCATAGCGAAAAAGCATTGCAAGAACTGAACACACTTATTTATTTTCTGAAGAGTAATATGGAATGCACAAATAGGAGCCCTCATAAATTACATCACTCTTCATGTGGTTAATCTTTTTAACTTCTCTGATATAGTCTTCTGTGGAATCATATTCTTCCGTCTGATATTCCTGAGCTATTTCCCAGAGACTTGTTCCCTCTTTTATTTCGATACTGGTAAAATACTTATGCCGTACAGACTCCTGTGTACCCGCACTGGCCGTATCAGAAGTAACCCAGAGCATTCCTAATACCACTGCACACAATAAAACTATAGCATACAAAAAACTTCGTTTTCTTCTTAATTTACTTCTCATTCTCATACCCTCCGTAAAATCGCGAAAATATGTTCGCGAACATCTGTTTGCTTTCTATCTGCAATCAGCATACTACAAGAACACATGTTTGTCAATACTTTTATCGAACATATTTTCGTTTCACGAACAAACTTTCCGAATATCTGTTTGCATTTTCTGTAAAGCTGTGATATGATAAAAGTAAGATTTCGATGATTCGGAGGTACCAGATTATGTCATATGGAAAAATAAGTCAAAAACAATCTGAAATTTTAGAATATATGAAAAATGAAATTTTAAACAGAGGATTTCCTCCTTCTGTAAGGGAAATTTGCGAGGCTGTGAATCTGAAATCCACATCCTCTGTCCATTCCCATCTTGAAACACTGGAAAAAAACGGCTATATTCGCAGAGACCCAACCAAACCCCGTGCCATAGAGATTGTAGATGACAATTTTAATCTGGTTCGGAGAGAGACGGTTAATGTTCCTATTGTTGGCAAAGTAGCTGCAGGACAGCCGCTTCTTGCCATGGAAAATGTCGAGGGATATTTCCCCATTCCTTCTGAATTTATGCCCAACAACAAAACTTTTATGCTGGTCGTAGAAGGTGACAGTATGATAAATGCCGGAATTTTCAGCGGAGATTATGTGCTTGTAGAACAGCAGCCTACTGCTGAGAACGGTCAAAAGGTTGTTGCACTGGTAGACGACTCTGCAACAGTAAAAACCTTTTATAAAGAAAAAGATTATATTCGTCTTCAGCCGGAAAACGATTCCATGGATCCTATCCTTGTAGGACCGGAGCAGGTTTTCCAGATTCTTGGAAAAGTAATTGGTGTGTTTCGTTTTATGCGTTAATTTCAGCAAAAAAGAAGAACCCCATAGAAGCGTCTCTGATTTTCCACTTGGTATTCTTGAGCACACTTCGTATGGAGTTTCTTCTCTTGCTTTTACATATCTAAATCTGTTCTCTCAACTAAAGTTCCATCTCTCCAGATACGTTCTAAATCATAGAACAGACGGTTTTCTTCATCAAAAATATGAATCACGACATCTCTGTAATCCATAAGAATCCAGTTTGCGCTCTGGTATCCTTCCATCTGTTTGGCTTCTACACCGGCTCTTCCCAGCACTTCATCCACATTATCTGCCATGGCCTGCACCTGACTGCGGTTAGTTCCGCTGGCAATGATAAAGTAGTCTGCCAGTGTTGAAATCTGTTCAATCTGAATAATTTTAATATCCTGAGCCTTTTTATCTTCCATGGCCTCGCAAGCCATGCGTGCTATTTCTTTACTATTCATGGTCTGTGTTCTCCTTTTCCTTTTTTCCAAGGTGCAGCGCTTCATAATATTGAAAAGCCTTTTCTGTATAAGGATCGATAAGTTTTGCACTGGTTTCCAGATAGGAAAGGCTGTCTTTTAAAATGTAATACATTCCTTCATCTAAATCCATAAAAGCTACTTTTCTCACCCAGGACAGATTGGGTGCTCTGTCTCTTCCAGGTTCAATATAGTCCGCTATATAGATTATTTTCTCCAGACTGCTCATATCCTCTTTCCCTGTAGTATGCCAGCGGATAGCAGACAATATTCCCAGGTCATGTATATCGTACTTCTCTTTTGCAATATAAACACCCAGCTTCGCATGAATCAAAAAGGGATTTTGCTTTTCAAAGATACTGAGTTCAATGCCCTGCTTCCGGCAGATTTTCAACTTCTTTTTATTGGGAATACACTTTGCACAATCGTGAAGCAGACCTGCCAGCCGAGCCTGCTCCATATTGGTTCCATGAGCCATAGCCAGGGCTGCCGCTGTGTACATCACTCCCTGGGTATGCATAAAACGGTCTTTATCCAGATATTTTTTCAATTTTTTCTCAATTTCCGCAAAATCATATTTCATCTTTATCACTACCCTTGTATATATTATTCTCCATGATATAAGATATCACCTGGTCCGGTACATAATAGGCCAATGAACGGCGCTGCTGTATCCAGGTACGAATCTGCTCTGAAGAAATATCAATGTTCAGAGAATTCAGCTTTTCTATTCTTCCCCCGTATTTTTTCTTCAGTGCGGCAATGGTCTCGTCTAAACGCTGATGACTGGTATGATTTCTGGTGGCTACCAGAATTGTACAGACATTCAGAATGCGGAAAGGTTCTCTCCATTTTTCAAAATCATACAGAGAGTCTGCTCCCAGAATAAAAAAGTATTCCGTATCCGGATTTTGGTTTTGCAAATTTTCCAGTGTTCTGTAGGTATAGGTATATCCATCCTGCCGCATTTCTTCCAGAGACAGTTCAAAATGCGGATTTGACGCTATAGCCCTTTTCACCATTTCTGTGCGCTGCTCATCACTGGCCCGGTCTTTTCTTTCTCTTTTATGCGGAGGGTTTCCGGCAGGCATAAACAGCACCTTATCCAATTGAAACTGTTCATATGCCGTTTCTCCCAGAATCAAATGCCCTATATGAATAGGATCAAAAGTACCTCCCATGATACCGATTCTCTTTCTTTTTTCCCGCATAACACTTTCCTCTTTTTTGTTATTCTTTATGGCAGAAATATCTTTTTCTTATTATCCTTGCCTTCTTTATATAACACAATTTTTTTACCAATGACCTGTACGACCTGAGAACGTGTACGCTCTGCAAGCACTGCGGCAATTTCCTTCGGGTCATCCATACAGTTCTGGAGAACACTGATTTTAATCAGTTCTCTTGCCTCTAAGGCTTCTGCAACAGCTGCTGTATTTTCCGGTGTCAAACTGGATTTTCCAATCTGAAAAATCGGTTCCATAGTCATTGCAAGCCCTTTTAAATACGCTCTTTGTTTGCTTGTCATGCTTTATCTCCTGTTTTCCTTATTTATAATAATCAAAGTCAAAGCCATACATACGAACCGTATCCCCTTCCTGGATACCTGCTTTCTCCAAATCTTCCAGAATACCGCTTTCTTTTAAGAATTTCTGGAAGAACAGGAACCCTTTTTCGGAATCCAGATTGGTATAGCCCAGCATTTTTTCTATCTTTGGACCTTCTATAATGAAAACATGCTCGTCTTCTTCGTCCTGTGCTACTGTATACGGAAGATTTTCTGTAATCAGTGCGTCTTCCGGGAAAAACTCCTGCTCAAAAATTACAGGCTCTTTATCTATTGTATCCAAAAGCTGTTTTACATAGTATAAAAGTTCTTTCAATCCTTTTCCGCTTACCGCAGAAATTGCAAAAACTTTCATTCCCTGAGGTTCAAATTCATCACGAATCTTCTGCACCGGGTCTTCATCCCCTGCATACACGGCATCTATTTTATTTGCTGCAATGACCTGTGGACGCTTCATAAGTTCCGGGTCATAGGCTTCCAGTTCTTTATTGATTTTATAAATATCCTCAATGGGGTCTCTGCCTTCTGTGGACGCTGCGTCTACCAGATGAATTAAAACCCGTGTTCTTTCAATATGACGCAGGAACTGATGTCCCAAGCCCACACCTTCTGACGCGCCTTCAATCAATCCCGGAATATCGGCAATAACAAACCCGTTGCAGTCATCTAAATCCACCACACCCAAATGAGGATTCAGAGTTGTAAAATGATAATTGGCAATCTGAGGTCTGGCATTGCTGACTCTGGAAAGCAGAGTGGATTTTCCTACGTTTGGAAATCCGATAAGTCCTACATCGGCAATGACTTTTAATTCCAGCTGCACTTCCAGTTCCTGTGCCGGCTGGCCGGGCTGTGCATATTTAGGGACCTGCATAGTTGCCGTAGCATAGTGCTGATTTCCCTTTCCGCCTCTGCCGCCTTTTAATACAATCTGTCTGGTATTTCCGCCGGACATATCCGCAATAACTTTTCCGCTGACTGCCTCTTTAATAACGGTTCCTTCGGGCACTTTTAAAACAATATCTTTTCCATTTGCCCCATGGCATCTTTTTTTGCCGCCTTCTTCACCGTTTCCTGCGGCATATTTACTTTTATGACGGTAATCGGTCAGTGCATTCAGACCTTTATCCACTTCAAATATGACATCTCCGCCCTTACCGCCATCTCCGCCGTCAGGACCGCCGTTTGGGACATACAGCTCTCTTCGGAAACTGACATGTCCATCCCCGCCTTTTCCGGAGCGGATATATATTTTTGCTCTGTCTGCAAACATAATAACCTCTTTCTTTTATTGAAAAAAAGTGGCTTCAAACCCCTGAAAGATTTGAAGCCGCCTTGTTATCGTAATTACTCTTCAGTAGCCACTGGAACTACAGAAACCTGTTTTTTGTCTCTGCCTTTTCTCTCGAAACGAACAACACCATCAACTAATGCGAATAATGTGTCGTCTCCGCCTCTGCCTACATTTACGCCTGGATGAATTTTTGTTCCACGCTGTCTGTAGAGGATGTTTCCAGCTTTTACAAACTGTCCGTCAGCTCTTTTGGCACCAAGTCTTTTAGACTCAGAGTCACGTCCGTTCTTTGTAGAACCAACACCTTTTTTATGAGCGAATAACTGAAGGTTCATTTTTAACATGTCTTTACACCTCCTCGAATATTACATCGATATACTCCATGTATTCTTCTTCTATCCCCTGTAAACCAAGGATAAGCGAATTCAGAAGCAACGCCGTTTCTTTGGAATATCCCGGCTCTATTTTGAAATCCAGCCCTCCCATCTGCTCATCTACATCCACAGTAAACCTGTCCTCTGTAAACTGCTCAATGGAATTCACTGTATTCTGCGCCAGCACCGATACAGCTGCACACACAATATCACTGCCGCTTTCGGCATATCCTGCATGACCCTGCATGGCAAAACCTAAGATTTTCTGCTCTGAATTCTGATAAATCGTCACTTTAATCATAATGAATTAAGCATTGATTTTTTCAATTTTAACTTTAGTAAACTGCTGTCTGTGACCGTTTTTCTTGTGGTATCCGGTTTTTCTCTTATATTTGTAAACGATAACCTTTTTCGCTTTACCGTTTTCAACTACAGATGCAGTTACACTTGCATTGGCTACGTCTTCGCCAACTTTTAAACCGTCGTTGCTTACAGCAAGTACCTGGTCAAATGTAACAGTTTCACCAGCTTCTGCTCCAAGCTTTTCTACTCTGATAACATCGCCTTCGGCTACTTTGTACTGTTTACCACCTGTTGCAATAATTGCGTACATATGGCACCTCCTATTATCATTACTCGCCAAATATGGTGACCGTATACACGGTACTTATACCTCTTTGTGCGGCATACGCTAATATACTAACAGAAATCCTTTTATTCGTCAATAGATATTTTGAATTTTTCTGCAAAATATCTTAGGATATCTTAGGATTACAACACATGCCCGAACACCTTTTCCGGCTTTTTTCATTTTCTCATTTCACTTCTACCAGTTCAATACGGAAATTCAGTTCTTTTCCCGCCATCTCATGATTGGCATCAAACGTAATTGTACTCTCATCTTTTGCTGTCACCTTAACAGGAAATGGCTGTCCAAGCTGATTGGATAAATAAACCTGCTGTCCCGTTTCCAAATCTTCCGCTCCCGGAAGCTGTGCAATCTCAACGGTAAAAATCGCATTGGGGTCCGGCATTCCATACGCCTCTTCCGGCATCAAATGAATCTCCGCAATCTGACCCACTTCCATATCTGCCACTGCTGCATCAAAACCTTTAATCATCTGACCCACTCCGCAAGTGAACTCCAACGGTTCCCCTCTGTCATAGGAAGAATCAAACTGTGTGCCATCATTAAAGGTTCCTCTGTAATGGGTACGGCAGACTTTCCCAACATTACGGCCTGTCAGCACCGGCGCAGAACCACAATGTCCACCGCAGTTTCCGCTACAGCTGTGTCCCTCTCCGTGGTCTCCGCAGCTATGTCCCTCTTCATGGTGATGATTGCAGTTTACTCCTGTGGATACTAATTCCCCTTTCAAGTAAGCTTCCACAGCCTGGTCTGTATCCCCCTGGGCTCCCGCGCACAATTCAATTCCCGCCTCAGCAAGAGCCGTCTGAGCTCCACCGCCAATGCCTCCGCAAATCAATACATCAACAGACTGTTCTGCTAAAAGTCCGGCCAACGCTCCATGTCCGGAACCATTAGAACTCATCACTTCACTGGAAACTACTTTATTGTCTTCCACTTCATATACTTTAAAATATTCCGTCTTTCCAAAGTGCTGAAATACCTCTCCATTATCATAAGTTACTGCTATTTTCATCTCTGTATCCTCATCTTTCATTTTTTTAATCCCGCCAGCAGGATATGATATTGATTTTATCATATAGAAAGCTTTTTGTGTGAATAATTTTTCAGTTTCCGATTCTACAGTCTTTAGCTAGTCAATCCTCCCTCCCACCAATTCCGCAAACTTCTGCATTTCCTGTGTCACCCATTTGTTCCTGCAATAGAGCAGCTGGCTGTACATCACCACCGACGGAAGATTGGTTCGGACTTCCGAAAATCGTTTCTTCTCCAATTCCTCCTTCACCGTAAATGCCGGAAGAAAAGAAAGTCCCATACCCTTTCTCAGCAGATGAATAATGGTTTCCGTATTGCCGATTTCCAGAATCGGCATAATTTCCAAATCCCGCTCGGACAGCAGCCGTTCCAATTCATACTGATAAGCGGCTCCCAATTCTGTCAGCAAAAAGGGCTTTTTTACCAATTCCTGTATAGGTATCTGTTCTTTTCTTTCCTGTAACTGTTCCGCCAGGGTCACAAACAAAATGTGCTCCTTCCTTTCCACAACTTTCACCCATTCCCCGCTGCATATTTTTCTGTCCAGCGTAAAGACAAAATCAATTTCATTGCTCCTCGCCATTTCCATCAGTTCTTCTGTTGTGCCTGATTTTATGGTGATTTTCACTCTGGGATAACTGCTGTGAAAAGTCAGCAGGAAATCTGGCAGCATAGCGGTACAGACGGATTCTACCCCGCCAATCCGTAAGGTTCCATCCAGTTCCCCCTTTTCCTTTGCAAAAAACCGGGCCCGGTTGGCCGCCCCCATGATTTCATTGGCATAAGAAGTAAATTCCATTCCCCTTTCCGTTAGAAAAACCCGCTTTCCAATTCGTTCAAACAGCGGAGTTTCCAGTTCTTTTTCCAACTGTTGTATCTGCACAGTCACAGCGGATTGGGAATATCCCAGTTGTTCTGCTGCTTTTGAAAAATTTTGAGTTGCTGCCACCTTCAAAAAAGTGTTGATATTTCTCAGTTCCATGTATCTCTTTCCTTACTCTTCAGCTCTTTATTAATTTTTTTCATATATATTATCAAATATATGAATTTTACAGATATATAACTGTAGTATACAATAAACTTATTCTACCGTAAAGATTTACGGTTGATTTTCAAAAAGTAAAAAAGCCAACAAAATATATGAAATATATGAAAAAATGGCGAAAAAGAAAGGACAAGCAACCATGCTAAACAGTGAAAATGTTTTAAACAGCGCCCAGTTAGAAGCGGCCATAAAAAAATTTGTACACAATTTCTGTCTTGAAAAGCATGATATTCATTCTCAGAAAGTCACCTGGTATACGGAAGAAGGACAAGCAGACAAAATCAAGCAGATTGGAATTTCAAAAGAGGGACGTCCCGTAGATGAAGTCGTTACCAAAATGACAGAAGAAGCGTATCGTTACCGGGGTGATGCGAACCATCCACGGTTTTTTGGCTTTGTACCCGGTCCGGCTTCCTCCATCTCCTGGCTGGGAGATATTATGACTTCCGCCTATAATATTCATGCCGGAGGCAGCAAACTGGCCCCTATGGTCAACTGTATTGAACAGGAAGTTCTGCAATGGCTGTGCCGTCAGGCCGGCTTCACCCAGAATGCGGGCGGTGTCTTTGTAAGCGGCGGCTCTATGGCAAACATTACAGCTCTTACTGCTGCCCGGGACCACAAATTAAATGATGAAACCCTGCACCTGGGCACAGCTTATATCTCGGACCAGACCCACAGCTCTGTTGCCAAAGGTCTGCGGATTATCGGTATTCCGGACAGCCGTATCCGCAAAATCCCTTCCAATTCCACCTTTCAGATGTGCACAGATGTTTTGGAAAAACAAATTCAGGAAGACACCCAAAACGGACTGATTCCCTTTGTTGTTATCGGTACAGCCGGAACCACAAACACCGGAAGCATCGATCCTCTGGAAGAACTGGCAGCCATCTGTTCCAAGTATGAACTCTGGTTTCACATTGACGGGGCCTATGGCGCTTCCGTCCTGTTAAGCCCCCGTTATAAACACCTGCTAAAGGGCACGGAGCTGGCCGACAGTATCAGTTGGGACGCCCACAAATGGCTGTTTCAGACTTATGGCTGTGCCATGGTTCTGGTAAAGGATGTGAGACATCTGTTCCACAGTTTTCATGTAAATCCGGAATATTTAAAAGATGTGGAGGGGGATATGAGGCATATCAATACCTGGGATATAGGCATGGAACTGACCCGCCCTGCCCGCGGCCTGAAATTATGGCTGACCCTGCAGGTATTGGGCACGGATTTGATTGGCAGCGCCATTGAACATGGATTTGAACTGGCTGACTGGGCCGAAGAAGCGCTTCTGGAACTGGACCATTGGGAAATCGTATCGAAATCCCAGCTTGCCATGGTAAATTTCCACTATACTTCCGAAGATTTGACGGAAGAAGAAACCGACCTATTAAATGAACGCATTTCTGAACGCATGCTGGCCAGCGGTTATGCCGCACTTTTTACCACAGTGTTAAACGGCAAAAAAGTGCTGCGAATCTGTGCGCTCCATCCGGAAACTACCCGGGATGATATGCGCACAACCGTTCATATGCTGGATACCTTTGCCGGCAAGCTGCATACAGAAATGAAACAATTACAAAAATAAATTTCCTAAATACTTTTTTTTCTTTTCCAAACCGGAAGAAAGCCCACGGCTGCTCCGCACACTGCCGGCAGCATCCAGCCCAGGTGCAGATGATAAAAAGGAAGGCTTCGTCCCCATACAGTCAGTATGCCAAGGCTTATGCCTGCACTGTCCATAGCATTGATAAAAGCAAGAACAAAAGCTGCGGCCATACTGAGTATATAGACCATTTTCTTATCCCCAATCCACTTTCTTCCAAACGAAAGTACAATCAGCACAATTAATACCGGATAAATCATCATCAGTACCGGCTGAGAAACTGCTATCAGATATGACAAACCTACATTGCTGACTGCAAAGCTGAACAGACACACCACTGCCGTTATTTTGCGATAGGACACTGATGGCAGCAATTCATGAAAATAATCTGCAAAGGAAGTGGTCAGTCCAATAGAAGTTGTCATGCAGGCCAGAAAAACGGAAACACCCAGCACGATTCCTCCCACAGGGCCCAGCAAATCACTAGCCACAGCATGCAGAAGCGCTCCTCCGTTTTCAAAGGTTGTATGCGTAATGGCACCGATATACGTCAACATGTAGTAAATACCGCTGAGAATCAGCACCGCTCCGATTCCGGAAATAATCGTATATTTCACTACATTTTTCCGTTTTTTCACCTGAAAACCGGTGACGGCATTGATAATAATAATGGCAAATACAGGACCTGCAGGACCGTCCAGGGCATTGTACCCTTCAATCATACCTTTGAAGAACGCAATATCCTGGTATTCCCCTGCAGCTTTCTGAACAGCACCATATTGTACCGTATTCCCGGATTTGTCTGAAAACAGGCATACCAGATAAAGCAGGGCAATGCTTATAATCAGTACTGGCGTCATATATTTTCCGATAATATCCACAACCTTGCTTGGATTTCCACTAAGATAATAGGTCAGCAAAAAGAACACGGCTGTCACCGCCAGAGAGACCAGCCACGCATACTGCTGCGGCACATACGGGCGAACCGCCAGCTCATACGATACGCTTCCTGTTCGCGGCAGCGCAAAAAGCGGCCCTATCAGCAAATACACCATTACGGATAAAAGCAAAGAAAACCTCCGGCTCACAAGATCCCCAAGGTCCATAATTTTGTTCCCTACCAACACCACCGCAATCATTCCCAGCAAGGCAATACCTGCATCTGTCAGTATAAAACCGGCAAGTGCCTGCAAATAATTTTCTCCCGCAAGCTGTCCCATAGCCGGCGGAAAAATCATGTTGCCTGCTCCAAAGAATACGGCAAATAATGTCAGCGTCAGAGACAGTATCTGTCTCATTGTTAGTTTTTCCATAGATTACTCTCCTGTACTTTTCTCATAGTGATATCTTATTTCTCTTTCATCCCTCTGCTATCTTACCATTATACACGACTGTATACAATAAAAAATTAAAAAACAGGGAAGCAATCTGTCATCACTCCCCCATTTTCTCAAAGTTCTCTTCTCATATCATACCACACAGCCCCACCGTGCTCCGATTCTGCTATGCCAAAATTCTGGAATTCGTGGCTTTCATAGAATCCTGTCAAATGCGCTTTGCAAGTCAAAATCACACCTTTTTTTCCTCTTTTTCTGCTTTCTGCCACCAGATACTCCAGCAGTCTCCCTGCAATCCCCTGACATCTGTACTCCGGTAATACATTTAAACCAAACACCGTCTGATAAGCTCCCCAGGGCTTATGCAGACTTACATCGTGGTACATTTCATCCGGCAGCTTTGGCTGGTCCGTGGTTCCTCCGTTGACGAATCCAACAATTTTCCCATCTGATTCTGCCACAAAAAAATTCTCTAAAAAAGCACACATCCGCTTCTGTATTTCCTCTTTAGAAGCTGCCTCTGCCGGCGGAAAACACAAAGCTTCTATTTCTGCCAGCAAAGAGGCTTCCTCCGCTCTCGCCTCTCTTATGAAAAACTCCATCTCTTTCCTTTTCCTTGCTTTTATTCCATACAAATTCCCAATTTTCTCAGATTTTCTTCTATCATATCCAGAACTTCTTCACTGTCTGCACTGATAGTATGACAGTGATGCCCGGAAGTGATATTCGTAAGCGGTTTGGATTTTCCCGTCCGAATGTCTTCCAAAAACTGTTTCACCTGCCGTCTGGAACTGATGTTTAGCACAGCCCGTAGTTCTCCGTAAACTTCATGCTGCACAAAAACATCTTCCACTGTTCCCCCGCAATCCACGATTGCATGCAGCTCTTCTTCTATCCGCTCATCTGTATGATACACCTGTATGATCCTCATACATTTCTGGGGACTGCTGCAAATATAGCCTCTGTTCGTAGAAAGAATTTCACAATCCGCCGCTCTTAACAGAGCAATATCCTGCACAATGACCTGTCGGCTCACTTGAAAAATTTCTGCCAGTTTTGTTCCTGACACCGGTTTGTTACTCTCTGAAATATATTTTAAAATTTCTTTTCTGCGTGTTTCTCCATCCATATTTCCTATCCTTTCTTCCCCAGACCGACTCGGTTTCCCGTCTCTTTTACACCTCATGAAGGTTTTTCAGGGAAAGATCCAGAATCGGAGAGGAGTGGGTTAAAGCCCCACTGGAAATATAGTCTACACCAATAGAAATCAGCCTGTCAATATTCTCTTTCGTCACATTTCCGGAACACTCTGTTTCTGCACGTCCATCAATGAATTCTATAGCGGCTTTCATAGTTTCCGGCGTCATATTGTCCAGCATAATAATATCTGCACCTGCATCTACTGCTTCTTTTACCATGTCCAATGTCTCGGTTTCCACTTCAATTTTCCGTACAAAAGGCGCATATTCCTTCGCCATTTCAATGGCCTGACGCACTCCGCCAGCCGCTGCAATATGATTATCTTTCAGTAAAATTCCATCGGAAAGGTTATATCTGTGATTGTATCCTCCTCCCACTTTTACCGCATATTTTTCAAAAATTCTCATATTCGGTGTAGTTTTTCTGGTATCCAGAAGTTTGGTTTTGCTTCCTTCCAAAAGGTCTGCAATCTGCCTGGTATAAGTGGCAATTCCGCTCATCCGCTGGAGATAATTCAAGGCTGTTCTTTCTGCGGAAAGCAGTACACGAATATCCCCTTTTACCACACCAAGAAGCTGTTTATTTTGCACTCTGTCTCCGTCTTTTACATAAAATTCCACCTGTGTATCACTGTCCAGAAGCTGAAAAACACGTTCAAATACTGCCAGACCTGCAATCACACCCTCCTGCTTACAGATTAGCTGCACCTCTCCCGCTTTCTTTTCTCTCATCACTGCATTCGTAGTAATATCTTCGCTTGTAATATCCTCCTGCAGAGCCTGTCTGATTAAATGGTCTGCATTCAAATTCATGGTAATTTCATTCATTTTGCCTGTCGCTCCCTTTCTATCTCACACAATACTTCCCGCTTATATGTCTCCGCCAGACTTTCTTCCTGGCTGCTGATACACCTTTCTGCCTTCTGATACAAAGCTTCAAATACAGAAGAATCCCTCTCCTGTAAAAATATTTTCTGACTTCTCTCTTCCTGTATTTTCCCGGCGGCTCTTTTGGCAAACACCAGGCTTTCCAGCAGAGAATTACTTGCCAGACGATTGGCTCCGTGTACGCCATTGCAGCTGGTTTCCCCTACGGCAAACAGCCTGTCCATAGTGGTCTTGCTATCAGAATTCACACGAATACCGCCCATAAAATAATGCTGGGCAGGCACTACGGGAATCCAGTCTTTTGTTACATCATATCCTTCCTCCAGACACCTCTCATAGATATGAGGGAAGTGATTCAAAATCACTTTTTCGCCCAGAACCGTCATATCCAGCCACACATAAGGCTTCCCATCTTCTTCCATTTGTCTGCGGATAGCTGCAGTCATTAAGTCTCTTGGCAATACCTCATTGGCAAACCGTTCTCCTTTGGCATTGTACAGTTTTGCCCCTTCTCCCCGCACAGATTCAGAAATAAGAAACCGTCTGCCCGGGCGGGTGGAATACAAAGTAGTGGGATGTATCTGTATATAATCAATATGTTCTAATTCTACTCCATGGCGCATGGCTATGGCAAGTGCATCTCCGGTAAGATGAGGATAATTGGTGGAATGCTGATACAGACCTCCAATGCCTCCGCTGGCCAGAATGGTTTGTCCTGCTTCGATTCCCAGATGTTTCCCTTCCTCTGTTCTTGCAATAATTCCCAGACAGCAATTGTCTTTTTCAATGAAATCCAGCATGGTTACATGGTCCAGAATCCGTATATTGGAACGCTTCTGTACAGCCTGCAAAAGTTTGCTCGTTATCTCTTTTCCGGTAACATCTTCGTGAAAGAGAATCCTGGCTTTTGAATGACATCCCTCTCTGGTATAATCCAGTTTTCCGTCTTTGGTTGCAAACTCCACCCCATATTCCAACAGTTCTTCAATCACCTCTCTGGAAGAGCGAATCATAATGTCTACAGACTCTCTCCGGTTCTCATAATGGCCTGCTTTTAAGGTGTCTTCCATAAAGCTGTCATAGTCATTTTCATCTCTCAACACGCAGATTCCCCCCTGAGCCAGATAAGAATCGCTGTGTTTAATTTCATCCTTTGTAATCATCAGCACCTGCATATCCAAAGGAAGATGAAGCGCTGCAAAAAGACCACTTGCGCCTGTTCCCACAATCAATGCGTCTGTCTGAATCTTTTCCATTTGTGCTCCCCCTTACTTTGCCAGTTCCAACATGGTATCCAACGCTTTTAAAGCCTTTTGACTCACCACTTCCGGTACCTGTATCTCATACGTTCCGTTTTTCAGACTGTCTCTGACCTTTTCTAAGGTAACCTTCTTCATATCAGAACAACACTGTCCTTCCATAACACAATGGAAAATTTTATCGGGACATTTTTTCTTTAATTCATATAAAACGCCCTCTTCTGTACCGATTATAAATTCCTTCTGAAAAGACTGTTCTGCATGACTGATAATCTCCGAAGTACTGCCGATGAAATCCGCCTGCTGCAGCACCTTCTGCACACATTCCGGATGTACAAGAACCTCAGCCTGGGGATATTTTTTCTTTGCCTGTTCCAAAAGCTGCGGTGTGATTTCCCTGTGTACCGGACAGTATCCGTCGTTTGGAATAATGTTTTTTTCCGGCACCTGCTCTGCCACATAAGCAGCCAGATTTCCATCCGGAATAAAGAAAATATTGCGGTTTGGAAGAGCCTTTACAATCTTTACAGCATTAGAAGAGGTCACACAGACATCCGAAACCGTCTTTAGTTCTGCTGTGGAATTGATATAGCATACCACAGCCAAATCCTGGTAAATTGTTCTCATTTTCTGCACTTTTTCCACGGACGCCATATGAGCCATGGGGCAGTCTGCATCCCCATCCGGCATCAACACGGTTTTTGACGGATTCAAAATTTTCGCACTTTCTCCCATAAAGGAAACTCCTGCAAACACAATGATTTCTGCTTCTGTTTCCTTTGCTTTTTTACTTAAATAGTAAGAATCTCCTATGTAATCTGCAATCTCCTGTACTTCATCCGGTACATAATAATGTGCCAATATCACAGCATTTTTTTCTTTTTTTAATTGTTCTATTTCTTCTTTTATGGACTTCATCTTCTTTTATCCTCCTGCCAAAGCATTTGACAGTTATTATACAACAGCTTTTTACATATGACAAGACAGTTGTTTCTTGAGTTTCCGCAGTTTTATCCACAGAACCTATAATCATCCTTGCTGATTATTA
>NZ_JAAITA010000016.1 GCF_013304445.1 Blautia hansenii
AAAGCCCTTTTGAGGGCTAATATCAAACCACCAGTTGAACTGGTGGTTGCTGACTTAGATGAACCAATCAATCATCAGCTACAGAGAACAAACCACATGGAATATCACATCGAATCTACAAAAACGAATGCGGGAACAAGAAAACTTCCGATGACATAAGATGTGTATGAAATGTTCAAAATCAATATGTTGCAGGATTAACCGACCTGCTTTTGAATTTGGAGGTCGCCTATGCTTTTTTAACCCTGTCATTGGTTCCGACATTGACAGGGGGATACATACGAAAGCTGGACATGAGCTGCTTGTGGCAAGGCAGAAAGTTGGCTGCATTGAGTTCGGTGATGAGGTTATCACTCGGCGTTGAAATTTGTGTCTGATTTAGATATTCTAAATAATAATATGCTAGAGAAATCATTGAAAATGGATGTGTGAATGGTTCTTGGTTAAAGCAAGATAATTAATATTTGCCTTATCACCACAGTAGTAACACACCCCCATTCTTACTACGTTTTTACTACTTTTGACGGCCTCAATATGCCACATTTTGCCTCGTTTTGCTTATTCTGTGATTGCTTTAACAATCTCAGCGGCAGCTACATACTTGGCAAATCGCGGCAAAGCAGGGCAAACTAACGCAACAGGCAGCAGGAAGAACTTTTACAACGATTTTACAACTTTTGAAAGATGCTCCGATATGATAAAATACAAGGAAAAGTTAATAAAAATATCTGTGTAGGAGATGAGGTTTTGATAGAAGATATTTTGAAAAAAGATGGATTGTCCATAGAAAAATTAAAGAAGCTTTCATATCGTTCCAATCTAGGCATTCATTTGAAAAAGAATTTGCATTATTTTGATAAGGAAGCTTTGTTTGAAGAATTAGATAAGATTAATGAGTGGTATGATTCTTGTAGCATTTTACATGATATTGCAACAGATTATAGAATTAAGAGCATACAGTCTGCTCGGTTAAAATATGAACGATATTTTCCGGATCATCAGGCAAGAAAAGTTTTTGATGATATGTTAGGTTTTCGGGCATTATGTGATAATTATGAAGAGATTTTGACTCTTAGAAATTGTGAAAATCTTCGTATGGCTGATATGTCAGAAGGAAAAGCACATGACGATGGATATAGAGGAATTCATGTCTATTTTCAATTAAGTAATTATCACTATCCTATAGAAATTCAGTACAATACATATTATGACCGGCAATTAAATAACTGGCTTCATAAATATGTATATAAACGCAATTATGACAATTGGATTGGTTGTTCGTTGCGAAAAGAATATGAAAGTGGTAGAATCAGAACAGAAAATGAGTTCAAGGAGGTGTTGGAGCGTGTGTTATCTGATTGCAAAAAAAATTAATGATATTGGCTGTTTGGCTTTACAGACGGCTCACGGTCAGCATTTAGTGGATTTTAAGAGAAAGTTAATTGCCGAAATAGGAACGGATAAAGTGCAACTAGTTACAATTAGCCGCCCATCAGCATATGGAGAATATGAACCGTATCGGTTTGTTGATACAGAGCAGGAATTTGAGCAGGCAGTGAAAAGATTATAATTGCTTATGTGTAGACCGTTGACTTGATAACAAGAATTGATTGTTTGCCACGGCAGGGTGAACGGACTACCGAATGTGTAGTGAAAAGTCGCGCAGAACTGGGCATAGTACGGCAGTCATAGTGCCACGGAACTACTGAAAGACTACTTCTCAGGCGAGTTAAAGTGGATTGTGTAACAGTTATCGTTAAGAGAGTATATATAGAAGTGAACCCCTTGGGGAAATCGTTAAAAGGGTTCTACGGGGAGACTACTACAGGTGAGAGTTAAGTGAATATTTGAGAGAGGAACGTCCTGCAAGTGTGGGGCGTTTTTTGATAATCGTGCATTAATGTGAATTACAATGTAATAAAAAAGATGAATGAGTAGGGTTGTTTGAACCGGTGAAATGGATGAGATTTACTAACGAAAACGCTGACTTGAAATTTTAAATTCCAGTGCAGTGGTAAATTCCACCGGACATTAAAATTCCTTGATTTTATTGAATTATAATGAGCAAAATCTTTAGATAACTGGTATAATTAAGCTGACTTTTCATAAAATATCTGAGTTTATGACATGGAAAAGAGTAAACGCAAAATAGCAAGTACCTGTTCAAAATCATCCAATGTGAGATAATAGACTCATCACTACAAAGTCCAAATAGTTTAGTACTCAACTTTTTAGACTTTATCACAGGAGGTGAGTCATGAAATCTCACACAAGTTTAGTTGCACAGCAAATCCGTCTGAGTGAATGGGCTGATCTGGTCAGAGACTGTCTGTTATTCAGCAAATTAAACACTGCCTCTTCCGTCACATTAAAATAGATCTTTTATAGTGCCTGACAACGGTATCAATCACATAGTTTTGGACGATTCCGTCACACTGTTTTATGTAAAAAACCATCATGCAGATTATTTTACATGATGGTTTCTAAAGTTATCCGAGCTCGCAGTCATTGATTGCCTGCATGACGGCATCGGCGGTTATGATATTTAAATTTGAGCTGTTTCCAACCAGCAGACTTGCATTACACAGCTTGTTGATCATACGTGGAGTTCCATTCGCTGCATTGAGGAGCGCTTCCAGTGCATTCTCTTCGAATACCGTTTGTGTGCATCCTGCGCCATTCAGCTTGGCAGTAACATAGGAATGTCCTTCTGCTTTTGTCATACCTTCCAGGTTATAATTCATGACAATCCTCTGGCGGAAAGGTTCGTGGATGCTCAGGCGCAGGGTGCTGTTGAGCTGTGGCAGACCAGAAAGAAGAACAACCGCCCGGTCTTTGGAATCCATTTCAAAGTTGAACAGCATTTTTAAGTCATTGAGCACTGCGTTTCCAATATAGTTCGCTTCATCTATGATGATGACAGGCGTCTGTCGTTTCTCAAGTACGAGACGGTTGATCTCATCCTGGATGATCTTGAAGTTATCGGTCTTGCGGAATGCAGGCTGAGCTCCGAGCTCAGTGGCAAGGTTCCGGTAAAAATCATTTACAGTTAGGGTAGAAAGACTGGAGTAAACCACTTTATAAAGGGAAGTGTTCAGTCCTGAGGAAGTCAGAGTGATTACCGTTCCCTGGGATCCATTGATATCGCAGCGGCAGTACGAAGCATCTTATTTGTAGAAAAGGTGGAAAAAGAGAAGGAACAGGATATCCGAGTGGTATATCAGCAAAAGGATTCTCTTGCTAAGAAGGAAAATCCGGTAGCGTTTTCTTTAGGAGAAGAAGGCTTAAAATGGTTAGGAGAATACGATATATCCATTGAAGATCTGCTGATGGGGAAAGCAGGAACGAAAAAGGAAACGAAACTGGAAAAGGCACAGAAGTTGATTCTGGAGTTATTAACCAAACGGAAAGTAATGTGTTTAGAAGAATTAGAGGCAGAACTACTAGCCTATGGGATTTCTTCCAGAACAGGAAGAGATGCAAGAAAGCAATTGGAAAGTAGATTAAGCTATGACTGGTGTCAGGGAAGAAAAACAGTTGCGTTAATCACAGAATAAAAGATGACATTGGCAAAAAAATACTTTGGCATTGGCAGTCTTTATAGATACCTTTGCCAGCC
Source organism: Blautia hansenii (assembly GCF_013304445.1). Classification (GTDB taxonomy): domain Bacteria; phylum Bacillota; class Clostridia; order Lachnospirales; family Lachnospiraceae; genus Blautia. The sequence goes on from NZ_JAAITA010000016.1 coordinate 3,620, forward strand.
GCCAATGTCAAAAACAAAGATAATAGAAGGAGGCATACAAATGACAAGTTATGATATACCTTATTGGAAGAAGTATACATTATCCATTGAAGAGGCAGCATCCTATTTTCGTATTGGAGAAGGAAAGCTTCGTAAGTTAGTCAGTGACAATCCAAATGCAGAGTATTTGCTTTGGAATGGGAATCGTGTACAGATAAAACGAACAAGATTTGAAAAATTTATTGATACACTCAGTGCGATATAAAATGAAATTTAAAAGAAGGAGGTGTTCGAATTAGGGGTTACATGATATACTAACAATATCATGTTGCGTCCCCTTGGAGGTAGGATATGATTTCAAAGAGACGTGATGATAAAGGCAGAGTTCTCCAGCAAGGAGAATGGCAGGAACCAAGTGGACGTTACCGCTATAAATATACAGATTCACTTGGTAAGCGTAAAATATTATATAGTTGGAGATTGACAGAAGCAGATAAGATGCCGGAAGGTAAACGGGCAGATCTTTCTCTCAGGGAAAAAGAAAGAAAAGTTCAGTCCTTACAGATGCAAGGGATTACAGGAAGTAACATTACAGTGCTTGAACTTGTGGAACGATATCTTTCCCTGAAAACAGGAGTAAAGCATAATACTTTAGCGAATTACAAATTTGTGGTGAATGTATTGAAAAAGGAAGAATTCGCTTATAAGAAAGTGGATGATGTGAAACTTTCTGACGCAAAGATTTTTCTGATAAAACTACAAAGAGATGGTAGAGGATATAGTTCCATTCATTCCATCAGAGGTGTTTTAAGACCTGCTTTTCAAATGGCTGTGGATGATGACTTGATTCTAAAAAATCCATTTGGATTTGAATTAGGTACAGTACTTGTTAATGACAGTCAGAAAAGACACGCTGTTTCTCCGGAAGATGAAGCAAAATTTCTCGAGTTTGTAAAGAATGATCCACATTATAATCAGTATTATGATGCATTTTATATCTTATTCAAGACAGGTCTTAGAATATCTGAATTTTGTGGGCTTACTGTAAAAGACTTGGACTTTAAAGAAGATATTATCAATGTGAATCATCAGTTGCAAAGAACTCGAGAAATGAAGTATATCATCGTATCTACAAAGACAACAAGTGGTACTCGGTTACTTCCAATGGAAGCGGATGTAAAAGAGGCATTTCTTCGAATCTTGAAGAATAGAAGGAAACCAAAACGTGAGCCAATGGTAGACGGATATGGAGGATTTCTGTTTCTGGACAAGAATGGAAGGCCAATGGTTGCACTTCATTGGGAAAAGTACATGCAGCATGCAAGAGAAAAATATAATCGTGAGAATTTGTTGCAATTGCCGCCAGTTACTCCACATATATGCAGGCATACTTATTGTACAAATATGGCCAATTCAGGGATGAACCCAAAGACACTGCAATATCTGATGGGGCATTCAGATGTATCTGTAACACTTAATATTTATACGCATACCGGCTATGATGATGCAAAGAAAGAACTTGCCAGATTAAAAGAAGCAAGGGATGAACTGGAAAAGAAAAAGTTTATAACCCAAAAACATGCACAAACAACTCATGTAAGCCTTATCTCATAAGGAATTTGGGACTTTAAAAATAACCCATTTGTACCACAAATGCCCGAAAAAACATGAGAAAATACAAGAATTTATAAGAAAAAGAACCTTTCAAGTAAAAAATGCACAAAGGCTGAAAAGCCAGTATTTATAAGGCTTTGAGAGGATATGAGGAGATAAAATGGAGAAAATAAAGGTACTATTTATTTGCCACGGCAACATCTGTCGCAGCCCCATGGCAGAATTCATTTTAAAAGACATGGTGCAGGCCCAGGGCCTTGCGTCTCAGTTTGAAATCGCCTCTGCCGCTACCAGCACCGAAGAAATCTGGAACGGTATCGGCAATCCGGTGTATCCGCCGGCCAGGGAGGAACTGGCCCGTCACAGTATTTCCTGTGAAGGTAAAAGAGCCGTGCAGTTAAAGAAGTCAGATTATGACAAGTACGACTATCTTATCGGCATGGACACCATGAACATTCGCAACATAGAGAAAATCACCGGACACAGAGGCGGAAAAATCAAAATGTTGCTGGAATACACAGGTAGCACAGCTTCTGTCATAGACCCCTGGTACAGCAGAAAATTTGATGATACATACCGAGACATCGTAACCGGCTGTAAGGCCTTTTTGGAATACCTGCAAAAACAGGGAAAAATAGAAGAATCCTGAGTACAGGAATTTATTTTTGAAAACTGCTTTCGTTTTCTCGAAGAGCTTCAAAAGTAAGCCGGGCAATGGCCTTTGCGCCGTAGGCATCCGGATGCACGCCGTCCAGGAGAAAGTATTCCGGGTGCGTCCGGGTGTAGGCATGTACATCAATGACAGGCAGATGCTCTTCTTCTCCAAGTTCTTTTACAGCATTGGATACCAAATCTGCCACGTCAGCCTGCATTTTGTAGCCGTTAGCGGGTTTGAAACTCTCCGGAAAAATAGTGGCCGGTGTCATGAGATAAATCTGAGGCTGGCTTTTCAGAGAACGGTAGTGGGCAATCAATTCCCGGTAGTCTGCCAGGAAATTTTCCGTTCCCGTCCAATTATAGGGCTTGGTATCATTGGTGCCCAGCATAATCAGCACGATATTTGGCTGAAAAGCAGAGCTTTCCTGAAAAGCAGGGTGATTCCAATAAGGGAAATTTCCGCTTTTTTGCAGTGTGTATCCACTGGCGCCGAAATTCCCCACCAGATAGTCGCTGCCCAAAAACAGCTGTAGCTGGGCTGGATAGGAATTGAGGAAATTGTCTTCAATTTTGGCTCCATAGGTAATGCTGTCACCCACGCAGGCCACCCGTATGGCAAAGTTTTTTTGCAAAGCGGAAAGCAGAATTGGCGAGGTGGTTATGAGAAAAAGAATCAAAATCAGGAAAATGGATTTTATTTTTTGATGTTTAGCTTTCATAAGCGACTCCTTTGCTGTATGCTTAGTTATAGAGATAATTGTAAAAGGTGTTGATAAAAAATACAAGGCAGGGATACAAATGAATGAGAAGAAAGAAGAAATTTTGCGAAAAAAATCGTTTTGGGAACATTTGACGGAGATTCAGAAAGAATTGCTGCTTCGGGAATCCCGGATTGTCCGGTATCAGGCCGGTGACAGCATTTATTCCAGCGTAAGAGAATGTCTGGGGGCTGTGTTTATTCTGGAGGGAATTATGCGGACATACCTGCTTTCCGATGAGGGGAAAGAGGTGACAATTTATCGTCTGCGGGAAGGGGATTGCTGTATATTGGCAGCTTCCTGCGTGCTTTCTGCCATTACTTTTGACGTGGAAATTGAAGCGCAGACGGAGTGTGCGGCTCTGGTGATTCCAGCGGGGCTTCTGGCGGCCATGTCCAGGGAGAATGTATATATGGACAACTTTATGTATAAAGAAGCGGCAAAGCGTTTTTCCGATGTGGTGGAGGCTTTGCAGCAGATGATTTTTTTAAGTCTGACCCAGAGAGTGGTTTCTTTTCTGTTAGATGAATCTGCCAAAATAGGTTCTTCCAGCATTGCTATGACTCATGAAGAGATTGCAAAAATCATTGGGAGTGCCAGAGAAGCCGTGAGCCGGACTTTGAAACAACTGGCCAAGACCGGTTCGATTTCTTTGAATCGGGGAGAAATTAAACTAGAGAGAAAAGAATCACTCTATCAGCTTTTGTAAACATAAAAGCTGATAGAGTGATTTCCGGCACTTATGCAGGGAAAGTTGCTGCAGATTTACCGGAGTAAATCCTGCAGTTTTTCTTTCGGAACGGCACCTACAGATTTACCGGCTACCTGACCGTTTTTGAAGAGCAGAACCGTAGGGATATTCATAATGCCGAATTGTGCTGCAATAGACGGGGAAGCGTCGACATCCACCTTTCCCACTTTGTAAGCCCCATTGGCTTCTTCTGCCAGTTCTTCGATGACAGGTGCCAGCATTTTGCAGGGCATGCACCAGGTAGCCCAGAAATCTACCAGTACCGGAACCTCAGAGTTTAAGACCTCCTGTTCAAAATTTGCCGTTGTGAATTCCATTGCCATAATTCCAATCTCCTTTTCGTCTTTCTGAAATTGTCTTTATTATAACGCAGAAACGTTAAAATGTCTGTGACAAAGTTACATTTTCCTGATTTTTTCTATTGCAGTTCTTTCCGCAGATAGTCTACAGCTTTTGTACCGGCCAGAGCACCTTCGTAAACGGCTTTTGAAATCTGCAGTAAGCCTCCGGTACAGTCTCCGGCTGCAAAAAGTCCGGGAAGGGCGGTGCTGGTATCTTTTTCTATCAGAATATGATTATCTTCCATGAAAAGTCCCAGTTTCCGGGCGATATCCGTGCTGTCAGCAGTCCCAAGGGCCACGAAAAGTCCATCCAGAGGGAAGAGAGTATGGTCTTCGAATTCCAGATGAGACAGAGAGGTGTCGCCTCTGGCGGAGAGTATCTTTTTTTCTTCCACGCGGATACTTCCCAGTTCTTCGGCGGCAAATGCCGGTTCAGATCCATTTGTGAGAATGGTGACTTTTTTGGCCAGAGGCTCTAAGACTCTGGCTTCGTGCAAGGCATAAGGCCCGTTCCCCAGAACAGCAACCTCTTTTTGACGGTAGAAAAAACCGTCGCACACAGCACAGTAGCTGATGCCGTTTCCTTCATATTTTTTCAGCTCTTTTAAGGACAGGGTATTTCTTTTTGTGCCCGTGGCCAGAATGACAGATTTTGCACGAAAGGTATGAAGGGCTGTATGAATCAGATAGTCTCCGTCATATTCTATGGATAGAAGCTCTTCTTGTAAAGTGGGAACAGACAGAGCCTGTATCTGAAGCAAGCCATTTTCATATAATTGCTTTCCGGAAATGGGATGGGAAAAACCATAGTAATTTTCGATTTTTACAGCTTTTTCCAACGCGCCGCCGTCTTTATAGAGAATCAAAGGCGTAATACCTGCCCGGACCGCATATAACGCAGCAGATATACCTGCCGGGCCTGCGCCTGCAATAATCAGCTTTTGCAGGGTGTTTTCCGTAGATGATTTCATATGGGTTGCACCTCCTTTTAGGTAAGATAAGCATAGCACAAGAATAAAGAGAAGAAAAGTAAAAACGCAGAGAATAGGAAAATGCACACCTGTTCACAGAATGGCCAAAGGAAAAGTGGTTTTATTGGACATTTAAAACATCTTTTCCTTTTTATTATGAATACAAATGGTAAAAAATAATAAAAATAAATAATAAAATTATAAAATAATTGTGAAAAAATCAAGTGGTAGAACCAGTATATACCAAACGGTATACTAAAACCATGGAATATCACACAAAAAGAGAAGAAAACTTTAAAAAACTACAAGAAAAAGTGACGAAATTCCAGCCATTTTTTTCAAAAAAGAGAAAGATTGACAAATCAATTAATTAGCAGTAATGTGTTAAAAGCAATTAATAAGAAGACACAAAAAACAAGTGCCATATCTGTTTTATTGCTCACAGCAACAATAGAAAACGGAAAGGAGAAAGTCAAGAATTCATTAACACAGAAAGGGGAGATGTCCTACGAATAACATAGCGGAAAGAATTACGGAAGAATTAAATTGTGAAACCGTATTCAACATTCCCATCTTCGGCGGGATTCCGATAGGAGAATCTGTGGTGGTTACCTGGATTATCATGGCGGTGCTTACCCTTCTGGCCATTGTGTTTGTTCGAAATCTGAAAGTGGAAAATCCGGGAAAGAAGCAGTTGGCCCTGGAAGCTTTTATCAGTTTCCTGGATGATTTTTTTACAGATATTCTGGGCAAAGAAGGCAGAAGATATATTCCGTATCTGATTTCCACAGCCATTTATATCGGAGTGGCGAACCTTATCGGTTTGCTTGGCTTTAAGCCCCCTACTAAGGATTTAAACGTAACGGCAGCCCTTGCCATTATGAGTTTATTCCTTATTTATTATGCCGGATTCCATAAGAAGGGCACGAAGGGATTTCTGAAAAGCTTTGCAGAGCCCATGCCTATTGTGACGCCGATTAACATTATGGAAATCGCCATTCGTCCTATATCTTTGTGTATGCGACTGTTTGGTAATGTTATTGGTTCCTTTGTTATTATGGAATTGCTGAAAATAATTATGCCGGCAGTTCTGCCAGTTCCATTCAGCTTATATTTTGATATTTTTGACGGTCTGATTCAGACCTATGTATTTGTTTTTTTAACTTCTCTCTTTATTAAAGAGCAGATAGAAGACTAAAACTTAAGAAGAAAAGGAGAAATGAATTATGACAGCAGCAATTGGTGCAGGTATTGCAGTATTAACAGGTATTGGAGCAGGTTTTGGTATCGGTATAGCAACATCAAAAGCGACGGAAGCTATTGCAAGACAGCCGGAAGCAGAAGGTAAAATCAGCAAAGCACTTCTTCTGGGTTGTGCACTTGCAGAGGCAACCGCTATTTACGGTTTCGTTATTGGTTTGTTAATCTTATTCTTATAATCTATCATTAAAAGAAAGGCAGGTGCAGGAAAGGTGCTAAAATTAGGTTGGGACCTTGTCTGGACGATTATAAACCTGATTGTTCTTTATCTTTTGATGAAAAAATTCCTTATCGGGCCGGTAATGGGAATTATGGAAAAGAGAAAAGCGCTCATTGCAAGCCAATTTGATCATGCAAAGGCAGTTCAGGAAAAAGCAGATGAATTAAAAGGACAGTATGAACAGGCCCTTTCTTCTGCAAAAGAAGAATCTGCGCAGATTATTGAAGGTGCAAAAGCAGATGCAAAACGAATGGGTGAAGGCATTGTAAAAAATGCAAATCTGCAGGCGACAAAAATCATAGAAACAGCAAAAAATACTGCAGAGCAGGAGAAAAAAAATGCCATGCAGGGTGCAAAGTCAGAAATCGCAGGCCTGGCTATGGAGGCAGCAAAGAAATTGCTTTCCGATGGCAGCAGTGACAAGGGAAACCATATGCTCTATGATGAATTTTTAGCAAAAGCAGGTGATGCAAATGACACAGACCTCCATTAATTATGCAAGAGTGCTCTATGAACTTTCCGTTACCCCGGAAAGCATCAAAGATGCAAAACGAGTCCTGGAAGAGACGCCACAGCTTTTACAGATATTGGAAAGTCCGGTGGTGCCTCTTTTACAGAAAGAAAAAGCAGTCGGAAGAATCTTTGAAAAGAAACTGGCAGACTTTATCTGTGTTCTCTGCAAATATCGTCATGCAGAACTTCTCTTTGAGATTTTTCAGGCGTATCAGGAATATTATAACGAACAGAATCATATTTTAAACGCTGTACTTTACTATGTAACTCCTCCTGCCAAAGAACAACTGGAGGAGATAAAGAAATTTTTAGAGCAGAAATACGGTGCAGAGGATACAGCGTTGGAACTAAAAGAAGATAAAAGTCTGGTGGGAGGATTTATTCTCCGGGTAGAAGACCAGGAATTTGATTACAGCTTAAAAGGCCGTATCAATGCATTACAACAAAAATTAATCTGGAGGTGAACGGTTTGAGTTCAATCAATTCAGAAGAAATTATTTCCATTCTGAAAGAAGAAATTGAAAACTTCGATACCACAGCAGGTGTCCGGGAAGTCGGAAACGTTATTTGGGTGGGTGATGGAATTGCGACTGTTTACGGGATTGACCATGCCATGTACGGCGAAATTGTGACCTTTGAAAACGGTGTCAAGGGAATGGTGCAGGATATTAAGAGAAACGAAATCGGTGTTATCATTTTCGGAAAAGACACAGGAATCAAGGAAGGCACTAAAGTGGCCCGTACAAAGAAAAAGGCAGGTATTCCTGTAGGCGAGAACTTCGTTGGAAGAATCGTAGATGCCCTGGGGGCGCCTATTGATGGCAAAGGAGAAATCGAAGCAAAGGATTACCGGCCTATAGAGCAGGAAGCGCCGGGGATTATTGACCGTAAATCCGTATCTGTGCCAATGGAAACCGGTATTCTGGCCATTGACTCCATGTTCCCTATTGGACGCGGTCAGCGTGAGTTGATTATTGGAGACCGTCAGACGGGTAAGACTTCTATTGCTGTAGATACTATCTTAAACCAGAAGGGCAAGGATGTTATCTGTATCTATGTGGCTATTGGACAGAAAGCTTCTACGGTAGCAAAACTGGTAGGAACTTTGGAAAAATACGGTGCTATGGAATACACCACGGTCTTTTCTGCTACGGCCAGCGACTGTGCGCCGTTGCAGTATATTGTGCCTTATTCCGGTACAGCCCTTGCGGAATACTTTATGTATCAGGGGAAAGATGTGCTGATTGTGTACGATGATTTGTCCAAGCATGCAGTGGCTTATCGTGCTTTGTCTTTGCTTCTGGAACGCTCTCCGGGACGTGAGGCTTATCCGGGTGATGTTTTCTATCTGCATTCAAGACTTCTGGAACGTTCCAGTCGTCTGAGCGAAGAAGCAGGCGGCGGTTCTATTACCGCACTGCCTATTATTGAGACACAGGCAGGAGATGTATCCGCATACATTCCGACGAATGTAATTTCCATCACGGATGGACAGATTTTCCTGGAAAGTGACTTATTTAATGCGGGTGTGCGCCCGGCCGTAAATGTAGGTCTTTCCGTATCCCGTGTAGGTGGCGCGGCACAGACAAAAGCTATGAAAAAGGCGTCCGGAAGCATGCGTATTGATTTGGCGCAGTATCGTGAGATGGAAGTGTTCACACAGTTCTCTTCAGATTTGGACGATGCTACAATGGCGCAGCTGGATTATGGAAAATGTTTGATGGAATTGTTAAAGCAGCCCCTTTGCAGACCGCTTGCTTCTCATGAGCAGGTAATTACATTGTGGGCAGCGACTCATAAAATCATGACAGGAATTCCGGTGAAAGAAGTGAAGAAATTCCAGATGGACATGCTGGAATATTTTGATGTTAAATATCCGGAAATCAGAGATGAACTCAATGAGAAAAAAGTCCTTTCCGATGAACTGGGCGAAAAGATTTTAAAGGTAGCAGAGGAATTTAAGAACAGGAACAGGTGATGAGATGGCAAGTGCAAAAGAAATACAAAGCCGTATGAGAAGTATCCAGGATACTATGAAAATTACCAGTGCCATGTACATGATTTCTTCATCAAAACTGAAGAAAGCCAGGAAGACCCTGGCAGATACAGAACCATATTTTTATTCTCTGCAGTCAGCCATAGGACGTGTTCTGCGTCACATGGAGGACACGGAGCATAAATATTTTGATGAAAGAGCGGAAATCGCACCGGAAGCCAGGAAAATCGGTTATATTGTAGTTTCTGCAGATAAAGGTCTGGCTGGTGCGTATAACCACAATGTTTTTAAAATTGCTGAAGACTGTATGGAAAACCGCGAAAACGTCCAGCTTTTTGTGCTGGGGGAAGTGGGAAGGCAGTATTTTTTTAAAAAAGACGTAGACGTGGATACGAATTTTCGCTTTACGGTGCAGAAACCGACCATGCACAGGGCCAGAGTGATTTCTGAAAAGATGATAGCTATGTACCTGGAGGGTGAACTGGATGAGGTTCATATTATTTACACCCGTATGGCTAATGCCGCTACTATGGTAGCGGAAAAGAAGCAGCTTTTGCCGTTGAAGAAGGCTGCTTTCAATACCTCTGTACAAAAGCTGGTAGATATTCATCAGGAAGAAATCGAAATGATTCCTTCCGCAGAAGAGGTGCTGAACAGTATTGTACCCAACTATCTGCGCGGTATGATTTACGGCTGTCTGGTGGAATCCTATGCCAGCGAGCACAATTCTCGTATGATGGCTATGGATGCAGCAACATCCAGCGCCAGGGATATGCTGAAGGATTTATCTATTAAATATAACCGTGTGCGTCAGGCGGCGATTACCCAGGAAATTACTGAGGTTATCAGCGGAGCTAAAGCACAGAAGAAAAAACTGTAGAAGGAGGTTTCCTTTTGATGGAAAAAGGTAAAATTGTACAGGTTATGGGACCTGTCGTAGACGTAGAATTTGAAAATCAGAACCTCCCAAGCATCAAAGACGCCTTGACTGTAGAGTTAAACGGCAGAAAGCTTGTTATGGAAGTGGCACAGCATACCGGAAATCATACGGTGCGCTGTATTATGCTGGCTTCTAGTGACGGACTTAGCAAGGATATGGAGGTTACTGCTACAGGAGCAGGTATTTCCGTACCTGTAGGAAAAGAAACTCTGGGTCGTCTTTTTAATGTTCTGGGTGAAACCATAGACAAAGGCGAACAGCTGCATGATGTAAAGCACTGGGTTATTCACAGAGACCCGCCGACGTTTGAAGAACAGAGTCCTGTAGTAGAGATTCTGGAAACCGGTATTAAGGTTATCGACCTTTTGGCGCCATATGCAAAAGGTGGTAAAATCGGTCTTTTCGGCGGTGCCGGTGTAGGTAAGACGGTGTTGATTCAGGAACTTATCAGCAATATTGCTACCGAGCACGGCGGATATTCCATCTTCACCGGTGTTGGAGAACGTTCCCGTGAGGGAAATGACCTCTGGACAGAAATGAAAGAATCCGGGGTTTTGGAAAAGACAGCTCTGGTGTTCGGGCAGATGAATGAGCCCCCTGGTGCCCGTATGCGTGTAGCGGAAACAGGGCTTACCATGGCAGAATATTTCCGTGATGAAGAACATCAGAATGTGTTGCTCTTTATTGATAATATTTTCCGTTTTACGCAGGCTGGTTCAGAAGTTTCCGCCCTTTTGGGACGTATGCCTTCTGCCGTAGGTTATCAGCCGACGCTGGCAACGGAAATGGGTGAACTGCAGGAGCGTATCGCTTCCACAAAAAATGGTTCTGTTACTTCTGTACAGGCTGTTTATGTGCCTGCCGATGACTTGACAGACCCGGCGCCGGCCACCACCTTTGCGCATCTGGATGCCACCACGGTTTTGTCCAGAAAGATTGTAGAGCAGGGTATTTATCCGGCGGTTGACCCTCTGGAGAGCAGTTCCCGTATTCTGGAAGCAGATGTAGTGGGAGAAGAACACTATGAGACAGCCAGAAAGGTGCAGGAATATCTGCAGAAATACAAAGAACTGCAGGACATCATTGCGATTCTGGGTATGGAAGAATTGTCTGAAGAAGACAAGAAAGTAGTTGCCCGTGCCAGAAAGGTGCAAAAGTTCCTTTCCCAGCCTTTCCATGTGGCAGAAGTCTTCACCGGTATTCCGGGTAAATATGTACCGTTAAGGGAAACTATCCGTGGGTTCAAGATGATTGTAAACGGAGAGATGGACGAATATCCGGAAAATGCTTTCTTTAATGTGGGTACCATTGACGAGGTAATCGAAAAAGCAAAACAGGAATCCTGAGAAGCTGTAAGGAGTGAAGGCCTATGAATACATTTGGTTTGAATGTCATTGCCAGTGATAAGGATTTTTATCATGGCAGAGGAAAATCTATCTCACTCCCTGCAAAAGATGGCGCCATTACCATACTGGCACACCATGCAGATATGATGGTTGCCATTGTTCCGGGAGAAATGCGCTTTCAGGCAGAAGACAATACCTGGTATACTGCTATTGTAGGCGGCGGCTTTGCGCAGATTATCAATAACCGCGTAACCGTGCTGGCAGACAGTATTGAAAAGCCGGAAGATATTGACCTGAAGCGGGCTCGCGATGCCAAAGAACGTGCAGAGGAACAGCTCCGTCAGAAGCAGAGTCTGCAGGAATACTATGTTTCCAAGGCTTCTCTGGCCAGAGCTATGGCTCGTATGAAAGCGGCAAGAGATAAAGGAATTTAATAACGATATATAATAAGGTAGAAACAGAGTCAGGAACCGGAAGGGGACTGGCTCTGTTTTTAGCTTCAAAGAGAATGAAAATAATATTACTTGTAATTATGCATTGCATAGTAATTAGTTATAACGTGCAGTATGCATTGACAAAGGGAAAAATAGTTGATAGAATGTCAACAAAAGTTAGCCGATAGGCATGGGAGAAGGTGCTGTATGAACAAAAGGATATTATCTATTCTGGTTGAGAATACAGCCGGTGTACTGAGCCGGGTTTCCGGATTATTCAGCCGCCGGGGATATAATATTGACAGCTTATCTGCAGGTATTACCACAGACCCCAATTACACCCGTATGACTGTAGTGTGTAAGGGAGATGAACTGATTCTGGAGCAGATTACCAGACAGGTGGAGAAGCTGGAAGATGTTCTCTCCGTGAAGGTGCTGCAGGACGGGCAGAGTGTTACCAGAGAATTGATGTTGGTAAAGGTGAAAGTCACACCGGAACAAAGAGCAGGCGTGTCTGCCATTGTAGATATTTTCAGAGCCAATATTATTGATGTGGGCAAAGAATCTATGATTATAGAGCTTACGGGAAATAAGTCAAAGCTGGAGGCTTTTATTGATTTGTTAGATGGTTATGAGATTCTGGAACTGGCGAGAACCGGTATTGCAGGTCTTTCCAGGGGCGCAGATGACATTTTCTACCCTTCCGATGAGGAGGAAGAATTTTAAACGGTTATTAGAGATTTTTATCCCTAACATACATAAAAAAAATAGGAGGAAGAAAAAATGGCAGTAAAAATTTATTATCAGGAAGATTGTAACATGGCTTTATTAGAGGGGAAAACCATTGCTATTATTGGTTATGGAAGCCAAGGTCATGCCCATGCATTAAATTTAAAGGAATCAGGCTGTAATGTAATTGTAGGTTTGTATGAAGGTTCTAAATCCTGGGACAAAGCAGTAAAACAGGGATTTGAAGTTTATACAGCGGCAGAAGCAGCAAAGAAAGCAGATATCATCATGATTCTTATCAATGATGAAAAGCAGGCAAAACTGTATAAAGAATCCATTGAGCCAAACCTGGAAGAAGGCAACATGCTCATGTTTGCTCACGGCTTTGCAATCCACTTCGGACAGATTAAACCACCTGCAAATGTAGATGTTACTATGATTGCTCCGAAGGCACCGGGACACACTGTAAGAAGCGAATACCAGATTGGTCGCGGTACACCTTGTCTGGTAGCGGTACAGCAGGATTACACAGGAAAAGCAAAAGACAAAGCGCTGGCTTATGCAGCAGCTTTAGGCGGCGCAAGAGCAGGTGTTCTGGAAACGACCTTTAAAGTAGAGACAGAAACAGACCTTTTCGGTGAGCAGGCTGTTCTCTGCGGTGGTGTAACTGCTCTTATGAAAGCCGGATTTGAAACTCTGGTAGAGGCAGGATACGCTCCGGAAAATGCTTACTTTGAATGTATCCATGAGATGAAACTGATTGTAGATTTGATTTACGAAAGTGGATTCAAGGGCATGAGATACTCTATCTCCAATACAGCAGAGTTCGGTGATTATATCACAGGACCTAAGATTGTAACAGACGAAACAAAGAAAGCCATGAAGCAGATTCTTTCCGATATTCAGGACGGCACTTTTGCAAAGAATTGGATTCTGGAAAACCAGTCCGGCTGTATGCACTTCGGCGCTATGAGAAGAAGAGAAGCAGAACATCAGTTAGAAGAAGTTGGCGCAGAGCTTCGTAAACTGTATAGCTGGAACGGAAAAGAAAAACTGATTGATAACTAAGAGATACATAAAACTGAATATAAAAAGCAAAAAGGGCAGTGGGAACAGAGGTTTTCACTGTCCTTTTTGCTGTGCAAAAAGTTACAGCAGCAGGATTTTAAAGTGTTAAGTAACCTTTTGTTGTGCTTGATAAGAAGAAAATAGGAAAGAAATCCACCAGAATACTTGAAAGAACTGGAAAGAGAAACTATAATATAGTAAAAATCTACAAAAAATACATATTATATATAGTAAAAACAGATAAAATACCGATAATCGTTGACAAGAAGAAAAACTTGTGTTAAGTTATATTTAAGAAATGTTAAGAAACAAATGGAAACGGATAAGAAGGGAGGATATAAAGTGGCTGGAAAAAAAACAGTATCTATGCAGGATATTGCAGATGAGCTGGGAATCAGCAAGGTGACTGTTTCTAAGGCGCTGAATGGAAAAGACGGAGTAGGGGAGGAACTGAAACAGAAAATTTTCCAGAGTGCGCAGGAACATGGCTATATACTTCCCGATTATGGACAGCGCAGGGCAAAAAAAGTGGGAATTGTTATGAGCGACCGCTTTAATTCCGGAGATGCCGGAAAATTCTATATGGGGATGTACGAGAAAATTATCGCAGAACTGCGCAAGGTTATGTGTGCCAGCATGATGATTACTCCGACCCGGGAAAGTCTTCAAAGCGATTTGGATATGCTGGAACGAAAAGGAACGGTTGACGGATTGATTCTTCTTGGTATCCTGGACAGAAAAGTGCGGGATGCAGTAGATACCATTCCTTTGCCCAAGGTTTATGTAGATGTTTACGATGTGACACACAAATCGGATTCTGTAGTAACCGAAAATATATACAGTGCCTATGAGCTGACAGATTATCTGATACAAAAGGGACATAAAGACATTGGATTTGTGGGAACGGTGGGAGGAACCACCAGTATTACAGACCGTTACCTGGGATTTATGAGAGGTATTCTGGAAACCGGTAGAGCGCCGAATCAGGAATGGGTGATTCCGGACAGGAATGAGGATGGAGCAGCTATTGAACTGATGCTTCCGGAGAGACTTCCGACTGCCTTTGTCTGCAACTGTGATGAAACTGCTTTTCGGCTGGTGAAAACCTTAAAGGCCAAAGGCATACGGGTGCCGGAGGATATTTCTGTTGTAGGGTTTGACGACGATATTTATGCGGAACTTTGCGAGCCGGCGCTGACAACAGTGGCGGTTAATATCGAAGAAATCGGAAAAGTTGCTGCAAAACGTATGATGCGCTACATGGAAAGAACCAGACGCAGGCCGGGAGAAGTATTTAGAATACTGGGTAAAATTATTTACAGAGATTCTGTGAAAGAAATCAAGGAATAAGACAAGAAGAAAAGGAGGGCAACAGCCTTGGAGAAAGTAAGAAAGTCCCCGAAAGAAAAGAAAGTCAGAAAACCGAAATGGACGAAAAATGATTCGGAACTGACAGCGTTGGCACTGCCGACCACGGTCTGGTATGTACTGTTTTGTTTCCTGCCAATGTTTGGATTGGTTATCGCTTTTAAGAATTACAAAATTGCAGGCGGAAGAAGTTTTATTTACAATGTAATACATAGTGACTGGTCAGGGTTTAAAAACTTTGAATTTTTAATTAAGTCTAATGACTTGTTTGTGATTTTGAGAAACACGATACTTTACAATCTGGCTTTCATTGTACTGGGGATGATTTTCTCTGTTGGGCTGGCCATTATGATTAGCCTGCTTCACAGCAAAAGAAAATCAAAAGTATATCAGACTTTGATGTTTTTTCCGTACTTTATGTCATGGGTTGTAGCAGCATATTTTCTGGATGCCTTTTTGAATCAGGACAATGGTCTGATTAACAGCATGCTTCGCGACGGTGGCGGTGAAGGGATTCAGTGGTATATGAAAGCGGGTGTCTGGCCGGCAATCCTGATTTTCATGTATTTGTGGAAATCAACTGGCTACAACATGGTTATCTATCTTTCCAGTATTTCCGGAATTGATACAACTTTGTATGAGGCAGCCGTTATGGACGGTGCGAATAAGAAGCAGCAGGTTCGTTATATTACACTGCCATGCCTGAAAAATGTCATTATTATGATGTTTATCTTAAATGTAGGTAAGGTTTTTTATTCAGACTTCGGGTTGTTCTTCCAGCTTTCACAGGGAGCAAGCGGTTCGATCTTCAATACGACGGCAACGATTGATACCTTTGTGTATAATGCAATCCAGTCCTCCACACCGATTGGTATGACTTCAGCAGCAACATTCTTCCAGTCTGTAGCATGTTGTATCACGATTCTGGTGGCGAACGCGATTGTAAAGAAAATTGACGCGGACAGTGCAATTATATAGGAGGCGGAAGAATGAAAAAGAATAGACAAAAAGAAGCCGCAGAGGTTTCGAAATTAAACAGGATTTCAGTAAAGACAGATGTGTGTTTTAACATCATCTTTATCATACTGGCTTTGATTTGCATTATTCCGGTTGTTTTTGTTTTCATGATTTCTATTTCATCTGAAAAGTCGATTCAGATGAATGGTTATCGCTTTATACCGGAGAAGTTTTCCATAGATTCCTACGCATTCCTGCTCAGAGAGGGAAAAATGATTCTGTCTTCTCTTGGAATCTCGGTAATGGTAACGGTAATAGGTACAGTATTGGGCGTTATGCTTACAACCATGATGGGATATGTGATTTCCAGAAGAAATTATAAAATGCAGAATTTCTTTACCATGGTGGTGTTTATACCTATGATTTTTAATGGTGGTATGCTTTCCTCTTATGTGGTAAATACACAGTTTATGCATTTGAAAAACAGCATTTGGGCCTTGATTCTGCCCCTTTGTGTTTCTTCGTTTAACGTTGTTATCTGTAAGACGTTCTTTAAGACCAATATACCGGAATCTGTCATTGAATCTGCACAGATTGACGGAGCTTCACAATTTACGATTTTCGGAAAAATCGCGCTGCCTCTGTCTAAACCTATGATGGCAACGATTGCATTATTTTTAACTTTTGGTTATTGGAATGACTGGTTTCAATCCTCTCTGTATATCACAGATAAGAAACTGTACTCTTTACAGGCCCTCCTGGACAGTATCCAGAGAAGTATTGATGTAATGGCAAACAACCCGTCTCTTGGCGTAACTATGACGCAGTATATCAATAGTATGCCGAAAGAAGGGGCGAGAATGGCAATGGCCATTTTGATTATTATCCCGATTGCATGTAGCTATCCGTTCTTCCAGAAATACTTTATTTCCGGATTGACTGTAGGCGCTGTAAAGGGCTGATATAAAAAAATAAAACAAGCAAAAACAAAAGGAGGATTTTTATGAAAGCGAAACAGGCAACAGCGTTGGTATTGGCTTCTGTTATGGGGTTAGGACTCCTGGCAGGCTGCGGCGATTCCAAAAAAGGCGGTAGCGAAACCGCAAAAAATGATGGAGATGTGGTTACTTTAAAATGGATTCAGGTAGGCGGCAGTATGCCGGATAATTACGATGCATGGCTGAAACAGATTAATCCTTATCTGGAAGAAAAAATTGGTGTCAATATCGATATGGAGATTGTTCCATGGGCAGATTGGGATAACAGAAGAAGTGTTATCACAAACTCAGGAGAAGATTTCGATATTCTTTTTACAGACCAGACACGTTACAATGCAGAAGTAAACACAGGTGCATTTTTGGATTTGACAGATATACTGGATGAAAACGCCCCGGAGCTGAAAAAGCTGATTCCTGAAGATTACTGGGAAGCAATGGAAATCGATGGAAAAATCTATGGTGTTCCTACCTACAAAGACAGTTCTGTAACGCAGTACTTTGTATGGGACAAAGCAGTTGCTGACAAGTACGGCATTGATATTAACAGCATTAAATCTTATGAAGATTTGTATCCTGCATTAAAGAAAATCAAAGAAGGGGAAGGAACTGCTCCCTATTATATGTCAAAATCCGGTGCTGATTTCTTAAATACCGTATACTTTGACCAGTTAGGCGCAGGTCTTCCGGCTCTGGGTATTCGTTATGATGACGAGACTAAAACAGTTGTAAATCCTTTAGAGGATGAAGAAATGCTGGCTCAGCTTGATATTATACATAAAATGTACAAAGAAGGCATCATCAACGGTGATGCACCGACAGCAGATGATTCCAGCAAATACAAAACGTTCTTTACAGCACAGGGATGGAGCCAGGCTGCAAAGACAACATGGGGCCCAAGCAATGGTATTGATGACTGTGAAGCAGTGGCTTTTACAGATACTATCGTATCCAATGCAAGTGTTAGAGGTTCTATTAATGCAATTTCTTCCGGCTGCAAACATCCTGAAAAAGCGCTGGAATTTTTACAGCTTGTAAACACAGATACCAAAGTCCGTGACTGGCTGTACTATGGGGTAGAAGGCGAAAACTTTGAGTATACAGATGATAAGAAGGTAAGCAAACTGAATACAGACTGGCCTATGGCTGGTTATACACAGGGCAGTTACTTTGATGTTTCACAGCTTGCTACAGAGGAAGTAAATCAGTGGGATGAAGTAAAAGAACTGAACGAAAAAGCAACACCATCTATCATGCTTGGATTTGATATGGATACAAGCAACGTAGAAACAGAACTTGCAAACTGCCGTTCCGTATACGAAAAATATAAATCTGAATTCTTCACAGGCGCACAGGATCCGAGAGAACTGGTAAAAACCATTCATGATGAACTGGAAGCTGCCGGCTGGGATACTATCCGTGAGGAAGCTCAGAAGCAGGTAGATGCTGCAAAATAAAAAGTACAATGGTAAGAAGAGGGGCATTTTCACAAATGGAGAGAATGTCCCTTTCTCTATAAAATACAAAAACCAGGAGGAAAAGAATATATGTGGTTTCTTGACAAGAGAATACAGGTCATCTGTGATGAACTGAAAAAATTAATTACGGTAAAGAACATGCCAATGGAACATATTCTTTATAAAGAAGGACGCTTTTTTTACCCGGACGAAGCGGAAAAAGCAGAACAGGCATGGCAGGACTTTACACCAAAGACCATGAAATGGTACGGACCGGATAAACATTACTGGTTCCGCGCAGATTATACCGTGCCGGAAGAATTAGCCGGAAAAACCTTGCGTCTTCATGTGAAAACCCAGATTGAAGAATGGGATGATGCGAAAAATCCGCAGTTTTTACTATTTGTCAACGGAGAAGAAACGCAGGGTATGGATATGAACCACCGCATTGTGCAGATGGCTGCAGAGGCCAAAGGGGGAGAGACCTGGAGACTGGATATTCAGGCCTATACCGGAATACTTCATTCAGAATTTGACATGATTATGGAAATGCAGGTGGCAGACACACGGATTGAAAAGCTGTACTATGACCTGATGGTTCCGCTTTGGGCATTTAGCCGTATGGATAAAGATGACAAAAACCGTATGGATTTGGAACATGTCATGAACGAAGCCGTAAATCTGCTGGATTTGAGAAATCCCTATTCGCCGGAGTTTTATGACAGTGTGGAAAAAGCAGAGGTTTATCTGGAAAAGGCTCTGTATGAAGATATGGCAGGCTACAGTGATGTGATTGCCACCTGTATCGGACATACCCATATTGATGTGGCCTGGTGGTGGACCGTAGAGCAGACCAGAGAAAAGGTGGCAAGAAGCTTTTCTACCGTTTTGAAATTAATGGACGAATATCCCAATTACAAGTTTATGTCCAGCCAGCCCCAGCTTTATGAATTTTTAAAAGAGCGTTATCCGAAGTTGTATGACCGTATCAAAGAGCGGGTAAAAGAAGGACGCTGGGAGCCGGAAGGCGGTATGTGGCTGGAAGCAGATACCAATCTGACGTCAGGAGAATCTCTGGTACGTCAGTTCCTGTATGGAAAACGATTCTTCAAAGACGAATTTGACGTAGACTGCAAGGTTCTGTGGCTGCCGGACGTATTCGGCTATTCCGGTGCGCTTCCGCAGATTATGAAAAAAAGCGGTATTGACTACTTTATGACCACAAAGCTGGCATGGAATCAGATTGACAAAATGCCTTACGATACTTTTATGTGGAAGGGCATTGACGGAAGTTCTGTCTTTACTCACCTGGTAACGACCCTGGGCGTGGGACAGAGCGAAGATGATTTCTTTACAACCTACAATGGAATTCTGCACCCGGACGCGCTGATGGGCGGCTGGAAGAGATATCAGAACAAGGATATCAACAACGACATTCTGATTTCCTACGGTTATGGAGACGGAGGCGGCGGTCCTACAAGAGAAATGCTGGAAACCTCTCTGCGTATGGAAAAAGGAATCAAGGGACTTCCGAAAGTACGTCAGGAATTTTCCAGAACTTATTTTGATGAATTGTATGAAAAATTAAAGGACAACCGCAGACTTCCTACCTGGGAGGGAGAACTGTATTTTGAATACCACAGAGGTACTTACACTTCCATGGCGAGAAATAAACGCTCCAACAGAAAGAGCGAAGTGCTGATGATGAATCTGGAACTTCTGGAACTTCTGGCTTCCTGGAAGGGCGCTGCTTACGCAAAAGAAGAAATGGATAAGATGTGGAAAGTCATTCTGTTAAATCAGTTCCACGACATTCTTCCCGGCTCATCCATTCATGAAGTATATGAAGTGACAAAAAAGGAGTATGCAGAACTGGAAGAACAGGGATGTGCACTTCTTGGAGATTCTATGAAAACAGTGGCAGGAGAAGGAGAAAACGTTACTCTGTTTAATACCCTTGGTTTTGAACGCAGTGATGTGGTCAGCCTTCCAAAAGAAGTTTCCGGTGCGCTGGTAGCAGAGAACGGAAAAGTATATCCCATTCAGACACTGGAAGACCGTGGGGTAGCTTATGTGGAAAATCTGCCTTCTAAGGGCTATGAATCCTTTAAGGTGGAAAGCACAGCCAAAGCGCCATCTTCATTCAGACGCCAGGGTAACTGTCTGGAAACACCGTTTTATACAGTAGAGGTGGACGAAAATGGTCTTCTCTCCTCTGTGTTTGATAAGAAAAACAAAAGGGAAGTGCTGCAGCAGGGCAAAAAGGGAAATCTCTTCTGTATGTATGAGGATAAACCGATTTATTACGATAACTGGGATATTGATATTTATTACACCGAGAAATCCTGGGAAATTACAGAACTGTCCCGTATGGAATGGAAAGAGGAAGGTCCTGTCTGCACAGTTCTGGAGCTGGAGCGCAAGGCCAGCAATTCTGTGATTAAGCAGAAGATTTATTTCTATGCTGATTCTGCAAGAATTGATTTTGAAACCTATGTGGACTGGAAAGAACACCAGCACCTTCTGAAAGTGCACTTCCCGGTAGATATTCATACAGATGAGGCTGCTTTTGATGTGCAGTTTGGAAATCTGACCAGAAAAGTGCACACCAACACAAGCTGGGATATGGCCCGTTTTGAATCCTGCGGACAGAAATGGATAGACCTTTCTGAAGGGCATTATGGAGTCAGTCTGTTAAACGATTGCAAATACGGACATTCTGTAAAGGATTCTGTGATTGGACTGACCTTAATCAAATCCGGTATTGAGCCAAATCCGGTTACAGACCAGGAAGAGCATTACTTTACCTATTCTCTGTATCCTCACGAAGGGAATCTTCGGGACTGCGATACGGTAAGAGAAAGTTATTGCCTCAATTATCCGGTGCTGGCAAAAGAACAGACACAGGCAGCAGGAAAGGCTTCTCTTTTAACTGTGGATAAGAAAAATGTTATGGTAGAGACTGTGAAACTGGCAGAAGATGGAAACGGCATGATTATCCGTGCTTATGAGTACGAAAATACAAAGACGCATGCAGAGCTTTCTCTGGGTATGGGCAAAGAAATTGAGTCAGTTTGTGAATGTAATTTGATGGAAGAAGAGATACCAGGCGAGATTGCACATACGGACAAGGGCTTTGACGTTGACATCAAGCCGTTTGAAATCAAGACTTACAGAGTCATTTTGAAATAAGACTGCTGAAATAAGATGGGAGACAAGGAAATGGAAAGACAGAATTTGAATGGGGGCTGGAACCTGTTGTGGAAAGAGAAAACTCTGGATACACAGGTACCGTTTTCCGTATATCATGATTTGTTTTCCCATGGGGAGATAGAAGATCCGTTTTACCGGGACAATGAAAAGGAAGCTCTTTTGTTGTCCCGGGAGGACTATACTTATCAGACAGAGTTTGATGTGACAGAGCAGATGATGAAAAACAGCCAGATAAGGCTGAAATTTCTCGGCATTGATACTCTGGCAGATATTTATCTCAATGGAACCCATGTGGGAAATACTTATAACATGCACCGCACCTGGGAATTTTCCGTCAGGGAGTTATTAAAAGAAAAGGGAAATCTGCTGGAAATCCGGTTTCACTCTCCGATTCTTTATATGGAAGAACAGAATCGGCTGCAAGGGAAAATTCCCTGTAACACAGATACCATAGACGGATTTCCGTATCTGAGAAAATCCAACTGTATGTCTGGCTGGGACTGGGCGCCCAAGCTTCCGGACATGGGAATCTTCCGTGATGTGATATTGGAAGGCATAGATGAGGACAGACTGGAAGATGTCTGTGTGCGTCAGAGCCATGAGCATGGTCAGGTGACGCTTTCCTTTGGAGTTCATACACTGAAAACTCACAGGGGAGAGAGGGTTCGCTATCGTGTTACCGTGACGGCACCGGATGGAAGCGTTCTGACAGAAGAAAATTCTCCAAAAGAACTGGTCATAGGAAATCCAAAACTCTGGTGGCCAAGAGGTTATGGAGAGCAGGCTCTCTACACTGTGCGGGTGGAACTTTTAAACGGGGATAAGACAGAAGATGTGTGGGAGAGAAGAATCGGACTTCGCACTATGAAAATGCACATGGAAAAAGACCAGTGGGGAGAATCCTTTGCCCATGAAGTCAATGGCGTTGCCATTTTTGCCATGGGTGCAGACTACATTCCTGAAGATTGTTTTCTGCCAAGAACCAGTAAAGAAAAGACGAAAAAACTGTTGGAACAGTGCGCTTTGGCAAATTACAATGCCATTCGTGTCTGGGGCGGCGCTTATTATCCGGAGGACTGGTTCTATGATTTGTGCGACGAATATGGATTTTTAATCTGGCAGGACTTTATGTTTGCCTGCTCCACCTATCAGCTGACCGAAGTTTTTGAAGAAAATATTTCTAGAGAAATCGAGGACAATGTAAGACGTATCCGCCACCATGCCTGCCTGGGTCTTTGGTGCGGAAACAATGAAATGGAAGGCATGATTGTAGAAGGCTACACAAAAGACCCGAAACTTCTGGGAGATTATACCAGAATGTACAGTTATGTGATTCCGAAAATTGTAAAGCGAGAGGACCCGGATACTTTCTATTGGCCATCCAGTCCATCTTCAGGAGGGGATTTCGATGACCCTCAGGATGAAACCAGGGGAGATGCCCATTATTGGAAAGTATGGCACGGATACGAACCCTTTACCGGATACCGCAAGCATAATTTCCGTTATGCCTCCGAGTTTGGTTTTGAATCTCTTCCGGCTATGAAAACCATTGAAAGCTTTACGCTTCCGGAGGACAGAAATGTATTTTCCTATGTGATGGAAAAACACCAGAGAAGTGAAAATGGGTACGCTAAAATGATGGTTTACATGGCGCAGTATTTCCCTTATGCAAAGGATTTATCCCATCTTGTATACGCCTCCCAGCTTATGCAGGCTCAGGCTATGCGCTATGGGGTAGAGCATTGGAGAAGAAACAGAGGCGAGTGCATGGGCGCTATTGTATGGCAGCTCAATGACTGCTGGCCGGTAGCTTCCTGGTCTTCCATTGATTATTATGGAAGATGGAAGGCTCTGCACTACTTTGAAAAGAGATTTTTTGCACCTGTTCTGCTTTCCTGTCATGAAGAGGGTCTGCTTTCTCAGGATCCGAACGTGAACGCGAGACCTTATGAGGTGGAGAAGAGTATTCGTCTGCACGTGGCAAACGAAACGCTGCAGGAGCAGAAGGTTCTGGTGCGTTGGAGTCTGCGTGACAGCCAATCCCGGATTGTAGGGGAAGAAAAGGAGCGGGAAGTTTGCGTCAAACCTCTTTCCGGCGTATGGCTGGAGAAAGAAGAGTATCCTCAGGCCGATTTGCAGGAACACCATGTATTCTACAGCTGCCTGCAGAATGGAGAAGTGATTTCAGAAGGCAGCGTGTTGTTTTCCATGCCAAAGTTCTATCAGTATGCAAATCCAAACCTTACGGTAGAGCGGGAAGGGGACGAACTGTTGGTACGGGCAGAAAAGTATGCCGGTTCCGTGGAACTTTTAAATGAAAATGAGGACTGGGTATTGTCTGACAATTACTTTGATATGGAAGCCGGAGAAAAGAGAGTGCGGATTCTTTCCGGAGATGCAAAAGAAATTCGGGTAAGAAGTATTTATGATATTGCAGCAAGATAAAGAACGAAACAAAAAAGGTTGTCCTTGGGGCAGCCTTTTTTGTTTCATATGTTGCTGTGCAGTTTAAGAGCGGTTTCTGTAAAAATCTATGAATTCCCGAATAGCGGGATTGGCCTGAAAATCTGCCAGGTAGGCAAAGCCGATTTCGCGTTTATGTATGGGAATTTCAAGAGGGATTTCCACCAGTGTGCCCTCTTTCAGTTCCTGCGCTACAAACTGACGGATGACGCAGGCCACTCCCAGGCCGATTTTGGCAAATTCAATGAGCAAGTCCATGGCGGATACCTCCAGTACATTGTTGTTTTCAATGTGATGCAGGGACAGATAGTCGTCAATATACTGCCGGGTAATGTTTTCTTTATCCATAAGCATAAGGGCTGACGTCCTCAGAATATCGTCCTGCTGGCTGGTTCTCAAAGCCAGGTTTTCAAGGTAGGATTTTGTGCTGACGAAAATATCTTCAATTTCTCCTACAGATGCAAAACGCACATGGTGCAGCCGTTCCGGTCTTCCAATCAGACCCAGGTCGATTTTATTTTCCCGGAGGAGCTGGAGGGTGTGGTTGGTGGACTGACATTCGATGGTCATCCGGATATGGGGGTGGGCAATGGTAAATTCCTTCAGGTAATCCAGAAGCACATATTTGCAGAGTGTGGTGGAAACGCCGATTCGCAGATGTCCTACGCCAAGCTCATTGATCTTTTTTAACTGGGCTTCTCCTAACTGAAGGGAATAAAAAGCTTTTTGTACATAATCGTATAAAATCTCCCCTTCTTCGGTCAGCTGAACCCCTCTGGAATTTCTGGAGAAAAGAGTGACCTCCAGATTTTGTTCCAGCTTGCGGATGGATTTACTGATGGCTGGCTGGCTGATAAAAAGCTCTGCAGCAGCTTTGGAAATGTTGCCGGTATTGGCAACGGTGTAGAAAACTTTGTACAGGGAAAGATTCTGGTCCATAAAGTTTTATCCTTTCTGTATATTTATAAATCAAAGTTATGTCTGACATACTTTTTATGTATTTCTATTATAACAATACATATGATAGAATGGCAATAGCAGAAATAGCAGGAGGTAGAGAACATATGGGAATGACAATGACGCAGAAAATTCTGGCAGCTCATGCCGGATTGGATAAAGTAGAAGCAGGACAGTTGATTGAAGCAGATTTGGATTTGGTACTGGGAAACGATATTACCTCTCCGGTGGCTATTCACGAAATGGATAAAATGACGGTGGATACCGTGTTTGATAAAGACAAAGTGGCATTGGTTATGGACCACTTTATTCCTAATAAAGATATTAAATCCGCAGAACACTGCAAATGTGTAAGAGAGTTTGCCTGTCGTCACGAGATTACCAACTATTTTGACGTGGGAGAAATGGGAATTGAACATGCGC
This sequence comes from Blautia hansenii, assembly GCF_013304445.1. GTDB lineage: Bacteria > Bacillota > Clostridia > Lachnospirales > Lachnospiraceae > Blautia. Next base: position 29,030 of record NZ_JAAITA010000016.1, read on the forward strand.
TTCTTCCGGAAAAGGGTCTGACTGTGGCAGGAGACGTGATTATCGGTGCGGATTCTCATACTTGTACTTACGGCGCTTTAGGGGCATTTTCCACAGGTGTGGGAAGCACAGATATGGCAGCAGGCATGGCAACGGGAAAGGCCTGGTTTAAGGTACCCTCTGCCATTAAGTTTAATCTGGTGGGCAAGCCGGCTAAGTGGGTCAGCGGAAAAGATGTAATTCTTCATATTATCGGTATGATTGGTGTGGACGGCGCCCTTTATAAATCTATGGAATTTGCAGGAGAGGGGATTCGGAATCTATCCATGGATGACCGCTTTACCATTGCCAATATGGCTATTGAGGCAGGCGGCAAAAACGGTATTTTTCCGGTAGATGACCTTGCAGTAGCTTACATGAAAGAACATTCCATGCGCCCGTATACGGTGTACGAGGCAGATGAGGATGCGGTTTATGAGGAAGAATATACCATTGATTTAAGCACTTTGAAGTCCACCGTGTCTTTCCCCCATCTTCCTTCCAATACCAGAGTGGTGGAAGATCTTAAGGAGGATGTGGTGATTGACCAGTCGGTCATTGGTTCCTGTACCAACGGCAGAATTGATGATTTGCGCTGTGCCGCAGAGATTTTAAAAGGACGCAGGGTAAAGAAGGGGGTTCGCTGTATCGTGATTCCGGCGACCCAGAAGATTTATCTTGAGGCCATGGAAGAGGGATTGTTGAAAATCTTTATTGAGGCAGGCGCTGTAGTAAGTACTCCTACCTGCGGTCCGTGCCTGGGCGGTTACATGGGAATTCTGGCAGAAGGGGAAAGATGTATTTCCACTACCAACAGAAACTTTGTAGGACGTATGGGACATGTGAAATCAGAGGTTTATCTGGCGAGTCCTGCAGTGGCGGCAGCCAGCGCAGTGACAGGGAAGATTTCTCTGCCTCAGGAATTAGGGTTATAAGGAGGATGTGTAAATGAAGGCAACAGGAAAAGTTTTTAAATATGGTGACAATGTAGATACAGACGTAATTATTCCTGCCAGATACCTGAATTCTTCAGACCCGGCAGAACTGGCAGCCCATTGTATGGAAGATATTGACAAAGAGTTTGTGAAAAAAGTAAAAAAAGGCGATATGATTGTGGCAGATAAAAATTTTGGCTGCGGCTCTTCCAGAGAGCATGCGCCTCTTGCTATTAAAGCAGCAGGAGTCAGCTGTGTGATTGCAGAAACCTTTGCCCGGATTTTTTACCGCAATGCCATTAATATTGGTCTGCCTATTGTGGAGTGCCCGGAGGCGGCTAAAGGCATCGAAGACGGAGATGAAGTGGAAGTGGATTTTGACAGCGGTGTGATTACCAATAAGACAAAGGGAACCACCTTCCAGGGACAGGCATTTCCGGAATTTATGCAGAAAATCATAAAGGCTGAGGGATTGGTGAACTATATCAACGGACAGAAATGAGAATAAACTCCATGAGCCGTCTTGTCTTTGTAAAAGACAAGCGGCTTATTGGAGTGTTCGCCTGAGTCTTTTTGTTAAGCATGTTAAGAATTGTGAAAAAAATTTGAAAAACTATTGCTTTTTTCTTTGTAATCTGATAATATATAACTCGTTCCGGGGTATGGCGTAGCTTGGTAGCGCGCACGGCTGGGGGCCGTGAGGTCGCAGGTTCAAATCCTGTTGCCCCGATACCTAAGCCCCTTGTAAATCAAGGGGTTTTTAATTTCGTGTTGCATAGTTCTTAATATTGCATTTTTTGTGTTTCTTCATCAATAGTATTTCGGTATACACTCTTCATGACATAATCTGTCTTCCATCCACCATAATTCATAATGTACTGATCCGGTATTCCGATAGCATGCAGGATAGACGCTGCATAATGACGTAAGTCATGAAAACGAAAATCTGGGAGAGCATTCTTCTTTAACGCTCGTTTTAGTGCCTTGGTTACATTATACGGCTTCATGTTTAGAAATTTTTCCATCTATGCCAGAAAGTCGTTGTATAACGAAATCAGGAGCGTGTACAGTGCGATAAGAAGAAATAGCCGTCTACTTTTCTCAGGAGCAGGACGGCTATTTCTTATGTGTAAGATTTAGAATTGCAACAATCAGTAAAGCAACGCTTACGATTAGACTTCATTCTTCATATCTACTCATAATAATCACCGCCTTCCGTAAGGTCTCGGAATAGGTGAGAGCACGTCCCCAAGTTCCCTGGGTAAGTATTATTATATTATCAAGGTGTTATTCAATAAAAGAACAATTATGTGTTATCCAACCGGATGACACTCCGGGTATATCTTTAAGACCACTAAAGCGTGATAGTTACCTGTTCTATTTTGGGATAAAAACAAAAGGTGCTTCCGCAATGGAAACACCTTCGGTTTTAAATTGAATCACAAGCTGGGCGGCGTATCCAGCATCTCAGGTACTCTTGTGAGTGTGTCGGGAGCCTTTCCGACCTTTGCGACTCAATTTATTGTATTACCATTATAGCGGAAAATATACTATCTGTCAAATTTTTTTAAGCGACCATTTTCTATACCGTGCTTTAATTTGCCATTTGTAATGGTGTGTAGCGTAGCAACATATAGATAAATTTCTTTGATATCAAGTTTTATTCCAATTTGGATATTTTCATTAAAAATCTTAACAAGCTCGAAACTATCACCAATCTCATTAGGATTTACTCCGATATAATCAGGAGATGAGATAATAGAGGAGATAAATCTGAGATAAGGAAGACACTCAGGATGTCGTTTCGCTATATGTTTTTCTAACCCCAAGGATTGATATATAAAGTCCTGTTCAAAATGCACAGGTAGATATTTATTAAATTCTTTATTATAAGATGCAACGGGGAATACTTTGTTATTTATGATTTATCTCACCTCTTTTCTGTATGTGTTAAAACGCCAATGATTCTTTGAGTAAGTATATTATATTGTCAAGGTGTTGCTTCTGCATTGGCAGGGCAGTTTAATTTGTTTTTACCGTTGTAAGAATTAAAGTACATTCAAAAAGGTGCTATTTTTTATAAATCTCTTAGTAAAAAATATTTTAAATATAGGATTATGGAGTATCCTCTTCATGGTTATCACCTTCTATTAAATCGATGTTGTGAAATATTTCCTGCAATTTGTCATTTACATTGGATGTATTTTGTGTAATAGAAATATCAATGTTTTCTTGCGTAACAAAACACCCAAGGCAGAGATTTGCTTTTAAATCAAGAAGTTTATTTTTGACCAGAAATTTTTACCACATCATAAATATTTCTTTCGATTTTTTCTTCAAAATATTTTTTCAGTGCTAAATTTCTTTTCCACTTTTCCTCAGGATAGAAGCCGTATCTGCGCCTTACATCTGCCATGCGGATTTCTATATCCAGAACGCCCTCACTTCCAGCCAAAGCGTCACACAACTGAATCAAGCGGTCGTACTCGTCAAAGGAAATTTTCTGCAGAGTGTTTTGAATCAGAGTCAGTTCTTCTTTCGTAGTATCATATTTCCCTACATAGTCCTCCAGTTTCTGATTGGGAAAAGAGTGGGTGAGACATACCCGTGCAGCTTCTTCATATCCGAGAGACATCATATAGGAATATCCGTCAGAAACATGTCCCAGATGACGGATGCCGAATTTTCTGCCAATATCGTGCAACAATCCCAGAACATAGGCTTTTTCGGAGTCCAGATTGCCGCAGGCTTGAGCGATTTTTTGTGCGCAGTCCCCGGCAATACGACTGTGATTGCCCCATGGACCGGGGTTGCAGTATTCTCCCTCTTGCAGCAGTCTTTTGGCTTCCTCTCTTGTAGGCAGCATATGGAATTCCCCCTTCCAGTTAATGTTATAGTTAGTATACACTGTTTTTCAAACTGACACAATAGAGTGATAAAGAAACAGCTTTGAATTTTCCTGAAAGATATTGACAATCGCAAAGATTGGTGATATGGTTAATTACATAAGTAATGAACCATATAAGTAAGGGGGATTCATTGGAAAACCGATAAAAAATTTTCTACAGCAGGAAAGGGAGTGAAAGAGATTGCAGGAATTGCTCAATCAGGAAAAATCTATTTATATACAAATTAAAGAAATGATTGAAACTGATATTTTAAGAGATATTCTGCTGGAGGAGGAGAGAGTACCCAGTACCAATGAACTGGCAAAACTCTATGCTATTAATCCGGCGACAGCGGCAAAGGGGGTAAATTTGTTAGTGGACGAAGGTATTTTGTATAAGAAAAGGGGTATCGGCATGTTTGTGGCAGAAGGAGCCAAAAAGACCATACAGAAGCGCAGAAGAGAAAATTTCTTTGAAACTTATATTCAGGGTATGCTGACAGAAGCAGCCAGTCTGGGCATTACGAAAGAAGATTTGATTGACATGATTACAACAGAAAGAGGAAACCAGCAGGAGGTATGAATTTATGAAGATAGAGTGCAGGGATGTCAGAAAAAACTATAAAAAGAAAGAAGTCTTAAAGGGAATCGACTTGGTATTGGAAAAAGGAAAAATTTACGGTCTGATTGGAAGAAACGGAGCAGGAAAAACGACGCTGTTGTCCATTTTGTCCGCGCAGAATCCGGCATCTTTTGGAAACATTCTCCTGGATGGCAGGGAAATCTGGGAAAATGCAGAGGCATTAAGCCATATTTATTTTGCCAGAGAGATTATCACTTCATCCAACAGCAATGCTTCCGGGCTGAAAGTGAAAGAATACTTGAAGCTGGCAGAAACCTATCTTCCCCGCTGGGACAAAGATATGGCTCAACGCCTGACAGAACTTTTTCACCTGGACAGGAAACAGCGGATTACGAAACTGTCAAAGGGAATGGTGTCTATGCTGCAAATTGTAGTAGCGCTGGCCAGCAAGGCGGATTTCACTTTTTTAGATGAGCCGGTATCCGGTCTGGATGTGGTGGCCAGAGAAGCGTTTTACAGGCTCTTACTGGAAGAATTTACTGAAACAGAAAGAACATTTGTCATTTCTACTCACATTATAGAAGAAGCCGCAGATATTTTTGAAGAAGTGATTTTTCTGCATGAGGGAAAAATTCTTTTGAAAGAGAATACCCAGGACCTTTTGGAACACAGTGTGTATGTCAGCGGCAAGACAGAAGCCGTAGACAGGCTTATTCAGGGAAAGCAGATATACTGCCCGGAAGTTCTGGGAAGAAGCAAAAGTGCATTGGTGCGGTTACGGGAGGGAGAACGGCTTTCCGGGGGAGAGGGCGTTACCCTGCAGGGAGTCAATCTCCAGAAAATCTTTGTGGTCCTGTGCGGAGGGGAGGAACGCGTATGAGAAAGAAGAAGTCCTGGTTTTATCATGCAGCCGACAATTTGTGCGGTATGGCCTTGTTTCTGGGTATTTTGCTGGTGCTTATAGCTGTAAGGAGAGAAGAATTTTCCTGGGAAAGTGCCAAAACGGTCATTCATAATTATTTCTCTTTACCCGGAATTGTTCTAGCCGGGGTTTTGGGCGCTTTCAATGTGATTCTTCTGTACGAGAGTACAGAACCTTTGAAAATCAGTTTTGGATGCACAAGAAAACAGGTATTTAGAGATATGCAGGCAATGAAAATTGCAACGCTGTTTACTGCAGGTATTCTCTCTTTTTTCTTATCCGGACAGGAACGCAGCAGGATTTTTTTAAAGGAATTGTTGTTTTGGGGGCTTTTATTGCTGTTCTTGCAGAGTATCTGTGAATGTATGTCCATTTTGGGAATGAGATACAAGGGACTGATGCTGGTTTCCATTTTGTGTATCTCTGGAATTATTGGATTTGTGGTGGCTTTTATGGCAATGGATTTTATAAAAAACGGAGAAATTCACATGGAATGGCCGATTTCAGGAGTTTTAGAAAATTGGCTGCTTTGGGCAGCGGTGTTTTTACTGGGAACAATTTTATTGGTATTCTTTTCCTGGAAATTTTTCAGAAAAGCGGAAGTACACATCTAGGAGGTTGTTATGAGAGAGATAAAAACAGAGTGGAGGATAAAGAAAACAGATTTATTGGCAATGGGTTTGTTTCTGTTGGTATTCTTTCTGGCTGTGTTGGGACTGGATAAATGTTTGGGCTTCAGCCAGCGCATAAGTGCAGAGAAATTTCCATGGATAGCAGCTGGATTTGTAGCCGTATCATGGATAGTGGCAGATTTGTATATGAGCTTTGACTGGGCTGTGGGATTTGGCAGAACCAGAAGGCAATATCTTCTGGGAACTGTCTGGGTATATGTGGCAGGAACTTTTTTGCTGCTTTTGGAAAGCCGGTTCTTAAACGAGATTTTTCCTATAATAGCGGGAAAATATGACAGAATAGAGCTGGGGATTGTATCCGGAAGTATGGTGCTTTTAAAAATTGCTGCATGGGCAGTGTTTTTTACGGGGATAGGAGGTATATGTGCGCTGGTGTTGCACCGTTTTGGCATAAAGGGTGCTACTGCACTGATGATGTTGGTTTTTCTGTGCCTTGGGATTTGGAACAGCGATTTGTGGCAGACTCTGAAAATAGAAAACCTGACGGGCAGGCTGCAGAACGCTTCTGAACTGCTGCAGAGCATGCTCACTCTGCTGGTGGGTGTCATGTGCTGCGGAATCTGGATTTGGAGATTCAGAAAAGCCCCGGTGAATTAGATAAAGGCAAAGAAATTTCCATATTTTATGGAATTTGCGATTGACGTTTACACTTTAAAATGGTATCGTAATAAGAAATTATTTATGTGAAAAAGGGAGGAGCTAGAAAGTGAAGAACAGCAGCAAATACAAAAGACAGTATTTCCTTCCCCCGGTAAAGTGTATGGACTGGGCAGAGAAGGACTATGTAGACCATGCGCCGGTATGGTGCAGTGTGGATTTAAGAGACGGGAATCAGGCCTTGGTCATTCCCATGAATCTGGAGCAGAAGGTGGAATTTTTTAAACTACTGGTAAAAATTGGGTTTAAAGAAATTGAAGTAGGGTTTCCTGCCGCATCTGAAACAGAATACACTTTCCTTCGTACCCTGATTGAAGAAAATCTCATTCCAGATGATGTGACAATTCAGGTTCTGACGCAGGCCAGAGAGCATATTATCAAAAAAACTTTTGAAGCGGTAAAAGGCGCCAAAAACGTCATTGTTCATGTATATAACTCCACTTCTCTTGCGCAGAGAGAGCAGGTGTTTAAAAAATCCAAAGAAGAAATTCTGCGGATTGCCGTAGAGGGAGCAAAACTGTTAAAGGAGCTTACGGAGAAAGCGGGAGAACAGTACCGTTTTGAGTACAGCCCGGAGAGTTTTACGGGAACAGAGCCAGAGTATGCTCTGGAAGTGTGCAATGCAGTTTTGGAGGTATGGAAACCTCAGGCAGACCGAAAGGCCATTATAAACCTGCCGGTTACGGTACAGCATTCCATGCCTCATGTGTATGCCAGCCAGGTGGAATATATGTGTAAAAACCTGAAATACAGAGAAAACGTAGTAGTTTCCCTGCACCCGCACAATGACCGGGGGTGTGGTGTGGCAGATTCCGAAATGGGGCTTTTAGCCGGAGCAGACCGTATTGAGGGAACCCTGTTTGGAAACGGAGAGCGAACCGGAAATGTGGATATTGTAACCCTGGCTTTAAATATGTATTCCCAGGGGGTAGAACCAAATCTGGACTTTACCCATATGACAGATATCTGTGAGCAGTATGAGAACTTTACCGGCATGAAAATTAACGAGAGAAGTCCTTACAGCGGAGCGTTGGTATTTGCTGCTTTTTCCGGTTCTCATCAGGATGCCATTGCAAAGGGCATGCACTGGCTGGATGAGAAGAAGCCGGAACACTGGACGGTTCCTTATCTGCCCATTGACCCAACCGATTTGGGCAGAAATTATGACGCAGATGTGATTCGTATTAACAGCCAGTCCGGAAAAGGCGGTGTGGGCTATATTCTGGAAACAAAATTTGGACTGAATCTTCCTGCAAAAATGCGGGAGGCTATGGGATATACGGCAAAGGCAGTTTCTGACCACACCCAGAAGGAACTTATGCCGGAGGAAATCTTTGAACTGTTTAAGAAAACTTTTGAAAATAAAGTTTCTCCATTTTCTGTCCGTGAGGTACACTTTAACCGGACAGCAGACAGCATGAAGGCAGAAGTGACGTCTTCTTTTAACGGAAAAACCATTACGACCCGGGCAGCAGGAAACGGACGTCTGGACGCTGTGAGCAATGCGTTGAAGCAGGCTTATGATTTGCAGTTTGAACTGGTGACTTATCAGGAGCATGCTCTGGAAAAAAGCTCCAGCTCCAGAGCCATTGCCTATGTGGGAATCCAGAAGCCAGACAGAACACTGGCTTGGGGAGCAGGAATTGATGCGGACATTATCAGCGCTTCTATTGACGCTTTGGTCACGGCGATTAATAATCGATAAACAGAGAATATTATACGAAAAACAAAGATGAAATTGTGCAGAATTCCTAAAAACAAGGTATCAGCTTGACTTTGGTATCGAAAGTCCTTTATAATTTCAGAAAATCAGTGTTAGAAAATACAACAGGCTAAAGGAAAAACGTATGGACATTATATGTGCAATTTTAACCGGTTTTCATTACCTTATGGAGAAGATGGAAAGATTTGCGGCAAGAGTCAAGATTTCCAAAAAGAGCAGAAGAGAAAAAGCAATCTTTCTGTTAGGTGTTATTGCCGTGGCTGCTTTGGATTTTGCCTGCCACGGGGTACATGCCGCAGGATTTCATGAAGTCTATGCAGCCGAATCGGAAGAAGAGGATGAGGATGAGCCGGAGAAGAACAGCACTTACGGGCTGGATTCCATTGTGGAAGGTGTTTTCATCAGTCAGAATACCCAGACAGAAGTAGAAAAACTGGGAACTTCCTTTGAAGTGGTTCTGGTAGGGCAGCGCATGGGAAGAAGAGAACTGGCTTCAGAACTGGATTTCAGTGACCAGGGTGCCCGGGAAGTGGAAAAGCTTCAGGATAAATCCATAGGGATATCGGAAGAACAGTTACCTATGTCGGATGAGGATTACAACACCCTGCTGAAAATCGTAGAGGCAGAGGCCGGAGGCGAAGATATGAAAGGAAAGATTCTGGTGGCTAATGTGATTTTTAACCGTGTAAAAAGCCCTCAGTTTCCATCCACCGTGACAGACGTGGTTTGGGAGAATGTAGCGGGAAGTCCTCAGTTTTCCCCTACAGCAGATGGCAGGATTTACACAGTAACGGTCTCTGAAGAAACCAGAGAAGCCGTAAACCGGGCCATTGACGGCGAGGACTATTCCCAGGGTGCTTTGTTTTTTGTAGAAGAGGCGTATGCAGATAAAGGCAATGTTGCATGGTTTAAAAAAGATTTGAAATTTTTGTTTAAATACGGAGTACATGATTTTTATACATATCCGTAAGAAAGGACGGAAATATGCAGGTATTATACAGAAGTACAAGAGGAACAGACAAAGCATATACAGCATCAGAGGCAATTTTAAAGGGACTTTCCGAAGACGGCGGGCTGTTTGTACCGGACAGGATTCCAAAGCTGGATCTGCCGTTGTCCGCACTGGCAGGCATGACCTATCAGGAGACTGCTTATGAGGTTATGCGCCGTTTCCTCACAGATTTTACAGCAGAGGAATTAAAGCAGTGCATAGAGAATGCTTATGATGAAAAATTTGACACCCCAAAGATTGCCCCCTTGGTTGAGAAAAACGGCACTTTTTATCTGGAATTGTTCCACGGAGCAACCATTGCATTTAAAGATATGGCGCTTTCCATTCTTCCTCATCTGCTGACAACAGCGGCAAAGAAAAATCAGGTGAAGAATGAAATCGTAATTCTCACTGCTACTTCAGGAGATACCGGAAAAGCGGCTATGGCAGGCTTTGCAGACGTACCGGGTACCCGAATCATTGTGTTTTACCCCAAGAATGGCGTCAGCCCTATTCAGGAAAAGCAGATGGTGACACAGAAGGGGAAAAATACTTATGTAGTGGGAATTACCGGGAATTTTGATGATGCCCAGACTGGTGTGAAGAAAATGTTTAACGACAAAGAACTGGCAGCGCAGCTGGATGCAGCAGGTTTTCAGTTTTCTTCTGCAAACTCGATTAACATCGGCCGTCTAGTTCCACAGGTGGTATACTATGTCTATGCTTACGGAAAACTTCTGGCAGAAGGAAAAATCCATGAGGGTGAGAAAATCAATGTGGTAGTGCCTACCGGAAATTTTGGAAATATTCTGGCAGCTTATTACGCAAAACTTATGGGTTTGCCCCTTGGAAAATTTATCTGTGCCTCCAATGAAAATAAAGTTCTTTATGATTTCTTTTCCACTGGCTGCTATGACAGGAACAGAGCATTTATGCTTACGAATTCACCTTCCATGGATATTTTAATTTCCAGCAATCTGGAAAGGCTGATTTACCGTATTGCCGGAAATGACCCAGAGAAAAACAGCCGGCTTATGGAGGGTCTGGCGAAAGACGGAAAGTATGAAATTACGGATGAAATGAAGCAGAATCTTCAGGAATTTTACGGAAACTATGCCACAGAGGAAGAAACAGCCGGGGCTATCCGCAGACTGTATGAAGAAACAGGTTATGTTATGGATACCCATACGGCAGTGGCTGAGGCGGTTTACGAAAAATACCGTCAGGAGACCAAAGACGAGACAAAGACCGTAATCGCTTCTACAGCAAGTCCGTTTAAGTTTACCAGAAGTGTGATGAATTCCATTGATGGAAAATACGACGCCCTGTCTGATTTTGAGCTGGTAGACCAGTTGTCCCGGATTGCCGGAGTAAGAGTGCCAAAAGCTATTGAAGAAATTCGCACAGCACCGGTTCTCCATGACCGGGTAATCGCAGCAGAGGAAATGCCGCAGGCTGTGAAAGAAATCCTGGGTGTATGAGAATGCTTCGGCAGAAAGAGGAGAGAATATGGAAAAAATTGACCTGGAGTATGCGAAGAAAAGTTTTCGGGAATATCTGCAGTCCTATGACCAGAAGGATGAAAAAATCAAATTAAAGAGAATTCATACGTTCTGTGTAGTGGACGCAGCGGAATATATCTGCAGGCATGAGAGGCTTTCCCAAGAGGATACGCAGCTGGCACTTTTGATTGCCTTGCTTCATGATATCGGCCGGTTTGAGCAGCTGAAGAAATACAACAGCTATGATGACAACATTATGGATCATGCGGATTTTGGTGTGCAGGTGTTGTTTCAGGAGGGTATGATTCGGAAGTTCCTTGAGACTCAGGAATATGATGAGCTTATCCGTCAGGCCATTGCCAATCATTCCCGCTATGCGCTGCCTGAAATTGCAGATGAGAGAGCGCTTCTTCACTGCAGGATTATCCGGGATGCGGACAAACTGGACAATTTCCGGGTGAAGGCTACAGAAAGCCTCGAAGCACATTTTGATGTGTCAAAGGAGGTTGTGGAGAAAGAAACGGTTTCCGATAATATTCTGGAAGCAATCCGAGAAAACCGGTGCATTTTAAGAGGAGAGCGAACCACACATCTCGATATGTGGATTTCTTACCTGGCCTTTATTTTTGACTTGAACTTTCCCTCCAGTTTCCGATATATTCTGGAGCATGACTATGTAAATCACAACATTGACCGCATGGCATATGCGTCAGAAGTGACCAGAGGGCGAATGGAAGAAATCAGAAATATTTGCCTGGAATATCTGGAAAAGCGCAGTCGTGGTTAAAAAGTTGTTAAATTTTTCTGTGTGAATTGGCGCATTTTTGTTGAAATATTTCATATACTAGAGTATAATAACAATTAAGAAAAGTCCTGGGGTGTACGAGGCTCCCATTTATTTTGAACCTACATTACTTTAAACGGGATTCCTATATTGCCGTCTCAGATGTCAGGCCGTCATTGTGCAGCGGAAGACAGAAGATTCGGCTGCGGTTGCCCACCTAGCATAAGCTAGGAGTCAGAAGATGGGAAACGGCACTCTGGGATAAAAAATAAGACCCTGAAAAGGGTTTTTTTCATATGAAAAAACAGAATTTTTAAACATTAACAGGAAAGCAGGTAGAGAAACATGGGGATTCAGAAACAGTTATTCGGGAAAAGTCCGGACAACCGGGAGGTTTTTTTATACGAGATTACAAATGAGAATCATATGACTATAGCGGTCAGTGACTTTGGAGCCACGCTGGTAAAAGTACTGGTGCCGGATAGGGACGGACACCTTCGGGATGTGGTATTGGGATATGACAGTGCAGAAGGATACTATGATAATCCAGGGCATTTCGGCGCCGTGGTGGGAAGAAACGGAAATCGTATCAAAGCTGCAAAATTTACCATCAATGGGAAGGAATATCAGCTGGCCGTCAATGACAATAAAAACAATTTACATAGCGGTCCCAACTGGTACCGCACCCGTGTATGGAATGTAACAGAAATCAATGAAGAAAAAAACAGTGTTACCTTCGGAATTTTAAGTCCGGACGGTGACCAGGGATTTCCGGGAAATTATACCGGGTATGTGACTTATGAGCTGACAGAAGCAAATGAGATTGTGCTGCATTATGAAGGAAGTGCGGATATGGATACGGTTGTGAATATGACCAATCATTCTTACTTCAATCTGGCCGGACATAAAGCAGGTGCAGAGGCTATGCTGAATCATGTGGTGCAGATTTTTGCACCGGAATACACACCGGTCAGCGACAGCGAAGCCATTCCTACAGGAGAAATTCTTCCGGTAAAAGGGACACCTATGGACTTTACTAAGCCAAAGACCATTGGACAGGATGTGGAAGCTGACTTTGAACAGCTGAAACTTTTGGGCGGCTATGACCATAATTATGCCCTCTGCCGTGAAAAAGGAGAATTGCAGCAGGCGGCAAAAATTGTCTGCAAAGAATCCGGTATTGAGATGGAAGTTTTCACAGACCTTCCGGGCATGCAGTTCTATATCGGTAACTTCATTGAGAAAGAAAACGGAAAAGAAGGCTGTGTTTATGAAAAACGGGGCGGCTTCTGTATGGAAACCCAATACTATCCAGATGCCTGCAATCAGCCGGCGTTTCAGAGTTCTGTATTAAAAGCGGGAGAAAAATACGATACGGTAACGGTGTACAAGTTCTCATCAGAAAAATAAAGCAAAAAAGAAAGAGTTCCGAAATCGGGACTCTTTCTGGCGTATGGAAAAGGAATTTCCCACATATATTAGGAATATGAACTGGAAAGAAAAATTAAAATGGAAACTCCTGATTATCGGAGCTGCTCTGGTAGGAATTTTGATTGTGTGGTGTGCAGGAAAGGCGGGAGAGAAGCAAGCAAATGCCGGGAAAGAAATTCTGAAGGAGTATGCTTTAAGGGAGAATGAATGGGCAAGCGCAGGGACAAAATTTCAGCCTGAACAGCAGGCTGAAGAAGAGCATGCACAAAAGCAGCAGGAACAGACAGCACAGGAAGACAGTCAGCAGACACAGTCGGCCGCCGCAGATGTGCAGGAAACCTATGGAAAAGGACCGGACATCAAGGTACTGCTCATGACGTCAGGGTATCAAAGCTATTTTCATGAACAGATTTCTTTGAAAGTGCACGGGAATTATGAACTGGAAGGGGCAGAGTCTCAACAGATTCCCGATGGGGAAATTCTGACTTTGGATGCAGACAGCCCGCAGATTTCGGATGGAACTTTGTCCCTGAAGCCTTTAGAAGAAGACAGCCGGATAGAGCTGCTTTCCATAGAACGGGGCCAGGGAAACCCCCGGTATCGCGGCAGTTTGACAGTATACCGGGAAGAGAAGGGGCTGCGTATGGTAAATACGCTGCCCCTGGAAGAGTACCTCTGCGGTGTGGTTCCCAGTGAAATGCCTGCATCCTATCCGGAGGAGGCGCTGAAAGCCCAGGCGGTCTGCGCCCGTACCTATGCCAGTGTACAGATGCAGGAAAGCAAGCTGGAGGATTTGGGCGCGCAGGTAGACGACAGTGTGGCCTTTCAGGTGTATCAGAACAGCCCGGAGGCGGAGAGCAGTACCAAAGCAGTAGAAAACACGGCGGGAAAGATTCTGCTGAGTGACGGGGCGCCCATCTGCGCCTATTATTTTTCTACCTCTCACGGAAAGACCAGTACGGACGAGGTATGGGAGGCTTCTGCCCCCTCCTCTTATCTGCAGAGTGTGGCATGCAGTTATGATGCAGCAGAACCCTGGTACAAATGGAAGGTATCTGTGGCAAAAGAAACCGTTTTGTCAAATGTGCAGAAGCTTTATCCGGAGGTAAAAGCCGTAGAGGCATTGGAAATCCGGGAGAAAGGAGAGGGAGATGCCGTTCTGAAGCTGGCTGTCCATACAGATAAAGGCATAAAAGAGTGCCGCAGCGAATATGACATCCGTTCTCTGCTGGCGCCTGTAGGAGCAACCATTATTCGGCAGGATGGTTCTGAGGCCAGGGGAGGTACGCTTTTGCCCAGCGCTTATTTTGATTTGCAGGAGCAGAAGAATACGGAAGGTGTGACAGAGGGATGGGAGATAAGCGGCGGAGGTTACGGACATGGTGTGGGTATGAGCCAGAACGGCGCGAAAGGCATGGCTGCCCAGGGGAAAAACTGGGAGGAAATTCTGCAGTATTTTTACAAAGATATTGAAATCGGAAATTTGAACCAGGTTGTCAAGTGAGCAGATTCGTGATATAATTGGCGAAATTGTGTGAAAAGGAACAGAGGGGAGTCTGTATGAAACGATTCAGAAAAGCGGTGGATACCGTTATAGGCTTTACAAACAGCATGAGCAGAAATCATACTACAGCCTACGCAGCTCAGGCCGCTTATTTTATTATACTTTCCTTTATCCCTTTTATGCTGCTTTTGATGACCTCTGTAAAGTATACTCCTTTGACAAGAGAAGAAGTGATACAGGCTGTAATGCAGATATGTCCGGAAAATTTTGACAGTTTTATCCGGGGCATTGTAGGCGAGGTCTATGAAAAGTCTCTGGGTGTTGTGCCTGTTTCCGCAGTTATGGCTATGTGGTCTGCCGGTAAGGGGATTCAGGCTTTAACCAATGGATTCAACTGTATTTATCAGGTGGAAGAGACCCGTAATTATATTGTAACCAGAATCCGTGCAGTCTTTTATACGCTGGTGTTTGTCCTTGCTATTGTATTGACCCTGACGCTGCAGGTTTTTGGAAACAGTCTGCAGAGAGAACTGAGTAAGCGCCTTCCGTTTCTGGATAAGCTGGTGGGAATGATTATCAGTATGCGTGTGGTGATTACCTTAAGCATGTTGTGTCTGGTTTTCCTGCTGATATATAAATTTATTCCAAACAGAAAAGCGACCTTCTGGAGCCAGTTTCCGGGAGCCGTATTTTCTTCTTTGTGTTGGTCCGGATTTTCTTTTTGTTTTTCTATTTACATTGACGTTTACAACGGCGCTACCAATATGTACGGAAGTATGACCACCATTGTGCTGGTTCTGCTGTGGCTGTATTTCTGTATGATGTTTGTGATGATTGGGGCGCAGATAAACCATTATTTTGAAGAAAAATTTCGCAGGGTTCATGATGCAGCCAGAGAAGCCATACGGCGGGAATATTATCAGCTGACCAGGTCGGAGGAGGAAGAAGAGCCGGAGAAAAAGGCAGCTGCCGGAGAAGGAACAGAAAAGAAAAAAGAAATTCTTGACAGAAACTGAGAAAGTGGCTACAATATAGGTCAGATATGACAAAGACAAGGAAAGTGTAAGTAGATATTTGTTTCCTGCCAGAGAAGGAGAGTCATCGGCTGAAAGCTCTCTTCAGTTCAGACAGATATTGAAGTTCCCACCGGAGTTGCATTTCCTAAATTCTGTATAAGCGGAAGAGTAAGAAATGACGTGACTGTGCGTTAAACAGATACGAGTGCCTGTTGATTGTTTTGACAGGAACAAGGGTGGTACCACGGAATTTGACTTCGTCCCTTTTGGGGCGGAGTTTTTTTGTTTCATAAAATGGCTTTGTTATGATACAGAAGGGAGAATATCATGAGAGAAAAATTACAGCGTATTCAAGCGGAAGCCCGCAAGCGCATTCAGGAATCAGATGGCCTGGACAAATTAAACGAAGTGCGTGTTGCATTTTTAGGAAAAAAAGGAGAACTGACAGCTGTATTAAAGGGTATGAAGGATGTAGCTGCCGAAGAAAGACCAAAGGTTGGACAGTGGGTCAATGAGACAAGAGCAGAACTTGAAGAACTTTTGGAAGAAACCAAGAAGAAACTGGAAGCAGCTGCTCTGGAACAAAAATTGAAAGAGGAAGTCATTGATGTTACCCTTCCCGCAAAGAAAATGGAAGTGGGACACAGACATCCAAATACCATTGCCCTGGAAGAAGTAGAGAGAATCTTTATTGGTATGGGGTATGAAGTGGTAGAAGGTCCGGAAGTGGAATACGACTTATACAACTTTGAAAAACTGAATATTCCGGAGGGACATCCGGCAAAAGATGAGCAGGATACTTTCTACATTAACAAAAACATTGTGCTTCGTACCCAGACTTCTCCGGTACAGGCCCGTGTTATGGAAGAAGGAAAACTGCCTATCCGTATGATTGCACCGGGAAGAGTGTTCCGTTCTGACGAGGTAGATGCTACCCATTCTCCTTCCTTCCACCAGATTGAAGGACTGGTAATTGACAAACACATTACTTTTGCAGACTTAAAGGGAACTCTGGAAGAGTTTGCCAAAGAATTGTTCGGATCGGAGACAAAGACGAAATTCCGTCCGCACCATTTCCCATTTACAGAGCCAAGCGCAGAGGTGGACGTTTCCTGCTTCAAATGCGGTGGAAAGGGCTGCCGTTTTTGTAAAGGTTCCGGCTGGATTGAAATTTTAGGCTGTGGTATGGTACATCCTCATGTACTGGAAATGTGCGGCATTGACCCGGAAGAGTACACCGGTTTTGCCTTTGGTGTGGGGCTGGAACGTATCGCGTTGCTGAAATACGAAATTGACGATATGCGTTTGCTGTATGAAAACGACACAAGATTCTTACGTCAGTTCTAGGAGGAGAGAGAAGAATGAATACATCTTTATCATGGATTAAAAAATATGTGCCTGATTTGGACGTTACGGCTCAGGAATATACAGACGCAATGACGTTATCAGGAACAAAGGTGGAAGGCTTTGAAAAGCTGGACGCAGATTTGGAAAAAATTGTAATCGGACAGATTGAGAAAATCGAGAGACATCCGGACGCAGATAAACTGATTATTTGCCAGGTGAATATCGGAGCCGAGACCATTCAGATTGTCACGGGTGCGCCAAACGTAAAAGAAGGAGATAAGGTTCCTGTAGTTTTAGATGGCGGACGTGTGGCAGGCGGCCATGATGGGAAAAAGACACCGGGAGGAATCAAAATCAAGACCGGAAAGCTGAGAGGAATCCAGTCCTGCGGTATGATGTGCTCTATTGAAGAACTGGGTTCTACTACAGAATTTTACCCGGAAGCACCGGAAAACGGCATTTACATTTTCCCGGAAGATGCAGAGGTAGGCAGCAGTGCCATTCATGCGCTTGGTTTGGACGATGTGGTTTTTGAATACGAAATCACTTCTAACCGTGTAGACTGCTACAGCGTTATCGGAATTGCAAGAGAGGTTGCAGCAACTTTTGGGAAGAACTTCCAGCCGCCGGTTGTGGAGGTGAAGGGAAACAGCGAAGACGCTCACGATTATATCAAAGTTCGTGTAGAAGATACAGATTTGTGCTCCCGTTACTGTGCGAGAGTGGTAAAAAACGTAAAAATCGGACCTTCTCCAAAATGGATGCAGAGATGTCTGGCTGCCAATGGTATTCGCCCTATTAACAACTTTGTAGACATTACCAATTATGTTATGGAAGAGTTTGGACAGCCTATGCATGCCTATGACATGGCGACCATTGAAAATCAGGAAATCGTTGTCCGCCGTGCTCAAAAAGACGAAAAATTCGTAACTCTGGACGGACAGGAACGCACCTTAGATGAATCCGTATTGATGATTTGCGACGGCAAGAAACCGGTTGGCATTGCTGGTATTATGGGCGGTGAAAATTCTATGATTACCGAAAATGCCTCTGCCGTACTTCTGGAAGCGGCTTGCTTTGATGGCGTAAATATTCGTCTTTCCAGCAAAAAAGTGGGACTTCGTACAGACGCTTCCGGTAAATTTGAAAAGGGCTTAGACCCTAACAATGCACAGGCAGCCATTGACAGAGCCTGCCAGCTGATTGAAGAATGTGGCTGCGGTGAAGTGGTAGGCGGTATGGTAGACGTTTACTCTAAAAAGAAAGAACCCGTAAGAGTGGCTTTTGATCCGGAAAAAATCAATGACCTTCTGGGTACGGATTTGACAAAGGAGCAGATGTTGGAATATCTGGAAAAAGTAGAACTGGTATACGATGCAGCTGCAAATGAAATTGTTGCTCCTACGTTCCGCCACGATATTTTCCGCATGGCAGATTTGGCAGAGGAAGTGGCGCGTTTCTACGGCTATGACAATATTCCAACCACCCTTCCAAGGGGAGAGGCTACGACAGGAAAACTGCCTTTTAAGCTGCGTATTGAGCAGGTAGCCAGAGATATGGCAGAATTCAACGGCTTTTCACAGGGATACTGCTATTCTTTTGAGAGTCCGAAGGTATTTGATAAGCTGCTGATTCCGGAAAACCATGAACTGAGAAAAGCCATTGTGATTTCCAACCCATTGGGAGAAGATTTCAGCATTATGAGAACCATTTCCTTAAACGGTATGCTGACTTCTCTGGGAACCAACTACAAGAGAAGAAACAAAGATGTGCGTTTGTATGAATTAGGAAATATTTACCTGCCAGAGAGCCTGCCTCTTACGGAGCTTCCGGAAGAGCGCATGATGTTTACTCTGGGTATGTATGGCGCAGGAGACTTCTTCTCCATGAAAGGCGTGGTAGAGGAATTCCTGGATAAAATTGGTATGCATAAGAAAGAAGAATACAATCCGAAGGCTGGAAAGCCGTTCCTGCACCCGGGACGTCAGGCAGAAATTATTTATGACGGAACCGTTGTCGGTTACATGGGCGAGGTACATCCAACGGTAGCTGCTTCTTATGGAATCGGAGAAAAGGCTTATGTGGCTGTATTGGATATTCCGGCAATTCTGGAATATGCAACCTTTGACAGAAAATATGAAGGCATTGCGAAATTCCCGGCAGTCAGCCGTGATATCAGTATGGTCGTGCCGAAAGAGGTGCTGGCCGGACAGATTGAGCAGATTATTGCCCAAAGAGGCGGCAAGATTCTGGAGAGTTATCAGCTTTTTGATATTTACGAAGGAAGCCAGATTAAGAGCGGCTATAAATCCGTTGCTTACTCTGTAACCTTCCGTGCAAAAGACAGAACACTGGAAGACGCAGATGTAAATGCAGCGATGAAGAAGATTCTTAACGGACTGGAAGGTTTGGGAATCGAACTGCGTAAATAAAAGGAGTCCATCCATGAAATTATATATTATCCGTCACGGAGAGACAGAATGGAATGTGCAGAAAAGACTGCAGGGGGTGTCGGATACCAATCTGAATGAAAAGGGTATTGAAATGGCAAAACAGACGGCAGAGGCATTAAAAGAGATTCCATTTGCCTGCTGTTTTACCAGCCCTTTAAAGCGGGCAAAAGACACAGCCATGTATATCCTGAGGGATCGCCAGGTGCCGGTGTATGAGGACGCCAGAATTCGGGAAATTTCTTTTGGAGAATGGGAGGGCAGAGAATCTGCCCTTCTGCCTCAGGATATGCTGGATAATTTTTTTCATCATATTGAGGTATATCAGGCACCAAAAGGCGGCGAAGAAATTGTTCAGGCCTGTGCCAGAGCAAAAGATTTCTGGAAGGAACTGACTGCCAGAGAAGACCTGCAGGACAAAACCATTCTGATTACAGCCCACGGCTGTATGGTAAGAGCACTTTTGCAGAATGTGTATGAAGACGCCGGTATAGAAAATTTCTGGCACGGGTGCGTGCCGCCCAACTGCTGTGCCAACATTGTAGAAATAAAGGAAAACAAGGCTATACTTCTGGCAGAAGATGTGGTATATTATAATAGGATTTAAGAGAACTTGGAAGAGACTGCGGCGTAGCAGTCTTTTCTTATGATATTTTTGCGGCATTTTATACAAGAAGGGAAGTAAGCCATGAGAACAGCAGATTTTTATTATGATTTACCTGAAGAATTGATTGCCCAGGACCCTTTGGTGGACCGTTCTTCTTCCAGGCTGATGCATTTGGACAAAAAGAGCGGAGAAATCCAGCATACAGATTTTAAGCATATTGTGCATTATCTGAAGCCTGGAGACTGTCTGGTGATTAATGACACCCGTGTAATTCCTGCCCGCCTGTACGGAAGTAAAATAGGCACAGATGCAGGAATTGAAATTCTTCTTTTAAAGAGAAAAGAGAACAATATCTGGGAAACTTTGGTAAAACCCGGTAAAAAAGCAAAGCCGGGCACAAAAATCAGCTTCGGAGATGGACTTTTAATCGGAGAAGTGCTGGATATTGTAGAAGAGGGAAACCGTCTCATTCAGTTTTCCTATGAGGGGATTTTTGAAGAAATACTGGATCAGCTGGGTGAGATGCCCCTGCCTCCTTATATTACCCATAAACTGCAGGATAAAGAGCGCTACCAGACCGTCTATGCAAAAAACGAAGGAAGCGCTGCGGCTCCTACTGCGGGACTTCACTTTACGAAAGAATTGCTGCAGCAAATCCAGGATATGGGAGTAAACATCGCCCATGTGACGCTTCATGTGGGGCTTGGAACCTTTCGGCCTGTAAAGGTAGATGATGTGGAGAAACATCATATGCATTCCGAGTTTTATGTGGTAGAAGAAGAGCAGGCGAAACTCATTAATGATACGAAAAAAAATGGGGGACGAGTGATTTCTGTGGGCACTACCAGCTGCAGAACTCTGGAGTCTGCTACAGATGAAAACGGAATGCTCCAGGCCAAAAGCGGCTGGACGGAAATTTTCATTTATCCGGGATATCAGTTTAAGATGATAGATGCCCTGATTACTAATTTCCATCTTCCGGAATCCACACTTTTGATGTTGGTTTCCGCGTTGGCTGGGAAAGACCATATTATGGCGGCTTATGAGGAAGCCGTGAAGGAGCGGTATCGGTTCTTTAGTTTTGGAGATGCGATGCTGATAGAATAAAGAAAAAAGCGAGGGACTTTACAGTTTACAGAGTCCTTCGCTTTTTCTTTCCCTTTTTCTATGCCAGCTTCTCCAGGTCTTTATAAAACCCCGGATAGGAGATATTCACACAGTCTGCCCTGGCAATCTCTGTTTCTCCCTCTGCCGCCATGCCTGCAATGGCAAAAGCCATGGCAATACGGTGGTCCAGATGACTGTCCAGAACAGCTCCATAAAGTGTTTTGCCGCCTGTAATGATCATACCGTCTTCAGTAGGTACAACGTCAGCCCCCATAGCAGACAGGTGATGTACCATAATATCCAGCCGATTGGACTCCTTTACCTTCAATTCCTGTGCGTCCCGAATCATGGTCGTGCCCTCGGCAAAGGCGGCCAGAACGGCCAGAACAGGCAATTCATCAATCAAAGTAGGAATCAGAGCTCCTTCGATGACCGTACCCTTTAAAGAACTGTGTTTCACCAGCAAATCAGCCACGTCCTCGCCGCACTGAACACGCGGATTTAAAACCTGGATATCCGCATTCATTTGCGCGCAGACCTTCAAAATCCCGTCACGGGTAGGATTGATTCCCACATTTTTAATCAGCAGTTCTGAGCCGGGGATGAGAAGAGCCGCCGCAATAAAGTACGCTGCCGAAGAAATATCGCCCGGAACAACTACTTTCTGTCCTGTAAGCTTTGGCTCCGGCTGTATAGAAACCGTTGTTCCTTCACTGAAAATTTCGGCTCCAAAGGAACGCAGCATAAGCTCGGAATGGTTTCTGGAGAGAAAAGGCTCTGTCACCGTAGTTTCCCCTTCTGCATAAAGTCCGGCCAGAAGTACGCAGGATTTCACCTGTGCGGAACTGACGGGAGATTGGTAGTGAATGCCTTTTAAGTGTTTTCCGGTAATGCAAAGAGGAGCGCAGCCATTGCCGCGCAGACTTTCCACAGAGCCGCCCATGAAAGTCAGCGGTGTGATAACCCGGGCCATAGGTCGTTTCTGAATAGAAGCATCTCCGGTCAGTTCCGTTGTGAAGTTCTGTCCTGCCAGAATACCGGACAGCAGGCGCATGGTAGTTCCGCTGTTCCCTACGTTCAGGACAGAAGCAGGCGCCAGAAGTCCGTGAAGTCCCCTGCCGTGTATGAGAATTTCACTTTCCGTTCGGGAAATCTCAATGCCCATGCTGCAGAAACAATTTATGGTAGAGAGGCAGTCCGCACCTTCCAGAAAATTGGTAACAGCCGTAGTACCCTCAGAAAGAGAACCCAGCATAATAGCCCGGTGAGAAATGGATTTATCTCCCGGAACCGTAATTTCGCCTTTTAAGGGCGCTGATTTTGTAAACCTCATAGGCCACCTCCTGTTTATCTTTCGTAAATGATGTAATTTCGTTTCTTCAACTGTTCTGCCGCCTGCTTCTGGGCTTCCTCATCATAAAATTCAATTTTCAGAACCCCGTCTTCAAACTCCCGGTTGTGAAGAATCCCGATATTTTTAATGCTGATACTGTTCATGGAGAGAATGGTGGCAATGGTAGCAATAGCCCCTGTCTCATCTACCACATCGCAGTACAGGGTAAAGGACTTCTTCAGAGGACCGCTGGGGGCGTCACTGAAGGAATTGCGGTAATCTCTGGAGTTTGCAAACATATCATACAGTCCATCCGCATCTTTTTGGTCTACCAGGTACTTGGCCTGCACAATGAGACGGATGTATTCGTCCAGAACTTTGGAAATGTGTTCCGGATTTTCCAGACAGATTTGCTGCCACATGTGAGGGGAGGAAGAGGCAATTCTGGTGATGTCCTTAAAACCTCCCGCCGCAATGGTTTTCATGTGTTCCAGAGGAGAATCCAGCTTCTGTACCACATTCACAAGAGAGGCGGCCACAATGTGAGGCAGATGGCTGACACAGGCGGTAATGTAGTCGTGCTCCTCCCAGGTGAGAATCATGGGCAGAGAGCCGATAGAGGAAACCAGTTCGGTGTATCTGCCGATTTTGTCCAGTCCCACTTCTTCGGAAGGGGTGAGTATATAGTAGGCATTTTCAATAAGATGGTCCGTGGAATGTTCATATCCCGTTTTCTCACTTCCTGCCATGGGATGTCCGCCAATGAAATTTCCCGCCATTTCAAGCGCTGTAATTTTTTTGTGAATTTCTCCTTTTACACTGCCCACATCTGTGAGAATACATCCCGGGCGAATGGTCTGCTTCAGCCAGGGGAGGCACTCCAGATTGTAGTCCACTGTAGCACAGAGGAAGATATAGTCACAGAGGGCAAAGCGGGTGTCACGTTCCGTGCAGGCAATATCTACAATGCCGTCAAAGACCGCGTCCTCCAGCACATCTTTTGTACGATTATAGGCCAGAATCTGATATCCCGGGTGAAATTTTCGTATTGCTTTGGCAATGGAGCCGCCGATAAGCCCCAGACCGATAAAACCAATGGTTGTGGTTTCCATGTATTTTAACTCCTTCTATCTTATAAATATCCTGTCAAACAGTATCATTTTATGACAGGTGAGAGAAAAAGTCAATGATTTCGCGCGTTAAAGCGAAAAAACAAAATAACTTGTTTAATTTGAATAAAATACTTGAAATTTTGAAAGATTTTTAGTAAAATATACACATAATAAATTTGGGAGGTATTACATATGGACGTTTTTAGAACCGACAGAATTAGAAATGTGGTCCTGCTCGGCCATGGGGGTGCCGGAAAAACAAGTCTGGCAGAGGCAATGGCTTATTTATCAGGTATTACAAGCCGCTTGGGGAAAGTGACAGATGGAAACACCGTCAGTGATTATGATAAAGAGGAGATAAAGAGAAAATTCTCTATTACGACATCTGTAGTTCCCATTGAATGGGGAAAAGTAAAGATTAATGTATTGGATACACCGGGATACTTCGACTTTGTGGGGGAAGTGGAAGAAGCGGTGGCAGCAGCCGATGCTGCAATTATTGTGGTTTCCGGAAAGAGCGGCATTCAGGTGGGAACCCAGAAAGCATGGGAATTGTGTGAGAAATACAATCTTCCCAGAATGTTCTTTGTGACAGAGATGGATATGGATGATGTCAGTTACCGTCAGGTGGTAGAAGATTTGACTGAACTTTACGGTAAGAAAATCGCACCTCTTCACATGCCTATCCGTGAGGACGGCAAATTTGTGGGCTATGTCAACATCGTGAAACAGGCAGGCCGCAGATACATTGAAAGAGGGCAGAAGAAGGAATGCCCGGTACCGGAATATCTGGAGGAATATCTGGAGAAATACCACGAAACGCTGATGGAATCCGTAGCAGAAATCAGTGAAGAATTTATGGACCGTTATTTTGCAGGAGAAGCCTTCTCCGTAGCTGAAGTTTCCGCTGCCTTAAAAACCAACATTTCAGACGGCAGCATTGTTCCGGTGTGTATGGGTTCTGCCATAAACATTCAGGGTGTAGCCAATCTGTTAGATGACATCTGCGGCTATTTCCCAAGTCCGGATCAGAAAGCCTGTGCCGGTATGAACACAAAGACAAACGAAATTTATCAGGCAAATTATGACTTTACAAAGGCAAAATCTGCCTATGTATTTAAAACCATTGTAGACCCCTTCCTGGGTAAATATTCGCTTATCAAAGTCTGCTCCGGTGTTATCAAGGGCGATGACACGCTGTACAATACGGGAAAAGAAACGGAAGAGAAACTGAATAAGCTGTATGTACTGGAAGGTTCCAAACCCATAGAAGTGCCGGAACTGCATGCAGGTGATATCGGAGCCATTGCCAAATTAAATACAGTGGCAACCGGAGATACTCTGGCAGTAAAAAATACCCCTATCCTTTATGGGAAAACAGAACTTTCCGTTCCTTATACTTATAAACGCTATAAAACCGTAAACAAAGGTGATGAGGATAAGGTGTCTCAGGCGCTGTCCAAGATGATGCAGGAAGATTTGACTTTGAAAGCAGTAAACGATTCCCAGAATCATCAGTCCCTGCTGTACGGTATCGGCGAGCAGCACCTGGATATTGTAGTCAGCAAGCTGAAAGAACGTTACAAAGTAGACATTGTGCTTTCTGAGCCCAGGGTTCCTTTCAAAGAAACCATCCGTAAAAAAGCAGATGTAGAATACAAGTATAAAAAACAGTCCGGCGGTCACGGTCAGTACGGTCATGTGAAAATGACTTTTGAACCTTCCGGTGATTTGGAAACACCGTATGTATTTGAACAGACTGTTGTTGGCGGCGCAGTTCCCAAGAACTACTTCCCTGCAGTGGAAAAAGGTATTCAGGAATCTGTGTTAAGAGGCCCGGTTGCTGCATATCCGGTAGTGGGTGTGAAAGCTACGCTGTATGATGGTTCTTACCACCCGGTAGACTCTTCCGAAATGGCATTTAAGACTGCTGCCATTCAGGCATTTAAGAAAGGATTTATGGAAGCGTCTCCCATTCTTCTGGAACCTATTGTTTCTATGAAAGTCAGTGTACCGGATAAATTCACTGGTGATGTGATGGGGGATTTAAACAAGAGAAGAGGCCGTGTGCTCGGCATGAATCCAGACCCTGCACATAAGGGCAATACCATTGTAGAAGCAGACGTTCCTATGCTGTCCATTTACGGATACTCCACAGACCTGCGTTCCATGACAGGCGGAAGCGGATTATTCTCCTATGAATTTGCCCGCTATGAACAGGCGCCTTCTGATATTCAGGAAAGAGAAATTGAAGCCCGTGCAAAGGCAGAAGAGGAATAGAAAACAACAAAAAACAGAAGTGATATTGTAAAAACGGGGCTGCTGCGGCAGTCCCGTTTGACGTGAACGCTTTCTAAAGGAGAGTCTTGTAAAATTCGGTCATCTTTATGTAACCTTTATAGGAACTTGCCCCCGGATTGTTGAAACTGTGTGCCGGGCATGCTACAATGAGGAACAAAGCAGAAAAATCTGCTTGGAAAGGTATGGTAAAACTATGAAAAAGAAAATTGCAGCAGGTTTGACGCTTCTGGTTCTGGCATTTTTGTATTACTATGTCACCTTGCCGGCAGTCAACATTCACGAAAGCGGTTTCTGGTTCTTTCTGGGAGCCCTGGTTGTGGCAGTGCTGGTGCTGTATGGATTCAAAAAGCGGATTTCCAGTGTGCAGGAACTGCGGACCAACAAGGTGCTAAAGGGAGGAATCTTTGTGATTCTGGCTATTGCAGTGGTATATGGGGCAGGGGCTCTTTTGTCATCCCCTATTATCAATGCAAAGAAATACCAAAAGCTGGTAACACCCGAAGAACGGGATTTTGCAGAAGATATTAAAGAAATCAGTTATGACCAGATTCCCCTTTTGGATAAGGAGTCGGCAGAACTTCTGGGAAACAGAAAAATGGGAAGTATGGTGGACATGGTGTCACAGTTTGAGGTGAGCAGTCTGTATTCCCAGATTAATTACCAGGGACAGCCTTATCGTGTCTCCCCTTTGGTTTACGCCAACGGAATTAAATGGCTGACAAATCAGAAAGAGGGGATTCCAGCTTATATCCGCATTGATATGGCAACCCAGGATACGGAACTGGTAAAGCTGGATAAGCCCATTAAATATTCGGAATCGGAATACTTTAACCGAAATATTTACCGTCATCTGAGATTCCGGTATCCCACTTATATGTTTGACCAGTTGAGTTTTGAGATTGATGACGATGGTACACCTTACTGGATTTGTCCGGTGAAAAAATTTAATATTGGGCTTTTCGGCGGTCAGACTATTGGAAAAGTCATACTGTGTAATGCTCAGACAGGAGAAACGACAGAATACAAAATCGAGGACTGCCCTCAGTGGGTGGACCGGGCCTATCCTTCGGACCTTCTTCTGGAACTGTATAATTACCACGGTATGCTGAAAAACGGATTTTTTAACAGCATTCTGGGACAGAAGGGATGTCTGAAAACCACAGACGGATTTAACTACCTGGCCTTAGAGGATGATGTGTGGGTGTACACAGGCGTGACCTCGGTCAGCGGTGACAAGTCCAATGTAGGTTTTGTGCTGATGAATCAGAGAACGATGGAAACCCGGTATTATGTGTGTGACGGCGCTCAGGAGCGTTCTGCCATGGACTCTGCGGAAGGACAGGTGCAGAACCTGAAATATGAGGCGGCTTTTCCGCTTCTTCTGAACATTTCCGACCAGCCGACGTACTTTATAGCCTTAAAGGATGGAGCGGGCCTGGTGAAAAAGTATGCCATGGTGAATGTTCAGAAATATCAGACGGTGGCCATTGGAGATACGGTGGAAGAGTGTGAAAAAAATTATGAAAAACTGCTGGAAGCAGACGGTGGTGAAAGTACAAAGGGAAAGACAGAGGAGGCATATAAAGTTACCGGAAAGATTGAAAAAATTGCCCAGGCTGTTCTTGACGGAAATTCACACTTTTATGTGACCTTTGATGATACGGATTTGGTCCTTACTCCTCCAGAGGAAGGGGCTCAGAAACTGGAAGGCACGCTGATTTTTGATATTCCGGTTACCGAGTTTCCGGAGGTGATTGCTTATAATCCGGGAGATACCCTAAGCCTTAGTTTCCTGCCCGGAAATACGGTGTGCTCCGTTGTTTCCATGGGAGAAGAGGAACAGGAGTAGAAAAAAGGCGTGCAGGGGTTGACAAAGGGGCAATCACTGGGTAAAATGTGTAATAGCTTTATAAGGAAAAGCGTTGAAGAGGAGTATTAAGAAACACCGCATAGAAACGTGGAAAACGAAGAGAA
Source organism: Blautia hansenii (assembly GCF_013304445.1). Classification (GTDB taxonomy): domain Bacteria; phylum Bacillota; class Clostridia; order Lachnospirales; family Lachnospiraceae; genus Blautia. Next base: position 56,906 of record NZ_JAAITA010000016.1, read on the forward strand.
AGAGAGCTGCCGGGTGGTGCAAGGCAGGTATGCAGGATTCCCAACTCGCCTCGGAGTTCCCGGATTGAACAGACCCAAACAGTCACAAGTAGATACGGGCGGGATTTCCCGTTACAGAAAAAGGAGTGCGCAGACGCAAAAGAGTCTGCGAATTAGAGTGGTACCACGGAATATTAGCCCTTTCGTCTCTAAAGAGGAGACGGAAGGGCATTTTTTGATGTGAAGGAGGAAGAAATTATGGCAGTACCTTATAATTATAAGGCGATTGAACAGAAATGGCGTAAAAACTGGGAGGAACACCCAGTCAACGTAGAGGACGGAAACAAACCAAAATATTATTGTCTGGATATGTTTCCATATCCGTCAGGAAACGGACTTCATGTAGGACACTGGAGAGGATATGTAATCTCTGACGTGTGGAGCCGCTTCAAAATGATGCAGGGATATTACCTGATTCACCCTATGGGTTGGGATGCTTTCGGTCTTCCGGCAGAAAACTATGCCATTAAAATGGGAGTCCACCCGGCGAAATCTACGGCAGACAATATTGCAAACATTAAAAGACAGATTAACGACATTGCTGCTATTTATGACTGGGACAGAGAAGTCAATACTACAGACCCTGCTTTCTATAAATGGACGCAGTGGATTTTTGTAAAAATGTTTAAAGAAGGCCTGGCTTATGAAAAGGAATTCCCAATTAACTGGTGTCCTTCCTGTAAGACAGGTTTGGCCAACGAGGAAGTGGTAAACGGCAAATGTGAACGCTGTGGTTCTGAAGTTACCAAGAAAAACCTGCGTCAGTGGATGCTGAGAATTACCAAATATGCAGACCGTCTTTTAGATGACCTGGACAAACTGGACTGGCCGGAAAAAGTAAAGAAAATGCAGGCCGAATGGATTGGAAAATCCTATGGTGCAGAAGTAGACTTCCCGGTAGAAGGAAGAGAAGAAAAAATCACTGTTTACACCACAAGACCGGATACCCTTCACGGTGCAACCTTTATGGTACTGGCACCGGAACACGCTATGGCGAAGGAACTGGCTACGGATGAGACAAGAGAAGCCGTAGAAAAATACATTTACGACGCTTCCATGAAATCCAATGTAGACCGTCTGCAGGATAAAGAGAAAACAGGTGTGTTTACAGGAAGCTATGCAGTCAATCCTTTAAATGGAGCAAAAATGCCTATCTGGCTGTCGGATTATGTACTGGCTGATTACGGTACCGGCGCGATTATGTGTGTACCGGCTCATGATGACCGTGACTTTGAATTTGCAACCAAATTCAACATTCCGGTTATCCAGGTTATTGCCAAAGACGGAAAAGAAATTGAAAATATGACAGAAGCGTATACCGAGGCTTCTGGAACTATGATTAACTCCGGTGAATGGAATGGCATGGAATCCGCAGTGCTGAAAAAAGAAGCGCCTGTGATGATTGAAAAAATGGGCATTGGACGCAAGACGGTCAACTACAAACTTCGTGACTGGGTATTCTCCCGTCAACGTTACTGGGGCGAGCCCATTCCGATTATCCATTGTCCGAACTGTGGTAATGTACCCGTTCCGGAAGACCAGCTTCCACTGACTCTGCCGGAGGTAGAATCTTACGAACCAACAGGTACAGGAGAATCTCCGCTGGCAGGCATTGAAGACTGGGTGAACACCACTTGTCCGTGCTGCGGCGCTCCGGCAAAAAGAGAAACCAACACCATGCCTCAGTGGGCTGGATCTTCCTGGTATTTCCTGCGCTATGTGGACAGCAAAAATAACGAAGCGCTGGTATCCAAGGAAAAAGCAGATAAATATCTTCCGGTAGATATGTATATCGGTGGAGTAGAGCATGCGGTACTGCATCTTCTGTATTCCCGTTTCTATACCAAGTTCCTGCATGACATCGGTGTGGTAGACTTTGATGAGCCGTTCCAGAAACTGTTCAACCAGGGTATGATTACCGGGAAGAATGGTATCAAGATGAGTAAATCCAAAGGAAATGTAGTTTCTCCGGATGATTTGGTAAGAGATTACGGCTGCGATTCCTTGAGACTTTACGAACTCTTTGTGGGACCGCCGGAATTAGACGCAGAGTGGGATGACCGGGGAATTGACGGTGTTTACCGTTTCCTGAACCGTTTCTGGAAACTGGCTATGGACAGCAAAGAAGCGGCTGTAGCAGAGACAAAAGAAATGGTAAAACTTCGTCACAAGCTGGTATTTGACATTACCCAGCGTCTGGAAAGCTTCAGTCTGAACACCGTTATTTCCGGATTCATGGAATATAACAACAAACTGATTGATATGGCGAAGAAGACAGGCGGTATCGATAAAGCAACCATTGAAACTTTTGTTCAGCTTTTGGCGCCGTTTGCACCGCACATTGCAGAAGAACTGTGGCAGGAATACGGTCATGAGGATTCTGTATTCCACACCCAGTGGCCAAAGGCAGACGCAGAAGCAATGAAGGACGATGAAATCGAAGTTCCGGTACAGATTAACGGCAAGACAAAAGCCGTAGTTTGTATCAGCGCAGAGGCTACAAAGGAAGAGGCGATTGCAGCAGGAAAAGAGGCGATTGCAGATAAGCTGACCGGAAATATAGTGAAGGAAATTTATGTTCCTAAGAAGATAATTAATATTGTAATGAAATAATTGAGAAGAAATTCTCACAACAGAATAAAGTGCTTGGAAATATTGAAAAGTTCGCTGAAAATCAAGGTTTACAGACATTTTTCTTCAATGAAAAGGTATCGTAGAATATCGCAAAATATCGTAACAGATTTTTAAAATGGAGTAAATTTGGAGTAAAAGTTGAAAGAAAATGGAGTAAATATTTCAAGAAGACATGAAAGGAATGACGCAGATGGTAGAGATATTGTCTGCGTTATTTTTTTTGATTATAATGGTGTAAATAATTGCAAAGTATGATATTATGAGAAATAAACAAATTGGAATTTAACACGAACAAGATTTAATTATAGGAGTGTACTCAATGTGGCTTTTAGGGAGTATTTTTATATTCACATCACTATTAATTCTATACATAAAATATAGGGTTGTTTTTACTGGCGAAAAATGCAAAGGGAAAATAATCGACATTGTAGAACAAAATGCAGGTTATGTAGTAGGTGGTGTTAATGTCAAAAAGCATGCTTATATAGTGAAGATTAAAAACAAAAAATATCATACTGCACATGGTTGTATCTTTTTGTCATTGGGAAAGAGAAATATTGGAAAAGAAATTTCCGTATTTAAGAATGAAAAATATGGAAATGAGGTTTTCAAATGCTTTGATTTTCGTATAGAGATTGTTGCTTTGTTAGTATTTTTATTTGGCGTTTTTATGATCTACTCAGCCTTATGATAAAGCCAAGCAGGTTTCAGTTTGAAAAGAAGTTATACGCAAAGAAAAATTTAGAAGTTATGGAGGAAACCATATGGAAAATTTAAGTGCATATAGATACTGTATCGCTATGAAAAAAGGTCGAAAAATATTAAATCTGATTGTGGGCTGCTTAATGATTCTTATAAGTATCATTTTCATAACCACAACTGTTTTTAGCTGTATTTTTATGCAAGAATTTGTTTATTACACATTTTTAACAATATTCCTTGTAATTATACCCCTACCTCTTTTTATTTTTGGAATTATAGGTATTGTCTCAGCTACAAAACGAGTTGAAGTTTATAAAGGAAAAGTGATTTATCATATTGGTTTTAAAAATAAGGAATATCGTATGTCTGATATTAAAACATCAAAAACAAAAAGTGAAACATATAGAACAGGATTAGATTATGGAAATATTGTACCCACCTACAGTTATGATAAATTAACTGTATTCTATGATAAAAAAGGGAAAAAGATTTTTAAATTTGGATTGGCATACGATAATGTAGAACGACTGAAAGCAGATGTTAATAATACTCAAAAAAGCATAGCAAAACAGCATAACAAGAACTAAATAAATTCCAGTTTGTAGCAGACAGTTTTTTAATCGACTGTCTGCTTTTCCTTTTCAATCATAATTGATAGTAGTGGTATAAAATGGTTCATATCCAGTAAACGCAAAATAGCAAGTACCTGTTCAAAATCATCCAATGTGAGATAATAGA
>NZ_JAAITA010000017.1 GCF_013304445.1 Blautia hansenii
AAAATGTAAAAGAATTTTCGATTCATGTGTTCTACTGTTCAGTTATCAAGGTTCCTGTCGTTTTGACAGCTTTGATATTCTATCATATCTCTTTCAGCTTGTCAAGAACTTTTTTAAAAAGTTTTTTCAGCCATTTGGCTGAGCTGTTCTTTTTTTCGACAGCCATACCAGATTATCACATCTGTATCGCTTTGTCAAGAACTTTTTAAAACTTTTTTATCGACCGAAGTCGTCTTTCAAAGTTTCTTTGTCGCTCACAGCAACTTTTATAGATTATCATATCTTCAATCGCTTGTCAACAACTTTCCAAAACTTTTTTTGTGACAGCAGAGCTGCCAGCGGAGAAAGAGGGATTTGAACCCTCGCACGGCGCGAACCGTCTACACCCTTAGCAGGGGCGCCTCTTCAGCCACTTGAGTATTTCTCCAACGCCTGAATAAGTAATTTATTCAATTTGCCTGCTCTATGTGAGCAAAATTGATTATACCTTACCAGACGCTTATCTGTCAATCACTTTTTTACTTTTTTTTTACTTTTTTATTTCTTTTTCTTTTTTTAATATCACTGTACCGAATTTATGCAGGGTTCCTCTATATTTTTCGCCCCAGGACGTGTACATTTCTGTTGAAAGTGGGAGTTCTATATCCTTGTCTGAAAAATTCTGTATGAAAATATAAACAGCTTTTTCATTCTCTCTGCTGCTGATTTCAATTTCCACAGGAATATCTTCCATAAAGAGAGGAATGTTACATTCCTTTACAATCTTTCTGTACAAGTCGTCATAAAACTGCTGTTCCATATCGGCACAAATATAGTATGCGTTGCCTTTTCCATAGTGATTTTCTGTCAATACAGGCATTCCCTTATAAAAATCTTCTCCATATACAAAATGTGCTTTTGCTCCCTGAAGCTTTACCAATTCACAGAGGTGTGTGCATTGGTATTCCTGCTGCATATTTACAGCCTCTGCAGGCTGTTTTCCCGGATTGCAGAACACGGCTCGGTTGGATTCCCAGTCATAGAGCCCGTCAATTTCCATGCTGCGCACTCCCATAACATCCATTAACCCATGCGGGGTTCCTTCCAGAAAACATAAGTCCGTGGAATCCACAATGCCGGACCAGTATGTCATAATAAACCGGCCTCCATTTTCTGTAAACCTGCGGACTTTCTCCTCAAATCCTGCGCGGAACATATAAAGCATAGGTGCAGCTACAATTTCATAACCCTCTAGTTCCTGCTCCATATCTATTACATCTACATCCAGTCCCAGTTTGCGGAACGCACTATACGATTTTTCTACCGTTTCTTTATAATACAATCCCTGATTTCGCGGTCCCTGGGCATTTTCCATGGCCCAGCGGCTCTCCCAGTCATATACAACAGCCACTTTTGCATAGGTATTACAGCCTGCAATTTCCTTTATCTTTGCCAGACTGTCTCCTACTTCTGTCACTTCTCTAAATACACGGGTATCCTCTCCCCCATAATGGTCAATGACTGCTCCGTGAAACTTTTCGCTGGAACCTCTGCTCTGGCGAAGCTGGAAATACAATACGCCATCCGAGCCATGTGCCACAGCCTGCATAGATGCCGCATGAAGCATACCCGGTTTTTTCAGCTTACTAACCGGCTGCCAGTTGGTTGCAGAGGGACAACTTTCCATAAGTAGAAAAGGTTTCTTCTGAATACTCCTCATAATATCATGCTGCATACCACTGTCCATAGCAGTAAGATATTCTGCTTTTTTATGCCACTGGGGATAATTGTCCCAGGAAATAAAGTCCACAGTATCTTTAAATTTATGGTAATTCAGCCCCTGGTAATCATACATCATATTTACTGTGGTTGGCTTATTGGAACCTGCGTCCCGGATAGCCTGAATTTCATGTTCTGTGAAATCAACGGTTCTGTCCGTGACAAAACGCTTCCAATCCAGATTTAGTCCGTGCAGGGCAGATTCTCCCCTGTCAGACGGACTTTCTATCTGTGAAAAATCCTGATATATATGACTCCAGAAAGTAGTTGCCCAAGCTTTGTTTAAGTTTTCAACCGTTTTATATTTTTCCTTCAGCCACTTGCGAAACTCTTCCTGACACAGAGGGCAGTGACATTCTCCTCCGTACTCATTGGAAATATGCCAGGCTATGACTCCCGGATGATTTCCAAACTGTTGTGCCAGCTTTGTATTGATGATTCTGACCTTTTCCCTGTATACGGGGGAGGTATAGCAGTGATTATGCCTTCCCCCGAACAGATTTCTGTGACGGTCTGCCTCTACCCGCAGCACTTCCGGATATTTATCTGCCATCCACTTTGGCCGGGCGCCGGAAGGTGTGGCCAAAATCACAGAAATATCATTTTCATATAACCGATTAATAATTTCCTGCATCCATGCAAAATGAAACTCCCCCTCATGAGGTTCCAAAACGGCCCAGGAAAAAATGCCCAGTGATACTTCGTTAATTCCTGCTTTTTTAAAATATGCAATATCTTTTTCCAGTATTTCCGGGAAATCCAGCCATTGTTCCGGATTATAATCACCCCCGTGAATCATTTTTCCGAACTGAACGTCTTTTTTCATAAATACTCCTATCAGATTCCCTTGAATCCAAACTTAAATTCCATCTTTTCGCTGACATTCAGCAGATATTCTTCATGTGTCTTAGCGCCCCAGCTGTCATCTCCGCCTACGCCCATCTGCTGTTTGGATACTCTTACCACCGTATAATGTACCTGCGGCAATTCAAAATCATGTCTGGCATTTTCCATTTCATGCGGTGTGTACGGAAGCGCAGAGAAATTCATACTGTCACCGGTGAAGAGCATGCCCCTTCCCTTCTTATCTGTTACAGAAGCCCAGCGAACCCCTGTTTTATTGCCGCATTCCTGTGGATTTAAGTATAAAGCCATATTATCCTGCACCTTATTTTCATAAATGCCCAGTTTTGCGCCTCTTCTTCTGTCCTCATAAGTCTCTTTCGGTCCCATACCGTACCAGGAAACATGGTCGTAATCCGCGTCAAGCTTAAATATTACGCCAAATTCCGGCATATCACCCAGTTCTTTGACCGGGTCATAGGTTAATGCAGTTTCAATATAGCCATCTGCATATACCTTATAGGAAAGCTGACATTCCGCTTCCGGTGTAGTTGGCATGAAATAGGTATAAGTTATCTGTGCATAATCTTCTTTTACTTCAATTTCCGGCATTTTACTATCCGGGTAACGTCCCTCTGAAGGTCTCTTGTGAGACAAATACAGGCTGGCCAGTTTCCACTGTCCATAGCGGGCAGGCATTAAACTTCCTTCGTCATTATCCGTTGGGGTTCTCCAGAAATTAGGCTTTGGAATCATTTTAATCATTTCCACGCCTCCATAACGGTAAGAAACCAGACCTCCGTTTAAGTAGGAAAACATCACTTCAAAGTTTTCTCCCCTGACACCGAAATTGTGAATGCTGCGGATAATGTTCATCTCGCCTCTGTGGGATTCCGCTTCTCCCTCTACTTTATAAACCGCTTCACCGAAAGCCACTTCATGTCCCCTCTTGGCCCAGAGTGTATCTTCTTTCAGAGTAAAGGAAACTGTGACCGTATACTCTCCCGGCAAGGTCTGTACCGGTACCGGAAGGACATAGATATCCTCACTTAAAGGCTCTGTATGGGTTTCCATAGGCACTTCCAAAATTTGCTTTCCATCTTTTTTGAGCATAACGGTACATTGGAAAGTATCTGTGTTTACAAACAGATTTTTATTGATAACCTTAACAGACTCCTTGTCTACCTGTGCAGTGATATTCTGATAGTTGAATTTGACCTCCTGCATTTTCGGGGAAGGATTTCTGTCCTTGCCATAAACAATACCATTTCCGCTGAAATTATAATCGCATGGATGCTCATCAAAATCTCCGCCATAGGCCTGGTATTCCCTGCCATAGCGGTCTTTCTTGTCAATAGACTGGTCAATATAATCCCAGATAAAACCGCCCTGATACAAAGGTTCCGTATCTGTCAAATCTGTATATTTGTGCATGGCCCCACAGGAATTTCCCATAGCGTGTGTATATTCGCAACAGATAAACGGCTTGCTTCTGTCTTTTTCCAGAAAAGCTTTGATGTCTTCCACTGTGGTGTACATCTGGCTTTCCATATCGCTGGTATCATTGTAACGCCTGTCATGCATAACCCCTTCATAGTGCACCAGACGAGTGGGGTCTTCCTTTCTGTAGAACTGGGACATCTCATAAATATCTTTTCCACCAAAGGATTCGTTTCCACAAGACCAGATGAGGATACTTGGATGGTTTTTATCTCTCTGGTACATAGAATTTACGCGGTCCAGCATCATAGAAAGCCATTCCGGTCTGTCACAGGGCACTACGCCGTCATATTCCCCGCTTCCCTCCTGAACAGTATCCCAGGAACCATGGCTTTCCAGATTGTTTTCTGCAATCATATAAAGTCCGTATTCATCACACAAATCATAAACCATAGTATCATTTGGATAATGACTGGTTCTGATGGCGTTAATGTTATTTTGTTTCATGGTGACAATATCTTTTACAACATCTTCCCTTGCAGCATGACGTCCTGTAAGAGAACTGAATTCGTGGCGGTTTACACCCTTAAAGACTATTCTCTTTCCGTTAAGCATCATAAGATTGTCTTTCATCTCAAAATGCCGGAATCCCACTTTCTGAGGAATCATCTCTTCCAACTCTCCATCTGTATTCCAAACCTCCAGAAGCAAATCATAAAGTACCGGTGTCTCCGCACTCCAGAGTTCTGGTTTTTCCACATTCATATGAAGAATTGTTTCCTGCTGCATTTCTTCTTCCAAAGTCTGCACAGCTTTCCCGTCCTTTGACAGAGTCAGGCGCACACGTCCTTCTTTAGATGCTTTGATTTTCACTTCCAAATCTGCCGCTGTATAAGTATCATTTAAGAATGTTCTGACTCTTAAATCTTCTACATGTACTTCCGGCACTGTGAATAAATACACATCTCTGTAAATACCGGAAAAACGGAAAAAGTCCTGGTCCTCGCACCAGCTGCTGCTGGTCCACTTAAATACCTGAGCTGCCAGCTTATTTCTGCCTTCTTTCATAAACGGTGTCAGATCAAATTCTGACGGTGTAAAACTGTCCTCACTGTATCCTACAAAAGAACCGTTCAGCCAAAGAGCCAGTCCGCTCTCCGCTCCCTGGAAAGAGATAAAGATTTTTTTGCCCTTCATGCTTTCCGGTACTTCAAAATATTTTACATAGCTGGCCACCGGATTAAAATGGGTGGGAATTTCTCCCGGCTTAATCTCTTCTCTTCCTTCCCATGGATACTGCACATTGGCATACTGAGGCACATCATAACCTTCCATCTGAATATGCGCAGGAACACGGATATCGTCCCAGGACAGACAGCAGTATTCTTCTTTTTCAAATCCCTGCACCGTGCTTTCATAATTCTTTGCATAGTGGAACTTCCATAACCCGTTCAGGCTATACTTAAAGCTTTCCTCCTGCTGCATCATAGCCTCGGCTGAGGAATAATATCTGTGGCTGGAATGTGCCGGCATACAGTTGTCTTTAAAATATTCCGGATTTTTCACCATGGAATAATCGAATCTGTTCATCTCATTTCCTCCTTGAATCGTGCGTAATTATAACTTTATTGTACCATTGATAAGGCTTTTGTTGTATGATATGTTTAGCTAAATAATATAACATTTTGAAACAGGAGATTCTTATGCCTATTTATTTCAGAAACACCCCTGTAAAACAGCCTTTCCTGTTTGATTCCATAGGATATGACTGGTATCAGGAGCCTATGAACCGTCCCAAGGGATATCCTCATTTTCATTACCTGCAAACCGAGCAGGGTATGGGACAAATACATATTCAGGGAAAACATTACACGCTGAATCCGGGAGAGGGGCTGTTTATCGCCCCTTTTGTGGGACATTCTTATCAGAGCATTTCAAAGGAAGAATGGCACACCTGCTTTTTTACTCTAACCGGAACTCTGGAAAGCAGTATCGGCAGGCTTTTGGACAACCAGCAGATTATTTGTGTCGAAAAAGAACTGGGAACTCTTCTGCGAAAGGAAATTGTCCGCATAGCGGGAAAATTTGAAACTCTTCCTGTAGATGCAAAATCCCTTTCTGTAGACTGTTACAGCCTTTTGATGCATTTCGTAGATGGCGGATACACCAAAGACTTGGAAAAAGAGGTTCTTTACAAACGTTATGTGGAGCCTGTGTTAAAGAGAATTGAAACAGATTATGCCTCAGAACTGACCATACAGGAATTAAGTCAACAGGTATATGTCACACCACAGTATCTCTCCCGTCTGTTTCGCCGCTTTCTGGACTGCTCTGCCTATGAATATCTGACAGCCTGCCGCATTAATAAAGCTAAGGAACTGCTGTTGACAGACAACAGCCTGGAGATACAGGAAATTGCCATTCGTACAGGATTTTCCGATGCCAGTCATTTCATTGCCATGTTTAAAAAGGCAGCAGGATTTACGCCCCGTGAATTCCGAAAAATTAACGGCTAAAAACAGGAAAGCGAAACCACAGTGTACAATCTGCGGTTCCGCCTTCCTGTTTTCTTTATTTTCCTTCATTCTCCTGAATGACTTTTTCAATGCGCCGTTTTACTTCTGCGGCAATCTCCACGGTCTTCATATCCTTGTACTCTTCATACAGCATAGGTTGCAGAATATGAACCTGTACCTTGATTTTCTCTATGGATTTCGTGTCAAAAGACTTGTAAGAGTCAATCAGAGCCACCGGAACAATGGGACATCTGGCTTTCGTAGCGCTTTTAAAGCTTCCCCCTTTAAATTCATGTACATGGTTGGGGTCCTTGGTCCTGGTTCCTTCCGGAAATATCAGGTAGTTCCTTCCCGATATAACTTCCTTTGTCACCTGCTGAATGACCTTCATGGACTGCCTTACATCTTCCCGGTCAATGGCATAGGCTTTCATACAGGCAAATACCTGCTTTAAGAACGGAATGTTCTGCACTTCTTTCTTCATGACCACAGAAAAGGGTCTGGGGCAGGCCTGCATAATGGCAAGCACATCAAACAGTCCCTGGTGATTCGGGAAAAGCATAAAGCCGTCCTCTTTCGGAATATTGTCCTGTCCATGAATGTCAATGACAATCCGTCCGCCCTTAATGGCGCGCCGGTCAATAAAACGAAGCATTTTATAACGCTCTTCCTCTGTATACTTCTCTACATGCCTTGCATAGTAACACAATTTAAACCACATAAAGGGCACCAGCAAAATGTTGTATGCCACCATAAGTAATATTCGTTTCACTGTCTTTCTCCCCTATCTGGACAATTCTTTAAACTTATTCTGCAGACTGTTCTCGTACTTTGGATTTTTTCTGATAAACGCCTCATATTCCTTTTCGTATTTCTTGTAGTCCTCTGTTTTCACAAATTCCTGATAATTTTCCCTGGATGCCTGGCTCATCTCGTCCGTCACATCTTTTGCCGGGACTGCATAATACTTCTTGTCCTTCTCCTTCACATAATAAAAGGACAGCGCCGGGACTTCCTGGATTTCTTTTTTTATCTCCACCTCATAATTGTACCAGACGTAAACCAGCTTTTTCTTATCTGCTGTTCCAAGAGTATCTGCTTTTTCAAATTTTACTTTATCTGCCTCATGGGCTTCAAAATACTTCATGTTGTAGTTCATCTCTTTTTGCACGGCGTCATCTGTCTTCTTATCCAAATCCAGACCAAAGCACTTTTTTACCGCCTCCCCATCTTGATTCTGATAAGCGCTGATGAGAGATTTCACTACCGCTTCCGGTGTTTTATGGCTGACCTTTGTACCGCAGCCTGCGAACAGAATTGCAGTACAAAAAACTGTCCCCAATACCAACCCTCTTATTTTTCTCATCTGTATACTCTCCTAACTTCTCCAATATCTGAAACTTCCTATTCCTGCACCGGTGTCTCCCCTTCTGTTTCCTCTGCAGGTGTTTCTTCCTCTTTCTCTCTGACCTTAGCAATACTTGCAACCGTAATATCATCTTTTAAATCCATCAGTTTCACACCGGAGGTAATTCTTCCCAGAATAGAAATTCCGTCACATTCCAGACGAATGATAATTCCCTCTGTAGTAATCATCATGATTTCATTGCCGCTGTTTACCGCTTTTACTCCGATGACATTTCCGGTCTTCTCCGTAATCTTATAGCACTTCACACCTTTACCGCCGCGGTTCTGACGGGTAAATTCCCCTATGGATGTTCTCTTTCCAAGTCCTTTTTCCGATACAATCAGCAGATAGTCTCCCTGACAGGTAAGCTGCATACCGATAACCTCATCATCCTCAATGAGATTAATACCTCTTACACCCATGGAAACTCTTCCTGTGCTTCGGACATCATTTTCATGAAAGCAGATACACTGGCCGAACTTGGTTACCAGGATAATATCCTTTTTGTTGTCTGTAAACTTCACTTCAATCAGTTCATCATCTTCCCGAAGAGAAATAGCTGCCAGTCCTGTTTTTCTCACGTTGGCATAGTCTTCAATCGGAGTCTTCTTCACCAGACCGTTTCGAGTCGCCATAAAGAGATAGCTTCCCGCCTTAAATTCCCGGATAGGAATAACTGCGCTAATCTTTTCATCCGGCTGTAACTGCAGCAGGTTGATAATTGCCGTTCCCCTTGCCGTACGGCTGGCTTCAGGAATCTCATAAGCCTTGATACGGTACACTCTTCCCGCATTTGTAAAGAACATGAGGAAGTGATGAGTGGTAGTCATCAGCAGTTCTTCAATATAATCGTCATCAATGGTGGACATTCCCTTAATTCCCTTGCCGCCTCTGTTCTGGCTGCGGAAATTGTCTACCGTCATTCTCTTAATATAGCCCAGTTTTGTCATGGCAATGACTGTATTTTCTCTTGGAATCAAATCCTCCATGGAAATATCAAATTCATCATATCCGATAGAAGTTCTTCTGTCATCGCCGTATTTGTCTGCAATGGTCAGAATTTCTTCCCGGATAACTCTCAGCAGCAGGTTTCTGTCTGCCAGAATTGCCTTTAATTCCTTGATTTTCATCTGCAGTTCGTTAAATTCCCTTTCCAGACGCTCACGCTCCATGCCGGTCAGCTGGTACAGACGCATGTTGACAATTTCCTGTGCCTGTACGTCGGAAAATTCAAAGGTTTCCATCAGAGTTTCCTTTGCTTCCACTCTTGTCTTAGATGCACGGATAATGCGGATAACCTCGTCAATTACATCCAGAGCCTTTAAAAGACCGGATACAATGTGGGCTCTTGCCTCTGCCTTATTCAAATCATACTGCGTTCTTCTGGTGACAACCTCTTCCTGATGTGCCAGGTAGTGTTTCAGCATTTCCAGAAGACTCATAACTTTAGGCGTATTGCCTACCAGCGCCAGCATAATTACGCCAAAGGTATCCTGCATCTGTGTGTGCTTGTAAAGCTGATTCAAAATGACATTGGCATTGGCATCTCTTCGCAGGGTAATACAGATACGCATACCTTCCCTGTTGGAATGGTCATTGATATCCGTAATACCGTCAATTTTCTTATCTCTTACCAGTTCTGCAATTTTTTCAATAAGTCTGGCTTTATTTACCATATACGGCAGTTCTGTGACAATAATCTGGCTCTTGCCGTTTGGCATGGTTTCAATATCCGTTACCGCACGGACTCTGATTTTTCCTCTTCCTGTCCGATAAGCTTCTTCTATGCCTCTTGTTCCCAGAATGGTTGCACCGGTAGGAAAATCCGGTCCCTTGACAATGGACAGAATTTCCTCTATCTCCGTCTCTCTGCCCTCTTCAATCTGGTTGTCAATGATTTTCACCACGGCCTGAATCACTTCCCGCAGGTTGTGAGGGGGAATGTTCGCCGCCATACCGACTGCAATACCGGAAGTTCCGTTTACCAGAAGGTTCGGGTATCTGGAAGGCAGCACCGTAGGTTCTTTCTCTGTTCCGTCAAAGTTCGGCACAAAGTCAATGGTATTCTTGTTAATGTCTGCCAGCATTTCCATGGAAATCTTGCTCAGACGTGCCTCTGTATAACGCATAGCCGCCGCACCGTCTCCGTCCACAGAGCCGAAGTTTCCATGACCGTCTACCAGCGGATAACGGGTAGACCAGTCCTGTGCCATATTTACCAATGCGCCGTAGATAGAACTGTCTCCATGAGGGTGATATTTACCCATGGTATCGCCGACAATACGGGCGCATTTTCTGTGTGGTTTATCCGGTCCGTTGTTCAATTCTATCATGGAATAGAGAATTCTTCTCTGTACCGGCTTCAGACCGTCTCGAACGTCAGGAAGGGCGCGGGAGGCAATAACGCTCATGGCGTACTCAATGTAGGATTCCTCCATTTTCTTCTGTAAATCTACTTCCTGAACCTTGTCAAAAATATTTTCTTCCATTTAGCTTCTCCTTATTGTTCCGGGTTATCAGATATCAAGATTCTTGGCATATTTCGCATTCTCTTCGATAAATTCGCGTCTCGGCTCTACCTTGTCTCCCATCAGGGTGGTAAAGGTCAAATCCAACTCAGAGGTGGAATCTTCATCCATGACAACACGCATAAGAATACGTCTTTCCGGGTCCATCGTAGTTTCCCAGAGCTGGTCTGCGTCCATCTCTCCAAGTCCTTTGTATCGCTGAATACTGCAGCCCTCCAGACCGATTTCAGACAGAATATCTGCCTGCTCTTTCTCGGTATAGGCATAGTAAGTCTTACGATTCTTTTCCAGCTTGAAAAGAGGCGGTTTCGCCAGGTACACATAGCCCTGCTTAATCAGTTCCGGCATAAAACGGTACAAAAACGTCAGCAGCAAGGTTGCAATATGAGCGCCGTCCACATCCGCATCCGTCATAATGATAATCTTGTGATAACGAAGCTTGGAAATATCGAAATCCTCATGAATACCCGTTCCAAAAGCGGTAATCATGGCCTTAATCTCCGCATTGGCATAAATCTTATCCAGGCGGGCTTTTTCCACATTCAGAATCTTACCTCTAAGAGGCAGAATAGCCTGTGTGGCACGGCTTCTGGCAGTCTTTGCAGAACCGCCTGCGGAATCACCCTCTACAATATAGATTTCGCATTTGCTCGGGTCTTTGTCCACGCAGTCTGCCAGTTTTCCGGGCAGAGACATACCCTCCAGCGCGGATTTTCTTCTGGTCAGTTCTCTGGCCTTTCTAGCCGCATCTCTGGCTCTCTGGGATAAAATAGATTTCTCCACAATGATTTTTGCCACGGACGGATTCTGTTCCAGATAAATTTCCAGCTGGCTGCTCACCACATTGTCCACTGCACCTCTGGCTTCGCTGTTGCCCAGTTTCTGCTTAGTCTGTCCTTCAAACTGCGGGTCTTCGATTTTTATACTGATAATGGCAGTAATTCCCTCCCGAATATCCTCCCCGGTGAGATTCTGCTCGCTCTCTTTTAACAGTTTGTTTTTTCTTGCATAATCATTAAAGGTCTTTGTAATGGCATTACGGAATCCCATAATATGAGTTCCGCCTTCCGGCGTGGTAATGTTGTTTACAAATCCGTAAGTGTTTTCCGTATAGGCATCGTTGTGCTGCATAGCCACTTCTACCATGACGCCGTCCTTGTTGCCCTCAAAATACAGAATATCCTCATACAAAGGGGTTGCACTTCGGTTCAGATACTGTATAAACTCTTTGATACCGCCTTCATAGTGAAAAACCGCCTGGATTTCTTCTTCCTCCCGCTTGTCTCTGGCAATGATTTTCAATCCCTTTGTCAGAAACGCAAGTTCACGGAAACGGTGCTTCAAAATATTAAAGTCAAATACTGTTTCCTCAAAAATTTCCGGGTCCGGATGGAAGGTAACCATAGTTCCGGTTTTCTCCTTTTCACACTCTCCTACCACCTGCAGGCTGTACATGGTTTTGCCCCGCTCATACCGCTGTCTGTAAACCTTTCCCTCATTGTAAATGGTAACCTCCAGCCAGGTAGACAGCGCATTTACAACAGACGCACCTACCCCGTGAAGACCGCCGGATACCTTATATCCCCCGCCGCCGAATTTTCCTCCTGCGTGAAGAATGGTGAATACAACTTCAACAGCCGGAATTCCTGCTTTATGGTTGATGCCTACCGGAATTCCCCTGCCGTTATCAATAACGGTAATGGAGTTATCTTCATTGACAGACACATCGATAGTATCACAATACCCTGCTAAAGCCTCGTCTACTGCATTATCTACAATTTCATAAACCAGATGGTGAAGTCCTCTTGAAGATGTGCTGCCGATATACATACCTGGTCTTTTTCTTACGGCTTCCAGACCTTCCAGAATCTGAATCTGGTCCGCGCCGTATTCTGTCTTAATTTCTGTACTCATGCATTTCCTCCTGTTTTCCGGTATTCACCGGTGATTTGGCGGTTTACGGACAATAAACATTTCCCTCAACCACTTTAAATATCTTATTTATGTGAAATCTTCTGTCAATAAAATCGTCCAGTCCCGTACAGGTTATCATCGTTTGCACCTGGCTGATACTGTTCAGAAGATAGTTCTGCCTGTTAGAATCCAACTCGGACAATACATCATCCAAAAGAAGAATTGGCATATCCTTGATTTTTCTTTTCACCATATAAATTTCAGAAAGCTTCAGAGAAAGCGCGGCTGTCCGCTGCTGCCCCTGAGAACCGTATTTGCGGATGTCCATACCGTTTATCTTTACACACAGGTCGTCTCTGTGGGGACCTGTAGAAGTCATCTTAAAACGGCAGTCTTTTTCCCGGTTTCCGGAAAGCTCTGAAAGAAAATGTTCACTGTCTGTACTTGGCTCATAAATCAGTTCAATTTTTTCCTTTCCGCCGGTAATCTTGCTATGTATTTCCTCAATAATGCCGTTCATCTCATCTAAAAAGGCTTTCCGCCCCTCAATCACTGCGCTGCCGTAGCTTGCCATCTGCTCGTCCCAGACCTCCAAAGTTGACATAAGAGACGGCTGAAAAGAAATATCCTTCAACAGCTTATTTCTCTGATTCAAAATCCGATTATAGCTGGAAAGGTTGGACAGATACAGTTTATTAAGTTGACATAATTCCAAATCCATGAACCTCCGGCGTTCACCTGGACCGTTTTTAATAATATTTAAGTCCTCCGGTGAGAAAAACACCAGATTCAGAATCCCAAAAAGCTCCCCGGCCTTTTTAATGGGAATCCCGTCAATGGCAATTCCCTTGGCCTTTGTCTTTTTCAGATGCATGTCAATTCTCCGGGAAATCCCGTTTTTGTTCACATACATACGGATATGGGATTCATCCGAGTCAAACTTTATCATCTCTCTGTCCTTGCTGCCTCTGTGAGATTTTGTGGTTCCGCACAGATAGACAGCTTCCAGAATATTGGTCTTTCCCTGGGCATTGTCCCCATAGAAAATATTGGTTCCTTTATCAAAATTCAGCGACAGCGTTTCATAATTTCTGTAATTCTTCAGCTCTATTGATTCGATATACATAGGCCACCCTTACTGCTTCCAACTATTTTATAATTTTTACTTCCTGCCCCTGGTAAGAAAGCACGTCTCCATCGTAAAGTTTGCGTCCTCTTCGGGTATCCACTTCGCCATTTACCAGAACTTCTCCGTCCTGAATGACATATTTTGCTTCCACCCCGTCCTGCACCAGGTTTGCGGCTTTCAAAGCCTGACCTAATTTAATAAATTCATCGCGTAATTTAATAGTTTCCATGTGTACTCCTTTTATCTGCTCACGGCATTGAAGTTAACCGGAAGAATCAGGTAAATATACTGCTGATTATCGTCCCGGATAAAGCACGGAGCCTTGGCATTCATCAGATAAATGCTGACCTCCTCATCATCAATGACCTTCAGTGCGTCAATCAAAAACTTAGGGTTAAAGCCAATCATAATGTCTTTTCCCTCTTTTTCAATGTCAATGTCCTCTTTCATGGAACCAACCTGAGAATCAATCTGCAGTTCCATCTGTCCATCCTGAATGTTAATGATAATCGGTTTTTTATCCCCTTCTTTTACAAACAGAGTGGCACGGTCAATACAATCTAAAAATTCTTTTTTGTTAATTTTTACTTTTGTTTCATAATCACTGGAAAGCATCTGGTCTACCTTGAAATACTCCCCTTCAATCAGACGGGATACCACCTTTGTGTCATCAAACTCAAAGAGAATGTGGTTGGCAGACAGATAAATATCTACCATATCTTCCAGTTCTCCGGATAAAATCTTGCTGATTTCGTTCAGTGTTTTTCCCGGAACTACTACCTTACGGTTTTCACATTCGTCCTGCAAGCCGATTTTCCGGATAGAAATGCGGTGTCCGTCCAGAGAAATTACCCGCAGCATATTGTTTTCAATCTGGAAAAGCTCTCCGGTCATCAGCTTATTGTTCTCATTTACTGCAATAGAAAAGATAGTCTGACGGATAATTTCTTTTAAAGTAAACTGTGAAACCCGTATACAGTCATTCTTTTCAATTAAAGGTAAATAAGAAAAATCTTCTCCTGATTTTCCGGGAATATTGAATTTTGCTTTTTCACAGGTAATGGTAGCATTTAATTTTTCATCTGTTTCAATGGTAACATCATTATCCGGAAGCTTGCGGACAATTTCAGAAAAGATTTTTGCATCCAGTGCAAGGATACCTTTTTCCAAAACCATACCCTGAACACGGGTTTCGATGGCAAGTTCCATATCATTAGCCGTCAGTTTGATGTCATTGGTTGCTGCATCAATAAGAATACATTCCAGAATGGGCATAGTTGTTTTTCCTGGTACGGCTTTCATGACAATGCTGACACTTTTTTGAAGTTCAGATTTTGGGCAAATTATTTTCATGTGTGAATAACTTCCTTTCTGTGTGAGGTGGTTAAATATAAAAATAAATGAATAACAAATCCGTAGTAATCGCCGTAGGGGCTGTGAATATGTGAATAAGTCCCGAAACCCGTGAAAATACGGGCTTTATGGGTATGGATAACTTTGTGGGTTCATGTTGAAGTTCCAGTGTAACGGCTGTTGATAAAAATGTGGGTAAAAAACCGTAAATTTTTTCAACAGAGTTGTCCACATATAATTCACACGATATTCACTTTACGTTGTGGATAAAGTTCAGGTTATTTTGAGGGGTTTATTTTCTTCTGTAAAATATCAATAATTTCTTTGGTGGATTCGGAGGTTTCCAGTTCCGCCTCGATTTTATTAATACCATTCATAATTGTGGTATGGTCCCTTCCTCCCAGGACTTTACCGATATTTTTCAGTGTGACTTCTGTCATATGACGGCATAAGTACATCACAATCTGCCGTGGAAATACGACTTTGGAATTTCGTTTGTTGCCGGTCAGGTCAGCAGGAGATAAGTCAAAGTGTTCTGCCACAATATCAATGATAAGTTCAGGGGTAACGATGCGCTTCTGATTAGGAGAAATAATATCTTTTAATACTTTTTCAGCTAAAGGCAGATTGATTTCGCTTTTTTCCAGATTGGCGTAGGCCATAATTTTGTTTAAAGCGCCCTCAAGCTCACGGATATTGGATTTTATATTTTTGGCAATGTATTCGATGACCGCATCGTCTATCTGATAACCGTCCAGTTCTTCCTTTTTCCTTAAAATCGCCATTCTGGTTTCATAGTCAGGAGAGGAAATATCTACAATTAAGCCCCATTCAAACCGGGAACGGAGACGATCTTCCAGGATTTCCATATCTTTTGGCGGCTTATCTGAGGATATGATAATCTGCTTTTTCGCACTGTGCAGCGCATTGAACGTGTGGAAAAATTCTTCCTGTGTAGATTCCTTTCCTATAATAAACTGAATATCGTCAATGAGCAGAACATCGATGTTCCGATATTTTTCCCGGAACTTGGACATAGTGGAATTATTACCATTACGAATAGATTCAATCAGTTCGTTGGTAAAATATTCACTGGTGACGTAAAGTACTTTGGCGTCGGAATTCTGCTGCAAAACATAGTGGGCAATGGAGTGCATTAAGTGGGTTTTTCCAAGACCAACCCCTCCGTAGATAAACAGCGGATTGTAGGATTCCCCCGGAGATTCCGCTACGGCCACGGACGCGGCATGTGCCATCTTGTTGTTGTTTCCTACCACAAAGGTGTCGAAGGTATAGCGGGGATTTAAGTTGGCTTTTGCAATATTTTCGTTGTGGTCAATGGGATTTGCCACGGCTTTTTCCTTGATTTCTTCCTCAATTTCATCTGGCAGAATAAAAGAAATTTCAAAATTTTCCCCAGTAGCTTCTGCAATCGCTACTTTTAAAGGCAGGAGATACTTCTTATTAATATAATCCAAAGCAATATTTTGGTTATTAATGTTGATAGTGACCACATTTCCCTCTACTTTATAAACCTTTAAGGGCTTCAGCCAGGTGGAAAAGGAAATATCGGACACATCATGTTCGACCTTAATCATATTTAGAATCTCTGACCATTTTTCCTGAATTATGTGCATTTTCAATTCTCCTAAATCGTATTATATGCCGGTTTTCAAACACAAAAATATATGATTGACTGATTACTTCATTCAATCATAGGCAAAAAAAAGTATTATTATCTATATAATATAATAAAAAACCGTTTTTATCAATGAAAAGTTGAAGAGAAATAGAAGAATTACGGCATTGGAGACGATGTGGGTATGTGGATAAGTGTATGGATACTATTAATATAGGAAGAAATATTCTGGTGAGTGTGAAAAAATTGACAAAATGTGGGCATGTTTGTATGTGGATAGAAATGTGTGGATAATGAGGATTGTCTAAAAATAAAAGATTGTGGAAAACCTGCAATGTGAAAAATGTGTATAAGGTAAAAAACAGAATCCACATGTCGAAAACCGTTGAAAAATAAGGCTTTTTAAGATTTTGGAAAAGGAGTATGTGAATATATGGTGAGAGTTATCCACAAGTTATCCACATTTTGTGGATAAACTTACGTAAACTTAAAAAATGTGAATAAGTCGGTGTATAAAAATATGGATAAAATTAGTTAAAAGAAAAAATTCGTAAAAGTCTGTGGAAAAGAAGTGGAGAGATGTGGACAACTGAAAAAAGAGAGAAATACACAGAAAAAATGCCAGAAAAACCGCAGAAATAGAAAGAAAGGCTTGACGAACACCGACTTTATGAATATAATTGAAATGATGTTTTATCATGCATAACTAGAGGTGACATCTGAATTAAACAATATCGGAAAGATGTCCATTAATATAAGGGAGGTGCCTTGAATATGAAAATGACATTTCAGCCAAAGAAAAGACAGCGTTCCAAAGTTCACGGATTCAGAGCTAGAATGAGCAGTGCTGGCGGAAGAAAAGTTTTAGCTGCTAGAAGAGCAAAAGGAAGAAAAAAATTATCAGCATAAGACCGCAGACATGTGGTCTTTTCTTCTCTTTGCGGTAAAGGATAGGGTATGAAATATTCGGAATCATTAAAAAAGAACAGAGATTTTCAGCTGGTTTATAAAAGAGGAACATCATTTGCGAATCGTTATCTGGTTATGTACATTAAGGAAAATCAGCTGAATCGTAACAGACTTGGTATATCTGTAAGCAAGAAAGTGGGAAATAGTGTAGTAAGACATCATTTGACACGATTAATCAGAGAGAGTTACCGTCTGAATGAGGAAAAATTTTGCTGCGGATATGATATAGTAGTTATTGTCAGAGTAAGTGGAAAAGAGCAGGGGTTCCATTCTTTACAGAGTGCCTTGCTGCATTTGGGAAAACTCCACAAAATAATGAGAAGTGAAGAGAATGAAAAAAATATTAATCATCTTGATTAAAGGATATCAGAAATATTTGTCGCCGCTTAAAAGCACACGCTGCCCTTATATTCCCACCTGTTCGCAATATGGGTTGGAGGCTGTTGAAAAATACGGAGCGCTCAAAGGGGGGCTTCTGGCAGCATGGAGAATTTTAAGATGTAATCCCTTTTCAAAGGGAGGGTACGACCCGGTGCCGTAGAGCACCGAAAGAAAATAGAAGGGTGACAAAAACAGAAGGAGGAAACTGTTTTGGGTGTGTTACTGACTAAGAGTACCATGCCGATTGTAAACTGGGTAGCAGAAGTGCTGGGCTGGCTTATGAACGGCATTTATAGTATCGGAGTGCATAATTTAGGTCTGTGTATTATTATCTTTACACTGATTATCTATGCTTTTATGACTCCGCTTCAGATAAAACAGCAGAAATTTGCAAAAATGAATGCGGTTATGTCCCCTGAATTGCAGAAAATTCAGAAAAAATACAGAGGAAAAAAAGATCAGGCTTCTCAGATGAAGATGCAGGAAGAGACTATGGCCATTTACGAAAAATATGGCGTATCTCCAACAGGAAGCTGTCTGCAGATGTTAATCCAGATGCCGATTTTCTTTGCTTTGTATCAGGTTATTATTAAGATTCCGGGATATATAGGCGGAATTAGACATGTCTTTGATGCAGCTGTTGCAAATATTACAGAGGTAAAGGGATATTCTCAGATTATCCTGGACTTTGTACAGGAACACGGCATTAAAAATGCCTACCTGCCATTAGAAGGAACGTTAACGAACAATCAGGTCGTAGACTTTTTATATGCACTGTCTCCCTCTCAGTGGGACCAGCTTGCAGATGTAAATAAATTCCAGGGCTTTGCTGATGTGTTGAATCAGGCAGCAGATAAACTGCATCCCATGCAGAATTTCCTGGGTCTGAACATTGCGGACAACCCATGGGCGCTGATTCAGTCCGGATGGAATTCTCATAGCTATGTGTTGATTTTTGCAGCAGTGCTGATTCCGGTGTTGGCATGGGCGACCCAGGTTCTGAACATGAAGTTAATGCCGTCTGCAGCAAGCACCAGTGACAACGGAGCTGCGTCCTCCATGGAAGCCACTATGAAGAGCATGAACATGATTATGCCTTTATTTACAGCATTTATCTGTTTCACATTCCCGGTTGGTATTGGTATTTACTGGATTATAGGTGCGGTTATCCGAAGCGTGCAGCAGGTTGTAATTAACAGACATTTGAATAACATGGATATGGACGAATTTATCCGTAAAAACAAAGAAAAAATGGATAAAAAGCGTGCCAAGAGAGGGGTTACTACCCAGAACATCAGTCAGCAGGCAAAGATGAGTGTTCGTAATATTGAAGAGCCAAAAAGAAAGACGATTACAGAAAAGAGCAATTCTGTGAAAAATACATCAGGCTACAGCACCTCTGTACCGAAGACAAAGCCGGGCAGTCTGGCATCCAAGGCGAACATGGTGGCACAGTTTGATGAGGCGCACAAAGGAAAAAAGAAATAAGGTAAGGGGGAAAGAAGATGGAATTCAAAGAGTTTTCCGCAAAAACTGTAGACGAAGCGATTACAAAGGCAAGTCTTGAATTTGAAACATCGAGTGAAAATCTGGAGATTCAGGTAATTTCTGAGGGTAAGACAGGATTTTTAGGCTTTGGTACAAAGCCGGCGATTATTAAAGTGAAAAGAAAAGAAATCCCGGTAAAAACCACAGAAGAAAAGAAGGAAACAAAAAGAGAAGTAAAAAACGCTCCTGTAAAAGAAGAGAAAAAAGAGACTGTTGTGAAGGAAGAGGCGCCTGCTAAAGAGCCGGAACGTGTACGGGAAGAGAGAAAAGCAGTGGTAAGAAGCGAAGAAGAAATTGCGGAAATCAAGGCTGAAGCTGAGAGATTCCTTACAGGAGTATTTAAAGCCATGGAACTTCCGGTAGAAATTAAGATGCAGTACAAAGAAGCGGAAGGCAATCTGGATATTGAATTTGTTGGAGAGGATATGGGAATCCTCATCGGTAAGAGAGGACAGACTCTGGATTCACTCCAGTACCTTACAAGTCTGGTAGTCAACAAAGGCAGACAGGGATATATCCGTGTGAAGCTGGATACAGAAGACTACAGAAACAGAAGAAAAGAAACGCTGGAAAATCTTGCAAGAAGCATTGCCTACAAGGTAAGAAAGACCAGAAAGACTGTATCTTTAGAGCCTATGAATCCATATGAGAGAAGAATTATTCACTCTGCACTGCAGGGTAACCGTTATGTGGAAACCTACAGTGAAGGAAATGAACCTTACCGTCATGTGGTAGTAAAGTTAAAAAACAGATAACAACATACAGTAAAACATCATTATTCTAGGTGAAAGCGTGAATAAGAAGGGTTATCCCTGCGCTTTTGCCTGGAATATTTTTTTAGGAGGGATTTTATGACAGATACCATAGCAGCAGTTGCTACGGCCATGACTGCGTCAGGAATCGGAATTATCCGTATGAGCGGGCCGGACAGCCGGAAGATTGCCGGTAAGGTATACCGCTCGAAAGGTGGAAAGAAAAGGATAGAAGAGGTGTCTTCTCACACCATAAATTATGGTTTTATCTGTGACGGGGAGGAAACCATAGATGAAGTTCTGGTCATGGTTATGGACGGTCCCAGAAGTTATACAGGAGAGGATACCGTGGAGATTGACTGCCATGGCGGTGTGCTGGCCATGAAAAGAGTGCTGGAAACCGTGGTGAAGTACGGGGCCAGACCGGCGGAGCCGGGAGAGTTTACCAAGAGGGCCTTTTTAAACGGCAGAATGGATTTGTCCCAGGCGGAAGCCGTCATTGACGTCATCAATGCCAAAAACGAGTATGCGCTGAAAAGTTCCCTGGGGCAGTTAAAGGGAAACATTCAGAAGGCCATTCAGGAAATCCGAGAGAGGATTATTTTTCAGATTGCCTATATTGAATCTGCCCTGGATGACCCGGAACACATCAGTATAGACGGGTACGGAGAGACGTTGGGAAAAGAAGTAGAACTTCTCAAGGAAAGACTGCAGCAGCTTCTGCAGACGGTACGGGAAGGGAAACTGATGAAAGAGGGAATTAAGACCGTAATTCTGGGGAAACCCAATGCGGGAAAATCTTCTCTTTTAAATATATTGGTGGGGGAAGAAAGGGCCATTGTCACGGATATCGCAGGCACAACCAGAGATATTCTGGAAGAAAGCATTGTGCTGCACGGCATTTCCCTTCGCATGATTGACACAGCGGGAATCCGCAGCACAGAAGATGTGGTGGAAAAAATCGGTGTGAAAAAGGCCATTGAATATGCAAAAGACGCGGATTTGATTCTGTATGTGGTGGATTCTTCTGTGCCGTTAGATGAAAATGACAGGGAAATTCTCGAGCTTCTGCAGGACAAACGCGCCATTGTTATTTTGAATAAAGCAGACCTTGATCCGGTGGTCACAGAGGACATATTGAGAAAGAAAACAAAGCATGCAGTAGTGTCCATTTCAGCAAAAGAAGAAGAGGGAATTGACCTTCTGGAACAACAGATGAAAGACATGTTTTTCGATGGGGAACTGTCCTTTAATGATGAGATTTATATTACCAATGTGCGTCACAAAGCGGCTCTGGAAGAGGCAAAAAGAAGCCTGGAACTTGTGGAAAACAGTATTCAGATGCAGATGCCGGAGGACTTTTTCTCCATTGATTTGATGAATGCGTATGAGGCGCTGGGCAGTATTATCGGAGAATCTGTGGGCGAGGATTTGGTGAATGAAATTTTCTCCAAATTCTGTACAGGCAAGTAAAACAAAGGAAAAATATAGAAAGGATAGGGACAGGAATGAGTGTATTAGAAGAAAATTATGACGTTGCCATTGTAGGGGCCGGACATGCCGGCTGTGAGGCGGCTCTGGCCTGTGCAAGGCTGGGACTGGAGACGATTATGTTTACGGTCAGTGTGGAAAGCATTGCGCTGATGCCCTGTAACCCCAATATCGGAGGAACATCCAAGGGACATCTGGTGCGGGAAATTGACGCGCTGGGAGGAGAGATGGGCAGGAATATTGACAAAACATTTATTCAGTCCAAGATGCTGAATGTGTCCAAAGGGCCTGCGGTACATTCTCTTCGGGCTCAGGCGGACAAGCAGGAATACACCAGAGAAATGCGGAAAACTTTGGAAAACACAGAACATCTCACCATTCGTCAGGCAGAGGTAACGGAGATTTTGGCACAGGATGGCAAAGTACAGGGAGTGAAGACCTATTCCGGCGCCCGGTATCATACAAAGGCTGTGGTGCTCTGTACAGGAACCTATTTAAAGGCCAGATGTATTTACGGTGATGTGAGTAATTATACAGGGCCAAACGGATTGCAGGCGGCCAATTATCTCACAGATTCCCTGAAAAAACTGGGTGTGGAAATGTTCCGTTTCAAGACAGGAACACCGGCTCGAATTGACAGAAGAAGTGTGGATTTTTCCAAAATGGAAGAGCAGTTTGGAGATGAGAAAGTAGTTCCGTTTTCTTTTTCAACCAACCCGGAAGACGTACAGATTGAGCAGGAATCCTGCTGGCTGACCTATACCAATGAAAAAACCCACGAAATTATCCGGAAAAATCTGGACCGTTCCCCTTTGTATTCAGGTATGATAGAGGGTACCGGTCCCAGATACTGCCCGTCTATTGAGGATAAGGTTGTAAAATTCGCGGATAAAAACCGTCATCAGGTGTTTATTGAGCCGGAGGGACGTTACACCAATGAAATGTATGTAGGAGGTATGTCCAGTTCTTTGCCGGAAGATGTACAGTATGAGATGTATCATTCCGTGCCGGGGCTTGAGCATGCGAAAATCGTGCGGAATGCCTATGCTATAGAGTATGACTGCATCAATGCCAGACAGCTGTATCCCACACTGGAATTTAAGAACATCAAGGGCCTGTTTTCCGGCGGTCAGTTTAACGGAAGTTCCGGATATGAAGAAGCAGCGGCTCAGGGTCTTGTAGCCGGTATAAACGCGGCTATGGAGGTATTGGGAAAAGAGCAGATGATACTGGATCGTTCCGAGTCTTATATTGGTGTGCTCATTGATGATTTAGTGACAAAGGAAAACCATGAACCTTACCGTATGATGACCAGCCGGGCTGAGTACCGCCTGCTGCTGCGTCAGGACAATGCGGATTTGCGTCTGCGGGAAAAGGGATATCAGGTGGGACTGGTCAGTCAGGAACAGTATGATTATATTCAGTGGAAGAAAGAAAAAATTGCAGAAGAAGCAGAGCGCATGGAACATGTGCATGTAGGAGCAGTAAAAGAGGTGCAGGAGCTTTTGGAAAAATACGGAAGCACACCGCTGAAAAACGGAATTTCCCTGGCAGATTTAATCCGAAGACCGGAATTGACTTATGACATTGTGGCGCCATTTGATAAAAAAAGACCGGAATTGCCGGATGATGTAAGAGAACAGGTCAACATCAACATTAAGTATGACGGCTATATTAAGCGGCAGTTAAAGCAGGTAGAGGGATTTAAGAAGCTGGAAACAAAGAAACTTCCGGAAGATATGGATTATGATGCTATCAGTGGCCTGCGTATTGAGGCCAAACAGAAATTAAAAGAATACCGTCCGGTTTCCGTGGGACAGGCTTCCCGTATTGCAGGAGTGTCTCCGGCAGATATTTCCGTGCTGCTGGTTTATATGGAAACTTACAGACGAAACAGATAAGGAGACCTATCATGAATTATGATTTAACCCTTCTGAAACAGGCATGTGAAGAATACAAAATTAGCCTGACAAGTGAGCAGGAACAGCAGTTTATACAGTATTACGAGCTTCTGACAGAGTGGAATAAAGTAATGAATCTCACGGGAATTACGGAGTTTGAGGAGGTTTTGGTAAAGCATTTTGCGGATAGTCTGTCCATTGCAAAGGGACTGGATATGGAGAAAATTCACACCTGCATTGATGTGGGGACAGGAGCCGGATTTCCTGGAATCCCTCTGAAAATTGCATTTCCGCATTTAAAGGTGACGCTGCTGGATTCCTTGAATAAACGCCTGAATTTCTTAAATGAAGTTATCAGCCGGCTGGGACTTGAAGAAATCGAAACCGTTCACGGGAGAGCAGAGGACGGAGCACGCAGGGCAGAACACAGAGAACAATATGATTTGAGCGTGTCCAGAGCCGTATCCCGTCTGGCGTCCTTATGCGAGTATTGTATGCCTTATGTGAAGGTAGGAGGAGTATTTGTATCCTACAAAGCAGAAAAGGCGTCAGAAGAGCTTACAGAGGCCAAAAAAGCCATATCCGTACTGGGCGGAAAACTGGAAAAGGAAGTGACCTTTCAGCTTTGCCGGACCGATATGGAAAGAGATTTGATTGTTATTAAAAAGGTGAAGAATACCCCGAAAAAATATCCGAGAAAAGCAGGAACACCTACAAAAGAACCTATCTTATGACAAAAAGTGAGCATGCTCGATTTTTACGGTTAAGCATGCTCACTTTTATACGAAAAATCATTTCTGATTTCACAGAAAAAACACATTCTCGTCTAATTTTTATCACAAATTCCCCATAGAATAAAAAAGTCAAAGTAGCTTTATTGCGCTTGTACATAAATCAAAGGAGGGACAGTTTTGATTGAGGTAAGAAATCTAGTCAAAAAATACGGCAGTCATATGGCGGTAAATCATTTGAATTTTACCATAGAGAAAGGGAAAATTTACGGTTTTCTCGGTCCTAATGGTGCGGGAAAGTCCACAACCATGAATATGATTACCGGATATATTGCGTCTACAGAAGGAGAGATTCTCATTGACGGACACAATATATTGGAAGAACCGGAAGAGGCAAAGAAAAAAATCGGATATTTGCCGGAAATTCCACCGCTTTATGTGGATATGACAGTCAGCGAATACTTGAAATTTGTAGCTGAACTGAAATCAATACCAAAGGAGAAGAGAAGCGGAAATATCAATGAAGTTATGTCAACTACAAAACTGCAAAGTGTAAAGGACAGACTGATTAAAAATCTTTCCAAAGGATACAGGCAGAGAGTGGGACTGGCGCAGGCTCTTCTGGGTTATCCGGAAATTATTATTTTAGATGAACCTACCGTAGGTCTGGACCCGAAACAGATTATTGAAATCAGGGATTTGATTAAGAGTCTGGGAAATAAGCATACCGTTATTTTGAGTTCTCATATTCTTTCTGAGGTCAGCGCAGTATGTGATCATGTGCTCATTATAGACAAGGGAAAACTGGTGGCCAGTGACACACCTGAAAATTTGAGCAAGGTTATGGCAGGGGCAAATTCTCTGGAGCTTACGGTGAAGGGAAAAGAAGAGGTCATCCGAAAGGCTCTTGATATGGTAGAAAATATTGAAGAGCTTGTCTACCACCAGTCCATGATAAAAGACGCATGTGACTTTACAGTGAAGATTGCCGGAAATCAGGATATGAGAGAGAATATATTCTTTGCCCTGGCGGAAGTGAAATGTCCAATTCTGAAAATGCAGTCCAGTAATATGAGTCTGGAAGAAGTATTCTTAAAACTGACAGATGATGGAAGAAGCATCAGTTCGGAAGTGGATGAGATGTTTGAAGCGGATACTTCGGAAAATCTGGCAGAAGATAGCGATGCTGAGAGCGGAAAAGAGGAGGAGAAATAGTATATGCTGGCAGTTTATAAAAAAGAATTGAGAGGGTATCTTACCTCCATGATTGGATATGTGTTTGTGGCGTTTATTTTGTTAATACTGGGCATTTACTTTACTGCCTATAATCTGCAGTATGCAAGTCCGGATTTTGGCGCTACACTGAATTCTGTAACCTTTATCTTTTTGATTATTACACCGATTTTGACAATGAAAATACTGGCTGAAGAGAAAAAAAATAAGACTGACCAGCTTCTTCTGACAGCTCCGGTATCAGTTTGGAAAGTAGTTTTAGGCAAGTATCTCAGCATGGTTACCATGTATTTGATTCCGGTAGTGATAGCAGGTTTTTATCCTTTGATTATGGGAAGATACGGTACGGTGTCCTATGCAATGGCTTATACAGCGCTTTTGGGATTTTTCTTTCTGGGATGTGCACAGATTGCCGTAGGAATGTTTCTGTCTTCTGTGACAGAAAGCCAGGTGATTGCTGCAGTTCTTACTTTTGGCGTTTTGTTTTGCAGTTTTATGATGGATGGCATTACCAGTTTCTTTTCTGATACGGCCATAACTTCTATGATGGCCTTTCTGGTGTTAGTGATTATTCTGGGTGTGATTATTTACCAGATGACAAAGAGTGTCGTCCTTTCTGCAGGGGTCAGTGGGGTTTTGGCGGTAGTCACCCTGGTGGTTTATATTATAAAACCAACGGTTTATTCAGGACTGATTCAGAAAGTGCTGGGACTTCTAGCGATATCCAATCAGTTTGATAATTTTGTAGGCGGTATTTTGGATATGACAGGTATTCTTTATATGTTTTCCGTTATCTGCATTTTTGTATTTCTGACCATTCAGTGTATACAAAAACGGCGTTGGAGCTAAGGTAAACTTATTTTAGAGGAAAGGAAATGCAGATATGAAGAAAATAAATTTGAAAGAAATGATAAGCAGCTACAGGGAACAGAGAAAGCGAAATAAGAAGCTTTTGAAGCATGGAACCTATAGTATGGCGGTAACAGCCGTGGTAATTGCCATTGTTGTGGTTTTGAATCTGGTTGTGCAGGAAATTCCCTCCAAATACAGAGAAATTGATTTGAGCAGCCAGAAGTTATATACCATAGGCGAACAGACGGAAAAGATTTTAAAGAACCTGAAAAAGGATGTAACTTTGTATTACATTGCCCAGGACGGCACAGAAAGCAGTGATATAAAAAATCTGTTGGAAAAATATGAGGAAGGCAGCAAGCACATTACAGTAGAGCAAAAAGACCCGGCTGTATCTCCTAAATTTGCTTCTCAGTATACTTCTGACAATATCAGTAATAACAGTATTATTGTAGTATGCGGAGATAAGAGTAAGGTTGTAGATTACAGTTCTATGTATGAGACATCTATCAATTATCAGACCTATTCACAGGAAGTTACGGGATTTGATGGAGAGGGCCAGCTTACAAGTGCCATTAACTATGTAGTATCCGATAATATGCCGGTTTTATACAATTTGGAAGGCCATGATGAATCCTCTATGAGTGAAACTATGAAAGAAACCATAGAGAAGGCAAATATTGAAATTAAGTCTTTAAATCTGCTTTCAGAAGAAGCTGTCCCGGATGACGCAGAGTGTCTGTTTATCTTTGCTCCGGCAACAGATTTGACGAAAGAAGAGGCAGATAAGATTATTTCTTATTTGGAAAATGGCGGGAAAGCATTGATTGTTTCTAACTATACGGATGAAGATATGCCGAATTTTGAATCCGTATTGGAAAATTACGGTGTTCAGCCTGTAGATGGCATTGTTTTAGAAGGAAATACGGATAATTACGTTTCCCAAAATCCATATTATTTGCTGCCAAATATCGAAAGCGGTGAGATTAATTCTGAACTTTCCTCACAGAGCAGATACGTGCTGGTACCTCTGGCGCAGGGGATTAAAAAGGCCGATAATATAAGAGATACCCTGAATATCAGCAGCATACTGACAACTTCCGACAGTGCTTATTCCAAGACAAATCTGAAAGATATGGATACTATGGAAAAAGAAGACGGAGATATTGATGGTCCATTTGATCTGGCTGTGTCTATTACCGAAAAAGTAGGAGACGATAAGGAAACGCAGATTGCTTATTTTGCTTCCGCTTCCATTTTCAATGACAGTATAAATTCAATGGTTTCAGGAACAAACTATGAACTGCTGTCTGCTTCTCTGGCATGGATGTGCAGCACAGATGACAGCAATCAGATTTCGATTCCAAGTAAATCTTATGACACGACGACACTGACTGTGCCTACAGCAGATATTAACTTCTGGAGCATTTTTGTAACCGGTGTGCTTCCGGTATGTACCCTGTTAATTGGATTTGGTATCTGGATGAAGAGGAGAAAACAGTAATATGAAAAAAAAGAAAAAAGGACTTCTGGCAGCAATTGTTGTTCTGGTTGTTCTTGTAGGCGTATATGCAGTAATGCGTGTGGCCATACCGGATGAAGACCAGTCCACAGACACAGAAGAAAGCAAAGAAACAGCATTCGAGGAAGATGCAGCAGATATTACCAAATTGAAAATACAGTCAGGAGAAAACACATATACGTTTACTCATGAGGACGATACCTGGAAATATGCGGATGATGAAAATTTTCCATTAAGTGAATCACAGTTTTTAAATATTGTGTCTAGCATTACCTCCATTTCTTCCACAAGAGAACTGGAAAAAACGGATAATTTGGCAGATTATGGACTGCAAAACCCGGAAGTGCAGGTGGTTGTGACCGATAAAGATGGAAAAGAAACAGAACTGAAGTTCGGTGATGTCAACGATTCTGTGTCCGGCTGCTATATGAGTAAAAGTGGAAGTGATACCATTTATTTGGTGGATTCTTCAGTAAAATCCGGTCTTCAGTTTAAAATCACAGATTTAGCAGATAAAGAAGAGATTCCGTCTATTACGGCTTCTACAATCAAAAATGTGGAAATTAACAGTAATGGAACGGTGCAGACGTTGGAAACCAATGATGCATCAGAAACGGGTTGGACTTATAAAGACCGTGATGGAAATACTACGGCCGTAGATAGTTCAAAAGTGGGAGAATATATGAATAATTATTCCGGTGTTTCATGGAATGATTTTGTTACTTACCGTACAGATAATCTTTCAGAATATGGACTGGATAATCCGACTACCATTACTGTGAATTATCAGGTGACCGAAACAAAAGAAAGCTCTGATGAAGATACTGATGATGAAAGCAAGAGCAGTTCGGATTCTTCTTCAGATGAAACAGAACAGGTTACTGTAAATAAGCAGGCTGTGTTCTTAATTGGTAAGCAGGATACAGAAGGTAATTATTATGCAAAAATGCAGGACAGCAAATATATATACACACTTTCTGCTGATAAGGTAGAGAGCATGCTCAATATAAATCCAGAAGACTTGGTAAGCAGCCTGGTAGCAGATTATTCTTTTGCTGATTTGGACAAAGTAACATTTGTAAGAAACGGACAGACTTATACTGCTGTCAAGAAAGAAATTGAAGTGGAAAAAGATTCGGATGATAAAGACAGTAGTGATGACAGTACAGAAACAGAAACAAAGTATTACGTCAATGATAAAGAAATTGATAAGACAGCATTTTCTACATTCTTTAGTACAGTGACCTCTATGGAATGGCAGGAACAAAATCAGGGCATTCAGGCAGAAGGGACACCAGATATTACCATCACATTTGAAAAAGAGGGAGGTATCAACAATACAGTAGAGTATTATGCATATGATGCCAACTTCTATTTAGTCAAAGATTCAAAAGGCAATGAAATGATGGTAAATAAAATGAAGGTAAAAGAAATGTTGGATGCCTTTGATTCTATGATAAAAAACTGGGAAAGTGGAGAAACAAAATAAAGAAATACTTTAAAGAGTGTAAGACTTGAAAAAGCAGCCCCAAATGTTTCACGTGAAACATTTGGGGCTGCTCTTATATAGAAAAGAACTAAGTTACAAATAAATTTTCAAGGTTTCTGTAAACTCCTGTGGAGTTTCCAAATGTGGAAGGTGTTTTGCGCGTTTCATTTTGCATGTTTCGATTGCCGGGTTTAATTCTATATAATCGGAGGCAATTTCTTCACCTTCTGGTTCGGTTTCTCCGGTAAGAATTACAATACTCTGGTTAATACATTTCAGTGCATGAATAATGCTATTGTTGGTATACAAACCACAGAGACTGGAAAGAAGATATTTAGCACTTCCTAAATCCTTATGTGCGGTTTCATAGTAAGTGTCAATCAGTTCCGGTGTAGTATGGAAAGGATTGTATAAGTATTTTTCTGTAAAAAGTAATTGCACGTTGCTCTGGCTGGTTTTCATATTATATATCAGGGTGCTGAATACAGGAATTTCCAATAAGAATTTATACAATTTACTTCGTTTACCAGGCGCTTTATTTAAACTTGCTAAAGAAGGTGGATTAATCAAAATCAATTTACCAAACAAGTCTGATTCGCTGTGGCAGGCCAGCAATGCAAAGGAACTGGAATATCCGCAAACGGCAATGTCTGTTTTTTCATGAATTACATTCTTAATGAAGTCACAAATCAATTGTACATATAAATAATTGGTATAAGTGATTTTGGGTTTTTCTGAACGTCCGCAGCCCAGTAAGTCTAAAGCATAGACAGTGTGCTCTTTTGACAATTCATCAATCACCTGGCTCCATTCATAGGCAGAACTGTAAACAGTTAAGTCATGAATTAACAAAAGCGGAGAACCCTGTCCTTTTTTTTGATAATAAATATTACCAAATCGCCAATTATAAAAATTCTTGGCAGAAGATTTCAGTAAATTTTTTAAGACAGCGGTAGCAAAGATGACACGATTGATAACATAAATAATGCCGGTCGCCAAGGTAAAAAGTATACTTATAGTTAATAGTTTATGCTTATTTTCTTTCATGAAACAGTGCACCTCCTGATGAATTTATATGAATATTATAAAGCATTTGGCTCGATTATACAAGAAAAAGTGAGAGAATACAAAATATCACACAAAATGTTTCACGTGAAACATTTAAAAAATATATTTTTAAGAAGTGTATTTAAAAAATACATAAAATTAATGTTTCACGTGAAACATTGGTATGGCAATCAAATGGGAAAGGTGCTATAATAAGTTTTGAAATATTACACATAAAGATACTCATCATAATAAGGGGAAATTTAAGTGGGAAGAATTATTGCAATCGCAAATCAAAAAGGTGGCGTAGGAAAATCAACTACAGCCATCAATCTTTCTGCATGTCTTGCAGAATTAAATCAAAAGGTGCTGCTTATTGATATTGACCCACAGGGGAATACAACAAGCGGTGTAGGTGTTGATAAGGATAATGCAGAAGCAACACTTTATGAGTTATTGGTAGGAGAGTGCGAATTAAAAGACTGTATTGTTGAAAACGTGTACGAAAATCTATCACTAATTCCCTCAAACGTTAATCTTGCCGGCGCAGAAATTGAACTGGTGGGAGTGGAAGGCAGAGAATACCTGCTGAAAAATCAGATTGATACTATTAAGGATAAGTATGATTTTGTTATTATGGATTGTCCCCCATCGTTAAACATTTTAACTATCAATGCTATGACCACGGCAGATTCAGTGCTGGTTCCTATCCAGTGTGAATACTATGCTTTGGAAGGTTTGACACAGTTGATTCATACGATTGAACTGGTTCAGGAAAGGCTAAATTCAGAATTGATTATTGAAGGCGTTGTATTTACCATGTATGATGCAAGAACAAATTTATCTCTTCAAGTTGTAGAAAATGTAAAGAACAACTTAAATCAATCCATTTACAAAACCATTATTCCGAGAAATGTCCGTCTGGCCGAGGCACCCAGTTATGGAATGCCGATTAACCTCTATGATACGAAATCTGTAGGTGCAGAGAGTTACCGGCTTCTGGCTGAAGAGGTCTTAAATAGGGAGGAAGAAGAATGACTGTGAGAAAAGGAGGATTAGGAAGAGGGCTTGACGCTATGATTAGCGAGACAGCAGTTAAGCCCAAGACGGCAGTGACAAAGAAAGCGGCTGTCCGGACAACTAAGGTGACTAAAAAAGACACAGAAGAGAAAGTGAAAGAGGAAGGTTCTGTGCTGATTGTTAAAATGACACAGATAGAGCCCAATCGAAGCCAGCCGCGAAAACAGTTCGACGAAGACGCACTTTTAGAATTATCAGAATCCATTAAACAGTTCGGTGTGCTGCAGCCTCTTTTGGTTCAAAAAAAAGGCGATTATTATGAGATTATTGCAGGAGAGAGAAGGTGGAGAGCCTCCAAACTGGCAGGACTCAAAGAGGTTCCGGTGATTGTCAAGGATTTTTCAGAGCAGGAAACTGTGGAAATTTCATTGATTGAAAATATTCAAAGGGAAAATCTGAATCCGATTGAAGAAGCGGCTGCCTATAAGAGACTTATGGAGGAGTTTCATCTGAAACAGGATGTAATTGCAGAACGGGTGTCCAAAAGCAGAACTGCAGTCACCAATTCCATGCGTCTTTTGAAGCTGGATGAGAGAGTACAGCAAATGCTGGTGGACGAAATGCTGACCACAGGACATGCCAGAGCGTTGCTTGCCATAGAAAATAAGGATGAACAGCATGCAGCGGCTGTAAAGGTCTTTGATGAAAAGTTGAACGTAAGAGAAACGGAAAAACTGGTAAAGCTTTTGTTGAATCCGGCAGAGCCAAAGCCGGAAAAAGAGAAAAATTTTGCAGAAGATTTGGTTTACGAACAACTGGAAGAAAAAATTAAAGGGATTATAGGTTCAAAGGTAGCCATTCGCAGAAAAAATCGCGACAAAGGAAAAATAGAAATCGAATATTATTCACAGGAAGAATTGGAACGAAT
This sequence comes from Blautia hansenii, assembly GCF_013304445.1. GTDB lineage: Bacteria > Bacillota > Clostridia > Lachnospirales > Lachnospiraceae > Blautia. The sequence goes on from NZ_JAAITA010000017.1 coordinate 32,393, forward strand.
AGTAGAACTTTTGGAAACTGTAAAGTAAAAGGAGCGGTAAAATACATATGGAGAAATTCGTAAGCAGTCTTCAGTCCTACTCCGGTATTTTGTTACTTATGCTTTTAATAGTTGTGGTTATACTATTAGTATGCGTGTTTAATTTATCATTAGGGCTTAACAGACTGAGCAGAAAATACGCTATCTTTATGAAAGGTAAAGATGCACAGTCTCTGGAAAAATTGTTTAAGAGAAAATTTGAATTAATTGAAAAACTCACAGTGAATTCAGAGATAAATGCAGAAAATATTGCAAAGCTGGAAAAAATGCAGAATATGATTCTGGACAAGTATGGAATTGTAAAATACGATGCATTTGAAGATATGGGCGGGAAGCTGAGCTTTGTATTGGCTATGTTGGATAACAATAATACCGGATTTTTATTGAATGCCATTCACAGCCGGGAAAATTGTTTCCTCTATATTAAAGAAATTGTAAACGGGGAATCTTATGTAGCACTCAGTGATGAGGAAATTCAGGCGTTAAAGAAAGCTGTAAACTTTGGTATCGAAGAAAATGAGTTCGATATATAAGTGAAAACTGAAAAGGAGATTAAAAATGTTAGATATTAGATTTTTGAGAGAAAATCCAGAAGTGGTAAAACAAAACATCAGAAATAAATTCCAGGACAGCAAACTTCCATTAGTAGATGAAGTTATGGAACTGGATAAGAGAAATCGAGAGATTAAACAGGAAGTAGAGGCATTAAGAGCAGAGAGAAACAAGATTTCCAAAATGATTGGCGGTCTGATGAAGGAAGGCAAGAGAGAAGAGGCAGAAGAGGCTAAGAAACAGGTAACTGCTAATGCAGAAACCGTAGAAAAACTGTCAGCAGAAGAAAAAGAAGTAGAAGAAAAAATCAAAACGATTATGATGACAATTCCAAATATCATTGATCCGTCTGTACCAATCGGAAAAGACGACAGTGAAAATGTGGAGGTGCAGAAATATGGCGAGCCGGTTGTGCCGGATTACGAAATTCCGTATCATGCAGATATTATGGAAAGTTTTAACGGCATCGACCTGGACAGCGCAAGAAAAGTAGCGGGAAATGGCTTCTATTATCTGATGGGAGACATTGCGAGACTTCATTCCGCAGTGATTTCCTATGCGAGAGACTTTATGATTGACCGTGGATTTACTTACTGTATTCCTCCGTACATGATTCGCAGTGATGTGGTTACAGGCGTTATGAGTTTTGCAGAAATGGACGCCATGATGTATAAAATTGAAGGGGAAGATCTGTATCTTATTGGAACCAGTGAACATTCTATGATTGGTAAATTTATTGATACCATTATTCAGGAAGAGGAGCTTCCGAAAACTCTGACCAGCTATTCTCCATGTTTCCGTAAGGAAAAAGGCGCACATGGCCTGGAAGAGAGAGGTGTGTACAGAATCCACCAGTTTGAGAAACAGGAAATGATAGTAGTATGTAAACCGGAAGAAAGCCCAATGTGGTTTGATAAATTATGGCAGAATACCGTGGATTTATTCCGTTCTTTAGATGTTCCGGTAAGAACTCTGGAATGTTGTTCTGGAGATTTGGCTGATCTGAAAGTGAAATCTGTAGACGTAGAGGCATGGTCTCCAAGACAGAAAAAATATTTTGAGGTGGGAAGCTGCTCGAATCTGGGAGATGCTCAGGCCAGAAGACTGAAAATCCGTGTCAATGGCAAAGGTGAGAAATACCTGGCACATACACTGAATAATACAGTAGTTGCGCCACCGAGAATGTTAATCGCTTTCCTGGAAAATAACCTGCAGGCAGATGGCTCTGTGAGAATTCCGGAAGCATTGAGACCATATATGGGCGGTAAAGAAGTCATTACACCAAACAAATAGATGGAGGTGCAGATTGCACAGTTATTTAAAAGCAATTGGTTTTTCTGATATTACGGATAAGAAAAAGCTGGACCAGATTCTGAAAGAAGTCATTCATACTTATGACGAGAAAATTGTCGTTGAGGATGGAAAACATCATTTGTTTGCAGAATTGTCCAAAATGTTCGGCTGTGATTTTGGGATTACAGTGTGTGGGGAATACGATGAAAATAATGAATTCCAAATGGAATATTATTTTCCGTATTTTCGAGGCACAGGCATTACCCTGCGTGAGCAGGTGAGCATTGAAAAGCATGCAGGGAAAGAATCCTTTGCCGGCGCATGTGATGATATGCGGATAGGTGTTACCATTATCTTCTATCTGCAAAATGCAGGAGAGTATCTGACCCAGCGGGGAAGAGGAAATTTTGCTTCCGGGGGGATGTACAACGTGACGCTGTCCGGTCTGGCGAAGAAGGGAACCATTCTGCTTCCGGTGTGGAAACAGGAGGGACAGGAATCTCAGAGCCGGATAGATGCAGCCAACCGGGGACGCCTTATTGCAGCGGCCAAAAACGGAGACGAGGAGGCCATGGAAAGTCTTACAATAGAAGATATGGATACTTATGCCATGATTTCCGGAAGAATCGAAAATGAGGACATTTACAGCATTGTAGATACATATTTTATGCCCTATGGAATGGAATGTGATTTGTACAGTGTTATGGGGGAAATCCTGGAATGTTCCAAAATGCGTAATCAAAGGACAGAAGAAACCGTTTGGGAACTGCGGATTGCCTGCAATGATGTGGAACTGGATATCTGCATCAATGAAAATGATTTGATGGGGATTCCTGAAGTGGGAAGACGATTCAAGGGCATTGTGTGGCTGCAGGGATATGTGGAATTTGATATGATGTAGGAGAGAAAGGGAGTGCAGACAGGTGAAGTGCTGTGCTTCCTTTTTGCTATGGAATAAAAAACGGGAGCACAGCAGCACGCAGAAGGATATGTAAAACAGTAGAAAAAATTCCTTGAAAAAGGAGGGAAAGTATAGTATCATAGATTAGTAAAGGAAGACAGAAATCAATACTATGTTCTCTTAGTTAAATGGATATAACAAGTGCCTCCTAAGCACTAGTTGTGAGTTCGATTCTCGCAGGGAACGTTTTGATATACTAAAGTGGAATGGATAGCAATGAATGCTTATTCATCTCCACTTTTTTGTTTCTGGAAATTATAGAAGAGGGCTTTTGGTCTATGGAAGTGATAATCCGGATGCAAATGTTCATGCGCTGTAAAGTAATAAAATAATTTAAAGAACAGACGCCCAACTATTCCGAATATTGCATTCATTGAGTTATTGAAAAATTTGCAGCATGATATTGTCATGAAGGTGATAGATAGGTAGTTGCGAAACGAGTACGTAATCTTGATTCCAATAAGGCAAAAATCTGGCATAGCCTGTCTTTCAGGAGGTGTATGTAAAAAACAGAATTTCAGGACATGAAAACAAAACAGATAGGGCTATCTGCTGATAAATGAGTATGAATCGCAGGTATTTACGCAATCAAAGGCCTTAAGCTGCGGATATATTGATGCTTGTACAGTTTGTCAGCGACCATTACAGTAATGAGCTGGGTAATTCCGGCGAGAAGCAGGTCGGCATGAAGCGTTTTCTCATTCTGCGTTTTACGCCCGGCAACACAAAAACTGTTTTTGAAATGGTTAATCGATTTCTCAACATTTACTCTGACTTTATAGGTGGAATCCCATTTATCTGTACCGCGGACTGTACCAGGATAGGCACGAAGATTCTGTTCCGGATAAATGTAAATCATTCTTCCACAGGAAGAAGTGGTACATGGATGATCACAGTGGCATATGCGTTTCGATTTCTTTGTGGCGCTGTCCCATTTCCATTTCATTTTGGGGCATACGAATTTTATGGTCGGAAGGCCACAGCGCAAATGGGATTTGCTTCCTTCACGCTTCAATAACTTCTCGGAATCTCAATGAATGAGATTCTAACTGGAAATTGACAACTAAATATCGTACAGGAAAAGAAATTTGAGAAAAATGGACATAAATATTGGACATAGTGGGAACTATGCCTTGAAAAATTTTATGGTGTCGTTTAAGATATCATTATTAGGCGGCGAATCCTAATAATGATTTTTGAAATGCCTCGACTGATGGCATTTCCCAGGCATCAAGATGTTGGAGCATCATGATGCCGTAGAGGCGGCAGTACCACATCTTCGTAGAGCGGTGCCTGCCGTCTTCTAATTTATAGTCCTCTTTCTCACGCTTGTTGGAGCGTTCCACGGAAGTCCTTCCGTCATATTCCCTTTTCCATGCTGTACTGTCTCTTGGAGCCAGACTACTTCCAAGGACAGTATAAAGAACGTTTGCAAGGATGATAAATGGATAAAGTATAAATAAAGCATAAGATAATTCCAGGCGGGGAGAAAGAGGGCGAAAACAAAATACAGACAATGAAATAATCTGCGGATTGTTCAGAAATAGAAAGAATAGAATTTAAAGAAACGCATAAAAAATACGGAAACAGAGAAAAATATTGAAGAAATCAATGCTTTGTGGTATCGTTATAGTCATAGCATATAGTGTGGAATGATGGTTGTAAGGAGAAGAATAAAGATGAGAAGACTGATTGTTCGTTTGTCATCATTACAATTGACAAGTATTAAAAATGTAAAAAAAGGCACTATATATATGCCGAATACTGTAAACAAAATTTTATCAGCGGATAAAGCAGAAATACTGGGAATTTACGGACAAAATGGTTCGGGAAAAACAGCGGTTGTTGATGCATTGTATTTTTTACAAAAAGTAATGATAGGAGCCGATCTTGATCAGTCATTAGAAGATTACATGGACATGGATTCCGATACTGCTGAAATTTTTGCAGATTTCAATATTTTTATGGATAGTATCGTGTTTGAAATAGGATACAGATTAAGTCTTAGCAGAAAAGAAAAAGAGGTCGTTATCAGTCGGGAAACATTGAGTGCTGCAAAGAATGAAAATGGAATCAGAACAAATAAGACTGTATTTATGGATTACCAAAGAGATCAAACGAATGTTATTTTTAAACCACAGAAAAGACTAGATGAAGTTCTGGAAGAAAATAAAGAAATAAAAACAGATTTAATTGTAGCGCGTAAGATGGCAGAGAAAAGTAACTGCTCTTATATTTTTGGTGAAAGCAGTCGGGAAATATTCTGCAGAGAATATGAAAATGGATTTCAACAATTTTCAGCTATTATTTCTTCTTTGTTTGAATTTGCTTTGAAAGATTTATTTGTGATTCGCAATACGCATTCAGGAGTGATTTCCGCTAATTTCGTCTTGCCGATGGCATTTCGGATTGAAAATGATAACATGGGAGCAAAAGGGGATTTTACAGTATCTTTGACAGAACCAATTTTAGTGGACGAGGAAAGAAAAAATCTGTTAGAGACAATTGTTGAACAGATTAATATTGTGTTATACACAATCATTCCAGGACTGCAGGTAACGATTAAAAATTATGGGAAACAATCGTTGAATGATGGTGAAGAAGGATGGAAGCTGGAATTAATGTCAAAGCGAGAGGGCATGAAAGAGATTCCAATCAGAATGGAATCAGAGGGAATTATTAAAATCATTTCCATTCTGAATGCACTCATACAGGCTTTTGGAAATCCTTCAATCTGTCTTGTGATTGACGAACTTGATTCCGGAATTTTTGAATATATGTTGGGAGAACTGCTGGACATTTTCAAAAAGAGTGCAAAAGGACAGCTGATTTTTACATCACACAATCTACGTGCACTTGAAATGATTGATAAGGAAAGTATTATGTTTTCCACTACGAATCCGAATAATCGCTATATTCATATGAAGAATGTAAGAGAAAGTAACAATCTTCGCAATATGTATATCAGAAGCATTACATTAGGTGGTCAATCAGAAGAAATTTATGAAGAAACTGATAGTTTAAAAATTGCCAGAGCATTTAGAAAAGCAGGGCGGGGTGTCCGCGATGAATGAGAAAAAAGTAATTGCAGTCATTGTAGAAGGACCGAGTGACGAGGCTGCATTGGGATCCATCTTAAAAGAATATTTTTCGAGTGAAGAGATTCAGTTTGTAGTAGTTCATGGAGATATCACAACAAAGGATTATACATCAACAGATAATATACTTTCCAAGATTAACAATTTAATTGAATCAGTAAAACAAAAATACGGGTACAAGATAGAGGACTTTTTAAAAATCATACACATTGTTGATATGGATGGAGCTTTTTGCAATGATGCGATTGTAGAAAAAGATGTTGAGGGAGTCCACTATTATCTGGATCGTATAGAAACGAAATATCCGGATTATTTAATCCGGAAGCATACTCAAAAAGCAGAAATATTATCAAAATTATATTCTTCCGGGAAAATCAATGGTGTCAGCTATAGAATCTATTTTAATTCTTGTAATTTGGAGCATGTTCTTTTCAATGAATTGAAAGATTTCACAGATGATGAAAAGGCAGATATGGCGGATGATTTTGCAGAAAAGTTTGAAGGTAAGGTAGAGGATTTTATTGCATTTATTTCTCAAGAAGATTTAATTGCTCCGGGTACTTTTAAACAAACCTGGCGATTTATTGAAAAGGAAAAACATTCATTAGAAAGATTTACGAATATGCATTTGATTTTTAAGTGATCTAATGCTGCGAGTTTCTTACGAGTTTTTTGTGAGATAACTCGCAAGAAAACTCGTAAGAAAGTAATACTACCTAGATTATTTGCGGTGTTCCTATTTAGAAGGGAGAATGCTGGCATGATTTATATGATATGAAAAAAAGATAAGTAAGTTAGACTTGAACCATGGGCATATAATCCAATACATTTTTCAAATGATAGTGTGGGGGATAGTCTTTCAGTTGCATTATCTTTTAGTGGAAAAGAAGATGAAAGAATAGAGGAAGCAGTAGAAGAACTAATAGAAAGGGAGTTAGAGAAATAATGGTTACAGGATTTGAAGACCAATATGTAATTATCGGAGGTACAGCATGTGACTTAATTATGGAAAATGAAGAACTTCCGTTTCGTGCCACAAAAGATATAGATATTGTTTTGATTGTTGAATCCATAACAGAGGAATTTAGAAAGCAGTTTTGGAAATCTTTTAAAGCAAAAGCATAACTGGATTTGAAAGAACGTAAATCAAAAGGACAACCTGTTGACAGTAAAATATTAAAAAACATAAACATGATGTGTTTTGACGGGGACAGTTGATTACTGCAGATACAAGGCAAATACTCAGTAAGGAAATTTTAAAATATATAAGGCGCTTCCTTTCACACATGGAAGAGGAAGAAAATCAGGAAGTCTTAAAAACAGATGCTGAAATAGTACTCATATTTAATAGGAAGAAACTCTACGCAACAAAATATGTAAAAAAGTGTTGTAAATTGTATTTTTCTGTTGTAGAAGCAGGAAGTTTATGGTATAGTATAAGCACTAAAAGGCATTAATTCATAGGAAATTGCTTGAAAAATTGTAGACACTGTAATGATTGTAATTGTATGCCGACGCATGTATCGTCGGCATATTTTTATGTGAGGAAACAAATTGTGAAAAATGCCCTCCCTGGTATGTAAAATTTAGGTAAAATTTCCGGGGGGGGGTATTTGTGTATACAAATAATTATAAAGGGGGAAAAATGAAGAAAATAGACATTCACAGTCACATACTTCCCGGTTTTGATGATGGTTCTTCCAGCGAAGCAGAAAGTCTTCGGATGCTGAAAATGGCGGCAAAGCAGGGAGTGGAAGCGGTTATTGCCACACCTCATTATTCTGCAGAATACTGTCATAATAGTCCGGAAACAATTCGCCGTGCATGTGCAGAGCTGGAGGCGAGAGTCAGAGAGAAAATCAATCCTGCGTTTCGTATTTATCCAGGGCAGGAAATTATGTATACACTGGATATACTAGAAAAGCTGGAAAGGGGAGAGATTCTTACCCTGGCGGGAACTTCTTATGTATTAGTAGAATTTATGCCATGGGTACCTTATTCGGATTTGTACAGATGTGTCAGAACCCTGATGACGCAGCATTACCGTCCTGTTATCGCCCATATCGAGCGCTATGGTGCGCTTAGGGAAAAGGGAAGAGTGGAGGAGTTGACAGAAATCGGCGCTTTGATGCAGATGAACTATCGGAGAATCGGTGGAAAATGGTATGAAGAAACAACCAGATGGTGCAGGAAGATGCTGAAAGATGAGAAAATTCACTTTCTGGCAACAGACATGCACAACACAAAAGCACGGAAACCCAGCACACAGGGGGCAGAAGTGTGGATGGCAAAACATTTGGATAGTATATATATGAAAAAGCTTTGTTATAAAAATGCACTGAAGCTTATCAAACAAAATACACAGAGGAGAGAGAACGACAAATATGGAAAATATGCATGACGATGAAATGGAAATTGATTTAAGGGAAATATTTTACGCACTAAAGAAAAGAATTTTCATGATTCTGGCCGTGGGGCTGCTGTGTGGATGTTTAAGCTGTGTGTATACCAAATTTTTTATGACGCCGGTCTATACATCTACGTCAAGCATGCTGGTACTTACCAAAGAGACTACCCTGTCATCCCTTGCGGACTTACAGATGGGCAGCCAGCTTACGAAAGACTATACCGTACTGACCACAAGCAGGGAAGTACTGCAAAAGGTTATTGAGAATCAGGAACTGAACATCAGCTATAAAGCACTGAAATCCTGCATTACTTTGGATAACCCCACAGATACCCGTATTTTGAACGTGTCTGTGACTTATCCTGATGCAGAGAAGGCAAAAGCTATTGTAGATGAACTTGCCAACGTGGCTTCCTCATACATTGGAGATAAGATGGAAGTCATTCCGCCTAAGATTATCGAAGACGGTGAAATTCCTACCGTACAGACAAGCCCCAGCATGAGCCAGAATACCATGCTTGGTCTTCTGGCCGGACTGATTTTAAGCGCAGGTATTGTGGTCGTGATTACGATTATGAATGACAGCATTAAGACAGAAGACGATATTGAAAAATATCTGGGCATTTCCACCTTGGCTGTTGTACCGGACAGAAAAGATTACATTGGAAAAAAGAAAAAAAGTAAAAAGAAGAAGAGCAGCAAAGGAGGGAGAGCATAATGGAAAATAGTGTTATGATGAGGGACCCGAGAAAGTCCAACTACTATTATGAGGAGTCCATAAAAACACTGCGTACCAATATTCAGTTTTCCAGCAAGCAGGTGAAAACCATTCTGCTGACAAGCTGTTATCCCAATGAAGGAAAAAGTGATGTCGCCTTTTCTCTGGCAATGGAAATGGGAAAACTGGGGCAGAAGGTCCTTTTGATAGACGCAGATATCAGAAAGTCTACCTTTATAAATAAGTACCGTGTAAACGAAGCGGTAAACGGATTATCCCAGTACTTAAGCGGTCAGGTGGAATTACAGGACATTATCTACCACACAAACTTTCAGAACATGGATATGATTTTTGCAGGGCCTACGGCTCCCAACCCTTCGGAGCTTCTGGGAGATGCGGACTTTACAGAATTGCTTCGTCAGAAAAGAGATGATTATGCCTACATTTTCATCGATACACCGCCGGCAGCCAGTCTGATTGACGCCACGGTTGTGGCAAAAAACTGTGATGCCGGAATTCTGGTTATAGAGAGTGAAGCCATCAGCTACAAAGCGGCGCAGAAGGTAAAAACGCAGATAGAGCGAAGCGGCTGTCACCTTATCGGTGCGGTTCTGAATAAAGTAGACATGAAAAAGGGAAGATATTACAACTCCTACAAAGGATACTATAAGAAATAACTTGGCAAGGAGTGCAAGAAGTGTTTGATTTTAATAACAAGGAAAAGAAGTGGAACATTATTTTCATGGCGTTCTGTGTGATTCTGGTAGTTCTCCTGGCAGGAATGCTGATATGGAGTAAGAAAACAGAAGCAGCAGAAAGCAAAAGACTGCAGGCCATTGCAGCAGGAAAGAAAGAGGATACCGGAAACAAAGCAGAGGACGGACAGAAGAAGACAGAAAGTACAGAAGCGGAAAATACGGAGACAGAAGAGGCGTCCAAAGAGAACCCGGAAGGCATTGTATGCTGGGGGGATGATTTGATAAATGGAGAGCCGTCTGCAACGTATTCTTATAAGGTAATTTTGCAGCAGCTTCTGCAGGAAAAGGGATACAGCCTTCCGGTACAGGACAAAACGCTGCAGGGCGCAAGTACTTTGTCCATGATGACCATGGCAGGCGTACCGGCAGACCAGGTACAGCAGTATATTACAAAGCATCAGGAAGCAGCAGCAGGTGCAGAGCTTGCCATTACCGAGACGGGAATTCGGGATTTGACACCAGAACAGACCAACCGGACAGATTTGCAGTGTATTCCTGTGATTTGCATGGGATATTACGGAGGCTGGAATCATGATCCTGCAGAACTGGCAGAACAGCAGCAGAAAATTCTGGAGACCTTTCCCGATAAAGAGAAATTTATCATCATTGGGACAATGCCCATGGACGGCAGTGTAGATGCGGCAACTCTTGATGCTGCACTAAAAGCAAAATGGGGAGAACATTATATCAGTGCAGCAGAAGTGACAACTTCACCTTCCTCAACCTATGAAGCTCAGGCAGAAATTGCACAGGCTGTGCTTGATAAGCTGGAAGAGCTGAAATACATACAAAGAGAAGGATAAAAAATGAGCAGAACCGGAAAAAGACGGAAACGACAAGTGAAAAAGTGCCTGACAGCGCTGATTGCCGTGCTTGTTCTGGGAATTATAGGGACAGCGGGGTTTGGAATATGGCGCAAACAACACGCAGTACAGGAAGCGGAAACAGAATATGCAGCAGAGACAGGAGAGGCAAAGACAGCTACTTCAGGTTCTGTTACTTATGAAGGAAAAGAATATAAATACAATGACCATTTGAGTAACTTCCTCTTTATGGGCATTGATTCCAGAGAAAAAGTGGAAACTACCACCGGACAGGCCAATGCCGGACAAGCAGATGCCATTTTTATCATATCCTGGGATCGGGTGGAACACAAAATGAGTGTAGTGTCCATTCCCAGAGATACCATGGCAGAGATAGAAGTCTTTGACCAGAATGGAGACAGTCTGGGAACCACCACAGATCACATCAATCTGGCTTATGCATATGGAGACGGAAAAAATGAAAGCTGTGAGTTGATGAAGCAGGCAGTCTCCAAGCTCCTTTACGGTCTGCCCATACAAGGGTACTGTGCCTTGAACATGGATGGTATTCCTACCTTAATTGAAGGAATCGGCGGTGTGACGGTCACGGTTCCCAATGACAGTCTGGAGGAAAAAAATCCAGAGTGGAAAAAGGGAGCAGAGGCAGAACTCACCCCGGAGAATGCGGAAACCTTTGTCCGTTATCGAAATATTGAAAAAGACCAGAGCGCCATGGAACGTCTGGAGCGTCAGATGGCATTTTTGGAAGCATATGGAAACAAAGCCACAAAGGTTTACAGCAAAACGCCTTCTCTGGTAACAGAACTCTATGAAAAATTAAACGACTACATGGTCACCAATATTGGCACAGACCAGTATGTAAAGATTTTGCAGGATTTTGCCTCCGATGCAGACCGGGAAACCTGGAGTATTCCGGGGGAAGGCGTAAGCGGCGGCGAATTTGATGAATATCATGTCAATGACCAGGAACTTTATAAGCTGATGATACAGCATTTTTACAAAGAAGCAGAATAGGAGGGCATATGAAAAAGAAAAAAATTATTGCCTTTGTATGCCTTGGACTGGGTATTCTCTGCGGGATTGTAGGACTCTATAAATATATGGAAGAGAAAAATGCCGGCAAAGAATACGAAGATATCAAAAAAGAAGTGGTAAAAGAAGAAACACCGGATACGGAAGAAAACACAGAGCAGCAGGAAACGGAAGAAACACAGCCGGAACAGCCGGCTGTAGAAATTCCCATAGATTTTGCAGCCCTGCAGCAGCAGAATCCCGATGTGTATGCCTGGATAAAAGTGCCGGGGACAGCCGTAGACTATCCCATTTTACAGAGCAGCACAGATAACGGATATTATCTCAACCACACTATTGACGGAGAAGAGAAAAAAGAAGGAGCTATTTTTACTGAGAACTATAATACCAAAACCTTTGAAGACCCCAATACGGTTATCTATGGACACGATATGAAAAATGGCTCGATGTTTCAGAGTATTCACCAGTATATGGACAGAAGTTTCTTTGACGCCAACCGGGATATTACCATTTATATGACAGACAGGATACTTCATTATAAAATTTTTGCAGCATATCTGACAGACAACAAGCACCTGCTTATGACGTATAACTTCTGGGATAAAGACACCTATAAGCAGTATTTGGACGGCATTTTCTCCATGCGGGATATGAATGCCTTTATAGATACTTCCACGGAAGTGACAAATGAGGACAAAATCATTACTTTGTCCACCTGCTATGCAGGAATCTCCACTCAGAGATATCTGGTACAAGCTGTACTGGTATCTATAGAAAAATAAAAAGAAAGGAAAGGTGATACCGATGAAAAAAAGACTTTTGGGAACTCTTTTAGCTGCAGCTTTGGTCGTTACTCAGGCAGTCAGTGTATTCGCCGCAGGCAGCAAGACAACACAGGCTACTCCATCAGGAGACTCTGTAGGCAAGTATGAAATGACAGAAGGTACCAAAGAAAACTTTTCAGAAGTGACGTCTCAGGAAGTCCTGGACAAAATCCTGGCTGTTAATGAGGGAACTGCTACACTGGAAAGTATTGCAGAACAGGCAGAAGAGCTGAAAACAGAGTTACAGGGCAAAACGCTTGTAACCAAGTTTTTTGACTTAACACCTGTTGACGGCGGAGTGAAGACAGAAGACGGAAAGTACAAAGTTACTTTTAACGTACCAAATCTGACTGAATCTCTGAAAAATGTGAAAGTAGTTCACTACAGCACAGCACGCAGTGTTTGGGAAGTAATTACACCATCTGATGTAAATTACACAAACAAGCAGATTACTGCAGAGTTCACAGACCTGTCTCCTGTAGCAGTTATTGCTGAAAAAGACGGGACAGCTGCTGACTCAACAACCTCAACCTCAGGTACAGCGCCTAAGACAGGCGTAAGCTCTGACTGGGGTCTCTATGCAGGTGCATCTGTATTGCTTCTGGGAGCAGCCGTTGTTGTTTTGGGAAGAAACAGAAGAAGAGCATAAGGTAATACCTGGGAGCTGTCTGCGGGCAGCTCCTGCACTATCAATAAGGAGGGGCAGCCGTTGTATCGGGAAATTTCAAGCAGTTGGTTTAAACACTGGGATTTTATTTTGCTGGATTTGATTGTCCTGCAGGTTATTTATGTAGTTTCTATTATGTGCAGAAATGGGTTTGTGAATCCCTATGGGCAGGATATTTATCGGCAGGAAGCAATTATTTTGTGCCTTGCTGACATCTGTACTGTATTCTTTACAGAAGAATACAGCGGTATTATGAGAAGAGGATATTTTCAGGAATTTAAGGCAGCATTAAAACATGTTGTGATTGTGTATCTGATGATGATTTCCTACCTGTTTCTGATGAAAAGGGGAGAAGACTTTTCGCGAATTTCATTGGTTATCTTTGTAATTTTTGGTTTTGCAGGATTGTATCTGGAAAGACTCCTCTGGAAAATATATTTATTAAAGCATAAAAAAGTTTTTTATGCAAAAAGAGCTATTTTGATTTTGACTACAAGGGACAGGGCTGAGAGAGTAGTACAGACTGTTCTTAAAAATACATATAACGAACTGGAAGTAAGAGGTGTAATCCTTGCTGATGATGACAGCCTGGTAGGAGCGAATATAGCAGGGGTTCCCGTTGTCTGTAAAGTGACGGAAATACCAGATTATATACAGACCAGATGGGTTGACAGCATGCTTATCAATGTCAGAGAAGGGATGGTTCTTCCCAGAAATCTGGAACTGACCTGTATCACCATGGGACTTACGGTACACAGAAAGCTGGCAAGAGTAGGAGAAAATACCAGAAATCAGCAGTTGGACAGCTTTGGCGGGTATGTAGTGCTGTCTACCAATATTCGTATGGCAACTTCCAGGCAGTTGATTCTGAAGAGGCTTATGGATATCTGCGGCGCGGTAGTAGGGCTTATCTTCACGGCGATTTTGGGTATCTTTATTGCTCCCGCCATCTATATTGCTTCTCCGGGACCTGTGCTTTTCTCTCAGGTGCGTGTGGGAAGAAATGGAAGAAAGTTCAAGATTTACAAATTCCGCAGTATGTATATGGACGCGGAGAAGAGAAAAAAAGAATTGATGGAAAAGAATGAGATGAAAGGCTTTATGTTTAAGATGGATGCAGACCCCAGAATCATTGGCAGCGGACCGGATGGAACAAAGCACGGTCTGGGGTGGTTTATCCGTAAGACCTCCATTGATGAATTTCCACAGTTCTGGAATATTTTAAAAGGTGATATGAGTCTGGTAGGAACCAGACCGCCGACTGTAGACGAATGGGAGCAGTATGAACCGCACCACAGAGGAAGAATGGCAATGAAACCGGGACTTACTGGTATGTGGCAGGTGAGTGGCAGAAGTGATATCACAGACTTTGAGGAAGTTGTAAAGTTGGATATGGATTATATTCAGAAGTGGAATATAGGGATGGATATTAAGATTCTTTTGAAGACGGTAATGGTGGTGTTTAAAGGGTCTGGGTCGAAATAAGGAAAGGAAGGAAAAGAGTTTGAAAATAGCAATGCTGGGACATAAACGGATTCCGTCCAGAGAAGGCGGAATAGAAATTGTAGTAGAGGAATTATGTACCAGAATGGTAGGGCAGGGGCATGATGTTACTTGTTATAATAGAAAAGGACATCATGTCAGTGGAAAAGATTTTGATAATGAAGTTTCTAACACTTATAAGGGAATCAAAATAAAAAATGTTTTTACCATAGATAAGAGAGGAATTGCTGCTATGACAGCTTCTTTAACAGGCGCTATTGCAGCGGCTTTCGGAAAATTTGATGTGGTACACTTTCATGCAGAAGGGCCATGTGCAATGCTGTGGCTGCCAAAGCTTTTTGGAAAATGCTGTATTGCAACCATTCATGGGTTAGACCACCAGCGGGCAAAGTGGGGAAAACTTGCCAGTACCTATATTATGTTGGGAGAAAAATGTGCCGTAAAGTTTGCAGATGAGATTATTGTGTTAAGTGAAGGTGTTCAAAAGTATTTTATGGATACCTATGGACGAAAAACACGGTTTATTCCTAATGGTGTGAACAGACCCGTTTTGAGAAAGGCAGATGTTATAAAAGAAAAATTTGGTCTTGAAAAGGACAGTTATCTTCTTTTTCTGGGGAGATTGGTGCCGGAGAAAGGAATTCGATATCTGATTGAGGCTTTCAAACAGGTACAGACAGATAAAAAATTGGTCATTGCTGGAGGAAGTTCCGATACAGAGGAGTTTGCAGAGGAATTGAAGCAATTAGCGG
Organism: Blautia hansenii; assembly: GCF_013304445.1. Lineage (GTDB taxonomy): Bacteria > Bacillota > Clostridia > Lachnospirales > Lachnospiraceae > Blautia. The sequence goes on from NZ_JAAITA010000017.1 coordinate 47,821, forward strand.
AGGGTGATGACAGGATTCTTTTCACTGGTTTTGTGCAGGGAGAAGAGTTAGATGAGCTTTATAGTAATACTTATATTTATATATTACCCAGTGATTTGGAAGGAATGCCGCTTAGCTTGCTAGAGGCCATGAGCTATGGAAATTGTTGCCTGGTGTCGGATATAGAAGAGTGTGCTTCTGTGGTGGAAGATAAGGCGATGATTTTCAAAAAATCTGATGTGAAGGATTTGAAAGAAAAGTTGCAAGAAGCCTGCAGTCAGCCTGAAGAAGTAGAAAATTTAAAGGAACAAGCAGCAGATTTTATCTGCAAAAAGTATAATTGGAATGATGTAGTAGAGGAAACATTAGAGTTGTATAGAGGAAAAAGAAAATGATTCGAGTATTACAGTGTGTAAATGATATGCATCGTGCAGGTCTAGAAACGATGTTAATGAATTATTATCGGAATATAAATCGGACAGAAATTCAGTTTGATTTTTTGACACACAGACCATATAAAAGTGATTATGATGATGAAATTGTAAGTCTAGGTGGAAAAGTATATTATGCACCTAGGCTTTATCCGCAGAATTATCCTAAATATTTTAAATGGATGGAACAATTTTTTCAAGAACATCCAGAATATAAAATCCTACATTCTCACATTGACACTATGAGTTATTTGCCATTAAAGGCGGCAAAAAAAGCAGGGGTTCCTGTTCGAATTGCACATAGTCATAATACCTCTATTGATAAGGACTTTAAATATATTTTAAAACAATATTTTCGTTCTAGAATTAATCAGGTAGCAACAGATTTTTGCGCTTGTGGTGAAGAAGCAGGAAAATTTTTATTTGGAAATGTAGATTATACGATTATTCCCAATGCAATTGATATTTCAAAATTTTTATTTAATCCTGATACAAGAAAGAAGAAACGTGAGAAATTAGGTTTAAAAGATGAATATGTGATTGGTCATGTAGGAAGGTTATCTTATCAAAAGAATCATAAATTATTAATTCAGATTTTTCATGAGTTTCTGAATCAACATGATAATTCGCTTTTGTTGTTGATTGGTGTGGGAGAAAAAGAAGAGGAAATTAAGAAGCAGGTAGCAGATTTTGGATTAGAACAAAAGGTAAGATTTTTGGGAAACCGCAAGGATGTGAATGAATTGTATCAGGCAATGGATATTTTTGTAATGCCTTCCTTCTTCGAAGGAGTTCCAGTCGTAGGAATTGAAGCTCAGTTTGCTGATTTGCCGTGCATTTTTTCTAATAAGGTGCCAAAAGAAGTTAAATTTCATTCAAAAACAGAATTTGTTAATTTAGGGGCTCCGTTAAGTCAATGGATAGAAATGATTGAAAAGTATCGGACAAGTAAGAGAATAGAAATATCAAATGAATTAGAACAAAGTCCGTATAATATAAAAACAGCACATGGGATATTGGAAAATTATTATTTAGATTTGAAAGCCAAAGAGGGATTGTGATTATGGCAGGTCATAAAAGTATTAAAAGAATTGTTCATCGTTGTATGGAAGAGATAGATGCAACACGAAGAATTGCAAAGGTTACATCTTTAAAAGAAGGATTAGAAACATTTCGTGCAAAAGTCGATATCCAAATCATGAATCGTAATGGTTACTATGAAAATGAATCTAGAAAAAAACATTTGTTAAGAAAACATGATATCATGCTTCGCTATTATGAAAAAACCTTTGGAGACTTTCTACAAACATATGATTATAATCATAGTGGTCAGGAATTACCAAAATCAGAATATGCAGACTGTATTTGGATTTGTTGGTGGCAAGGGTTAGATAAGGCCCCTGATTTGGTTAAAGTATGTGTGGATTCCATTAAAAGAAATGCAGAAAATCACCGAGTGATTGTTTTGACAGAAGATAATTATAAACAGTATGTAGAAATACCGAAATGGGTGGAAGAAAAGAAAAATAAAGGAATTATAACAAGAACAAACTATTCAGACTTGTTAAGATTATCTCTTTTAGCAAAACATGGGGGAATGTGGATTGATTCCACATTTTTCTGTACAGCACCAGTGTTAAGTGAATATTTTCAACAACCGTTATGGTCTATTAAAAGACCAGATTATTTTCATGCGTCTATAGCTTCTGGCTATTTTGCTGGATATTCGTTATCCTGTAATGAAGAAAATAGATTTGTATTCATGACAATTCGTGATTTCTTCCTTAATTATTGGAGACATAATGATACAATGGTAGATTATTTAATGGTTGACTATATGATTGCATTAGCACAAAAATATGATAAAAGAATTGAAAAGGCATTTCAACAAATTAAGCCAAATAATTCAGAATGCGATGAATTATACAAAATTATGGGACATCCATATGATGAAAATGTATGGAATAAGATGAAAGCAGAGACTGCTTTATTCAAATTAAGTTGGAAGTATCAGTATCCAGTTGAAAAAGATGGAAAATCAACATTTTATGGAATGTTATTGAAAAGAAAGTTATCGTAATTGTTAGATAAGGGAGAAATCAATGAAGCCAAAGGTAAGTGTAATAGTACCGATATACAATGCAGAACTTTATTTGGAAGAATGCATCCAATCAGTATTGCATCAAACATTAAGGGATATTGAATTATTATTAATTGATGACGGTTCAACGGATAACTCACTTAGAATTTGTAAGGAATATAGTAAAAAGGATAATAGAGTTCAGGTATTTTCAAATACAAATGTTGGCCAAGGCTTAGAAAGAAATTTTGGTGTGAAGAGAGCTGTAGGAGAATACATTGCTTTTTTAGATTCAGATGATCAATACAAAGAGGATATGTTAGAGAAGCTTTATCAAAAAGCAGTTGAAACGAATGCCGATATGGTTTCTGGCGGATATGCTGATGTATACAATGGAAATGTTATAGAGAAACATCTACTGGGCAATGAGATATTAGATAGCAATGAAAAAATTAAGACCGCAATGTCAAATTTAATTGCATATGAAAAAAAAGATGGATATGTCGGATGTATTGCCGTATGGGATAGTATTTTTAGAAGAGATTTAATTATAAGTAATGATATTCAATTTCTGTCCGAGCGAGAAGTATATTCAGAAGATTTGTTATACAAATTAACATTTATGTCTTATTCTCAGAAAATTGTTTTTTGTAGTGATATTACATATTTATATCGTGTAAATGATACTTCATTTACTAATAAGATTAGCGAATCTGTGTTGATAAGGATAATTACTTTGTATGATTCTATTAATATAAGATTTGGAAGCACTTTGAAAGAGTATAACTTGAAGCAAAGGATAACAAATCGAACTTTTTTTACTTTGAGGTTCAATATAAAAAAAGCTTCGAAGTTAAGTGATGCTAAGAAATTTTATAGAATGGTTGTGCATAATCAGAGACTGATGGATACTATTAAATCATATCAACCCACTAATTTAAAGAATTTCGCTGTATATTATTTACTTAGATGGAAAATGATTGGAATATTGCAGATATTGTGTAAAAGAAGTTAATTTGTAGGAGTAGAGTGATGAAAACAGGAATTATTACATTTCACAGAGCTATTAATTATGGAGCAGTTTTGCAAACCTATGCGTTACAGATGTATTTGAATAATTATGGATATGATGCTGAGGTTATTGATTATCGATGTGATTATATGGAGAATTTTTATAAAATTTTCAGTGTAAAAAATAAGTCTATCAAACAGGTCATCAGAGGACTGATGAATTTTGGATATGCATATAAGAAAAAAAAGGCATTTTACAGATTTTTAAATCAGAATGTTAAGATGAGTGCAAAAGTTTACAACAAGTCTAACATTAGGGAATCAAATTATCAATATGATAAATTTATTACAGGAAGTGACCAAGTTTTTAATTATGCGTGTTCAAGATTTGATAAAAACTATTTTTTAGATTTTGTTGAAAGTTCTGATAAAAAACTTTCTTATGCGGCTTCGTTTGGAATGCAATCAGTTCCTGGTGAATATGTAGAGGAATACAAAAGGTTGTTATCAACATTTTATGAATTATCAATTCGTGAAACTGATGGGCAACAAATTGTGAAAAATTTGCTTGGAAAAGAAACTGAGTTATCAGTGGATCCGGTCTTTTTATTGAAGGCAGAGGATTGGGAACGACTTGCAAAGAAGCCTAAAATGGAACATTATATATTAATATATAAATTGAATACTTCAAACTTAATTTTTGATTTTGCAAGAAAATTAGCTAAGTTAACAGGAGCTAAAATAGTTGCGTTGAATTTTGATGTTGTGGATCAAATAAAAACACCGGACATTAAAGGATTGCATTCAGCTTCAATAGAAGAATTTCTGGGATATTTTAAATATGCAGATTATGTTGTGACAAATTCCTTTCATGGAACTGCATTTTCTGTTATTTTTCATAAGAATTTTTATGTAGAAGCATTGCAAAAAGATTTCAAGCCTAATGACAGAGTAGAATCATTATTAAATTTAACAGAATTGAATACATGTAAAATAAAAACATTAGATGATTGTAAGTTAAATGTTAATAGAGATTTTGATGTTGCAGATTCTCAAATCACTAAACAACGAGTTAAGGCAAAACAGTATTTCGAGAGGGTTTTGAATGAAAACTAAAGAATGTTTTGATTTAAAAGAAAATAGAATACCAGAAATATTAATTGCATTGCTAATTAATTTAATTATTTTTTCAGCGAATAATAAATTGATGATGTATACAAAACATTTATCGTTATTTGTAGTCGTTCTGTGCCTGGGATTGTTTATTTCAAAAAAGGAATACCTAATAAAAATAAATAGATATAAAGTAATATATTTTGCATTTGTGATGACGATAATGGTTAGTTGTGTATGGGTTAGCAGTGTAAGTGCAATTTTGGACTACAGTTTATATTTTATTTCTGGAATATGCATTATTTTTTCGGATTTTTCAAAATCGTTTTACCATTATTTGCTGAAAATATTTAAGGTTATATTTGGGATATTTATATTTTCAATGTTTTTAGAAGCTTTGGTACCGAATGTGTTTCATATTATATTTGGATTTGCCTCCTTTGGTGATGTGGAAATGCGTGCACTTACATCGGGCGGTGCAATTGCAGGTTTAGCTTTTGAAAAAGCATATGCAGCATTTATATGCAATGTAGGACTTGGCATAATTTTCGCAGAATTTGTGGCAAATAAATCATATAAATATATCATTGAAAGTATAGTTGTGATGTTGGCGCTAATGATGACAGGTAAACGTACGTTATTTATTATTCCAATAGCCGTTTTGTTGATTTATGTAATATTATTTAGTAAAAATAATAAGTTTATAAAATTAGCAGGGGTTGGATTAGGAGTTACTGGATTTGTTATTATCGCATATACGGTAATTCCAGGGGCATCTTTGATTATTGATCGAATTATCAATAATGAAGGAGATGTCTTGTCTGGAAGAGAAAATTTTTGGAATTATGCTATGGAGATGTTCCATCAAAACCCACTTGTTGGAAAGGGATTTATGTCCTTTAATGATTACGTTTTTAATCAGGGATTTCGTTATTATGGAGAACGATGGAATTATCAAGCACATAATGTATATATTCAACTTTTAGGCGAAACAGGTATTATAGGATGTGCGTTAATTGTAATACTTATTGTATTAATAGCAATCAAGGCAATATCTATAGCAAAAAAAGAGTCCAATTTTTGGAATGTACTTTTAGTTTATTGGATAGTTTTGTTTGGAATTTACAGTCTTACTGGAAATACATTATATTATCCATGCCAATTGATTATTTTGGTTTTAGAAATTTTGCTTATTTCGAATATAAAAAAAATAAAGGATGTTTCTTATAAAGTTGGAAAATCAATAAAATGGAAGTTGTAGATTTGTATGGAGGTGTTAAAGTGAATCCGTTAGTAAGTATTATTACTCCATCATATAATTCAGGGAAATATTTAGAGGCATATTTTACTTCAATTTTAGAACAGGATTATCAAAATTATGAAATTATTTTTATAAATGATGGATCGACAGATAATACAGAAAGTATTGTGGCTAAATATAAAGCAAAATTTGAAGAAAAAAACATCCGTTTTGTTTATTTAAAACAAGACAATGGTGGACAAGCGAAAGCTATGAATTTAGGTTTCCCATATATTAAAGGAAAATACTTTATTTGGCCAGATTCTGATGACGAACTTTATCCAGATAATATTAGTGAAAAAGTAACATATATGGAAAATCATCCGGATATTGCATTGGCAATGTCTGGAGCAGACTATGTGGATGAGAGTGGAAATAAATTAGAACATTTACAGAGAATTCAACCAGAAAAAGATAATTTTTTTGAGGACTTATTATTAAGTAAAAATGTTGTGTTTTGTCCTGGCATTTATATAATGAGAACAGAATCATTTTTTAGGTGTGTAACTGATGGACAAATTAATGAAAGTCGGATAGGCCAGAATTATCAAATTTTATTGCCAGTGGTATATCGTGAAAAATATGGGTATATCGATAAAATTCTTTATAAATATATTTTACACAACAATAGTCATTCAAACAAAGATAACAATAAATACGAAAAAACAGTAGAAAGATTTCAAAGACATGAAAAAACGTTATATATTCTTCTAAGAGAGATTTGCAATTCAGAAGATGAAGCAATTTATCATGCAAAAGTTTATGAACATTTTTATAAATTTTATTTGCGTTTAGCAAATAAATATGGAAAGCGAAAAGACTTAAGGTATTATTACAAACAGTTAAAAAACGCTAATGCGAATGGAATTAAGGAAAAGGTGTATTATGCATTAGGTTTAATGGGAATAAAAAAGAGGTAAGATATGGGTCGATCAAAGAAATTTATGTATAATTCAATTACGACAGCATTGTTACAAGTTGTGACGATGATTGCTGGATTTATTACACCTAGGTTCATGTTAACAGCATATGGTTCGGAAATTAACGGTTTAGTATCTTCTATTTTGCAATTTATTAGTTATTTTAATTTAGTAGAAGCAGGTTTGTCTAGTGCAGCTGTTTATTCCTTGTATAAACCTATTGCAGATAAAGATCATGATAGGATTAATAGAATTGTAACTGCAGCGAAACATTTCTACATAAAATCAGGATTTATTTTTGTAGGTTTGGTGGTAGTTTTAGCGTTATGTTATCCGTTTATTACCAATTCAACTGTATTAGATCAAACAAGTATTTTTGTGCTTGTTCTTGTATTAGGTGTCAATGGTTCTTTGGAGTTCTTTACTTTAGCAAAATATAGAGCATTACTTACAGCTGATCAAAAGACATATGTGATTTCATTAGCTTCGATAGTATACACTGTTTTAAATACAGTCATTGTTGTGATTTTATCAACAATGCACATTAATATTGTATTATTGAGAATTATTGCATTGTTATCTATATTTGTAAGAACACTAATATTGTGTGTATATGTTAGAATGAATTATCGTTTTATTCGCTATGATGTAAATCCTGATTATGCAGCAATGGATAAAAGATGGAGTGCATTGTATTTGCAAATTGTACAAACAGTGCAAAATGCATCACCAGCAGTTTTGACTACTATTTTTTCTTCATTAAAAATGGTAAGTGTTTATTCGGTTTACAATATGGTCATGTCAGGAATTAATGGAGTCATGTCTGTATTTTCAACAGGTGTATCAGCTGGCTTTGGTGAATTGATTGTAAAAGGAGATAAGAAAGTATTTCAGAAAGCATATAATGATTTTGAATATATTTATTATTTTATGGTTAGCATTGTTTATTCCATTACATTAATTACAATCTTACCTTTTGTAGAAGTCTATACAAGTGGAGTTAATGATATTCAATATACGAGTTTAGTGTTTGCAATCTTGTTTGTTGCTAATGGAATTTTGTTTAATTTAAAAACACCTCAAGGAATGTTAGTCATAGCAGCTGGTTTATATAAGGAAACAAGGATTCAAAGTACTATTCAGGCAGCTATCTTAGTTGTAGGAGGTATCATTTTTGGAGCAAAAGATGGACTGGTCGGAATCATGTTTGCATCCTGTTTGTCGAATTTATATCGTTGTATTGATTTGTATTTTTTTATACCAAGAAGGGTAACACATATGGGTAGAAAAACTACTTTGAAAAATATTTTTATTACAATTTTAATGATTGTAGTAACTTATTTTACAGCACCGAAAATAATAAAATTTCATCCATCAAGTCTTGTTACATGGGTTATTTACGCAACTTGTGTTGGCATGTATTGTTTAGTATTGATTAGCTTTTTCCATATAATATTTGAACGAAAGAATTTTAAAACGATACTTGTAAGAATAAAAAATATGAAAGGAAAATAAAATGAAAAAGTTATACACAAGAAAAGAAGAATGCTGTGGATGTTCAGCATGTGTTAATATATGCCAAAAACATGCAATTCATATGGAACAAGATGAAAAAGGATATTTATATCCAGCCATTGCACAAGAGTTATGTGTAGATTGTAGGTTGTGCGAAAAGGTATGCCCGTTAAAAGAAGGGGAAAAAGAAAAGGTATTTGAAAAAAAGGCATATGGTGTTAAAAATAATAATCAGATTGAACGAACGAAAAGTAGTTCAGGAAGTGTGTTTATAGAAGTAGCAAAATATATTTTAGATAAACATGGTGTTGTGTATGGAGTTGAGTTGACTTCTGATTTTCAAGTAAAACATGGAAGAGCAACATCACTTGAAGCGGTAAGAAAATTTCAAGGATCTAAATACGTTCAAAGTGACAAGAATGAAAGTTTTCGTTTGATACAACAAGATTTAAAAGCGGGAAAAGAAGTTTTATTTACGGGGACACCATGTGAAGTGGCTGGGTTAAAGAGGTTTTTGAGAAAAGAATATGACAATCTTTATACTTTAGATTTAATCTGTCATGGCGTTCCAAGTATGAAATTACTGAAATCATGTTTGAAAGAAAAGGAAAATGAGAATTCTTCAAAGGTAAAAGAATTAAGATTTCGTGATAAAGCGTATGGATGGAGAAACCAGGAAATATATATAAAACTTGAAAATGGAACAATCTATCATGCTCCAATATGGGTAGATAATTTTTATAGATTATTTACTAATAATTATATATTAAGAGATTCTTGTTATACGTGTAAATTTGCAAATATGGAACGACAAGGAGACATTACAATTGGAGATTTTTGGAATATAAAAAATGTGAATGAAACATTTGAAGATAAATTGGGGGTATCTTCTATTATTATTAATTCGAAAAAGGGAGAACAGTTATTTGAAATTTTAAAGGATAATTTTCAAGTGATAGAATGCTCATTAAGTGATATTACTCAACCTAATTTACATAATCCTTCACCTCGTCCAGAGCGATATGAAGAATTTCAAAAGGACTGTTCACAAAAAGGGCTTGATTATTGCTTGAAAAAATATGGTTCAATGAGAATATCCGAGAAAATTCGAAGAAAACTATCTCCTATAAAGAAAAAATTGAAAAAATTATTAGGAAAATAACAAACGGCAATCTAATTAATAAAAAGAAGAATCAATATGAATTATAGATTGTTGAAAGCATATTTGAATATGTGGCGGATAGTCCCATTTTATATGCTGTGTATACATTATAAATTTAAAGACAAAGTGAGATTAGATATAGCAATGTGGAAATAAAAAACTAAAAGAATATTCTGAACTGTTTCAGTTTGGATATTTTTCAATAAATATTATTGAATTTAGAAATGCCATGTTGAATAGATTACATCGTAATAAAATGAGTTATGTAATCTCAAGAATTTTATTTAAACCTTTAGAAAGTTTATATATTAATATGCCACCCGAAAAAATCGGAGGGGGTTATATTTTCAGCATGGCTTTTCAACCATTGTAGCAGCGAAAGAAATGGGGGAAAACTGTTCTATTAATCAACAGGTCACAATTGGTTATAATGGGAAAAATGCACCAGTTATAGGAAATAATGTTACAATTACAGTTGGAGCAATTGTTATAGGTGATGTACATATAAGTGATTGTGCATTTATAGGAGCAGGCACAGTTGTAAAGCATGATGTTGAAATAGGAGATATTGTTGCTGGAGTTCCGGCAGTATCAATTAAAGATAAGGTAAAAAAATAATTTGTTTTGGGAGAGGAATTCTGAAAACAACATTAGTAATCATGGCAGCAGGAATTGGTTCCCGTTTTGGTGGCGGCATTAAACAGCTTGCCCCGGTAGGAATAAATGGCGAGATTATCATGGATTATTCCATTCATGATGCCATAGAAGCGGGATTTAACAAAATTATTTTTATTATCCGTAAGGATATTGAAGAGGCTTTTAAAGAAGCCATTGGAAACCGCATTGAGAAGATTTGTGAGGAGTTGGGTGTGGAAACTGCATACGCTTATCAGGAACTTCAGAACCTTCCAGAGAATGTAGACTTTCCTACAGAACGTACCAAGCCCTGGGGAACAGGTCATGCAGTTCTGTCCTGCAAGGAGGTACTTCATGAGCCATTTGCAGTTATTAATGCAGATGATTATTATGGAAAAGAAGCCTTTGTGAAAATCCATGAATTTTTGGGAAATTATACACCTGAGAAATCCCATGAGTTCTGTATGGCAGGATTTATCTTGAAGAATACGTTAAGTGAAAATGGTTCTGTCACAAGAGGAATTTGTAAATTGAATGACTGTGGACAACTTACGTCTGTGCATGAAACTTCCAATATCGTAAAGACAGCAGATGGTGCTGCCGTCAAGGAAGGAGAGATATATTCCACAGTAAACCCGGAGGCTTACGTTTCCATGAATATGTGGGGATTGACACCGGAATTTATGGGAATGCTGGAGACAGGATTTGAAGAATTTTTTGCAAATATGGGAGAGAAAGACGTGTTAAAGGCAGAATACTTACTTCCCATTTACATTGATGAACTTTTACAGGCTGGAAAGGTTTCTGTAAAGGTGTTGGATTCCCATGATAAATGGTTTGGTGTCACTTATAAGGAAGACAAGGAATATGTACAGCAGTCTTTTGCAAGGTTGACAAGGGATGGTGTATACAAAGAAAATCTGTTTGAAGATTTAAAAGCGTAAAATAGAATAATTTCGGCTTTGCTCTGATTATGGATAAGAATTATAATATTTTATCTACGGTTGGAATGATGCGCCTCTCAATTATTCCGAAAACATATCGAAAATTATGATTTTGCGGATAGGAAGAAAGTGGACAGTAAGTGCGGAATTATCATTAAGGAAAGTAAACGCAAAATAGCAAGTACCTGTTCAAAATCATCCAATGTGAGATAATAGA
>NZ_JAAITA010000018.1 GCF_013304445.1 Blautia hansenii
GAAGAGGAAGCAGTATCAATTTAATATAGCAATTATTTAATATTCGTTATACTAGTATTGAAGAATTATTAAAAGCAGTAGAAGAAAATGATGCTTTGAAGATTGAGAAAAAAGCCAGGATTGTATATGAAGAACTAAATCAGCAGAATATGAATTTAGAAATGACCCAGATGAATATGAATTATCTGCTGGTAAATTTGGCTCATTTAGGATTGGGGCAGGATGACAGTCTGAATCAGGATGAAATTATACAATATATCCGGAAAAATGTATTTGAAAACAGTGTACTTAGAGGCGGGAAAGAAAATTTCCAGAGGTTTATGCAGGAATATGGAGAATATTTAGGAGAACTGCGGAAAAACACTTCACGAGGAGTTTTGGGATGTGTAGAAAAGGAAATACGGGAACGTTATCAGGAGAACCTTACCTTAAAAGAATTCAGTAAAAAATATTTTGTCAACAGTGCTTATTTGGGGCAGATGTTTCGCAAGCAATATGGGGTCTCCTTTAAAGAATATCTGAATCATTATAGAATTGAAAAAGCAGCAGACTGTCTGTTGCATACGGATGATAAGATTTATCAGATTGCAGATAAGGTAGGCTACCGAGATTTAGATTATTTTATTAATAAATTTATTGCAGTGAAGGGATGTACCCCTACCAACTATAGAAAAAAGGCAAAATGTGGGGTATAAGTATGTGAAAAGCAGGATAAATTTTCATGATTCTATAAAGAACTAAAATTTGTCCTGCTTTTTGCTGTTGTTTGTCGGGTTGTAAGGAGAAACAAAACTGTTAAAATTAGAGTATCAAAAAACAGGAGGAACGTAATATGAAAAGAAAACAGATGTTAGCCTTTGGACTTACAATTGCTATGGCAGCATCACTTCTCGCTGGATGTGGAGGAGAAAAAAAGGACAAGGAAAAGGAAGAAGGAGGAATAAAAGAGTTTACAGCGTTTTTCGCTGTACCTGGTACAGAAATCAATGATGATAATGAAATCCAGGAAAAAATCGCAGAGATTACCGGGGCGAAATGTAAAGAAACCTGGCTTACCGGACAGACAGCAGAAGAAGCAGTTGGAACCATGATTGCAGGTGGGGAATATCCGGACTTTATTGACGGTGGCGATGCCATGGAACAGTTATATGAAGCAGGAGCATTAGTTCCACTGGATGATTACATAGACGATTATCCTAATATCAAAGAATATTATACAGAAGAGGAGTGGGACAAACTTCGCAAAGATGATGGGCATATTTATTGGATTCAGCAGTTCGGAAATATCTATGGAGAGGAAAAAGCAACTACCCATAATGATGAAGCATTCTGGATTCAGGCTCGTGTGCTGGAATGGGCAGGATACCCAGAAGTAAAAACTATGGATCAGTATTTTGACTTAATTGAGGCATACCAGGAAGCAAATCCTACTATGGAAGATGGAACGGAGAATATTCCATATACCATTCTTTGTGATGATTGGAGATATTTCTGCCTGGAAAATGCACCAATGTTCCTGGATGGTTATCCAAATGATGGATGCGTTATGGTAGATACAGACAAACTTCAGGTTATGGATTATAATACGTCTCCCACAGCTGTAAAATATTTCCAGAAATTAAATGAAGAGTACAAAAAAGGAATTATAGACCCGGAATCCTTTACACAGACTTATGATGAATATATTGCAAAATTATCTACGGGACGTGTTCTGGGAATGATTGATCAGTGGTGGGATTTTGCATACTCTGTAAATGATTCTTTGAAGCAGCAGGGATTAAATGATCAGGGCTGTGATTACATACCGCTTCCAATTACCATTGAAGAAGGAATGAAAAACCAGTGGCACAACTCAGGAAGCGTTCTCAATGTGGCAAGCGGACTGGCTATTACAACAGACTGTGACGATGTAGAAGGCGCGCTTCAGTTTATTAACGACCTTTTAGGACAGGAAGTTCATGATTTACGTTACTGGGGCGTTGAAGGTGTAGATTATGATGTAGACGAGAATGGAGAATATTATCGCACAGAAGAAATGAGGACTCAGGCCTCTGATACGGCTTATAAAGCCTCTCATTTGTGCACGTATTCATATTTTCCACAATATTCAGGAACCAGCAGAGATGGCATCAATGCCATGTCACCACAGAATCAGCCAAGAGAATTTTTTGACGGATTAAATGATGACGTTAAAAAATGCTTTGAAGCATATGGAGCGGAAACTTATGTAGATATGTTGGGAACAAGCGAAGCTCCCGGACCATGGTATCCATTGTATTCCTTTAGTGGTACATTGACAACCAGCACACCGGGAGGTATGGCATGGACCAAGATGGGAGAGGTCAAACATGAGTATTTACCTAAAGTTGTGATGGCAGAAGACTTCGATCAGGCATGGGATGATTATATGAAGGTTTATGAAGACTGCAATCCACAGGCATTTTTAGATGAAATGCAGGCGGAACTGGAACGTAGAATAGAAGAACATGAAAAATACGAATAAAAAATAGAAAACAGAACATAGAGGCTGTCGCTTTAATGTGACAGCCTTACCTTTAAAGAAAAGGAGTGACATTATGACATCGGCGGCAAAACGTAGAAAAAAAGAAAACGTGATGGATCCGGTTCCGAAGATTACGTGGAAAGAAATAAAGAGACAAAAAGTGCTGCTTTTATGGTCAGTGGTGATTGTAATATATGGAATTATTTTCTGCTATCTGCCTTTAGGCGGATGGATTATGGCTTTTCAGGATTATAAACCAAAAGACGGGCTGTTTCATTCTGCGTTTATAGGACTGGAAAATTTTAAATTTTTGTTTTCAGATGCAACGTTTTTGAGAGTTATCCGGAATACACTGGCCATGGGAGTCATTAACTTGGCATCTACCTTTGTGATGGCGATTGTATTTGCTATTTTGCTAAATGAGGTAAAGGCAAAAGGTGGCAAAAAAGTAGTGCAGACCATTTCCTACCTGCCTCACTTTTTGTCATGGATTGTAGTAACTGGTATCCTTCATGATGTGTTATCAGGGACTGGAATTGTAAATGAAATCCTTATGAGATTGAATATTTTGGATCAGCCTTTAAACTTTTTCGCTCATCCTAAATTTTTCTGGCCTATTGTAGCATTTGCAAATGTCTGGAAAGAGACAGGGTGGAACGCCATTATTTACTTGTCTGCTATTACCGCCATTGATCCATCTTTGTATGAAGCTGCCAGTATGGATGGTGCAGGACGTTGGGCAAAAATCAAGCATGTAACACTGCCTGGCATTAAGCCAACGATTATGATTTTGCTTCTCATGAACGTTGGAAATGTTTTAAATGCAGGTTTTGAAATCCAGTATCTGTTAGGAAACGGATTAGTACAAAGTGTATCTCAGACCATTGATATCTATGTATTGAAATGGGGTATCAGCCAGGGAAATTATGCACTTGGTACGGCAGCAGGTATTTTCAAGAGCCTTGTAAGTATTGTTCTTATTGTTATCGCCAACCAAATTGCTAAAAGGCACGGGGAAGAACGATTATTCTGACAGAAAGAGGTGGATAAATAAATGAAGAAAAAATCGACAGCGGATAAGGTATTTGTTGTCTTGAATACGATTTTTATGATTGTCTTTGTAACCATAACATTATATCCGGTATTAAATACACTGGCAATTTCACTCAATGACGGAACAGACGCCCTTAGGGGAGGTATCTACTTATTGCCAAGAAAATGGACGCTGAAAAACTACATTACGATTTTGCAGAAAGATAATCTGATTACAGGAGCTTATATTACAGTGCTGCGAACTATTATTGGTACTATGCTGGCGCTGTTTAGTAATGCAATTCTGGCCTTTATTGTTAGCAGAAAGCGCTTTTTGTTTAAGCGTTCCCTTTCTTTATTTTGGGTTATTACCATGTATGTTAATGGAGGAATGATTCCTGTTTTCTTGCTGTATAAGAATTTAGGTTTGACCAACAGCTTTATGGTTTATGTAATCCCGGGAATGCTCAGTGCATTTAATATGCTGGTAATCCGTACATATATGAATGGCATACCGGATAGTCTGGAAGAATCGGCACAACTTGACGGAGCAGGATATACTACTATTTTTCTGAAGATTATATCACCATTATGCAAACCGGTTTATGCAACCGTGGCATTGTTTGTAGCAGTAGGCCAATGGAATTCCTGGTTTGATGCCATGCTCTATAACAGAATGAGTCCGGAATTTACTACACTTCAGTATGAGTTAATGAAACTGCTGTCTTCTGTAACCAATCAAGGAAGTTCAGCAGAAGCCATGAAAAATGCTATTGGAACCGTAACTCCTACTTCCGTCCGTGCGGCAGCTACTATTTTAACCATGCTACCGATTATCTGTCTGTATCCGTTTTTGCAGAGATATTTTGTAACAGGACTTACCATTGGCGGGGTAAAGGAGTAAATAATGAGTATAAATCCTATTTTGAACATGGATTTTCCAGACCCGGATGTGATTCGGGTAGAGGATACCTATTATATGGTAAGTACCACCATGCATTTTATGCCAGGATGTGTGATTCTCAGGTCTTATGATTTAAGAAACTGGGAGATTGCCGGCCATATTTATGACAGTCTGGATGGTACGAAAGGACAGCGTCTGCAAGATAAGAGAGGTATTTATGGGAAAGGTATGTGGGCTGCTTCTATACGGTATCATAAAAATAAATTTTATGTATGTTTTGCGGCAAATGACACAGGGAAAACCTATCTGTACCACTCGCACACCATTTCCGGTAATTGGAAAAAACAAGAAATAGAAGGTTTTTATCATGACTGTTCTCTGTTGTTTGATGATGATGACAGAGTGTATCTTGTATACGGCAATACAGAGATTCATTTAACAGAACTGGATAGAAATCTAAAAGGGCCGAAAGAGAATGGGATAGACAGAATCATTGTGAAAGAACAGGGAACCTATAGATTAGGGTATGAAGGAGCGCATTTTTATAAGATTCATGGAAAATATTATGTGTTCCTCATACATTCATCTGGTGAAGAATGGTTCAGACGGGAGGCCTGTTTTGTATCGGACAGTATCGAAGGAACCTTTACCGGAGGAGATGTTCTGGCAGATGATTTAAACTATTGCCATCAGGGTATTGCACAAGGAGGAATTGTGGATACGCCGGATGGAGAATGGTATGGGGTTCTGTTTCAGGACAGAGGTGCAGTGGGAAGAATTCCGGTACTGGTTCCTGTGAAATGGGAAAATGACTTTCCTGTGTTTGGTAAACATGGCAGAGTACCGGAACGAATTGAAACAAAAAGTAGCAGGCCCGAATATCAATATACTCCTTTATTTTCCAGTGATGATTTTCAGTATCTTCCAGACAAAAATGGAAAAATTTCATTAAAGGAAGTGTGGGAATTTAACCATCAGCCGGACTCCTTGCACTGGTCAATTGCAGATGGGGAATTTCGAATCCAGTCTGATAAACTCTGTACAAAACTGGAAGAGGCAGTCAACACACTTACTCAGAGAACACGATATCCTAAGTGTGAAGCAGAAGTGACGATAAATGGAAGCGACATGAATGTGGGAGATTATGCCGGAATTAGTGCATTTTTAGGATGTTTCGGATTTGTGGCATTGAAAAAAGAAGAAGATCATATGTCTCTGGTTATGGTAGGAAAGCAGGAAGAGGATGAATCCCTGAATGGAAAGAAAAACTGGGATGCAGGCACAGAGTATGAAAAAATACGAATACCGTCAGATTATGTGAGATTAAAGGTAGCAATTGATTTTGAATATAAGAAAGATGAAGCAGAATTTTTTTATGAGACAGCAAAAGGATGGAAGAAAATTGGAAGAACACAGAAGCTGTATTTTAAAATGGACCACTTCTGCGGATGCCGGTTTGCACTTTTCATGTATTCTACACGTGTTACTGGGGGAAGTGCTGGATTTACCAATTTTATCTATACATAAACATCAGATTACAGAGTAGGAAGGAATCAGGAAGATGTCAGGAGCGTTTGAAACAGAAAATTATAGAAATTTATTCAAAGAGTATGGCTATCCGGAAGAAAAAATTGAGAAAAAATTGAAGGATGCTTTTGAAACTGTTTTTTATGGAACGGAGGCAGAGCGGTTTTATCATGAGGTCGGGGAGGATATGGGCTATCTGGAAGATACAGGAAATCATGATGTCCGCACAGAGGGAATGTCTTATGGAATGATGGTTTGTGTTCAGTTAAATAAAAAAGAGGAATTTGACCGTATCTGGAAATGGGTAAAAACTTATATGTGGATGAGCGAAGGCGCAGGACGCTATTATTTCCGCTGGTCCTGCAGCACAGAGGGAAGTCCGAATTCTGATGGCCCGGCTCCGGATGGAGAAGAATTCTTTGCTATGTCATTATTTTTTGCTTCTCACCGCTGGGGTGACGGTACAGGAATTTTTAACTATAGCCAGGAAGCGAAAAACATTTTAAAAGAATGTGTACACAAAGGAGAAAATGGAAATTTGGGAGAACCTATGTGGGATAGAGAAAACAAATTGATTAAATTTATTCCAGGGGTAGACTTTACAGACCCCTCTTACCATCTTCCACATTTTTATGAATTATTTGCATTATGGGCAAACAAAGAAGACAGGGAGTTTTGGAGACAGGCAGCACAGGCCAGCAGAACATATCTTCATTGTGCCTGTCATCCGGATACAGGATTGTCACCAGAATATGGTGAATACAATGGAGAACCTCATACCGGACATGTAGAACAGTTTGGGCGCCACGACTGGTACTATAGTGATGCTTATCGTACGATAGCAAACATTGGTTTAGATACCTTATGGTTTGGGAAGGACCCATGGCAGAAGGAAATTGCTCAGACTTTCCAGGAATTTTACTGTGTCAAGCAAAAAGGCCACTGGGATGGTGTGTTTCTTATCGATGGAACAAGATTAGAAGAAAAAGCTCTGCATCCGGTAGCTGTAGTTGCAGTAAATGCTCAGGCATCTCTTGCAGCAGATGGGGCATATTCCAGGGAATGTGTGGAAAAATTCTGGAACACACCCCTTCGAACAGGAGACAGGAGATATTATGACAATTTCCTGTATCTGTTCGCACTAATGGCACTAAGTGGAAATTATCGTATTTGGAAATGAGGAATGGGAATATGAGAGGACCTGTGGCACCAAAAAATCCGGAAAAAAAGCGGGCGGGTTTTTATATTATGAGAGAAAAAGAAGTTTTCGGCGCACCTCAGGAAGACGGAAGCGGCGTCCAGTTTTTATATGAATCAGATGGGAGATTAGTAAACAGTGCCAGGATTGTGGGAAATATACAGGACGAAGAAATGCTGAGCTGTTTAAAAAGTGTGGAAGGATTTCGGAGTCTGGTGCATAGTATTGGGGTAAGCATAGACGCCGAAACACCGGAAGAGGATATTGAATTTGTATTTCAAATGTATGGAAAACAGAATCTTTACGGCGGCGGGACTGCTATAAAACTATCTTTAAAGGGAAATGGCATAGAGCAGAAGATTTTACTGGAGCAAATTAAATGGTCTGAGGATGACAAGGAACCTGGGCAGATTCGGTTTCGATTCCCAAAACCAGGCCAAAAGGCGAAAGTAAGTGTGATGCTTTATGTACAGAATGGATTCCAGGTTCCAGAACAAGGTGAGGAAGATACACCGAATCTGACAGGAGAAGCAGCAGAATCTATGATTGCCAGATCTCTTTTGTCACTGGGAAATCCTTTTCGTATGAAAAAAGTCATAGAAAAAGCAAAACAGGGAGAGGATGTCACCCTGGCTTTTATAGGAGGCTCGATTACTCAGGGGGCCGGTGCGGTGCCTATTCACCGGGAATGCTATGCATGGAAGACCTGCTGTGCTTTCAAAGATAGATTTGGCGTCGGGGAAAATGTACATTATCTGAAAGCAGGAGTAGGGGGGACTCCTTCGGAACTGGGAATGATACGGTTTGAAAGAGATGTGCTAAGGAAACAGGAGAAGCCGGATTTGATTGTCATAGAGTTTGCCGTGAACGATGAAGGGGATGAGACAAAGGGTGTATGCTATGAAAGTCTGGTACGAAAGGTTTTGCAGCTTCCCTGGAATCCGGCAGTTATCTTGTTGTTTTCCGTATTTGCAAATGACTGGAACCTGCAGGAGCGGTTAAGTCCGGTGGGATATTATTATCATTTGCCTATGGTCAGTGTCCGGGATGCAGTATCTCCCCAATTTGGATTGCCAAAGGAGCAGGGTGGGGTGATTTCCAGAAATCAATTTTTCTATGATATGTTTCATCCATCGAATCTGGGACACCTAATTATGGCAAAATGCCTGGATTATCTGTTTGAAGCAGCAGATAACAGTTTGGCTGGAAGCGAAGACAGCAGTATCTTACAGGAAAAATGTACTCCTGTTTTAGGCTGCGACTTTCAGGATGTACAACTTTTAGACCGGAAAAGCTTATGCCAGGATGCTGTTATCTGCTGTGGCAGTTTTGATGGTACAGACTGTGATTTGCAGTGTGTAGAAATGGATTTGGATCTTACACCCACACCCCAGTTTCCCTATAACTGGCAGTACAGAGGAGAAGAACTTATACGGGAGATGATTCCATTTACCATGGAGATTACCTGTAAAAGCCTTCTTCTGGTGTTTAAAGATTCTGGGGAAACCAATGCAGGTAAGGCAGAGGTTTATGTGGATCACAAACAGATTCTCACAGCAAATCCCCTCGAAAATGGTTGGACACATTGTAATGCAGTCATTCTTTTTAAAGGGAAAGAGACAAAAACACATAACATAACTATACGGCCGGCACAGGGAGAGGAAAGAAAGAATTTTACCATTCTTGGGTTCGGCTATGTAAAATAAAGCGTCAATATTTAGGAGGTACATATGCTGAAAACCAATAATCCCATTTTAAAAGGTTTTTATCCCGACCCATCCATATGTAGGGTAGGGAAAGATTATTATTTAGTAAACTCCAGCTTTTCTTATTTTCCTGGAGTTCCTTTATTTCACAGCCGAGATTTGGCTCACTGGGAACAAATAGGAAATATTCTGGACAGACCGGAGCAATTATCCTTAGACGGGGGAGAAATTTCCAGAGGCATTTTTGCCCCGGTAATTCGTTGGAATAATGGAACTTTTTATATGATTACTACAAATGTGGATCAGGGGGGAACTTTTGTGGTTACATCTAAGACACCACAGGGTCCATGGTCTGATCCTTTTTATTTGGGAGAGAACGCCAAAGGAATTGATCCCAGTTTGTTTTTTGACGAAGATGGAACCTGTTATTATGTGGGAACACGACCAAACAGCAATGGGGTTCAATATAACGGAGACTGGGAAATCTGGCTTCAGGAATTAGATTTGGAAAATATGCGCCTTATAGGGGAAAGCAGAACTATTTGGAAGGGTGCCATGCAAAATGCTATTTGGCCAGAAGGTCCTCATTTGTATAAAATGGGGGAATATTATTATTTGTTCCATGCTGAGGGAGGAACAGCAGAGGAGCACTGTATTTGCGTTGCACGAACTAAAAGTCTTGAGAAGCCCTTTGAAGGATGTCCCCGCAACCCAGTGTTTACCCACCGGCATTTAGGACGGAATTATCCTGTAACATGTGCGGGACATGGGGATTTAGTAGATGATGGAAAGGGCAATTGGTATATAGTAATGCTGGCCTGCAGAAGATGCAAGGGATGCAGCAGCATGGGCAGGGAAACTTTTCTGGCGAAAGTCCAGTGGGAAGATGGCTGGCCGGTAATCAATCCAGGTATTGGAAAATTGGAAGAGTGGTTGGAACTGCCACAAGAACCTGTGCGTTTCCCAAGAGAGGCGGGAGAGAATCTGTTTTTTCAATTTTACGGAAACCAACTGCCGAAAGAACTGGTGAGTATTTACGGAAGAGATTCTCATATGTATTCATTACATGCAAGGCCAGGTTTTCTGCGCTTACAGGCAGGAAGACATCACGTAGGGGAAAAAGCCAGAAGCACTTATCTGGGTGTGCGGCAAATGGGCTATACCTTCACAGTATCTGCAGGATTGGAATTTATACCCAAGGACAGCCATAGTGGAGCCGGAGTTTTATTGTTCCAAAATCATCGGAACTTTTTGAGGGCAGAAATACGGAATGAGAATGAAGAGCGTACCACCAGTGTAATAGAAACTATAGATGGGCAGGAACGGGTATTGGGTACTGCATCTATCTGTGAAGGACTGATAGAAATCCTGTTTCAGGCAGAGGAACAAGTGGGAAGGATTTACATAGTACAAAACGGGGAGACACGGCCTGTTGCGGAAGCAGTGGACTTACGGCCTTATAGTACTGAATACGCAGGCGGTTTTGTGGGGTGTACAATGGGAATGTATGCTTCCGCTTATGGAAAAGAAAGCCAGGATTATGCAGACTTTGCCTGGTTTATTGTGAAACAATAAAATATAGTAGTACACTTGAAATTATGAAGAAAAAGGAGAAACTGTTATAGTGAAATAGCTTCTCCTTTTTTGTATAAGTCCTCTAAGAACCTGCCGTGTCTGTATGGACAAATACTTAATGGGTAAGTACATCAATTGCCAGATTATTCAGCTTGCACAGCGTGTTTACCACGGCAAAAATCAGCACAGCCCCCAGCTTGGCCGTAGTATTATCCTGGTCAAACCGAGGGGAAATTTCGCAGATGTCAAAGCCTCTGACCTGGCGGGTTCTCAGGATATGTTTCAGCAGAGGAAGCACCGCTTCCGGATCCAGTCCCAGGGTCTGTGTGGCACTTACGCCTGGCGCAAATGCAGAAGAAAATACATCCGTGCAGATGGTAATATAAGCAGAATCACATTCATACAGGAAAGTGTCGATTTTCTCCAAAACGACCGAATAATTGGAGGTTTGAATTTCCTTTGCCAGAATATAATCCGCTCCGATTTCCTTCGCGTATTTGAACAGGCTGACCGTGTTGCTGTGTTCCTGGATTCCCAGAGGCAGATAGTGATAAGCAGCTTGTTCTTTTTTATAAATATCTGCAATCTGACGGAACATGGAGCCTGAAGACGGGCCATGCTCATAAGGTCTTAAATCAAAATGCGCGTCAAAATTGATAATGCCCATATCCAGGGATTCCTTTTTTTTCTTCAAATCGGCGAACTGTCCCTGAAAGTGCCCGAAAGTGGTTTCGTGGCCGCCGCCCAGAACAATGGGAAACAGGTTCATATCCAGAATTTTCTCCACAGCAAGTCCCAAAAGACGCTGTCCCTCCTCCATGCAAATCTCCTCACAGAGAATGTTTCCGGCATCGTAGAACTTTACTTCCTGGGAAAATGTACAAGGGAAATTTGACATTTGTGTCCGGATAAAATCCGGTGCAAGAGCGGTTCCTATACGGCCTTTATTTCGTTTTACCCCCTGCTCACTGCAAAAGCCTATAAACGCAAATCCAAGTTTCCCGTTTTCTATTTCTGTAACTTCGTTTAAATCTAATGGCTGTACCCACTGATGCCAGCGGAAAGCATCGTAATCTGTGGTGCTGTCCACCCGGCCTTTCCAGCAGTCCATGGCCGCAACATAATTGGTCAATCGCATAGTTTTTGAATCCTCCTCGAAGCAGTTATTTTTCCTGAACTTTTTATATCTTATTGTACCATAAGGGACAGTTGGCTGTATAGCGGAAAAAAGTCAAATACTTTTGTATCAATCATTGGTTGATACCTTCAATAAACCGTTGATAGGAAACTTTGACGGAGATTGTTATAATATAGACAAACAAAAATAGTTGGAGGTAGAGATGAGTATATTCAGATTGACAACCATTGAAGAATTTGAACAGGCCACGGAAAGACTTCTGGAAACAGGACAGAAGGTAGGGGCGGATTCCTGGCAGGCCAGAGTGAAGAACCAGACGCCCCACTGTAAGTTTGGAGAAGAGGGTATCTGCTGCCGTATCTGCACCATGGGCCCATGCCGTATTACCAAAAAGGCACCGAGAGGTATCTGCGGCTGTGATGCCCACGGTATTGCAGGACGAAATTTTCTGCGTTTTACAGCCGGAGGCGCAGCAACTCATTCAGATCACGGAAGAGAAATCTGCCATACCCTTCACGCAGCTTCCCCGGATGGCAATTACCAGGTAAAAGATCCGGAAAAACTTATGCGCATTGCAAAAGAATGGGGCTTGGAAACAGAGGGAAAAGACATTTATGATTTGGCACATGAGATGTCCGAACTGGCTCTTTTGGAGTACGGAAAGCCATTTGGCGTACAGCGCTGGTTAAGCAGAGCGCCGGAACACACCCGGAAACTGTGGCAGGCCGCAGAGCTGGAGCCGAGAGCCATTGACCGGGAAGTTTCTACCGCTATGCACATGACCCATATGGGCTGTTCCTCCAAACCGGAAGCACTGGTAAGACAGGCTCTGCGTGCAGGTATGTCGGATGGCTGGGGTGGTTCTATGTGCGGGACGGAATTTTCCGATGTGCTGTTCGGCACGCCAAAAGCAGTGGACACGGAAGCAAATCTTGGGGTTATGAAAGAAGACCAGGTCAATATCATTATTCATGGACATGATCCAAGTCTGTCAGAAATGATTTGCGAATATGCAGAAGACCCGGAAATGATTGCCCTTGCAAAATCTTTGGGAGCGACGGGTATTCAAGTGGCAGGTGTCTGTTGTACATCCAATGAAGTCGCTATGCGAAGAGGTGTTCCTATGGCAGGAAATTTCCTGCAGCAGGAGAACGTGGTACTGACGGGGGCCTGCGAAGCCATTGTGGTAGATGTGCAGTGTATTTTTCCGGCCCTGGGTCCATTGAGCAAATGTTTCCATACGAAATTTATCACCACTTCTCCCATCGCACAGATGCCGGATTCTGATTTTATCCGTTTTAATGCCAAGACAGCAGGGGAAAATGCAAAGCAGATTGTACGCATGGCAGTAGAAAACTTTGTCAACAGAAAGCAGGATTTGGTACATATTCCCCAGATGAAGCAGAAAGCCACAGTCGGTTATTCTGTAGAGGCTATTATCCATGCACTGGATGGTGTGGCAGCAGGACAGGGAGAAGCGCTGGGCACTACCAAACCTTTGCTGGATTGCATTACCTCAGGTGTATTGAGAGGCGCAGTAGCTATGGTAGGCTGTAATAACCCCAGAGTACGTCCGGATTCTGCGCATATAAAATTAATGAAAAAACTGATTAAAAACGATATTCTCGTTATTCTTTCCGGTTGTTCTGCTCAGGCAGCAGCCAGAGCAGGCCTGATGGATAAAAGAGCCAAGGACTTATGCGGAGACGGGTTGAAGAGAGTCTGTGAACTGGCAGATATTCCGCCGGTGCTGCACATGGGTTCCTGTGTGGATATCAGCCGTATGATGGTACTGGCTTCTAAGCTGTCCATAGACTCCGGACTTCCTGTTTCCAAGCTGCCTCTGGTAGGCTGCGCGCCGGAATGGATGTCTGAAAAGGCAGTGTCCATTGGCAACTATGTTGTGGCAACCGGTATTGATACCTTTCTGGGCGTAGACCCTCAGGTCAGCGGTTCTTCGGAAATGGTTTACTGGCTGACGGAAGGCGTACGGGACTGGGTAGAGGCTTCCTACACGGTGGAAAAGGATATTGAAAAACTGGGAGATGCCATGATTGCCCGGATTGAAGAGAAGAGAGCAGCACTGGGAATCTAGTACAGCGAATACTAAGTAACCACCATATTGACTTGCCTAATTGTCCATCTGCATCGTTGTCGTCAATCAGCGTAGCCACCGCTACGCCTCATTCCTCCGCCTTGCATATGGAACAATTATTCTACGTCAATATAGCAGAAACTTAGTATTCGTTGTACTAGAAGAAACTAACAGAAGAGGCCCTTTTGTGAGAGGAGACTGTATTGGCGGCAGTCTCCTTTTTCCGTTTGTATTTCCTGATTTCATAAATCTATTGACAAACGAATAAATCAAGTGTAATATTATAAATAAATAGAATAATAAAAATAAATATAATAATAAAAATAAGTAGACTGGAGGGGAAGGGATGAATAAAACAGAAGTATTAATACATCCGGTAAGATTAAGCATTTTGCAGTATTTGTGCATACACAAAAAAGCTACCACAAGTGAGATTATATCTTCATTACCAGCCGTTTCAAAGGCATCCATTTATAATCATATTAGATTACTTGAGCAGAATCAGATTATAGAAGTGGTGCAGGAAAATAGAATCCGAGGGACCATAGAAAAGATATATTCGCTGAAAAAAGTGGCTAAAAACAATGACTTTAATGCAATATTGACTTTCTTATTATCTTTGCTTTCAGATTTCCAGAAGTATTACGAAAAGGAACCTGATCCCACAAAAGATATGTTGTTTGCAGGGAGAGATTACTTATTGCTTACGGATGCTGAATATCAGCAGTTCATCCAAGAGCATGAAAAATTATGCCAGAAATATTATAGGAAAAACAGTCCGGGAGCAAAACTCAGAAATATTTCAATCATTTCCGCTCCTGTTAATGAGAAAGAGAAGGAGGAGTTAGATGAATAAATACTGCAGACATTCTAAAAACTCCTTGTTTATTTACATGGTATTAAATATTATAACAGCTGTTTTATCCGTGGCAATCGCACTGATTATTGAACTGACAATTAATATAGTAAGTACTGAGCAGATGGATGACTTTAGGAGGATTGTTTTTGGTGCGTTGATTTTTATAGTGCTATATTTTGGATTTAACTATCTAAGGAATTTTTACATGCAGAGAATGATTAATCGTTATATAGGACAATTACGTAGTCTTTTGTTTCGAAAAATAATGTCATATTCGTTTGTTGGTTTTCGGAAATCTTCAACATCAGATTATTTGTCACTTCTCACAAATGATATTCAGATTTATCAGGAAGGAATAGTGAGAAGTAAACTCTGTGTAGTACAAAATGTCATATCAGCAACAATTGTACTGCTGGCTCTATTGGGCACAAACATAAGTATCACTTTTCTGATTATTACATGTACAGTAATTATTTATTTTTTGCCACGTCTTTTTAATAAGAAGATTTCTCTGGCACAGGAAAAGGTTTCAAAACGACTTGCTCTTATAACTGGGACTGCGTCAGATTATTTGGAAGGATTTTATGTGATTAGTACATACAATTATCAGGAAAAAGCAGGAGAAAAATTTGATTCTGCGAATGAAAAATATTATGAAAAAAAGAATTCACTGGATAAAAATCTATCCAAAAGTGAGACATTTTCCTCCGTTCTGTCCGTTGCGACAGAATTGCTGGTACTGTTTGTGTCGGCTCAATTTGTGTTTATGAATATATTAAATGTCGGGGAAATGGTTGCGGTGATGCAGCTGACAGGTGCATTTGTTCAGCCGTTGATACTCATTATGACAAATTTGCCAAAGATTTCTGGTGGCCGGGCAATAGAGGAACGATTTTTAAGCATATTGACTGTAGATGAAAATGATAGGGGAAACCAAAAAGAAGAATCTGCATTACTTCTTTTTGAAAAAGACATTGAACTGTGTAATATCAGTTTTTCTTATGAAGGGCAGAAGGAAATATTACATGAAATTTATTTGAAAATACGAAAAGGTAAGAAATATGCAGTAGTAGGAGGCAGCGGTGCAGGAAAGACAACATTAATCAATCTTATTAACGGTATTTATAAGCAGAACGCAGGAAATATTCTGGTAGACGGATGCGGTATTGAAAACAAATATCGTCAATATATCAATTTGTTTGCAACAGTTGGTCAAAATACTTTTTTGTTTCATTCAACCGTACAAGAGAATATTACACTTACGGAAAAGGAAGATGCAAAACGTTTGGTGGATGCCTGCACAATCAGTGGAGTCTTGGAATTGATACAAGATCAGAAATGTAGGCTGGAGCAGGTAATACAAGAGAATGGAGCAAACTTGTCAGGAGGGCAAAAGCAAAAAATAGCATTGGCACGGGCTGTTTATCATGAAAAGCCGATATTGATTCTTGATGAGGGAATGTCGGCGATTGATAAGAAAAGTGCTTATGATATAGAGAAACGGCTTCTTAGTAGGAAGAATGTGACATTACTGTCGATTACGCATGATATTCATTCTCCGCTTTTAAAAGAATATGATGAAATTATCTTTCTTGTAGATGGTGGAATTGAAATGGCAGGCAGTTATAATGCCGTTTTTGAACATAGCGAGAAATTTCGAGAATTTTTGAATGGAACTGGTTGATGCTTTATCAAAAAAAGGGGGTTGCTCCATAGATACTCACTCACCTATTTTGCAACGCCCCGTTTCCACTTTACTTTTAGTATAGAACTATCAAGACGTAACATTATACAATCCATTTATTTCTGTCTCTTAATAATTCTTGAGATATTTTCGCCTCTTTTGTTGCTTCTTCCTTGTCATCCATTATAGTTGTTTTCTTTCCATCAATAGCCCACAAAAAAACAAGATTTAATAAATATATTCCAAAAACTAACCATGCAGTCCAATTATATTTTAGTGGCTTCACAAAAGGAACAAAGCAAATACCTAAAATATACAAAAGTGCTACAAATGACAAAGAATATTTTATACCTTTTGCGTACTTCATTAACTTATCCCTCCCTATAAGTTATTTCCAATAAATTTTTAGATTGCCATTCAATAGTATTCAGAACATATTTTTTATCGATAAATTTGAACGGAAATTTATGTACGAAATAAAAATATTTGATATAATCAAAGTGAAGAACAGAACTATATGATATGGAAGGGGAGATAATCCATTGATAAAACTATCTTGCAGAAGATTTAATTGAAAATGAATCTGAACTGTTTCGCGAAAGACAATTTTATGATACAGAAAAAATGAGTAAAGAGCAGAGAAATATGTTTGTTGTATGGCTCATTGTTGCTATGAAAAATGTGCATTTAGATGAAAAAAGGCATTTAGAAAGTACAGGGAGGACGTGATTTTATGAGAATTCTGGTAGCCGAAGATGACAGAGATATGAATGCGATTTTAGTATCCAGGCTAAAAAAAGAGCATTACAGTGTAGATACCTGTTTTCAGGGAGAAGAGGCGCTGGACTATCTGGCCGGTGCAGAATATGATGTAGTGATTCTGGATATTATGATGCCGGTGCTGGACGGTCTGAGCGTGCTGACAAAAATCAGAAAAGAGGGAAATCAGGTTCCGGTGTTGCTTCTGACAGCCAGAGACAGCATTGAAGACCGGGTGAAGGGACTGGATTCGGGGGCCAATGATTATCTGGTGAAGCCTTTTGCTTTGGAAGAGCTGCTGGCGCGTATCCGGGTGCTTTTGCGCCGGGGAACAGGAGAGAAGGAAAACGTGTGCCGTGTGGCGGATTTGGAAGTACACCTGGATACCCATGAAGTTCTGCGGGGCGGGAAGGAGATTACACTTTCCGGAAAGGAATTTTCCCTCCTTCGCTATATGATACAGAACCAGGGAATCGTGCTGTCCAGAGAAAAGCTGGAGCAGCATATCTGGAATTATGACTATACAGGAGGCTCGAATGTGATTGACGTGTACATCCGCTACCTGCGGAAAAAGATTGATGAGGGCTTTACTTCTAAGCTGATTCACACTGTACGGGGCGCCGGATATGTGCTGAAGGAGAAAGCATGAAAAAAATATCTTTGAAAATAAAAGTGACGCTTATGTTTACTTTTTTCATGACGCTTTTAACCTGCATTTCCCTGGGGCTGTTGTTTTCCCTCAGTAGCCAGGAAATTTTAGGTTCTGTACAGGCTCAACTGGAAAAGCGGGTATATGAAAGTATGGATGAAGTAAGTGTGCAAAATGGTAAACTGGATATGGAACAGGATTTTTATGATTTGGAGGATGGCATTTACCTGGCTTTATATGATGAAACGGGAACCTTTCTCTTTGGGAGAGTGCCTTATGGTTTTCAGGAAAAGACGGTGTTTGCAGATGGGAGTATGCAGACTGTGGGAACAGGCGCCGCGCGGTGGTATGTTTTTGATATCAAGTATCGGCCGGGAGAATTTCAGGACGTGTATATCCGGGGTGTCTGTTCCATTAATCGTGCAGAAAACAGTATGAAAACCGTTCAGCGTCTGGCTCTGATTTTGTTGCCTCTGCTGGTAGCGCTTACAGGAACAGCGGGGTATTTTTTCATTAGAAGGACGCTGCGCCCGGTAAGGCAGATTACAGAAACCGTACAGGAGATACAGAAAGACAGGGATTTGTCCAGAAGAGTAGGTCTTGGCCGCGGCACAGATGAAGTCTATGTGATGGCAGAAACATTTGATAAAATGTTGGCGCAGATAGAGGAGGGATTTCAGAGGGAAAAGCAGTTTACCTCGGATGTCTCTCATGAACTTCGTATGCCGGCGGCAGTGATTCTGGCGCAGTGTGAGGAGTTGCTGGAAGACGAAAATCTGACGAGGGAGCAGAAAACGCAGCTGCAAAGGATTCAGAAAAAAGCTTTTGAAATGTCAGACATGATTTCGCGCCTCCTGTTTTTGTCCAGGGCAGACCAGGGACGGCAGGAAATTCAAAAAGAGCGGGTAAACCTCAGTGAATTGACGGAAATGGCTGCTTTGGAGATGGAACTGTTGGCAGAGAAAGAAAATATCCGGCTGGAAATGCAGATAGAGGAAAATCTTTTTGCGGAAGTGGACGAGAGTCTTTACCTCCGTATGGTGGTGAACCTGGTTTCCAATGCCATTGCTTATCACGGAGGACCGGGCTATGTGAAAATCCGTCTGCAGGGTATGGAAAATCAAATTTGGGGAAGTATAGAGGATGATGGAAAGGGAATTTCCCCGGAAGACCTTCCTCATATCTGGGAGCGGTTTTACCGGGTCGATAAGGCCAGAATACAGGACAGTCATTCCGGGCTGGGGCTGCCTATGGTGAAATGGATTGTGCAGGCCCACCAGGGAGAAATCCAGGTGGAAAGTACTCTTGGCAAGGGCAGTGTGTTTACCTTTTGGCTGCCCACAGAAGAAAGTGGAGAAAAAAAGTAAAATATTTTCTGGTTTTAATGTTTCTTTAATCTTTCCTGGGTATACTGACTTCATCAAATACAGAGAGGAGATTTTATTTATGAAGAAATATACAAGGATAACAGCTGTTTTGGTTTTAGGAGGTTTGCTGGCAGGATGCGGAGCAGCAGAAGGAAAGGATATTGGACAGGAATCTGCCAAAAGTATTGCATTTGAGAAGGCAGGGGTTACGGAAGATGAGGTTTCCAGATTAAAAGTCAGCAAGGACAGAGATGACGGAAGAAGTATTTACGAAGTGGAGTTTGATGCAGGAGAGAAGGAGTACAGTTATGACATCGGGGCCAGTGACGGAGCCGTTTTAAGTGAGGAAACAGACGTCCGTGATTCTTATGAGACACAGACACCCTCCGGTACACAGACAACAGAGGGACAGGATACAGCAAACCAGCAGAACACAGCAGAAAGCAGTTCCCAGGGAGATGCACAGAACGTTCAGGTAGCTGTCAGCCAGGAAGACGCGAAAAAAGCGGCTTTAGAACGTGTTCCCGGAGCAGAGGAAAAAGATTTGCGCATGGAACTGGATTTGGATGACGGGCAATATATCTACGAGGGAGATATTGTTTACCAGCAGACAGAGTATGAGTTTGAAATTGACGCGAATACAGGTTCCTTCCTGAAGTGGAGCGAAGAGAACTACTAAGAAATACAAGAGGAAGATGTGGCACGAAACCATATGGAGAATGAAAATGCTTTTCCTATTTTCTTTTCCATAGCTGTTTTGTGCCACATTTATTGTAAACAAAAAGTATATTGTAAACTTAAAAGTATAATAAGGTTGACAATTATTGCTACCCTATGGTAAAGTGTAGGAAGAAAAATTGAAAAACAGCAACAGGAAAGGAAAAAGAATATGACAACAATAGCAGGGGAACGAAATAAGACACAAGATTTGGTTTATGTGAGTATTTTTGCAGTATTAATTGCAGTATGCTCCTGGATTTCCATTCCGGCGGCGGTGCCATTTACACTGCAGACTATGGGAGTTTTTACTGCTGTGGGAATTTTAGGCGGAAGAAGAGGCAGCATGGCGGTTTTGATTTACATATTGCTTGGCATCATAGGAATTCCGGTGTTTGCAGGATTTACAGGAGGAATTGGAGTTCTGGCAGGAACTACCGGAGGATATATTGTGGGATTTCTGGTTTCTGCACTGGTGATGTGGGGGATGGAAAAATTCTTCGGAAGAGGAAAGGCAGCGCTGTTCTTTTCCATGCTTGCAGGACTGTTGGCCTGCTATACCGTAGGAACTCTGTGGTTTCTGGTCGTGTATACCAGCCAGACAGGTCCAGTGGGAATCGGCGCAGTATTAGGCTGGTGTGTCATTCCTTTTATTATTCCGGATTTGCTGAAAATTTTGTTGGCAATGGTTTTGACAAAGAGACTGGGAGGCGTTATCAGAAGATGAGAGAAGAAAGGCTTCTCAGATTGCGGGCACATCATGGTATGTGCCTTGCTTTTTTTGAGGGAAAAGGGTATAGTGACGGATTTACAGCGCATATGGAAAACGTTCTGGCAGGCATGGAGCAGAATCCAATCTTGCAAATTGTGACAACAGGGGATATTCTATGTAAGAAATGTCCAAATTTAAGGGAAGATATCTGCATTAGCCAGGATAAAGTGGAAGAATATGACCGAAAGGTGCTGCTTGCATGTGGACTGGAAGAAAATTGTGTCATTTCCTGGGAAGAGTTTTTTCATTTGGTGGAGAAGAGTATTCTGAAGCCAGGCAGACGGGAGGGAATCTGCGGGCATTGCCAGTGGGGTGAAATTTGCAGGAGGAAGGAGCAGGAGAGATATGGAGGATACGAAGGAACAGCCAAAGATTCGTAAGGCG
Organism: Blautia hansenii; assembly: GCF_013304445.1. Lineage (GTDB taxonomy): Bacteria > Bacillota > Clostridia > Lachnospirales > Lachnospiraceae > Blautia. The sequence goes on from NZ_JAAITA010000018.1 coordinate 20,870, forward strand.
GAGAAAGAGGACTACAGAGAAATCGCGGGATTTATGTAGCAGGTGCATGATTTGCACAGCCAGGCCAGACCGGATATTTATAAAGATGTGCAGCATTTTTATACATTGGAGCAGTTTGCAGAAGACATGGCTAACCCGGAAATCCTGTTTTTGGCAGCCAGCGTAAGCGGAAAAATGGTGGGCATGTGTGAGATAAAGTATCATACAGCCGGAGGAGGCAGTATTACCAGAAAAAGGCAGAGAGCCTATGTGGAGGCAATTTGCGTGGACGAAAAATATAGAAACCGGGGTATCGGAAAACTGCTGCTTATAGAGGCAGAAGCGGAAGCCAGACGCAGGAATATTTTTAAACTGGAACTGACAGCGTGGAATTTCAATCAATCGGTATTGGAATTTTACAGAAATTATGGACTTCGGTGTCAGAAAGTGATTCTGGAAAAGGAAATTTAGATTGGAAAACCGGAAAAAATGTGGTACACTATAGCTAATCACAGAGGAGGTTTAAGACTATGAGAGCAGAATTTGATGAAACATTAGTAACAGGAAATGAGATGATAGATTCTCAGCATAAAGAACTGATTGGCAGAATTAACCAGCTTCTGGAAAGCTGTGAAGACGGACAGGGTAAAATTAAAGCAGTAAAAATGCTGGATTACCTGTTGGACTATACAGAATTTCACTTTAGTGCAGAGGAGAAACTGCAGGAAGAAATGGAATATCCGGGTATCAAAGAACATAAGGAAAAACATGCGGAATTCAAAAAAGCAGTAAAAGAATTACAGGAAATGCTGGAAGAGGAAGAAGGTCCTACAGAAGCTTTTGTTGCACAGGTACAGAAAAATGTTGTGGACTGGCTCTTTGACCACATCAAAGGCTTTGACCGTTCTGTAGCGGAGTACAAATTCATGGCATCGAATGCAGAGAGATTATAAGGATCAAAATTATGTTATTATTTGTGGAATATCCAAAATGTACCACCTGCCAGAAAGCAAAAAAATGGCTGAAAGAGAGAAATCCGGAATTTTCAGAGCGCCATATTGTGGAGGACAGACCTTCCAAGGAAGAATTAAGAGAATGGTATGAAAAAAGCGGACTTCCTTTAAAGAGATTTTTTAATACCAGCGGGAATAAGTACAAAGAACTTCATTTAAAAGACAAACTGCCTTCCATGACAGAAGAAGAGCAGTTGGAACTTCTGTCCACAGATGGGATGCTGGTGAAGCGTCCGATTCTGGTGGGCGAAGATTTTGCACTTCCCGGCTTTAAGGAGAAAGAATGGACAGAAAAGCTGGAAAATGCATAAAAACAATTTCATATGCAGTCAGGGGAGCCCGTAGGCGGGCTGAGAGGAAGTGCTCAAACTTCGACCCTTTAACCTGATATGGGTAATGCCAGCGTAGGGAGATGTGAAAACCGGGAGACGTGCTGACGTTTCCCGGTTTTTACGTCTCCGAAAGAAAGGAAAAGACATGAAATGTAAAAAAGAAGATATGCAGCTTTATGCAGTGACAGACAGAACCTGGGTGGGAGAAAAGTCTTTTGAAGAACAGGTGGAAGAATCTCTGGAAGGAGGAGTTACCTTTTTGCAGCTGAGGGAAAAACATTTAGCAGAAGAAGAATTTTTCAAAGAAGCCGTAAAAATCCGGCAGTTAGCAGCAAAATACAAAGTTCCCTTTGTGATTAATGATAACGTGGAAATTGCCAGGAAGGTGCAGGCGGACGGTGTTCATCTGGGGCAGAAGGACATGGGGCTTTTGGAAGCCAGAGAAATACTGGGGCCGGATAAACTCATTGGTGTGTCCTGCCGGACTGTGGAGGATGCCAGAAAAGCAGAAGCTCTGGGTGCAGACTATCTGGGCGTGGGAGCTGTATTTGGAACTTCTACCAAGAAGGACGCAAAGCCTGTTGCAAGAGAAGAGCTGCAGGCCATTTGCCGGGCCGTTTCCATTCCGGTGGTAGCTATCGGAGGCGTGAAAGAAAGTAATCTGATGGAATTAAAAGGCAGCGGCGTTTCCGGTGTTGCTGTGGTTTCCGGGATTTACGGACAGAAAAATATAAAAGAGGCCTGCAGGCGGCTGCGGGAACTTTCAGAAGAAATGACGGCAAGGAGTATGAAAAAAGTTCTGAGCATTGCAGGTTCAGATTCCAGCGGCGGAGCAGGTATCCAGGCCGATATAAAAACCATTACTGCACACGGTCTGTATGCCATGACAGCCATTACTGCCCTGACTGCACAAAACACTACCGGAGTTTACGGGGTTCAGAACGTACCGCCGGAATTTGTGGCAAAGCAGCTGGACTGTATTTTCCAGGATATCTGTCCGGATGCTGTGAAAATCGGTATGGTTTCAGACAGCCAGATTATCCATGCCATTGCAGAAAAACTGCGGGAATATGAAGCCGAAAATATTGTGGCGGATCCGGTCATGTCAGCTACCAGTGGGGGAACTCTTATGCAGAAAGAGGCAGAGAAGGCAATAAAGGCAGAACTGTTTCCGCTGGCTGATGTGGTGACCCCCAATCTCTTAGAGGCGGAAATTCTGACAGGAATGAACATTCATACAGGAAAAGATATGGAAAAAGCGGCGCAAATCATTGGAGAGGGCATGGAGGGAGCTGTGCTCTTAAAGGGCGGACATTTAAAGGAGACGGCAGATGATTTGTTGTATTTTGAAGGAAAATTTATCTGGTATCCAGGAGAAAAAGTGGAAAATCCCAATACACACGGCACTGGCTGCACGCTGTCTTCTGCCATAGCCTGTAATCTGGCAAAAGGTTATGATGTGCCGGAGAGCGTCAGAAGGGCAAAAGCATACATTACCGGAGCCTTGCGGGCACAGTTGAACCTGGGAAACGGCAGCGGGCCGCTGAATCATATGTATGCGTTGAGAAAAGAAAATGTGGAAAATATTTTTGAGAAATACATGAAGGAAACTTGAAAAAGGGGTGGGGCAGTGGTATTCTTTTTTGAGAATACTACGAGAAAAGCAGAAAGGAACATTTTCACTATGTATTACAGAAAACCCCACTATTATCAGGATTTTGTCTGCACGGCTGACAAATGTCCGGATACCTGCTGTGCAGGCTGGCAGATATTCATAGATGAGGAATCTCTGGAAACCTACAGTCGGGTGAAGGGAGATTTCGGTATCCGTCTTCTGAACTCTATTGATTGGTCTGTGGGAGCCTTTGAGCAGTATGAAAAGCGCTGCAGCTTTTTAAATGAAAAGAATTTGTGCGATATCTATAGGAAACTGGGCCCCTCCTCACTGTGCGAAACCTGCAGGCAGTATCCAAGGCACACAGAGGAATTTGAAAACCTGCGGGAGCTGTCCCTGTCTCTTTCCTGTCCTGTGGCAGCAGAAATGATTCTGGGCTGCAAATCCAGAGTGGAATTTCTGGAAGAAGAGGACGATTTGGAAGAAATAGAGGAAGATTATGAAGACTTTGATTTTCTGCTTTTCGGAAAGCTGGAAGAGGTGCGAACGTATCTTTTTCAAATCCTTCAAAATCGGAAATACAGTATCAGAAAGCGAGTTTTCCTATGTCTGCACATAACACAGCTCTTCCAGAATGCTTTGGAAGAAGGCATACTTTTTGAAGTGGATTTTGCGGAAGAACTGCAGAAAGCAGATAAGAAAATAAAAGATAGAAAACCTGAAAAACGTTCAGAAATTCGTTTTGAGAGTATGCAGTTTATGCTGAAAGACTTGCGCAGACTGGAAGTGCTGCGCACGGAATGGGAGGGAAACCTGTCCTGTCTGGAAGCTGAATTATACGGAGAAGGAAGGTCTTCTTATGAGAAAAAGCGTGGAAAATTTCTGCAGTACATAGAAGAAAAGGAAAGGGAAAACTGGGAAATTTATCAGGAACAGATTCTTATATTTTTTGTCTATACTTATTTCTGCGGCGCTGTTTATGACGATATGGTGTATACCAAAATGGTTCTGGCTGTGTTCAGCGTCTTCTGGATAGATGAACTTTGTTTCGCAAAATGGCTGCAGAATCAGGAACGACTGACCTTTTCTGAAATTGTTCAGACAGCTTATGAATATGCAAGAGAAATTGAACACTCCGATGAAAATTTGAATCTTCTGGAAGAAATTTTCCATGAAAACGGGCAGTACAGTCCCAGGCATATGGCGGATATCGCATAGAAAAAAATAAAAAGAGAGGAGTATCAGACCATGAGTGAAGAAAAAAAACAGGAAAAACCATACTGGGAGGGAAAGGAATATTCTTTTTTTGCTCACAAAAACTGTGAGTATTTTCCTTGCCATGAAACAAAAGATTTGGAAAATTTTAACTGTCTGTTCTGCTATTGCCCGCTGTACGCCCTTGGCAGTAAATGCGGCGGAAACTTCAAATATACGGACAATGGCATAAAGGATTGCAGCGCCTGTCTTCTGCCTCATAAGAGGAAAAATTACGGGTATATTATGAGCAAATATAACGAGATTATGGAACTGGCGAAAAAAAATAAATAACAGACAGGGAAACGTCCTTTTGTCCGGCACGCTTACATTTGCCGGATAAAAGGGCGTTTGGCTAACATATTAGAGTCTGCCGGATTCGCAAGAGAGGTAGTTGTCAAAATTTTATAAATTTCTGAGAGGAGATTAGAGCAATAACCTGTGTCAAATCTTTGCATACATAATCGCAGAAAGGTTCTAAAGCAGCTGTGTAAGGAGTCAAATCAGGCACCATGCAGGTCACTCCATTTGCAGCTTTGCCCGCTTTCAATCCGTTTATGCTGTCCTCTACAATAAGGCAGTTTTGAGGCGGTATACGCAGTTTTTGGGCAGCTTCCAGAAAAATTTCCGGGTTGGGCTTGCTGTGCTGTACCTCATCACCGCAGACGGAGGCGGTCATAAATTTTGCAATATCGGCCAGCTCCCAGTAGTGAGAGGCACGCTTTCTGGGGGTGGAGGTGGCTACTGCCCACGGAATCTGTTCCTGTGTCAGATAAGTCACAATTTCCTGTAGTCCCTTCTTTTCGGGGACAGAATGCTTTTCTATGTAATCGGATAAGTATTGGGAACGTATACTCCTGGCCCGGTGGTAATCAATTTTTCCTTCAAACCATTTCTGAAAAAGCGCTGCATTTTGTTCGCTGGAACCGCCCCGCATTTGTCCAAGATGTTTTTCCGTAAGTTGAAAATTCAGTTCCTTTCCGGCTTTTAGCCATCCTTCTTTCATAACCTGTTCCGTGTCAAATAAAACACCGTCCATGTCAAAAATGACAGCCTGTATCATAAAAATTCCCCTTTCTAAAAACGGTATTTTGGTATATTTTATTTCTCTTTCAGAATAGCAGAATCCAGGAATAGGTGCAAGGGCAGAAAAGCGTTGGATTTGAAAATGGGACGTGGTATAATGATGGTACGATGTGCAGTTTACAAATATACAGGAGGTTTTGCAAAAGATGAAGATTATCATTTCTCCGGCAAAGAAGATGAATATTCGGACAGATGAACCCGTAGAGTTTACAGAGCCGGTGTATCTAAAAAAGGCAGAATGTTTATGGAATACTCTGAAAGAAAAGGATTTTCAAACGCTGCAGAAACTGTGGAAATGTAATGAGAAAATTGCCCGGCAGAATTGGTACAGACTGCAAAATCAAAATTTTTCTTCCAGACTGACTCCTGCGGTACTGGCTTATGAAGGGATTCAATATCAGTATATGGCACCTTCTGTATTTACAGAAAACCAGTGGGAATATGCACAAAAGAACCTGCGGATTTTATCTGGGCTTTACGGGATTTTAAGACCTATGGACGGAGTGATTCCCTATCGGTTGGAAATGCAGACAAGACTGGAAACGGTTTCAAATTCACGGAAAAAGCGGGATTTGTATGATTTTTGGGAAGAAGATATTTACCGGGAACTGGTAAAGGAAGAACGGATAATTTTAAATCTGGCATCCAAGGAATACAGCAAAACAGTAGCACCTTATGTGAGAGAAGACGTCCGGTATATTACCTGTATTTTCGGAGAATGGGCAGAAGGAAGAGTAAAAGTAAAAGGAACACAGGCGAAGATAGCCAGAGGCGAAATGGTGCGCTGGCTGTCGGAAAACCAGATAGAAGAAGTAGAAAAAGTCAAAGAATTCCAAGGGTTGGGATACCGATATGAACCGGTTCATTCCACTGCCTCGGAAATGGTATTTATCAAAGAAAAGGAGGGTTTGCAGAAGTGAAGAATGAAAATGAAATCCGAGAAATTATAGAGTATTATGCATCACAGCGTAATGCGGCAGAACAGGAAAATATTGTGTCCATGCTGCGGGAAATACAGGAAGTGGAGGGATATATTCCGGTAGATGCACAGGAAATGGCGGCTGAAAAACTGGGAGTAAAGCGTGTAATATTTAGCTGTATTATGAAAAGGATTCCTGATTTGAAAGAAGCAAATTACAGCCATGAACTGGTTCTCTGCACGGGAGAACGCTGCCAAAATAAAAACAGTATGGTGCTTTTAGAAACCGTGAAAAAGGAATTAAAAATTGCCAAAGACGGACTTTCAGCAGATAAAAAAGTGCACCTGACAACTCAGAACTGTATGAAACAATGCCGAACTTCTCCTAATATGAAAATAGATGGGAAACTGTATACAGGACTGACAGAAGAAAAGGTTTTGGGACTGATAAGAACATTAAAATAGGAAAAGGAAAACATGATGAGATACAAGGCGTTATTATTTGATTTAGATGGAACCCTGACAGCTTCAGGAGAAGGAATTACAAAATCCGTACAATATGCCCTGCAGAAAATGGGAAAAGGAGCACTGGGAGAGCATTTGGAAGCGCTGGAGGTCTTTGTAGGACCGCCGCTTTTGAGCCAGTTTATGGTCTATGCAGGGTTTTCAGAGGAAGAGGCCAAAGAGGCGGTGAAGTATTACCGGGAACGGTATACGGTGACCGGAATCTTTGAAAACAGGCCGTATGAAGGAATTGCAGAATTATTGGGAAAGCTGCAGGCGAAGGGATATCTGCTGGCCGTGGCGTCTTCAAAACCGGATTCCATGGTGAAAATTGTACTGGAACATTTTCATCTGGACGGATATTTTCAGGTTATGCAAGGCAGTGATATTGCACGTCCGAAGATGACAAAAGCACAGGTAATTGAAGCGGTTTTAGGGGAATTGGGACTGGAAAACACAAGAGAAGAAGCTGTGATGATTGGGGATCGGTTCTATGATGTCTGCGGGGCAAGAGAGGCCGGGCTTTCCTGTATTGGTGTCACTTACGGATATGGAAACCGGAAGGAATTGCAGCAGGAAGGCGCCCTGGAAATTGCAGAAACAGTAGAGGAACTAGGACGGATATTGGAGGTTTAAAGAGCATGAAAGATGCGTTTCAGATATATGATATAGGAAAAGAATTGTTTTCTACACCGGCTTATCCCGGTGACCCGGTGCCTTGTAAAACTCCTTTTCTGGAAATCAAAAAAGGAGATGTCTGCAATCTTACCGTGATTACTATGGGCAGTCATAACGGCACACATTTGGACGCGCCGAAGCATTTTTGCCCGGACAAAGGCGGGGTGGATACCATTCCTCTTGCCAAGTGTATGGGAGCTTGTAAGGTAGCTGAAGTCTCCGGAGAAATCACGGAAGAATGTATGAAAAAGCTATTGGAAGACGGGACGGGAAAGTTGCTTTTAAAAGGGGATATTCTGCTGACCCCTGAGGCAGCCAGCGTATTGGCAGAGGCAAAAACGGATCTGATTGGTGTGGAAAGCCAGACTGTGGGGAAAGGAGATACTCAGCCTGTAGTACACAAAATTCTGCTTTCGGCAGAGGTTGTTATACTGGAAGGGCTTGTGCTGCGCGAAGTATTGCCGGGAAACTATTTTCTTGCAGCACAGCCTCTGAAATGGGAAGGGATAGACGGTTCTCCGGTGAGGCCCGTGCTGCTTTCCATGGAGTAATCTTCCATACGATTTTCCCTTAATTTGCTAATCAAAGAGTGTGCCAATCCTTCTGCGATTCCCTATGACAGTGAAACTTTTGACATTATTTTGAATCGACATGGGGATTTTAATGCAAAGGAATTATATCGTCTTTTGAAGCAGGACGGAATCTTTATTACCCAACAGGTTGGAGGGGAAAATGACAGAGATTTAGTGGAGATGGTTCTTCCCGGAAGCGAACCTCCTTTTCCTCATTTGAATCTGAAAGAGCAGAGAAAAGTGTTTGAAGAGGCCGGATTTCATATTCTTCGTGCAGAAGAAGCGTATCGTCCAATCAAGTTTTACGATGTGGGTGCATTTGTGTGGTTTGCCCGCATTATTGAATGGGAATTTCCCGGTTTTTCCGTGGATAAATGCTTCAAAGCATTATGGAAAATGCAGAATATTATTGAGGAAAAAGGGGAGATAGAAGGAACGATTCACCGTTATCTGATTGTAGCAGGAAAATAGAAAACAGTGAATGGAAACCAGAGAATAGAAGGCTGCCGTATGTGTTGAAATACGGCAGTCTTCTCTGTACTTATCCTTGTTTTTTCGGATTAATCTGTGCCAGTATAATGGCTCCAAACATCAGTACACATCCCAGGATTTCTCTTGGGCTTAGTGTCTCTCCAAGCAATATCCATCCCGCCAGAACGGAAACTACCGATTCCAGGCTGAGTATCAGAGAGGCAATGGTCGGGTCTGTACCGCGCTGACCGATAATCTGAAAGGTGTAGGCCACACCGCAGGAGAGAATACCCGCATAGCAGATGGGCAGCCAGGCTGCCCCGATATCAGCCCAGTGCGGCTCCTCAAAGAGAAACATAAGAACCGAGGACAGAGCGCCTGCAAACAGGAACTGGATGCAGGACAGCTTGGTTCCGCTGACCTTCTCTGTAAAATGATCCACCACCATAATGTGAATGGCAAAGCAGATGGAACAGATGAGAATCAGGAAATCTCCCTTACTCAGAGAAAGACTGCCTTTCATACAGAGCAGATACAGACCAACCAGAGCAATGACAACGCTTATCCAGATTTTCAGACCTGCTTTTCTTTTCAGAAAAATCCCCAGAATGGGTACAATAATAATGTAAAGAGCAGTGATGAAACCTGCTTTTGCCACAGTTGTGTAGGCAATTCCCACCTGCTGTAAGGTGGTGGATACAAACATCATAAAGCCGCAGATAAGTCCTCCGATGAGCAAATCTTTCGGACGGTCCATAACCGGCATTTTTGAGGCTGCACCGTCTTTTTTCTGCTCTTTTTTTGCAGATCGGGTCAGAAAAAAGACACAGGGAATCAGTACAATTCCACCTAAAAGACAGCGGACCGCGTTGAACGTGTATGGCCCTACATAGTCCATTCCTGCGCTCTGGGCCACAAAAGCCACGCCCCAGATAACAGCAGTGATAAAAAGAAGAATAAAGTTTTTTGAATATTTTGCTGACATGAGTTACTCCTTAAAAATAGAGGGGCTGCCGTAAAGAATACGGCAGCTCCCCTTTTGCTTAAATCTGATATTCTTACAGAAATTAATCCAGTGATTTGTGGTATTCCTGCAGAGATTTCAAGGTAGCAGTTTCTTTGGTAAGCACTGCTTTGATTCCTTTTGCGCTTGCAAGAGCAGCGGAAATCGTAGTGATGTAAGGAATCTTTTTGTTAATAGCGGTTTTACGCAGGTAAGAGTCATCATACTTGCTCTGTTTTCCGGCTGGTGTGTTGACAATTAAGTCAATTTTACCGTTTACCATAGCGTCATAGATGTTTGGACGTCCTTCCTGAAGTTTTTTCAGCATTTCACATTCCAGACCATTTTCCATAAAGTATTTTGCACAGCCTTCTGTGGAAACAATATGGAAGCCCAGTTCGCGGAACTGTTTTGCTACTTCTAAAGCGCCTGCACGGTCATTTTTGTTTACGCTGACTAAAGCTGTTCCGCCCAGAGGCAGTTTTGCTCCGGCAGCTTCCTGTGCTTTATAGTAAGCCATGCCAAAGGATTCGCTCAGCCCAAGCACTTCACCTGTAGAACGCATTTCCGGTCCCAGAAGAGGGTCAACTTCCGGGAACATATTAAACGGGAATACCGCTTCTTTTACTCCGTAGTACGGATGTGCTTTTTCTGTGAAAGCAGTAACGTCAGGACGTTCTCCGGTCAGCTCGTAGGTCATCAGCTTTGTGGCAATGTTTGCCATGTTGACGTTGCAAACTTTGGATACCAGCGGAACGGTACGGGAAGCTCTTGGGTTGGCTTCCAGAACGTATACCTTGCCTTCACAGATGGCATACTGCATGTTCATCAGACCTACCACTCCCATTTCGCATGCAATGGCAGTGGTATATTTGCGGATTAAAGCCTTGTTTTCTTCTGAAATTTCTACAGAAGGAATCACACAGGCAGAGTCTCCGGAGTGAATACCGGCCTGCTCAATGTGCTGCATAACCGTAGGAACGAAGGCATGTGTTCCGTCAGAAATGGCATCCGTTTCACACTCCAGGGCATTCTGAAGGAATTTATCCATGAGAATCGGGCGTTCCGGTGTGACGTCAATGGCAGCAGCCATGTAGTTTCTTAACATGTTGTCATCGTATACGACTTCCATACCACGTCCGCCTAACACATACGAAGGACGAACCATCATCGGATAACCAATGCGGTGTGCGATTTCCAGGGCTTCCTCTACGTTTACAGCCATACCGGATTCCGGCATAGGAATCTCTAACTTGTGCATCATTTCATTAAAGAGGTCACGGTCTTCTGCCATATCAATGACAGCAGGAGAAGTACCCAGAATGTGTGCACCGCGTTTTTCCAGTTCTGCTGCAATGTTCAGAGGTGTCTGGCCGCCGAACTGTACGATAATACCAAGAGGTTTTTCTTTGTTGTAAATAGACATAACGTCTTCTACAGTCAGAGGCTCGAAATACAGTTTATCAGAAGTATCATAGTCTGTGGAAACCGTTTCCGGGTTACAGTTTACCATGATGGTTTCAAAGCCCAGCTCTCTCAGTGTGAAGGCAGCGTGTACACAGCAGTAGTCGAATTCGATACCCTGTCCGATACGGTTAGGACCGCCGCCTAATACCATGATTTTTCTTCCGTTAGAAACAGGCGCTTTGTCTTCTCCGTTGTAGGTAGAGTAGTAATAAGCAGTAGGATCTTTTACACCGCTTACCGGTACTGCGTCCCAGCGTTCTTCCATACCAAGGGCTTCTCTGCGTTTGCATAATTCCCATTCATCTGTTTCCAGAAGCTGTGCCAGATATTTATCAGAGAATCCGTCTTTCTTTGCCTGAATCAGCAATTCGTCAGGAAGTTCCTGGCCTTTGTAAGAGAGAATCTTTTCTTCTTCATCAACCAGTTCTTTCATTTGCTCTAAGAACCACATTTTAATATAAGTCATTTCATGAAGTTTTTCCAAAGATGCTCCTTTGCGAATTGCTTCATATAAAATGAACTGTCTTTCGCTGGTTGCCTCAGTGAGTTTCAGATATAATTCATCTAAAGTCAGTTCATGCAGATTTTTCACAAAACCCATACCGTAGCAGCCTCTTTCCAGAGAGCGGATAGCTTTCTGAAGAGCTTCTTTATAGTTTTTACCGATAGACATAACTTCGCCTACGGCTTTCATCTGTGTACCTAATTTGTCCTGAGAACCTTTGAATTTCTCAAAAGCCCAACGAGCAAATTTTATAACCACATAGTCACCGGTTGGTTTGTATTTGTCCAGAGTTCCCTCTTTCCAGTAAGGAATTTCATCCAGTGTCAGTCCGGCAGCAAGAAGGGCGGATACATACGCAATCGGGAATCCGGTTGCCTTACTTGCAAGTGCGGAAGAACGGGAAGTTCTTGGGTTAATTTCAATAATTACCACACGGTCTGATACCGGGTCATGGGCGAACTGTACGTTTGTACCGCCGATAACGCCTACGGATTCTACGATGGCATGTGCCTGTTTTTCCAGACGATCCTGCAAGTCCTGAGAAATGGTCAGCATCGGTGCGGAACAGAAGGAGTCACCTGTGTGAACGCCTACCGGGTCAATGTTTTCGATAAAGCATACGGATACCTTATTTCCTTTGGCATCACGCACAACTTCCACTTCCAGTTCTTCCCAGCCTAAGATGGATTCCTCTACGAGAACCTGGTTAATCATGGAAGCAGCAATGCCTCTTGCGGCAACTTTCTTTAATTCTTCTTCATTGTAAACAAGACCGCCGCCGGTACCGCCCATGGTATAAGCAGGACGGATAACACAGGGATAGCCCAAATCTTTCGCAATTTTTACGGCTTCTTCTACAGAATAAGCAGGAGCGCTTCTGGCCATTTCAACACCCAGTTCGTCCATGGCTTTCTTGAATTCAATACGGTCTTCTCCGCGGCTGATAGCGTCCACCTGAACACCGATAACTTCTACGTTATACTTGGTCAGAACACCTGCGTGGTAAAGTTCTTCGCAGAGATTCAGACCGGACTGTCCGCCCAGGTTCGGAAGAAGGGCGTCTGGTCGTTCTTTTTCAATGATTTCTGTTAGACGGTCTACATTTAAAGGTTCGATGTAAGTGACATCTGCTGTGGAAGGGTCTGTCATAATGGTAGCAGGGTTGGAATTCACCAGAACAATTTCGTAACCCAGGCTTTTTAATGCTTTACAGGCCTGGGTGCCGGAATAGTCAAATTCACAGGCCTGTCCGATGATAATAGGACCGGAACCAATAATAAGAATTTTGTGTATATCGTTTCTCTTTGGCATAAAGAACCTCCATTTATATATGTTTTCATATAACGGGAATGTTAATCCAGAGACAGTATAACATAAGGAAAGTTTAGTTATCAAGATGAAATACCGGATTCCGGCGAAAACAGACAGTGATTTTCTTTACCTCCCTACACTTTTATGCTATAATTTATCAAAATTAAGAAAATACTGAGAATTTTCAGGAAAATTGCGAAAAAACAGGAGAAGGAGGAGGCACTTTATGATAGAAGTGAAAAATCTGACAAAACACTACAGTCTTTTGGAAAGTCCCGCAGTAAAGGACGTAAGTTTCTGCGCAAAAGAGGGGAAAATTACCATTTTGCTGGGGCCAAACGGAGCGGGGAAATCCACTACGATTAAAAGTATCGTAAATCTGCTGAATTATCAGGGGGAGATTAATATCTGCGGCTATCCGAACAGCAGTCTGGAGGCAAAAAAAAGTTTTGGCTATGTACCGGAGGTGCCTGTGCTTTACGACTTGCTGACAGTGGATGAAACCATTCACTTTATTGGAAAATCTTACCGTTTGCAGAATTACGGGAAAACAGCAGAAGAGTATCTGGAACTTTTTGATTTGACAAAACAGAGAAAGAAGCTGGCAAAAGAACTGAGTAAGGGTATGAGGCAGAAGCTGAGCATGCTTCTGGCGCTTCTTATACAGCCCAAAGCTCTGCTGGTGGACGAACCCATGGTGGGACTGGATCCGGCAAGTATTGAAGCTGTTCTGCAGCTTTTTGTGAGACTGAAAGAGGCGGGAACGTCTATTCTCATCAGTACTCATATTATTGATGTGGTGAACGAAATCTGGGACTGCGCCTACATTATGCAGCAGGGGGAAATCGTCCGGGAAATCCACAGAGGAGAGGAAGGCAGTGAAACTCTGAAGCAGATATTCTTTGAGACAACCGCGGAGGAAAAAGCATGAGTTCTTTATTCTATTTGACATTTTCTAAGTTAAAAGGCACAGTGAGAAATCAGTTCCGCAGTATCACCTCCGGTCTGGTGACGATTTTTATGGTGCTTCTTTACGGCGCTATGGTGGTTATGGTATTTGTCAGTTCCAGTACCTATAAACCGGAAAGTATGGGCATGAACGCCAATCTGGCCTTGATGTCAGGAATTGGAATGGCAGCGCTTTTCATGCTGACTGTGATGTTAAACAGCAGAAAGGCCTTAGTATATGATACCGATGCGCATTACCTTTTTGCAGGTCCTTACACCAGGGCGCAGATAAATTTTTACATTATGGGTCAGAGCATGCTTCAGGGGCTTTTGTATGGGCTTTTAGGCTGCTTTGTCATGGCTATGTTTTCCATAGACGGGTATTTTTCGGTTCCGTACTTTCTGATTACCCTGTTAGTTTTGTGGCTGGTGCTGTTTTTCTTTCTGCTTTTAGCGGATTACATTTATATGTGGTCTTTGGTGGACAGAAAGCACAGAAAATGGAATTATATTGTGGCAGCTGTATTCTGCGTTTTGACCGCAGCTGTCTTTTGGGTTTCTGCCCATCGGACCGGTTATGATATGAAAGCAGGACTTCTGGATTTTGTACTGAGCCGGGAATTTTGTTATGTGCCCTTTTTTGGCTGGGCCAAATGGGCTTTGAATGCTTTTTTGGAGAGAGAGTATTTGCCGGTGCTGTTGGGAACAGGGCTTTTGCTTGCAGCGGATGTCCTCATGGTGGTATTCTTTTTAAGGTTTCAAAAAGACATTGCCGAGCAGGCCGTGGCAGATGCCGAAGCAGTCAGTGAGTATGTCCGGAGAGTCAAGGCAAACGGCGGCATGGCCCAAAGTTCAGACCGGAAAATCAAACGAGTGAAGGGAGACTTCCCGGAGGGTGCCAGGGCGGTATTCTTTAAAAACCTGCTGATTATGCGGAAAACGGGAAATTTCCTGCGAAAACAGGATATGCTCATATTGGTGATTTACTTTGCTATCAGCTATGTCGTAATGCCTCAGGGGCGTTTTTATATGTTTTGCTATATGATGCTTTTGTGGCTGTTTAATCTGCTCAATGACGCAGAACTTCTGGGAGATTTGAAAAATTATCAGATTTATCTGATTCCGGAAAAACCTTTGTCAAAACTGGTATATGCCATTTTGCCTGCTTACATTAAGGTGGCGGTGATTGTCAGTGTTTCGGTGATATTTGCAGGAATCTTTAACCGTATGGATTTTCTTTCCATTTTGCAGTATCTGATTATGCTTTTGGGATACGGCATGATTTTTATAGCGGGAACCGTGCTGTCTGTGCGTATGTTAAAGGCCAGGAGCAACGTAATGCTGGAAAATCTTCTGCGTATGCTGCTGATTGTGGCCTGCGCAGTACCGGCTACTGTGATTGGCGTGTTGTGCTATTTCTTTTTCCAGGATTTACAGACCGCTATGATTGTGGTTTCTGTTATAACTCTGGCAATGAATTTTGTGATATCGGCACTTGTGATTGTGGCCTGCCAGGGCATGATGAATGGAAGAGAACTGTAAAGAACCGACAGAAAAACAGCAGTAAGGAGAGAAAACATGTTAGCAGCGAAAGAAGAGATTCGAATTGAACAGGCCGTGGTACATATTATGGATTCCGCGTTGGGAGTTCCGGTATTGTCCGATACGCTTCTGGACTGTAGTTCGGATTTTGCAGATTTTTTGAAAGCCCATATTTTCAGAATTGATACCAGTGATGATGTGAAAAACGGTACCTTTGAGGAAGAGGCATCGGTGTTTCAATTGTTAGAGGAATGGAACCCGGAGAAATTTTTGGAGATTTCCCAGAAAATAGCAGGGGAGTTATACACGCTGATGAACCAGAATATCGACATTCCGGCAGCGGATTTGCTGGTGGTGGAGTACAGTGTGGAGAAACACCGGTATCTGGCGCTTTTAAAGATGAATTACAAAACTTCGTATACCCATCTGACCAATGCAGACCCCTGGGGAAATAACAATGACATTATTATGCAGAAAGCCATTTTGCCAGGAGAAACCCAGAAGCTTTCGGAGGCTGCACTGATTGATTTGATGGCACCCCGGTATGTGCGGCTGGTGGAAAAGAAATACGATGTAAACGGAGTGAAAACCAATTATTTTTCTAAAATGTTTTTGAAATGCAAAGGTTCCCTGTCTTCAAAAAGTAAGTTGGCCATTGTCAGCAAAGCGGTGACACAGGTTCAGAAAAAATATTTTAATGAGTCTGAGCAGTTTGAGGTGCAGATGGAAACCAAAAGCATTTTAAATGAAGAATTTGCGCAGCAGGGCGGTTTTGAAGTTCCGGTGGTTATTGACAAAATTTTCAAGGAGCATCCCCAGATGAAAGAAGAGGTGCAGGAAAAGCTGGAGAAATATAATCTCACAGAGGCTACTGTGGAACCTCAAAATCCCGCCACCACTAAAAAGTTTACCAAGCAGCATTTGATGACGGATACGGGAATTGAGTTAAAAATTCCCATGGAGGAGTATAACAACAAAGACCGGATTGAATTTATCACCAATGCAGACGGTACCATTTCTGTCCTCATTAAAAATGTAGGCAGCATTGAAAGCAAATAGAAGTTGAGATTCTTTCAGGAACATGATATAATTACCCGGAATTGTCTCTTTAAAGTCGTTTAACATCAACGCTTTAACGGGAGCAAGAAACAAAGAAGAGGTAATGAAAGGTAATGAAAATGGAAAAAGAAAGAGAAAAATTTTCCTCCCGTCTTGGTTTTATCCTGATTTCTGCAGGATGTGCCATTGGACTGGGGAATGTATGGCGGTTTCCGTATATCACGGGAAAGTACGGCGGCGCGGCCTTTGTGCTGATTTATCTGTTTTTCCTGCTGGTGCTGGGTCTGCCCATTATGGTTATGGAGTTTGCCGTGGGACGTGCAAGTCAGAGAAGCATTGCCACCTCCTTTAACGTATTGGAGAAGAAGGGAAGCAAATGGCATATTTACCGCTATTTCGGTATGGCGGGAAATTATTTGCTGATGATGTTTTATACCACCATCGGCGGCTGGATGCTGGCTTATTTCTTTAAAATGGCAAAAGGTGAATTTCAGGGACTGGACACGAAAGGGGTCAGCCAGGCCTTTGATTCTCTGCGGGCAGATGCGCCGACCATGATTTTCTGGATGTTCCTGGTTGTGATCCTTAGTTTTCTGGTTTGTTCTATGGGACTGCAGAGCGGTGTGGAGAGAATCAATAAGATTATGATGGTTGTACTGCTGCTTTTAATGGGAGTTTTGGCAGTGAATTCCTGTCTTTTGCCGGGGGCGGCAGAAGGATTGAAATTCTATCTGGTGCCGGATTTTGGCAAATTGATGGAAAACGGGATTTCAGAAGCTGTCTTTGCTGCTATGGGGCAGGCGTTTTTTACCCTCAGTCTGGGCATTGGTGCACTGGGAATTTTTGGAAGTTACATAGGGAAGGAAAGAAAGCTGACAGGAGAGGCTGTCAACATTCTGATTCTGGACACTACTGTGGCCCTGATTGCAGGCATGATTATTTTCCCCGCATGTTTTGCTTTCGGCATCAATCCGGGAGAAGGACCGGGGCTGGTCTTTGTTACACTGCCCAATGTGTTTAATGAGATGCCCGGCGGAAGACTCTGGGGTGCGTTGTTTTTCCTGTTTATGACTTTTGCGGCGCTGTCTACCATTATTGCAGTGTTCCAGAACCTGATTTCCTTTGCACAGGATTTGTGGAACTGGAGTTTGAAAAAGGCCGTGGTGGTAAATGGGGTGGCTGTGTTCGTATTGTCTCTGCCTTGTATTTTCGGCATGACTGTCTGGAGTGATTTTACGATTCTGGGCAAGCAGATTATGGATTTTGAGGACTTCTTAGTCAGCAACAATATGCTGCCTCTGGGCTCTTTGGTCTATCTGCTGTTCTGTGTCAGCCGCTATGGCTGGGGCTGGGATAACTTCCTGAAGGAGGCCAATACAGGTGAGGGGATATCTTTCCCTAAAAAACTGAGAGTGTATCTGACTTTTGTACTTCCTCTGGTGGTATTTTATATCTTTATCCAGGGATACTGGAGTTTGTTCAAGAGTTTGTAAAGAGAGTTTTTGCTTAAAAATGCTGTGGGAAACCCGGCTGCGAAATAGAGATACATGGATGAAAATGTATGAATGTTTCGGACAGCTGTTTCCTGCAGTATTCTTTTTTCGCAGTTTTGGAAAAATTTCTTGAAATCATGAGACTTTATGGGTATACTTAAAGCAAAGCGGCGCTTTGTGCCGTGACGGGAGAATCAAGAGATAAAGGAGCTTAAAGAATGAAGAGAATATTACTGAAATTAAGCGGTGAAGCGCTGGCCGGCCCGAAGAAAACCGGATTTGACGAAGCAACGGTTATGGAAGTTGCAAAGCAGGTAAAGGTACTGGTAGAAGAAGGGATTCAGGTAGGTATTGTCATCGGAGGAGGAAACTTCTGGAGAGGACGTACCAGTGAAAACATGGACCGGACAAAAGCAGACCAGATTGGTATGCTGGCTACTGTGATGAACTGCATTTATGTTTCAGAAATTTTCAGAGCGGCAGGCATGAAGACCAGTGTGCTGACACCTTTTGAGTGCGGTTCTTTCACAAAACTGTTTTCCAAAGACCGCGCAAATAAATATTTTGAAAGAGGCATGGTTGTTTTCATGGCAGGCGGAACCGGTCATCCTTATTTTTCCACAGATACAGCTACTGTACTTCGTGCCATTGAGATTGAGGCAGAGACTATCTTCCTGGCAAAGGCAGTAGACGGGGTATACGACAGCGACCCCAAGACAAATCCGGACGCAAAGAAATACGATGAAGTCAGTATTCAGGAAGTCATTGACAAAAAACTGGCAGTTGTGGATATGACAGCATCCATTTTATGTATGGAAAACAAAATGCCTATGCTGGTATTTGGCTTAAATGAAGAAAACAGCATTGTCAATACCGCACACGGCAAATTTACAGGAACGAAGGTTCTGGTATAAAGGCTGCACAGGCAGACAGAAAAGATTAGGAGGATTTTAAAATGGCAGATGAGAGAATACAGGTATATGAAAGCAAGATGACAAAGACTTTAGACGGTCTGACAAAGGAACTGGCAACGATCCGTGCGGGACGTGCAAATCCGCATATTCTGGATAAGCTGACCGTAGATTATTACGGAACACCTACACCGCTTCAGCAGGTGGCAAACATTACGGTTCCGGAAGCTCGCATGATTCAGATTCAGCCATGGGAAGCGTCTCTGATTAAAGAAATTAGCAAAGCCATTATGGCATCTGATTTGGGATTAAATCCAAACAGCGATGGTAAAATTATTCGTCTGGTATTGCCGGAACTGACAGAAGAGAGAAGAAAAGAACTGGTAAAAGATGTCAAGAAAAAAGGCGAAGCTGCAAAAGTAGCTGTCCGCAATGTCCGCAGAGACGCCAATGACGCATTTAAGAAATTGGCAAAGCAGGACATATCTGAAGATGAAATCAAAGAACTGGAAGAAAAAATTCAGAAGGTTACAGATAAGTTTGTAAAAGAAATTGATAAAGCAGTAGATGAAAAATCCAAAGAAATTTTGACTGTATAAAACAGTGGGAAGGGGCACATACAGCTTGCGGTATTGTGCCTCTTTTATGCGTAGGAGGAAAAAATATGAAAGTTCCCAATCATGTAGCCATCATTTTAGACGGCAACGGACGCTGGGCAAAAGCAAAAGGAATGCCGAGAACATACGGGCATATTAAGGGTTGTGAAAATCTGGAAAAAATCTGCAGCATAGCCAAGGAACTGGGAGTAAAGTATCTCACTGTGTATGCCTTTTCCACGGAAAACTGGAAACGCTCCAGGGAAGAGGTAGACGGACTGATGAAGCTGTTCCGCAATTATATGAAGAAATGTATTAAGATTTCTGCGGAAAATAAAATGCGGGTAAGGGTTATCGGAGACCCCAGGGCCTTTGATGAAGATTTGCAGAAGAAAATACAGGAATTAGAAGAATATTCCAGCCAGTATGATGAACTTCACTTTCAGATTGCCTTAAACTACGGAAGCCGGGATGAAATGAAAAGAGCCATGCAGCACATGGCAGAAGAAGTGCAGAAAGGAAATCTGCAGCCGGAAGAGATTACAGAGGAAACCATTTCTTCCTATCTGGATACCAGGGGACTGCCGGATCCGGACCTTTTAATCCGCACCAGCGGAGAGGAACGGCTTTCTAACTTCCTGATGTGGCAGCTGGCTTATACGGAGTTTTATTTTACCGATGTGCCGTGGCCGGATTTCAATAAACAGGAATTTGAAAGAGCCATTGACAAGTACAATCACAGAGAACGCAGATATGGCGGCGTAAAGGAGGAGTAAGATGTTTAAGACAAGACTTTTAAGCGGTATTATCCTGGTTCTCATTGCCGTTTTGTCTATTGCAGCAGGTGGGCCAGTGCTTTTTGCGGTGCTTCTTGGCATTTCCCTGATTGGGGTTTTTGAATTGTATCGGGCTATGGGGGTACACCAGAAGGGCTTTGGACCTCTGGAAATAGCCGGATATAGCGGTACAGTGCTGTATTATCTGACTCTTTTATGGACAAAATCAGAGAGTTTTTCTACCATGGTGATACTGTTTACTCTGGTGCTGATTATGTGTGTCTATGTGTTTTATTATCCCAGATACAGGGCAGAACAGATTATGGCAGCTCTTTTCGGCATGGTTTATGTGGCAGTTATGCTGTCCTACATTTATAAAACCAGGAATCTGGAAGGCGGCGCCTGGCTTGTGGGTCTGATTTTCTTAAGTTCCTGGGGGAGCGATACCTGCGCTTACTGTGTGGGCATGCTCATTGGCAAACACAAAATGGCGCCGGTGTTAAGTCCAAAGAAATCCGTGGAAGGCGGTATCGGGGGTGTAGCAGGAGCGGCGCTTCTGGGTGCTTTGTATGCTTTGGCCATTGCAGGACTGAATCCGGCAGAAGGTCACACACCGCTTATGTATGCCCTTATCTGTGCTGTGGGAGCGCTGATTTCCATGGTGGGAGATTTGGCGGCATCGGCTATTAAGAGAAACAAGGAAATCAAGGATTACGGAACACTCATTCCGGGACACGGCGGGATTTTGGACCGCTTCGACAGTGTGATTTTCACTGCCCCGTTTATTTATTTTCTGGCGAGTGTGCTGATTTAAAGAGGAAAGTGGTATGAAAAAAATTGCAATTTTAGGCTCTACGGGTTCTATTGGAACACAGACGCTGGATATTGTGAATAAAAATGAAGATTTGCAGGTGGTTGGACTTGCGGCAGGCAGTAATATTTCCATGCTGGAAGAACAGATTCGCAGATTTCATCCGAAACTGGCGGCTGTGGGAAATGAAGAAAAAGCAAAAGAACTGCGGGAAAAGGTAAAGGATACGGACTGCAAAATAGCGGGAGGCATGGACGGCCTGCTGGAACTGGCGGCTATGGAGGAATCGGAGATTCTGGTTACAGCTATTGTAGGGATGATTGGTATCCGGCCAACTATGGAAGCCATTAAAGCCGGAAAGGACATTGCCCTGGCCAATAAAGAGACGCTGGTAACGGCAGGACACCTTATTATGCCTCTGGCCCGGCAGTGCGGGGTGAAAATTCTTCCTGTGGACAGTGAGCACAGCGCTATTTTCCAGTGTCTGAACGGAGAACGGGAAAGAACCATTGACAGGCTGCTTATTACTGCGTCCGGCGGTCCCTTCCGGGGAAGGAAGAGAGAAGAACTGGAGCAGATACGAGTGGAAGACGCTTTGAAACACCCCAACTGGGCTATGGGACAGAAGATTACCATTGATTCCGCCACTTTAGTGAATAAAGGTTTGGAGGTTATGGAGGCGAAATGGCTCTTTGACGTGGATTTAGACCGGATTCAGGTGGTGGTGCAGCCCCAGAGTGTGATTCACTCTATGATACAGTTTACAGACGGCAGTATTATGGCTCAGCTTGGAACTCCTGATATGCGCCTGCCCATACAGTATGCCCTGTACGGGGGAGAACGCAGGTATCTGGACGGAGAACGGCTGGATTTCGCCGCGTTGGGCTCTATAACTTTTGAAAACCCGGACATGGAGACGTTTAAAGGTTTGCCTCTGGCTATGGAGGCTTCCGGAAGAGGCGGGTCTATGCCTACGGTATTCAATGCGGCAAATGAAAAGGCGGTTGCCTTGTTTTTACAGAGAAAAATTCGTTTTCTGGATATTTATACGATTATTGAGGAAGCTATGGAAAGGCATGAGGTCATATCCAATCCTGCCGTAGAAGACATACTGAATATCGAACAAGACGTATACGACAGAATTGAAAGCAGGTGGTAGGTTGAAAATTTTAATTGCAGCGATTGTATTTTCCGTGATTGTCCTTTTTCATGAACTGGGACATTTTCTTCTGGCGAAGAAGAATGGTATTACGGTGATTGAATTCTCTCTGGGTATGGGTCCCCGGCTTTTGTCAACAGAGCGGGGCGGTACCCGATATTCTCTTAAGCTGTTTCCTATTGGCGGCTCCTGTATGATGGCAGGGGAAGATGATGACGATACCAGTGAGGGTTCTTTTAACAATGCCTCCGTGTGGGCAAGAATTTCCGTAGTGGCAGCAGGGCCGGTATTTAACTTTATTCTGGCCTTTGTTTTTGCCATGATTATTACCAGTGTTATGGGCTATGACCCTCCGAAGGTGCTGCAGGTAACGGAGGGTTCTCCGGCCTGGGAAGCAGGTTTAAGGGAAGGTGATGTGATTACCGAGTTTCAGGGAAAGAATATTGTTATCGGCAGAGATTTGGATTCTTATATGACGCTTCACGGACTGCAGGATGAAACGATTTCTCTGACCTATAAACGGGACGGGAAGAAGCAGGATATTACATTCCGGGCCAATAGTGAAAGTAAGTATATGCTGGGATTTCATTATGCGTCAGAAGGGGAACCGGAGATTCTGCAGGTGATGTTGAACAGTTCCATGCAGAAAGCAGGTGTACAGGCCGGAGATATTATCCGGGAAATTAACGGCGTGGAAGTCAAGGACAGCGCCCAGCTGCAGGACTATTTAAAGGAGCACCCTCTGGATGGTTCGGAAGTAAAGCTGGGAATTGAGAGAAATGGAAAGCTGGAAACCATTTCCGCAAAGCCTCAGATGACAAAACAGATAGATTCCGGATTTGTTTACAATGTTTACCGGGAAAAGACGAATTTTCTGGGAGTTATCCGTTACAGCGCTACAGAAGTGCGGTACTGGATTTCCACTACCATAGAGAGTCTGGCTATGCTGGTTAAAGGACAGTTTTCGGTCAATGACCTTTCCGGTCCTGTGGGTATCATTGATGTTATGGGTGATTCCTATGAAGCGGCGAAGACGGAAGGCGCTGTTATGGTATCCATGCAGATGTTGTACTGGGCTATTTTGTTGTCCGCAAACCTGGGAGTGATGAACCTGCTGCCTATTCCGGCCCTGGACGGCGGAAGACTGGTTTTTCTGCTTGTTGAGGCTGTGCGGAGAAAGAGACTGAATCCTAATGTGGAAGGCATGGTGCATTTTGCAGGATTTGTATTGCTTATGTTGCTTATGGTTTTTGTGATGTTTAATGATTTCAGGAGATTGTAAGCAGCTATGAATGAGATTTTGATGTATGTATTGGCAGCAGGTGTGCTTCTGGGTGGGATTGACCAGCTTTTGGGAAATAAGAGAGGATATGGAAAATGTCTGGAGGAGGGCTTTATGCTTATGGGGCCCACAGCTCTTTCCATGGTAGGCATGTTATGTCTGATACCTCTTATTTCTCAGGCATTCCGCACTTTTGTGGTTCCCATTTTTACCCTTACAGGCGCGGACCCTTCGGTGCTGGGCGGTATTCTGGCTATTGATATGGGCGGTTATCAGCTGGCAAAGGAACTGGCAAATAATCCCCAGGTGGGAAGTTATGCAGGAGTTCTGATTGCTTCCACCTTTGGGTGTACGTTGGTGTTTACCATTCCAGTAGGCATGGAAATCGTGGAGGAAGAGGACAGAGGCGCCTTTGCAAAAGGAATTCTGACCGGACTGGCAGCGCTTCCTGCCGGGCTTTTGGCAGGAGGACTGCTGTGCGGGCTTTCCTTTGGGGAAGTTATCTGGCAGAGCATGCCTGTGTTTGTTCTGTCCCTGCTTCTGGGGCTGGGACTGAAATGCGCGCCAAGAGTCATGATGAAAGGGTTTCGGGTGTTTGCCAGAGGTATGAAGCTTCTGATTACTCTGGGGCTGATTTTAGGAGCGTTGTCGTATTTCCTGAAACGGGACTTGATACCGGGGCTGGCCCCCATAGAAGATGCGCTGGCCGTGGTAGCCTCTATTGGTATTACTATGCTGGGAAGTCTTCCTCTGGCCGAATTTTTAAGACGGCTGATGCGGAAGCCGTTCCGAAAGCTGGGACACCATTTTGGGCTCAATGAGACCAGTGTGTCCGGACTGATGATTGGTATGGTCAGCCCCATTCCCCAGCTTACTTCCATGAAGGACATGGATTCGCTGGGAAAAGTGGCAAATACAGCTTTTGCCGTCAGCGCGGCCTCTGCCCTGGCAGCTCATGCCGGATTTACCTTAAGTGTGGAACCGGACATGGTTGGGGCTATGCTGGCAGCGAAAATAGTAGGTGCTGCGACGGCAGTGGCGGCCGTTTTGCTGTTGGAAAGAAAACGGCGGTAAAAGGCAGGAAAGAAAGGTTACACAGGCATACAGAAAGAGTTACAGACCTTTTTAGGGAGTAAGTTTCTGTATGCCTGTTTTGGGTCTTTAAGGTGAATTTTAAACCAGTTCAGCAATTCTGGTGACACCTACATAAATGTCCTGAATTTCGTACCAGGTGGGATAATCCACCACGCCAGTTGCGGGAAGACCGAAGATTCTCTGAAATTCCCGAACTGCATTCTGGGTGGCCTCTCCGTAAATTCCGTCAGCTGTCACGGAAGGAAGGGCAGGGTAAGCTTTGCTGATGGCATTTAGCTGTTCCTGTATCTGGCGTACTTTGCTGCCGGAGGAGCCAATGTCCAGCGGCTGTCCAGGCCAGGAAGCAGGAATACCGGAAATTTCTTCTGCGGTATTGATGTACATGTTGTCACCGTAGAAATTCCGCAGAATTTCAATAGCAGAGTAGCCCTGGTCACCCAAATACTTCGACCCCCACTGTGTCATCCAATTTGGACACTGGACCCGTTCTCCGTCACAGTATTGGGTGAGAATGGGCTGCCGTACGCCAGGGCGAGACAGATAGTTGTCGAAAAGTTCGTCTACGATTTGGGAAATGCTTTCAAAAATATTGCGCCCGTACATCCATTTGTGGTCAAAGGCAGTGGAAGAGGTGATGGTGAAATCGTAGCCTTTGTTCCGGTACACCGAAATCAATACATATTCGGGGTTACAGAAACCTCATTATCAATGAATTGGTGATTAAAAAAGAAGAAACAAGAGTAAAGAAGTCGTTAAACAAGGGGGAAAGATAGACTTGTTTAATTTCGAATATCCATTTATAATTACAATAGGTAAAAGATACACGGAAAGGTTGTCGTAAATATGATAAAAGTTTTTCACGGTTCTGATCATATTATAAAAATACCCCGTTATATGGGCGGTAAAACTGATAATGATTATGGAAATGGATTTTATACAACAGAATATGAAGAACGTGCCAGAAGTTGGGCAACACTCAACGGTAATCCGCAAAAATCAATTGTAAATATGTATCAGCTTGATTTAGATGGATTAAACATATTGGATTTGAATGAACGTGGGGTTTTAGCTTGGATTGCTGAAGTGGTATCGAATAGAGGAACGAATCAAGAAGCTGCAAGTATTGTTGGAGAAAGGCTTGTTGAATTATACGCACCGAATCACGATGGGTACGATATTATAAAAGGATATCGTGCAGATGATAGTTATACACAGGTTGTGGAAGCATTTTTGTTAAACCAGATTAATATTTTTGAAGTAGAGCATCTGTTTTATAAGGGATCGTTAGGAAATCAGATTTTTTTGAAGTCAAAAAAAGCGTTTGAACATATTAAGTGGTTGGAATCGTATGAAGTAGTCATGCTAGAAGAATATAAAAACTCAGATATGTATGCAAGAAGAGAAGTGAATCGATTTTTAAAGGAACGTATGAAAGCAATTTTGATTGATGGATATACAGTGCCAGGAATTACTGCAAGATATGCAATTCAGAATCCATTAGTTTATAATCATGAAATTGGAGGATATGAAAATGCCAGCGTATGATGAATGTTATTTGGATAGTATGATTACGAAGACAAGGTATCTGTTTAAATTGATTGGCAGAAATTGTTCGGATCCTTTTTTGATGATTTCGAAGTATATGAAATGTGATTATAGGAAATATATGGACATGGGGAATCCGATGTACTTAAATAAGACTCCGAAGCAAATTATGGAAGAATTGGGTGTCAGCATTCAAAGCGGCCATGAGACAGATGAGAAATATGACGAGTTTATATTAGAGTGGATGGCAGATATTTATGTGTATATGCAGTGGGAATATGACCTTTCATCATCGGAAATTGTAGAGAAGCTAACGCCGGAGAAATTATATAAGCAATACTATCCGTTGCATGAAACTTCTGTTGAAAACGGTGTGAGAAAATTGCTAAGTATGTAGAGGATGCGTGGACCGCATCCTCTACTACATTTTTACCATCATTAATATTTGTAGGATACTTTGCTAATGATGTATTCGATTAAACATTTTTTGGGGATTTTCCAGTCTTTCCCTTCTTTAAATCCTTTCAATTGCCCAGTACGAACAATTTTATATGTTTGAGAGGTGCCTATTTTAAGAATATCCGCAACCTCTGGAATGGTTAAAATATCATCATAAGCTTCAAGCATGTTACTTTACCCCCATTAAGTTAATATCCATATTAGATGCTAATGCGTATATTTGTCTGAGGAAATCTTTAAATACGGAACCAATGAAAGGTGACGTGTCAAGACGATGACTTGTTGTTGAAATGATAAAATGCGTGTATGGTATCATCTGTGCCGTAGGAGCATTGATTTCCATGGTAGGGGATTTGGCTGCTTCTGCGATTAAGAGAAACAAAGAGATTAAAGATTACGGAAAACTGATACCGGGACATGGAGGGATTCTGGATCGGTTTGACAGCGTGATTTTTACAGCACCGTTTATCTATTTTCTGGCAAACGTGTTGATTTAAGGAGAAGGTAAGTATGATAAAAATTGCGATTTTAGGTTCTACAGGTTCCATTGGAACCCAGACCCTGGATATTGTGAGAAAAAATAAAGATTTACAGGTTCTTGGCCTGGCAGCAGGAAGAAATATTTCCATGCTGGAGGAACAAATCCGGGAATTTTCTCCAAGACTGGCAGCAGTAGGAGATGAAGAAAAAGCGGCAGAACTCAGAGAACGGGTCAAAGACACAGACTGCAAGGTAGTGGGAGGTATGGATGGACTTCTGGAACTGGCGGCTATGGAAGGCACACAGATTCTTGTCACAGCTATTGTGGGAATGATCGGAATCCGTCCTACTATTGAAGGAATCAAAGCAGGCAAAGATATTGCACTTGCTAATAAAGAGACCTTGGTCACAGCGGGACATATCATCATGCCGCTGGCAGAGCAATATGGGGTACGGATTCTGCCGGTGGACAGTGAACACAGTGCTATTTTCCAGGCATTAAACGGAGAAGAACATAAGACCATTGACAAATTGCTCATCACTGCATCCGGAGGTCCTTTCAGAGGAAGAAAAACAGAAGACCTGAGAGACATTCAGGTGGAAGATGCCCTGAAGCATCCAAATTGGGCTATGGGGCAGAAGATTACCATTGACTCAGCGACCCTGGTGAACAAGGGCTTAGAAGTCATGGAAGCGAAATGGCTGTTCGGTGTTGATCTGGATCAGATTCAGGTAGTGGTGCAGCCCCAGAGTGTGATTCATTCTATGATTCGGTTTACAGATGGCAGTGTGATGGCACAGCTTGGAACACCGGATATGCGGCTGCCGATTCAATATGCTCTTTATGGTGGAACCAGGAGATATCTGGATGGGGAACGTCTGGATTTTGCAAAACTTGGTTCTATTACCTTCGAGAATCCAGATATGGAAACCTTCAAAGGCCTGCCTCTTGCCATGAAGGCATCACGAACAGGTGGTTCTATGCCAACGGTATTTAACGCTGCAAATGAAAAGGCAGTGGCTCTGTTCCTTCAGAAAAAAATTGCTTTTCTGGATATTTACCGGATTATTGAGGATGCTATGGAGAGTCATAAAGTAATCCCGGCACCTACCGTAGAAGAGATTTTAAATATCGAACAAGAAATATACAATAGAATTGAAAGCAGGTGGTAGATTGAAAATTTTAATTGCACTGTTGGTATTTTCTGTGATTGTGCTGTTTCATGAACTAGGGCATTTTCTCTTGGCAAAGAGAAACGGTATCGCAGTCACAGAGTTCTCCCTGGGAATGGGGCCGAGGCTTCTTTCTACAGAAAAAGGAGGAACCAGATACTCTTTGAAACTTTTTCCTATCGGAGGCTCCTGTATGATGGTAGGAGAAGATGAGGATGATGACAGCGAAAGGTCTTTCAATAATGCATCTGTATGGGCAAGAATATCAGTAGTTGCAGCAGGACCTATTTTTAACTTTATCCTAGCCTTTGTGTTTGCCATGATCATTACCAGCGTGGTAGGATATGATCCGGCAAGAGTGCTGCAGGTGACAGAAGGATCTCCGGCAGCCCAGGCAGGACTGAAAGAAGGAGATATCATCAAAGAATTTCAGGGAAGGCATATTTCCATAGGCCGTGACCTGGATTCTTATATGACGTTACATGGACTGAAAGACGAAGAAATTTCTTTGACCTATGAAAGAGATGGGAAGAAGCACGATATTCAGTTCCAGGCAAATAGTGAAAGCAG
The DNA here is from genome assembly GCF_013304445.1 of Blautia hansenii. Taxonomy (GTDB): domain Bacteria; phylum Bacillota; class Clostridia; order Lachnospirales; family Lachnospiraceae; genus Blautia. The sequence continues at coordinate 49,478 of NZ_JAAITA010000018.1, forward strand.
ATATATGCTTGGTTTTACTTATTTGTCCGAAGGAATACCAGAGATTACCCAGGTCATGTTAAACAGTGCTATGACAAAAGCCGGCGTAATGCCAGGAGATATTATCAGGGAGATCAATGGAACTGCAGTTGCAGACAGCCAGGAGATTCAGGCATATTTGCAGGAGCATCCGCTGGATGGAACAGAGATTACTCTTGGGATTGAAAGAGACGGAAAAGTGGAGACAATCTCTGCAATCCCACAGATGACCAAACATGTAGATTCTGGATTTATCTACAATATTTACCGGGAAAAGACAAATTTTCTGGGTGTTATGAAATACAGTGCAGTGGAAGTGCGGTACTGGGTTTCTACAACCGTAGAGAGTCTAATGATGCTCATAAAAGGGCAGTTTTCGGTCAATGATCTTTCCGGTCCGGTGGGAATCATCGATGTCATCGGAGATTCTTATGAGGAAGCAAAAAGTGAGGGTGCCATGATGGTGTGGATGCAGATGCTGTACTGGGCAATCCTGCTTTCAGCGAACCTGGGTGTTATGAATCTTCTTCCCATACCTGCTCTTGACGGAGGCAGGCTTGTATTCTTGCTCATTGAGTCTGTGAGAAAGAAACGGTTGAATCCCAATGTGGAGGGTATGATTCATTTTGCAGGTTTTGTCCTCCTGATGATGCTGATGGTATTTGTGATGTTTAACGATTTTAGGAGATTATAAGAAATTTCTTGAAAAAACTGCCGTTGTGGCATATAATAAAAGCAAATAAAAGAAAATTCTTCGGGGCGGGGCGTGATTCCCCACCGGCGGTATAGTCCGCGAGCGCAGATGCGTTGATTTGGTGAGATTCCAAAACCGACAGTATAGTCTGGATGAGAGAAGAAAGATTCGTGATTGTTCCAAGATGATTTTTCATGTGTATCTATGGAAAATCAAAAACGGATATTAGCCCTGAGTATTTTGCTCAGGGCTTTTTGTTTGATGGGAGGTTGCATTTTCCATCACAGGGACATTGCAGGGTCTACATTCAAAACGAAAGGATTTCCTTTTATATCAAGATATCAAAAGGAGAGAACGAACATGAGTGAACAGGTATTAAGAAAAATGGATGCAGCACAAAAAAGCAGAAGCAAAGTAAGGACGATTGTCCAGGTGGCAATGCTGGGAGCAATTTCAACAGTTTTGATGCTGTTTGAGTTTCCGCTTCCGTTTCTGGCACCGCCTTTCTATGAATTGGATTTCAGCGAGGTTCCGGTTCTGATTGGTGCATTTGCTATGGGCCCTGTAGCTGGAATTGCCATTGAAGCAGTAAAAGTTTTGCTGAACTTTGTATTAAACGGAACCATTACAGCAGGGGTCGGCGAGGTGGCGAATTTCATAGTTGGATGTGCTTTCCTTCTTCCTGCTTCCTTCCTTTACAGAAGAAAAAAAACAAGGAAAAATGCAGTAATCGGTATGACGACGGGAACCGTGCTGATGACAGTTTTTGCATGTGTGCTTAATGCCTTTATATTGCTTCCAGCATATGGAGCAGCGTTTGGAATGCCGGTACAGGCTTTTGTAGAAATGGGAACTAAGATTAACGGAGCGATTGACAGTTTGTTTATGTTTGCTGTTCTTGCCGTTGGTCCTTTTAATCTTTTGAAAGGTGTTCTTGTTTCTGTTATTGTATTACTGCTTTATAAAAGAATCCGTGTGATTTTAAGAGGAGATATGTAAAAGAAAAGCAAGCTCCATAATCCAGAGCAACAAAATCTGGTTTATGGGGCTTTTAACATGTAAAAAATCGCAATGTTTATCCGTATCTGGTCTAATTAAGTGTCTTGTCTGCAAGCTCATCGATTTCCTGACGGAATTCAGAGGTGGATACGATCAAAAATTTAGCAGAGCTCTTTGTGTGATTTTTCCATCGATGTCCGATCTCATTGGGATAGTACAGGGTATCACCAACTTCTAATACATAGCTGCCAACCTGTTCCAGATAAAAAGTGATACTGCCTTCCAAGACAAAAACAAATTCTTCTCCTCCGTGATAATAATAGTCTCCGGAGTCTGTTCCAGCAGGCATATCAATGATACCTCCCCACATTCGGCTATCACCTTTTGTAATAAGAGATTCAAGGATGGTTTCCTGATTGCTGGTATTTCTTACAAAAGAGGTGCGTTCATTTTTTCGTACAAGTTTTACCCGATCGCTGTCATCTTGAATAAAAAGAGCTGAGATAGGGAAGTTTAGGGATTCGCATAAAGAATAGACGCTCACAAGGTTTGGAGATGTTTTCCCGGTTTCAATCTGACTAATAGTTCCAGCGGCAACCCCAGATTTTACGGAAAGCTCCCGGATAGAAAGATTTAGTTCAATTCTTCTGCTTTTCAATAAAAAGCCAATTCTGGCAAGATTCAGTTTTGACATAGTGTTCCCCTTTGCTTCTTCTTTTGTTCTCTATGATAACACAGAAAAAAAGATTTGTCATGAAAAACAAAATGTAATTGACAAAATAATATATGTTCATTATAATGAACGAGAAATGACGATTACGATGTAGTGAAGGAGAAGAAAATATGAAGAAACTTTTAGCTGCAATGTTATGTGGAGCTTTAGCAACAGGAACTTTGGCCGGATGTGGCAACAAAGCGGAAGAGAAAAAAACAGAAGCAAAAGATGATACACTGAAGGTAGCCCTTTGTGTTACCGGTGCAGTCAATGATATGGGATGGTGCCAGTCAGCATACGAAGGTCTGAAACTGGTGGAAGAAGAACTGGGATGTGAAATTGCTTATACAGAAAATGTACAGGCAGCAGATATGACTTCTGCATTTACAGAATATGCATCTAATGACTACGATGTAGTGATTGGACATGGTTTCCAGTTTGGTGATCCGGCCTTAGAAGTAGGAGAATTGTATCCGGATACAAAATTTATCTGCATTGAATCAGATGCAGCTGCAGAAAATGTTGCATCCTATGTTATGAAATGTGAAGAAACGGGATACCTTCAGGGTATGCTGGCAGCAGGAATGTCACAGACAGGAAATATTGGATTTATTGGACCAGTACAGGGAGCGTCTCTTGTAAAAATCATGAACGGATATGAAGATGGTGCAAAAGAAGTAAATCCAGACATAAAATACCAGACAGCTTGGACCGGTTCTTTTACAGATACCGCATTGGCAAAAGAAGCAGCACAGGCCATGATTGACGGTGGTGCAGATGTCATCGGACATTGTGCAAATGAATCAGGTACAGGAGCATTGAATGCAGCACAGGATGCCGGATTATTTGCTACAGGTGATTCTTATGATCAGAGTGCTCTTGCTGAAAATGCAGTTCTTTCTTCTGCAGTATATCATGTTCCGGAGCTAATCAAAACAGCTGTTACAGATATTAAAGAGGGGAACTTCAAGGGAGAAGTTAAGGAACTTGGAATGGCGGAAGGCATTGTAGAATTAGTTTATAACAAAGCTATGGAAGACAAGATTCCGGCAGAGGTAAAAGAAATGGTAGATGCAAAAGAAGCCGAAATTAAAGATGGAAGCTTCAAGGTTCCATGTGACACAAAAGACAGAGCAGGAAAGTAATCAGGAATAGAATTATATAGAAATCATGCAGGCAGGACAATAGGAGCTGGATTTTATTGGACCTGCCTGTTTTAAAGGAGCCTTCAATATGATGAATATATTAGAGATGAAGCATATCGGAAAGAAATTTTCCGGCGTCTATGCCAATGAAAAAATCGATCTGTCTGTGGCAAAAGGCGAAATTCATGCATTGCTTGGAGAGAATGGTGCTGGGAAAACGACATTGATGAATATTTTGTTCGGGATTTATTCTGCAGATGAAGGAGAAATTTTTTGGAAAGGCAAACAAGTGCATTTCCATTCTCCTAAAGATGCGATTGCAGAAGGAATCGGAATGGTACACCAGCATTTTTCTCTTGTGAATAAGATGACAGTTCTTGACAATGTGATTTTGGGATTGGAAAAGCAAGGGTTTTTTCTGGATCGTAAAAGTGCAAAAAAAAGCCTGGAAGATCTGGCAGAACGATATGGTCTGCAAGTGGATCCGGATGCAAGGATTAGTGAGCTTTCTGTTGGGCAGCAGCAGAGAGTAGAGATTTTAAAAGCATTATACAGAAATGTAGAATTATTAATTTTGGATGAACCAACGGGTGTTCTTACGCCAAAAGAAACAGAGAAATTTTTTTCCGTGCTTAGAAAATTGAAGGCAGAAGGATATGCCGTGATCATTATTACCCATCGTATGAGTGAGATTATGAGTATCAGTGATCGTGTAACCATTTTAAGGGACGGAAAGAAAATAAAAGATCTTGTAACAAAAGACACCAATCCCACAGAATTGTCCAATTATATGATTGGAAGACAGTTGGATTATAACTTTGAAGTAAAAGAAACAGAGAAGAAAGAAATAGCATTACAGCTAAAAGATATTACTGTAAAAAAAGGACATAAAAAACCGGTTCTGGATCAGATCAATCTGGAAGTTTACAAAGGGGAAATCTTGGGGATTGCCGGAGTAGACGGAAATGGACAAAAGGAGCTGGCAGAAGTGATTGCCGGTATCCGAAAGATTTCTAAAGGGGAAATCTGCTACATGGGAGAAGAGATTGCTTCCTGGAAGATTAAGGAGCGATTTGAAAAAGGAATTTCTTATATTTCAGACGACCGACATAGAGATGGACTGGTGTTGGATATGAATGTAGAAGAAAATCTGATTTTGCGGCAGTATGATAAAAAGCCGTTTTTAAAGAATGGTATTTTTCAGAAAAAAGCTATTAAAGAAAATGCAGAAAAAGCAATTGAGAAGTATCACATTAAAACATCAGGGAATCAGGAGGGAGAGACTCCTGTAAAATTCATGTCGGGTGGAAATCAGCAGAAAGTAATACTTGCCAGGGAAATTACGGAGCATTCCAAATTAATTATCGCAAATCAGCCTACGAGAGGATTAGATATTGGTGCAACACAGTTTGTTCGTCAGGTCTGGATGGATCAAAGAAATGAAGGGAAAAGTGTAATCCTGATTTCAGCAGATCTAGAAGAAATCATGCAGCTTTCTGACAGAGTGGCAGTTATGTTTGGTGGAAAAATCGTAGGTGTTCAGAAAAAAGAAGAAATTGAAATGGAACAGTTAGGACTTCTGATGGGCGGTATTACGAAGGAGGAAATGAAATAATGGGAAGTAGAAAAAAATATCTGGATATTGTCTGGATCGTGCTGTTAGCCATCCTAATGGGAACCATTTTGATTTTACTCTGTGGTGCGAATCCTCTGGAAGCTTATACTATGTTTTTGGGCGGTGTGTTTGGTAATCTCAATGGTTTTTGTGAGATTTTTGTAAAAGCGACCCCATTGATTCTGACGGGTCTCGGATGTGCAGTGGCATTTCGTACCGGTTTTTTCAATATTGGTGCGGAAGGACAGTTTTATATTGGTGCTATTGCTGCGGCTATGGTTTCCTTGACTTTTACACAGGTTCCCGGGAGTCTTCGCATCGTGCTTTCTATTGTAGCTGGATTTCTCTGTGGAGGAATTTGGGCACTGATTGCAGCAATCATGAAGTCAAAATTTGGTATCTCAGAAATTATTGTAACAATCATGTTAAATTATATTGCCATCAATCTTCTGGGGATTGCGGTTCGTACATTCTTAATGGATCCGGCGGGATCGGTTCCTCAATCTGCGAGAATTGACAGAGAAGCTACGTTTTCCTATTTGATGCCTCCGACTACCCTGCATGGAGGAATTTTTATTGCTGTTGCAGCAGTAGTATTCATCTGGATTCTTATGGAAAAAACAAAGTTCGGTTATGAAATGAAAGTGGTGGGTATGAATAGGCATGGTGCTGCCTGCAATGGAATTTCGGTGATGAAAAACATTGTACTGTCTGCCTTTTTAAGCGGTGGACTTGCCGGAATTGCAGGTGTGATTGAAGTTATTGCCGTGCAGAAAAAACTGATAGAAGGAATCTCTTCCGAGTGTGGTTATACAGCAGTTTTGATTGCTTTGATTGCTGGAAATCGTCCATGGGGTGTGCTTGCTGCTGCGTTAGCATTTGCAGCAATGCAGGTCGGAGCAAATTCTATGCAGAGACAACTTGGCGTTCCGTCTGCACTTGTCAGCATTTTGATCGGATTTGTGGTACTCCTTATCCTGGGAAGAAAGGCGTTCCATCTATCACTATTAAAGAGAAAAAACAAGGAGGTATAAGGATGCTGGAACAAATTTTTACACTTACGTTTTTTACTGCATTTTTGGCAGCAGCCGTACGAATGGCAGTTCCGCTTATCTATGCTGCCCTTGGAGAAGTGTTTCTGGAAAAAACAGGAATTTTGAACATAGGGCTGGAAGGCGTTATGTTGGGCGGTGCATTCGGTTCTTTTGCAGGGGCGTTTTACAGTAATAGTCTGTTGGTGGGATTTCTCTGCGGTATGCTGGGGGGATGTCTTGTCAGCGTGATTCATGGATTTTTATGTATTAAGCTGTTTCAGGATCAGTCCGTCAGCGGCATTGCCCTTAATATTTTTATGTTGGGTGTTACCAGTTTTGGATATAAGTTGATGTCTGCGGGAGAATCTTATCAGCAGATCGAAACACTGAAACGTATTAGAATCCCTGTACTCAGTAGAATTCCTCTCATTGGAGATGCATTTTTCAATCAGGATATTATGACCTATCTTGTGTTTGTTCTTGTGATTCTTGCATCTGTATTTTATAGGAAAACCTCATCCGGGCTTGCGTTTTCCTCTATTGGTGAAAATCCTCAGTCTGCGGATGCAGCAGGTATCTCTGTATATGGACATCAGTGGGCTGCGATTGTGGTAAACGGTGTATTGGGCGGTATCGGAGGTGCAGTTCTGGTACTGGTACAGCTTGGTAAGTTTTCAGAGAATATGATTTCCGGACGAGGATATATTGCACTTGCTGCGGTAATTCTTGGAAGATATACACCGCTTGGGGCTATGGGTGCAGCTTTCGTGTTTGGCGGTGCCAATGCACTTCAGATTCGCTTACAGGCCATGGGAGTTCCGCTTCCTACTCAGGCACTTGCAATGCTTCCGTACGTGATAACGTTGCTGACATTGTTACTTTCTATTGGAAAAAGTAACCAGCCTGAGAAATTAGGCAAACCGTATATCCGTGGTTCCAGATAAGATATTTTAAAGTTTGGAGGTAAAGACATGAGTAAAATTTTAATAAAAAATGCAAAAGCAATTGTAACATGTAATGCAAAAGATGACGTGTTTTATGATTCGGATTTATTGATTGATGGAGCAAAAATCTCTGCAATCGGAAAGAATCTTCCGGCAGAGGATGCAGAGGTGATTGATGGAACAGGGAAATTTGTATATCCCGGAATGGTAAATACGCATCATCATTTTTTTCAGACCTTTGTAAGAAATCTGATTACCATTGATTATCCACATCTGACAGTTATGGATTGGATTGATAAAATTTATCGCATTTTCCAGAACATTGATGATCAGATTATTTATTATTCTTCTTTGACTGCCATGGCTGACCTGTTAAAACACGGATGTACTACAGCATTTGATCATCAGTATTGTTATACAACAACAACCGGAAAAAGACCGGTTGATCGTCAGATGGAAGCAGCAGCCCAGTTGGGAATCCGTTATCATGCAGGGCGTGGAGGAAACACACTGCCGAGAGAAGAGGGAAGTTCTATTCCGGCAGCTATGGTGGAAACGACAGATGAGTTTATTCGGGATTGTGAGCGATTGATCGATCAATATCATGATGCATCTCCATATTCTATGAGTCAGATCGTAGTGTCTCCATGTCAGCCGATCAACTGTTATAGAGATACGTTTGTAGAATCTGTAAAACTGGCAAGAGATAAAGGTGTCCGTTTGCATACACATCTTGGAGAAGGAGAAAGTGAAGGAATCCGGGAACGTTATGGGATGCGTACATTGGATTGGTGTGAGAAAATTGGATTTATTGGAGATGATGTTTTTTATGCACATGCATGGGAATTAACGCAGGCAGAATACGAAAAAATTGCGAAAACAGGAACAGGAATCTCCCATTGTCCGGCACCTGCAGTTCTTGGTGGTTTCCCTATTCTGGATATCAAAAAACTTCAGGAAATGGGAGTTCTTGTTAGTCTTGGGTGTGATGGTTCTGCTACGAATGACAGTTCAAATGAGTTGGATGCACTGCGTATGGCGTATCTGATGCAGGCATATCATACAAAAGAAAGAGGAGGAAGTGTTTCTGCTTATGACATGTTAAAAGTAGCAACCATCAATGGTGCAAAAACACTTGGAAGAATGGATCTTGGTTCTCTGGAACCGGAAAAAGGAGCAGACATGTTTTTGGTTGATACACGTAGTCTGGAATTTACAGGAGCAGTACATGATCCGAAAAACCTTCTTGCAAGAGTCGGTGTAACAGGGCCGGTGTGGATGACCATAGTGAATGGAAAAATTGTATATGCAGACGGACATTTAACCGGTGTGGATGAAGAGAAACTTGCTCAGGAGGGGGAAGAGGTCTGCACAAAAGTATTGAGAAATCAGTTTCCGAATTACTGGAAGTAAGATAAAACAGAAAGGAAAGACCGCGAGGCTGCCACAGAATGTCAATAAAAAGTGGTATGCCTGAGCGGTCTGTTTTTTAAACTAATTCGGCAATTCTGGTGACGCCTACGTAAATTTCCTGAATTTCATACCAGGTAGAGTAATCCACCACACCGGTTACAGGGAGACCAAATACTTTTTGGAATTCCCGGATTGCATTCTGGGTAGCTTCTCCATAGATTCCATCTGCTGTTATCTTAGGAAGTGCAGGATAGGAATTGGCAATGACATTCAGCTGTTCCTGTATCTGTCGCACTTTAGGTCCGGAGGAACCGATGTCCAGGGGATTTCCTGGCCATGAAGCAGGAATACCGGAAATTTCTTCTGCGCTGTTGATATACATATTATCTCCATAAAAATTGCGAAGAATTTCAATAGCAGAGTAGCCCTGGTCACCCAAATACTTCGACCCCCACTGTGTCATCCAATTTGGACACTGGACCCGTTCTCCGTCACAGTATTGGGTGAGAATGGGCTGCCGTACGCCAGGGCGAGACAGATAGTTGTCGAAAAGTTCGTCTACGATTTGGGAAATGCTTTCAAAAATATTGCGCCCGTACATCCATTTGTGGTCAAAGGCAGTGGAAGA
>NZ_JAAITA010000019.1 GCF_013304445.1 Blautia hansenii
TTGGCACTTTGGGCAGACATATTCATTTTTGAATTACAGTTTGCGGAAACTCAAGCAACTGGACTGTACGCATACTTTCTGAATTCGTCATAACCAGTGGCCACAGGTAATCATTCCATACCGCTGACCCCTTTAAAAGTGCCAGCGTAGCCAGAATCACTTTAGAATTTGGAATGTAAATAGAAAAATAGGTTCTCCATTTACTTGCTCCATCAATCATTGCCGCTTCATCCAGAGAACGCGGAAAATTTTCATAAAACTGTTTACACAAAAAGATGCCAAAAGAACCGGATACCAATGGAATAATAATTCCCGGCAACGTATTCATCAATCCGGAACCGCCAAATCCCATAAGGTTATTTCCTCCTGCAAGAGGAAATTTAGCCATAATCAAAAAAGTCGGCAGCATAGTAACCTGCGGCGGCATCATCAGCCCTACCAAAAGCAACGTAAACAAAATTTTTGAGCCACGAAACTGTAGTCTGGCAAAAGCATATCCCGCTATGGAATTAAACAACAGTGAAAACGCAATGCTCGTTATGGTAATCACCAAAGAATTCCGAAAATAAACACTCCAGTTTCCTGTGTATAATGCTTCTTTATAATTGTTAAAGTCAAAAGTTCCCGGCAGGAAATGAAAAACCGCAGAATTAATTTCTCCTGTAGTTTTAAAGGAGGTAGAAATCATCATTACAATAGGAAGTATCATAATAAAAGAAACTCCCCCCATACAAACCAACCAGATTCCCTTTGTCCATTTTTTCTTTTTCATCTCTTTCCTCCTATGAAACATCTATATCCTGACCTTTATTCCCAAATTTAAATACCAACATTGTGACGATAAGAGAAAATCCCAATAGCAACACAGCCATTGCACTGGCATATCCCATTTTAAATTCCAGAAATCCTCTGCGGTATATCTGATGAACCACCGTGGTAGTGCGATTCAGCGGACCACCGCTGGTGAGAATATTAACCTGCTCAAAAACTGCAAAACTGTTTACAATTCCGGTCACTAGCAGAAAAAAGGTCGTTGGTCTCAGCATGGGCCATGTAATATTCAAAAATCTGCGAATAGGACCTGCTCCATCCAGTTCTGCCGCTTCGTACAGAGATTCTGGTATACCTGTAAGCCCACCTAGAAAAATCACCATAGAATAACCGCAGTTTTTCCAGATTCCTACCAGAATCACACACAGCATTGCCTGCTCCGGATTAATAAGCCATTTCTGAGGCGTAACTCCTATAAATTCCAGAAGCCTGTTGAAAAGTCCGAAATTAGGATTATACAGCCACAGCCATACCATAGAAACACAAACCATGGACATAATATTGGGAAGATACAAAGCAGTCCTGAAAACAGGAACCGCCCTTGACTTCCGGTAAAGCAAAACCGCCAGCAATAGTCCGATTGCCAACTGTATTGTCAACGTAACTGCCGTATAAAACAGCGTATTTTTCACTGCCGTCAGAAATTCCGTATCAGAAAAAAGCTTCACATAGTTTTTCACTCCCAAAAACTCAGGAATTGCATACATATTGAAGTCCGTGAGACTATAATATAAAACCATTCCAACGGGAATCAAAATAAACACAGCAAAAATCAGATAGGCCGGCAAAATCATTAAATAGGCTTCTTTATCACTCTTTCTGTTTCCGTAAACTCCCTGTTTCGCCATAACGCACCTCCTTACTGGTTGTCAATTTCCTCCTGAACCTTCTCTGCAGCCTCATTTAAAGCTGTTTTTGCGTTGCTCTGGTCATAGTATACCTGCTCCATAGCATCATCCACATATGTAAGGACACTGTTAAAATAAGGCACTTTAGGCGTACCTTTTCCATTCTCAATAGCTTCCATAATTCTAGGTCCGTTTTCCGGATTTTTTTCAAGATAAGGCTTTTCAAGAGAACTTCTAACCGGCGCAGCTCCTACCGTATCCATCCACAAATTCATAGAATTTTCACTGCACATATATTTCATCAATTCCCATGCACCTTCTTTCTGTTTTGAGTTCGCATTCATGAACATAAAGTGCATACCACAGAAAGTAGCACTGTTTTCTTCCGAAAACATTGGTACCATTTTAATTTTTCCTTCTAAATCTCCGGTATTAATACTATTAAATTCATTCTCATTGAGTATTGTCATGGCTGCTGTTCCATTATGAAACGGATTCTGGTCAGACTGTGTATTATCCCATTCCACCAGCCCAATATCCTTTAATTCTTTCATAAAATTCAAAGCCCCTACTGCTTCCGGTTCATTGAATAAAATTTTATCGTTTGACTCATCCACCAGATTCTCAACCCCATTTTGCATTGCAAAGATTTGCAAATACTGATTGATGTTTGCACCGCTGGTGGGAAGTCCAAATCCGCACTGTGTAACATTTCCCGATTTATCTTTTACTAGAAGTTTCTCATGAGCTTCTTTCAGTTCCTCCCATGTAGAAGGTGGATTATCCGGGTTCAACCCCGCCTTTTCAAACAGCTCTGTATTAATCGCAAACATACGGGCATCCGGTGTATAAGGAATTCCATACACTTTTCCTCCAATGCTACCAGATTCGATAACGCTGTCATAAAAGTCTGCCATATCGCCCCAGTCCGCTACATAATCATCAAGGCACTCATACTGTCCCATTGGCACTCTGGCGCCGATAGAAGATAAAGAATAATGAATTACATCTGCAGCTGTTCCTGAGGCAAATCCTGTGTTTAGCTTTGTCTCAAAATCATCTCCCCATGGGGCTTCCTGATATTCTACTTCATACTCTGGATGTTCTTTTTCAAAACCTTCTATCATTTTCATAAATGCTTCTTTTTTGTAATCCTCTGTTCCCGCTCGTAAAAATACCAGTTTCTGTTTGTCTCCTTTAGAACCTCCGCCTTTCTCAGCAACCAAATCTTCATTCCCACCAGAACATGCTGCTGCGGACATCAAAACAGTTCCCGTCAGTAAAGTGCTTAAAACAACTTTCCATTTCTTTTTCATAGTTTTTTATTTCCTCCTTAATTCTCTTGCTAAATTCTATGTTTATTATACACAATACCCAATTTTTATCTATGCAATTTATATATGTAATCCTGTCATATATTTACTTTTTCTATCACTTTTTTCCCACTTTGCACTATTTCCTTCTGTATAGCACATTATTTTGTTTTTTATTTTGTTTTCCTTGTAAAATCTTTGTCTTTTTGCACAACAAAAAAGTCCGGTTTCCAATATTCCGGACTTTTTGACTCCCTATGTTGTTTTTCTGAATTCCAATGGCGTCATTCCTGTATTCTTTTTAAAAACCTTACTGAAATAAGCAGAATCCGGAATCCCAACCAGACATCCAGTCTGATAAACACTTTGTTTTGTTTCTATTAACAACTTCTTTGCTTTTTCCATGCGAAAATCTAATAAATAGGTATAGATATTTTTTTCTGTTTCTTTCTTAAATAAATGTGAAAGATAGCTTTTATTCATATGGACGTGCTTCGCAAGTTCCTCCAGGGAAATATTTTCTCTGTAGTTCTCTTCAATATACTGTATAACCTTACAGACCGCTTCACTATAAACAGGACGGGAAGCCTTCAGTACTTCTACAAACTGCTTCATATACACCAATACCCTGTGTTCCAATTCCCGTATACTTTTGCAATGGCTGATTAAAATAAATTCATCTATAGAAAACTTTTTTCTCTGTGTCTCGTCCAAGTGATTCCAATAAATATTCAAGATAAAATCTAACAACAGATGTCTGACTAACGCCATATCCGGCATCTCTTTTCGGAACATATCGAATATCTCCTGCATATTTTCCAATGCCCTGTCATAATCGTGTTCCATCCATATTTCCTCTTCTCCCTTAAACCTGACCTCCCAAATCTGCCCTTCTTTCCCCGTTTCTTTAACACAAGCATAATTCAGCACCCCTGTTTTTTCGTAAAATTGCTGATAATCAGCCGCTTTTTCTGCTTGTTTGTATATCTTTTTTAAATCCTCGCAGTCTTTTCCGATTTCTCCTGCATTTAAAGATATACAGCTGTTACCAAAAGATATAAAGGTCTCAAATATTCCCAAAGACAGCTTCTCTATTTCAGATTCCCCCACTTCTGCAAGAAGCAATGCCTCACTGTCTTTTCGCAATACACAAAAAACCTTCTGCTTTTTTTCTTGAAAGAAAAAATCAGTAATTTCCTCTACTCGATTCATATTTAATGTCTTATTTGCATTTCTCAAAAGCATAATAGTAAAGTAATTTCCTCCCCATAATCGTTCCCAATCCAACAATATTTCCGGAGTAATTCTTACGTCATCTCTTAGAAAATTCTCCAGAAATTCTTTTACCTCTCCTTTCTTCTCCGCCTGTATATCTGCTTGATTCTCTATATTTTTCAAGACCTCTTCAGCTCTTTGAATACAGTTTTCCAACTCTTCTTTTACTATTTCTGATTTTAATAAAAATTCCTTAACCCCCAGTTTCAGAGCTTCCCTTGCATAGGAAAAATCATCATAAGCACTTAATATAATAGTATAGGGCAGCTTTCCTTCTGTTTTTAACTGCTTTAGCAGCTCCATACCATCCATTACCGGCATACGTATATCCGTAAACAATATATCCGGCATAAATTCCCGGCAGCAATCCAAAGCCTGTTTCCCATTTATACATATTGCTGCGACCTCATGTTCCGGAAATAGCAATTCCACATTTTTCTTCATCCATTTCAAAATAATTTCTTCATCATCTGCAATTACAATTTTCACGTTTCTTCCCCTCCCAAATGCAATACTGGTATCTCCATTTTAAAAGTCACGCCTCCATTTTCATTAAGAAAGGCGTGCAAGCCGTATTCTTCGCCAAAATTTCTTTTTATTCTCATTTGTATATTAGAAATCCCAATTCCGCTGAACTGTTCTTTCACTTTGGGAATTTCCCGGCTTTCAATGCATTTTTTGATTCTTTCTAGGTCCACACCTACTCCATCATCTTCCACTTCAACAACAACTTTCTGTTCTCTGGAATATGCACGAATCCAAATATGTCCCTTTTCGGTTTTCATATTAAAGCCATGTGAAATACTGTTTTCTACCAGAGGCTGAATCAGATTTTTCAATATTCCCAGTTCCCCAGTCTCATAATCTATGATGGTTTTCCACTGAAATTTATCTTTATACCTCAATGACATCAACGTCAGATACTCTTCCGTCATATCAATTTCTTCTTTTATAGAAATCAATCTCTGCTGATTCGCAAAAGCTTTTCTCAGCAGTTTTGAAAAGGATAAAATCGCTTTATCTGCCTCTTGATATTCCTCCATCTGTATCATAAAACGAATCGTAACCAACGTATTATAAAAAAAATGAGGATTAATCTGTGCCTGTAAAGCCTGTATTTCCAGGGTATGTTTTTCCTCCTGTTCTTTTTCCAACTGCTGCATAAGCTCCTGTATCTTGTCCAACATAGTATTAAAATTCCGATATATATCCTGAAACTCAGCCTCATAATTCTCCAAAATTTTTGCCTTTAAATTTCCTTCCGAAACTTCAACAATATTTTTGTTCAACTGCTTCATTCTTCCCGCTATAAAGCTGCAATTATAAAGCACTATAAATGTAAGAACAAGAAACATAGCTGCACCAAGTCCTAAAATCAATCCCACATAAAAAGACCAGCTGCTCTGATATGGTTCATAACTGATTAATTTCCACCCAGTTTGCTCAATACTGCTAAATCGAATATGACAATTTTGTCCCTTTACATGACCAAGAAAAAATCCCTTTTCATTTTCTGTGATTTTTTTGTAATAAGAATTATCTTCGATGGCATTCCCATAGAGTATTTTATCTGAGGCATAGATAATTTTCCTATACTGGTCCATAACAATTGTATTTTCTGCATTCTCTCCGGTTTCAATCGTATCATCTCCCCAAATATTGTGAGAAACGGCTACAATCATAGTCCCTATTTTCCTTCCACTGTTCAGATTACGGATATTACGAACTGCAAATAGCGTATCCTCTTGAAAGTTATTTTGCAGTAAAGGACTTCTATATTGCGGCAAAAAATAAATGGTATCATTGCCCTGCCCCATTTCTGAATACCAACTTTCCTCCACAATCTTTTCAAAAGTCGGTCTATCACCTGTAAATTCTAACGAGTTTTGAAAATAACTGTTTCCATTGCTGCACAATATCATAATCTGATACTGTCTCTCCGGAAATAATTCTGTCAGTTCCCTCATTTTCCCTTGAATTTTACCTTGAGCCTGAGTCGCCTCATACCCTGTAAGTTGCTGCTTCTCTGATAAAATATGGTTTATTTCTGAATCCAGATATAACATATTTGTTATCTTTATAATCTCTGTATTTCTGTCTGCAATATTACTGCACCTTTCCTCCACTGATGCCAGTTTACTCCGATTCCATTCATAATTGCTATTTCTGAAAGCCGCTATTGTCAGAATAGAAAACAAAATAAACAGTGGAACAACTATCAAAAAATCAAAAAAAAGAACTGTCTTTTTAATACTATGCGGCTTTCTCATCTTCCGTTTCTCCTTCTTCCCCTTTTCATTTGTTCATTGTAGCAATTTCCCCTTATATTTTCAACTATTTACCAGACATATTCACACAAAAAAAGACTGTTATATCGGATATTCAGAAAATCATACCCAAATATAACAGTCTTTTCTCATTTATATTGTGCTCTAATTATATTGCCACGAGCACCAATCATCTCATTTCGTCTATCTACACCCGCACTCTGCAAATCCCCAATCCTGTTTCTTCCTTGCCGCTATTTACCAACACAACACTCTCTTTCCAATCCTTACACAAAAGAAGTTCTCCTTCTTCTGCTTTGCAGTCCGCTGCTTCTGCCTTTCCGCACCTCACATACACGGCCAGCAGATTTTCTCCTGCTTTCGGCTCTAATTTCAGACTTTCCCCTGCTTTTAAACGTGCCGTTTCCATTTTCCCCTCTGCACCATTTTTCAACATCAAATTAAAGTCCGTCACCCTTCCGAAACTCACGGTAGGTACACCGCCGTCAAAGCAGTCTACCTCATAAGGCTGCAAACACACCCTGTCTGCCTCTCCGTGAACCATCTCCAGATTTCCCTCAAAGATACTGAGGTATCTCTTTACCCCCGGCAGACTGGTAAAATCCGACTTGTCCACTTCTACTGCAGCACTGCTGATACGGCATTGAAAATTTCCTTCGCTGTAACTGCTGTCTTCCGGATACAGATACAGTTGTGTTGTACTTCCTCCTGACCAGCGTGAAGTCTGAAATTCTGCTTTTTTTCTTACGATGAAATAATTGCCCATGGTCCTTGTCCCCCCTTGAAATAATGTTTTGCTTTTATAAATAATCCTGTATGGTAAATTTCGTTTGTTCTTCTATTTGCTCAGCCACTAACGCTTGACATACTTCTAATGATAGCATACTCCCACTTTTTCCTCAACTCGCTTTTCCCCTCTGCATAAGAGAAAAATTTTTACTGTAACACAAACAGAAAACCAGAGAACGCCTGGTACTGTGGTTTTCTCTGGTTTTCTGCTTTTTATACTATATGTTTTTTAAAACGGTCCATACCCAATCTGTACTGCTATAATCAATGCCGCAAATGCTACTACCCACCACAACAGGAACAGCGGTACCAGCCATTTTGCCCACTTGCCCCATGGAATTTTTGCCATTGCACAAGCTGCCAAAAGTTCTCCCCCCGTAGGTGCCATAACATTAGTAAAGGCATCTCCCAACTGAAAAGCCAGTACTGAAGTCTGCCTTGTCAGTCCAATCAAATCTGCCAATGGTGCCATAAGAGGCATTGTAATTGCTGCCTGTCCGGAACCGGAAGGAACTAATACATTAAACAAATCCTGTACCACAAACATTCCGCAGGCACTTAATGTCGGCGGCAGACCATCCAGAAGCCCAGCCAGCGCGTGAATAATGGTATCCATGATATTAGCGTCTTCCAAAACAATCAGCGCTGCATTGCAAAGTCCAATCATAACACCCGCAAAGAGCAGATTTCCGCAACCTTTTAGGAATTCCTCTGCAATCTGTCCTGGTTTCAATCCCCCAAAAAGACCAGCCAGAATACCGGCAATCAAAAATAGTGCTGCCAATTCGTCTATGTAAAATCCAAACTTCACTATACCAACTACCATAGCTATCATAACCCCTAAAAAGGTCAGCAGCACCAGTTTCTGTCGAAAAGTCAGTTTCACCTCTTCTGTCAGGTCGATATCGGATTCTTTCCCTTTATCGAATTCGTACACCAGACTTGCCTGTGGATTTTTCTTTATTTTTCTTGCATACAAGGTCACATAAGTAATACTCACCGCCATCAGTGCCAAAAATACGCAGGCTCTGAATCCGATTCCGGAAAACATAGGCAATCCGGCAATTCCCTGAGCCACACCTACAGTAAACGCATTTGTCATAGCCCCTGCATAACCAGAAGCTGCGGAACAGAAAATAATCCCCAACGCTACCAGAGAATCAAATCCCATAGCCAGACATACGGCCAACACCAAAGGAACAAAAGCCAGAAACTCTTCAAAGTTTCCAGCAAAGGCAGAACCACACCCAAAAACCATCATACACACAGGAATCATCAACAGTTCTTTCCCCGCCATTTTCTTTACCACCAGCGTCATTCCATTGTGAATAGCGCCCGTAGCCTCCATAATCTGAAACATTCCACCTATGATAAAGAGAAAGAAAATAACATAGCTTGCTCTTTGCAGTCCCAAAGTCACAGACTTAAAAAGAGGAAACAGACCTACCGGATTCTGCTCTACATAGTGGAACGTATTCGGGTCTACAATCTCCCTTTCCGTAACTGGATCCAAAACTCTGTCATACTGCCCCGCCGGTACCAGATATGTAGCAATTGCACAGACAATAATAATAATTGCCAGCAATACCATAGGATTCAATGCCTTCATTTGAATGTTCTTCTTTTTCTTTTCCATTGCTGCACCTCCTGATATAAAATCGAACTCCCTTCTTCATTGTCACTCACTATCGTTTTACTACACTAAACCATAGCATAGACACGTTTATTTGTCAATCGTGTTTATGTCATTTGTACATTTCTTCTATAATCTTTTTTAAAATTTTGTACATTTTTTTCGTAGAAGAAATGCTTAACTTTTCTTGAGGGGAATGAAGTCCTTCGCAATTTGGTCCTATAGAAATAGCATCCAATTCCGGCATAGTTTCAAAAAAGCAGCCACATTCTAAGCCGGCATGTACACAGCGGGATATTGGTTTCTGTCCATTTTGTTCTATAAACACTTTCACTGCAAACTTCCGAAGTACAGAGTTTGCATGATAATCCCAACCGGGATAAGCAGAATGTACCTGAGAACTTCCTCCCATCATTTCAGCCAGACGTTCAATAACCTGTGCAATATAATCTCTGGCAGAATTTCGGGCAGCACGAATTTCATATACAATGTGAAGCATACCGTCTGTCAGATACAATTCTCCCATGTTATCTGAACTGCTTACCAGATTTTCCATATCACTGTTCATCTCAAAAATATTGTCTGGTGAAAACATTATCATATGGATAATTTTTTCCGCATCATGAACTTCTGTTATCTGCCCGTTATATGGACACATTTTTATTTCCAGCTTTTCTGCTGCACTTAGATACTCTTCCTTTAAGTTTTTATACACCTGTCCACACTTTTCCCTTGCCTCCTCTTCCTTATCTTGGGGCAATGCCAGCACCAGACTCGCTTCTCTCGGAATGGCCAGACGAAACGTACCACCTTTTATCCTGGCAATTTTTAGTTCTGTCACCTTTTCCAATTCTAACAGTACTCTTGCCAAAAACTTATTTGCGTTTCCATGCCCTCTATGTATGTCTTCTCCCGAATGACCGCCTTTTAATCCAGTAATGCAAAGTTCAAAAAGTTTCCATCCCTCTTTCTTTTCCTCTCTGTTTAAAGGTATTTTCACTTCTACAGCCTCTCCCCCACAGCTTCCACACAGAATTTCGTTATCTTTGGCATTATCCAAATTAATCATCCTGGTTCCCTGCAAAAGGCTGGTGTCAAACCCTGCTGCTCCTGACAAATCTTCCTCTTCCAACAACGCCATGGCCAACGCCATACCAATTCCATCATCTGCCCCCAGCGTAGTTTCTCCTCCTGTTGTCAGATAATCTCCTTCTATGTTCCAGGGAATAGGGTCTTTAGAAAAATCATGCGTGGATGCTAGAGCTTTTTCACAAACCATATCCATATGTGCCTGTAAAATAAGTCCCTCTTCTTTTTCCATTGCCTTAGAAGCGGCTTTTCGTATCAGTACATTATTGTGTTTGTCTCTCACAACGAATAATCCCCTTTTCTGGGCCCATTCCACCAGATATCTGCTAATTTGCTCCTCATGAAAACTCTGTCTGGGAATCTGACTGATGCCGTAAAAAATCTCAAACACTCTGTCCTGTAATAAATCCTCTATTTGTTTTTGCATACCCATATATACCGCTCCCTTCTACATATATATCTTTTATGTGCCTGATATCCTCACCTACTTTTGAGGCGCTGCCTTATCCATAATATAGTCAAAAGTTTCCATAACCAGTTTCATCTGTTCCTCTATCTGTCTGGTATCATGTCCCTGCCAAGCATCGTATAAGTAGGACTGAAACATTCTTGTCATCAGAACAACCGTTTGATTCACGTTTTCTTCTGCCACAAATCCCTGTTCCACCAAAGACGGCATGATGGCTCTGTCCCTTTCCATAATTTCTCCCTGCGTCAGCATTTTAATAATATCATCATCGTGATGTCCCAGTTCATCCGGAAAAAGTTCATAGTATATTGAAATGACATTCTTTAATTTCTTCTTATACTTTCCATAAAAGAGATAATAAAAAATTTCCGGTCTTTTTAAACATGTCTTTCCAAAAACCTTATAGATTGTCCTATACCGTTCCAGTGCATTCATAGAATCTTCCAGCGTATTTTCCAAATCTACAATATATTGCTTTAAGTATCCCATAGAGGCAAATATCACTAACTCTTCCATATCTTCAAAATAATTATACAAAGTAGCACTGTTATATCCTGCTGCTGCCGCTGCTTTCCGCACAGTCAATTTTTCCACCCCTTCGGATTCAATCAATTCTTTTGCGGCAGTAATAAAATAAATCATAACCCGCTTTTGTTTTATATTTAATTCTTTTCTCATACAGGAATTCCTCCATTTCTACTCGTAAATCTTTCATTTTATAAACACAATTATATTTCGAACATGTTTAACTGTCAAATACAATTCCCTTATATTCTTTAAATTTATTGACATTTATAAAAATCATGATTTTGGACACTTTTATATATCGTTTCCTGCTGTTCTCTTTGTATCGAAATTATTTTTTCAAAATGTGCCATTTCCATTTTCCCCTCATTGCCACCCCCGCCTTTCTATGTTACACTGTTTTTATCACAACTCGGAAAAGGAGGACCCACTCATGGATTCCGAACATTTTTATTTAGAAGAAGGTTTCCCGTTTCACGGAAGAAAACTGGAAAAACTGAAAGTCTTTTTATCCCAAAATGATTTATCTTATGATACACAGATTCAATACACTGTACTGTTAAAAACCCAGGATGGAGAACTGGCAGGCTGTGGTTCCCGCCACAAAAACACTTTAAAATGTATTGCCATTAATCCTAAATTTCAAGGGGAAGGCTGCCTCTCTCTCCTCATGACCCAGCTTATAAAAAATGCTGCTGCAGAGGGTCTTTCCCACTTGTTTTTGTTCACAAAACCCATGTATCTGCAGATGTTTTCCGACATGGGATTTTACCCTATTACTCAGACAAAGGATATGCTGCTTATGGAGAACCGCAGGGATGGAATCCGGGAATATGTAACCAGAGAAGCTGCTCTTTCCCCTGCCAAAGAAGGTAAAAGGATTGGCGCCATTGTCATGAATGCCAATCCTTTTACCAACGGTCACCGGTATCTGGTAAAGACTGCGGCTGCTATGTGTGACCTGCTGCATGTCTTTGTCCTGTCTGCGGATTCCTCCGAATTCCCGGCAGATATCCGCCTGAAACTGGTAAAAGAAGGCTGTACAGATTTTCCTAATGTACAGGTGCATGGAAGTTCGGAATATCTGATTTCCCACGCTACTTTTCCCGACTATTTTCTAAAGGATAAAGCCACGGTTTCTGACAAAACCGCCCTTCTGGACCTGATGATTTTCGGAACTTATTTCAAAGAAGCTTTTCATATCACCCGGCGTTTTGTGGGAGAAGAACCCTTTTCCGCCATCACAAAAGCCTACAACGAACAGATGAAAAAAACGCTTCCCGTTTATGGAATTGAAGTAACAGAAATCCCCAGATGTGCATATCAGGATACCATTATCAGCGCCACTTTCGTACGGAAAAAGTTTTTAAGCAAAAATCCGGAAGACCTAAAAGAACTGGAAAACTTTGTGCCTGAAACCACCTATGCCTTTCTGATTTCCCCGGAGGGACAGCGTTTAAAACAACAATTAGCAGCCACAGGAGACTTATCATGAACCATTCCGTATGGGCCAAAGGACGCCCTATTACCCTGCCCGAAATTTTAGACGCAAGAGAAAAACGCGCATACCTTCAACAGGAAATGCTGCAAAAAAGGCCCCGTTCTCTGCTGAGCTTCACCTTAAATATCGCCGGTCCGGTGAAGGTATTCCCCTATACCAAATGGCTGTATACACTGGGATATGACCTCATTCACCAAGGAATTTTCATACTTCGTGGAAAGATTTTAGAAGAAAAAGAACAGAAAGAAAACACCGGGTACGAAGCTATTTTTGCCCTGGATTTGGAACCGGAACGCATAAAAGAATATCTGCTTTTTCAGGAAGAAAACCACCCTCTGGGGCGGCTCTTTGACTTGGATGTACTGCGTCCTGACGGCACAAAAGTCTCCCGCCGGGAACTGGGATTTCCGGAACGCACCTGCCTGATTTGTCAGAATCCCGCTTTCCTCTGCGGACGTTCCAGAACCCACAGCGCCGAAGAACTGATACAGCACACTGTACGACTTATAGACAGCTTTTATTGTGAACGCATGTCTGTTCATGTTGGACTTATGATGCAGAAAGCCCTGTTTTATGAAGTGAACACTGCTTTGAAACCAGGGCTTGTAGACCGCCTGCACAACGGTTCCCACAAAGATATGTGCCGGACTACGTTTATCCGCAGCGCCTATGCCCTCACCCCTTATTTCATAGCCTGCGCCAGAGAAGGACTGACCTTTTCCGGCACTTCTGAAGAACTCCCCAGGCTTTTCCAGAAGCTCCGCACACTGGGAGTTCAGGCAGAAAACCATATGCTGACTGCCACCGGAGGAGTAAATACACACAAAGGAATTATCTTTTCCGGCGGAATTCTCTGCGCTGCAGCAGGCTATGCAAAAGCTTTTCATGCCACAGATTTTTGCGCCCCGGATTTTCCCGCTCTTCTGGGCAATATCTGCCGCTTTATGCTTACAGATTTGCTTCGGGATTATGACCACATCAATCCCCTTGCGCCCAAATCCAACGGTGAAAAACTCTACCTGCTTCATAACATTACGGGCATAAGAGGAGAGGCCTGCAAGGGATTCCCTCACCTTTTAACAGAAGGACTGCCCCTCTTTGAGAATGTCAGAAAATCCGGTTTTTCACTGAATGATTCCGGACTTTTCGTACTCCTGCATTACATAGCTCACACCGAAGATACGAACCTCATCATCCGCAGCAGCTATGAAACTGCATTAAAAATCAGAACCGAACTTTCTGCTTTCCTGGAGGCTTCTTCCTATGAACAGCAACTGCACATTTTACCTGATTTAGACCGCTGTTTTACAGAAAAAAACATCAGCCCCGGCGGCAGCGCAGACATGCTGGCTCTGACCTATTTCCTGTACTTTCTCATGAAAAATGCCTGCTGCTTTACCTAGCAGACAGGCATTTCCTGAACAGATTTTCTTAAAAGAACAAGTTCAGCAGTCCCAGGATAAAGCCGATAAGAGCCCCAAGGTTTACCACTGCATGCAATTCTTTTTTCATAATTCCCAGCAGAATATGCTCTACTTCCAGTACATCCATCTCGTTGATTTTATCCTCAACCACCTGTGCAATGTGGAATTTTTCAGCCAGTTCTCCTGCCTTTTCTCCCACGAACTTCACATAAACAGCTTCTACCAGTTCCAGAACTTTCTCCTGTCCCAGCGGAATTTTTTCCATAAGCTGCTTCACCGGAAGATTCTCTGCTGCCGCAATTTCACCTACCACAAGAGGATGAATTTTTTCCCTGCCGTTTTCCCGTATATACTCTCCCACCTTATTTCCAATGGGCACGGCAATCGATTGAATCAAATCATCGTTTAAGAACATGGAAACCATGCTGCCCTGGAACTTGTTTTTCACTTCTTTGGCGCCTTCTTCTGCAATAATTGCACCCACATCCATCTGCTCCAGACCATTTGAAATCTTCTCTGTAATGAAGTTCTCCAGTTTGCCCCTCATCTGCGCATAATCTTCCTGCTCTACATAATGTCCCAGAAAGGTTTCCACCGTATCTTCATTGCTCTGTATGGTCTGAAGACCACTGCCTACAGCCTGAACCACGGTTTTTTTCACTTCATCTGACAGCAATATCTGTTCCAAATCCTGCTTCGTCAGAAGATGGTCACCCACTGCTTCTCCCATGGCCTTTGCCATTCTGGCTTTCCCCTTGGGAATGATTCCCGGTGTAAAGGGCAGCGTCCAATTCCCGATTTTCACAGGCTTCAATGGCTTAAACAACATTTTCACCGCTATATAATTGGTACAGTAACCGATAATTGCACCAATGACCGGTCCTGCCAGTATATCTATCATATTCATCCTGATTCTTCCTTATCTCATTTGAAAAGTTTCTCTCTGACCTGTCCCCACATCTGAACCAAAAAGTATTCATAGGCCTTATCGTACACAAACAATGCTGCCTGTCCGCCCAGTAAAAAGACCAGTATCAGTTTCTCTGAAAGTTCCCCTGCAAAAATCAGCTTTGGGAACAGCAGCAGTGCAGGGAGATACATCAGATTAAAAATCACGAATTTCCCTGCCGTAAAAATCATTTTCCTGTGATTCCAGGTAGGATGTTTCCCCAAATACTGCCAAAGCGCTTCCACACCCAGCACATAAATTCCCATCATGGCATAAGTAATGCAGTATAATTTCTGTGGTGCCAGAAGAAATCCCAGAATTGTACAGCCGGTGAAAAAGGCTGCGCCGTAACCAAGACCGTATTCCTTAATGATAATTCCCACAAAGAACGCTGCGGCTGCCAGAAAAAACAAGGTACTGAAATCCAGAACTCCGCTCAGCACAAGGAGCAGCACAGACAGGGCCATCAAAAGCCCCGAAACTGCCGTTTTCTTCGCATTTACATGCATGAACAAAGGTCGCCTCCCATACACTCGCAAAGACTGTCTGCGCACCAGAGGTCACAGCACATATTTCCTGTTCCGCAGGTACTTCCGCCATTTCCTGCATAGGGACTTCCTCCGCCCTGATAACGGTTGCTGTTCCACTGCAGACGATTCACCAGATTGCTGTACTCCGGATTTCCCGGATCCATACTCTGCGCCTGTCTTGCCAGATTTAAAGCATTGACATTATTTCCCATTCCCATATTGGCGCAAGCGCTTAAATAATACCAATGGGCGCTTCTGTTCTGAATTCTGGAAAGCACATTTAAAGCCTGCTGGTACTGGCGTCCATTGATATAATTCGCCGCTGCCTGCAGCTGTGCACCGTCCTGCCCGGAAGGCGCTTCCTGATAACCTCTCTGGCCGCCGTAACCGTTGAAATTTCCGTAGCCGCTCTGATAGCCGCCGTCTCTTTCCTTCATAATCTGGTCATAGGCTTCCTGAACTTCCTTAAATTTCTCCTCTGCCAGTCCCGCAAGGGGATTATCCACATAAGAATCCGGGTGATACTTTCTGCTCAAATCCCGGTATGCTTTCTTTACTTCGTCATTGGATGCGTTTGGGGAAATTCCCAACACCTCATATGGATTATTTACCATGATTCTCTCTTTTCTCCTGTCTCTCTTTTTGTATTTTGTTATATTTTGACCACACGCCCCGATAGAGAATATTTCTCAGAATCTCGGCGTCCATAAGACACGGCAGCTTCTCAAAAGCCCCGGTGGCCTCTGCCATCATCATGAGCAAAACTTCATGTACGGTCTTTTCGTAGGCTTCTCTTGTTTTACAGTTGTTCTGCAGATATTTCAGGGGATTATAAGAACCTGTCTTCCGGTCTTCCTCCAGGTCATCGTAGGCATCCAGGATATAAATAAATTTCCCCAGATAAAATCCAAACTTTCGCAGTTCTTCCTCCCACATATCCTGTCGGTAAACAAAAAGTTCTGCCATCAGATTTCCGAAAGCCCCTGCCACCAAATCCAAATTTTTCTCCTGCTTTTCTTCATAGGCAGACAGAATTTTTAAATGTTTTTGGATGGCATGCGCCTGTCTTTTGTATTCCCGGCATATGGTTTCTGCCTTTTTTCTGAAAAGCCGCATTCCTGCTGCTCCCTGCAGACTTTTATCATCCTTCCAGTCATCTTCAAACTTAAAATACGTCAGAAGAATGTTCATCTTCGCCCCATATGCTGACAGTTCATTCTGCAGCATGGGGATTTTCTTTACCGGATGAACGGGACAGTGCAGCTGCAGTTCTCTCGTATCTGCCTCGTACAATGATGTAAGAAACAAGACCAGAAACGTCATATCATAAGTCAATGTCATTCTCCCCCGGAAACCATATTCCTTTCGGAGAGCCTGGCACAGCCCGCAGTAATATCCCTTATATCGGTAAAATTCCTTCACCTTTAACTCCGGCTTATCTGTCATTATATATCCAAACATTGCTTTCTATCCCTTTCCTGTATCGTCTCATTATACTATACCTCTTTTCAGATTTCCATAGGTTCTTTCTTGTAATTTCGCCTAAATTCTTCGGATTCCTGCCTCTCTTCCATTGACGTGTCCCCGTTTTTCGTCTATACTTTCCATATACTTTTACAGCAAGAAAGAGGTGTTATTTTGAAAACAGAAGACAAAACTCTGGACAAAAAGGCCGATACTTCCGAAGCCTTCGATATTCTCTATCCGGAGCGTTTTATCAAGAATACAGATTATTACAATTCTCTCATGATGATGTACCGCTGCGCTATTCGGGAAATTCGCACCAAACTGGAGGTTCTGGACGATGAATTTTCCATTACTTATAAACGAAATCCCATTTCCTCCATCAAAAGCCGCATTAAAACGCCTTTGAGCACTTATAATAAACTCCAGAGACTGGGGTACGATTTTACAGAGCAAAATATCCGGGAACACTTAAACGATGTGGCAGGAATCCGCGTCATCTGCTCTTTTATTGACGATATCTATTCTGTTGCCAAACTCCTTTCCGAGCAGGATGACATTACCATTCTTCGGATTAAGGACTATATCCAGAATCCCAAGCCCAACGGCTACCGCAGCTATCACATGATTGTGGAGATTCCTGTCTTCTTTGCAGAAGGCAAAACTCCTATGCGGGCGGAAATCCAGATTCGCACCATCGGCATGGATTTTTGGGCCAGTCTGGAACACCAGCTTCGTTACAAAAAAGATTTAGGCAGCAATGAACAATATGAACTCATCAGCCGAAAGCTGTCCGAGTGTGCACATGCCATTACTGCCACGGATAATCAAATGCAGGATATTAAAAATTTAATCGGGGAATACAATGAGTTCTGAAAAGAACTCATTCCCCTGTAAATGCATTCATGAGTTTTTCACTTGCATCATAATACTTCTCCCAGGACTCCCTCGTCTTCTGATCCTCTATCTCACCTACGATTCGCATCGTAATGCCTGTTCCCTTTATGGATACAGGACTTCCGGCTTCCTGGTAACCTGAACAGTCCTCTGCTTTTTTATAAGTTTCCCAGTCTTCAGGAAATACACCCATATCTTTGAATTTATCATAATTTCCCTGACTTACAAAGTAAATCATGCTTGTGCCTTCCTGCATATCCACGGTCAGCTTCGTCTGACTGGCCATAACCATCTGGGGGTCAACGGTTTCGCTGTCATCAGATGGCATACTGTAATCTGCAATCTGCACGTGCACTTCTCCGTCCCCGTTTAAATCCTCGGCATGCTCTTCAAACCATTTCTGCAGCTTTGTGCTGTCCTCCTGGGCAATTCCGTATTCGCCCAGAAAGGCCACCGTATAGTCATAAGACACTTTGCCTCTCATGTCCTTCACGAAAATAATAATACAAAACAGAATAAAAGCACCTGCCAGCACATGATACTTGTAATAGTACCAGAAATTATCCCATTTCTTCTTTTTTTCCGCGTCAATCTGTGGTTTTTTCATGTTTCCTTCCGTCCTTTTCTTTTGGTATACACTGGTTTGAATTTTATCACTTTTCCCCTGGCAAAGAAAGGCGAAATGCAAAATTTAATTAAAATTTTATGGGTGAGTGTTCTATTTTGGTAGAATATGCCTCCAATGTCACAGATTCCCAAGTGAAGAGTTATTCAGTACCTTCCTCAGTTTTATAACCAACGGAATAATCATGAGAAACCAGATAATCGGTTCCGCCACAATAATGCCCATGTATTCTAAAACCGGTGTCAGCAAAAGGGCAATCGCCACCTTTCCCGCCAGTTCGATAAAACTGGATACCACCGGTGTAATATGGTCTCCCATGGCCTGCAACGTGTTTCTGAAAATGTTGATTCCCGCTGCAATAAAGTAAAAAGGAGCATTGATTTTCAGATACAGTACTGCCGTATCCACCACAGAAGTCTTTGTTGTTCCTGTTACCAGATGAATGAGAAACGGGCCGATGGTATAACTCATAAGAATTACCAGAAACGCCCATCCCCAGGTAATCATCAAAGCATTTTTTACTCCCAGACGCACTCTTTTGTACTCTCCTGCGCCGAAATTCTGGCCGCAGAAAGTTGCCATAGTCACTCCCATAACGGAGATGGGAAGGAAATAAAATTCCGATATTTTTCTGGCGGCTGTGTGGGCCACAATGGTATCATTGCCAAAAGTATTAATGGCACACTGCAGCGCCAACGTTCCGAAAAAGACCAACGACATCATCATCCCCATGGACAGGCCGGAACTGTACATCTGCTTTATCATTGCTTTTCCAATTCTGAAATCTTTTCTTTTCAAGTGAAATACCGGATACTTTTTCCACATATACCCTATACTTAAAACCACGGACACCAACTGCGCCAGCACAGTTCCCAAGGCTGCTCCCTGTACGCCTAACGGCACTACAGCCATAAATAAAATATCCAGTCCCACGTTCAGCAAAGCCGCACACATGAGAAATAAAAGCGGCGCCACCGTATCGCCTACGGCCCGCAGAATACCTGCACATGCATTGTAAAGCATGGTTACCATCATACCTGCAAGTACAATCTGAATATAGCCTTTTGCTTCCGCATACAGAGTTTCCGGTACATTCAAGATTTTCAGGAATCCCTCTAGCCCCGCTAATGCAAGAACGGTAATAGCCAGCGTGGTCAGCGTCCCCAAAAGCAAGGTCCCCGCCGCCGCTTTTCTAAGTCGTTCTGTCTTTCCAGAGCCGAAACTCTGAGCCGCTACAATGGCAAATCCATTGGTCAGTCCCTGTAAAAAGCCGATAAGCAATGTGCTGACAGCCGTAGTGGCGCCTACAGCAGCCAGCGAAGTTTCTCCCAGAACACTGCCTACAATTCTGGTATCTGCCAGACTGTAAAACAACTGGAAAATGTTTCCCAGACACACCGGAAGAGCAAATTCCAGCATAAGTTTTACAGGATTTCCTTTTGTTAAGTTTTTCATCTTTTCTATGCTTCTCCTGTTTTTTATAAGTCTTTTTTAATATAGCATAAATAAAATGAGACAACAACAAATGCTGCCACACGAATTGCTTTTGAATCACATCCATGTGGCAACATTTGCTGTCTTTCCTACCTATTTTCCCGAATTTCAAAGATTCTTGCACTAATTCTCTCAGGCAACTTTACAGTCAATACGCCTGCCTCTTTATGCCATTCATATGCGCATTTTCCCTCTCTGGGATATGCACAGCTTACTGTAATCTCTTTTCCTTTCAAATGTTTTAATGGCAAATCTTTTATCTGACTTTGACTTTCTCTTCTCCACACAGCCAGATACTCTCCTCTCTGAGCTTTTAATCCCAGACTCACCCATGGGTCTTCGTAATCCGAAATTCCCAGTGGCCAATACGGAAGTGCTGTCTTTAAATTGCCCCGAATACGCTTATAGTACTCCAAAGCTTCTTTCACATACTGAAATCGCTCTGTACTAAGTTCTGCCAAATGTCCACTCTGATGAATCCGAAGCATCATGGCATTCACCATATTGTAAATTACCTCTTCACAGTCCCCTTCTGTCAGAGGATAAGACCAAACAGCCGCCTGTTCCGGCGTCACAGCCGACGGTGCATTTGCTGCAATTGTAGCATATCTTACATAGTCTTCCTGGTCACTGGTAGATTGAATGCTGTATCTTGACAGCATAGCATAATCCATACGTAATCCACCAGAAGAACAGTTTTCTATTACAAGCCCTGGATACTTTTGAAAGATTCCATCAAGCCAGGCTAAATATGCCCTGTTATGTTCCAAAAGACCGTCCCCCGCACTATCTGCATTAGTTTCTGTTCCAATACCCGGCTCTATATTGTAGTCCATTTTAATATATCCTACTCCATATTCCGTAACCAGCCTATCAATAACGGAAGACGCATGCGCACGAACTTCTGAATTTCGGAAATCCAACTGATATCTGCTTCTGTCAAACACCCGTTTTCCGTGGCGCATAAAATACCAGTCCTCCGAAACCTTATTTGCCTTCGGACATTTAATTCCCATAACTTCCAATTCCAGCCAAACACCAGGAATCATACCTTTGCTGCGGATATAGTCCATAACTTCCTTTAAACCGCCGGGAAAACGTTCTTTTGACGGAATCCACTCTCCTACTCCATCCCACCAAAAGCCTTTAGAATACCAGCCACAGTCAATACAATAATATTCACATCCAGCTTCCGCAGCCTTATCAATCAGCGGTAGTTCTTTCGCTGTAGTAGGGTCACCGAACAGACAATTCATATAATCATTAAAAATTACGCCGAGATGCTCATTATCTCCATTTTTTCTCCGAATCTGCCTTCTGTATTTTGTGAGTTCTCCCATAGCTTCATCAAATCCACCCACACAACTTCCCACACTTACAGGCACCGTTACAAATGTTTCTCCCGACTGCAGGTTTTTCCACCAGTGGTTGTGATGTTCATTTGGCCCGCTCAATTTCAGATAGACATGACCGTCCTGGTCACTGATTTCCCAATACCAGGATCCATTATGCTCTATCTGCCAAAACAAGGAACTGTTCGTCTCCCTATTATGTAAATACCCCATAGGAAGATATTCTTTAGTCGACCAGTTTCCTGTATTGCTGATTCCAATGGTTTTTGATGAACGATGCATAATACCTGGCTGAGAAACAGATAAGCCCAGTTCCTTTAAAGTATAGGTCTGCCAGCATAGTTCTTTCTGCCATGCATTGTGCGGAATAGCGATTTCTATTTTTTCATCAAAAGCCTCTATACCCTCTTTATCAATTCCGTTTAGAGAAAAAGAAGATACATATTCCAACCCCTGTGCTTCCTCTCCTTTGTTAATAATTTTTGTCCAGGAACGAACCACAGAAATACCATCATAAAACTGCATATGGCTTATTGCTTCTAATCCCGTGATTGTATCTTCTGTAGTAATTTCCAGCTTCCTTCCTTTTTCGTTTCTGTAATCTTCGAAATTTTTATATTTCATTCGATATCCTGGAGAAGTCTGGGTATATTTATGCCCATGCCGTTCCCCTACTCTGTCCTGCCCGGATACCAAAATTTCCACTGGATAAAAGGACTGTGTTCCCGTATCTGATACCATGTACTTTTCCTCAAAATCCAAAGTCGAAAAATGCAGCAGCTTGATTTCATTTGCATCTGTAATTTCCCAAACTAATCTTATCCCATTCTCTTCTATTTTTATACGTTTCATTTGCAATTTCCTCCATTATATATACATTAACCTTTTACAGAACCACTCATAAGTCCTGCAAGGAAGTATCTCTGCAAAAATAAGAAAATCAAAGTCACCGGTATCACTGCTACAACAGAACCGGCCATCAAACCGCCCCAATCTACTGTATTTACCCCTTTAAAAAGCATGATTGCAGGAGTAAGTGTTCGATATTCGTCGGTAGAAATAAAAATATATCCAAACATAAATTCATTCCATGCATTAATAAAGGCATATAATCCTGTAGACACCAAGCTTGGCAAAGATAGCGGCAAAATCACCTTAAAAATAGTCTGCGCTTTATTGCATCCATCAATTTCCGCTGCTTCCTCAAGAGCCAAAGGTACAGTATCAAAAAAACTGCTCATCATAAAGGTACAAAGCGGAATGACAAAGGTTGTATAAGCTAGTATCAACGATTTGTAAGATTCCAGAATGTTCAATTTCTGCATAATCAAATACAGCGGCACCAGAAGCAATACCCCTGGTATCATCTGAGAAAGCATCATAGCTAAATTGGACAATTTGACTGCCTTTAATTTATAATAGCGACTCAATGCGTATCCAGCCATAACTGCAATGACCATAGACAAAAGGCAGGCTGCAATGGATACAAATAAACTATTTTTAATGTATCGTAGAAATCCGGCATCCACCAGTACCCTGTGAAAATTTTCCAGTGTAGGTTCCTGAATCAGAAAAGTCGGGGTAGCTGTACGAATTTCTGTCTTTGGCTTTAATGCAGAAATCAGCATCCAGATAAATGGGAAAATACAGTACAATGAAAAAATCACCAGCAACGCATATGTGACTATTTTACTAATTCGTCGATTTCTTTTATTTAACATCATTTTCCCTCCTCCTTACGCCATCTCATCGCTGAGTTTGCTTCTTTTATGATAATAAACTGTAAACAAAATCACCATGATAGTAAACATCATTGTAGACAGCGCTGAGGCTGCACCTACGTCAAACTTCTTCATAGAATAACGATAAATCATAATCGGCAGAGTTTCCGTTGCATAATTGGGACCACCTTCCGTCATTACCCAAATAAAATCAAAATTCACCGCCGTCCAAATGATATGAATAAACACAATAACCAGTGATACAGAACGCAGCTGGGGCAATGTCACACAAAAAAACCGCTTAAATATGCCTGCACCGTCAATGGCGGCTGCTTCAGAAAGTTCTCCTGGCACAGACTGTAAAGCTGACAGGAAAGAAATCGTATAATATGGAAAACTTCTCCATATGTTTACAAAAATAACCGTTGCCATAGCATATCGGCTATCCCCCAGAAAATTAATAGGAGCATCTATAATGTTGAGACTGGTTAATGCATAATTAATAATTCCAAATTCAGGATTCAATATCCAGTCCCATGTCATTCCTGCCACAATAATCGGTACAAGCCATGGAATAAAGATACAGGTCCTGAAAATGGCTCTTCCTTTAAATTTCTGATTTAATAAAACTGCTGTTATCATACCAAGTACATATTCTCCCAGTACGGAGAACACGGTCCAACTAATGGTGTTTTTTACGGCCTGTCCAAAATGTTCATCTGAAACAATGGTTTTAAAATTTTCCACCCCTGCAAATCCACTCATAGATTTATTAATTAAATGGACATGCGAAAATGCATCATGTACTACTTTTCCCAGCGGAAAAGCAATCAGCAAAGCAAGAAACACAATAGCCGGTGCCAGCATAAACAGCGCAGTTCTTTTCATTCTCTGTTCTCTCGTGAGTTTTTTTATTGTCTTCATACGCTTCTCCTCTTTTCTTTCACTGCTTTTTCTAATTTCAGGAAAAAAGAGGCTGTCCGCATAAAACATCCTTAAAATTTCTCTGTTTTCTGCGGCAGCCTCAAATTCGTATTCCTGATTTTATTCACTCAATTCGCCCGAATCGGATAAAGAAGCATTTACTGCATCACTGAGCCACTCTGCTGCTGCCTCCGGCGTTTCTCCCTCTTGAAGGACCTTTGCTATGGCATCCTGCATAGCCTGAGTAATTCCGCCTAAAGTAACTGGAGGAAACGTAACTCCTGTATCTGCCAGAGCCTGGAAATCTTTGCTCCACTTACTGTCCGTAGAAACATCAGAACGTGGAGAGCGATCCGGGAAGCCGGCTTCCTGCCATTCCTTACTGCACATATCTGTTGCCAGTTCAAATGCAGCGTCTTTATTTTTGCTGTCTGCCAGAATAAATAATGGTTTACATTCCATATAAGTAGCCTGATGCCCGTCTGACGGATATGGGATAGCAGAAACTGCAACATCTTCCATTGTATCCGGATTGGAAGTTTCTCTTTCTGCCAACCAGTTCCCAGTCACATATGTAGATGTAATACCTGTAGCAAAGTTTTCATCGGTTTCTTCCCACCCCCAGTTTTTACAATTCTCATCAATAATTTTTTTATCGACCAAATCTTGATACATCTGGAAAACTTTAGTTGCCTTTTCCATTTCCTCGTCATTATCTTTCCATGTGTTTTTATATTTTCCGTCATCCTGCGCAGAGGCAATTTCCAAGTCATACTGTGCCAGATATACCAATAATTCCTGTGCAGAACGAACTCCTGTGCAAGCCAGTTCTGTCAGATATTTTCCATTCTTTTCGTAATATCCTCCATTTGACAGCAAATCTTCCCATGTCTTGGGAACTTCAATTCCTGCTGCTTTTAAATCTTCTGTATGTGTAAGATATGCTCTTACTGTCATTTCATATGGAATGCCTACAATCTTATCATCAATGGTCATAGCTTTGACAACAGCTTCTGAAAGAGCATCTTTATCTTCCCAGTCATTAAACCGTTCCGTTAAATCTTCCAATATTCCCATATTGTAAAATTCACCGATATACTCTGGCAGCCCCCAGATAAGGTCCGGCACATTTCCGCCTGCTGCTGCAGTCAGAATTTTTTCATGAAGCATATCATAAGTAAAATTTGTTTGATTCACTTTAATTCCGGTTTGCTCCTCAAATTTTTTAATTTGCTCTTCTCCTGCTTTGGCTGTATCTGCCCCATCTGTCCAACAGGTCCACAATTCCACTGTCTGTTCTTTTGCCTCATCCTTGTCCCCGGAACCGCTCTTAGCTCCACTGCCAGAACCACAAGCTGCCATAGAACCTGTCATAGCCAATGTCAGTAATACTGCTATCCATTTTTTCTTCATTTAAATTCCCTCTTTCCCTTTAAATATTTTCCGTACCTTTGTACTGAGGCAAGAATAGCATATCCTTTGTGCAGTTACAACAAATCTATAGCTCATACTTAAAAACACCACAACACTTTATATAAAAAACCACATATTTTAACACCGCCGGGCTTTTTTATACCCCGATGGACTTTCACCAAAATACTCCTTAAACTTTTCTGTAAAACTCCTTACATCACGATATCCCACCGCTTCGGCTAATTCATAAGTCTTCATATCAGATTCCATCAAAAGTCGGACAGCGGCTTTCATTCGTACTTCTGCCAGATAATTTTTAAAATTTTGTCCTGTTTCTTTTTTGAAAAAAGCACTGAAGTAATAGGGATTCATATATACAATTTCGGCTAATGTTCCAAGACTTAACTCCTCCGCGTAATGTTCCTGTATATAGTTTTTTACCACTCGAATCGTATTATTTTCTATTGTCTTTTCTCCATTCCCACACTTGTCCAAAAACTCTCCCAACTGTTTTCTCACAAATTTTTTCAGTTCTTCATAACTGGACTGATTTCGGATTCTGGCTACCATAGCATCGTATTCTTTCCTGTCTTCTTCTGATACAACCCTGCATTCTTCCAATTCCGAATATAAATCCATAGCCATAGCAATACATCTGTTTTCTGCCGCATATCGATTTCCATAATGCAAATTTTCGATAATCTCTAACACCTCATCCAACTTCTGCGCCCAGTTTTCCTCACAAATTAAAATACTGTTTATCAATTCTTTATATTTATAATTGTAATCCTCAAAAGAATTGTTAAAGTTTCTGTCTATTTCTCCATATCGTATAATTTCTTCTTGATTAAAATAGTGCAGTTCCGAACAGAATTTTGCCGTTTTATACGCAAACTTCAAATCCGTTATATGCTCTACTGTATTCCCAATTCCCGTAATCAGCCGCACCTTATATTCCCGATAAATTTTTTCTCTGATTTCCAAAACCTGCTGTTCCAGCGAATGGCCTCCAAATCTTTCCCTATTCAACAAAATCATATTGCTGCTGTTTGGTTCTCTTTTAATCGCAAATCCATTTTTGTGTGTTCTTAACATTTCTTCTATTTTTTTGAAAATAGAAAAGCGGATTAATTCTGCCATATTCTGGTTTCCCAACTTCTTGTAAAATATAAAAGGTATAGAAAAACAGACACCTGTAAAATCAGTATCTTCCGTGTCAAGCCCCATAGCTTCAAAATGTTCAAACAACTCCTTACATTCCGATTCCGAATTCATCTTCCGAAAAACAGTCTGCATATCGTCCTTCTCTTTCTCCCAGTATTCCATAGGATAATCTGTTTTCAGTGTTTTCTCTGCTTTTAAAACAGCCTGCTCTAATTCCTCTTTTCCTACTGGCTTCAGTAAATATTCTATGGCTTCGTAGCGAATAGCTTTCTGTACATACTCAAATTCCTGATAACCGCTTAAAAATATTACCTTGGTACTCCAATGATTATCCTGAATCTCCTTGATAACATCCAGTCCTGTCATCTTAGGCATGGCTACATCCGAAATTACAATATCCGGTTCAAACTCCCTGATTTTTTCAAGCAACTCTGCACCATTTCCTGCTTCTGCTACAATCTCAGCATTTAATTTTTCCCATTCTATCATTTTCTGCATTCCCTTAATAATAATGGGTTCATCATCTGCCAATATGATTTTAAACATACTCTTTTTCCCTCTCCTGTTCCCCTGCTCTTGTCACAGGCAGTCTGTATTTTACTATGGTTCCTATATTTTCAAAACTGCTGATTTCAATACGATATTCTTCTCCAAATATCAGTTTAATACGCTCATATACATTTTTAATACCAATGCCCGAACTTTCTTCCTCCTGACACTTTTCCGTTTCATCTTCTAAAAGTTTTTGAATATACCTCAATCTCTCTTCTGACATCCCCACACCATTGTCCATAATCGTAAGTTCCAGAAATGCTTCCTGTATTTCTCCCCGTATAGCTACAACTCCATTGCCACCTTCTTTTGGACGAAGACCATATTTTACAGAATTTTCCACAATGGGCTGAAGAACCAGCTGCGGTACTTCTAAATCCAGCAGATTTTCCGGTACATCAATTTCCAAAGTCATCTTGTTTTCATAACGCACCCGAATAATCTTAAAATAATTTCGCACACTATCCAACTCCGCCTGCAAGGTTACTCTGTCTCTGGCATTTCCAATCAGATATTTCAACTGTCCGGACAATCCATCCAACATTTCTGCAGTTTGATCATCATCATTCGTAATCGCTGTCATACGAATAACATCTAATGTATTATACAGATAGTGCGGCCGAATCTGGGTTTTCAACGCTTCTATTTCTGCTTCTCTTTGTTTGATTTCTGCCACATATACTTTGCGAATATGCATCTGAAGTTTTTCTGTCATGCTGTTCAATCCTCTGGACAGAAATCCAATTTCATCATTAGAATTTATCTGCACACGAGTATCCAACTTCCCTTTCTGAATCTGCTCCATTGCTTCTTTCAATGTCCGTATGGGACGATTCATTTTTTTAGAATACAGGTAATATAAAATTCCAAGGAGGACGATTCCAACACCGATAACAGCCAGTGTAATATTCCGAATGCTTCGGTAACTGTTTTCCAAATAAAAAGAGGGAATTTTCTCCAGCACCATCCAACTGCTGCCTGGTATCTGACTATAAATGTAATAGTCTCCTTCTGTTCTTATGTACTGATATTCTTCCGTCATAAGTTCAAGATACTCTCCCAGCTTATCTGTAAATATTTCCTCTTCATAAGGATTATAAGCAAAATTTTTCTGTTCTTTGTCCACCAGATAAATTCTGCTTCCCTCCTCCAGCTTCGTTTCGTGTATCACTCCGTCCAGATAAGAACTGTTAATATTTATATACAAAGTTCCGAGAATCTCTGTATCTGCCGTCTGTACTGTCCTGATATTCATAATATTTCTTGCAACCGAAAAAGTCTGTTTCTTACTTCCTGCATAATAATCCGGCATATGTGATGGCAGTATCTGCATATTTTTAGAATCCGACTGAAAGTTTTCTCTATGCCAAGCCAAAATTTTGTCTGTATCTGCCACCGCTTCCGGGGGGCGCATAACTGTATAAATCCTTCCGTCCGGAAGAATAAAAATAACATCTTCAATGTGCTGATTCATATATAAAATATCCCTCAGCATATCTGTAATCGCCGCTTTTTTCTTGTTTTCGGATAACTCTTCATTCTCTAAAATTTCATACAAATACCCGTAATCTTCTACCTGGTGTGTATACAAATATTTTGTGTTTTCGCTCATTTCACTAAATAAATCTTCCACATTCCGCCCTATAGAACGAGTAGTCCGATACATGTTAGATAGCAAAGTTTCTTTCAATGAATTCAAATACACATTGTAAATAGAAATCCCCATAACAACTAAAGGTACAATCCCTATCAACACCAGTGTCCCAAAAAGTTTTGTGAACAAACTGACATATCTGTCCTGCTTCTTAAATTCTTTCATGGCACTTGTCCCTCTATTTCTTTTTGCCAGCTTTCATCTAAAAGTTTCACTGCGGTCTTTACACTCATAGTATTCGCTGATACCGAATTCAGCACCGTTTCCATATCCGTTCGAAAATTCTCCGGTGTATCTGTATTTCCCAGAAACTCAGTACTTCTTTCGGCATAGCGATAGTCCGTTAAAACGCCCTGCTGTACCATAGGAGCAGCGTAGAGCACAGCATCCTTTGTCACGGGTATGGCATACATGGTCTGCAAAATTTCCCGGTAATGCTCTCTGTCATAGCAAAACCTCAAAAATGTTTCTGCAGCCCCTTTCTTTTTCTTATCCTTCATGCATTCTGCAGACACAGCCCATTTCGCCCCTGTTTTCTCGATAACCACACTTTTCCCTTCGTTATCCGGCATATAAAACCAGCCTAATCTTATCTGCACGGTATCGTTTTTTATTTCTTTTCCCATAGACGTCTTATCCGAATCCACAGCTCTTGGGTATGCTTCCCATATTTTCGCAAGCATAGAAGGATTGCCGTAATACATAGCAACTTCTTGATTTATCATACGACTGATAATTTCATTGTCCCCCATATGAATCGAATCCTCTAGCACATACTCCCCAGTCATCAGATTTTGAAATTCTTCCAGAGCATGCTCCATGTCAGGGTCTGCAAAAGATACTTCTTCCTTCTGCTTTTTCTCCTGCCAACCGGGAGTCCGACTTTCCACCTGAGTCAAGAAAAAGTAATTTATCCATCCGCTCTCCACCGAATTTTCATTTCCTCCTATGGCTAGTGGAGCAACCTGATTTTGTTTCAGAACTTTACACACTTCCAGAAATTCTTTATATGTGTTCGGTACCGAAAGGCCATATTTCTTGAACAGCACTTGATTATACACAATCCCATAAGAGGTACTGTAGAAGGGCAACGCGTAGATTTCTCCCTCTATTCGTACCGGATTTTCTACTAACTTTCCAATACTTTCATCAATCACCCCCAATTTTCCCGCACTTTCAAACATATAAGGATTATCTATTTCAAAAATATCTGGAAATTCCTCTACCGCTTCCTTTGTTTTGAGTTCCTCTGTATAACTTTCCGTAGAAGAATATTCCATCTGCAATGTAATGTCCGGATATGCATTCATAAATTCTTCGCACAATTCCTGGATTGCAGCAATCCAATTCGTGTTTTCTCCTGAATAAAAGAGTGTTAATTCTACATTTTTTTCTTGTTCCTGATCTTCTTTTACCAATTTTCCCCGCTCTGCTTCATTTAAGGAGCAGGATGTAAGCAGCAAAATACTGCTCAACAAAACAGCAGTTATCCTTCTCTTCATATTCTTCTCCCTTTTCTTTTGCACAAAATTCCTGCACCGCTTCGTTTTCATTCAGTATAGCGAATTTCATACTTGTTTTCAAGAAATCTCACTTGTCTGTGACTTTTCCCCTCCCCTCTGCATATGCTGAATAGAGAGTGTTTTAAGTTCTGCATTTCATGAGGTGAATTATGGCTCATAAGGTAATGATTGATGCCGGTCACGGGGGTGCCGATTTTGGCGCCACCTACAACGGCAGACAGGAAAAAGACGATAATCTCCGCCTGGCTCTTGCAGTAGGCGAGATTCTTTCAGAAAATGGAATTGACGTAGAGTACACCCGAACCACGGATGTCTACCAGACCCCCTTTGAAAAAGCTACGCTTGGAAATCAATCAGGGGCTGATTTTTTCATTTCTTTTCACAGGAATTCCAGTCCGGAACCGAATCAATACAGCGGTGTGGAAACCCTTGTTTATGACAAATCCGGTGAAAAACTGGATATGGCAGAAAATATTAACGGAGCCCTGGGAGAATTGGGCTTTCGGGAAATCGGCGTAACAGCCCGCCCCGGCCTGGTGGTACTTCGCCGCACCAAAATGCCTGCTGTGCTCATTGAAACAGGCTTCATCAACACAGACCAGGACAATGCCCTCTTTGACAATCAGTTTGATGAAATTGCCCAGTCCATTGCCTCTGCCATTCTGGGGACTTTAGACGAAGAAACCGTAGAGAACCCTTCCGCCCCGGATTCCATATACTACCGGGTGCAGACCGGAGAATTCAGAAACCGCGCCAATGCTGAAAATATGCTGTATGAGCTTCAGGATAAAGGCTTCCCCGCCTTTCTTCTTTATCAGGACGGCGTCTATAAAGTACAGGTAGGCGCCTTTCGGAATCTTGCCAATGCGGTGAAAATGGAAAACACCCTTCGCCGTGCCGGATACAGCACATGGATTGACGCTTCTCCGGCTTCTTACTGAGCCGGAAAAGCAAAATTGCTGCGCAAATATCCATTGCGGACTTTTGCCCATTCGGATAATGATATAGAATTCTTTTGCATCAACAGGCTATTGATTTTGAAAATCTATCAAAATCAATAGCCTACTGAGGTTTTCTGCCCAGTCAATCCTGCATTGCCCCCATATATTTATGCACAGTTTTCTTCACAGCGCCTGGTCCGGCAAGCATTTCACGGAACATGTTTTCAATCTTTTCTCCCACTCCTGCCTGATAAAGGTTTATAAAAAACATGCGCTCATTGGAGAGAATAGGCTTAAGCTGGTTTGTAAAAGTTTCCGGCCGCCCCACTACGATATCCTTGAACTTTTCCTGAATTTCCTCCCTCATAGGGTCAGGAGCCAGTTCATATTTTTCCCCTTCATCATCTACAGCCAGCATATACCGAAGCCATCCGGCAATTCCCAGAGGAATCGCAGTAAGCCGTGAAGCATTTCCATACTTCTCCACATACGCTTTTATGGTTTCTCCAAAGCGAATCCCCACCATCTGGGATACATCTACAGCCAACCGAAGATTTGTATCGCCCAAGTATTCATTGGGGAACCGTTCCTGAAAAAGTTCATCTGCAAATTCCTTTGGAGAAAGGATTCCAGGATTTGGCACTACAGGAAGTCCTTCATCATAAACTACCATGCGAGCCATTTTCATCATATCCGGGTTCGTATTCAGCATATGAGCAAACAAATCATACCCCTGAACCACACCAAGAGGCCCTGTGGCAGAATGTACCGGATTCAGACATACTGTTACCTTCATACGTTCCGACAGATTTACGGTTTCCCTGTCAGCCATATACACCCCAACCCCCTTTTCCAATGCCGGACGACCATTGGGGAAACTGTCTTCTATCACAAGATACTGGGGTTTTTCAGCATTGACGAAAGGGGCAATATAGGTCTTCTTTCCTGTAATCACCGGCTTCATGTCTTCCACACCCAGCTTTTCCAGATCTTCGGCAATCTGTTCACTGGGCCGCGGTGTGATTTTATCAATCATCGTCCATGGAAAAGCAACCGTTTTTTCATCGCTTACATAAGCAGCAAACCCTTCCTCTACAAATCCAGCTTTCCGCCACGCTTCTGTCATAGTCAACACAGCTTCCCGTAGCTTCTCACCGTTTTTAGAGCAGTTATCCATGGATACCAGCGCCAGAGGATATTTTCCGGCTTTATACCGTTCATAGAGCATAGCTGTTACCACCGCCATGGCACCAACCGCTTTGTCCGGTTTGTTCTGAATGTCCGCTTCTACAAACGGAAACCAGGTTCCATCCGTTTTCTGCAAAGCATATCCTTTTTCCGTAATTGTAAAAGAAACCAACTGCAAAGACTTACTGGTAAAAATCTCCTTCAATCGGTTCCACTGTGCCGGATTCGAGGACTGGGCTTTTACTGCTTCTGCCATTGACCCCAATACCTTATATTCTCTGGTTCCATCCCCATGCAGAATCACACACAACCCCAAATTGTCATATGGTTCGTAAATTTTATCTGCCACATCATAATCAAACATCTCCACACAGGTAATGCCCCGGTCCAGTGCCCCTTCTTCCAGCAAACGGTCTGCAATGCCGCCGATAAATACCCGAAAAATGTTGCCGATTCCAAAATGTACCCATTTCGGTTCCTTTCTTGCCTTTTCCGAAGCCTTTTCCACATCATATCCTGGAAGTAGAATTCCTGCCTGTTCCCATGACTCACGGTTTTTTATTCCATTGATGGTCAATTTCATGTTTGAACCTCCCCAATATCTCTTTATGTGTAACAGAAGAAATCCCTCTCCCGAAAACGCTTCACCGAGAGGGGGATTTCTTCTGCTTGTCCTTACATAGACTCTGCTCTGTCCTGCACATTTTTATTAAAATTAATTACTTCATGGTCATATTCTGAATCCATATAAACAGATTTTATCATAAAGTCTGCCGTTGCCTTATTCACTGCCATAGGGATATCGTACACCTGTGCAATACGCATCAGTGCCTTTACATCCGGGTCATGAGGCTGCGCAGTCAGTGGGTCAGAGAAAAACACAACAAAATCAATGACACCTTCTACTATCTTTGCCCCAATCTGCTGGTCGCCGCCCAGAGGACCGCTGTTGTAGCCTTTAATACACAGTCCCGCTTTATCAGCAATCAATCTTGACGTAGTACCTGTACCGTAAAGATTGTGCTGTTTCAAAATATCATAATTATCTTTGCACCACTGAATCAGCTTTGGCTTTTCGTTATCGTGTGCAATCAGGGCAATATTTTTCTTTTTTCCAATGGTAAATGTTACATATTCGTTCTTCATATTCCAGCCTGCCTTTCCCAATGAAATTTTTTCTTTTATCATATCATTTTCTCCCTGTGACGGCAAGCAGTTTCCAGTCTAATTTTCCTGTTCTCTTCATAATTTTCTTGTCCTAATCCAACGAAACTGCTACAATAGAGTCGAAACAAAGAAAACAAATGACAAAGAAAAGCAGGTACAGAACATCATGTATTACTTTATTATAAATCCTCACTCCCGGTCCGGGCATGGTCTTGAGGTCTGGCAAAAAGCTGACGCCATACTACAGGAAAAGGGTGTGGAATATACAACTTATTTTACAGAATATACCGGACACGCAGACCGGATTGCAGCCCATATTGCAGAACAAAGCTCCGTTGGAGGAACTTCCTGCACCCTGTCCGTAGTCGGTGGAGACGGCACACTGAACGAAGTGATAAACGGACTGGTG
Organism: Blautia hansenii; assembly: GCF_013304445.1. Lineage (GTDB taxonomy): Bacteria > Bacillota > Clostridia > Lachnospirales > Lachnospiraceae > Blautia. The sequence goes on from NZ_JAAITA010000019.1 coordinate 33,953, forward strand.
AAAAAGGATTTTTCCCATATTACCCTGGGCTATATTCCTACTGGTTCCGGAAATGATTTTGCAAGAGGTCTTGGACTTCCCACCGAAGTTTCTGCCTGTATAGAGGCTATTCTTTCTCCGAAAGCGTGTACTTTGACAGACATTGGAATGGCAGTCTCCAAAGAAACTTCCCGTTATTTTCTTGTAAGCAGCGGCATTGGCTATGACGCAGATATCTGCCGCAAGGTCATGGTTTCTCCGTTAAAAAAAGCCATGAATAAACTGCATTTGGGAAAATTGACCTATGTGCTTATCGCTCTGAAACTTCTGATTCAATACCGTCCCTGTCCTGTTTCCATGCGTCTGGACAGAGACAAAGTCCTGCACTTTTCCCGTTTTTTCTTCATTGCAGGCATGAATACGAAATATGAGGGCGGCGGCGTAAAATTCTGTCCCGACGCTCAATTCAACGACAGAAAACTGGACATCTGTCTTGCCGGAGAACTTGGAAAATGCAAAATTCTGGCCTTGTTTCCCACCGCTTTTTTCGGCAAACACACCTGGTTTTCCGGCGTGAAAACCTACCGCTGCGACAGTCTGGAAATTCACAGCCGTGTTCCTCTTCCTGTCCACTGTGACGGAGAATCTATGGGAGAAACAGACCGCCTGCTGCTGCGTGTTTCCGGTAAACAGATACCTGTGCTTCTTCGCTAAACAAGGAGGGATACCTATGAAAATACTGTTACTTACTGTGTGTATTGCAGTTTTCCTTTTCTGCCTTTATTTTTACTGTATCATGCCCCGCTTTTCCAGGAAAAAAGAGGCTAAAAAATTTCTCCACTACCTGTTTGCACACCGAGGACTATTTACCCCTGACCAGTCCATTCCTGAAAATTCCATGGCCGCTTTTACCCATGCCATCCGGCATGGGTATGGTATCGAACTGGATATTCAACTGACAAAAGATAAGCAGGTAGTTGTGTTTCATGACCATACGCTGACCCGGATGTGCGGCATTGACCTTCCCGTCTGTGAGATGACCTACGAAGAACTGCAGAAATTTTCTCTCCTGCATACGGAAGAAAAAATTCCCCTTTTTGAGGATGTTTTAAAGCTGGTAAAGGGAAAAGTTCCCCTTCTGATAGAGATAAAACTGCCGACTATACGCACGGAAACCTGTGTGCTTGCAGACCGTCTTCTGCGGCAGTACAATGGAGATTACTGCATTGAGTCCTTCAATCCTCTGGCTCTCGGTTGGTACAAAAAACACCGAAAAGATGTCATCCGGGGACAGCTTTCAGCCAACCTGACCCGGCCGGTAGCCGAAGGCGGTTATATTCTCTGCTTCCTGGTAAAATATCTGCTTTTAAACTTTATCGGAAGACCGGATTTCATCGCCTATTGCTACAAAGATACCCAGAATGTCAGCTTCTTACTGAACAAATGTCTCTGGCATACGCCTACTTTTGCCTGGACAGTCCGCTCGGAACAAGTACTGAAAACTTCTGTGAAAAAGTTTGATTCTGTCATTTTCGACAGTTTTGTACCAACAAATGAATATAGTGTGTAATATTTATAAAACAACTATAAACTGCATTGTTATCGGATTTCCTCTGTGCTATAATGAGATTCATAAAAAGACGGTATTCTGAATACTGTGTGAGAGGTGTGAAACTTTGAAATTCCTGAAAAAATATCAACATACCTGGATAATTCCCATCTATGGAATTTTGTACATGCTGGCTTTCCAATATGTGGAGCAGCGCAAAGTACCGGTTACAATTATTCATATGAAGATAGATGACTATATCCCCTTCTGTGAATATTTCGTGGTTCCTTATTTTTTATGGTTCGGCTATATTGCATTGACGGTTTTTTATTTTGCTTTCATGAATCAAAATAAAAAAGAATACTGGCAGCTGATTCTTACACTGGGAATTGGTATGACACTTTTTATCGTAATTTCCATCCTATTTCCCAATGGACAGGATTTACGCCCCAACCTGACAGGCGACAGTATTTTTATTCAGATGGTACAGCACTTATATCGGCTGGATACGCCTACTAATATTCTGCCAAGTATTCATGTATTTAACACCGTAGCCTGCTGCGTAGCTATTTTCCGTCATTCGGAATTCCACAGTCATAAGGTTCTTCTGGCGGGAACGGGTATTCTGAGTGTTCTGATTATTCTTGCAACCGTATTTTTGAAACAGCATACCGTGTTGGATGTAGTTGCTGCATTTGCATTATATCTCTGCTGTTTTCAGCTTATCTATAAACCTAAAACCGTACAGGCTGAACAGCCTGCACGAGCATAAAAATTGAGCCTGGAAAGGTTTAAACTTCCTTTCCGGGCTCAATTTTTCTTAATTAAATCCATAAAACTTCTGCACAACTTTATATATGGACACAGACAAATCTCTTCCGCCTTTTCCCGGAAGATTCACGCCTCTTCCCAGAATACTCAGATACAGCTTCCGGTAAATCCCCGCGTCTGCATTTTTTAAATACCGCCACAGTTCTCTCTTCTTTGCCAGATTCTCCTCTGTCCCGGAACGAATCAGCATAATCGAAGACACTGCCATAATAATATCCAGATATCGAAGCATATAACTCCTCAGATTTTTATTGAGATTTTTCACTCCCGCAATGGTGTCAATCATCAGTTTGTTCACTCTTATCTGCTGGTCAATTCTGCGTATCATGATCTCTTCATTTACAGATTGATCATCTCTCCCGATAAAATAGCGATAAAAATTCACATTCATATAATACATAGTCTGCACATACGGAAGCGGCTGGTATACAAACAGATTATCCACATAAAAAGTATGCTTGGGAAGTTCCAAACCACAGTCTCTTAGCAAACCTGTCCTGTAAATAACCGAGTGCATCAGAATGTATTTTCCCAAAGGCATTCTGTTCATTTCCTTCCAGGTGAAAATTTTATTCTGAGGCATATAGGTTCTATATTTCATTACTTTCTTCCGCTTTGCCCCCTGCTTTTCATAGACAAAGTTACTTATCATCATATCCAGAGTCTGCGGACCTCCGGTAATCTCCAGAAGCTTGTCCAGAATAGCAAGATAGGCGTCCTTATTTACCCAGTCGTCACTGTCCACCACTTTAAAATACAAACCCGTAGCGTTCTTCAGCCCTGTGTTGACCGCCTCTCCGTGACCGCCGTTTTCCTGATGGATAGCTTTTACAATCTCCGGATATTTTGCCGCATATTCATCTGCTATCTTTGCTGTATCATCTTTCGAACCGTCGTCTACAATTAAAATTTCCACCAGATTCCCGCCTTCCAAAAGGGAATCCACACAGTTTTTCATATAGTCCTGTGAGTTGTAACACGGAACTGTAATTGATAATAATTTCACCTAAAAGTCCTCCTCGATAAACTTTCTGTACGCTGAAAAAGCGGAGGGAATGGGGTATTTTCCCCTGGATTCTTTCCTGTCCACAAATATCAGACTGCCCACTTTCTTTTCTTCCGTCGCTGCGACTTTAATAAAGTAGCCTTTCATTCTCCATTCTACATGGGAAAAAATATGCTTTGCCTCTCCTGCTTCCCGTATATGAAGAGGTATCAAATGCAGGCCTTTGACAAACGACAGAATCTCCTCTTCTGTCAGATATCCTTCCTTGTTGGGCAGCTCATAAAGCCCTGCCAGAAGCCCCTTTGGAGGACGTTTGGAAATGGCAAATTCCTGACCGTTCTGAATCACCAGAACCGTTCTTTCTTCTATTTTCCGCTGCTTTTTCGCTGCCTTTTTTGGATACTCCATTACCGTGCCATGTGCATAAGCCTGACATACCCGGGCTACCGGACAACACTGGCACTTTGCCATACCATTTGGTACGCAGACCGTAGCTCCCAGTTCCATTAAACTCTGATTGAAATCCCCCGGACAGTCCTTTGGCATAATTTCCAGAAGAGCCTCTTCCGTCTTTTTCTTCATAGACTGCTTCAGGATGTCCTCTGGATTTTCCGTAATTCTGGTGATTACCCGAAGTACATTTCCATCTACCGCAGGTCTTGGTATTCCGTAGGCAATAGACGCCACAGCGCCTGCCGTATAGCTGCCGATTCCCGGCAATTTCAGCAGCTTTTCATAATCTGCAGGAAGCCTTCCGTCATACTGTTCCATGACCTCTCTGGCTGCTTTCTGCATGTTTTTTACCCGGTTATAATATCCCAGACCTTCCCACAGCTTCAGCAGACGTTCTTCGGGACATTCTGCCAAATCCTTCAATTCGGGTAGGGCAAAAAGGAAACGTGCATAATACTCTTTTACCGCCTCTACCCTTGTCTGCTGCAGCATAATTTCCGATATCCAGACATGGTAAGGTGTGGGGTCTTCCCGCCATGGAAGACTCCTTTTATTCTCTTTATACCAGGAAAGCAGCGGTTCTCTAATCTGCTCTAACATTCTGTCTCCTGTTCTCTTATTTTTGTATTTCCGTTAAGATAAACCCTAACAGGTTTTGACAGATTTATCAAGTCTTTTCTCACATCACATGCATAGGCCAGAATGTGCACTCCCGCCTGCTGTGCTTCTCTTAATGCCGCTCCAAATTCCGGATGTGTTGCTTCATTTGGCTCAAAATACTTTACATTTGCCATCTGTACGACAAACATAATATATGCCTCATATCCATCTTCTATACACCGGCACAATTCTTTCACATGCTTAACGCCTCTTTCTGTTGGGGCATCTGGAAAACGTACCACACCGTCTTCCTCCAGCGTCACTCCTTTTACTTCCATAAAGCACTTCCTGCCCTGGCTTTCGATATACAAATCAAATCTGGAATTGCCATAGGTGACTTCTCTCTTTACCCTTGCCTCTTTTCCGAAAAGATTCCCCTTCAAAAGCCATTCCTCTACGACTTTATTGGGTATCTGGGAGTCCATATTAATGAGTCTTTCTCCCTTTTTCACTGCTATTAAATCATACTGGGTCTTTCTGTTTGGATTGCCGCTCTTTTCCAAAAAAACAGGGGTGCCGGGAACTAATAATTCCCGGCACCTCCCTGTATTTTTCACATGACAGATTTCTACCTTTTCATCTATTTCCACATGGGCAATAAAACGGTTCGGACGCTTCAGAAAGATTCCTTCTCTGATATTTTCGTATTGCATGTTCGTCTCCTGTTAGTTGTCTTCTGTCAGCCCTTCATATACTTCTTTTACACTTGCAAAAATATAATCCGGCTTTACTTCGCTCTCTCGTATATCACTAAGGGAAGCTTCACCGGACAACACGCAGATGGTATCCACTCCTGCCCGCTCTCCGGTCTTGATATCTGTGTACAGGCGGTCTCCTACAATCACTGTTTCCGCCTTGGTTTTATTCAGTTTTTTCAATACACAGTCTACCATAATCGGCTCTGGTTTGCCAATAAAAAATGGCTCTTTTCCCGTGGCGTTTTTCAGCATAATGCTCATAGAACCACAGTCAGGAATATATCCAAAGCTCACCGGACACACCAAATCCGGATTGGTTGCCAGATATGCCACATCTCTTCCCAGCATAATACAGGTATTCCGGATTTTCTCTGATGTATTTTCCGTATCAAAGCCCAAAAGCACCACTGTGGCCCGGTCATCCACCTCCGTTACTACCGAAATTCCGGCGCGGCGAAGTTCTTCCACTAAAGAGCGGGTACCCATGCAGTACACCCTCTGATTGGCATAATTTTCCTGAAGATACATGGCAGTAGCCTGGCTGGAGGTATAAAAATTTTCATACGAAGCCTGAATTCCCATAGCCCTTACCTTTTCTATATAATCCTCCACCGATTTTGAAGAATTATTGGTAATAAACACATACTGTCCGCCTCTTTCCTCAATTTCCCGAAGCAAATCCAGCGTTCCCTCAAAAATCTCATTTTCATTATAAATCGTGCCATCCATATCCAACAGATACAGTGTTTTTTCCTTTAATCCTTCTGCATTTTTTCCCGTATAATCTACCATGTTCTCTCCTTTTCCAAACCTTTGCTGCACTTTTCCTATATTTTCACAGCCACATTTCTGGTAGCCACCACATCTGCTCCTGTGCCACATATATCTTTTAAAATCACATCTCCTATGGCAACCGGCGCTTTCACCGCAACTGTTTTTAATGCAGCCATGCATGCTCCTATTTTTTCTTTTGGAATATCTGAGGCTGTTTTTACGGAAACTACAGGTATATTTCCTCCAAGAACTTTCACACTGGAAGTCACAATACGAGTGGGGTTTGTCACCTCTTTTTCACCGTAGCTTTTTCCCTTCGGACAGGTGTTCCCCTCTACTTTTACCACTTTTCCCTGCTCCATGGTGACCGTCAGAGCACATCCCAAAGGACAGTTAATACAGATTAATTCTCTCGTCTCCATGTTTATGCCTCCTCCAATTTCATAATGATTTTATCCAATCCCGGCGCTGCTGTCAAATCCGATTTCTGTAAGGTAACCTGTTCCATTTCTCCCGGCGCCATTTTCTTTTTCTTCTTATGGAAAATTCGTTTGCTGCCGCAGTATACGCTGATATATCGGTCTTTATAGACAGCTCCCACCCGGAATCTCAGTGTCAGTTTTTCTTCCATATGCTCTGGACGAATCGTCTGCGGCACCGTATAGCGAATACCATTTTGAGGTTCTACTTCCAGTTCCCATGTCTCTTTTATCGCTTCTTCCTTCCAGTTGTGGATATACTCTGCGGCATGGCTACCTGCCCGTTTAGCTTCCTCGGAAACATAGTCCACCAGGTCGTGGACATGTAAGACATTGCCACATGCAAAAACTCCTTCCACACTGGTTTCCAGACTTTCATTTACCACTGCGCCAGAAGTGACACGAGACAGTTTTATCCCCATTTTAGCTGACAATTCGTTCTCCGGAATCAGGCCACAGGATAAAAGAAGGGTATCGCAGGAATAGAATTCTTCCGTTCCGGGAATGGGCTTTCTATTCTCATCTACCTCAGCCAGCGTCACTCCTGTCACCCGCTCTTTTCCCTGAATATCTACTACGGTATGGCTTAATTTCAATGGAATGTGAAAATCTTCCAGACACTGTACAATATTTCTCTGAAGACCGCCGGAATAAGGCATAAGTTCTGCCACAACTTTCACTTTTGCCCCTTCCAGGGTCATTCTTCTGGCCATGATAAGCCCAATGTCACCAGATCCCAGAATCACCACTTCTCTGCCGGGCATATATCCTTCCATATTCACCAGCCTCTGTGCTGTGCCTGCGGTATAAATCCCTGCCGGACGGTATCCCGGAATATTCAGAGCCCCTCTTGGACGCTCTCTGCAGCCCATGGCCAGAATCACAGCTTTTGTTTTCAAAACCAGGAGTCCGTCCTTCCGGTTCATAGCTGTGACAGTTTTTTCTCCCCCGTCCTCGCTGATATCCAAGACCATGGTTTGCAGCTTGTAAGGCACCTCAAGCTCTGCCGCCCGGTCAATAAAACGCTGGGCATATTCCGGACCGGTAAGTTCTTCTTTAAAGGTATGCAGCCCAAAGCCATTGTGTATACACTGATTCAAAATGCCCCCCAGTTCCTGATCCCTTTCCAGTATTAACAGGTTGGTAACGCCTTGCTCCTTTGCGGAAATTGCCGCTGCCAGTCCTGCGGGACCGCCTCCTATAATAATCAAATCATATCTGTCCATATCTCTTCTCTCTCCTCTCATACCTCTGTTAAAAGTCTGGATTTGCCGCCTGTTTTTGTAAGTTCCAAGGGGGATTTTTTCAGTTCTCTTGCCAGAATTTCCATAGTTCTTGGAGCACAGAAACCGGATTGACATCTTCCCATTCCGGCTCTTGTCCGCCGCTTAACACCATCTAAAGAGCGGGCACCCAAAGGTCTTCGGATTGCATTTACAATCTCTCCTTCCGTGACTGTTTCACACCTGCAGATGACGTTTCCATATGCCGGGTCTTCTTCTATGAGGCGGCGTATTTCCTCCGGTGACGCTTCCGACACGCAGGGAATATCCTTCCTGGTAGAAACAAAATCCGTTTTTTTCTCTGCGCCAAGCTGCTCTGAAATCTGTTTGGCAAGGTAAACGCCAATGGCCGGTGCACTGGAAAGTCCTGGGGATTCAATACCTGCGGCATTGTAAAAGCCTTTGGCATCCTCCGGTTCTCCCAGCACAAAATCGCCTCCTTTTTCTGTGGCGCGCAGCCCTGCAAAAGAGGTAATTACCATGGAAAGCGGTACATTTTCAGCGCTTTTTTTCGCCTGCTGGGACAGCTTGGCAATACCGGAAGCCGTAGTCTGAACCCCTTCTCTGTCTTCCATATCTTCTGCTGTAGGTCCTGCAAGAAGATTTCCGTGTACCGTAGGTGTAATCAGAACTCCCTTTCCCATAGCCGTCGGAAGCTGAAAAACTGTGTGGGAAACAAAGGTTCCGGCCTTCTTATCCATCAGGCAGTATTCTCCTTTTCTTGGGGTAATGGACAGTTTCCTTTTACTTACCATATTGTTGAATACGTCTGCATAAACCCCGGCTGCATTCACTACGCAGTGTGTTTCATAACTTCCTTTCTCTGTCTCAATACGATAACCTTCTGCTGTTTTTTCTATATTTTCTACACAAGTATCAAAGACAAATTCCACACCGTTCACATTGGCATTTTCCGCCAGGGCAATCGTCATTTTAAAGGGACATACAATGCCTCCTGTGGGGGCGTAAAGCATGGCTTTTACCTGGCGGGAAAGGTTTGGCTCCATCTCCCAAATCCTTTCTCCGGTAATAATTTCCAGCCCTTCTACCCCGTTTTTTTCACCTCTTTCTTTCAGTTCTTCCAGCTTTCCAATTCCCTCTTCTTCAAAGCAAAGCACCAGAGAACCATTCTGCTTATAAGGAAAATCCAGTTTTTCTGAAAGCTGCCGGATTCTTAAATTTCCCTCTACATTCATTCTGGCTTTCCAGGAACCCGGTTCTGCGTCAAAACCGGCATGAACAATGGCGCTATTTGCTTTTGAGGTGCCGCAGCACACATCTTCTTCCCTTTCCAGCACCAAGGTTTTCAGCTGATATGCTGACAGTTCTCTTGCCACCGCACTTCCGGTCACTCCTGCTCCAATTACTACAACATCATACATACTTAATCTCCTCCTCTTACCAAAAAGAGACAGCGCAAATGCTCATGAGTTTTCTCATAAGTCATCCGCTCTGTCTCCAATCTCCAGCGTAATTTTTAAATTTTATTTTCCTTTTTACATGAACCAGACGTCCTGTCTGGTGGTAGATATCGATACCGCGCCGGCATCTAATGCAGCCATAATATCTTCTTTATCTGCTATCAGTCCTCCTGCAATGACAGGCACTCTGCTTTCCCGGCAGATTCTGCGGATAATCTTCGGCATAACGCCGGGCAGCACTTCAATCATATCGGGACGCACACTTTCCGTCTGCTTTTGAATACTGTCAAACGCAATGGAATCAATGACAAAAAAGCGCATAATGGCAAACAGTCCCTCCTCCTTTGCTTCCCGTATGACTCCGGGTTTGGTAGAAATAATACCGTCTGCATGGGTAACGGATTTGATATACGTCACCGCAATTTCTTTACTGCTTAGTCCTGCAATCAGGTCAATATGAATGATTACCGTCTTACCTGCTGCTTTCAGCTTGCCTACAATTTTACCGATATTGCAGATGTCACCATACAGCACAAATACAATCTGGATATCGGAATGAAGACATTTTTTCAGACCTTCTTCATCTTTAATAGCGGCAATCACCGGACAATCTTCAAATTCTTCTATTCTTTTTCGATTCATCGCTTTTCCTTTCATGAGATCTCTGCCGTCTCTTCTATATACAAAAGACAAGACGATAAGACTGCCTGTACAGTCCTAACTCTTGTCTCTTTCTCTTTGTTTATTATACTACACAGCCATTTCTCTTGCAAGAAGTTTTCTGTGAGTTTTCCGTAAATTCCCGGTAAAATTCAGCGGTAAAAACACACAATAGGGCAGCCCGTTTCAATATTTTCATAGAAATTCCCGGCAAAAGAAACCGGCAGATTGATGCAGCCGTGAGAACCGCCGTACAGATAAATATCCCCTCCAAAATTCCAGCGCCAGTCAGCATCGTGAAGACCGATTCCTCCGTTAAAAGGCATCCAGTAAGACACCGGAGATTCATAATCATAGCTGCCATCCTCATTGGGTGCAGGTCTTAAAACTTGATTTCTCTGCTTGGCTTTCAGAGTGTATGTGCCTCCCGGTGTACGCCTTCCATAATTATAGTAGGTCCCTGATACAAAATCGCTGTCCATCAAAAGTGCGCCGTCCTTATAATACCACAAATGCTGGGCAGTAAGGTCCAGTTCCACATAAGTATCCCCTAAATCATTTTCCCCGTAAGCTGCTCCTCTTCTGGCATACACAGGCTCCCGTTCCACATTTGCATGAGCCTGAATATCTGCAAAAAGCTGCCGTCTCTCTCCCCTTGCATCAATCAAAAATCCGTAGTTGCCGCCTTCCACGGAAACCGGCTGTCCGGTGCTGGTACTGGTAATGGTTCTGGGTTTTCCTGCAGTGTTATATTTCTCCCCCAGAGCATTTACATACTCCCGGATATGTTCCTGCAGCACAGCTGTATTTTCCACATAATTGCCGTTTTCGTCATAAGTCATCCACTCCTTCACAGTCATGCCGTCCAGAATCTCCGTCTGCTCTCCGAAGGTATATTTCACGGTCACAGCAGCGCAGCTGTTCCATACCTCCTGCTGCTGTTTCAATGTCTCATTTTCCTTCGTCACTGCCGGAAGTTTATACACGCCGGATTCCTCAGCGGAAATCTCACTCTGACTTTTCCCCACAGCTTCTTTTGCCTTTTCCTGCAGCTTTTCCAGTTCTATAGCAGTTCCCAATTCTTCCTCTTTAATAACAAATTGGTTGTTTTTAAAGGCAATATAAGCGTCCTTTGGAGGCTTCATATTTGCTTCCTGTACACAGTCCATGGCGTTTATCTTTTCTTTCAAAAGGGATTCATCAAACGTAATATTTTCTCCGGCTGTATACTCTTTTGCATGAAAAAATCCGGTTATCCAGGCAAAGGGGTTTTGTTTTTCCAATGCTTTTTCTACCTCTTTATCCGGCACATAAGTATAGTCGATTTCCTTTCCGGAAAGGGACTCTTTTTTCCCCTCTTTCAGACTGATTTCCAGTGTATAATCCTCTACTTTTTCTTTTAATTTCTGCTCTGCCTCCTTTACCGTAAGGTTCGCACAGGGTATGTCATTGATTTGCGTTCCGTAAAAAAAGCGCTCTCTGTAATAAAAAGCACCTGCTCCATAGAAAATGCCTGCAGTAAGAAGCGCAATTCCACCTCCCAAAGCCGCTTTCTTCCAAAAGTCCGGTTTCCCCTCTTTCTTTTTCATTCTTGTTTCTCCATTCTCTTTTCGTTCTTTCTGTTATGCCAACTCTTAGTCTATGTATCCGATTTTATTTTTATGAAAAATTTTTATTTCAGGCGTAATTTTTTGCCTCTTTCATTCGGATATATAAAGGAAGAGAAGATTTTATTTTATCTTCCCTTTACCCTTTAATGCGGACCAGGACCGTGACATCCTGGTCCTTTTTTCTGCAAAATAATATCATTATTTTCCATAATTTTTCAAAAAATGTCAAGATTTCTAACAGAAAAAAATCTATGAGAACAGATGAACTTTTATTTACCCAGACGAATCACATTCCAAGAGGCTTTTTTCAACACACTGGTTGCCACGCCCTCATCCAGTTTGCTTCTGTCATCTGCGTTCACCGGATAAACCTTTTCTCCTATCAGGCTGTTTGTAGCCTTCAGGTCTTCGTTTTCCAAAACAATATGTTCCAACAGACGATAGCCCTCAAAGCTTCTGACATCTGTGGTTAATTCCACATCTTCTTCTAAGTTACGATTCACTGCAAAAATTGTAACTTCATCTTTTTCTTCATTATATACTGCAATAGATTCCACGTCTGTGATTTCATCATGCTTTGCTGTAGCATGCTTGGTACCTGAAATTACCGGCTGCAGCGCAATACCCCTTCCGTATTTGGAGGCATGCATGAACGGATAGAAAATCGTCTGCTTCCATGCACCGCCTGCTGCATCTGTCATAATCGGTGCGATAACATTTACAAGCTGCGCCAGGCAGGCCATCTTCACACGGTCTGCATGTTTCATCAGTGTAATCAGCATCAGACCTACCAGCAATGCATCTTCAAAGTTGTAAATATCTTCCAGCATTGGCGGCGCTACCTGCCATGGATGGTTTTCTGTAATATCATCGTCAGCCGCATTGGAATGGAACCATACATTCCACTCATCAAAACTTAAGTTCATAGTCTTTTTGCTGCGTTTTTTCGCTTTTACATAATCACAGGTTGCGATAATGGTACGAATGAAATCGTCCATGTCATCTGACTGCGCCAGGAAATCATTGCTGTCGTTGTCCCTGTTTCCATAGTACTGATGCATAGAAATGTAATCCACATAATCATAAGTATGGGACAGTGTTACCGCTTCCCAATCCGGGAATGTGGGCATTTCACGGTTGGAACTTCCGCAGGATACCAGTTCAATAGTGGGGTCAATCAGTCGCATGGCTTTGGCTGTTTCCTCTGCCAGACGTCCGTATTCCTCCATGGTTTTGTGTCCAATCTGCCATGGACCATCCATTTCATTTCCCAGGCACCACACTTTGATGTTGTGCGGTTCTTTTACCCCGTGTTTCCTACGCAAATCACTGTATTTTGTACCGGACGGGTGATTGCAGTATTCCAACAGGTTGCAGGCATCTGAAATTCCTCTGGTTCCCAGATTCACTGCCATCATCACCTCTGAATTTACCTGTTTTGCCCATTTGGAAAACTCGTTTAAACCAATTTCATTTTTCTCCAGACTTCTCCAGGCCAGTTCCAGACGGTGGGGTCTCTCCTCCACTGGCCCCACAGAATCTTCCCAATAGAAATTCGATACGAAGTTTCCGCCCGGATAGCGAATAATGGGCACATCCAGCTCTTTTACCAGTTCTACTACGTCTTTGCGGAAGCCATTTTCGTCCGCTGCCGGATGTCCCGGCTGGTAGATACCTTCGTATACTGCTCTTCCCAGATGTTCTATAAAAGAACCATAGATTCTTTTGTCAATTGGGGCAATCTGAAATTCTTTGTCTAACACCATTTTTGCTCTTCTGCTCATAATATAAACCTCCAAATTTTTGTAATACAATTATTCTTTTACAGCACCTGCTGTCATTCCTTCGATAAAATATCTCTGGAAACAGATAAATAAGATGAAAATAGGAATAATGGAGAATACCGAACCAACTACCAGCAGGCTGTAATTATCACCATAAGGATTGATTAAAGTATTCAGACCAATAGTCAGTGTATACTTCTCTGAAGAACGAATCACCAACAGCGGCCACAGATAATTATTCCATGCATTCATACCGTTTAAAATAGCCATAGCGGAAAATGCCGGTTTCATAATCGGTACAATCAGGCGGAAGAAAATTCCGTACTCTGTACAGCCGTCAATACGACCTGCTTCAATCAAAGATTTCGGCAGTCCCAAAAGATACTGTCTGAAGAAGAAAATCGTAGACGCATGAGCCAGAAACGGCACAACCACTGCAGCGTAATTATCCATCATCCCCCAGGAAGAAATCTGCTTGTAAAGAGGAAGCATAATAACTTCAAAAGGGATGGACAAAATAATCAGTACAATAACAAAAAAGAAATTTTTTCCTTTAAAATCGTATGCCGCAAACCCATAGGCCACAAAGGAACTTACCAACAGGGTCAGTACCACGGTTATCACCGTCAGCAGCAAACTGTTTCCAAACCAAATCCAGTAATCATGACTTCCGGTAAACAGAAGCACATAGTTATCCAACGTCATATTCGCCACGTCCAGATTCAGGTTCAAACCATACTGAAGAAGGTGATTTCCCGGTTTGAAGCTTGCCAATACAATAGCATAAACCGGTATAATAATTAAAATTGCAAGAATAGAAAAGAAGATGACCATACCTATGGTAGCCATTTTGTTTTTTCTCTTCTGGCTTTTTCCTATTGCTTCTGCTGCCATACTATCTCTCCTCCTTCTTGAATGTACCAGTTGCGATTAACTGAATCATATTGATAACCATAACGACTAAAAGTAATACCAGACCAACGGCACATGCATAACCCATGGCACGTTTTTCAATCCCCTGTCTGTACAGGTATCCTACAATGGTCAAACCAATATTCTGCGGGGAATTGTTTCCTTTCCACAGCATGAAGGATTCCAGAAACATGGATAAACCTGCATAAATACTAATAGTCAGCACATAAACAGTCGTAGGTTTTACCAGGGGAAAAGAAATTTTAATAAACTGCTGCCACTTGGAAGCGCCGTCAATAGAAGCTGCCTCGTAAATATCCGTTGGAATACTCTGCAGTCCTGCCAGGAAATACAAAATATTTACACCTGTCCATCTCCAACATGCTACAATCAAAAGTGCAAAATATCCTGTCCATTCTCCCTTTAACCACTTAATCGGAGATTTACCAAGAAGCTCCATAATCTGGTTTGCCAAAGAGGTATCCATTTCGCCAAACATCAGACGGAAAATCGTACCAGCTACAACCACAGAAGTCAGAGCCGGAAGAAAATATACGGATTTAAAGAATCCCTGTCCTTTCATCAGCTTACTGTTTAACATGCTGGCAAACAGCAAGGGAAACGGTATCAGCAGAATCAACGTACCAATCATATATTTGAGGCTGTTGTAAACCGCTTTAAAAAACATTTTATCAGTCAAAAGGCGGGAATAGTTATCAAATCCAACCCATTTGTCCTTTAACACATCCTGAAAGCTGAGCAGCACACCATTTCCTATGGGGAACAGCCAGAACAGAAGAATGGTAAGTACAAAGGGAAGAATAAATACATAAGGAGCAGCCTTTTGTGAGTATAAGAATTTCTTTACTTTATTCATGGTATCCATAACTCCTTTCACTTGCTTTGGAAAGCAACCGGGGGCAGTCGCTTCTTACAACAGCCCCCGGTTGATATATGCTGATTATTCAGCAAATTCATTTTCCAATGTGTCCTGTGCAGAATCAAGTGCTTCTTTTACATCTACATCAGATTCAAAAATATCATTCAGAGTCTGTGTTGTGAATACGTTATTAATAGAAGGCATCTTTTCATCTGTGTAGCAGTCTAACAGTCCAATGCTGTCCTGTACTTCCAGAAGCGCGTTAAATGGTTTTGTGTTGAAATACTGTACAAACTGGTTGTCCGGATTTTCTGTCAGGGCTGTGTCTGTCCATACCTCTGTGTTTACAGGGTCAAATCCCAATACATTGTAGATTTCATGGCTTGCTTCATCAGACAATTTAATGTAAGCGAATACTTCTGCCGCAAGGTCTGCGTGTTCGCCGGAAGCTACAACCGCTGTACCGGTACCGCCGCCGCCAATCGTTTTTACTGCGTCATTGTCTCCCCATACCGGAGGAACTGCAATGGCCACTTTCCCTTTCAAATCTGTCATGTAGCTTGTGTAACGGCTTGTCTGCCAGAATGGCATAATGGCTGCTGCCACATCGCCGCTGTTGTACAGAGGATATGCTTCTTCGTTATCCGGCTGTCCCCCTGCGATAGTATCAAGAGCCCCTGCTGTCTGCATATCTTTTAAATACTGCAGACATTCTGCCATGGTGTCATTATTTACGTCCAGGGAACCGTCCTCTTTTAAATAGCTGCCGCCTTTTTGAGCCAGCATCAGGTTTAAAGTCCACTGTGCGGTTGTCTCTGCCGCTGCAAAGGTTTTTCCTGTAGCTTCTTTGTATTTGATACCTGCATTTTTAAAATCTTCCCAGGTTTTGATAGCTGTATAGTCAATACCTGCTGCTTCCAGTTCTTCTGTATTGTAGAAAGCAACCGTAGTACCAACATGTGTTGGGAAACCATAATATTTGCCGTCTTTTGCATATAAATCAAGTCTGGATTCCACTACCTTATCTTTGTATGGTTCAATGGCATCTGTCAAATCCATCAGTCCGATTTGTCCTGTA
Organism: Blautia hansenii; assembly: GCF_013304445.1. GTDB lineage: Bacteria > Bacillota > Clostridia > Lachnospirales > Lachnospiraceae > Blautia. The sequence continues at coordinate 50,010 of NZ_JAAITA010000019.1, forward strand.
GTAAAGGCCGGGAACTTACCAAGCTCAATATCTACAACATCCGGTGCACCTTCTCCGGATTCCAGTGCCAGAGATAATTTGTTATGCATGTCGTCATAAGCCATATTGGAAAGTACCAGTTTTACTTTCTTATCCGGGTTTTCTTCATTCCACTTTTCTGCCATTTCCGTGTAGAAATCCTGATGATTTTCAATGAAGGTCCACACATTTAAGGTCGTAACATTATCGCCCTCTACCTCCATCTCTCTTCTTCCGGTTTCCTTTTTGTCTCCATCAGATTTTCCTCCGCAGCCTGCTAACATACTTCCTGCCATTGCTGCACATAATACTGCTGCCAACACTTTTTTCTTCATAACCAGTGTCCTCCCTTATTCCTTTTTTATCACTATCAGAAACCCTCTGTTTCTGTATGATACACCTTAATTTTTTATCAGTTCTTTTATCCAGACCGCCATTTCTCCTGTCTTTCGATTTCCCCAGTTACAATAGGGAACCGCTTTCCATACTGTATCTTCAAATACTGGTTTCCGTTCGCCGTAAAGACTGCCGTCCTCCCAGCCTTTCATGGAAATACACTTTCCTTTGAGTTTTACACTCACAATACCGCCCAAGAGATTCGGTTCATAAACTTCTTCCGGCTCGGTCTGTGTATCTATGTAACCGGAGGAGAGATTGCTTCCATTGTCCGCTTCTTCCAGACAATAAACCAACGGTCCTCTCATAACCGCTACCCGTCCTTCATCTGCTCTTACCTTTGGATTTGCCCGTACAAAGCGTGCTTTCATTTCAAATTTTAAAGTGATTTCTTCCCGATTTCCCAGGTTTTCCAAAAGCAGATATCCTTTTTGTATAACGGGATTTTCCAGCTTCTCTCCATTTCTGTATATCCGGAATTTTTTCATGTATCCCGGAATCCTGAGGGCTATTTTCCCGCCAATCCTGTTCTCGGTCTTTTCTTCCGCAGTGTTCATTCTCTCTGCCAGGATTTTTACAGTTCCGTCTGTAAGATAATGACTGTCCATCTTGACCTTGTAGAGCCTTCCTTTCATTTTGACTTCAGTCTCATTAGAAACATAAAGATGGATGTAAAGAGCTTCTTCATCTTTTCCATACACGTACTGTCCCAACGAAGCCAGGGTTCTTGCAATATTAGGTGGACAACAGGCCACTCCAAACCATTTCTGCCTGACCGGTTTTACATGTTCCAAAGAGGTCCTCTCCAGACAGTTATCCGGCCATACTTCCAAAGGATTTACATAAAAGAAACTTTTTCCGTCCATGGCGATTCCTGCCAATACAGTGTTGTAAAGTGCCTGTTCCACAATGTCTGCATAAGAAGCATCTCTTGTCATATCTCCCATGCGTTTCCCAAACATAGCCAATCCAATGGAAGCACAGGATTCGGAATAATTTCTGTCATTTGGTAAATCATAGTCTGTCGTAAATCTTTCCAGCAAACCAGAAGAACCAATCCCTCCGGTAATATACATTCGCTTTTGCACCATGTTGTTCCAAAGAGTTTCACAGGCTTTTTCCAGTTCCTTGTCCTGGTATTCGTATGCCAAATCAGCCATGGCGCTGTACAGATAAACAGCTCTTACTGCGTGTCCCTCTGCTGTTTTCTGTTCTCTTACCGGAAGATGTGACTGGGAGTATTCCGGCTGGTATCCTGCAAATTCCGGAAAAATCTGTTTGTATTTCTCCCCTCTCTCTTCCTCTTCAAAGTAATTCCCGCCCTGTCCTCTGGCATCTATGAAAAACTTTGCTGTATCCAGATATTTCTTCTCTTTGGTTACCCGATAAAGCTTCACCAATGCCAATTCAACTTCCGGGTGTCCGGGATATCCATGGCACTGACCTTCCTTTGGTCCAAACTTTTCACAGATAACATCAGCAAATCTTGACACAATTTCAAGAAACTCTTTTTTCCCCGTTGCCTGATAATAAGCAACGGCCGCTTCTATCATGTGCCCTGCCGTGTAAAGTTCATGTCCTTCTTTCAGATTCGTCCACCTTCTGTCCGGTTCCTGAATCGTATAATAAGTATTGAGATAACCGTCTTCACACTGTGCTCTTCCAATCAAAGCAATGGTCTCATCCGCCAGTTTCTCCAGCTTTTCATCTCTTCCCGAAGAAGCCAGGGTAAAGGCAACTGCTTCCAGCCATTTTGCCACATCCGTATCCTGAAAAACCGCTCCCTGAAATTCTCCGTTTTCTTCTCCCGCTGCAATCTTAAAGTTCTTGATACAGTGGCTGGGTTGTGCACCTTCCACCCGGTCATTTAAAGTATCCCACTGATAGGGAAGAATTACGTCCTTCACCAGTCTGATATACTTATCCCAAAAGCTGTCTTGAATGTGAACCGCATGCAGCGGAATACTTTCTAACTTCACTCTTTCCATACACTTTCACCTGTCCGCCTTATTAAACGTTTAATACTTCAAACCCTCTTTTACCGATAATTTTCTTTTTTCTATCTATAATTTCTTCTCTATAGATATGTATTCATGGTTTTTAAGATTTATAAAACGTTTTATAAAAGGCTTTTATTAATTTTTCTTATTTATATCATACCCATACCCTAAAAATAAAGCTTGTATATTCACTATTTTAACGATTAATATTTATAATATCTCTTTTTTACTCTTTTTTTCTTTTTATATCTTTACTTTTCATGTTTATCACAACTATATTAGATTATAAATCGTTTAACTATGTGCATTTTTACCAATATCTTATTCTCCTGCTCCTTATTTTCCAAGGATTTTCATACTTTTCTTTTGTATAATTTAACTAAAAAACAGCTCTTCAAAACTTTTTTGATGTTTTGAAAAGCTGCAATTTTTCTTTTACTTGTACCCTCTCTTCTTAAACTTGTACCATTATTTTCCTGACATTTTCAACTCCTGCACAGATTTCCTCACAAGTCTGTGACAAGGCATCTGATACACCAATTCTTCCTTCTGAGAGGAAATTTTGCCATCCAGCATCTCTATCATAACCTCTGCAGCCCGGTATCCAATATCATGCAGCGGCAATGTAATCGTTGTCAGAGGCGGCTTATAATAACTGGATAATTCTCTGTTGTCATACCCTACCACGGAAATTTCCTCCGGAATTTTCTTTTTCATTTCATCTGCCCAATCATATACGCCGCCTGCCATAATATCATTCATACAGAAAATGGCCGTAACCTTTCGCTCGAAAAGCACACCAGCCCCTTTATACCCGGTTTCCCGATTCCAATCACCATAATAGACAAGTTCCGGTTCATAAAGCAGACCATTGTCCCGCAATGCCTTCTGATATCCCACAAGCCGGGCCTGCATATGAAGACTATCGCTTTTTCCCGTAATGACACCAATACGCCTGTGCCCCTGTCCTATCAGATACTGCACAGCCTCATAAGCCCCATGTTCATCGTCTACAACTACAGAAGGCACTTTCCCACTCTGCGTGTATCCGTAAGCCATGACGGCCGGAATTGGCAGATTATCCGGAATACAATGCATAATTCTTTCATGGGCAGTCACATAGATAATCCCTTCCACCTGCTTTGCCATCAGCTTTCGGATTTCCTGTTTCACAAGACCATAATAATCTTCCTTGCTGTAATACACATCATTATATTTTTTAAATAATCGCATGTTCGTAAGCAGAATCTGATAATCGATTTCCTGACAATATTCTGTAATGCCGTCAATAATATCCGGAATACTGAAAATAGTCATATCCTCTGCAATGACACCGATGCTTCTTGTATTTTTCATTTTCAGATTTTTTGCCACATAATTTGGTGTATAATCCATTTTTTCCACAGTCTTCAATACCAGACTGCGGGTGGCCTCACTGGCTCCCGGCTTCCCGTTCAGAATATTGGAAACTGTGGCAATCGATACGTTACATGCTTTTGCTATTTCTTTTATAGTTGCCATATAAAATATTCTTCCCCTTTTTATTTTCGTCTTTACTTAAACGTTTTACTTTTCTCATAGTTCTATTAAACAACTACTTCTCTGCAGTTGTCAACCTTTTTCTAAAATTCCCGGCAGACTGCCGGGAATTGTCTCATTTTACTCTGATTTTCTGTCCTGTATAGATTTTATCGGGGTTTTTTATCCCGTTCATTTTCGCAAGCTGCTGATAAGTGGTACCGTACTTTACAGCAATTTTGGAAAGTGTATCACCTGATTTTACGACATAAGACTGTTCTGTATACTCCTGGTACAGTCCACGAATATCTCCATCATTGACCCAGCAGAGCTCTTTGTCTAAGAGATACGGATTCCTGACGCCGGACTGAATCTTCGTAATGACGCCGTGATTCTTTTCCATTTGGGATGCCGGGATTGCTTTGCTGTTTGGGTCTGTACTGGAAGCATAGCAGGTAGAGAACACCACATGCTCTCCTACTCTATGCTTAAATCCTGATACTAACGGTTTATTTATATTTCCCAGTCCAATATATTTATCCCAGGCTGCCGCATCTCCATAAAAAATAGAACAGTCCAGATTTCCTTCATGACCGTCAATGCGTCCCACAGACGTCCACTGCCACAAAGCCATCGTTTTCCAGTATTTTACTGATGGTGCCGGACCTGCTCCTGCCATATCCCAGTTGTAATCCGGTATGTTATCCCTGTATTTTGCGCACCAGAGACCATAATCTGCATTTGCTACCGCGGACCAATCATAGCGGTTTACTACACTTTCGCTGGTATATAACATAGGTTTGCATCCATATGCCCTTTCTACAATCTGCAGCCATTTCAATGCCCATGCTACATTTGAGGTATCTTTGTCCTCCCAGTCCAGCACAGGGATGGCTTTGCCAATGTACCCTTTTGTATTTTCGATAAAAAACGCTGCCTCTGCTTCCGGGATGTTTCCATTTGCATTTCTCGCAAAATGGTATACACCCAATTTTTTTCCTTGTCTAAATGCCTTCTGAAATTCTCTGTCACAATAAGGATTTACATACGTACAGCCTTCCGTGGCCTTTACAATAAGCGCATCAAAATCTATATTTTCCTGCGCCATATTTCCCTGGTGAGATGCTGCATCAAGAACTCTTAAACTCATATCCTATCCTTTCTTCCGTCACTCATACCGACAGATACAAAAAAGAGAGCCCGTTCCAGCCCTCTTTGGTTCTATTTTCTAATATTTCATTTAAACTCGTTGCTGTTCCTCTCTCTGTTTATTTTACACATCTCTTCTCCTCAGGGTTCCTACAACATGTTATAACAATACATATACAAAAAAGCCTAGTAAATACTAGACTTTTAAAGCAGGGGATGAGGGATTCGAACCCCCATCGACGGTTTTGGAGACCGGTGCTCTACCATTGAACTAATCCCCTATATAAACTTTCTCAATATATACCTTCAAAACCGCATACACAAAACCAAACCAATTCCAACTTACCGTTTCGCTTAGCTTTCTAAGCTATTAGGTCAAGCCCTCGACCGATTAGTAGCAGTCAGCTCCATACATTGCTGCACTTCC
>NZ_JAAITA010000001.1 GCF_013304445.1 Blautia hansenii
TTGCGGTGTCGAAATCATCAAACTTGCTTTCGTCAAAGTGGTAGCCCTCACTATTCGAGATAAATTCCTCTTTTTCGCATTTCTTCTTTATCTGCTCTATGGTAAAAAATGGCTTTTCGTTCTTATCATCAATGGCAATATCCAGTCTAGTGAAATGGAAGTTATCCAGTCCATATCTTCGCTCACAATGTTTGAACATATCTCCAAAGGTATAATTCCTACTGTCGAGAATACGGAAAATATCATCACAACCTCTGCCAGTCATAACAAGATAACAGCCTAGCCCTTGTGGGTTGTCCTCTGTCTTTCTTGCGTCCCCCGATACATAAATATCTCCAATCTGCCAGCGTGCTTGATAAGTCTTGAATTTAATGCTTGCCGGATAGACATTGAAAATATCAGTCGGTAAACCTAAAATGTGCATGATGACATCTTCGGCGGTTGCAGTATCGAATACAATACTGATGTAATCAATCTTAACGGATAAATTTTTGTGTGTAGTTATAGTGCATTACTCCTTTCGTACTTCCCGTTTTTTTGCGGGGTAAAAATCGTGTTTTTTCCTTTATTTATCACAGTTTCTAGGTACTATGACATGTATGCGCAGGGCGGTGTTACATATACGCCCTTTATGAACGCCTAAAGGCGTTCCCTTTCTTCCTGTGTCTGATCCGTTCTTAACGCTCACGAGCCTTGTAAGGCTCGTGGCTAAACGGAACAGCCCCAGTCAGAAACCTTATTTTCGGTCTGATAGTCTATGCTTATTCATGCTATCAAAATGAAAATACATCTTTTCTATGCTTACTCAAGCGTGTGATTGACCCTAGCGTGCTTAATCACTCTATCTGATACGATAATAACGCCATTAGAATTACTTGTCAAGAAGTTTTTGTTGACTTTTAGATATATATTAAGTATGATATGCTTATAAATACCAAGAAAAGCAATGAAAGGAGTGTTTATACTAAGTCATGGAGCATTACGAAAAGAAAATCAGTTTCTTAGGAGAGAACATACAGACCATAAGAAAGCATAGAGGAATGAAACAACAGGAACTTGCGGACAAAATCGGTATCAATATGCAGAGCCTTTCCAAGATTGAACGTGGCGTGAATTATCCTACCTTTGATACGCTGGAAAAGATAATGGACGTGCTGGGAGTAACACCCAATGAATTATTGTCGGGAGAATGGAAGTATATTGACCACACCGAGCCCTATATCATGGATATTATCAAACGGGAACAGGACTTCAATGTTTCCTTAGATTACCTGTCTGAAAATGAATTTTTCGATGATGAAAAAGAATGCACATTTTACAAGGCATATAAACTCATACAGTATATCCATAACTACATTACCAATGAGGTTACGGAGTTGGAAGAACTTATGGAAATCAAGCAGTTGATACAGCGTCAAAAACTGGAACGCATGATAAAAGTACATAAGGAAATGCGAGGGTTAGACCGATACAGAGAACAGCCCAAAGAGTATAAATACCATGACCCTTATGATGATTGGATATTTCGTCAGCTTGCGGATATAGACAACAGAAACAACATTCCCGACACTTCTCCACAAGTAGACTTCAATGAAGCAGACTATGAAGATTATCTAAAGGCGAAATGGAACAGAGGTCTTTAATTTCCTCTTGCATGGAAGATACAGCAAACAAAAAGCCCAGTAAAGAGTGCAAAGCACCACCAATGGTGGCAAGGCTCTTGACAGGGCTTTTTCTTTTCTGTTGTGGGGTAATCAAGAGGAAGAAAGAAAAAGTGTGCATTTTTGTTCCATAAATGCTAAGGGTATGCTGATTTTTATTGTGGCGGATATATGGAACTGTTATAATATGGATATGAAGAAAGCGACAAATTTGAAAGTGTTAATAATTTTCAAACAGCCTCATTGCATGGAAATAAGAAACAGACTATCCTTAAAGTAGGAGGTGGCACAAATGGCAAATGAAGATAAAAAAGATTTTAATGCTATGTTGCATGATAGTAAGGATATGCCAAAATTTCAAATTATCATAGACCAGAAAAGTATTGAGAAATATGGTGGAAACAAAATGTATTTTGCTCCCCCGATTGACTATGACAAAGTAATGAAAAAAGTTCCGTATGGTAAAGTGATTACGGTTGGAAAAATACGAGAACACTTTGCAAAATTGAGTGGTGCAGATTTTACAGAGCCGATTACAGCGGGTATATTTGTTTCTATTGTAGCGTGGGCGAGTTATCAGCGTTCCGAAGATGAAACACCCTATTGGAGAACATTAAAAGCAAACGGAGAATTAAATGCTAAATATCCAAATGGTATTGAAGCACAGAAAGAAAAATTAGAAGCAGAGGGACATACCATTATTCAAAAGGGGCGTAAAAATATACGATACTATGTAAAGGACTATGAAAATTCTCTTTTTGATTTGAAATAGGCAAATTCTATTTCACAATTTCATATCTCTATACACAAAGCAGTTAGTCTTAGGATTGACTGCTTTTTTCATACCTAAATTTCAGATTGGAGTGATGAAATGGTGTTTGTTAGAGCTGTTCAGTAAGATTATCGGTGCATAAAATTTTATTGTGGTGCAGATATGAAAATGATATAATGTGGATATGAAGAAAGCGACAAACATGAATTTGAAAACCACATTTTTATAAGTGGTTATTAACCCTCACAGGGTTTTAATAAAATCCTCCGAAAGCCTTGAAAATAAAGGGTTTATCGCAAAATGCTCACCTTAACTTATTATACGATTTCACTTACGTTTATTCTTCCCTTGGAAGCTGATAAGGGCAAACACAAGGGCAAGAAAATCTGATAACAAGATATAAGAGAATGTGGCAATCGGAGAACTGTGACGTATGTGCGAATATATTATACTGGAGGATTTATTATATGGACAAGTACATTTTTGATGAAAGCAACGGTTTATGGTATGAATTGCAGGGAGATTATTATATCCCTTGTCTGATACTTTCCGAAGAAGAAACACAGCCTATCGGTTTGTGGGGACAGCGCCACAAGCAGTATCTAAAGGAGCATAAGCAGTTCCTCTATACCACAATGCTGATTGAGGGTACACTAAACTCCTACCTTGCAGATATTGACAGACAGGCACAGGAGCGTTTGCTCCTGCTGACAAAGCAAATTGCAGAGCAGGAAAATGTGACCGAGCAACTGAAAGCAGATAATGCTATGCTGTGGGTACAGAAAATGAATGAAATTCAGTCCAGAGTTAGAGAAATCATTTACAGCGAGATTATCTACGCATAACAGAATGAGTGATTGGGGCGGTAAGCCAGCTTTTGGCTTACTGCCCTTGTCTGCTCATAAGCAAAATAAAGAAATACCGTCAATGGCAGTGCTTGCACTGTTCATCGAGACCATTGACGGTATTGCGTATTTTGCTATCGCTGTCCGTGGCTTTTTTCAATTTTAAACGTTGCTTAAAACAACTTATTGTGTTAAAATATATGCTGATACAAATAAGAGTTTAGGAGGAACCGAAACTATGACAGCATCAATGCGTTTAAGATAAGCTGGCAATAAAAAAAGCAGAATCTATCCCCGATGATAGGCTTTTTTGTTGTGCTTATTTATACGATATTGAGCATTCATTAGTTACGGTGAGATATAAGTTATTTAACTATACCTTTATTTAACTATGTCTTTAATATGAATGTTTCCAAATTGTATGTATGCAGACCAAAAGCCACATTGTGGATTTTGGCTTGCATTTTTTATTGCCTAGAATGCTGTTCAAAATAGAAATTCAAGCAAAATAATATGCAGGAGATAATATAAATGGAAAAATACAACAATTGGAAACTTAAGTTTTATACAATATGGGCAGGGCAGGCAGTATCATTAATCACTAGTGCCATCCTGCAAATGGCGATCATTTTTTACCTTACAGAGAAAACAGGATCTGCGATGGTCTTGTCTATGGCTTCACTAGTAGGTTTTTTACCCTATGCGGTCTTTGGACCAGCTATTGGTGTATTAGTGGATCGTCATGATAGGAAGAAGATAATGATTGGTGCTGATTTAATTATCGCAGCAGCTGGGGCAGTGCTTGCTATTGTTGCATTGTATATGGAGCTACCTATCTGGATGGTTATGGTAGTATTGTTTATCCGTAGCATTGGAACAGCTTTTCACACCCCGGCTCTCAATGCGGTTACACCACTTTTAGTACCAGAAGAACAGCTTACGAAATGTGCAGGCTATAGTCAGTCTTTGCAGTCTATAAGCTATATTGTTAGTCCGGCGGTTGCAGCACTCTTATACTCCGTTTGGGAACTAAATGCTATTATTGCCATCGATGTATTGGGTGCTGTGATTGCATCTATTACGGTAGCAATTGTACGTATTCCTAAGCTGGGTGATCAAGTGCAAAGTTTGAAACCAAATTTCATACGAGAAATGAAAGAAGGAATGGCTGTACTACGGCAAAATAAAGGATTATTTGCTTTATTACTCGTTGGAACATTATATATGTTTGTTTATATGCCCATAAATGCATTATATCCTTTAATCACTATGGAATATTTTAATGGTACACCGATGCATATTTCTATTACGGAGATTGCTTATGCCTCTGGTATGTTGATAGGGGGTCTATTATTAGGGTTATTTGGGAATTACCAAAAGCGAATCTTATTAATAACGGCATCCATTTTTATGATGGGGATAAGCTTAACCATTTCAGGATTACTTCCCCAAAGTGGATTTTTCATATTTGTAGTCTGCTGTGCAATAATGGGGCTTTCGGTTCCGTTTTACAGCGGTGTGCAAACAGCTCTTTTTCAGGAGAAAATTAAGCCTGAATATTTAGGACGTGTATTTTCTTTAACTGGAAGTATCATGTCTCTTGCTATGCCAATTGGGTTAATTCTTTCTGGATTCTTTGCTGATAGAATCGGTGTAAATCATTGGTTTTTACTATCAGGTATTTTAATTATTTGCATTGCAATAGTTTGCCCAATGATAACTGAGATTAGAAAATTAGATTTAAAACAAAATTCATAGGAGGGCCATTTTTATGTATTTAATTTTCATGTAATTTTTCCTGCTAAAATCGCAGGGTTTTCCCTGCGTACAAGCAAATGAAAACATGCGATTATAGACAGGAGGAAAATGTTATGGAATTGATATTAAAAGCAAAAGACATTCGTGTGGAATTTAAAGGACGCACTTGTTTAGATATAGATGAATTAGTTTCGTTAACAAATTCCACCCAAAATAGAAAAGCGATGCGTAGAAAACTTTCAGGTTTCTGTTGAGTTTGGATTGCATAAGAAAACACCCTGCAAGACGAAAAAATCTTGCAGGGTGTTTTCTTATGCTCTGATATATATGTAAGACCGCAAGGCAGGTTGCCCTGCGGTGTTGATTTCCTATGTCGTGATTATCTGTCCCTGCCTTGGGATTTCTTTCTCTGCTTCGACTGAGAACTCTGTTTACTCTCTTCCTGAAGCTGTCTGAGCCTGTTACGCACACTTTGTCTTTCGGGCGGTCTGTGCTGTTTCTCGGCAGGTTTCTGTCCGTTCTTAACTGTCTGCTCCCATTCTGCAAGGTCTTGGTTATACTGTGTGATAATAGCCTCTGCTTTGCGGTAAGTTTTCATAAATGCCTGTACATCAGGATAACCGTCATCTTTTAGAATATCGGGGAGTTTATCCAGTTTTTCTTTAAGCTCGGATTCGGTCTGCTGTATCTGTTTTTCCAGAGCCTTGCGTTCCTTGCCCTTGAAGATACCCGTTGTTTCAGCAAGCTGCTGTCGCAGATTCGGGAGTGTGATCTCCTGTATCTTCTTGATTGCTTTCGCCTGCTTCTGTACCTTTAGCATAAGGGTCTGCATTGTGCGGAACTCGTCCATATCCATATCAAGGACTGGCTTGGGTGGCATATCCTTTTCACGGATGATGGCTTGCAGAAATTCCTTTGCCTTGCCTACGATACTTCTGAATAGGTTTGGAAGCCAACCATTTTCACGGATGGACTGACCGGCTTTATCGTGGATTTCGGTCTGCTTGATTTCCAGTATCTTTGTTTCTTCAATGCCCGATACAAGAGCCAAATCTGCTGTTCTGTTCCATTCCTGCCTTGCCGTGTTGTCCGCTTCGATTTCGGCAGCTTTGGGGTTGTTCTTGCCTATCTTTTTTGTGGGGAGATACACGCTGTTCTTATCAAACACTTTCAGTCGTTGCTCGGGATCTGAAATGTGGGAATTGATAAGTTCCGTGTAAACTTCTTTTGCTTCTGCTATGAACGCTTCACTTTTGAAACGCTCATCTTTGGTTTTGAATAAATGGCTTTCGTAAACATCCCCCTTTTTGATAACGGTACAGCCTTTTCGGATTTGACCGTTTTCGTCTGTGATTTCTTTCTTGGTTCGTACCCTTTTTCCTGTTTCGTCATAAAATACGCTTCTGGTGGCAATCTTGATGTCAGGTTCTGGAAGCAGTTTCCTTTCGCTGAATATGAGATGAATGTGGTAATTGGTCTTGCGTTTGTTGTGGTGCAGAGCCGATACACATTCCACTCCGTACTGCTGTCGGAACTTATCCGTAAATTCTTCAAGCACCTGCTGAGGGTCAAAGGTGGTGTAAATCTCCGGCAGGGCAATGATTAGCTCCCTTGCTTCGATACACTTTCCTGTTGTTCCGCTTCTCTGGAACTCCTGCTGACTTTCCCTGGCGAGATTTTTCCAAAAGGTATTGTCGGCGGTACGATAGGTGGCATAAAGGTTTTCCTGTTTGGCGTGGCTCGTGATATATGAGATTCTTCCCTTGACATTGGGCAGCTTCGACATCTGAATGAACGAATGTCTTGCCAACCTTTTGCTCCTTTCTTCGCTGAGAATACCGTACTCATTACGCAACCGACTTGTCGGGTGCGGCTGTCACAGCCATCGGTGATTGGTGGGACAGCAATGGAAATTGCGGTGCAATTTCCTCTGTATCATAGCTGAGGTGGTGGTGTCCGAAGCTGTGATACAGGCTCCCCGCAGGGGCGAAATACCCAGAGTACAAATCGCAGATTTGTGCGAGGGGTGTATTTCGCTCTCAAACGCCGAGGGCTTTGGAGAACGGTCATTCCACTTTTCGTACATCACTTGGATTGAGTAAGTTCCTGCCCTGATTGACCGTCATAAAACGCTCCAGCGTATCCCTGCGGATAATGGTCTTTCGTCCGACTTTCAAAACAGGCAGCTTGCCCCAGTCCACCAGTTTTCGCATTGTGTTCCTACCGATACCCGTACATTCCGCTGCTTCTTCGATAGTTAAACCCATTTTAATTGCTGTCATTGTACATCTCTCCTTTCAAAATACTCATTTTGCAACTTTGCAATTATCATTATACTTATTTTGCTATTTCTTGTCAACTCATTTTACAACCCATTAAAGATATTTTTTAATTTTTATCAGAAAAAGAGTTGCAAAATAGGTTTTGGTGTGGTATACTTGGTTTCGATAGGAGGTGTAAACCTTGAAAAAAGAAATTACATTCACCGCAAAACAGGTCGGTGAACGAGTGAAAGAACGTCGAACAGAATTGAATCTTACGATGCCGGAGCTTGGCAAGCGTATCGGAGTGAACAAGTCTACGATACAGAGATACGAAGCAGACGGCGTAGACCCAAAAAGAACAATGATTATCAATGGACTGGCAGAAGCACTGCTTACCACTCCTGAATGGCTCACAGGTCTTTCAGAGGATAAGGAATATGACAGCAGAACGCTCTGTGAAAAAGATTTGGAAGAACATATCAAGAAGTACATTGATACTGTGTCTACGGTTGTGAATGGCGAACCGCACCAACAGCTCCTTACCACATTTCTCGGAAAGATGATTGATTTATATTCCGTTCTCTGCTACCACTTCTCCGACGCTATGGCAGAGGTTGACCGTGTGGCAGAAGATGAAGGACTGAAACAGTCTCTCCGCAGATATGCGATTGAATCAGGAGCGATTACAGAGCGAGTTTACCATAAAGAGATGGAAGCACCGATTGAGGATATGAAACGATTCTTAGACGGAATTTTACATATCTACGATGAAGGACGCACCGCTGTAAAGATGGGTGACCTTTTCGGGATAGTAGCGGAAGCCGAAGCAAGGCTTGCCGAAAAAGAATAATTCCGTGGCTCTTTGACAATGAAAAAAGCCGATGAAACAATCGGCGGATGTGACACTATTTACTTTACGCACACCATACGTCACAGTTCCGGTTGCCACGGATAGAAAGGAGACTATTTATCAATGGCAAAAGGATCTGTAAGAAAAAAGGGCAAGAAATGGTACTACCGCTTCTATGTAGAAGATGAAAGCGGAAAGATGGTACAGCGTGAGTTTGCAGGCACAGAAAGCAAATCTGAAACAGAGAGTCTGCTCCGCAAGGCAATGGAGGACTACGAAGCGAAGAAGTTCGTGGCAAAGCCTGAGAACACCACAGTAGGTATGCTGCTTGATATGTGGGTGGAGGAAGAACTGAAACCCGGCAATTTGAGCAACGGTACAGTGATGGCGTATATGGGAACAGTGAACAGGATAAAGAAATATCCTATCGGCGACAGAAAGCTGAAAACGGTCACTGCGGAACATTTACAGGCATTTATGGACTTTCTCACTTTCGGAGGACAAAACCCTGACGGGACAACAGCAAAGGCACTTAGCAAAGGGTATCTGAGACTGTTCTCAGCGGTATTGCAGGGAGCGTTCCGATTTGCGGTATTCCCAAAGAAACTGATTTCCTTTAATCCTATGCAGTATGTGGTATGGAGGGGAAAGAAAGAGGAATATGAACTGTTTGCAGACGAGGACGGAGAAGTTGATAATGCTCCTACCATTGACCATCAGCAGTTTTTAATGTTGGAGGACTTTCTGAAAAAGAAAGACAATCCTGCATTGCTCCCGATGCAGATAGCCTATTACACAGGGCTTCGTATCGGAGAAGCGTGTGCATTGACTTGGCAGGACATCAACCTTGACGGACAGTACCTCACAGTACGACGCAGTATGCGATACAACGGGCAAAGGCACAAGACAGAGATAGGTGCTACCAAACGCAAGAAAGTCCGCACCGTGGACTTCTGCGACACTCTGGCGGACATTCTCAGAAAGGCAAAGACGGAACAGCACAAGAGCCGCTTCAAGTATGGCGAACTCTACCGCCTCAATTACTATAAAGAGGTCAAGGAGAAAGACCGTACTTACTATGAAGTCTACAGCCTGCCGAGAACGGATGAAGTGCCAGACGGATACAAGGAAATATCCTTTGTCTGCCTTAGACCTGACGGAGCATACGAGTCACCGAGTACGGTTGGTGTTATGACAAGGTCGGCAAAAAAGAAACTGGAAGGATTTGAAGATTTCCATTTTCATATGCTGAGACACACATTTACCAGCAATCTGCTCTCCAATGGTGCAGCACCGAAAGATGTGCAGGAACTGCTCGGGCACTCTGACGTAAGTACCACAATGAACATCTACGCTCACTCTAAAAGGGAAGCGAAACGAACTTCCGCAAGACTGCTTGATAAGGTGGTCGGGGAAGCCTAAACAAAAAGTTTCCCTTGTTTCGGCTCATAAGGGCAAAAACAAGGGAAAATACATAAGGAACGAACATTAAAATGCCGATTTTCCTTGAAAACACAAGGGTTTCGGAGGATTAAATAGATAAACATGAATTTGTCGAGCTGGTTAGTTCGAGATAATTTTGAGTTTGTTAAGATGTGGTGCACTTGATGGAATCACAGGTACGACATCATATTATGGAGGATGAAATAGATGATAGGTTTGATTGTTGCGAGGTCAAAGAATAATGTTATAGGCAAGAATGGTAATATACCATGGAAAATAAAGGGAGAACAAAAGCAATTTAGAGAGTTAACAACGGGTAATGTGGTTATTATGGGGCGAAAGTCTTATGAAGAAATCGGTCATCCGTTGCCTAATAGAATGAATATTGTTGTTTCCACCACAACAGAGTATCAAGGAGATAATTTAGTTTCAGTTAAATCATTAGAAGATGCATTATTATTGGCTAAAGGACGAGATGTATACATATCTGGTGGATATGGACTATTTAAGGAAGCTTTGCAAATAGTAGATAAAATGTATATCACAGAAGTAGATTTAAATATTGAAGATGGAGATACATTCTTTCCAGAATTTGATATCAATGATTTTGAAGTTTTGATAGGGGAAACACTTGGTGAGGAAGTGAAATATACGAGAACATTTTATGTAAGGAAAAATGAATTGAGTAGATTTTGGATTTAGGGTGTTTTCATAAATATATTGCTTTTTATGCATATATAAATTGTTGTAAGACAAATTCCAGTTTGAAAAGGGGAAATGAAAAAGTGGCAATTTCAAATATAAATACAATTATTAGTAATGATATTCAAAAAGTTTGGAACATTGTTTTAGCTGTTGATAAATATAACTCATGGCGAAGTGATTTGAGCAAAACAGAAATAATAAATGACAAACAATTTATTGAATACACAAAAAATGGATATGCTACTACATTTACCGTTACCGTTGCAGAACCATATAAACGCTGGGAATTTGATATGGAGAATAGCAACATGAAAGGTCATTGGATTGGTGTTTTTATAGACAAAGGGAATGAAACACAAATAGACTTTACAGAAAATGTGATACATAAAAAGTGGTTTATGAAACCTTTTGTAAAAACCTATTTGAAAAAACAACAAAAGCAATTTGTTCTGGACTTAAAGAAAGCATTGGAATAATAAAATTCAAGATTGGAGGGTTGGAAATGGCTTCAAGTAAAGATTATTTACAATTTGTTTTAGAACAATTATCAGAATTACAAGAAATAACATATCGTGCAATGATGGGAGAATTTATTATTTATTATCGTGGAAAAATCGTTGGCGGTATATATGATGATAGGTTACTTGTAAAACCAACAAAGTCTGCAATTTCTTATATGCCGACAGTTACTTATGAAATTCCATACGAAAACGCCAAAGAAATGTTATTGGTGGAAGAAGTTGATAATAAAGATTTTCTGACGGGGTTATTTGATGTGATGTATGATGAACTACCAACGCCAAAACCTAAAAAGAAAAAATAAACAGCTTCTAGTTTACAATTTCATATCCATATACACAAAGCAGTTAGTTTTAGGATTGACTGCTTTTTAAAAAGACACCATTTAGGTGTAATGATGTCTTTTGGGTGTTATTTTATAGGTCATATCAAGGCTCATTCAATCGTGGTAAATTCGTGGTAAAATGAGTTTTTTCTATACTTCAAAATACTTGAAAGTATAGTGTTTATGCGGATAATCGAAAATTAGATATAAAATTTATATAAAATAATAGATGAATTGGGATACCATTCAGAAGACTTTATATTTGCCTGTTACCCATTGAGTTTCCAGACAATGAAAAATCTGGAAGAACAATATTTACAGGGAGATTATTTAACAGAAGAAAAAAGAAAGGAAAGTTGGAGTCAGGAAGATGATGCGTATTTTATTTATGCGTATCAAAAATATGAAGATATTCCAGTTTTTCATGAAATGATGAGTATTGCCAGAGTTATGGCATATGATACTCCGGATAATGCCCCGATTCAGGCAATATATTCTACCCGGGGAATAGAAACGCTGGGCATCAGCGGCGTTTATGAATTTGAAAAGGGAAAACAACAAGTTTTACTGAAGCCTTTCGAGGATATTGCTGCTGTGGTTGAGGAAAAATTTGAGAATATTTTAAACGATGCGGATTATGAAGTGACGAGAGCAAAATTCTATGAGAGGGTATATCTGGATGAGGGACAAAAATATAAGGCAGATCCTATCTGGTATTTTGAAGTAGTCGAAAATAATATAAGTAAATCTGTAACATTAATTAATGCGGAAACAGGAAAGGAAATATTCTTGCAATAAAAATTAGCGAAAGGGATGTTTTATGAATAGATCCACAATTCCTTATTCGATTATAGAAGAACGAAGAAGGCTTAATAAATGTATAGAAAATGCCCCGAATGAGTGTGAAAGAGAAATATATAAAAAAATCAGAGACATGAAGATACCTTATGACAAATTGGATACAATTCTCGAAACAAGCAAAGAGCTGATTAAAAAGAAAGAGAAACAAAAAAAAGGATGTTATTCCTGATAAATGTAAGTAGCTTTGCTACAGGTATTTGTATATATATTTTTTTGTGGCAAAAGAGCTGTTTACAAAAGGAGAGAAATGGATGAATAGAGCACATTATTTAAAGACGGATATCCGTCGTCTGATAAAAAATTATCCAATATATTTAGCCATTGTGGGTGTTGCAGTATCCATGTGGTTTTCCCTTGAAGATTATGCGTTTACTGAGGAAATGGTAAATGGAAATGCGCTAGATACATACCATTTCGCTGTTAGTATGTCCGGAATCATGATTGCCTATGCTTTTTGTGCATTTTCTTATGCAACTGTGCTTTGTGAGGATCTGGAGCATAAATATGCCAGATATAGCATTAACAGAGGAAATACATGGAAATATGTGGTATCCAAGGCAGTGGTTGTTTATGGATCGTCCGTGATCACTATGGTTTTGGGAAGTCTTCTGTTTGTTGCGTCTATACGGTTAAAGATACCTTGGACTTCAGAGGGATTACAGGATGCTTTTTTTATGGAAGGAATGTACGGTTCCCTGATTGCCGGAGAACACTACTGGCCTTATGTTGTTTTATTCGCATTGCAAATGGGAATGCTTGCAGGGGTCTTGTCATTGGCGGCTTCATTTCTGTCTATGTTTGTTTCTAATAAAATGCTCGTATTAATCACACCTGTTTTAATACAACAGATATTAATGGAATACAGTGGAAAAGGCTGGTTCAATGCAATGCTGATATATCCGACCTTGAATCGGTTTTCGACGGATATACAGTACTTTCTTACTGCTCTCGGTTGCAGTTTATGTTTTTCAGCGTTGTTTACCTGGGGTATCTACAAAAAAATAAAAAACAGATTGTAGAGGTGGGAACATGAAGTTATTACAGTATACCTGGAAAAGTTCTATGATGAAAATTATCAATAGCAAAATGGCAGTTTTTACAATATTGATGATTGCAGTCAGCCGGACATATGTGGGGGCTATCCGACAGTTTTCGGTTGCAGTGGACTACCCATCCTCGTGGTGTGTATTTCCATTTGCAATGTGTAGTTTTTCTTATTTGATTATGTTTTGGTTTGGAGTAATTTATGTGAACACGGATGTGCCTTTTATGCAGCATATGAATATGTATCATGCAATTCGTGTAGGAAGAAAGTGTTGGGCATTAGGGCAGATAGGAGGGATTTTTATCCGTTCCATTGTTCTTACTGTTGTGGCAGTCATCTGCACAATACTCCCTCTTTTACCGGACATTGAATGGAGCAATGAATGGGGAAAGCTGCTGAGAACGGCAGCAACGACAAGGGCTCTTACCCAGTTTGATAGTTCTGTGTTTATTTATTACGAGATTTTCTCTGAATTTTCGCCATTACAGCTTATAGGGCTGGAGATTCTTCTTTGTGCCTGTGTCTGTACATTTATAGGGGTTCTGATGTTCCTGTTAAGTTTGTTTTTGAATAAGATTGCTGCAGTTGCAGGTGGTCTTGCCCTGGCAATCGCTCTATTTCCTGTGCTGAATATACATTCCATGATACGTCATAAACTGGCCTTTTTTATCCCGACGATATGGGCTGAACTGGCAAGGATTGCAACCCCGGATTATGGTTACTATTGGCTGCCATCTATACCTTATATGTTCGGGTTTTTAATAGCAGGGATTTTGTGTATGACGGTCATTATTTTAATAAAAGTAAAAAAAATAGAATTTAACTGGGAAAATGAGGATATATAGCGAGGAGTGAAATATATGGACAGACAGGATTATGTAATTGAAGTATCTCATGTAAGTAAAAGCTTTAAAGATAACAAGGTTTTAAAGGATGTTTCTCTTTCATGTGAAAGTGGTAAAATATATGGTCTTGTAGGACACAACGGTTCTGGAAAAACTGTTTTGTTTAAATCTATTTGCGGTTTTCTCTCCTGCGATGAGGGAACGATAACCGTTAACGGTAAAGTAATGGGAAAAGATAAGGATATGCTGACTGATGCGGGGATTATTATTGAAGAACCCGGGTTTTTAAGGACCTGGAGTGGCTATCATAATCTGGAATTTCTTTATACTTTGCGAAACAAAAAGAATAAAGATTATCTCTGCTCTGTTCTGAGAAAGGTTGGTTTAGATCCTGCATTGAAGCGACCGGTTGGAAAGTATTCACTGGGTATGCGCCAGAGACTTGCTCTTGCACAGGCCATCATGGAAGATCCGGGAATTTTGATTCTGGATGAACCTATGAATGGTCTGGACAAAAACGGGGTAAGAGAGATCAGGGAGCTTCTGTTAAAAATGAAAGAAGAAAATAAGCTGATTATCCTGGCCAGTCATAACCGGGAGGATATAGAGATTCTTTGCGACGAGGTTTATGAGATGGAGGGAGGGGTAATCAGCAAAGCAAGTGTAGGCAGTTTACATGTAGAAGGACGTTATACACCGTGATTTGTAAGTGAGAGCAGAAAAATGAGAAAAGACATAATGATTTCAGGTATATGTGCTTTATCGCTTATTATGCTGACTCAAAATGCGTATGCGCAGACGTATGAAAAGGAATCCGAATCCGGTAAAGTTAGGTTTCAGTGTGAGTTAGAAGTTCCGGAGAATTGGAACGGAAAAGAGATTCCCAAATTTATTTTGGAAAGTGTGCATTTTGTGGATAGTGAAAAGGCATATGCAAATTTTGTAGAAGGAAAAGAAATTCTTGACAAGCATAATACTCCTGCCAGTGATTTATATCCGGAAGAAAACTATTATGTTTTAGCGGATGGTACAAATGTAGGGATTGGAATGGAGTTTGGAGTATCAACGGAAAAATCGGCTTATTATGCTCAAATAGGGGTGACTAATACGGAGAATATGGAGAAGTTTACTTCTGCGACAGAATCTATTGTAAACGATCAGGATGCTGTACAAAAAGTAAAAGAAACTCTTGAAAATGCCGGATATGCAGTAGAAAATTTAGTTTTTCAGACTTCTTCTTTGAGCGCGGATATACTTCGGGAAATTGAAAACCAATATGTTGCTGAAGGATTGCTGGAAGAGAGTAAACGAAAGCCTGAGTGGACAAACGAGGATGATGTATGTATCGTATATGCAAGGCAGACAGTAAGTGGGATTCCTGTGTATCCTGAATTATCGGTTATGGCACAGGCGCTTGCATATGATACGCCAGAGTCCAGTCCAGTGGTTGCTGTTTGTTCTACACGGGGGATAGAAAGCCTGCGAGTGTATGGTCTTTATAATTTCCAGGAAGATGGGGAAAATGTATCGTTAAAAGGTTTTGACGAAATCGCAGCAACGGTAGAAACAAAGTATGAAAACTTATTAGATGAAGCTACTTATACAGTGACTCGGGCAAAATTTTATGAGCGTGCATACATAAATGAAGATCAGCAATATACGGCAGAACCAATCTGGTATTTGGAAGTAAATGATAATAATTCTCAAAAATACGTCATGCTGGTTAATGCTGAAACAGGTAAAGAGATATATTTAATGTAGGGTTAATATGATTAAAGAGAGAGATTCTGTAGGAGAAAATTGAAGGATAGGTGAGTGGAGCAGGAAAATATCAAACCAAATATGTGAAAATCAGAACGAAAAGGAAATTATACAATATGGTTTAAATCAGCTTTTTTGGATACTATTAAATTTTTTTGCAATTGTAATATCAGGTGTTTTGTGGCATGAATTTTGTTTTAGTATCTTGGTCTTTTTAGAAATATATTTTTTGCGCCCGTATGCGGGCGGTTATCATGCTGATACAGAAATAAAATGCTGTATGATTTCTGTAGGAATCGTGAATATTGCAATGCTAGTAAGAAAAATCAATGTGATTTCGTTGGATAGTATGTTTATTATTTATTTATGCTTCATTTGTGTAATTGTTCTGTTTTCTCCTGTAGATAATCCGATACATCCATTGTCAAAAGCCGATAGTAGGTTCTATGCAAAAAGATCGAGGCAATTAATTTTGGGGTACAGCTTCTTGCTTGCAATAAGTATAGCTCTGCGAATTATGGTTTTAAGAGATTCAATTATATACACAGTTTTGATAGTAGGAATATCTGTATTGGCAGGAAAATGGAAGTACAGGAAGCGAGTATTCGTTTTGTGAAAAATATAAATTAAAAACGTCCGGTAGGTTTGACCTATGAGGACGTTTTTTTATGTCATTTTTAAGAAATTTTCTTTCAGATCCGAACAAAACGCATTGTTCAAACGGGATAAGAGTGAAAGGGAAAAAGACCTTTGCTCATATCTCATGGTCGGGGAGGAGGTGAACTCTATGGAGCAATCTTCTTCCTATGATGAAAAAACGGTAATGCACCAGTTTGATCGAAAATGTAAATTGGCATTAAAGGGCGAAATAGTGGATTATGAAAGACATTTAGCCTATCTTAGAAAACATGAAACTTTGTTTTCAGAATTATCCGAACAAGAGATGGAGAGCCTTTCTATATTTGATGAATATGAATTGGAAAAAAGCTATTTTCGGGCAGGTGGTTATGATGTAGAGGTAAAAAATGCTCTATTGGCAGAAGCATTAACTGCACTGACAGAGAGAAAAAGGGACATTATTCTTTTGTCATACTTTATGGAAATGAATGATGCAGATATAGCAAGAAAACTGAACCTTGTAAGAAGTACGGTACATGAGCATCGTACACGATCGCTTGAAATATTAAAGATTATGCTGGAGGAAAATGCAGGTGAAAACGGAAGAAAAAAGCGTAAATAATAAAAAATTGATACCGTTTTGGGTAATCGAAAGAGCATTGGAGGGTGACATTCAGGCGATAAATAAAATTCTGAAACATTATGAGGGATATATTGCAAAATTATCGGTCAGAAAAATGTATGATGAGTATGGCTGCGTTCATTATTGTGTAGATGAAACACTTCGCAGACGTCTGGAAACAAAATTGATAAAAACAATTATTGGATTTAAAATAGTTCGCTAAAAAACATTTAAGAGCATCCCTTTCTGCTGGAAAAGTTATTTAGCGTTGTTTGTACCTTGAAAATTTAATATTTATCCTGCAGGACGTATGAAACAGAGGAGCTGTGCAGCAAATACGCCAAGACTGTCTGCATTATAACCTTGCGACATCGTGACGCAAAGTGGAAATGCTGTAAACGAAGAAATATTAAAATGATATTGAAGTAAAGGCACGAGCGGTAAATATTTGACTGTGATCAGGAAGTGGGACTTTTGTGGCGAAGATACTGTTTCTGATAATGATACTTCCGGGAAAGCTGCCCGGTCTGGAAAGATGGTGAAATACCAATGAAGCCGTTACCCGATGGCTACCTGTGGGATTATCCATAAAATAAGTAAGGAAGGGAAAATGAATAGTACAAAATTATTGAGATATAGTATGCAGTTGTCAATGTTAAAACAGCTCAAGTCATTAAAACTTATCAATGAAGCAGAATATCAGTTAATAGAGAAAAAATTAAAAAAAGATTATGGTGTAATCTCTAATATTACCGCTTGACTATTAGACTGTTGCGTTGTAAAATTATATCAACACTATGGTGGGAACACAAAAAGAAAGGGCGGTAAAATGGAAGTTGAAATTATTAAAGCAAAAGGATCTGATGAGAAGACTTCTTCTGTAAGAAAGATTGATAGACTGAGAGTTTCCGCATATTGTCGTGTGAGTACCGATGATGAAGATCAGATTAAAAGCTATAATTCGATGGTTAGATATTATACTGACTTAATAAAGAGTAATAAGCAGTGGGTTTTTGCAGGAGTTTTTGCAGATAAGGCTATCACAGGTACGAAAACTGACAAAAGAGAAGAATTTCAATTATTGATACAGGAATGTCTTGCTGGAAATATTGATATGGTAATTGCAAAAAGTATTCCTCGATTTGCAAGAAATACGTTAGATACATTAAAATATGTAAGGTTGTTGCGTGAAAGGAATATAGCGGTATATTTTGAGGTTGAAAAAATCAATACACTAAAAGATGGGGAATTCTTGTTGACTATTTTAAGTTCTGTTGCACAGCAGGAAGTGGAAAATACATCAGCCTATGTAAAAAAAGGTTTGAAAATGAAAATGAGGCGAGGAGAACTTGTTGGATTTCAGGGCTGTTTAGGGTATGATTATGATGTAGTAACTAAATCTCTTTCTATCAATGAAGAAGGTGCAGAAACAGTACGTTACATATTTGAAAGATATGTAGCCGGAGCTGGAAGTACTATGATTGCGAGAGAATTAAATGAACAGGGAATTTCAACTATTAAAGGAAATCCTTGGACATCTTCTAGTGTAATGGGAATTATTAACAATGAAAAATACAAAGGTGATATTTTATTAGGAAAGACTTTTACCGTAGATCCAATATCTAAGAGAAGATTGGATAATTTGGGAGAAGAAGATCGATTTTACATAAAAAATCACCACGAACCGATTATATCAGAAGAAACATTTGCAAGAGCCCAAGAAATACGAGAACGTCGAAACGGAGGACGCAAAAAAGGAGTAACACCTGGAAAGAGAGAAAAATTCAGTAGACAATATGCTTTTAGCTGTATGCTGGAATGTGGATTTTGTGGAGCAAGTTTATCACGACGAAGGTGGCATAGCAGTTCAAAGTATAAAAAGACTATTTGGCAATGCGTACAATCAACAAAACATGGAAAAAGATTTTGTCCGGATAGTAAAGGAATACCGGAACAAGTTATAGAGGATGCTTTTATTGAATCCTATCGAATGTTATGCACAGACCATAAAGATGTATTAGAAGAATTCATTAAAAGAGTTGAAAAGGCATTATCTGAAAATTCAGTTGAAGATAAAATTGAAAAGCTAAATAAAAGTATTTATAATATTAAATATAAGAGAAAGATACTGCTGGAGAACTATTTAGAAGGCGTTGTGGCTAAAGACATTTATGAAGAAACAGACATGGGATATGAAAAGAAATTGTCTGAAATAAATGCACAACTAAGTATGCTGGAACAGCAATATGACGATGAAAGCAGTTTACAAAGAAGACTTGTGGACTTTAAGAAAGCATTGTCAAAAAATCAAGTTTTAGAAGAATTTGACAGAGGAATATTTGAAAGTATCATCGAGAAAGTTATTGTCGGTGGTTACGATGAAAATGGAGAGAAAGATCCCTATAGAATTATTTTCATATATAAAACAGGATTCAGAAATGAAATTGGAAATGCAAAGGAACGATTCGGGAAGAAATCAAAAGCAGTAGAAACAGCGAAAGAAATGTGTTCCCATATCGTAGACGAGGTAAAGGATGTGTGTTCCTATAATAGTGACAACACACTGTGAGACTATCTGTAAATTAGTGAGGAAATAGGTGGTTTTACAGGCTGTCCCAGCCTGCGGAGAGGAATCTGGGTAATCACAGGCTCAATCACTTCTTTTAGCACTGCTTTTTTCTGTGACCAGATCACAAAAGTATTGGAAAAGTGTTCCCTATAAGATAGGCATAGCCTTCGGCGTTTTCATGCTGCGGAAAGCAGAGGGAGTACAGCCCCGGTAATGTTTAAACTGCCGGATAAAGTAGCTGATATTTTCAAACCCAGTGTTTAAGGCAATTTCTGTAACCGGCAGGCTGCTCTTTAAAAGCAGGGCAGCCGCCTGGTTGATGCGGTACTCATTCAAATAGGAAAAGGGCGTTTTGCCCACCTTTTCTTTAAAAAATTTGCAGAAATAATTTTTATTCATATGTAAGAGAAGAGAAAGCTGCTCCAGAGTGATTTTTTCCATGTAATGACCCTCTATATAGGAAAAAACAGGTTTCAGGGAGTAGCGGACAAAATCTTCCTGCTCGTAGGCAGCAGGGGATTTTGCCAGAAAAGCCTCATAAGAAAACAGCGTTTCCAATATTTGAAGCAGGGCAATTTTTACAGATAAAGGCCCGGAGAGAGAGTCCGTGTCCCAGGAAGCAAGAGCGGCTTTCTCCATATATTGTCCGAGAGCAGATGTGCAGGAGGCAGGAAGTTTGTCGCCCAGAGGAAACTGCAGCTTGCCGGAAAGAACGGGGGATAAAAATTCATTCTGACAAATGTCGTATCTGGCAAAGCTTAAAAATTCCAGAGGGAACAAAAGTGCATAGTGGTGGGAAATCGGACTGTCCCCAAAAATGCCGTGTACGGTGCCGGGATTGATAAAGTATACATGGCCGGCTTTCAACGGATGGGTATCGGTTTCTGTGTGGAGAAGCAGACTTCCTTCTGTCACATAGAGAAATTCTACTTCATCATGCCAGTGATAGGGAGCAAAATACTGTCCGCAGGTGTCTTTTTGGGAAAAAGCCTGGAAGGGAAAATAGGGGGTGCCGTGGCGTTCCTCTTCCCGAAAGTTAATTTTATTCATAATCAGTTCTGATTCTCCTTGAAAAACCCATATAATTTACAATAAAAAGTGAATATAGTACAAATATAGAATAACATATTGCAAGAAGAAGGAAAAGCCTTTTCGTATACTATAGGTAACAAATAAGAAAACGCAGAGGAAAGAGGAAATAAACGTGGAAAAAGCATGGTGGAAAAAAAGTGTTATTTATCAGATTTACCCCAGAAGTTTTGCAGACAGCAACGGGGACGGAATTGGAGATATTAACGGAATTACCGCACATCTGGATTATTTAAAAGATCTGGGAGTCGATGTCATCTGGCTCTCTCCGGTATACCAGTCCCCCAATGATGACAATGGATACGATATTTCGGATTATCAGGCAATTATGCAGGAATTCGGAACCATGGAAGACTTTGACCGTATGCTGGAGGAAATGCATAAAAGAGGCCTGAAGCTGGTAATGGATTTGGTTGTAAACCACACTTCCGATGAGCATCGCTGGTTTGTGGAAAGCCGCAAGTCAAAGGACAATCCTTACCGGGATTACTATATCTGGAAAGACCCGAAAGACGGTAAAGAACCCAACAACTGGGGAGCTTGCTTCGGCGGTTCTGCCTGGGAATACGATGAGGAAACAGAGATGTATTATCTGCACTGTTTCTCCAAAAAACAGCCGGATTTGAACTGGGAAAATGAGAAGGTGCGCAAGGAAGTTTTTGACATGATGACCTGGTGGTGCGAGAAAGGAGTGGATGGCTTCCGCATGGATGTTATCAGTATGATTTCCAAAGACCCTGCATACCCGGACGGTATTGTACATAATGGTCTGTACGGAGATAACAGCCCCTATGTGTGCAATGGTCCTCGTGTCCATGAATACCTGCAGGAAATGAATCAAAAGGTATTGTCCAAATTTGATTTGATTACAGTCGGTGAGGCGGCAGGCGTAACCGTAGAGGAAGCGAAAAAATATGCCAACCTGGACGGCAGTGAGCTGAATATGGTTTTCCAGTTTGAGCACGTAGACGCTCCAACCGCTGAGCACGGAAAATGGACAGACAAGAGATTTGAATTGAAAAGACTGAGAAGTATTTTAAATAAATGGCAGACCCAGCTGGAAGGAAAAGCATGGAACAGCCTGTATTGGGACAACCATGACCAGCCAAGAGCCGTATCCCGTTTCGGAAACGACGGCCCCATGTACAGAGAGCTTTCCGCCAAGATGCTGGCAACCTGTCTGCACATGCTGAAAGGAACACCTTACATTTACCAGGGTGAGGAAATCGGCATGACCAATGCTTACTTTGACAAGATGGAAGATTACCGGGATATTGAAAGTATCAATACCTATAAAGAATTTACAGAAAACGGTCTGATGAATCCGGAAGAAATGATGAGTGCATTAAAAGCAGTCAGCCGTGATAATGCCAGAACTCCCATGCAGTGGAATACCAGCGCTCATGCAGGTTTTACCACAGGGGAGCCATGGATTAGGGTAAATCCAAACTATCTGCAGATTAATGCAGAAGCAGCTGTGGAGGACAAAAACAGCATTTACTACTATTACCAGAAGCTGATAAAACTGC
Source organism: Blautia hansenii (assembly GCF_013304445.1). Taxonomy (GTDB): domain Bacteria; phylum Bacillota; class Clostridia; order Lachnospirales; family Lachnospiraceae; genus Blautia. Next base: position 22,082 of record NZ_JAAITA010000001.1, read on the forward strand.
GTAAAAATTATGAGATTATTATTGACGGTATTTTCGAAGGTCTTTTGGAAGAGGATGAAAATATTTATGCTTATGCCAGAAATCTGGGCAGCCAGCGTCTGGTTGTGGCATGTAACTTCAGCGGAGAGGAAGTTTCCTGTGATTTGTTCGACAGAGCAGAGGAAGGAAAAGAACTGATTTCCAATTACGAGTATCATAAGGACGGTATGTTAAAACCTTATGAAGCCAGAGCGATTCTTTTTGAAAAATAGAACAATTCAACACGAACATGCAGAAAAAACTGCTGCCCCAAGGGAAAACACCATCTGGGCAGCAGTTTTTTTGCTAAAAGTTGACAAAAAAATGCAAAATTTTACATTGATATTGGTAAAAGTGTGGTATAATTGAGACATCGAATACATACTAGGGGGAATTAAAATGGCAAAAGAAATGATTGCAATGCTGCTGGCAGGCGGTCAGGGTTCACGTTTGTATGCACTGACAAAGAAGCTGGCAAAACCGGCAGTTCCTTTTGGCGGAAAATACAGAATTATTGACTTTCCGCTGTCCAACTGTATTAATTCAGGGATTGATACTGTAGGAATTCTGACCCAGTACCAGCCTTTGGTATTGAACGAATATATCGGAAACGGCCAGCCGTGGGATTTGGACCGGCTTCACGGAGGCGTTCATGTACTGCCGCCGTATCAGCAGGCGTCCGGTTCAGACTGGTATAAGGGAACCGCAAATGCGATTTACCAGAATTTATCTTTTATTGAGAGATACGACCCGCAGTACGTCATTATTTTATCCGGAGACCAGATTTGCAAACAGGATTACAGCGACTTCCTCAGATTCCATAAAGAAAAAGGGGCTGAGTTCAGTGTGGCTGTTATGGAAGTGCCGTGGGAAGATGCCTCCCGTTTCGGTTTAATGGTTGCAGATGAAGATGACCGAATTACAGAATTCCAGGAAAAACCCAAAAATCCCAAGTCTAATCTGGCTTCTATGGGGATTTATATCTTTAATTGGGACATTTTGAGAAAATATCTGGAAGAAGACAAGGCAGATCCGGACTCCGAAAATGACTTTGGAAACAACATTATTCCCAATCTGCTTCGCGACAAAAGAAAAATGTATGCCTATCATTTTGACGGTTACTGGAAAGATGTAGGTACCATTTCTTCACTTTGGGAAGCCAATATGGAGGTACTGGACCCGGAGCACAGCGGCATCAACTTATTTGACGATGACTGGAAAATCTACAGCCGCAACAGCGGTATGACCGGACACCGTATCAGTGCAGAGGCTGTAGTGGAAAATTCTATGATTACAGACGGCTGCCGTATCAAAGGTCATGTAAAACACTCCGTTCTGTTTGCAGGCGTGCGCGTGGAAGAGGGCGCTGTGGTAGAAGACGCCGTGGTTATGGGCGGTACGGTAATTCAAGCCGGTGCGGTTGTAAAACATTGTATTGTTGCAGAAAAAGCAGTGATAGGGGAAAAAGCAGTGGTAGGAGGCATGCCTTCAGAAAAAGAGAAGGGCGTTGCTACCGTAGGCCCCGGCATCCACATTGGAAACAATGCCAAAATCGGGCCATGTGCCATGGTCGAGCATGACGTAAAGGACGGTGAAGAACAATGGTAAATTCAAATGCAGATGCTTTGGGAATCATTTTCCCAAACAGTTATGATACACTGGTTCCCGAACTGGTCGGGAAAAGACTGATGGCCTCCATTCCTTTTGCAGGACGTTATCGGATGGTGGACTTTATTTTGTCAAGTATGGTAAACAGCGGTATCGGCAATATTTCCATTGCGGTCCGTCAGAATTATCTTTCTCTCATGGATCATCTGGGGTCCGGAAGAGAATGGGATTTGACCAGGAAAAACGGCGGTTTGAATATTGTTCCTCCTTTTGCAGAAAACGGTGTGAAGCTTTATACCGGACGTGTGGAGGCTATAGCTAATCTTCTGGATTATCTCAGAAGACAGAAAGAAAAATATGTGGTTATGTCGGATAGCAATATTGCAGTGAACTTTGACTTTAAAGCCCTGATGGACGAGCACGCAGACAATCATGCAGACATCACCATGGTTTACGCAGAGGAAGAAATTCCCCAGGGATTTTTAAAACCCCGTATAGCTACAGACGGTATGTATTACACCTTAAATGTAGACGCAGACGGAAGAGTAAGAAAAATCCATATTAATTCCAAAGAGCCCGGGGTACAAAAACTGGCTATGAATATCTATATTATGGAAAGAGAATTTCTGGTGAAACTTTTTGAAATTGCTTTTGCCAGAGGATACTCTTACTTTGAGCGGGATATTTTGGCCCAGCATCTGGATAAAATGCATGTGCAGGCCTATGAATTTTGCGGCTATAAAGCGCGTATTTGCGATATGCAGAGTTATTTCCGGGAAAATATGAAGCTGCTGGATGAGAAAAATCTGGATGGTCTTTTTGCAGGAGACCCGATTTACACCAAGATTCGTGACGACAATCCAACCCGTTACATCAATGGCTCCAAGGCCAGCAATATAATGGCGGCAGACGGCTGTGTGATTGAAGGGGAAGTAGAAAACAGCATCCTCTTTAGAGGAGTCAGAATTGGAAAAGGCGCTGTGGTGAAAAACTGTGTGCTCATGCAGGATACGGTTGTAGAAGATGGTGTGAAAGCAGAGTATGTGATTTCCGATAAAAATGTGAAACTTACTGCAGGAAAAGAAGTGCGGGGGGCAGAGACCTTCCCGGTTTATATTGCCAAGCATCAGGTAGTCTGAAAATAAAAAGCGGCCCCATGAAAGAAGAAAAAATCTTTCATGGGGCATTTTTTTAATTGTCAGACTGCAGAGCGTCATACCCGGTTTCTTTGGTTCGGATTTTCTGTGCCATGCGGATTTCGTAGCTGAAAATCTTTCCATCGCCCACCTGCCCGGTGAAGGCAGCTTTTTGTATGGCTTGTATGGTTTTTGTTTCCCATTCTTCAGAAGATACCACAATTTCAAATTTGATTTTAGGTACCATCTGAATATCCACTTCCATGCCGCGGACATATTGGGTGTAACCCCACTGAGCCCCGCAGCCCATAACCTGGGAAACAGTCATGCCGTTGACTCCGATTTCCTGCAACGCCTGTTTCACGTCTTCAAACTGTTCTTCCCGTATAATGGCTTCTACTTTTATTAACATACGTTTCCTCCTCCTTATTGGTCAAGACCTGTAAAGGTCGGATATGCACTTTCTCCATGCTGGGAAATATCAAGCCCAAGCTGTTCGTCCCGTACAGAAACGCGAAGTTCCGTAAAGATTCTTATGATTCCCGCACAGACAAGTGTGCCAATAACTGCAATGATAATCGTAATGAAAATACCTGCAAGTTGTGCCAGAAAGAGTCTGGTATCACCGAAAAACAAGCCGTCCCATTGGGCTGTGCTGTTAATGGAACTCTGGCCGAACAAACCAGTGGCAAGGCCGCCCCAGATACCGCCGATACCGTGGCATCCAAAGGCATCCAAAGCATCGTCAATTTTCAGTTTTTTCTTTACCAGAGCTACGCCAAAGTAACAGATGGGGCTGACCAAACCGCCAATGAGAAAGGCAGACCAGATGGGAACAAAGCCGGCGCCTGGAGTAATGGCAACCAACCCGATAACCAGACCTGTAGAAGCGCCTACCAGTGTAGGCTTTCTTTCTCGAATCACTTCTATAAGCATCCAGGTCAGCATGGCGCAGGCAGATGACAGGGCCGAAGTCATAAATGCATGTGCGGCAAGACCATTGGCTCCCAGCGCGCTTCCGGCATTGAACCCAAACCAGCCGAACCAGAGAATAGAAGCGCCCAGAAGGACAAAGGGCACATTGTGTACCCGGTAAGTGGTGTGTTCGTATCCGCGGCGCCTGCCAAGGAGAATGGAGAGTACAAGGGCGCTGACTCCGGAACTGATATGTACCACATTGCCTCCTGCAAAGTCTACAGAGCCAAGCTTTGCCAAAATTCCTCCACTGCCCCAGACCATATGAGCCAGGGGATAGTATACCAGCACAGACCAGAAAGCCATAAAGAAAAACAGTGCTTTAAATTTCATGCGCCCGACCAGAGAACCTGTGATTAAGGCAGGGGTAATCATGGCAAACATCATTTGAAAAGCAGCAAAGACCAAATGGGGAATGGTGTCTGCATATGGTCCGGCGTCCATTCCCACATGGCGGAAAGCCAGCCAGCGGAAATCTCCGATAATACCCAAATGGTTTCCGCCAAAGGAAAGCGAATATCCAAAGAGCACCCACATCACAACAGAAAGTCCCATAATAGAAGTACAAGCCATCATGGTACTGCACACATTTTTCCTTCGGACCAGTCCGCCGTAGAAAAAGGCAAGACCCGGTGTCATAAAGAAGACCAATGCAGCGGATAGAATCATAAAACCTGTGTCACCTGTGTTCATAATACATTCCTCCTCAAATAAAAATGGGGCGCTCTGGATTTCTCCAAAGCGCCCTTGCTTTATGACATTATAGTATACACAGAAAAACACGTCTGTCAACTGCTTTTTTAAAGAGATAAAGCGAGATAAGAAAGGAAATCTGCGTGAAAACAGCAGAAAAGAATGGATTTTACCAAGATTTAACATAGCAAAAGGGTGATTTCGTGTACAATAGAAAAAAGAGAAAAACAGAAAAAAATTTTTTTATAGTCAAAAAAATGTAGAATTTCTACAGGGAGGAAAGAACGTGTACCAAAAAGAATCCATGAGTTTTTTAATAGAAGCAAACTATGCGTCCCTGCGGGCATCAGAGAAGAAGGCTGCAGATTATATATTGGAAAATCCGGAGGCGGCAGCAGGAATGGGCTTGTCCTGCCTGGCTCAAAAGGCAGGGGTTAGTCAGCCTACAGTAGTGCGCTTTGCAAAGGCATTGGGGTTTAAAGGGTATAAGGAATTTCAGCACTGTCTGCTGGCACAAAGCCCGGCAGGCAGAGGGAGTACGATTCCTCATGCCATGTACGGATATGAGGTGGCAAGGGAAGAGGAAAGGAGAAATATCCCGGCCGGAATTACAGCTGCCGTAATCGCCATGTTGGAGGAAAATCTGAAATCTTTGTCCGCAGACGCTTATGAAAAAGCAGTGGATAGTCTGCTTCAGGCAGAAAAAATCGAGGTGTACGGTGTGGAAAACTCTCATACAGTATGCAGTGATTTGTGTACCAAGCTGACATATCTGGGATTGAACTGCAGGTGTTTCACAGATACTTATCTGCAGCGTATCAGTGCAGAAAATTTAAAACCTACAGACGCAGCGGTGGGGATTTCTTACAGCGGCAGTTCCAGAGATACCGTAGATACGTTAAAAGCAGCAAAAAAGCAGGGGGCAGTTACCATTGCCCTGACCAATTTCCGGGACTCTCCTTTAAGCAAATATGCAGACTATGTGCTTTGCTCCAGTCAGAAGCAGTTTTTTTACGGAGACGCCATTTTTTCCAGGACGACACAGCTGGCTGTGGTGGATATGCTGTATATGGGAATTCTGGTCAGTGATTATACAAGATTCGCAGGACTTCTGGATAAAAACAGTAAGAAGATAAGTGATCGGGCCTACAGATAAATAAGACGGAAAAATTTTGTAGAATTTCTACAGAGTTTTTCCGTTTTTTCTGTCCTGATTTTATCTTTTCTTTACAAAACTTTGACTTTTTCTTGATAGTTTTTGTCAGAACAACATGTTTATAATGGCGGTGAGTTTTAAAACAGAGCGCAGACAGTAGCGGAAAGGAAAAAAGTAGTATGTTAGAATTAGTGAACATTAAGAAATCTTACGATGGTGTGACAATTTTAAATGATATGAATCTGAGTATTGAAAAAGGAGAAATTGTTTCTATTTTGGGACCTTCCGGCTGCGGAAAAACCACTCTTTTAAATATGATTCTGGGAATTACGGAACCGGACAGTGGAACAATGCTCTTTCAGGGAGAAGACATTACCAGAGTACCTATGGAAAAAAGAGGATTTAACATTGTCTTTCAGGATTATGCCCTTTTTCCAAATCTGAATGTGTACAGGAACATTACTTATGGGCTGCGGAATAAGCCGGATATTTCCACCAGACAGGAAGTGGAGGAACTTATTGACCTGCTGGGGTTAAGAGAACATCTGACAAAGAAAATCGAGCAGCTTTCCGGCGGTCAGAAGCAGAGAGTGGCACTGGCCAGAACCATGGTTATGAAACCGAAAATTCTGCTTTTAGACGAGCCTTTAAGTGCACTGGACGGTGTGATTAAAGAATCCATTAAAGAACGGATTAAGAAAATTGCAAGAGAGTATCAGCTGACTACCATTATTGTTACGCATGACCCGGAGGAAGCACTGACAATTTCCGATAAAGTGCTGATTTTAAACAAGGGAGGAATTGCCCAGTTCGGAACGCCGGATGAGATTGTACACAATCCAAAAGACGATTTTATCCGACAGTTTATTCTCAATCAGCTGGAAATCAAGAGAAACAACATTTACAGTCTGTTCGGATACCGGGAACTTTCCTCCGATAAGACCAGCGTAGCATGTTAGGTCAGGGGAAAGACAGAGATGAAGAAAACAAAAGACCGAGAGATTAAACTGATATTTGCAGCGGTAATACTGCTTTTCGGGGCCTTCCTGGTGCTTCCCGTTTTCCGGCTTCTGGGAAAATCTTTTCTGGGAGATTCCGGAGTTACCACTGCCTTTTACAGAGAAGTATTTGGCTCAAAGGGATTTCTGACAGCCCTGGGGAACAGTTTTCTGGTGGCCTCTCTGGCAGCTCTTTGTACCACGGCCATTGCTTTTTTGCTGGCCTATACCATTCACTATACCAATGTGCCAAAAAAGCTGAAAAAGTTTCTCCGTGCAGCAGCGGTACTTCCTATGCTGCTGCCCACCATTACTTATGGTTTTGCGATTTTGTATTCCTTTGGAAAAGAAGGGCTTTTGACAAAAATTTTTGGAAAACAGCTTTTCCAGATTTACGGCATGAATGGTCTTCTTCTGGGGTATGTGATTTACACTCTGCCTGTGTCCTTTATGCTGCTGTATAATGCCATGTCCTATATTGACAAGAAATATATGGTAGTTTCCAGAGTTATGGGGGATAATGCCCTGTCTACATTCTGGATAACCATTATCCGGCCTCTGTTGGGAACGCTGGCAGCCTCTTTTGTACAGTCTTTTTTCTTAAGCTTTACGGATTTTGGTATTCCTGCGGCTGTAGGAGGGGAATTTGAGGTGCTGGCCGGCGTACTTTATGACCGGATGTTGGGAAGTGTACCCAATTTTCATAACGGCGCAGTGGTTGCAGTGGTAATGCTCATTCCTTCTGTTGTCAGCATTGCCCTTCTTCATTACCTGGAGAAATATAATGTGCGCTACAACAAGATTTCCAATATTGAAATCCGGAAAAACAGGGGCAGAGATATCGTTTGCACAGGTCTGGGCAGTTTTATCTGTCTGGGGGTTTTGATGATTTTCCTCGTTATTTTTGTAGTGCCTTTTGTAAAGCAGTGGCCTTATGAATTGGGATTTACTCTGGAGAATGTAAAAAATGTGTTTGGAGATTCTGAACTTTTGAACGTGTATCTGAATTCTCTTTACACCGCTTTTTTTACCGCAGTGTTTGGAACGCTGACTGCATATGGAAGTGCTCTGGTGACAGCCAGAAGCAAGGTGTCCAGGGCGCTGAAAAATGTCATTGAGGGAATTGCGCTGGTGACGAATACCATTCCGGGAATGGTGCTTGGTCTTGCCTTTCTCTTTGCCTTTTCGGGAACCGGACTGCAGAGCACTTTTGCGATTCTGGTACTGTGCAATGTGATTCACTTTTTTTCAACTCCGTATCTTATGATGAAGGAATCCCTGGCAAAGATGAATGCCTCCTGGGAAACTACTGCCATGCTTATGGGAGACAACTGGCTGAAAACCATTGTGCGGATTGTGACGCCCAATGCTCTTTCCACCATTATTGAGGTGTTCAGCTATTATTTTATCAATGCAATGGTAACCATCAGTGCTGTGATTTTCCTGGCAGGGGCCAGAACCATGGTGATTACCACGAAAATCAAGCAGCTGCAGTATTATAACAAATACAATGAAATTTTTGTATTGTCCATATTGCTGCTGGCTACCAATCTGGTGTGCAAGCTTATATTCCAACATCTGGCCAGACGGGAGCGGAAGACGGATAAAGCAGGAGTCCGCATTGCCAGAAGAGCGGCAGCAGCAGGACTGGCCCTGGTGCTGGTATTTTCCGGAGTATCTTTGGTAAGCGGGGGCAGAAACAGCGACCTGGTTGTGATTTATTCCAATGCGGATGATGAGGCCGTTACGGCTATGAAAAATACCCTGGACGAAAACGGATATCAGGGAAAATACATTCTGCAGTCTTTTGGTACTTCCGAACTGGGAGGAAAACTGCTGGCAGAAGGAGAAAATATGGAAGCAGATATGATTACCATGAGTACCTTTTACATTGACAGCGCCCAGGAACAGCACCCTATGTTTTCTGATCTGGATTTTGGGAAACAGACATTGTCGGACGTTTCTGCCTGGTGTCAGCCCATTACCGCCCAGGAGGGCGCTATTCTTATCAATACCCGGGTGCTGCTGGAGGCAGGTCTTCCCATGCCAAACTCTCTGAAAGATTTAGCAGACCCTGTGTACCGGGATATGATTTCTGTAACCGATTTATCCTCCTCTTCTACGGCCTGGCTTATGGTACAGGCTTTGGTAGATGCCTATGGAGAAGACGGCGCCGAAGAAGTGCTGACAAAAATTTACGAAAATGCAGGACCGCACATAGAAGATTCCGGTTCCGGCCCCCTTAAGAAAGTCCGGGCAGGAGAAGTGGCGGTGGGATTTGGCCTGCGTCATCAGGCTGTGGCAGACAAGGAAGAAGGGCTGCCGGTGGACTATGTAGACCCGCAAGAGGGAAACTTTTCTCTCACGGAATCGGTGGCTGTTTTGGACAGAGAAACACCGAGAAAGAAACTGGCTATGGAAATGGCACAGTGCATAATCGAAAAAGGCAGAACTAAACTGCAGAAAACCTATCCCCTTGCCGTATATGAGGGAGAAGTTGAGGACGCCGCAAATCAATCGGCCTACCCGAAAGTATTTCCGGAGCCATTGACTGTGGACCTGTTGGAACAACATCAGAAATTATCAGAAAGATGTAAATAAAAAAGGATATAGAAAGAGATAAAAGGAGAAAAAGAATCATGAAAAATTATAAATTATTAACACCGGGACCGCTGACCACCACAGAAACTGTGAGAAAAGAAATGATGTTTGACCATTGTACCTGGGATGATGATTATAAAGCCATTACCCTGAAAATCAGAAGACAGCTTCTGGAGCTGGCTCATGTGACAGATGAGGACTACACCGTGGTATTGATGCAGGGAAGCGGAACTTTTGGTGTGGAGTCTGTGCTTACCAGTGTTATGGGTGAGCAGGAGAAACTGCTGATTGTGGCAAATGGCGCCTATGGAGAGCGTATGGAAGATATCGCTGAGCATGCTCAGATTTCCTATGTGATGTACCGCGAGGTATATAATAAGATTCCAAGCGCTGCAAAAATAGCGGAAATTCTGGAAAAAGACCCGGATATTACCCATGTTTCCATGGTACACAGTGAAACGACCTCCGGGATTCTGAACGATATTGAAGCAGTGGGAAAGGTTGTGAAAGAAAAGGGACGTACGTTTATTGTAGATGCCATGAGCAGTTTTGGCGGTGTGGATATTCCGGTTCAAGACTGGGGCATTGATTTTCTGGTGAGCAGCGCCAACAAGTGTATTCAGGGCGTACCGGGATTCTCCTTTATCATTGCCCGCAAGCAGAAGTTAATAGAAAGTGAGGGCAAAGCCAGAAGTCTTTCTCTGGATTTGTATGATCAGTGGAAAACTATGAATAAGGATGGAAAGTGGAGATTTACCTCCCCTACCCATGTGGTGCTGGCTTTCTCAAAAGCCTTAGATGAAATTCTGGAAGAGGGTGGAATCGCAGCCAGAAGCAAACGGTATTCTGACAACAACCGGCTGCTGATTCAGCGCATGAAAGAAATGGGCATGGAAACTTATATTGAAGACGAACATCAGGGACCGATTATTACTACTTTTTTGTATCCGAAGAATCACGCTTTTGCTTTTCAGGAGATGTACGAGTATATCAAAGAGAGAGGTTATGCTATTTATCCGGGAAAGGTCACAGAGGCAGATACTTTCCGCATTGGAAATATCGGGGAAATTTACGAAGAGGATATTGAAAAAGTATGCAGCATTATGAAAGACTTTCTGGAGGGCAGATAAAATGGGAAAAATAGAAGCGGTAATTTTTGACTGGGCAGGAACTACGGTAGACTTTGGATGTTTTGCACCGGTGCAGGCTTTTGTGGAAGTCTTTAAACACTTCGGTATTGAACCGACTATGGAGGAAGTGCGGAAACCCATGGGAATGCTGAAAAGAGATCACATTAAAACCATGCTTTCCATGGAACGAATTCACAGGCTTTGGTTGGAAAAATACGGGCATGAAGTGACAGAAGAAGACATTGACAGCCTTTATGGACTTTTTGAGGAAAAACTTCTGGGGATTCTGGACCAATTTGCAGAACCCAAGCCATATGTGCTGGAAACGGTGAAAAAACTTCGGGAAATGGGAGTGAAAATCGGTTCGACCACCGGATACACGGATAAGATGATGGAAATTGTCACAAGAGAAGCGAAAAATGCGGGATATGAACCGGATGCCTGGTTCAGCCCGGACTCTGTGGGGCATGCGGGACGTCCATATCCCTTTATGATATTTAAAAATATGGAAGTGTTAAAGTGCAGTTCTGCGGCAGGTGTCGTGAAGGTGGGAGATACGGTATCCGATATCAAAGAGGGAAAACATGCCGGCGTGCTTTCTGTAGGTGTTCTGGAAGGCAGTTCAGAGATGGGTCTGACAGAAGAAGAATACGAAAAATTTTCCAAAGAAGAGAAGATTATGCAGTGTGCGAAAGTGGAAAGAATCTATCGGGAGGCCGGGGCAGATTATGTGATTCGCAATCTGGCAGAACTGCCGGAATTGATTACGCGTCTGTCATAAGAGTCGTTGAAAGAATATTTAACAGAAAAGTTCTTTTTCCTGTTTTTCTTTTTGTGCATTTTGTGGTAAAATAAAGAAAATTTACAGTGAGAAGCCAAGGAGGAAGAACTATGGCATTTTATTATGAAGAACCGTCAAGAACCTTTAGCGAGTATCTTCTGGTACCGGGATACTCTTCATCAGCCTGCATTCCGTCAAAGGTAAGCCTGAAAACACCTCTGATAAAGTTTAAAAAAGGGGAAGAACCGGCATTGTCCGTTAACATTCCTATGGTATCTGCCATTATGCAGTCTGTTTCGGATGATAATCTGGCTATTGCATTGGCCCAGGAGGGCGGTATGTCCTTTATCTATGGTTCCCAGCCCATAGAAAAGCAGGCAGAGATGATTCGGAAAGTGAAACGCTACCGGGCCGGTTTTGTGGTGAGTGACTCCAATGTATCTCCGGAAATGACGCTGCAGAACGTGTTGGATATTACAGAGAAAACCGGACATTCTACTGTAGCGGTTACAGAAAACGGTCAGGCAAACGGAAAGCTGCTGGGGATTGTAACGAATAAGGACTACCGTATCAGCAGAATGTCGCCGGATACAAAAGTGTCAGAATTTATGACAAAGCTGGAAAGTCTGGTATATGCAGGAGAGGAGACCACCTTAAAAGCGGCCAATGACATAATCTGGGAGCATAAAATTAACTGTCTGCCTCTGGTAAATAAAAATCAGGAACTGGTGTATCTGGTATTCCGAAAAGATTATGATACCCACAAGAAAAACGAGAATGAATTGATTGACAGTTCCAAGCGGTACATGGTGGGTGCGGGAATTAACACCAGGGATTACCGGGAACGGGTTCCGGCGCTTTTGGAAGCCGGGGCAGATGCGCTGTGTATTGACAGTTCCGAAGGCTTTTCGGAGTGGCAGAAGCTGACCATAGACTATATCCGGGAAAACTACGGAGATACAGTAAAAGTAGGTGCCGGAAATGTCGTAGACGGAGAAGGTTTCCGTTTTCTGGCAGAGGCCGGAGCAGATTTTGTAAAGGTAGGTATCGGCGGCGGCGCTATCTGTATTACCCGTGAGCAGAAGGGAATCGGAAGAGGACAGGCTACCGCCCTCATTGATGTAGCCAAAGCCAGGGATGCATATTATAAGGAGACGGGAATCTATGTGCCGATTTGCTCGGACGGCGGTATTGTCCATGATTACCACATTACCCTTGCACTGGCTATGGGGGCGGATTTCATTATGCTGGGAAGATATTTTGCCAGATTTGATGAAAGTCCTACGAAAAAGGTGAACATTAACGGAAGCTATATGAAAGAGTACTGGGGTGAGGGAAGTGCAAGAGCCAGAAACTGGCAGCGGTATGATATGGGAGGAGATAAGAAGCTGTCCTTTGAGGAAGGGGTGGATTCGCTGGTGCCCTATGCGGGAAGTTTGAAGGACAATGTGGGGCTGACGCTCAGCAAAGTGCGCTCTACCATGTGCAACTGCGGGGCGCTGACCATACCGGAATTGCAGGAAAAGGCAAAAATCACACTGGTTTCCGCTACCAGTATTGTAGAAGGCGGGGCGCATGATGTACTTTTGCGGGATAAGAGATAGGGATTGAAGATGAGAAAACCACCTTGCTGGGTGAATGCAGGGTGGTTTTGTTGAACTGTCTAAATAGGCAGAGCAGTGCGGCAGGGTAAGGAATTTGCCTTATCCTAAAGCGGTATACAGCATAAGCCCTGCCAGCGCAATTCCTGCAATTCCATATATCATGTTTATCACCATGCAAATCTGCATATATACGGTTCTTACTTTTCCTTTTGTATACCCTACAAGAGAAAATACAGCCCCGCCTATCATAAGAACAAGGTAAACGGAAATACATGTTCTTTTCATAGGTCTTATCTCCTTTCATATCTGCCGAAGGTTATACAGGAAACGGCGAGAAAAACAAGTGTCATACCGATGGATACAGGAATCCAGGGGATGGGGTCCATAACAAAGCTGCGGAAACTGTTTTCCATAGTACCACGGAGTATCATCAGGGTATAGATGGGATAAGATACCGGATAAGCAAACCAGACTTTGGTGTTGATGAGCAGCATGGAAGGCACAATGGAGGCCAGTCCTGCACCAATAGAAAACACCGGGGTATGGATACATACCGCAAGCATCCAGTAAAGGGCAGCCATGGGAATGGCAGAAAGGTACAAAAGACAGCTTTCTTTCAGTACCAGAGATACCGGCAGAACCATGGAATAATTCTGCATATGGGAAACAATCATGGCTGTGGGAAAATAGGCAGCCCCCATGAGCAGAAGCTGAAAAGCAGCCAGAAGCAGCAGGATGGTAAACTTAGCCAGACAGAAAAGCTGCGGGTTTACCGGAAGAGACAGCATTTTTTGAAGTCCTTTGTTGGTGCGCTCAGACTGGGTAAGCAGTACGGTGCAGACGACAAGGGAAGCCGGGAACATAAACCAGGTAAAGCCCAGGTAGCTTTGGATGAAGAAGTTGTTTTCCGGGGAAATTCCGGTTGCTTCAAAGTTTATATCTGCGTTTAAGAAGCTGGGTATCCATAAAAGGATAACAGGCGCCAGGAGAATCCAGAAAATATGAGAACGGCGCAGTTTGGTTAGTTCTGTTTTAACAAGCTGAATATAAGTCATGATAATTTCCTCCGAAGTTTTTGCAATAAAATTTCTACGAACATCAGTACCAAAATTTCTGCCAGACAGATACACAGGGAAAGAAGCAGCGTTTCTTTGTCCTGTATATCAAAGAAACGCCAAAAGGGCAGGACAAAGGGAAAATACCCGAGGATGGCGGTATCTGTGGGAATCATGGTGGATACAAAGATACAGATAACACCCACACCCAGTGTGACCCACATATTCTCAAAAGAAAGAGCAATCAGCATCATCAGGAGAGCAGCAGGCACCAGCAGGAAAAAAGCATAGCCTGTATGCTGCGCCAGATGAAGAGGTAGCATTTCTTCGCTGGGAAACCAGTGTACGGCGCAAAATCCCAGACAGCAGCTTTCCAGTAGGACAGCAGCGGCCAGCCCCAAAAGGAGCAGCAGGGTTTTGTGAAAAAACAGCAGATCCTGGCTTACTGGCAGGGTGTTCATTTTTTTAATGCCGCTGCCGGAAAATTCTGTGTGGTAAAGAATACAGGCGCCAAGCACCGTCAACAGCAGATTCACCATGGAAAGCATCTGTCCGTTGGCATTTAGGAGAATTTCCGTGGCAGGCAGCTCCTGCTGCACAAAGAGTTCTGGCCGGAGAGCCGTATTTGCCAGGGGAAAGGCGCAGGCAAACAGACTGCCCAGAAAAATGGTGGGGAGAAAGCCTGTGCGCTTCAGTTTTTTCATTTCCAGAGTCAGTATCATTTTCGTCCACCTCTTTTCAGATTGTCTTCTCCAATCATGGACAGGAAGACCTCTTCCAGATTTTCTGAAGGATAGCCAAGCTCGTGGGCATGGGTTTTCAGTTCCGTCAGTGTTCCCTCAAAGAGCAGTCTGCCGTGGTTTAAAATACCGATGTCATCAGCCATTAGCTCTATTTCCGAAAGCAGATGAGAAGATACCAACACAGTGCAGTTGTATTTTTCCGGGAGGGAACGAATCAGGGTGCGGATTTCGTGAATCCCCGCCGGATCCAGACCATTGGTTGGCTCATCCAGAATCAGCACAGGAGGATGTCCCATCAGCGCTCCCGCAAGTCCCAGACGCTGTTTCATGCCCAGAGAATATTTGGATACCGGGCGTCTGCGGTGTTCGTAAAGTCCGGTTAATTCCAGAACCTCTTTGACACTGCTTTTGGGCAGCTTTAAAATCTGCTGTATAATCTGCAGATTTTCTTCGCCTGTAAGATTTCCATAGTAGGCGGGGGATTCAATAAAGGAACCGGTTTCCCGCAAGATTTCCCTCCGGTCTTTGGGATACGTCTTTCCGTTTACGGAAAAACTGCCGCTGGTAGGGGCGGTCAGTCCCAGAAACATTTTCATGGTCGTGGATTTTCCGGCGCCGTTTGGCCCCAGAAAGCCATAGATTCTTCCTTTCTGAATGTGCAGGTTTATCTTGTTTACAGCTGTAAAATCTTTGTATCGTTTGGTGAGATTGTGTGTTTCGATTATGGTATTCATATTGTGAAAACTCCTTTCCTGTTTCTGGTCTTTACTATAAACCCGCCGTCTTACGGGAACCTTCCCGCAACCTTACAATTACCTTACATTTTTAAATATGGTCTGTTGCAAAAGCAAAGCCGTGCTATAATTTTAGAAAGAAATAAGAAAAGGAGAAAGCCATGAAACAGGATTATCTAAAGAAGAAAAAAATATTGCTGGTGGATGATGAACAGGAAATTTTGTATATGGTACAGGGGATTTTGGCTCATGAAGGATATTTGAATACAAGAACGGCCGGGACGGTAAGGGAAGCTATGGCGGCATGGAAGGAATGGAAACCGGAACTGGTGCTTTTAGATGTTATGCTGCCGGACGGAGATGGATTTGAATTTTTGGAAGCAGCCAGGGCGTTTTCAGACATTCCGGTGCTGTTTCTGAGTGCCAGAGGAGAAGATGAGGACAGGTTTCGGGGACTGGGGCTGGGGGCAGATGATTATCTGGTCAAACCCTTTCTTCCAAAAGAATTGCTTCTTCGCATGACCGGTATTTTGCGGAGATGTTATAAGGAAGAAGAAAAAGAGGATTTACTTCGTCTTGCTGCCTGTGCTCTTGATTTTCAGCGGGCGGAAGTGGTGAAAGGCGAGCATCGGATTGCTCTTACTGCAAAGGAATACGCGCTTTTGCAGGTGCTGGCCCGCAATGCGGGAAGAATCGTAACCATTGATATGCTTTGTGAAGCCGTATGGGGAGACAATCCTTTTGGCTATGAAAATTCCCTGATGGCCCACATTCGCCGGATTCGGGAGAAAATAGAGGAAAACCCCTCAAAACCCGTTTCTTTGATTACGATAAAAGGGCTGGGATATAAGCTGAAAGTAAAGGAGTAGGAGATGAACAGTGTACTGAAACTTATCCGGAGATTTTTCGGAATCCTGGTTCTTTCCCTGGTATTTGGAATTGTGCTGAATGTGGGGCTTTGGATTGCTTACATTTCGAAAAACCAGAACAGCATTTTGAATGGAGAAAAAGGACCGTGGAGCAGGGCGGAAATGATATCTGCAGAATTGCAGCAGGAAGGGGAGAACTATGTTCTTTCTGAAAACGGCCTTCAGCTTCTAAAGGAAGCGGGAGCCTGGGTACAGCTTATAGAAAATGGCAGCGGAAAGGTTGTCTGGAGCAGTGCAAACCTTCCGCAAGAGATTCCCGATGCATACACTTACGCGGAAATGGCTTCGGCGGTACGGGGATATGTAAAAGATTATCCTACAGTCAGTGTAGGGAAGGGAGCCGATGTACTGCTGATAGGGTATCCAAAGAATGCATATTGGAAACATATGTCCCCTATGTTTGATTACCAGATAATCGCCAGATTTCCCACATTTCTTTTACTGTTTTGTGCAGGAAATCTGTTGTTTGTTATTTTGGTATATGCAGTTTCCGTCTCTGGTGTTTTAAAGGCAGTTAAGCCTATTATAGAGGGAATCCGTCAGCTGCCGGAAAATCATCAGGTCTATGTAAAGGAAACCGGGCTGCTTTCCCAGATAGCCGTGTCCATTAACCAGGCGGCAGGGCAGCTTCGTTCCCAGGAATATGTGCTAAAGAAGAAGGAAACCGCCAGGGCCAACTGGATTGCAGGAGTTTCCCATGATATCCGCACCCCGCTGTCTATGGTTATGGGGTATGCGGGACAGTTGGAGGAAGATGAGGAACTTTCAAAAGAAAACAAAAGAAAAGCCCATGTCATACGGCTTCAGAGCCTGCGCATGAAAAATCTGATAAATGATTTAAACCTGGCATCCAAACTGGAATATCAGGTACAGCCTCTCCATTCCGGCAAAATCAACGCAGTGGCATTTTTAAGAAAAATGGCAGTGGATTTTCTGAATCTGGATGGAGAGGATAAATATCCTGTGGAGTGGGCCACAAAAGAGCAAGTGTCGGCAGTTTTTATCCGGGGAGATGAGGAACTTCTAAAGCGGGCAGTTTCCAACCTGATATGCAATGCCCAGGTGCACAATCCAAAGGGCTGTATCATTACTCTGGAAGTGAAGCAAATCCAGGAAATGTGCTGTCTTGCAGTCTCGGATGACGGAGTGGGTGTCACAGAGGAAGTTTTGTCCGCGATTCAGAAGAAGCCTCATTATATGGTGTGTGACAGTCAGGTGAAAGAGCAGAGCCACGGCCTGGGGCTTTTGATTGTCCGGCAGATTGCCCAGGCACACGGAGGAAGGGTAGAACTTTCCCATGCACCCCAGGGAGGATTTCGGGCAGAAATTTTCCTGCCCCTTCTTCCCGAAAAAGAATCATGAATTCTAACATTTTTGCAAGATTGCTCCAAAGGGTAGGAAGAAGAGAGAAAAACGTGTAAGATAGGAGACAGAATATAGAACAGGAGATTTTCCGTATGAAGATTTTGATTGTAGAAGATGATTTCACACTGGCCGGAGAAATCTGCAGACTTTGTGAGAAATGGGGATTTGAGGCCGTGTACCTGGAAGAATTTCAGGAAGTGGATAAGCAGTGCGAAAAAAGCGGCTGTGACCTGGTGCTCATGGATATTAACCTTCCGTATTATGACGGATTTTACTGGTGCAGCAAAATTCGCAGCTTTTCCAGAGTTCCCATTTTGTTTTTGTCCAGCCGGGATCAGAATGCAGACAAGGTCATGGCTATGGTTTCCGGGGGAGATGATTATGTGGAAAAGCCTTTTGATACGGAACTTCTGCTGGTGAAAATCCGTGCGCTTCTTCGGAGAGCGTATGAATATACGCAGGCAGACCGGGAATATCTGGGAGAACATCTGGTGTATGACAGGAACCAGGGAGTTTTGCTTTACAAGGGCAGGACTATTGAGATGACGAAATCGGAAAACCGGATTCTGGGGATTCTGGCAGAAAACAAAGGGCGTGTGGTGGAACGGGAAGAACTGATGCAGCATTTGTGGAGTACAGATGAGTATGTAACAGACGCTTCTTTGACTGTTTTGGTATCCAGGCTCAGGGCGAAGATTGCTGAGTGCGCAGACGGAGTTTCCTGTATCCATACCAGAAAGGGAAAGGGGTATTATCTGGAATGAAAGCATATTTTTGCCACAGAGCAGAGGTCTTTCTGATGATTGGAGGACTCTGGGGATTTGTAAACGGCTATCTTATTTTCTTGTGTGTTCCTGCGCTGCAGGGAGAGGATATCCTGTATCTGAATCTGTTGCTTTGCTTTTTCGGAGTGTGCTGGCTTATCCGGGATTATCAGAAATGGAGGAAGCTGAAAAATTATTTTCAGAATCAGGAGGCCTTTTTGGCAGAGGAGGAAAAGAAAATTCTGGGAGAGGAACTGTATGGGTATGTCTGCAAAATACAGGAGGAGCAGCAAAAAGAGGCGGCGGAATACACCAGGCGTCTGGGCGAGCTTTCGGATTATATTGCACGCTGGTCCCATGAGGCCAAGCTGCCTTTGACCTCCTTAAAACTCATGAATCAGAGAAATCAGGATACAGGCCTGAAAAGAGATATGCAGGACTGTATTATGCGGCTGGAAGGGCTGATTCACACCGTACTTACAGGAAGCAAGCTGCAGCAGCCCCAGCACGATGTGCGCATGGAAAAGCTTACACTGGAAAGCGTGGTAAAGGAGGCTGTGAAAAATCAGTCGTATTTCCTGATTCAGTATCAGTTTGAACTGGAATTGGATTTGCAGGGGATTTCGGTATACAGCGACAGACGGTGGCTGGTGTATTTATTGAACCAGCTCGTTGGAAACGCAGTGAAATACAGGAAAGACGAGCCCAAACTTTCCTTTCGTGCAAAAAGGGAAGAAAAAGGTGTGATTTTTACGGTGGAAGATAAGGGAATCGGTATTTCTTCGGAAGATTTGCCCTATATTTTTGAAAAAGGGTATGTGGGAAAAATACTCAGAAAGGGCGACTATCATTCTACCGGAATGGGGCTTGCTTTTGCGAAAAGCATTGCACAGCTGCTTTGCATTTCCATAGAGGTTTCGTCCAGGGAAGGGGAGGGAACCTGTTTTTCGCTGTATTTTCAGGATACCTCCGACCATTTGCTACTGCCTTAAGCAGCAAAAAGCGGATTTCTAACAAAAATGAAAGTCTGGAAGGGAAAGTGTTGCCGGAATGAAAGGATTTTTAGAATCCTGTCTGCTAAGATAAAAGCAGACAGGGAGGTAATAGAACATGAATAAAATATTGGAAATCAGAAATCTGTATAAGAATTATGGACGAAAGGGATATGAAACACCTGTACTGCAGGATATCAGTATGGATATTTTTGAAGGTGATTTCATTGCCATTATGGGTCCCAGCGGCGCAGGGAAAACCACGCTTTTAAATCTTTTGTCCACACTGGATAAGCCCACAAAGGGAGAAATTCTTCTGGAAGGAAAGGACATTACAAAATTGTCCAACAAGCAGCTTTCTCTTATCCGAAGAGATAAAATCGGGTTTATCTTTCAGGAGTATAATCTGCTGGATAATATGACTTTGCAGGATAATATTGCGCTGCCTTTATCTCTAAACGGGGCGAAAAGCGGAGAGATTATCCGGAAGGTACAGCAGAGAGCGTGCGCCTTTGGATTGGAAAGCCATCTGCGGAAATATCCCTATCAGCTTTCCGGAGGACAGAAGCAGAGGGCGGCCAGCGCCAGAGCTTTGATTACGGAACCCCGGATTTTGTTTGCGGATGAGCCCACCGGAGCCTTGGATTCCAAATCCAGCCGGGATTTGCTGTGCTGTCTGAAGGCGGCTAATGAAGAGGAGAAGGCTACGATTTTAATGGTTACCCATGACGGCTACACAGCCAGCTATGCAAGACAGGTGTATTTTCTCAAAGACGGAAAAATTCACAGCCGCTTAAACCACGGGGAAAGCAGAAAGGCGTTTTACGAGGAAATCATGTCCATGCTGGCTGCCATGGGAGGTGAGCAGGAATGAGTCTTTTCAAGCTTTCTTTTTCGAACTTTAAGCGAAGTGTAAGAAATTATGGTATGCTCATTGTTTCCCTGGCCTTTTCTGTGTTTATCTTTTTTAATTTTCAAAATGTGCTGTATTCGGATTCCATGGACGTACTCATGGATTATAAAAAGGATTACATTGATATGATTGTAAAGGCCGCGTCTGTTGTATTTGCCGTATTTTTATTCTTCTTTATCTGGTATGCGTCCAATGTG
Organism: Blautia hansenii; assembly: GCF_013304445.1. Classification (GTDB taxonomy): domain Bacteria; phylum Bacillota; class Clostridia; order Lachnospirales; family Lachnospiraceae; genus Blautia. Next base: position 42,474 of record NZ_JAAITA010000001.1, read on the forward strand.
TTTTTAAATCAGAGGAAAAAAGAAATCGGTATTTACATCTTTATGGGGTTGGATAATCAGCGTATCGGAAAAATGTATGTGCTGGAAGCTGTATTTATCGGGTTGGTTTCCCTGGTTTCGGGAATTGTAACCGGAGTGTTGTTTTCCAAGCTGTTTCAGATGCTGCTTTTGAAGCTGTCGGATATCAGTGTGGATGTAAAATTTTCTTTCAGTCTTTCGCCGGTACTGGTGACAGCAGCTATGTTTGGCGGTGTATACGGACTGATGACGTTAAAGAGTTATCACACCCTGGCAACCAGCAGTGTGCTGAATCTGCTTTCCGGTGCGAAGCAGAAAGAAATCCGTCCGGAAAAGGGGATTCTGACCTTTCTGCGCATTCTGGCAGGTCTGGGTATTCTGGGAGCAGGCTATTATCTGGCCTGGGATACCAATGGTATGCAGGCTCTGAATAATGCTCTGGCAGCGGTAATTCTGGTGATTGCAGGCGTGTATTTGCTGTTTTCCGGTCTTATCCCTGCACTTTTGAGAAAGCTGACAGGCAATAAAAAGTATCTGTATAAAAAAGAGAGAAATCTCTGGGTGAACAGTCTGGCTTTCCGCATGAAAAAGAATTACAGAACGTATGCCATGGTGACTGTACTGATGATCTGTTCTGTGACTGTGCTGGCCTTTTCCATTGCCATGAAGCAGCGGTATGAGAAAATACATGCCTTTGACCGGGTTTATACCTGTCAGGTGGTAAGCACACAGCCAAAAGACGGGGAAGAAATTGCCAGGGGTATCCAACAGGAAAATGAACTGGAATGCTGGAATACTTATGAACTGGTAATTCTGGATTCCAAAACCATGCATTCAAAATACAATCAAACGATGTACGGTGTGGTATCTTATTCCCAGGTAAAGTCCGCGGCCAAAGCGGCAGGGCTTTCCTTTCCCTACAAAGAACTGAAGGACACCCAGGTGATTAACCTGGACCACGAAATTCTTATGAGCCTTGCGGGCAGTTCGGTTGGAGATGAAAAACAGCAGATAGGAGAGAAAATGTATGAGGTTCTTACCGTGGACAAGACCCCTTATCTGGGAGCTCTGCAAAGCTCAGCAGATATCTATGTGGTCAGTGATAAGACGTTTGAAGAATTGGAGGGACTTGGGGTGAAAAGCTATCTGTATAATTACAGGTTGAAAAACCCCGAAAACATAGAAGCGTCAAAGGCTTATCTTCAATCCCTGGTTACGCAGGATGAAAACGGCCAGTATACAACCGGTGTCAACTATTCCCAGGCACAGTCTAAGCAGGACGGTTGGATTCGGATTATGTATTCTCTGTGCCAGTTTATGTTTGTGACGCTGGTACTGGCAGCAGGAAGTATTATTTTCTTAAAGACGGGCAATGAAGTTTACGAGGACAAAGAGCGGTACAGGGTATTGGAAAAAATGGGAATTCAGACAAAGGTATTGAAAAAGTCTGTACGGAATGAAATCTGTTTTACCTACTACTGTCCCTTCGTGCTCATGGTTGTCACCTCCTGGTTTTCCATACATGCGCTGGGAAATGTCATGAAGGAAGAGTTGCTGCTGGTAAATCTGTGGAGTGCAGGCATTGTTTTGGTGCTGTTTAGCGGAATCTGCCTGTTGTCTGTGCGGACAGCCAGAAAGAGGCTGTTTTTGTAGCAGTTTTAATTTTCCGCCCCTGCAGATTTCGACGTCCGCAAATCACGGGGCGTACAGCCATAAATCTCACGAAAGAGCTTATGAAACAGCTTATAATTGGTAAATCCGTTCCGGTCAATGATTTCCATAATGGGGTCATTGGTGGTAAGCAGTTCAAAATGAATGTGAGAAAGCCGGACCAGATTTACATGCCGGGAAAAGTTGAGCCCCACATTCTTTTTGAAAAAACGGCAGAAATATTCCCGGTTGAGACCAAAATGAGCAGAAATTTCCTCCAGAGAAATGCTGTGGCTGTAGTGTTCTTCCACATAGAGCAGAATCTCCTTTAGTCGTTCCTGATTTCCGGCGGCAGGTACTTCCTCTGCAGGAATGGAAACAGAGAAATGGTTTACCAGTTTAAACAGAATCTGCATGACAATGGCTTCACAGGCCAGGTTCATGGCAGGGGGCTGGGTGATGTAAAGGGGAACCAGCTGCTTGAAAAGGTCACAGATTTCCAGAAACCAGGGAAGGTCTTTGTGGGTAAGGGTTTCTCTGCTGCACACCAGATGGGGAAGGATACCCTGCTCCATATAGGATTCCAGAAATGCCCTGGAAATGTGCACACAGATTTCCGTATAAGCAAGAGCGCAGCGGGATTCATGTATCTGGTTGGAATCCGTAACAATAAATTCCCCTGCCACCAGGGTGTATTTTTTGCCGCTTATGGTGATTTCCGCAGTGCCGTTCAGGATATAGAGCAGTTCAACGGCAGGATGCCAGTGGGCTGGGAAATAAGAACCACGGTTGGTCTGATAGCGGATGGAGATATTTTTTCCCTCCAGGTCATCCAGATGTCTGTAAAACGCAGTCTTCATAAAAAACCTCCTAAATGTCAATATTGACCTAAAAACAGTCAATATATTATCTAAAATAATTCTATAGTCTATGATAACATATGGTTGTAAACAAGGAAAACACTTATTTCAAAAAGAGGAGAAATTATTATGAAGAAATTAAATCAGAACAATATAGATACAAAAAAAATGACATTTGGACAGCGCCTGGAAAGATACATTGAGAAAAACGGAAAAGCTTTCGCAGCCATTGACGCTGCATGGACAGGAAGACTTTACGGAAGATACTAAGATGCATAAAAAAGAAAAGCCCGCGAAGAAACAGGAAAGACTGCAGCTTCGCGGGCTTTTTGGAATAGGGGGGAGAATCAGTGTTCCATCATGCTGATGGATTCAATTCCCACGCTTCCGCCCCGTACCACTTCGATATTTTTAAATTCTTCTTTAAACAGCTTGACAACCGCATCATTTTTGGCAGCGGTCTGGACAAATTCCAGAAGCAGGCTGTCTTTTCCACGGTCAATGACACGTCCTTTAAAGGTTTCCGCAATCTGAAACAACTCGATTTTTTCCTCCAGAGAGCAATCTCTGACTTTCACATAGAGAATTTCCTTCATGCGGATAAAAATATCCGTAAAATCAATGACTTTGATAACCTCCACCATGCGGTTTAACTGCTTTTTTATCTGCTCAAAGGTTTCGTCATCACTGACGGTTGCAATGGTCATACGGGAAACCGTAGGGTCTTCCGTGGTTCCTACCGTGAGACTGTCCAGATTGTAGCATTTTCCGGAGAACAGTCCGGAAATTTTGGAAAGTACCCCTACCTGATTTTCCACATAGAGGGAAATCCATCTTTTTTTCATTCCTTTTTCCATAGTCCCGCCTCCTAACAATCCATAATCATATCGGCCAGAGTGCCGCCGGGTTTAATCATCGGGTAAACCATTTCCTCCGGGTCGAGGATAAATTCAATCACCGTAGGCGTCTTGGCGTGGGTCTTAGCCCGCTCAAAGGCAGGGGCGATTTCTTCTTTTTTCGTAACACGAATGCCGTCAGCCCCATAGCTTTGAGCCAGTTTGACAAAATCCGGGGTATAAGGCGGCAGTTCTTCTCCGTCTGTGCGGCGGGAGAGAGCGCCGGCCCGCAGGTTTGTCATAGAATACCGTTTGCCGTAGAACAGCTTCTGCCACTGGCGTACCATGCCCAGATATTCGTTATTGAAAATACAGAGAATGACCGGAAGTTCTTCCAGAACTGCGGTAGCCAGTTCCTGAATATTCATCTGCATGCCGCCGTCGCCGGAAACGGCAATGACAGGCGTATCGGGATTGCCGATTTTTGCCCCAATGGCACCGGGAAGTCCATAGCCCATAGTGCCAAGGCCTCCGGACATAATCAGTTTTTTCTTTTCTGTAATCTCTGCGTACTGGGTTACCAGCATCTGGTGCTGGCCCACGTCTGTGACCAGAATGGCTTTGTCAAACTGGCGGTTGATTTCCTGAAGAATATCCAGAGGCCCCATCAGCGCCCGCTTCTTCATGGTAAGCGGGTGTTCTTCCTGCCATGCATGGATTTCCTTCAGCCATTTGCCCGTGCTGCAGGGCTCTACATAAGCATCCATCTTAAGCAGGGCTTCTTTGGCATCTGCCACAATAGGGATATCTACATGGATATTTCTGGAAATAGAAGCCGTATCAATATCAATGTGGACAATCTGCGCATGGGGAGCAAATTCGTGGAGTTTTCCGGTGATACGGTCGTTAAAGCGAGTACCAATGGAAAACAGCAAATCGCAGTTATTGACAGCCATATTGGCAGCATAAGCGCCGTGCATGCCCAGATTTCCAATAAACAGCGGATGGTTGGTGGAAATAGCGCCTCTGCCCATAATGGTCGTTACCACAGGAACCTGGGTTTGCTCAGCCACTTTGGTGAAAACTTCTCCGGCTCCTGCAATGTTGACACCGCCCCCTGCCAGAAACAGAGGTTTTTTGGCTTTTTGGAGAAGCTTCAGCGCCTTTTTCAGCTGCCCCACATGGATACCGGAATTGGGTTTGTATCCCCGAATGTTGACAGTTTTGGGATATTCGGGGCTGCCAAGCTCAGCCATCACGTCTTTTGGTAAGTCAATGAGCACAGGGCCGGGTCTTCCTGTGCGTGCAATATAGAAGGCTTCTTTGATAATTCGTCCCAGGTCTTCCCGCCTGCGTACGGTGACGCCGTATTTGGTAATGCTGCGGGTGATACCCACAATATCTACCTCCTGAAAAGCGTCGTTTCCAATGAGATGACGTGCCACCTGTCCGGTAAAGCATACGAGAGGTACGCTGTCATAGTTGGCTGTGGCAAGACCTGTCACCAGATTGGTAGCGCCGGGACCGCTGGTCACCAGACAGACCCCAACCTTTCCTGTGGTTCTGGCATAGGCGTCTGCCTCGTGAACCAGAGCCTGCTCATGCCGGGGAAGTATGATGTCCAGATTGTTCTGTTTGTAAAGCTCGTCGCTGATGTCAATGGTACACGCCCCGGGATAGCCGAATAAAACGTCCACCCCTTCTTCTTTCAGGGCTTTTACCAACAGTCGGTTTCCTGAAATTTGTTTCATAATGCAATCCCTCCCTGTATTTTACGATATTACAGCGTAAAAGTTATAAATCATTATAGAATGGGGGAAAGGGTTTGTCAACAGAAAATGGGAAGGGAGATAGACAGAACGGGCAAGATGCATTAAAATAGAAAGATAGAGAAAACAAACTATTTTTGTTCAGATAGAAGGGAGAGCATATTATTATGAAATTAATGCGTACAGAAGACGCAGTAGGACAGATTTTATGCCATGATATTACGCAGATTATCAAAGGCGTTACCAAAGACGCTGTGTTTCGCAAAGGCCATGTGATTCAGAAGGAGGACATTCCCGTTCTTTTAAGTGTGGGAAAAGAGCATATTTATATATGGGAAAATAATGAGCATATGCTGCATGAGAACGAAGCGGCAGAAATCCTGTACCGCATTTGCAAGGGCGAGCATATGCACGGAAGTGAAGTTAAGGAAGGAAAAATAGAACTCATTGCCGACATGGACGGCGTTCTGAAGATACAAAGAGAAACCCTGCACAAAATCAATGGGATGGGCCAGATGATGATTGCCAGCCGCCACGGCAATTTTCCGGTGAAAAAAGGGGATAAAATTGCAGGTACCAGAATTATTCCCCTGGTAATCGAAAAAGAAAAAATGGAGGCAGCCAGGCAGGCTACAGGGGAAGAACCGATTTTTCAGATTTTGCCTTACCGGTATAAAACCGCAGGAGTGGTTACTACGGGAAGCGAGGTGCTGAAAAACAGAATTTCCGATACCTTTACCCCGGTCATTGAGGAAAAACTGGCAGAGTATCAGGTGCAGATGACAGAGCATGTATTAAGCGGAGACGACCATGTTGTGATTACAAAAGCCATTGAAGAAATGATAGAAAAAGGCGTGGAAATGGTTATCTGCACAGGAGGCATGAGTGTGGACCCGGACGACCGGACGCCTCTGGCTATTAAAAATACAGGGGCCAGGATTGTGACTTACGGAGCACCCATGCTGCCGGGCGCTATGTTCCTGCTGGCTTATTATGAGCATGGGGATAGGAAGATTCCCGTTCTGGGACTGCCTGGCTGTGTCATGTATGCGAAAAGAACGATTTTCGATTTGGTTCTGCCGCGGCTTCTGGCAGGAGAAATGCTCACAGAGGAAGATTTTATCCGGGCAGGGGAAGGCGGTCTGTGTCTGTCCTGTCCCCAGTGTACCTATCCGAACTGCGGATTTGGGAAAGGAGTTTAAATGGGAGAGTTTACGCATTTTAACAACCGGGGCGAGGCGGTTATGGTAGACGTCAGCGAGAAAAAGCAAACGGTCAGAGAAGCCATTGCCGCGGGAACCATTACTATGAGCAGAGCATGCTTTTTGAAACTTGCAGAAGGTGGAATGGGAAAAGGAGACGTGCTGGGTGTGGCCAGAATTGCCGGAATCATGGGGGCGAAGAAGACTTCAGAACTGATTCCTCTCTGCCATGTGCTGAATCTTTCCAAGGTAGAATTGGAGTTTTTCCTTTTGGAGCAGGAATGCGCAGTAAAAGCGGTGTGTACCGTGCGTACTGTGGGAAAGACTGGAGTGGAGATGGAAGCTTTGACCGGAGTGAGCACTGCGCTGCTTACCATTTACGATATGTGTAAGGCGGTGGATAAAAGTATGGAAATCGGAAATATCTGTCTGGAAAAGAAAACCGGGGGAAAAAGCGGGATATACCAGAGGCAGATGGAAAGCGGGGAGCAGTAAGTGAAGGACAGCTACGGAAGAACAGTGGATTATATGCGGATTTCCATTACAGACCGCTGCAATTTAAGGTGCAGGTACTGTATGCCGGAAATGCCCTGCTTTCTGCCCCGGAAAGAACTTTTAAGTCTGGAGGAAATTCTGGACATCTGTGTCTGCGGCGCCCGGATGGGTATCCGAAAAATAAAGATTACCGGAGGAGAACCTCTTCTGCGTCCCGGCTGTGTGGAACTTATCCGGAAACTGAAAGAAATTCCCGGAATGGAAAAGGTGACCCTGACAACCAACGGTGTACTTCTGGCTCCTTTCGCCGAGGCGCTTTATCAGGCTGGGATTGATGGAGTGAATGTGAGTCTGGATACCTTGAATGAGGAAACATACAGGAAAATCACGGGCTTTGACAAGCTTGCACAGGTCCTTGAAGGACTGGATACGATGAGCCGATTCCCGGTGCCTTTAAAAACCAACACGGTACTGCTGCCCTGGGAGAACGGAAAGGATTGGAAAGAACTGGCGCTATTGGCTAAAAACCGCAGAATAGATGTGCGATTTATTGAAAAAATGCCTCTGGGAAAAGATAAGGAAACAGAGGGAGTTTCCAATATTTTGCTGTTGGAAGAGATGCAGGCATCTTTCGGAAAGGCAGAACCGGACGGCCGTTCTCACGGAAACGGCCCGGCAGTGTATTACCGTTTTCCCGGTTTTCAGGGAAGTGTGGGCTTTATCAGCGCCATACATGATAATTTCTGTGCAGGCTGTAACCGCCTGCGCATGACGGCGGAGGGAAAGGTAAAGCCCTGCCTTTGCTATGAGGAAAATTTTTCTCTGAAAGAGGCAGTAAGAGCAGGAAATCGTGAGGAAATCAGAGAACTGCTTAGAAGTGCTGTTGAAAAGAAGCCCCAGAGGCATTGTTTTGCACATACGGAACAGATAACAGAGCAGCGGGATATGTGGAAAATAGGAGGATAGAAATGGGAAATATCAGAGCAATCTGTATCAGTAAACAGAGAGGAACTGCAAAAACGGAAGTAGTAGAAGCAGAACTGACCCCACAATGGGGGATTCTGGGAGATGCTCACGGAGGCCCGTGGCATCGTCAGGTGAGCATGCTCTCTGTAGAGAAAATTCAGGATTTTCAGGCAAGAGGAGCAGAAGTGGACTTCGGCGCTTTTGGAGAAAATCTGGTGGTAGAGGGATTTGACTTTGCCGCTCTGCCTGTGGGCAGCCGTTTCCGGATAGGAGATGTGGTGCTGGAAATGACCCAGATTGGAAAGGAGTGTCATAACCACTGTCAGATTTATCAGCGCATGGGAGAATGTATTATGCCCAAGGAAGGGGTATTTGCCAGAGTTTTGCAGGGGGGAAGAATCAAAAGGGGAGACGAAATCCAATTGGTACTGCCTGACGCAAACCGGCCTTATACAGCGGCAGTGATTACCCTCAGCGATAAAGGGGCTAAGGGCGAACGAGAGGACAAAAGCGGTCCGTTGATTGTAAAAATGCTGGAAGAAGCCGGATACCAGGTGGAAGAAACGCTGCTTTTACCAGATGAACAGAAACCGTTGGAACAGCAGCTGATGCGTCTGGCTGACCAGAGGCAGATAAGCCTGATTCTCACCACCGGCGGTACCGGATTTTCTAAAAGGGATGTGACCCCGGAAGCAACCATTGCCGTGTGTGACCGCATGGCCAGAGGCATTGCGGAGGCCATCCGGGGATATTCCATGACCATTACAAAGCGCGCTATGTTAAGCCGGGCAGAATCCGGAATCCGAAAGGGCACGCTGATTGTAAATCTTCCGGGAAGCCCTAAGGCAGTAAAGGAATCTCTGGAATTTGTTCTGTCGGTCTTGGAACACGGTCTGGGAATCCTGCGGGGAACCGAAGGAGAATGTGGAAGAAATTAGAAGAAAACAGAACAAAAGAGAATAGGAGAAGCAGAATGAAGAAACGATTTTTAGCAGCAGCTTTGGTATTGTGTATGACAGCAGGACTGGGTGCCTGCGGCGGAACGGAAGAAACGAATACAGAACCTGAAGAAATTCAGGTGTTTATTGCAGCGAGTTTAAATACCGTGATGACCGAACTGGCAGAGAAATATAAGGAGGAGCACCCGGAGGTGAAAATTGTATACAATGCAGACAGCTCCGGTACCCTGCTGACCCAGATTGAAGAGGGATATGCCTGTGATATTTTCTTTTCCGCATCCCAGAAACAAATGGACCAGTTGGAGCAGGACGGACTGATTGTGGAGGGAACCCGCCGCAATGTGGTAAACAATCAGGTAGTGCTTCTGACTTTAAAAGACAGTGAAACAAAAGTAACCGGACTTAACAATTTGCAGGAAGCCAAAAGTATTGCTCTTGCAGGGGGCAGTGTACCGGTGGGCAAGTATACCCGGCAGGCTCTGGTGAATATGGGGATTTTGCCGCAGGCAGAGGACGTGTCCAAAATTACGACGCAGGAAGTGTCCGAAGGCTTAGGCGGTGTGGAAATCAGTGAGCAGGATAACGTAAGCAAGGCGCTTACTGCTGTGACAGAAGGGGCCTGTGAGGTGGGAACCACTTATTATTCGGATACCTACGGATATGAGGACAAGGTGAAAATTCTGGAAACTGTGGGATACGATTTGACCGGAGATGTGATTTATCCTATCTGCCGGGTGAAAAACCAGGAAGCAGATAAGGCACAGGAAGAAGCGGCTCAGGATTTTCTGGAATATGTGCTTTCCGATGAGGCAAAAGAAGTTTTTGAAAACTATTATTTTGACACGAATGTAGAGTAAAGGAGAGGCCATGGAAGCGTTGAAGCAGATACTGGAAAATCTGGACTGGAGTCCCCTTTGGATTTCCTTAAAAACAGGAATTGCCGCCACATTTTTCTCTTTTTTTCTGGGGATTTTTGCGGCGGCAAAGGCTATGAAGGCCGGAGGGAAAACAAGGGCCGTACTGGACGGTATACTCACGCTGCCCATGGTGCTGCCCCCTACGGCAGCGGGATTTTTTCTTCTTCTGACCTTTAGCACCAGAAGGCCGGTGGGGGCATTTTTGTATGATTCCTTTCATATTAAAATCATACAGTCCTGGGCCGGGTGTGTGCTGGCGGCAGTGGTGATTGCCTTTCCCCTGATGTACCGCAATGCCAGGGGGGCTTTTGAACAGATAGATTCCAATCTGATTTATGCGGCCCGCACTTTGGGCATGTCTGAGACAAAAATTTTCTGGAAGGTGGTGCTTCCCACTGCCGGACCGGGTGTGGCTGCGGGAACCGTGCTGACCTTTGCCAGGGCGCTGGGAGAATATGGTGCCACTTCTATGCTGGCGGGAAATATTCCGGGAAAAACAGGAACCATATCCCAGAAAATCGCTATGGTAATTCAGGACGGAGATTATGCCACGGCAGGCTTCTGGGTCGCTATTGTGCTTGTGGCAGCGTTTGGAATCCTGCTGGTTATGAACCTGGTGGCAGGAAGCAAAGGAAAGCGGAGAAAACGCTGGTAAAAGTTTACCGAAAGGGGCAGATTTCGGATGGGGCCAAGAGGTGTATGTTTATGGAAGTGAAAATAAAGAAAAAGTTGGAAAGGTTTCAGCTTGCTGTAGAGTTTTCCAGCGACTGCCGCCGCATTGGGATTCTGGGGGCGTCAGGAAGCGGAAAAAGTCTGCTGTTGCGAAGTCTGGCAGGAGTGGAAAGCGCAGATGAAGGGAAAATTGTGATTTGCGGCAGAACGTTACTGGATACGGAACAAAAAATCTGTGAAAAACCCCAGAAAAGGAAGGTAGGATATCTGTTTCAGAATTATGCCCTTTTTCCAACCATGACGGTGGAAGAAAATATTATGGCAGGTCTTTTGGTAAGCCCCAGGGAAAAGAGGCAAAAGGCCGCACAGTATATGGAAAAATTTCAATTAAAAGGTCTGGAAAAACGCCTTCCCCACGAACTCTCAGGAGGACAGCAGCAGAGAGCCGCACTGGCCAGAATGATGATATGCGAGCCGGAGGTGATTCTTCTGGATGAGCCTTTTTCTGCGTTGGACGTATATCTGCGGGATCAGCTTCAAAGAGAGATGATGGAATTTTTGAAAGAGTATTCCGGAACGGTGATTCTGGTTTCTCATAGTAGAGATGAGATTTATCGAATGAGTGAGGAAATGCTGGTCATGGACCATGGCCGGATTGTGGGGCAGGGGGAAACGAAAGCGCTGTTTCAAAATCCACGGACAAAGGTGACAGCACGCCTTACCGGATGCAAGAATATCGCCGATGTGCAGACAAAAGAACAGAATGAGATTGTGGTACCGGACTGGGGCATAGCCTTTCCGATTCAAAACCGCAGCACGGAAGGCATACAATCCGTGGCGGTCCGCGCCCATGAATTTCTGATAAAAGAAGAGGAAAATTGTCTGTGCTTTCCTTTGCAAAAGCCCATTGTGACGGAGGATATGTTTGAGTATAATATTTCTTTTCTGGCAAGTCCAAAAGGAAAACAGAGGATTGACTGGAAGGTTTCCAAATATTTGTGGGAGAATGCGGGAAAGATACCGGAAAGGCTGTATTTGAAAGAGGAAAAACTGCTGTTTTTGTATGAGTAGGAGATGACGTCTGATGAAATTGAAAAATGTGTTGGTGGTTGTGAAGGATATTGAAAAATCCAGGGAGTTTTACCATGATTTATTTGGACTGGATACGATATTAGATCATGGGGGAAATATGATTTTAACAGAAGGTCTGGTGCTTCAGGACGAAAAAATCTGGAGAGACTTTGTGGGAAAAGAAATTGTGCAAAAGAGCAATTCTTGTGAACTTTATTTTGAAGAGCGGGATATAGAGGCGTTTGTGGAAAAACTTGAGGAACGTTATCCCGATATCGAATATGTCAACCGGCTTATGACCCATAGCTGGGGACAGAAAATGGTTCGGTTTTACGATTTGGACGGTAATTTGATTGAGGTGGGGACGCCCATGTAACAGCAAATAGAAAAAATTTTTCATGAGAGGAGACGGTATTATGCAAAACTATTCAGGGGAAGCAGGACTTCAGTATCATTTACAGATTCGCAGAGGGGACGTAGGACGGTATGTAATTTTGCCCGGTGATCCCAAGCGATGTGAGAAAATCGCAAAATATCTGGACAATCCTGTACTCATTGCAGACAGCCGGGAATACAAGACGTATACCGGATATCTGGACGGAGAAAAAGTCAGTGTGACTTCCACGGGAATCGGCGGGCCTTCGGCGTCTATTGCTCTGGAGGAACTGGTGCAATGCGGCGCGGACACCTTTGTCCGTGTGGGAACCTGCGGCGGTATGGATACAGAAGTAAAGGGCGGCGACCTTGTGATTGCCACAGGCGCTATCCGTATGGAGGGAACCAGCAAGGAATATGCGCCCATTGAATATCCGGCAGTACCTAATCTGCAGGTAACAAACGCACTGGTGGAGGCGGCCGGACGCTGCGGCTGTACTTACCACACAGGTGTGGTGGAGTGCAAAGATGCGTTTTACGGACAGCACGAGCCGGAGACAAAGCCGGTGAGTTATGAACTGCTGAACAAGTGGGAAGCCTGGCTGCGCATGGGCTGTAAAGCCTCAGAAATGGAATCCGCTGCACTGTTTATTGTGGGAAATTATCTGAAAGTGCGAGTGGGAACAGACCTGCTGGTGATAGGAAACCAGGAGAGAGAAAAGCAGGGGCTTGAGAACCCCATTGTACATGACACGGAAACCGCGATTCGCGTAGCAGTAGAGGGAATTCGTCTGCTGATTCAGAAAGACAGGGAAAGTGTATGACAGAACAGGAAAAAAGAACCTTAGTGAATCGGGCTTTGGAGGCCAGAACCTTTGCGTATGCCCCTTATTCTCATTTTCAGGTAGGGGCGGCGCTGCTGACAAAGGAGGGACAGATTTTTACCGGCTGCAATATTGAAAATGCTGCTTACAGTCCTACCAACTGTGCGGAACGGACTGCAGTTTTTAAGGCGGTTTCTGAGGGAGTCAGAGCGTTTGCTGCCATTGCCATTGTGGGCGGTATGGAAGGGAGAGAACCAACAGACTTGACAGCGCCCTGCGGTGTATGCAGACAGGTGTTTATGGAATTTTGCGAGCCAAAAGAGTTTCGGATTCTTTTGGGAAAAGGCGACAAAACATGGGAAGAATATACTTTAGAGGAGTTGCTTCCCCTGGGATTTTCGGGAAAAAATCTGGAAATGCCGGAAGAGGAAAGGGACAGAAATCACGCATAAACTTGGAACCATACAGAAAGGAAGGTTGCATATGAAGTATCGGAGAATTTTTACCATTGTACTGGATTCCCTGGGAATCGGGGCTATGCCGGATTCTGAAAAATACGGAGATATCAGGGTGGACACTTTAGGGCATATTGCAGAGAAAAAAGAGAATTTTCGGATTCCAAATCTGCAGAAACTGGGCATTGCCAATCTTCATAAACTGAAGAATATTCCGGAAGCGGAACGTCCAATGGCCTGCTATATGAAACTGCAGGAGAGAAGCTGCGGCAAGGATACCATGACGGGACACTGGGAAATGATGGGGCTGCATGTGACAAAACCATTCAAAACTTTTACGGAAAACGGCTTTCCACCGGAGCTCATCCGGGAACTGGAACAGCGTACAGGCAGAACCATTATTGGAAACAAAAGCGCCAGCGGAACAGAAATCTTAGAAGAACTGGCAGAGCAGGAAATCCGGGAAGGAAAACTGATTGTGTACACTTCTGCAGATTCGGTTCTCCAAATCTGCGGCAATGAAGAAACCATGGGACTGGAAACCCTGTACCATTACTGTGAAATCGCCAGAGAACTGACCATGCGGGATGAGTGGAAGGTGGGACGCGTCATTGCAAGACCCTATACCGGAAAGAAAAAAGGAGCGTTTAAGCGGACGGCAAACCGCCATGACTATGCTTTAAAACCCTATGGAAAAACGGCGCTGGACAGCTTAAAAGAAGCCGGACTTTCCGTGATTTCCGTGGGAAAGATTTACGATATTTTTGACGGACAGGGGCTGACAGAATCCAATAAATCTCAAAGCTCGGTACACGGCATGGAACAGACCACAGACCTTGCGAAAAGAGACTTTACAGGGCTGTGTTTTACCAATTTGGTGGATTTTGATGCTCTGTGGGGACACAGAAGAAATGTCCAGGGATATGCAGAGGAACTGGAGCGTTTTGATGAAAAGCTGGGTGTGCTGCTTTCTGTGCTGCGGGAAGATGATTTGCTGATTCTCACTGCTGACCATGGCAATGACCCGACGTATACAGGAACAGACCACACCAGAGAACAGGTGCCGTTTCTGGCCTATTCTCCTTCTATGAAGGAGGGGAAAAATCTGGGGGTCAGTGATACGTTTGCCGTAATTGGCGCTACCATTGCAGACAATTTCTGCGTAGCAATGCCGGAAGGAACCATTGGTACTTCCCTGTTAAAAGAACTTCTGTAAAAGGACAAAAGGAGAAGCTTACATGGAAAAAAGAGAACTATTAAGCAGACTGGACCATACATTGTTAAAACAGACAGCCACCTGGGAAGAAATTCGCAGGATTTGTGAAGAAGGAATGAAATATCAGACCGCGTCGGTGTGTATTCCGCCCTGCTATGTAAAAAGGGCAAAGGAGTACGTGCAGGACAAAGTAAACATCTGCACGGTTATTGGATTTCCCAATGGAAATACCACAACGGCTGTAAAGGTTTTGGAAACCAGAGATGCCGTGGAGAACGGTGCAGATGAAATAGATATGGTGATCAATCTGGGCATGGTAAAGGAACGGGATTATGACCGGGTGCTGGAGGAAATCCAGGCTGTGAAGCAGGCCTGCGGCGGGAAAGTTTTAAAGGTGATTATAGAAACCTGTCTGCTCACAGAAGACGAAAAGCTGGAAATGTGCCGTGTAGTCACCCGGTCCGGTGCAGAATACATTAAGACATCCACGGGTTTTTCCACAGGCGGCGCTACTTTTGCAGATGTAGAGCTGATGCGAAAACATGTGGGAGAGCAGGTGAAGGTGAAAGCAGCCGGAGGAATTTCTTCTGTGGAAGATGCGGAGAAATTTCTGGATTTGGGTGCAGACCGTCTGGGTACCAGCAGACTGATAACCTTGTTGGAAACATAAAATTTGTTTTTCTGAAAAAACTGCTTGACTTAGAGTGAACTTCAAGGAGTATGCTGTCCTAAGAAGAGCAGACAGGAGGACAAAAGAGATGATATATAAAGAATTTCAGGACTTAAAACTTTCTTCCCTGGGGTTTGGCGCTATGCGCCTGCCCACACTGGGAGACCAGCCGGATGCAGCCATTGACGAAGAAAGAACTGCGGGAATGATTGCCCGCGCTATAGAGAACGGTGTGAATTATTTTGATACGGCTTACGGTTATCACAATGGACAGTCAGAAGTGGTTATGGGAAAACTGCTGCGCAAATATCCAAGAGACAGCTACTGTCTGGCCAGTAAATTTCCGGGCTATGATTTGTCCAATATGAACAAGGTGGAGGAAATTTTTGAAGAGCAGCTGAAAAAATGCGGCGTGGAGTATTTTGATTTTTACCTTTTGCACAATGTGTATGAGAAAAACATAGATGCCTATCTGAATCCTGAATATGGGATTCTGGAATATCTGCTGCAGCAGAAGAAAGCAGGCAGAATCCGTCATCTGGGCTTTTCGGCACATGCCAGATATGAGACACTGGAGCACTTTCTGAAAGCCTGCGGAGAGCATATGGAATTCTGCCAGATTCAGTTAAACTATCTGGACTGGAAACTGCAGGACGCAAAAGCCAAGGTAGAGCTTTTAAATGCGTATCATATGCCTGTCTGGGTCATGGAACCTTTAAGAGGAGGACGTCTGGCACAGCTTTCAGAGGAAAATACAGAAAAGCTGAAAACGCTTCGTCCGGAGGAAGAAATTCCGGCATGGGCTTTCCGCTTCCTTCAGAGCGTACCTGGTGTGACTGTGGTTTTATCCGGAATGTCGAACATGGAGCAGATGGAGAAAAATATCTACACTTATGAGGAGGATAAACCTTTAAGTGAAGGGGAACAGAAGGTGCTGGCAGAGGTGACAGACAGTATGCTGGACACGCTCCCCTGTACAGCCTGTCGTTATTGTGTAACGCACTGCCCCAAAGGACTGGACATTCCTACCTTGCTTTCCATGTATAATGAAATGCGTTTTGCCAATAACATCATTGTCCAGATGGCGGCGGATGCCCTGGAAGAAGAGAAGCGTCCGGCGGCCTGTATCGGCTGTAAAAGCTGTGAGGCAGTTTGTCCTCAGATGCTGCAGATTTCTCATGCCATGAAAGATTTTGCCGAGAAACTGAAGCAGCCTGCAGGACTTTAAGAAAGGATGGAAGTGTATGACCATTGCGGAAGCCAGTAAAAAATACGATATTTCAGCGGATACCCTGCGGTATTATGAGAGAATCGGTCTGATTCCTCCGGTTCCCAGAACCAAAAGCGGAATTCGCGACTATGACGAAGCCTCCTGCGGCTGGATACAGCTTATGAAGTGTATGCGGAAGGCCGGAGTGCAAATCGAAGCACTGATTGAGTATGTGGCGCTTTACCAGCAGGGCGAAGAAACGGCCCGTGCCAGAAAAGCCATTTTAGAGGAGCAGAGAGAGCAGTTGCGTATGCGTCTGGAAGAGATGCAGGAATCTTTGCATCTGTTGGATAAAAAAATTCAGCATTATGAAGAGACTGTCTGTGCGGCAGAGGAAAATTTAAGAAAGATAGAGAAGGAGAGAGGCTGAGAAGGCCTCTTTTCTGTCTTTGCAAAGTATTTTTTACATGGTATAATGCAGAAAATACCAGTAAAAAGGGGGAAAAACAACATGAAAACATGGAGAGAAATCGCAGAACTTACAGGCTTTTCCGGGGAAGCCTTACAGGAATTAGAAGAAACAGAAAAGCAGGCAAGGGGAAACCTGTCAAAGGACGGAAACCTGCAGCAGATATTGAAAAATCTCACAGACCCCTTTTGCTGGGAGGATGCAAGAAAAGGTTTGAAGAACTTGCTGCAGACAGATAAGAAAGGCATGAACATGTTGCTCTGCATGCTGACAGCCTGTGGGTATACCTATGAAAAATATGAAAATCTGGGAATTTCAGAAGAAATTTTTGCAGAAACTATGAAGTGCTTTTGGCGCTTTGTACAGGAACATCAGGTCAGCTATGGCTGTTATGGATTTGACCGGGATTTCTGGACAGGCAGACAGCTTTCTCTGCAGTTGTTCCGCTTGGGAGAACTGGAGTATGAGATGTGCACACAGAAGGAAAAAAAGACCATTGCGGTACATATTCCCTCGGATGCGGACATCAGCAGTGAGAAAGTACAGGAATCTTTACACCAGACCCGGGAATTTTTTGAAAGGTACTATCCAAATTACAGACAGGCGCCGTATACCTGTGAATCCTGGCTTTTAAGTCCTGCTTTAAAGGATTTACTGCCTCCGAATTCCCGAATTTTAAACTTTCAGGCGCTTTTTGAAGTGGATAAAGTGCATTGGGAATCAGATGCAGTGCTGGAATGGGTTTTCCAGAAAAGGGGGAATTCCCTGGAGGAACTGCCGGAAGATACTTCTTTGCAGAGAAAAATGAAAGCCTATCTTTTGGACGGGGGAAAAGTAGGAGAAGCTTTTGGATACCTGAAAGCATAGAAAACAGGAGAAAAAGAAAACTGGACTGCTTAAAAATAAATAAACTGGTTATTTTAACAAGGACAGTTTTGGTTTAAGATGCATATCAATCACAAAAGAAAGGGAGAGATTGGAAATGGTAAATGAGAGATATGCATTAAATAAGCAGTTGGCACAGATGTTAAAAGGCGGAGTAATTATGGACGTCACCACTCCGGAACAGGCAAAGATTGCAGAAGAAGCGGGAGCCTGCGCTGTTATGGCCCTGGAGAGGATTCCGGCTGATATACGGGCTGCAGGCGGCGTGGCCAGAATGAGTGACCCGAAAATGATAAAGGGTATTCAGGAAGCGGTGTCCATTCCGGTTATGGCGAAATGCAGAATCGGTCATTTCGCGGAAGCACAGATACTGGAAGCCATTGAAATTGATTACATAGATGAGAGTGAAGTCCTCTCTCCGGCAGACGATGTCTACCACATTGACAAACGGAAATTTCAGGTACCCTTTGTCTGCGGTGCAAAAGATTTGGGCGAAGCCCTTCGGAGAATTCAGGAGGGCGCTTCTATGATTCGAACAAAAGGAGAACCGGGAACGGGAGATGTAGTGCAGGCCGTGCGCCATATGCGGAAAATGAACCAGGAGATTGCAAAAATTGGGGCTATGAAGGAAGCGGAACTCTTTGAAGAGGCCAAGAATCTGCGGGTACCCTACGAACTGGTCGCTTATGTACATGAGCACAGACGTCTTCCGGTCGTAAACTTTGCTGCAGGCGGCGTAGCCACTCCGGCGGACGCGGCTCTGATGATGCAGCTGGGTGCAGAGGGAGTCTTTGTAGGCTCCGGTATTTTTAAATCCGGGAATCCGAAGAAACGCGCGGCAGCCATTGTAAAAGCAGTGACCAATTATCAGGACAGCAAACTGCTGGCAGAACTGTCAGAGGATTTAGGGGAAGCCATGGTGGGAATCAATGAGCAGGAAATACAGCTTCTTATGGCAGAGAGGGGAAAATAGGATGAAAATCGGAATACTTGCAGTGCAGGGCGCGTTTCTGGAACACCGAAAAAAGCTGGAAGCCCTTGGCGCACAATGCGTGGAAATTCGTCAGAAAGGTGACTTGCAGGAAGCCTTTGACGGTCTGGTTCTGCCGGGCGGGGAAAGCACAGTACAGGGAAAACTTCTGCGGGAACTGGATATCTTTGAGGGCCTGAAAGAGCGGATTATCCGGGGAATACCTGTGCTTGCCACCTGCGCGGGGCTGATTCTGCTGGCCGAAGCGTGTGTAAACGACCCTCATGTATATTTCGGTACCCTTCCCGTAACGGTAAAGCGAAATGCATATGGCAGACAGCTTGGCAGCTTTCACACAATACAGGAAATGAAAGGAATCGGCACAGTGCCTATGACCTTCATTCGTGCTCCCTATGTGGAAAAAGCAGACCCGGCTGTAGAGATTCTCGCCCGGGCAGAGGGAAAAATCGTGGCGGTCCGGTACGGCAGACAGTATGGGCTGGCCTTTCATCCCGAACTGGATACAGATAACAGGATTCATGAACTATTTTTAAAGGAGTGCAGAAAATGACACTGACACAGTTGCATTATCTGATTACCATAGCGGAAACAAAATCATTGAACAAAGCGGCAGAGCTTTTATACGTTTCACAGCCTTCGCTGACCAATGCCATGAAGGAACTGGAAAAGGAACTGGGACTGGTGCTTCTCTACCGGGGCGGCAAAGGCGTGGCGCTGACCAATGACGGTGCGGAATTTTTGCTTCACGCAAAAGAAATTTATGATCAATATGAAGCGGTGGTACAGAAATATAGCAAAAACGGAAGCTACCGAAAAAAATTCGGAGTTTCTACCCAACATTATTCCTTTGCGGTGAAAGCCTTTGTGGATATGGCAAAAGAATTTGATATGTCGAAATACGAGTTTGCAATCCGGGAAACTGAGACCAGAAAGGTGCTCAGTGACGTCAGCACCTTGCGAAGCGAAATCGGCGTCCTCTATCTTTCTGACTTTAACCGGAAAGCTATGGAAAAAATGATGAAAACCGCAAGCCTGGAATTTCATCCTCTGATTTCCTGCGGGGCTTATGTATACCTGTGGAAACAGCATCCTCTGGCAAAGGAAACCTCCATAAGGTTTGAGCAGCTCAGCGGCTATCCCTGTCTGTCTTTTGAACAGGGAGAAAACAGTTCCTTCTATTTTGCGGAAGAAATTCTTTCTACCAATGAATATGCCCAAATTATCAAAGCCAATGACCGGGCTACCATGCTGAATCTCATGGTGGGGCTCAACGGTTACACCCTCTGCTCCGGGATTATCTGCGAAGAATTAAATGGCAGTGATTATGTGGCTGTTCCCTTTGAAGGGGACGAAGAAGACCAGGACAGTGTTATGGAAATCGGCTATATTACAAGAAAAAACATGGTGCTCAGTGAAATGGGGGAAACGTATATAGAAGCCATTAAGAAATATTTGAATATAGAATAATACAGAATACATACAAAAAAAGAATCTTACAAAAAAGGACAGTTCCAAACCTCAGGACAGAGGTGGAACTGTCTTTTTTTGCCTATAAATAGAAACTATTACGCATAATGTATATTTTCTATTTGACGAATGGGTTTTTCTGTGGTATCCTTTCAAATATCATATTTCCTAGTAAGTTACTATGAAAACTAGGATAAAGAAAGGTGGACAGCAGATGGGAGAAAAAACACCGGATTTGCTTATTATCGGCAGCGGACCGGCAGGACTGACGGCAGGAATTTATGCCAGAAGAGCCAATCTGACCGTGCAGATAGTGGAGAAGGAATACAGAGGAACCGGACAGATTGCAGACAGTGGCCGGGTGGACAATTACCCGGGGCTTCCGGGAATTGGGGGATACGAACTGGGAGAGCAGTTTCGGGGACACGCCGAAAAGTGTGGGGTTTCTTTTACAGAAGGAGAAGCCGGAAAGCTTTGGCGTGAGGAAGGTAAGTGGAAATGCCGCCTGGAGGATGGAAGAGTTCTGGAAGCCAGAGCCATAATCTATGCAGCCGGTACGGTACACAGGCAGCTGCGCATACCGGGAGAACAGCAGTTTTTCGGAAAAGGAGTTCACGTCTGTGCATGGTGTGACGGAGCTTTTTATAAAGACCGGGTGGCAGCAGTCATTGGCGGCGGAGACAGTGCCGTAGACGCAGCTCTGTATCTGGCGGGAATCTGTAAAAAGGTGCTGCTCATTCACCGAAGAGAAGACTTCCGGGCTGCTAAGTCCTCCCTCCTTCAGGCAGAAGCAGAAGAAAACATAGAAATTCTCAGAAATACCGTGGTCAGCAAAATAGAGGGAACCCACAAGGCAGAGGCCATATGGACGCAGGATAACAGACGGCTTCCGGTGGACGGTATTTTTGTAGAAATCGGCCAGATACCACGCACAGAGATTCTGAGGGAGCTTGCCGTGACAGACGAGAACGGGTACATACAGGCAGACGAAACAGGGAGAACAGCTTTGAAAGGATTTTACGGAGCCGGAGATGTGCGGACAAAAAGCCTGCGCCAGGTGATTACGGCAGCGGCAGACGGAGCCAATGCAGCCGTTCTGGCGGCAGAAGATTTGAGACGAACAACAGAGAAAGAGGTATAAACATGCAGGAATTAAATCTGAAGACATTTGAAGAGAAAATCCAATCCGGGGAAGAAACCGTGGTTCTTTTTTACTCCCCTACCTGCGCTCATTGTAAAAGGACAGAGACAGGGATAGAAGAACTGGAGACGGAAGGAGTACAGACATTTTTCGGAAAAGTGGACATTACGGCGGAGCCGGAACTGGCCTCCCGGTGGGATATACAGGTACTGCCAACCCTTTTGTTTTTCCGGAATGGAGCGGTGAAAGACAAAAAAACAGGTTTTACACATAAATTAATCATAAATGAAGCAATCAAAAAATTGAGTGAGTAAACGGAGGTAGATAAAGATGGGTTATCCAAGTGTGTTCCCTACAGGGACAATTTTATACGATAAAGAAAAAGCATGGAACGGGTATACAATCTTCCCTTCCGGAAGAGGCGCTTTGCTGCTTAATATGAACGGCAATGAAGTACAACGCTGGGCAGGTCTTGGGGGCTTCCCAAATAAGATTCTTCCCGGAGGATATGTTATGGGAACCACAGGAACACGTTCCGGAAAATATGCTTATCAGGACCAGATAGATTTGGTACAGGTGGACTGGGAGGGCAAAATTGTGTGGAAATTCCGCAACACGGAGCTGATTGCAGACCCAGGCATGGAAGAACCGGAATATCAGGCAAGACAGCATCACGACTATCAGAGAGAAGGTTCCTCTGTGGGCTATTATTATCCTGGTGGAGAGCCCAGGACAGACGGCGGGAACACCCTTATTTTGACCCATGAAAACGTATACAACCACGAGATTTCAGATAAAAGACTCATTGACGACAAGATTATTGAAGTGGACTGGGAAGGGAATATTCTGTGGAGCTGGAGAGCCAGCGACCATTTTGAAGAAATGGGCTTTGACGAAGCCGCCAAAAACGTTTTGTTCCGCAATCCGGGGCTTCATGAAGAAGCAGGAGGTGACTGGCTGCACATCAACAGTATGTCAACGCTGGGAGAAAATAAATGGTACGACGCGGGAGATGAACGCTTTCATCCGGACAATATTATTTTTGATGCCAGAAATGCCAATATTCTTGGAATTATCAGCAAGGCGACAGGAGAGGTTGTCTGGAGACTGGGACCGGATTTTAACGAAAGCGAAGCAACCAGAAAACTGGGCTGGATTATCGGGCAGCACCATCTGCACATGATACCAAAAGGTCTTCCGGGAGAAGGAGACTTGCTGGTGTTTGACAACGGCGGGGAAGGCGGTTACGGAAATCCAAATCCCGGTGCGGTAACCGGTGTGAATCATGCCAGAAGAGATTATTCCCGTGTGTTGCAGTTCAATCCGGTCACACTGGAGATTACCTGGCAGTATACGCCTTTGGAAGCGGGATTTCTGCTGTTTACCGATGCTTCCAAGTTTTACAGCTCCTATATCAGCTCCGCACAGAGACTGCCAAACGGAAATACATTGATTACAGAAGGCTCGGACGGACGAATCCTGGAAGTTACTCCGGAACATGAAATTGTATGGGAATATATCAATCCTTATTTCAATAAGCTGGCAGGAAATTTTACCAACAATATGGTTTACCGTGCTTACCGAGTGCCTTATGAGTGGATTCCCCAGTTGGAAAAACCGGAGGAAACGTCTATTCTGCCTCTGGATGTGGAGACTTTCCGGGTGCCGGGTTCACCTGTGGGAAAAGATAATGGGAAAGTAACCATTGTGGAAGGCGTAGACCCTAATAAAAATCCGAAAACAGGCAGTAAGGATGAGGAAGACGAGGATGAGAGAATTGATTTTTGCGTAGCTTCTATTAAAAAGAGTGATTTGACGAAAAAGAAGGAGTAGGGTATGAAGAAGAAAGCATTGGTTTTTATTTTGACAGGAGCAGCAGTACTGGCTCTTTCAGGCTGCGGTGGCACAGAGCAAAAGGTTTCCGGAAGCGGACTGACCACAGTCCGCGCCGCTGTGATGACAAACGGTGCGCAGCACTGGATTGCAGCTGTGGGAGAGGAAGAAGGTATTTTTCAAAAGTATGGGATAAAACTGGAAACATCAGAATTTGCAGCAGGTATTAATACGGTGGATGCCGTTGTAACCGGACAGGCAGATGTGGGAAATCTGGCAGACTACGCGCTGGTAAACCGCATGGGAAGTACACAGGATAAAAATCTTCTTATTCTCAGCCGCATCGGTTCCGGAACCGGGGGCGCCCTTTACGTAGACGGCAGTAAGGTAAAAAGCCTGGAAGACCTGGCAGGACAGCCTTTTGCCACACAGCCGGGAACGGTATGGGACTTCTGGAATGCGAAAACTTATGAAAAAGCAGGCATAGGGGAAACAGAACAAAAACTGGTCAAAGTGGACAGTGCAGCTTCGGCGGTGGCTTTGATGACAACAGGAAAGGCAGCGGCCTTCTGGGCAAGCGGCGCGAATGCGGCAAAGCTGGAGGAAGGCGGACTTGAAAAACTTCTGACGCTGAAGGATTTGGGCCTTACAGTGGATTCCTATTATATTACCACGGCTTCTTTTATCAAAGAGCATGAGGATGTGGCGGAAAACTATCTGAAGGCTTCTAAAGAAACAGTTGACTGGATATATTCCCATGAGGAGGAAGCGGCGGAAGTGGTTTCGGAAAAGCTGGGAACATCAAAGGAACAGTTTCTGTCAGAACTTCAGGATACCAATCTGACCATAGACTATTCTGAAGAAACCAAAAAACATTTGGAGGACATCAAAGCCTGGGCAGTTGCAAAGGGGGATTTTGACGACTATGAACTGTCAGATTTTACAGATTTAGAGCCCCTTCGGGCAGCGCTGCCTGACGCCGAAGCAGCGGAAGAATAAGAAAAGCAATGGGAGGAAACAGGTATGTATATTACATTTGAGCATGTTCATAAAAACTTTGGAGATTTCAAAGCCTCTGATGACGTGTCCTTTGGAATCGAAAAAGGAAAGCTGGTGGCCCTTCTGGGACCCAGCGGAAGCGGCAAAACAACGCTTCTGCGTATGCTTGCCGGATTGGAGAGGCAGGATAGCGGCAACATTTCTATTAACGGGAGGGTTGTCAATGACCTTTCCGTACAGGAAAGAGAAATCGGCTTTGTGTTTCAAAATTATGCATTGTTTCCTTATTATACAGTATACGATAACATTGCTTACGGCATGAAGATTCGCAAAAAAGGGAAAAAGGAAATCAAAACGAAAGTAAAGGAACTGTTGGAGCTTGTAGGACTGCCGGGACTGGAAGACCGCTATCCCAATCAGCTTTCCGGCGGTCAAAGACAGAGGGTGGCTTTTGCCAGGGCTCTGGCCGTAGACCCACAGGTGCTGCTTTTGGACGAACCCTTTGCAGCCATTGACGCCAAGGTACGCAAGGAGCTGCGCCGCTGGTTGAAAGAAATGGTGGAAAAGGTAGGCATTACCAGTATTTTTGTAACCCATGACCAGGACGAGGCTGTGGAGGTGGCAGATGAAATCCTTGTCACCAATGCGGGAAGAGTGGAGCAGATGGGGACTCCCATGGAGATTTACAGAAACCCGCAGACGCCGTTTGTAGCACAGTTTATCGGAGAATCCGTGCTTTTAACGGAGTTTCAGTATGCAAAGCTGAAAGGCTTTTCCCCTTACGAAAATGCTCCCAATGCGGCCATTCGTCCGGAATTTGTAAAGGTCATTCCAAGAGGCGAAAATCCGCCTTATCCCAGTGTATACCAGGAAGGAAGGGTGGAAGACGCAGCCTTTGGAGGAACCTCTGTGGAACTCTCCATTCGCGTGGGCAATCTGACATTAAAGGCAAGAAAGCCCATAGACGAAGGAATCATCAAAAAGGGAGATTTGGTTCAGGTCATGGTATCCCGTCTTTATGTATTTGACCAACAGACAGCCTATACGCTGGTAAACGCTGCTCTGGACAGCAGAGATATGTACTATATTTAAGGAATTTAAGGAGGAATCTGTATGCAGAAGAAAAAAAATGCAGCAAAAGGAGTGGCTGCGAAGATACTGGGAAGCGGTGTGCTGACATGGGTGCTGCTTCTTGCCATTTGGAAAGCAGGTTCGCTTTTTTATCCCCCGGAATTTCTGCCAGGTCCCCTGGAGACCTGGAAAGGAGCTTTTTCTCTGATTTCAGACGGTACACTGGCCGGGGATGTCTGGGTGAGTCTGGGACGTGTACTGAAGGGCTGGGTTTTAGGCGTGGTATTTGCTGTTCCTGTGGGATTGTGCGTGGGCTGCTTTCCCTGGGCAGGCAGAATTTTTGAACCTTTTTTAAATTTCTTCCGGTTTGTTCCTGCCATTGGTTTTATCACCCTGTTTCTGCTGTGGTTCGGAGTGGGAGAGACTTCTAAGGTAGCGCTGATATTTTATGCGGTTATTTTTCCTGTAATGGTCAACACCATAGCCGGGGTACGGTCCGTGGATACCGCATTGCTGGAAGCTGCCGAGTCCCTGGGAGCAAGACGGGCCAAAACCTTTTTTACCGTCATTCTCCCTTCGGCAGTGCCCCATATTTTTACCGGTATCCGTCTGGGACTGGGAAGCGCTATTATCTGTATTGCAGCAGCAGAAATGCTGGCAGCTTCGGAAGGGGTGGGCTATTTGATTTATACATCCCGTTTGTATTACCGCACAGATTGGATTTTTACGGGGATTTTCACCCTGGGGCTCATGGGATTGGCTGCGGATAAACTGCTCCGTATATTGGGAAAGCGGTTTTTATCCAGGTTCGGGGTGCGCTGAAAATCCCTTCTTTTCTGATTATCTGAAATTTTTCAGCGCTTCTTCAATAGAACGGCTCATTTCATTTGAAAAGTCAGAATGGTATTTTCGTTTGCAGAAACGCTGTATCCATTCTTCAAAGGAAAGTGTGCCGGTGGCTGTATTCAGACAGGCTTTCAGTGTTGTTTCGTCTGCTCTGTGATAACGGTTTTCCTGTACAATGAAATCCAGCGGCGCTCTTTTGGGCTTTTGGCGGTCTGCCTGCTGCTGTGTGGGGTAACCGAAGACCACCATAATTGCAGGAAAAACATAAGGCGGCAGATTTAGAAGTTCCCGGTGCTTTTCGTAGTGTTCCATAATATCTCCGATGTAACAGGAGCCAATTCCCAGACTTTCGGCAGCAGTCACTGCATTTTGTGCCGCAATGGCGGCATCCTGAACGGCCAGCAGAAATTCTCCTGCAGCAGGCTTTCTGGGAGAACAGCCAAAGAACGAAAAGGCATCATACCATTTTTGATAATCTGCGCAGAAAATCAGCACCATTTTGGCTTTGGCAATAAAAGGCTGGTGGTCGCAGGTTTCGGCAAGAATCTCTTTCAGCCGCCGGTCTGTGATATCCAGAATGGTGTACATTTGTTGGTTCCCTGCTGTGGGGGCCTGGGTGGCAGCAGTGAGAATCTGCTGCTTTTCTTTTGGGGAAATTTCCCGGTCGATAAAGACGCGGACTGATTTGCGGCTGTGTAAACTTTCCAGAATCGTATTCATACGTTCAAATCCTCCTTATATGTCCGGATATTTCAGAAAAAATTGCCGGATAAATAAATTCAGTCTACCACACAGAAGTGACAGCGTAAAGAGAGAGACAGAAATTCCTATGTAAAATTCGTTGACAAAAATAGTCTGGTATGATATAAAAGTTAATGGAAACTAACTTCTGCAGGGATTTATGGCGGGAAGCGCCGTCTGTTAAAAAAGGCTGCCGCAATTTTGATGTGGCGGCCCTTTCTTTTGAAGACGGTAAGACAAAGCTAACCACGCAGAGGATAAAAAAACGTGTACGGAGGTTTTATGAAGAACATAAAGAGAATTTTCTGGCTGCTTTTGGGGTGTATCAGTATGGGAATCGGTGCAGTTGGCGTAGTGCTGCCTATCCTGCCTACGTTTCCCTTCCTGCTTCTGGCATTGTTTGGTTTTGCCAAAAGCTCTGCCAAAATGGAAAACTGGTTCCGTTCCACCGGGCTTTACCGGAAGCATTTGGAGCCCTTGATGGAGAAGAAAACCATGACCAGAAGGGCAAAAATTACAGTTATGCTGTCCATGACCCTGTTTATGGGAATTGGTTTCTGGTTTATGGACAGTGTGCCTGTGGGCCGTGTCATTCTGGCCCTTGTCTGGCTGTTCCATATGATTTATTTCACCAAGGGAATCCGTACAGCCGCGGCCGGGGAGGTATAAATGGAGAGGAAAGACAGCGCACAGATAGAATTCAAAAGGCAGAAGGAGCAGGAAATGGTTGGAAAAATGATGGTTCTTTACTGCAAAAGCAAACATGGCGGGAAAGCATTTAAGGAGCGGGGGCTTTGCCCCCAGTGCAGGGAATTGCTGGATTATGCGGAATGGAAAATCAGAAAATGCCCATTTATGGAAGAAAAGACCTTTTGCAGCAACTGCAGAGTGCATTGCTATAAAAAAGAAATGCGTGAGCGTATTCGCCAGGTGATGGTCTTTTCCGGCCCACGGATGCTTTTGTATGCGCCTAAGGCGGCTATCTGGCATGTGATTTGTACATTGAGAGAAAAGAGGAAAATGAAAAATGATTAAAAAACGACTGGTTCATTTGCTGGAAGATTCCAGAAAGTATATTTTCCAGAATGTCTTCTGGCAGTGGTGCGGACTGCTGTTTCAGATTCTGGCAGTTTCAGCCATGGGCATTTTACTGGAAAATCTGGTACAAGGAGAGGTCAGCACCCGGCTTTTGGCAGGAACAGCTCTGGTCTGTGTCTGTTCCATTCTGGTGCGCTTTTTCTGCGAAAAGAAGTCTGCGGAAGCATCCTTTATGGCAAGCGTGGATGTAAAGAGGATTTTAAGAGAAAAGATATACGATAAACTGACACGGCTGGGAAGCTCTTACAGGGAAAAAATTTCTACTTCAGAGGTGGTGCAGCTTTCCGCTGAGGGTGTGGAGCAGCTGGAAACGTATTTCGGAAGGTATCTTCCCCAGTTTTTCTACAGCCTTCTGGCTCCCTTAACCTTATTTGCCGTGCTGTCCTTTATAAATCTGAAGGCCAGTGTTATCCTGCTTGTCTGCGTTCCCCTGATTCCGGTTTCTATTGTGGCAGTGCAGAAATTTGCCAAAAAACTGCTGAATAAATACTGGGGAAGCTATACAGAACTGGGAGACAGCTTTTTAGAAAATCTCCAGGGCTTAACCACTCTGAAAATCTATCAGTCTGATGAAAAAAAGGCAGAGGAAATGGATAAAGAGGCAGAGCAGTTCCGCCGGATTACCATGAAGGTGCTGACGATGCAGTTGAATTCCATCAGCGTTATGGATTTGGTGGCCTACGGCGGTGCAGCGGTGGGGATGATTGTAACTGTGAGGGAATATCTGGCGGGAAATCTGGGATTTGCAGGAGCCTTTACTATCATCCTTCTGGCTTCGGAATTTTTTATTCCTCTTCGTCTGCTGGGCTCTTTTTTCCACATTGCTATGAACGGAATGGCAGCCAGCGACAAAATTTTCCGTCTGTTAGATATGACGGAGGGAGAAGCAGGCAGGGAAGAACTGCCGGAAGGCTCCCTGGATATTTCCTTTGAAAATGTGGAATTTGCGTATGAAAAGGAGAGGAAAATTCTGGATGGCATCAGTCTGCAGATTTCCGGAGGCAGTTTTGTATCCCTGGTAGGAGAATCCGGTTCCGGGAAAAGTACCATTGCCTCTTTGGTAATGGGCAGAAACAGAAACTACCGGGGGAACATTTATATGGGAGGAAAGGCGCTGGCTGATATCAGTGAAAAAAGCCTGATGGAACACATCACCATGGTACGGCACAACAGTTATCTGTTTAAAGGAACCGTGGAAGAAAACCTTCGTATGGGGAATCCGAAAGCCGGCAAAGCGCAGATGGAAGAGGTGCTGCGAAAAGTGAATCTGTGGGATTTCCTGCAGCAGCAGGAAGGGCTTGAAACTTTGCTGTTGGAAAAGGGCAGCAATTTTTCCGGAGGACAGTGCCAGCGTCTGTGCATAGCCAGAGCGCTGCTTCATGAGACCCCGGTGTATATCTTTGATGAGGCGGCCTCCAACATTGATGTGGAGAGCGAAGAAATTATTATGGAAGTCATCCGGGAACTGGCAGAGACAAGGACGGTACTGCTGATTTCCCACAGACTGGCCAATGTAAAAAAATCAGATAGGATTTATGTCTTAAAAGACGGGAAAATTGCAGAAAAAGGAAAGCACTCAGAACTGATGGAAAAACAGGGTGTTTACGAAAACATGTATCAGACCCAGAGAAATCTGGAAAAATACGGACTGCCGAAAGAAGAAAGGGGGAAAACAGCATGAAAAGAAGAAGCGGAATTAAGGTCATGGGACAGTTGATTGGACTGGTAGTTCCTCTGCTCCATGTGATGACAGCAGCCATTTTACTGGGCGTGGCAGGGTTTCTGTGCGCCATTTTCCTCAGCATTTTAGCGGGCAGCGGACTGGTATACGGAATTATGGAAAAAAGCCTGGCAGGTCTTTCTGTGGGAAAACTGTTTGGACTTATGGCCGTATTCGCAGTCTTAAGAGGAATTCTGCACTATGCAGAGCAGGCCTGCAATCATTATATTGCTTTTAAATTGCTGGCTATTATCCGCCATAAGGTTTTTGCGGCCCTTAGAAAGCTGTGTCCTGCAAAACTGGAAGGAAAAGACAAGGGCAATCTGATTTCCATTATCACAAATGATATTGAACTTCTGGAAGTCTTTTATGCCCATACCATTTCCCCCATTGCCATCGGCTTTCTGACTTCTCTGATTATGGTGCTGTTCATTGGACATTACCATGTGTATGCGGGAATCTGGGCGCTGGTTTCCTATCTTCTGGTAGGAGTGGGAGTCCCCCTCTGGAATGGAAGAAAAGGAGCGCAGACCGGAATGGAGTTTCGGACAAAGCTGGGGGATTTAAACAGCTATGTGCTGGATTCTCTGCGGGGATTGGAGGAAACCATACAGTATGGACAGGAAGAAGAGCGGCGAAAAGGCATGGCAGAAAAGTCCATAGAACTGGGAACGCTGCAGAAAAAACTCAGCCGTATGGAGGGCAATACACGGGCGCTTACCAATCTGCTGATTCTTTTAAGCTCCTTTGGCATGCTGTTTTTCACCGTATTTTTATACACGCAGGGAAGCATGGATAAAGAAGCGGTGATTCTCTGCACGATTTCCATGATGGGTTCCTTTGGGCCTGTAGTGGCTCTGGCCAATCTGTCCAACAATCTGAATCAGACTCTGGCAAGCGGAGAGCGGGTGCTTTCTATTTTAGAAGAAACCCCGCAGGTAGAAGAGGTGACAGGGAGAAAAGAGGTGGCCTTTGGGCGGGCGCAGTGTGAACATGTGACTTTTGCCTATGAGGAGGAGGTCATATTAAAGGATTACAGCATCGCACTGGAGAAAGGCCGAATTACCGGAATCCACGGAAAAAGCGGCTCCGGAAAATCCACGCTTTTGAAGCTGTTTATGCGTTTTTGGGATGTGCAGCAGGGGCAGGTGCTGATTTCCGGGAAAAATGTAAAGGAAATCAATACGGCAAACCTGAGAGAAATGGAGTCCTATGTGACTCAGGAAACCTACCTGTTTCACGATTCCGTGGAAAACAATATCAAGGTGGCAAAACCTGACGCCACCAGAGAAGAAGTGATAAAAGCAGCAAAAAAGGCTTCTTTGCACAGTTTTATTGAAAGTCTGCCAAAGGGATATGACACCCCGGTAGGCGAATTGGGAGATACCCTTTCAGGAGGAGAACGGCAGCGTATCGGAATCGCCAGAGCTTTCCTGCATAATGCGCCGTTTTTGATGTTGGACGAACCCACCAGCAATCTGGATTCCCTAAATGAAGGGATTATCCTGAAAGCGCTGCAGGAGGAATGCAGGGAAAAGACAGTAGTGTTGGTGTCCCACCGGCAGTCCACCATGAATATTGCAGATAAAGTATATAAAATGGAAAATGGAAGATTATCCTGATAGAAAGAAAAGAGGCTGTTTCATGAGGCAGCCTCTTTTCGAATGTTACATATGTTTATACACGTCAGCCAGCATATTCAGCAGAAAATTCTGGGAAAAGCGGCTGGTGTCAATGCAGAGCTGGTAGTTTCCCAAATCGTTCCACTTCCGGTCTGTGAAGAACTCGTAGTAGGCTTTTCTGGTTTTATCCATTTTTTTTACCAGGGAGCGGGCGCTCTTTTCTTCACGTCCAAGGCGCTCCATTACATTTTTGACACGCTCTTCATAGGGGGCGTAAACAAAA
This sequence comes from Blautia hansenii, assembly GCF_013304445.1. Classification (GTDB taxonomy): domain Bacteria; phylum Bacillota; class Clostridia; order Lachnospirales; family Lachnospiraceae; genus Blautia. The sequence continues at coordinate 73,805 of NZ_JAAITA010000001.1, forward strand.
AGACTCAGACAGTCTTCTCCCAGAATATAGTCTGCACAACGTCCTACAAGGATACAGTCTTCTTTTGCTGCAAGGTCTTTGATAATCTTAGACTGTGTTTCAAAGAGCACGTCATTCATAGGGTGAAAATGATACTGGGGCTGCATCTGCATTTGTTCACTGATGGGCAGCCGCCACTGGTTTGCTTTCTTTTCATCTACCTTTAAGAGTTCTTCGTAAGGAATGTCGTTTTCCTCACTGGCAAGGCGGATTAATTCCTTATCATAAAAATGAATCCCCAGTTTTTCGGCCAGCGCCCGGCCGAGAAGCCTTCCCCCACTTCCATACATACGGTTAATAGTAATTACACGGTGAGCCATAGAAATACCTCCTTGCTGTATAAAATTCAATCTCTGTTTCTGTAAATATTATAGCACAAATATGCCGAAAATTCCACGGGAAGGTTGATTTTTCGCAGGATTTATATTATATTAGGAACTGTGATGCCGCCGGAAGGCAAGCCGGGGGCAATAGAAAAAGAGGAGAATTGCATATGGAAAATACAAATCGCAGAAAAAAGATGAGTCCGGCGAAGCGAAGAAAGAAGCGTATCCAGAAAGCGTTTCGGATTGCCGGAGAGGTACTGGTTGGAATTCAGATTCTTGCGACACTTGTTTTTATAGGATTTACCTGGAGACTGGGGATGGTTCCTGCGAAGTATCTGGCCGGTATGGCAGGGATCCTTCTGGTATTTGCAGCCCTGCTGTTTACCATGCAGGTGGTTACCCGCGGAAAAGCTATTGTCAGTAAGCTGGTCAGTGTTCTGATGTCAGCGGTGCTGCTTTTTGGTTCAGTCTATATGTATCAGACTCATAATGCAGTAGAAGACATCAGTGGAGACAGCCTGGGCAGGCAGGTCAACAGTATGCTGGTAGTTGTCAGAAGCGATGATCCTGCCGAGAAGGTAAAGGACACCAAAGATTATATTTACGGTATTCAGCACGCGGAAGATGCAGAGGACATTGACGCAGCTATGGAGCACGTAGATAAAGACGCCGGGACGGATGTCATGACGGCAGAGTACAAGACTTTAAATGAGCAGGCGGCCGCTTTGTTGGATGGAAGTGTACAGGCCATTGTTTACAATGAAGGCTACGGCGGTATTCTGGAAGAGGTATATGAGGGATACAGCAGCCAGGTGAAAATTATTGCGCAGTACAGCATTGAGACAGAAAGTGATGATAGTCAGCTGGTACAGGGCAAGGCTGCAGAGGTGGATGTCAAAGACGAAACCTTCAATATGTACATTAGTGGTATTGATGTATATGGCCCGGTATCTTCCAAGAGCAGAAGTGATGTGAATATTATTGCTACAGTAAATCCTACCACGAAACAGATTCTTCTGACCAATACACCGAGAGATTACTATGTAACTATCCCGGGCGTCAGCGGAGACAGCAAGGACAAATTAACTCATGCAGGTATTTATGGTGTGGATAAGTCCATGGCAACTTTGGAAAACCTTTACGGTATTGAAATTCCGTTCTACGCCAGAGTCAACTTTACGTCTCTGATTACCATGGTAGACTCCATGGGCGGCATTGATGTGGAATCCGAGTACGCATTTACCACAAACGGAGACGGCGGTGCGGTCATCAACGTACAGCAGGGCACCAATCATTTCAACGGAAAACAGGCTCTGGCTTTTGCAAGAGAGCGTTACAACGTTCCAGGCGGAGACAATCAGAGAGGAAAAGATCAGATGGCAGTTATCCAGGCTATGTTTAAGAAGATGATTACACCGGAAATGCTGGTGAAAGCCCCGAGTCTGATTTCAGAAGTCAGCGACAGCGTGGAAACCAACATGAGCATGGACCAGATTCAGAAGCTGATTCAAAGCCAGTTAAACAGCGGTGGAACTTGGACCATGAAATCTGTGGCAGCGGAAGGTACGGGAGACAGCCAGTATTGTTACTCCATGCCGGGAACTGCATTGTACGTTATGCAGCCGGACCAGACGTCTGTAGACAACATCAAAGCGCTGATGCAGACTGTGAAAGACGGAGGACAGCTTCCGGAATAAATATTTTTGGGAATTTCCAGGAAAATCCGGAAAAACCGGTCTTGGCACACTGGAAAATTCATGCTATAGTATAGAACAGAATAAGAAAGACATTTCTGGCGAAAGCCAGGGACGATATATGATAGAGGTGCAGGTTTCAAGAGTATTCTTCTGCAAGGGCTGGGCGGCCGCAGAAGGAGAAAGGGGAAACTGCCGAAGGAGGGAAATCCGCCCGGGATTTTCCCCCTGGGACGCTGCAGAATATGCAGCGTACTGTCACAATATGTGGAGCGCTATCATCATTGGTCACAGTCATATGTTTATTGGCAAACCATGAGCGCGTTCCCCAAAAGGGAGTATCGTTCATGGTTTTTCTTATGCAAGAGTTTCATAAGAAAAGGAGAAGAACAATGACACAAAGAAGAAAAAAAATCATGATAGCCTTCGTCGCATTTGCGGCTCTGCTGCTTTTGATGACGATGACTGTGTTTGCAGCCACCGGGGAGGAGCCGAAACCCCATATGTATGCTACATTCTGGTCTCTGATTCCCCCTGTGGTAGCTATTGCCCTGGCGCTGGTTACAAAAGAAGTGTATAGTTCCCTGTTTGTGGGAATTTTAGTGGGGGCTTTGTTTGCCACAGATTTTCAGTTTGAAGGAACAGTTCTGAAAATCATAGACGAAGGCTTTATTCAGGTACTTTCGGATTCTGCCAATGTGGGAATTCTGATTTTCCTGGTGATTCTGGGAACCATGGTCTGTATGATGAACCGGGCGGGAGGCTCCGCAGCTTTTGGAAAATGGGCAGGAAAGCACATCAAAACCAGAATCGGTGCCCAGATTGCCACCATTATTCTGGGAATCCTGATTTTTGTAGACGATTATTTCAACTGCCTTACCGTGGGAAGCGTTATGCGTCCAGTGACGGATAGACATCAGGTGTCAAAAGCCAAATTGTCATATTTGATAGATTCCACGGCTGCTCCGGTCTGCATTATTGCCCCGATTTCCTCCTGGGCAGCGGCAGTCAGCGGGTTTGTAGAAGGAGAGGACGGACTGGCCATTTTCATGCAGGCTATTCCCTATAACTTTTATGCACTGCTTACTATTTTTATGATGTTTGCCGTGGTGCTCATGCGGGTAGATTTCGGCCCAATGGCCCTGCATGAAGCCAACGCTTTGAAAGGTGATATCTATACCTGCGGCAAGCGTGCGGACGAGGAAGAAGAGACGGTAAAACCAAATCCGAGAGGAAAAGTTACAGACCTGGTAGTTCCCATTGTTTTGCTGATTATCTGTTGTATTACGGGGATGATTTACACGGGCGGCTTCTTTAGCGGAACGGATTTTGTGACTGCTTTTTCCCAGAGTGAAGCATCTCTGGCTCTGTCTATCGGAAGCTTTTTTGCCTTTGTTTTCACCGTGATTTTCTATGCGGCAAGGAGAGTGCTGTCTTTCCGTGACTGCATGGACTGCATTCCGGAGGGATTTAAGGCCATGGTGCCGGCGATTCTTATCCTGACTTTTGCATGGACACTGAAAGCTATGACGGACAGTCTGGGCGCAGACGTTTTTGTGGCAACAGCCATGAAATCGGTAGCCGGAGGACTGTTGAATTTCCTGCCGGCAATTATTTTCCTGGTGGGCTGCGCCCTGGCGTTTGCCACAGGAACCTCCTGGGGAACCTTTGGTATTTTAATCCCCATTGTAGTGGCTGTTTTTGAAGGCAAAGACCCGCAGATGATGATTATTTCCATTTCTGCCTGCATGGCCGGCGCTGTGTGCGGAGACCACTGTTCTCCCATTTCCGATACCACCATTATGGCGTCTGCGGGAGCGCAGTGTAATCATGTCAATCATGTGACTACCCAGCTGCCTTATGCGCTGACCGCAGCAGCAGTTTCCTTTGTAACGTATATCATTGCCGGTTTCGTAAAAACGGCGTGGATTGCCCTTCCGGCAGGGATTCTGCTGATGTTGGGAACTCTGCTGGTCATTAAGAAAAAATACGGCAGAAAGACAGCATAGAAAAAGATTTTTAAAGGAAAAGATGGAGTTGTTTCTTTTGGACAGCTTCATCTTTTTGTTTTTCTGAAAAGAAAAACAGCAAGATATCTAAAGTTTCCAGCAACATGACCCTAGCAATTTTTGAAAAATTTGTATATTCTAGGAATATAGAGTAAGGCGAACTTGCGAAAGGAGAAAAAACATGAGCGACACAAATTTTAAAGGACGTGTTACCATTCCTACAGATGTGGATGTGGTACCGGAGACACTGGAACTGGTAAAAAGATGGGGCGCAGACGCTATCCGTGACTGTGACGGCACAGACTACCCGGAGGAACTGAAAAATGTTGACGCAAAGGTATATTCCACCTATTACACGACAAGAAAGGACAATGCCTGGGCAAAAGCCAACCCGGAGGAAATCCAGCAGATGTACATTATGACGCCTTTCTACACAGCTGTGGAAAGCGAATTGTCCATTCATCTGATGAACCATTTATACCCGGATATGCTGAAGGTAAATTCCCACGATGATATCACACGCTGGTGGGAAGTTATGGACCGTACCACAGGAGAACCGCTTGAGTCATCCCAGTGGGAGTACAGCGAAGAAACCGGAGACGTGACCATTCACAATGCAAAGGAATTTCATGACTACACCGTCAGTTTCCTGGCTTACATTATGTGGGATCCGGTACATATGTACAATGCTGTGACAAATGGCTGGACAAACTTTGAAAAACAGATTACTTTTGATGTGCGTCAGCCGAAGACAAAAGAATATTCCATGAAACGTCTGCGCAAATTTATTGCAGACAATCCACATGTAGACGTTATCCGTTACACCACCTTCTTCCACCAGTTTACCCTGATTTTCGATGAACTGGCCAGAGAAAAATATGTAGACTGGTACGGATATTCCGCTTCTGTAAGTCCCTACATTCTGGAACAGTTTGAAAAAGAAGTGGGCTATAAATTCCGCCCGGAATTTATCATTGACCAGGGCTATATGAACAATACCTACCGTATTCCTTCCAAAGAATTCCAGGATTTTCAGGCATTCCAGAGAAGAGAAGTTGCCAAACTGGCAAAAGAAATGGTGGACATCACCCACGAGTGCGGCAAAGAAGCCATGATGTTCTTAGGAGACCACTGGATTGGCATGGAGCCCTTCATGGATGAGTTTAAAAACATCGGTTTGGACGCAGTGGTAGGAAGTGTGGGAAATGGTTCGACTCTTCGTCTTATCAGTGATATCAAAGGCGTAAAATACACAGAAGGCCGTTTCCTTCCATACTTTTTCCCGGATACATTCCACGAAGGCGGAGACCCTGTAAAAGAGGCAAAAGTAAACTGGGTAACAGCAAGACGCGCAATTTTAAGAAGCCCTATCGACCGTATCGGCTACGGCGGCTATCTGAAACTGGCGATGGAGTTCCCGGAATTTATCGACTATGTGGAAAGCGTATGCAACGAATTCCGTACTTTATATGAAAACATCAAGGGAACCACTCCATACTGCATCAAGAAAGTGGCTGTATTAAACAGTTGGGGCAAAATGCGTGCATGGGGAAATCACATGGTGCATCATGCCATTTATTACAAACAGAATTATTCTTATGCAGGCATTATCGAAGCGTTAAGCGGCGCACCATTTGACGTACAGTTTATCAGCTTTGACGACATCCGGGAAAATCCGGCAATTCTGGACGATATCGATGTGGTATTAAACGTAGGCGGCGCTTATACGGCTTATACAGGCGGCGAAAACTGGGCAGACGAAACCATTGTAACGGCTGTGAAGAGATTCATTTACAACGGCGGCGGTTTCATCGGTGTAGGGGAACCTACCGCTTACCAGCACGAAGGACGTTTCTTCCAGCTTGCAGGCGTTATGGGTGTGGAAAAAGAGACAGGCTTTACTTTAAACACAGACAAGTACAACTGGGATGAGCATGAGCACTTTATAACAGAAGACTGCAAAGGTGACGTGGACTTCGGAGAAGGACAGAAAGCGATTTACGCTCTGCCGGAAACCACGATTATCAAGCAGAACGATAAAGAAGTACAGATGGCTGTCCATGAATTCGGAAAAGGAAGAAGCGTATACATCAGCGGACTTCCATACAGCTTTGAAAACAGCCGTGTGCTTTACCGCGCCATTATCTGGGCTTCCCATGACGAAGAAAACCTGCATAAATGGTTCTCTGACAACTACAATGTAGAAGTACATGCGTATGTGAAGAATGGAAAATACTGCGTGGTAAACAATACTTATGAACCACAGGATACCACAGTTTACAAAGGCGACGGAAGCAGCTTTGCACTGCATTTGGAAGCGAATGAGATTAAGTGGTATGAAATCTGAGTTTCAGAGGATATGAATATTCTATAGAAAAACGGGGCTGTTTTGTGCGCAGCCCTGTTTTTTATGAATAGGAAGCAGTCGCCTTTTTCCCATCCGGCACATGCCGGGCCATTTTCTTCCTGTATTCATTAGGTGAAATCCCCGCAAATTTCTTAAACGTCTGTGAAAAATAAGACTGAGAGGAAAATCCCGTGATTTCGCCTATTTTTGTAACCGGATAATTGGTGGATTCCAACAGATACCTGGCTTCTTCCACTCTGCGTCCAATCAGGTAATTAATGGGAGAAATCCCTTTGTAGCTTTTAAACGCATGCACCAGGTAATACTTATTAATATGTACCAGAGAACTTAAAAACTCCAAAGTAATGTCCTCTGCATAGTGCTCATTGATATACTGCTCCACCAGCTTACATTCCCGTGTGGTTTTCTGCTGGGGAGCAGTCAGAAGTTCCTGCCTGGTGCTGCGGGCTATAAAGAGCAGTATCAGTTCCAGGAGGTTCTGGCACACCGCTGTATAGTTTAAAGGCTGGCTCTGCACCTCTTTTAACAGCGTGTCCAGATACCGGCGGATTTCCTGTTGACCGGGGGGAAGGGGAAACAGGCTGTAGTCGTAAGGCGTTCCTTTTTGGGCGTAGCCAAACTGTACCCCCTCAATTCCCAGGGCAACATACTCCCAGGGTTTTTCCCGGTTTCCCAGTTCCGTGTGCGGCGTGTTAGGGTTAATAAAAATCAAATCATTTTTCTGAACCGGAATTTTCTTACTGCCAATCTGGAAAAAACCGCTGCCCTTTGTGACAAAAAACAGTTCTGAAAAAGAGTGGGCGTGTTCCATACTGTGCCAGTCCCTGTCCGAAGTAGCGCAGGTGACATATAAAAGCTGGGCCTTGGGGCGGTCCAGATTGTGAAAATCCAGAGAATAACGTTGGTTGCTCATAATCAATAGAAGTTCCTTTTGTTTTTTATAAAGCTATTATAGCGGTTTTGGCAAAAGGAAACAAGGGGGATGCGTGCAGCTTAGGAACGCAGGTAGGTGCGCATGGCCTTTAAAGCATGTTTTTCCAGACGGCTGACCTGTGCCTGGGAAATGCCGATTTCCTGTGCAACCTCCATTTGCGTGCGTCCCTCATAAAAACGCATTTCAATGATATTTTTTTCCCGGTCATCCAGCCGCTTTAAAGCTTCCTTTAAAGATAAGTCTTCAATCCAGTTATCTTCTTTGTTCTTTTTGTCGCTGATTTGATCCATGACATACAGGGTGTCACCGCCTTCGGTATACACTGGTTCATACAGGCTTACCGGGCTTTGGATGGCATCCAGGGCATAGACGATATCCTCCTTCTCCATGCCGATTTCTTCGGCAATTTCTGTAATCGTGGGCTCTTTCTGGTGCTGCTTTACATAGTTTTCTCTGGCGTAAATGGCTTTGTAGGCCGTGTCCCGCAGGGAGCGGCTGACACGGATAGAATTGTTATCCCGCAGATAGCGGCGGATTTCTCCTATAATCATGGGAACTGCGTAGGTAGAAAACTTTACGTTCAGTGTGGTATCAAAGTTGTCAATGGCCTTGATGAGACCTACACAGCCAATTTGAAACAAATCATCCACATTCTCGCTGCTGTTGGAAAAACGTTTGATTACGCTTAATACCAGCCGCAGATTTCCCTTAATGTACCGTTCTCTCGCTTCCATGTCACCTGTTTTGATACGTGTAAACAACTGTTCCTTTTCCTCATTGGTAAGAACGGGAAGGCGTGCCGTATTGACGCCGCAGATTTCCACTTTGTTGAGTGCCATAGCAAGAATCCTCCAATCATGTAGTTTCAGCATCTACTAAAAAGATTCTCCCAAGAATGAGACAATATACCAAAGCGGGGAAAATTTCATAAAGTTTTAGTCCTTGACAAAGGAGAAAACAGGCTTGTATCCCTGTAAAAGCCATGGTATGCTTTGGGAGAGGTGGACGAAATGAAAATTTTACTTATTGAGGACGACAAGGGACTGCGCACGGGAATTTCCTTTGTGCTTTCCCAGGAAGGCTATGAGGTATGGGAGGCTGGAACAGCCAGAGAAGGTTATGCTCTTTTTAAAAGAGAGCAGCCAAAAGCTGTTTTAATGGACTTAAATCTGCCGGATATGGACGGAATTTTGCTGTGCAGAAAGATACGGGAAAACTCCCGTGTGCCGGTGCTTATGGTGACCGCCAGAGACATGGAGACAGACGAACTTCTGGGGCTGGAAAGCGGGGCGGATGATTATATTACCAAGCCTTTTTCCATAGCCGTACTGAAACTGCGCCTGAAAAAACTGGTGGAAAGAGAAGAAAAAAAGCCGAAAAAAGACAGCCGGGTGAAGTCCGGAAACTTGTGTATGGACACCGATTTTATGAAAATATGGGTGGGAAAAGAAGAAATAGAATGTAGTATGACGGAGTATAAACTGCTGAAATACTTCCTGGAAAACCGGGGACAGGTGCTGACACAAAATCAGATTTTAGAGGCTGTCTGGGACTGCAGAGGACGGTATGTCAATGCCAATACGCTGCAGGTAAATATAGGAAGACTGCGGAAAAAACTGGAGAGTGCAGGCTGCACTTCTTCGGTGAAAACCATTCACGGTATTGGCTATCTGTGGGAGGAGGAAGGATGACAGCAGAAGTATTTGCAGGTATCTGTCTGGGGGCTGCAGCAGTGGGAATTGCTTTGGGGTTGGGAAGTTTTCTATATTACCGGCGTCAGCTTCGAGTGTTTTCAGATGTTTTAAATACCTTTGAAAAGACGGGAGAACTGGTGGAAAAAGAGAGCCGGGAGACCATGGAATCCAAGCTCATCAGCCGCCTGTGCCGGGTATTAAAGCGCAGCAGACAGAAGGAAGAACAGGCGGGAAAAGAGAAACAGGAAATCGCAGAATTGCTTTCTGATATTTCTCATCAGCTAAAAACACCTCTGGCCAATATTCTGCTGAATACGGAACTTTTAAAAGAGGGGAAGTTAAGCAGCAGGGACCAGCGGCAGTTTCTGATGCGGAATCAGGAGCAGGCGGAAAAAATGCAGTGGCTCATGAAAACATTAGTAAAAGCCTCCCGGATTGAGCAGGGAATTCTGGTATTTGATACGTTTTTGGCGCCGCTTACAGAAACTCTGGCCAGAAGTATCAGCGCGGTTTATGCCCTGGCAAAGGAAAAACAGATTTCCATAGAAACGGAAAAAGTAGAGGAATGTATGCCTGTCCACAATCCCAAATGGACGGCAGAGGCCATAGGAAATATTCTGGAAAATGCGGTGAAGTACAGTCCAAAAGGCAGCCGTATTTTCATAGAAACAACGATGATGGAGTTGTATGTGCAGGTGAAAATTACGGATGAGGGTCCCGGTATCTGCGAGGCAGAATATAACCGGATTTTCCGTCGGTTTTACCGTGGAAAACAGGCGGAAGAGCAGGAGGGAAGCGGCCTTGGACTGTATCTGGCACAGGTGATTTTACAAAGTGAAAAAGGATATATTACAGTCGCCAAAGGCAGGAGAGGCGGGACATGTTTCTCGGTTTTTCTGTTTCTGGGGTGACAAAGGCGGAAGGAGTTCTGACAGTTTTGTCAGAACTTTTTTGGAAACTGTCAGAGGAATGTCAGATTTTCTCTGTAGAATCAAAGATAGAAAGACAACAGGAGAGGAGTTTGCTCTATGGAAATTTTAAAGACAGAGAATCTGAAAAAATATTATGGAAAAGATACCGGTCGGGTAAAGGCCCTGGACGGGGTGAATTTATCCGTGGAAGAAGGCGAATTTGCAGCTGTGGTGGGAACTTCTGGCAGTGGAAAAAGCACCCTTCTTCACATGCTGGGCGGTCTGGATTATCCTACAGAAGGGAAAGTATTTGTGGCCGGAAAGGACATTTTTTCTCTGAATGAAACCCAGCTTACAATTTTCAGAAGGCGCAACATCGGCTTTGTATTCCAGAACTACAATCTGGTGCCGGTGCTCAATGTGTATGAGAATATCGTACTTCCCATAGAACTGGATGGGGAGGAGCCGGATAAAGCGTATGTGGATGAAATTATCCGCACCTTAGGTATGGAGGAGAAGCGCTACAGCCTGCCGAATCAGCTTTCCGGCGGGCAGCAGCAGAGGGTGGCCATTGCCAGGGCGCTGGCTTCAAAACCCAGTATTTTGCTGGCCGATGAACCGACCGGAAACCTGGACTCGAAGACCTCGCAAGAGGTTCTGGGTCTTTTAAAACTGACCAATTCCAGGTTCTCCCAGACCATCGTCATGATTACTCATTCTGAAACCCTGGCCCAGCTTTGTGACCGGATTATCCGCATTGAGGACGGCAAAATCGTCAAATCCGGGGGTGAGGATTTATGAGGAATAACAACAAAAAAATCATACAGAAGCTTTCCATCAGAACTATGAAGCAGAGCCGTATGCGGAACCTTTTCGCCGTTGCGGCTATCTGTCTGACTACCCTTTTGTTTACCGCCGTTTTTTCCATGGGATTCGGCATGATGCAGATGCTGCAGGAGCAGACCATGCAGGAGGTAGGAGGAAGATTTCACGCAGGTTTAAAAGCCGTGACCATGGAACAGTATGAGAAGATTTCCCAGTCTTCTGAGGTGGATTCGTCGTCCTGGAATATTTTTCTTGGAATAGCAGATAACCTGAAAAAGAGGCAGGGGGAAATCCGTCTGGCAGGCAGCAAAGAAGAACTGGAGGGGGCTTTTGTAAAGATAAAAGAAGGCGCTTATCCGGAGGAGGAAGACGAGATTCTCATGGATACCATTACCCTGAAGGAACTGAAAATCCCGGCCAGAGTCGGCGAAAAGGTAACGCTTGAATATACCTTTATGGATAAGAACATGAAGCAGGAATTTACTCTTTCCGGCTGGTATGAAGGAAGCGAGATTTCCCATGCCAGTGAACTTTATATTTCAAAGGCATACTGGGAAAAGGTAAAGGGAAATTATACAGAAAAAGACTTTTTAAAACATTATGAAAAAACCGGAGATATGCAGGGTCTGGTAAATGGCAATCTGTATTTTCACAATGCCGGAAATATTGAGGATAAGGTTATCCGGGCTATCAAAGAGGCAGGCTATACACCGGAAAATGAGACGAAAATGTCCGGTACAGATACCATTCGCTATGGGGTCAACTGGGCCTATATGACTTCCAGAACAGAGAATCTGGATATGGAAAGTATGGTTCTGTTTGCGGCAGTTTTCTGTTTGGTTCTGGTGACAGGATACCTGATTATCTATAATATTTTTCAGCTTTCCATTCTCCGGGAAATCCGGTTTTACGGACTGTTGAAAACCATTGGAACTACGAAAAAGCAGCTGCAGAAACTGGTCTGCCGGCAGGTGTGGAAGCTGTGCGGTGTGGGGATTCCCTTAGGAGTGATGCTGGGGTATTTTCTGGGACAACTTTTGCTTCCCATGCTGGCAAAAATCAGTACATTCACAGGCAGCGGCAGCTTTTATTTCAACATTTGGATACTGGTGTTCGGCGGTGTGTTCTCTTTGCTGACCGTGTTTGTCAGCTGCCGCAAACCAGTAAAAATTGCAGGAAATGTATCTCCTATAGAGGCAGTGCGCTATACGGAAGGCGGCCTGAAACGAAAACGAATCAAGAAGTCCCAAAAGGGTGCCCAAATTGCCAGAATGGCCTTTTCCAATCTGGGAAGAAACAAAAAGAAAACCGTGTTAGTGATTACCTCGATTTCTCTGAGCGTGATTTTGCTGGAATTGGTTATGACGGTTGTGGGCAGCTTTCGGATAGAACAGTATTTGGAGGAGCGGATAGCAGGAGATTACATGATTGGAAATACCAACTGGACCAGCGCTTCTCTCAGAGTCATGGACTTTCAGATTGATGAAGCTTATGTGCAGGGGGCAGACAGTCAGCAGGGAATTACAGGCGCTTCGGAACTCTGGTATTTGAATTCCGAACATCTTTTGTCCGAAAAAGGGCAGGAGGAATTCCGGAAGCTGGATAAAGAGGGAAAGATAGATACAGGCTCTTATTACAGAGCGAGAGAGGAAGATAAAGAAAAAATGGGCAGGGGAGAAATGGCTCTGAATGAGAACCGCTATGGATATTCAGAATCCATGCTGAAACATTTGAAAGCAATAAAAGGCACCATTGATTTGGGAAAATTCAAAAGCGGAAAGTATGTGATTTTACAGGAGAGTGTCTGCACAGACAATGCGGAAAAGGGCGACAGCTTTTATGAGCCGGGAGATAAACTTGTGCTGCAGACACCCACCTCTCGGACAGAACAGAAAATAGAATATGATGAAAACGGAGAGGCACTGGGGTCTGGTCTTACCAACCTGGAACAAAAAGAGTATGAGGTTATGGCCATCGTGGAAGCCCTTCCAGGCAGTATGAACCTCCATGCGTATTCCATCAATGCCATTACCACCATTCTTCCGCTGGAAGAAATGAAGAAGTGCCCCAAAGCCGTCATGTTTGCAAAATCTTATACCGTGGAGTCAGAGAATGCAGAAGCTTTTGACAGATATCTGAAATACTATACAGAAGAGGAGAACACGTCCATGGGGTATCTGTCCAAAGAAAGTGTGAAAGCAGACTTTTCCGGCATGATTGACGGAGTGTCGGCGGTGGGATACGGGCTTTGTGCCGCAATTGCCATGATTGGAATTCTGAATTTTGCCAATTCGATGCTGACGGGTATTTTGTCCAGACGGCAGGAGCTGGCCGTCATGCAGAGCATTGGCATGACAAAGGAACAGGTACGGAAAATGCTCTTGTGGGAGAGTGGGTATCATCTGTTGATTTCGGGCGTTATCAGTGTGACAGCAGGAAGCATCATCGCCTATTTCGCTGTCAGTGCCCTAAACAATGTAATCATGTGCTTTGCCTATCGCTATACAGCCATTCCGTTTCTGATAATGCTGCCGGTGTTTGCATTGGTGGCAGGAGGAATTTCGCTGGTCGCTTACCGTCAGAGCCAGAAGAAGAGCGTGGTGGAAAGAATGCGGGAGGCGGAATAAAAAATACGGGGCTGTGCCTTCACAAGGCAATCCGAAAGACAGACACATTGGCTGAAAATGCAGCAGTCTTGCGGATTGCCGGCGAAGGAATGCCCCTTGAAAAGGGGATAAATTTAAAAAAATTGAAGTTTTTGAAAAAAATTGAAAAAAGGTATTGACAATTCATGGAATTTCAGTATATAATAGCAAAGCAGTCAGCGATACGGCTGACACGGAACGGGATCTTAGCTCAGCTGGGAGAGCATCTGCCTTACAAGCAGAGGGTCATAGGTTCGAGCCCTATAGGTCCCATTCTTTTGCCAAAAGACAAAAGAACAAAACATGGCGAGATAGCTCAGTTGGCTAGAGCATACGGTTCATACCCGTAGTGTCGAGGGTTCGAATCCCCCTCTCGCTACTTGTCGAAAGACATAAAATCAAATGGGATCTTAGCTCAGCTGGGAGAGCATCTGCCTTACAAGCAGAGGGTCATAGGTTCGAGCCCTATAGGTCCCATTCTTTTGCCAAAAAACAGAAGAACAGAACATGGCGAGATAGCTCAGTTGGCTAGAGCATACGGTTCATACCCGTAGTGTCGAGGGTTCGAATCCCCCTCTCGCTATTTACTAGGAGAATGCCCTTTTTGCACAAGACGGTTGTGTGGAAAGGGTGTTTTCGCACAAAAAAGAGGCGGAGAATTATGAGGAAGGAACAGCGAAAGAAGCAGTTAAGAAGAAAATTGGCCATAGTGTGTACCTGCTCACTGGCAGGTTTTGCAGCCATATTCGGAGGCATTTCCCTAAAGCGGGAATATGACCAGAGGCAGGAGGAAAAGCTGCGGATAGAAAGGGAAGAAGCGCAGAAAAAGCAGGAAGAGGAAGAACGAAAAGCAGAGGAAAAGAGAAAACTGGAAGAGCGTCTGAATGTAAAAATTGATATGAATATTTACAGTAAGGCGGCTATTGTAAAAGACTTGAAGAATCAGAAGGTGCTGGCGTCTAAAAGCCCGGAGGAGAGGATTTATCCGGCTTCTATGACGAAAATTATGACAGCGTTGGTAGCCATTGAAGAATTCGAGGATTTGGATAAAAGTATTGTGATTCCCGTAGATGAGGTACTGGCCCTGTACGAAAGAGGGGCTTCTATGGCTGGCTTCAAGCCGGGAGAGTCGGTTTCGGTAAGAGACCTTCTGTATGGGTTAATGCTGCCCTCCGGCGCAGACTGCTGTATGGCTCTGGCCTGTGAAATAGCCGGGGATGAGGCGGGATTTGTACAAAAAATGAATGCGAAGGCAAAAGAGCTGGGAATGACAAATACGAACTTTGTCAATGCCTCAGGTCTCCATGATGAGAATCACTATTCTACGGTACAGGACATTCTGGTTTTACTGGAATACGCTTTAAAGAACGAGACTTTTTATCAGGTCTTTACCACTCGTTCCTATACCACAGCTCCAACCCAGGAGTACCCGGAAGGGATTACCTTTGAAAGTACCATGTATGAGAAAAAAGACAGCCTGGAAGTGACAGACGGCGAAATTTTAGGTGGAAAAACGGGATTTACTTCTGCAGCAGGACTGTGCCTGGCCAGTCTGGCTGAAGTGGAAGGGCAGGAATACATTCTGGTGACTGCCGGTGCAGAGGGAAATCATGATACAGAGCCCTTTCATATTCTGGACGCAGAGAATATATACAGCCAGATTGGGGCAGCAATTGTTGGCGAATAGCGACTTGGTTCACAATCTGATTTTAGGGCTGACGCACGAATTATAGTGCGCAGCCCCTTTTTGCAGTCTTACAGCTTTTTTGTCTTTGCAATACAAGCCCGTACAGCGTCCATGACTGCACTGCGCATGCCTTCCTTTTCCAGCACGTTTACGCCTTCAATGGTGGTTCCGGCAGGTGAGCATACCATATCTTTCAAAGCGCCGGGATGGATTCCTGTTTCCAACACCATTTTTGCACTTCCAAGAACAGCCTGAGAGGCAAATTCATAAGCCTGTTTTCTGGGCATTCCTTCCGCTACAGCCCCGTCTGCAAGGGCTTCAATAAACAGAAAGACAAAAGCGGGAGAACTTCCGCTGACAGCCCCCACAACATCCAGAATCGGTTCTGTCACTACGTCAGCACGTCCGAAAGAGCGCAGCAGGGTCAGCACCTGACGGATTTCATCCGGGGATACAAACTGGTTTGGGCAGACGCCGGTAATGCCTTCTCCCACCAGAGCAGGGGTGTTGGGCATGGTGCGGATGATTTTTTTGTCTGTTCCGAATTTTTCCTGCAGCCAGTCCAGATTTTTTCCGGCGATAATGGAAATCAGAACCTGTCCGTCAGGCAGGCAGTCCCGGATTTCTTCCGCTACATCCCCACAGAACTGGGGTTTGATACAGAGAAAGAGATAATCGGCTTTTTTTGCCACTGCGAGATTATCCGTGGAGCAGGAGATACCCAGAGCGTCCGTGATTTTTTGGGCGGAAACTTCGGATTTTGTGGAGGCGAAAATTTCCTCTTTTTTTACAATTTCTTTTTCCAGAATGCCGGAAATAATGGCGGAGGCCATATTACCGCATCCGATAAAACCTAATGTCATAAAGAACCCTTCCTTTCTGAGATAAAATATACAGGATTTGTTCTATTTTAGCACAGTTTTTTTTGCCGGAGAAGAGATTTCCCGGAAAAAAATAGAGCCTGTTTTCTGAAGGTTCCGGTCTGTACAAAAAGAAGGAAATATACTAAAATAAGACAAAGAACCAAAAGTGAGAAAAAAGGAGTAAGAAAACATGATAAGCAGAGAGATTTTTACGGTGTACCACTGCAAAGCCTGCAACAAAATTGAGGTGAGCCAGTATATTACCAAAGAACAGATGGAGGAATTAGGATTGACAGAAGAAGATTTGAAACCAATCTGTCCCTTTACCGGAAGTTCTGATCTGGAAGAACTGGGACAGCTTGCGGAAAATGAACTGCGTCACTTTGCCTATACGGATGTGGAGGGCGTAAAAAGATATTTGAAAGAAAAGGAAAAAAAGGTGCCGAAACTGTAGTCTTTGTATCCAATCTTTCCCCGTATCATAGAGTATAGTATACCCGCAGAATCTACGGCAGGTTTTGCGGGATTTTTGAATTTTGGGGGAGAGATTATGAAAAAGAAAGTAAGCATGCTTTTTGCAGCCCTTTTGTGCCTGAGCATGGGACTTACAGGCTGCGGAACAAACAAGGAGAACGGGAAAGAGGATACAAAGGAAGAATTGACAAAGGTGACATTAAATGAGGTGGCTCATTCTGTGTTCTATGCGCCTCAGTATGTGGCCATCGAAGAGGGATATTTTGTGGAAGAGGGCATTAAACTGGAACTGGTAACCGGTTTCGGCGCTGATAAAGTCATGTCTGCACTGTTGTCAGGAGAGGCTGATATTGGTTTTATGGGTTCTGAAGCAACGATTTATGCGTATCAGCAGGGGGCGAATGACAAGGTGATGAATTTTGCCCAGCTTACCCAGAGAGCCGGAAATTTTCTTGTGGCAAGAGAAGAAATGCCGGATTTTCAATGGACGGACTTAAAGGGAAAAGATATTCTGGGAGGACGCAAAAGCGGTATGCCGGAAATGGTTTTTGAATATATTTTGAAAGAAAAAGGTATGGACCCCGAAAAAGATATGAACATTGACCGGAGTATAGACTTTGGCTCTACGGCAGCGGCTTTTTCCGGTGGACAGGGGGAATTCAGCGTGGAGTTTGAACCTTCGGCCACCATGTTGGAACAGGAAGGAGCCGGTTATGTGGTAGCGTCCTGCGGTGTGGAATCCGGTTATGTGCCCTATACGGCTTACAGCGCAAAAGAGAGTTATATTGAAGAGAATCCAGAGCTGATTCAGGGATTTGTCCGGGCGCTGCAAAAGGGGATGGATTATGTGAATTCTCATACCCCGGAAGAAATTGCTGCTATGATTGAACCTCAGTTTGAAGAAAACGATTTGGAAACCATTACGGCTATTGTGAAGCGTTATCAGGAACAGGATACCTGGAAAGAAAATCTTATTTTTGAACAGGAGAGTTTTGAACTTCTGGAAGATATTCTGGAAAGCGCAGGGGAACTGGAGCAGCCGGCGCCGTATGAAGAACTGGTACTGACAGAATACGCCGAGAAAGCGGCAAAGTAAAGCCGTTGGTGAAACGTGGTTTGGTGAGTTATCTGCCCAGACTGTATTCGGATCGCATTCCGTGGATACGGCCTGGAGCAGATAGCCGCTGAAGTCAACCCCTTTTTTTGCCTGAAGATAAGGTGCTGTTGTGATAGGCAGAGGAGAAAGTCACATCTTCCCCGAACCAGGCAGGGGGAACAAAGGCATTTGCCTCGTCTTCTGTGGGAAATTCTACCTCTGCCAGCCAAAGACCTTCATAGGGAGCGTCAAAAACGTCCAGTTCAATGGTCAGGTCATTGGGAAGGGGAAGCAGATACCTGGTTTTGGAGAGCACAAGGCCATCCGCCTTTTCTTTTAAATGCTGGTAGGCTTCCTTGGTCAGGGGGAGATTGTATTCCTCCCGTACCATCATGCCTTTTCCTTTGTAGGTCAGATAATAATCGTCGTTCTGTCTGCGAATACGGACAACCGGATTGACACAGAGATAGGCTTGCTGGATTTTTCTGGAGGGAAAGGTTTCCAGTTCTTTGGGAAGTTGATGAATCAGATATTTGCGTTCGATTTCCATAAAAACTCCTTTTCTCCGCATAGCTGCGGTGCGGTAAATCCTGAATGAAAAAACAGTCAGGCTTCTCTTGATGAAAAGCTAAAAGTATCATATAATTTTCAGATGAAAAAAGCAAGGAGGAAGGCGGAAAAATGGAATTTGTCATGGAAATGGCAGGGGCAGAGCAGATAGAGGAACTGGTGGAAATTATGGAAGACGCTGCCCGAAACGTACAGAAAAAGGAATGGTTTGCAGCGGGAGACAGAGCCTGTCTGTTAGACGCGCTTCTGGGAAACAGTTTTGTCATTCTGGCCAGAGAGCGGGAAAGTCGGGAAGCGGCAGGCTTTTTTGCCGTGCTCTTTCCTGAGGAAAAGGAAGAATACATGGCAGAGTATACAGCCCTTTCTGAACAAGAGCGGGAACATCTGGTATACATGGATACGGCGGCTGTAAAGAAAGTTTTCTGTGGAAACGGACTGCAGAGGAAGATGCTTGAGGCGGCAGAAGAAGCATTGAAAAAGCGCGGGGACTTAAGTCAGTGGTATTGTCTTTGTACCGTGCACCCGGATAACCGCTTTAGCCTGAAGAATATGCAGGGAGCAGGTTATGAAATCCTGGCAGAAGCAGAGCTTTACGGGGGACTGCCCCGGCTGATACTTGGGAAAAAATTAAAAACAAGAAGGGAAAAGGACAGAAAAGGGGATTGACAACCCTTTTGCAAAATGGTATGTTTTAAGTGCTTATATGACTGACGGAAGTGGAAATGACCACGGGGAGTATAAGCCGCAGAAGCCGACCGTCTGGGCACATATGCTCGGAAAGTGGGCTTTTTCTTATTTCACGGGAAGGTCAGAAGACGCTGTGGAAAGGAAAAAGTCTTCCGGGCAGGATTTCATCTTATCATAGAACAGCAGGAAAAGGAGAAATGTTCATGGAAATGTTATCACTGGAAAAAGAATTGAGAGACAATGCGTATCCGGGCAGAGGAATTGTGCTGGGAAAATCAGAGGACGGAAAAAAAGCCGTTGCCGCTTACTTCATTATGGGAAGAAGTGAAAACAGCAGAAACCGCGTATTTGTAGAAGAAGGAGAAGGCATCCGCACACAGGCCTTTGACCCTTCCAAATTAGTGGATCCAAGTCTGATTATCTACGCGCCTGTGCGTGTATTGGGAAACAAAACCATTGTGACAAACGGAGACCAGACCGATACAATTTATGAAGGCATGGACAAACAGATGACTTTTGAGCAGTCCTTGAGGTGTAGGGAGTTTGAGCCGGACGGACCAAACTATACCCCTCGTATTTCCGGTATTATGCATGTGGAAGGCGGGAAATACAATTATGCCATGTCCATTTTAAAGAGCAACAATGGAAATCCGGAGGCCTGCAACCGCTATACCTTCGCTTACGAAAATCCGGTGGCAGGAGAGGGCCATTTTATTCATACTTATATGCATGACGGCAATCCGCTGCCAAGTTTTGAAGGCGAACCGAAGCTGGTAAGTATTCCAAATGAAATTGACGCTTTTACAGAGCAGGTATGGAGCAGTCTCAATGAGGACAACAAAGTTTCTCTGTTTGTGCGTTTTATTGATATTGAAACAGGCAAGTATGAAACCAGAATTGTGAATAAAAATAAATAAGAAACGGGAAAGGAGAACTTTGTTATGAAAGAATTAGCTTTGAAATACGGCTGTAATCCGAATCAGAAACCTTCCAGAATTTACATGGAAGAGGGTGCAGAACTTCCTATTAAAGTATTGTCAGGAAAACCGGGATATATCAATTTCCTGGACGCGTTTAACGGCTGGCAGTTAGTCAGAGACTTAAAGAAAGCCACAGGTCTTCCGGCGGCAACTTCTTTTAAGCATGTATCCCCTGCAGGCGCAGCGGTAGGACTTCCGCTTACGGAAACTCTGGCAAAAATTTACTGGGTAGACGATATGGACTGGAAAAACTTTTCTCCCATTGCCTGTGCTTACGCAAGAGCCAGGGGCGCAGACCGTATGTCTTCCTTTGGTGACTTCATTTCCCTTTCTGATGTGTGCGATAAAGATACCGCTATGCTCATTAAGAGAGAAGTTTCCGATGGTGTCATTGCGCCGGGCTACACAGAAGAAGCCCTGGAAATTCTGGCACAGAAGAAAAAAGGCAATTACAATGTCATTGAAATTGACCCGGACTATGTACCGGCTCCTCTGGAACACAAGCAGGTCTTTGGTGTTACCTTTGAGCAGGGACGTCAGGAACTGGCTATTGACGATGCACTGATTTCCAATTTGGTGACAGAAAAAAAAGAACTTACCGAAGAAGCAAAAAGAGATATGAAGATTTCTCTGATAATTCTGAAATATACACAGTCTAATTCCGTATGCTTTGTCAAAGACGGACAGGCCATCGGTGTAGGCGCTGGACAGCAGTCCCGTGTACACTGTACCCGTCTGGCAGGACAGAAAGCAGACAACTGGTGGTTAAGACAGTGCCCGAAGGTTATGAACCTTCCGTTTAAAGACAGCATTACCCGTGCAGAGAGAGACAATGCCATTGACGTTTATATTGGCGAGGAATACATGGACGTGCTGGCTGACGGTGCGTGGGAAAAAACATTTACCGAGAAACCGGAAGTCTTTACCAGAGAGGAAAAGAGAGCATGGCTGGATACCCTTCAGGAAGTGACCCTTGGCTCTGACGCCTTCTTTCCATTCTCTGACAACATTGAGCGGGCACACAAAAGCGGTGTAGCTTATATTGCACAGCCGGGAGGCTCAGTCAGAGATGATGCGGTTATTGAGACCTGCAACAAATACAATATGGTTATGGCGTTTACCGGAATTCGCCTGTTCCATCACTAAATCAACCATGGTATAACAAAAAAGTGGCTGCGCTTCTGCGCAGCCCTTTTTTTCAATCAGGCATTGACAAAGAAAGGATATTTGATATATTCTGAAAGAGAAAATACAGGCTACAAACAGATAGGAGAGTGTGACATGAGTATTAGAATTGGTATTTTAGGATATGGAAACTTAGGCCGTGGTGTGGAGTGCGCAGTGAAACATAACCCGGATATGGAACTGGTTGCTGTCTTTACCAGACGAAATCCCGAAGAGGTAAAGATTCTTACAGAGACAGCAAAGGTATATCATGTAGACCAGGCTGTGGGTATGAAAGATGAAATCGACGTGCTGATTCTCTGCGGCGGAAGCGCTACAGACCTGCCGGTACAGACACCGGAGTTTGCACAGTATTTTAACGTTGTAGACAGTTTTGATACACACGCAAGAATTCCGGAACACTTTGCAGCTGTAGATGAAGCGGCAAAGAAAGGAAATAAGACAGCCATGATTTCTGTGGGATGGGATCCGGGTATGTTTTCTCTGAACCGCTTATACGCCAATGCGATTTTGCCGGGAGGTAAGGATTATACCTTCTGGGGAAAAGGTGTCAGTCAGGGCCATTCCGATGCAGTGAGAAGAATTGAAGGAGTCTTAGACGCAAGACAGTATACCATTCCTGTGGAAAGCGCACTGGAAGCAGTAAGAAACGGAGAAAATCCGGAACTCACCACACGCCAGAAGCACACAAGAGAAGTCTTCGTAGTAGCTGAGGACGGTGCAGACAAAGCAAGGATTGAAAACGAAATTAAAACCATGCCAAACTATTTTGACGAGTATGATACAACCGTACATTTCATTACCGCGGAAGAAATGGCAGCCAACCATGCAGGGCTTCCTCACGGCGGTTTTGTTATCCGTACAGGCAGCACAGGGTGGGAAGATGAGCATAAGCATGTAGTGGAATACAGTCTGAAGCTGGATTCCAACCCAGAATTTACTTCTTCTGTCATTGCTGCATATGCAAGAGCGGCATACCGCATGAGCCGGGAAGGACAGACAGGCTGCAAGACCGTATTTGACGTGGCACCTGCTTATTTAAGCCTTGAGACTCCGGAAGAACTCCGTGCACATATGCTGTAAAAAACGTGGAGAAGAAAGAGAGTGTAAACGTGAATACAAACATAGACCCCAAAAGAGAAGCCAAGAGAATTATCTTTGGTCTAATCGGCGCTGTGATTATGGCTGTGAACATCAAGACCTTTGTGCGGGCAGGGGGATTGTATCCGGGAGGATTTAACGGAGTGACACTGCTGTTTCAGACTATCTGTGACCGCTTTTTTGCTATTGCCGTTCCTTTTTCCCCTATCAGCCTTGCGTTGAATGCCATTCCGGCTATCATCAGCTTTAAGGCAATCGGCAAGCGTTTTACCATAACCACCAGTTTGCTGATTATAGCTACCAGTGTGCTTACGGATGCAATACCCTCCGTACCGATTACCCAGGATATTCTGCTTATCAGTGTGTTTGGTGGGTTGATTAACGGTGCGGCTATCAGTATTGCGTTAATCGGCGGCGCTTCTACAGGAGGAACGGATTTTATTGCCATTTATTTTGCGGAAAAGAAGAATAAGGACGTGTGGAATTATATTCTTCTGGGAAATGCCATGGTGCTTTTGGTTGCAGGATATTTGTTCGGCTGGGACAAAGCTCTGTATTCCATTATTTTTCAGTATGCTTCCACGCAGATGATTCACCTGCTGTATCAGACGTATAAGAAAGTCACGCTGTTTGTGATCACGGACGAACCGGAAGCTGTATACCAGGCCATTTATGAGGTTACCAACCACAGCGCTACGGAATTTACAGCAACGGGTATGTATTCCAATACCAAGCGGAAAATGATATATTCCGTGGTATCAACTATGGAGGCTAAAGTGCTTACCGAAAAGGTGATGGAGGCAGACCCTCACGCATTTGTAAATGTGGTGAAGACAGATACGCTTTTGGGAAGATTCTATCAGAAAGAAAATTATTGAGAAAACGGGATTGACAAATTCAGAATTTCGAGTATACTACTTAATCGTAAAGCAAAGGCGCTTTGGAGAAAATCCAAGGCGTCTTTTTGCGTTTCTGCGGAAAGGAGAAAAAACATTGGAAGAACGTATAAAAGAAGCCTGCGGCGTATTCGGTATTTATGCCCCGGCAGGAGAACAGGTGGCAAATTCCGTTTATTACGGACTGTCTTCCCTGCAGCACAGAGGACAGGAATCCTGCGGTATTGCCGTCTGCGATACAAAGGGGCCTGTGGGAAATATGCATGTACATCGCGGCATGGGGCTTGTAAACGAAGTTTTTAAAGAAGAAAATTTAAGAGAACTGAAAGGAAACCTGGGTGTCGGCCATGTGCGGTATTCTACCACAGGGGCGGCTGCGTTAAATAATGCCCAGCCTTTAGTGCTGCATTATATCAAGGGTACTCTGGCTCTGGCTCATAACGGAAATTTAGTGAATACAAAGGAACTGAGAGAAGAATTGGCGAAAAGCGGTGCAATTTTCCAGACCACTACGGACTCAGAAGTCATTGCCTACTACATTGCCAGAGAAAGAGTGAATACCAGAACTGTGGAAGAAGCAATTTTACGGACGGCAGAGAAAATCAAGGGCGCCTATGGCCTGGTGATAGCCAGTCCTCAGAAATTAATCGGCGTAAGAGACCCTCTGGGATTGAAGCCGCTCTGTCTGGGCAAACGGGGAGAGGCATATATATTTGCTTCGGAAAGCTGTGCACTTTCTGCCATTGGTGCAGAGTTTGTTCGTGATGTCCGTCCTGGTGAAATTGTGACAATTTCCGAGGGGCAGGTATTTTCCAACACGGAATTGTGTCAGAAGCAGCAGGCGCACTGTGTTTTTGAATACATTTATTTTGCCAGATTGGACAGCAAAATCGATGGGGTTTCGGTCTATGAATCCAGGTTAAAAGCAGGAGAAGCCCTGGCGAAAGTTTATCCCGCAGAGGCAGACATGGTGGCAGGCGTGCCGGATTCGGGCATTACTGCGGCACAGGGGTATGCCAAAGCCTCCGGTATTCCCTTTGGAATGGCTTTTTACAAAAACAGTTATGTGGGAAGAACCTTTATCAAACCTACACAGGAGGAGCGGGAATCCAGTGTGCGTCTGAAACTCAGCGTGCTGGAGCAGGCAGTCAAAGGAAAGAACCTTGTTCTGGTAGACGATTCCATTGTCCGGGGAACCACCATTGCCAATTTGATACGGCTTTTAAAACAGGCAGGTGCCGGAAAGGTGCATGTGCGCATTAGCTCTCCTCCCTTTCTCTATCCCTGCTATTATGGAACAGACGTGCCTTCCAATAAACAGCTTCTGGCAGTATCCCACTCCACGGAGGAAATCCGCAGGATGATTGGTGCGGATTCCCTGGGATATATGAAAGTGGAGGATTTGGCTGCTATGGCAGAAGGTCTGCCTCTTTGCAAAGCTTGCTTTGACAACCGGTATCCCACAGAGATTTAGGCTCCGCTTGCACCGTAATTGGACAGGACTCTGGCGGAAGGGTCGTCTACATTACAGCCTTTCCAGGCTTTGTTGGGCATCCAGAAGTCTGCCACCATCCGGCTTTGTCCTGGATAATATTTTTCAAAAATTTCCCGGTACAAAAGGGATTCCTTGGTAAAGGGCTGTGCGTGGGCATAGCCCTTTTGCTTCTCTTCAAACTCTTTCTGGGTGTATTGAGTGTCTGCATATTCTTTCAGATAATCTACCATAGAATGCCCCACTGCGTCTGAAAATGCAGCTTTTTCTCTCCAGAGAATCTCAGGGGGCAGATACCGGCCTTTTTCAAAGGCGCGGCGCAGTAGATATTTTCCTTTTCCGTAAGTGTTCATTTTTAGTTTTGGATTTACGCTCATGACGTAGCGTACAAAGTCCAAATCCCCGAAGGGAACCCTTGCTTCCAGAGAATTTACGGAAATGCAGCGGTCCGCCCGGAGCACGTCATACATATGCAGTTCCCGAATCCGCTTCTGTGATTCCTTTTGAAATTCTTCCGGCGAAGGGGCAAAGTCGGTATATTTGTAGCCGAATAATTCGTCAGAAATTTCTCCGGTAAGCAAAACCCGGATGTCTGTCTGTTCATGAATGGCTTTGCATACCAGGTACATACCAATGCTGGCGCGGATCGTGGTGATATCGAAAGTGCCCAGGAGCTGAATGACTTCTTCCAGGGAAGCCAGAACCTCTTTCTTGGAGATGATGACCTCCGTGTGCTGACTGCCAATATAATCGGCTGTCTGCCGGGCATATTTCAAATCAATGGCGTCTTCCTTCATGCCAATGGCAAAGGTGCGGATAGGAACCTGGCTTTTTTGTGCTGCCACGGCACAGACCAGGGAAGAATCCAGACCGCCGGACAGGAGAAAACCGACCTTGGCATCGGCGACCAGCCGCTTTTCAATTCCGGCAGTGAGCTTGTCATGAATCTTTTGGCATACGGTTTCCATATCGTCATCACTGTAGTTTTCGGCTTTTGCAATGTCACAGTAGCACACAAATTTGCCGTCTTTGTAAAAATGTCCCGGTGGGAAGGGCATGATATGTTCACATAAACCCACCAGATTTTTAGGTTCACTGGCGAAAACCATGACCCCTTTTGAATCCCGTCCATAGTAAAGAGGGCGAATGCCTATGGGGTCTCTGGCTGCAATGTATTCCTGGGTTTTGCTGTCATAGAGGATACAGGCAAACTCTGCGTCCAGCATGGCAAACATGTCGGTGCCATATTCTTCATACAGAGGCAGCAGGATTTCGCAGTCTGAGTCGCTCTCAAAGCTGTATTTTCCCAGAAGCTGTTTTTTTATCCGCTCGAATCCATAGATTTCTCCATTGCACACCAGATGATTTCCATGCAGCGAAAAGGGCTGCATACCGGAAGGGGTAAGCCCCATAATGGCAAGTCGGTGAAAGCCCAGAAAGCCTTTTCCCGTATCTGTTATGCGGCTGTCATCCGGTCCTCTGGAAACCGTTCTCTGAAAATACTTCTGAAATTCTTCCAGAAGAAGGCCGCTGTCACAATATCCCATAACTGAACACATAATCAAGTACCTCCATATCCTTTATATTCCTGTTTTTATATAACAAAAAGACGCCTTTTATGCGAAAACACATAAAAGACGCCCTTGTCTGATATGGCTTGTATTTTATACTTGGGAGGGTGTTTTGTCAACTGTTAATTTCATTCTGTGAAAAAACTCCCTTTTTAGAGGTTGAAAAGATAAGATTTAACAGGTATAATAGTCCCTATCAGTAAAATGCAATAAATTTTATAAACTGTAGAAATAGAGGAGATTGTACAATGGAAAAGACAATGGAAAAGATTGTTGCACTTGCAAAATCCAGAGGATTTGTATATCCGGGTTCTGAAATTTACGGAGGTCTGGCTAATACATGGGACTACGGAAACCTGGGAGTTGAGCTGAAGAACAACGTTAAGAAAGCATGGTGGCAGAAGTTTGTAATGGAAAGCCCTTACAACGTTGGTGTGGACTGTGCGATTCTCATGAATCCTCAGACATGGGTAGCTTCCGGTCATCTGGGCGGTTTTTCTGACCCGCTGATGGATTGTAAAGAGTGCCATGAGCGTTTCCGTGCAGATAAGATTATCGAAGACTTCTGTGCTGAAAAAGGCATTGAAATCGAAGGAAGCGTAGACGCATGGAGCCAGGAAAAGATGAAAGACTTTATCGAAGAGCACCAGATTCCATGTCCGACCTGCGGCAAACACAACTTTACCGATATCCGTCAGTTCAACCTGATGTTTAAAACTTTCCAGGGCGTTACAGAAGATGCGAAAAACACCGTATATCTGAGACCGGAAACTGCACAGGGTATCTTTGTAAACTTCAAGAATGTTCAGAGAACCTCCCGGAAAAAACTGCCTTTCGGTATTGCCCAGATTGGGAAATCCTTCCGTAACGAAATTACACCGGGTAACTTTACATTCCGTACCCGCGAATTTGAACAGATGGAGCTGGAATTTTTCTGTAAACCGGATACGGATTTGGAGTGGTTCGCATACTGGAAACAGTTCTGCTTAGACTGGCTGCACAGTCTGGGATTAAAAGACGAAGAAGTCCGTTACCGTGACCATGACCAGGAAGAATTAAGTTTCTACAGCAAGGCCACTACAGACGTAGAGTTCCTGTTCCCATTTGGCTGGGGCGAGCTCTGGGGCATTGCCGACAGAACCGATTATGATTTGACACAGCATCAGAATGTATCCGGACAGGATTTGACCTATTTTGATGATGAAACAAATCAGAAGTACATTCCATACGTGATTGAGCCGTCTCTTGGTGCAGACCGTATGGTACTGGCATTTCTGTGCAGCGCTTATGATGAAGAGGTTCTGGACGCAGAGAAGAATGATGTACGTACCGTACTTCACTTCCATCCGGCGTTGGCACCGGTGAAAATTGGTGTACTGCCGCTGTCTAAGAAGTTAAACGAAGGCGCCTTAAAAGTATTTGAACAGCTTTCCAAGAAATACAACTGTGAATTTGATGACAGAGGAAACATTGGAAAACGCTATCGTCGTCAGGACGAAATTGGTACACCGTTCTGTGTAACTTACGATTTTGACTCTGAGACGGACGGAGCAGTAACGGTTCGTGACAGAGACAGCATGGAGCAGGAAAGAATTAAGATTGAAGACTTGAAAGATTACTTTGAAGAAAAATTCACATTTTAAGGTAGTCTGAAATTTTGGAGGCTATTGCTTAAAGCGATGGCCTCCTTTTGGTATTTTACGAAAGAGGGGCAGTGGTGATAATTTGTCAGATGATGCCGCATAAACTAAAAAAAAGTTGTATGAAATACATAAAAAACTTTGAAAAAACATAAAAATAATGTGCAAAAATCCATATATCTATTGAATATATGGATTTTTTTTGTTATAATCTTCAATAGATTCCGTTTTCAAAAAAAGGAGGAGAGGGCGAAATGGCGAAAAAAAGAAATATTATTGTAGGACAATCAGGCGGACCTACAGCTGTCATTAATTCCAGTCTTGCAGGTGTGTATAAGAATGCTATTGAGCGTGGATTTGATAAGGTATACGGTATGCTTCACGGCATTTAGGGATTACTGGATGAGCAGTATGTAGATTTGTCCACACAGATTCACTCCGAACTTGACATTGAACTTTTAAAAAGGACTCCGTCCGCATTTCTGGGCTCCTGCCGTTTTAAACTGCCGGAGATTCATCAGGATAAAGAGATTTATGAAAAAATCTTTGATATTTTAAACAAACTGGAAATTGATGCCTTTATTTATATCGGAGGCAATGATTCCATGGATACCATTAAGAAACTGTCAGATTATGCGATTCTGACAGGGCAGAGCCAGAAGTTTCTGGGAGTGCCAAAGACCATTGACAACGATTTAGCGCTTACAGACCACACGCCGGGATTCGGCAGTGCGGCCAAATACATTGGCGCATCCACGAAGGAAGTCATTCGGGATGCTCAGGGACTTACCTATAAAAAGAACATGATTACCATTATGGAAATTATGGGACGAAATGCAGGCTGGCTCACCGGTGCCACGGCGCTGGCCAAGACCGAAGACTGCGATGGACCGGATTTAATCTATCTTCCGGAAGTTTCCTTTGATATAGACAAATTCCTAAAGAAGGTGAAAGAACTTCTGAAAAAGAAATCGTCTATTGTCATTGCTGTTTCTGAGGGGATTAAGCTGGAGGACGGACGTTATGTCTGCGAACTTGGCAGCGTAGGAGACTATGTAGACGCTTTCGGACACAAGCAGCTTCAGGGAACCGCTACCTATCTGGCTAACTTCCTGGCAGCAGAGTGCGGCTGCAAGACAAGAGCAGTGGAATTATCTACTCTTCAGAGAAGCGCTTCCCATATGGCGTCCAGAGTGGATATTGACGAGGCCTTTATGGTAGGCGGTGCTGCTGTGAAAGCAGCAGACGAAGGGGACACCGGAAAGATGATAGTGATTGACCGTGTTTCTGATGACCCGTATATGAGCGCTACCGGAATTTATGATGTGCATAGAATTGCCAATGAAGAGAAGCTGGTTCCGAGAGAATGGATGAACCGGGAGGCCAACTATGTGACAAAAGACTTTGTGGATTATATCAAACCACTGATTCAGGGAGATTATCAGCCGATTATGGTAAATGGTCTGCCGCGACATCTTGTTTTGAAGATGAAAAAGAAATAAGATACAGGTTTTGTGAGAAGGTTTTATATAGAAGGAAAATCAGTCCGGATGGGGGTCCGGGCTGATTTTATGTCCATTTATTTCATATTATGAAATGCAATTTTGTATTGTGGAATTTTGACGGAAATAGAAGGGAAAATCAGGAAAAATTGCAAAAAAATTAACAAATCTTGCTTGACTATATGACTTCTTATGATAAAATATATTGTGTGCGAGCGCAGTTAGCCTGCACCGGGAAAAATAAGGACTGAACAATTTATTTTTCTAGTATCTACTTTTAGGAGGAATGTTCAAAATGGCAAAATGGGTTTATATGTTCACCGAAGGTGACGCATCCATGAGAAACACTCTCGGTGGTAAAGGTGCGAACCTTGCTGAGATGACAAAATTAGGTCTTCCGGTACCACAGGGATTCACAATTACAACAGATGCTTGTACTCAGTACTATGAAGATGGAAGAAAGATTAACGATGAAATCATGGAACAGATCATGGAAGCTATCGTTAAAATGGAAGAAGTAACAGGAAAGAAATTCGGAGATAAAGAAAATCCACTTCTTGTATCTGTTCGTTCCGGAGCAAGAGCTTCTATGCCAGGTATGATGGATACTATCCTGAACCTTGGTTTAAATGAAGAAGTTGTTGAAACTCTGGCAGAAGCATCAGGAAATGCTCGTTGGGCATGGGACTGCTACAGAAGATTTATCCAGATGTACTCTGACGTAGTTATGGAAGTTGGTAAGAAATACTTTGAAGAGCTTATCGACAAAATGAAAGAAGAAAAGGGTGTTACTCTTGACGTTGAACTTACAGCAGAAGACCTGAAAACTCTGGCTGGACAGTTCAAAGCTGAATATAAAGAAAAAATCGGTGAAGACTTCCCGGCTGACGCTAAAGAGCAGTTAATGGGAGCTGTTAAAGCCGTATTCCGTTCCTGGGACAACCCACGTGCTAACGTATATCGTCGTGACAACGATATCCCATATTCCTGGGGTACAGCTGTTAACGTACAGATGATGGCATTCGGTAACATGGGCGATGACTGCGGTACAGGTGTTGCATTTACTCGTGACCCGGCTACAGGTGAAAATGGTCTGTTCGGAGAATTCCTGACAAATGCACAGGGTGAAGACGTTGTTGCCGGAGTTCGTACTCCAATGCACATTTCCGAAATGGAACAGAAATTCCCGGAAGCATTTGCTCAGTTCAAAGAAGTTTGCAAAACTCTGGAAACACACTACAGAGATATGCAGGATATGGAATTTACTGTAGAACACGGTAAACTGTATATGCTGCAGACACGTAACGGTAAGAGAACAGCTCAGGCTGCTCTGAAAATCGCTTGTGACCTTGTTGATGAAGGCATGAGAACAGAAGAAGAAGCAGTTGCAATGATCGATCCACGTAACTTAGATACACTGCTTCACCCACAGTTTGATGCTGCTGCTTTAAAAGCTGCAACACCAATGTCCAAAGCACTTGGAGCATCTCCGGGAGCTGCTTGCGGTAAAGTCGTATTCACAGCAGATGACGCTGTTGAATGGGCTGCAAGAGGAGAAAAAGTTATCCTTGTTCGTCTGGAAACATCACCGGAAGATATCACAGGTATGAAGAGCGCTCAGGGTATCCTGACAGTTCGTGGCGGTATGACATCTCACGCAGCCGTAGTTGCTCGTGGTATGGGAACATGCTGTGTATCCGGTTGTGGTGATATCACAATGGACGAAGCAAACAAGAAATTTACATTAGGCGGAAAAGAATTCCATGAAGGAGACAGCATTTCTCTGGATGGTTCTACAGGTGCTATCTATGATGGAATTATCCCAACAGTAGATGCTACAATCGCTGGTGAATTCGGAAGAATCATGGGATGGGCTGATAAATACAGAACAATGAAAGTTCGTACAAATGCTGATACTCCAGCAGATGCTGTCAAAGCTCGTGAGCTTGGTGCAGAAGGTATCGGTCTTTGCCGTACAGAGCATATGTTCTTCGAAGGTGACAGAATTGACGCATTCCGTGAAATGATTTGTTCTGAAACAGTAGAAGAAAGAGAAGCTGCTCTTGAGAAAATCCTTCCGGAACAGCAGGGAGATTTCGAAAAATTATACGAAGCTCTTGAAGGTAACCCAGTTACAATTCGTTTCCTGGATCCGCCATTACATGAGTTCGTTCCTACAACAGAAGAAGATATCAAGAAATTAGCAGATGCTCAGGGCAAAACAGTTGAACAGATTAAAGCAATCATCGATTCTCTTCATGAGTTCAACCCAATGATGGGACATCGCGGATGCCGTCTTGCAGTTACTTACCCAGAAATTGCTAAGATGCAGACAAAAGCTGTTATCCGTGCAGCAATCAACGTACAGAAAGCTCACGCTGACTGGAACGTTTGCCCGGAAATCATGATTCCACTTGTTGGAGATACAAAAGAATTAGCATACGTTAAGAAATTCGTTGTTGAAACAGCTGACGCTGAAATCGCAGCAGCTGGTATTGAATTACACTACGAAGTTGGTACAATGATTGAAATCCCAAGAGCTGCATTAACAGCTGACGAAATCGCTAAAGACGCTGACTTCTTCTGCTTCGGTACAAACGACTTAACACAGATGACATACGGATTCTCTCGTGATGATGCTGGTAAATTCTTAGATGCTTACTATGATGCAAAAATCTTCGAAAACGATCCATTCGCTAAATTAGACCAGATTGGTGTTGGTAAATTAATGGAAACAGCTATCAAATTAGGTAAACCTGTAAATCCAAACTTACACATCGGTATCTGTGGAGAACACGGCGGTGACCCAAGTTCTGTAGAATTCTGCCATAAGATTGGCTTAGACTACGTTTCCTGCTCACCATTCCGTGTACCTATCGCAAGGCTGGCAGCAGCTCAGGCAGCTATCAATGCGAAAAGGGCTTAATGCTTTGGCAGATTGTAAAAAGTAAAAATATGTAACATAAAAGGACTTTGCCTTGGTATAGGATTCTTTCGGAAACCTGAACGATACAAGGCAGAGTCCTGTTTCTTTTCAATAGAACAGAGTGGAGAGAAGAAAATCATGTATTGACATATCATGCATTTAATGTTACTCTCTATATACTTTGTGAAAAACAGGAAGGAGAGAAAAATGAAGCACAGATTAAAATCAACAGTTGCAATTGTGTTAATGATTATGTTTGGCATTTTTCTGCCTTCTTTTTTGCTGTCCGAAGGTTCGGAGGTTTTTGTGAAAGAATCCGGATCAGGTATGCAGACAGAAGCAAAGTATACGGATAATGTGGAGAAGAAAATTCTTCACGAGAACTATATGCGTCTGGAGAGTCAGAAGGAAGTTTTTTCTGCACAGAAATTTGAGCAGCGTAAGCATGTTTACAGACTTTCCATGGAACTTTTGGCATTTCTTATATTCTCTTTGGGTGTATGTCTGAAGAGGGTCTATTTGTCGTACATTCAGTTTTATTCCTTTTCTTTTGCGCGTTTTCTGCGCGAGTATTATATCCTATTAAAAAAAGACGGAAAAAAACGAAGTCTTGCTTTCGGAACTTTATAAAATAAAAGGTTATAAAGAAAGCGGGAAAAAATGAAAAATAAAAAATTACATATTTGGGTTGCTCTTGCAGTAATCGTTCTGTTTGTGTGCCTTGCAGTTTTCGGATGCGGAGAGGATATCAAAGGAATTCGTGACATGCGTTTCGGAATTGATATCCGAGGCGGTGTGGAAGCTGTTTTTGAACCGTCAGGTCTGAAGACAAACCAACAGAGGAACAGTTGGAAATGGCCAGGGAGGTTATTGAGACACGTCTCGACGCACAGAACATTTTAGACAGGGAAGTAACGGTAGATGAAAAAGCAGGGGATGTGATTGTGAGATTTCCCTGGAAGTCGGATGAAAAAGATTTTAATCCGGAAGAAGCTATCCAGGAACTTGGAGAAATGGCAGAATTGACCTTCCGCGGTTCGGACAATACCGTGTATATAAAAGGCTCCGATATTTCCAGAAGCCAGGTAGGTTTAGATGAGCAGAAGCGATATGTGGTGGAACTGGAATTCAGCAGTGAAGGTGCAAAGAAATTTGCAGAAGCCACAGAAAAGCTTGTGGGACAGAATATGGGAATCTATATGGATGAAGAACTGATTTCCAATCCCACGGTCAATGCCAAAATCACAGGCGGCAAAGCAGAAATTACAGGTATGTCCTCGAAGGAAGAAGCACAGAGCCTTTCGGACAAGATTAATTCAGGCGCTCTTCCTTTTTCCATGGAGACGACCAATTACAGTACGATTAGTCCCACACTTGGCGGTAAGGCTTTAAATGCCATGGCGCTGGCAGCAGAAATTGCAATGATACTGATTTGTCTGTTTATGATATGCTGGTATCGTCTTCCGGGAGTGATAAGCTGCCTGACACTGGCCTTTCAGATTGCACTGCAGGTTCTGGTTATTTCTGTTCCTCAGTATACCATTACACTGCCGGGAATTGCAGGCCTGATTTTGTCGGCTGGTATGGCGGTGGATGCCAATATTATTATCAGTGAACGAATCAGCGAAGAACTGAAAAAAGGAAATTCCGTCAGAACTGCAGTGAAGAATGGATACAAAAGGGCATTTTCCTCTGTCTTGGATGGAAATATTACAACTGCGGCAGTAGCAGGAATTTTGATGATTTTTGGTTCCGGTACCATGCTTAGTTTTGGATATACACTGCTTACCGGTGTAATTATCAATCTGCTGGCAGGCGTCTGGATGTCCAGATATATGTTGAATTCTGTAATAAGATACAAGTTCTTCAATAAAGAAAAATGGTTCCGAAGAAAAAAGGAAAAAAAGATACTGAAATTTGCAGAGGCAAAGAGGTATTTCTTCCTGGCCAGTCTGGCAATGCTCATCGTGGGAACCATATGGAGTTCTGTAAACGGAATTAAGCTGGATACGCAGTTTACCGGCGGAGTTATCTTGCGGTATACATACAGCAAAGAGGCAGATACCGGAGAAATTCAGAAAAAGGTAGAGGAGATTGTGGACAGAAGTGTGAATGTACAGACCTCTGAAGATTCCGCTACAGGAGAAAAGAATCTGGTTATTACGCTGTCCGGAAAGAACGGGCTGACCCCTGACCAGCAGAAAGAAATTTTAACTGCTATTAATGAGGGAAACGACAATCAGTTTGAAACCTCAGAAACTTCAGCAGTAGAACCTTATATCGGTGCAAAGGCATTGAAAAATTCAGCCATTGCCATTGTGCTGTCTTTCCTGTTTATTGTGGTATATATTCGCCTTCGGTTTTCTGCTCTGGGAGGACTTGCATCCGGTGTTACAGCTGTAATAGCGCTGCTTCACGATATTCTGATAGTCTTGTTTGTGTTTGGAATTTTCCGGATTCCGGTAAACGATGCATTTGTGGCAGTTACCCTGACAATTATCGGATATTCTATCAATGATACCATTGTATTATATGACAGAATACGTGAACACAGAAACGGCGTGAAGCAGAAGAATACCCTGGCGGAGCTGGTGGATATCAGTACCACAGAAACCCTGCAGCGTTCCATTAATACTGCATTTACCGTAGTATTGTGTGCGGCTATTATTTTGATTGTTTCAGTTGTTTACGGAATGGAATCTATTACGAATTTCTCACTGCCTCTTTTGGCCGGACTTGTTTCAGGATGTTATTCTTCTATTTGTATTGCCGGACCTTTATGGGTATGGCGGGAAGAACACAAAGAAAGGATTCAGAAAAAAAAGACAGGACGAAAAGAAAAATGAAAAAGATGAATATGTTTTTAAGAAGTCAGCCGCCCGGCAGAATGATTGTGGGAGGATTTGCGGCCGTCATTCTCCTCGGAATGATTTTGCTGCTCCTTCCTATATCTGTAAAGGACGGCGCAGAGGTATCCGTGATAGACGCGCTGTTTACCTCTACCAGTGCGGTCTGTGTAACGGGTCTGATTGCCATTGATACAGCGGACCACTTTACCGCCTTTGGACAGGGAGTTGTTGTAGCTCTGATACAAATCGGCGGCCTGGGTGTCACGTCCCTTGGAGTAGGTCTCATGCTGGTGGCAAGAAAAAAGGTTGGTCTTAAAAGCCGGATGATGGTAAAGGAAGCCTTAAACATTGACACCTATAAGGGAATTGTAAAACTGGTAAAGGCCGTATTATTAATGACTTTATGCTTTGAAGCGGGAGGAGCAGTGTTAAGTTTTCTGGTTTTCAGCAGGGATTACGATACACTGCATGCCGTAGGAATCAGCATTTTCCATTCCATTGCGGCCTTTAACAACTCGGGCTTTGATATTCTGGGAGGACTTAGAAATCTGACGCCTTATCAGAATGATGTTTTACTGAATCTGACCACCAGTATTCTGATTATTTTTGGCGGATTGGGTTTTCTGGTCATTCTGGATTTGCTGAAACAGAGATGCTTCCGGGAATTGACGCTTCATTCCAAAGTGGTCATTGTTACCAGTGTGGTATTGCTTGCAGTGGGAACGGTTCTGCTGAAAATAACAGAAAATATTACATGGCTGGGAGCCTTCTTTCAGAGTGTTTCTGCAAGAACGGCTGGTTTTTCCACCTATCCCATTGGCGAATTTACCAATGCAGGGTTGTTTGTACTGTGTATTCTGATGTTTATCGGTGCATCTCCGGGTTCTACAGGCGGCGGTATCAAGACAAGTACCTTTTTTATCATGTTTCAGAAGATAAGAGGAACCTGTACCAAAGGAACTGTGCATGCATTCCGGCGGAATAGATCTGAGCAGAATATTTCAAAGGCTTTCATGATTACCATTCTTTCAGGAACTGTAGTATGCATTGCAGTATTTTTTATGTGTATTCTGGAACCGGACCTGAGTTTTATGCAGCTCTTATTTGAGGTGGTTTCTGCATTTGGAACTGTGGGACTTTCCACGGGAATTACGCCGGGGCTTAGTGTGGCAGGAAAAGCAGTCATCATCCTTGTGATGTTTACCGGAAGAGTGGGAGTCATCACCTTGATTACTATATGGGTCAACCGTTCAGAGCCAAGAGCAAGATATTCAGAAGAAGAAGTTGCAATAGGATAAAAAGGAGAAAATAAAAATGAAAAAGAAGCTAGACGCAGCATACGGAGTGATTGGGCTGGGACGCTTTGGAGAAGCGCTGGCCACTATGCTGGCACAATCAGGAAATGAAGTCATTGCAGTAGACAAAGATGAAAAGAAGATAAGAGAAATACGGCAGTATACGGACTGTGCTTTTGTGGCAGACAACCTGAGTGCAGATACTTTAAAGGAAATCGGAATACAAAATTGCGATGTTGTTATTATTTGCATTGGCGAACAGGTGGATGTCAGCGTATTGACAACCATGAGCGTCATAGAGATGGGAGTGCCCAGGGTCATTGCAAAAGCATTAAGCCCTGAACAGGGAGCCGTGCTTGAAAAACTTGGTGCGGAAGTGGTATATCCGGAGCGGGATATGGCGCTGCGGCTTGGGAAGAAGCTGTTGTCCAATAACTTTTTGGAATATGTTTCTCTGTGCAACCAGGTGGAAATTCGCCAGATACCTATTTCGGAGCGTTTGATTGGAAAAAGCATAGAAGAGACAGAAATTCGTCAGAGATACCGGCTGAACATCATTGCCATTGAGAACGGAGATGAGACGAATATTGAAGTAATTCCGGATTATCGTCTGCGCCGGGATGATATTATTGTGGTAATCGGAAAAACAGACAACATTACTGCATTTGCAAATGAAATTTAAAGACCGGAGGAAGAGAGCATGGAATTGACATTTATAAATTTCTGGCAGGAGGTTGTAAGAAATCCGGTGCTGTTTATTACAGTGGTTCTTACATTGGGGGTTATTTTCGTAAATGGCTGGACGGACGCGCCCAATGCCATTGCTACCTGCGTAGCAACCAGATGTATGCCGGTGAGGGCCGCAATCCTGATGAGTGCAGGGTTTAATTTTCTTGGTGTTTTTGTTATGACACAGATTAACAGTTCGGTGGCGTCCACCATTAGTAACATGGTAGACTTCGGAGAACATACGAATGAGGCTTTGATTGCCTTGTGCGCGGCCTTGTTGTCTATTGTTATTTACAGTACAGCGGCCTCCTTTTTCGGAATTCCAACCAGTGAAAGCCACAGCCTCATTGCCGGCCTGTCCGGAGCGGCCATTGCCATTCAGCAAGGTGTGGGCGGAATCAATTTCGACGAATGGGTAAAGGTTTTGTACGGTCTTGTTCTGAGTCTGATTCTGGGATTTGCAACCGGATGGGTTGTGTGCAAGATAATTACAGTTGTGTGCCAGAGTATGGACAGACGGAAGACAAACCGCTTTTTTGGAGGCGCCCAGATTGCCGGAGCAGCGGCTATGAGCTTTATGCATGGAGCCCAGGACGGACAGAAGTTTATCGGTGTTTTGTTTTTGGGAATTGCCTTTTCGGGAGGACATACATCCGTAAGCGGTATGGAAATTCCGGTATGGCTGATGCTTGTATGCAGTGTTGTTATGGCTGTGGGAACCAGTGTAGGCGGTGAAAAGATTATTAAATCCGTGGGCATGAACATGGTAAAGCTGGAGCGTTATCAGGGCTTTTCCGCAGATATTGCAGGAGCTGTCTGCCTGCTGTATTCCAGTCTGATGGGAGTTCCGGTTTCTACGACACACACAAAGACCAGTGCCATTATGGGAGTAGGAGCAGTAAAAAGGCTTTCTGCCATTAATTTCGGAGTTGTAAAGGATATGATGCTGACCTGGATTTTTACTTTCCCGGGCTGCGGACTGATTAGTTTTTGTATGGCAAAAATATTTATGTATATATTTGGATAAGAGGAGGACTACAAATGTCAAAAAAACAGGATGATTACTATTTTGATAATTTTATCAAATGTGCAGAATACAGCTGCAAAGAGGCGTATTTATTAAAAGAGATACTGACTAAGTTTCAGCCGGAAGAAATTTCTAAGAGAATGGAAGAAGTCCATGAGATAGAGCGTCAGGCCGATTCCCAGAGACACGAGATTACAGATAAGCTGGCAAAGGCGTTTATCACACCGATTGAGAGAGAGGATATTATTGCGCTCAGCCACCATATTGATGATGTTACGGATAAGATAGAGGAAGTACTGATACGTGTTTACATCAATCATGTACAGGAAATGCGGCCGGAAGTGTTTGCTATGCTGGATGTAGTGATTGAATGCTGTGAGGAGCTTCAGAATCTTTTGAAAGAATTTAAGAATTTCAAACATTCTAAAGAATTAAAGAAGAGCATTATCCGCCTGAATACCTTAGAGGAAAAAGAAGATGAATTATTTATGTCCAGTATGAGAAAACTTCATGTAGAAGAGCAGGATGTAAGAAATATCATTGCGTGGAGAGAGATTTATACGTATCTTGA
Source organism: Blautia hansenii (assembly GCF_013304445.1). GTDB lineage: Bacteria > Bacillota > Clostridia > Lachnospirales > Lachnospiraceae > Blautia. The sequence goes on from NZ_JAAITA010000001.1 coordinate 112,391, forward strand.
GAAATGCGCGGATGCCTGCGAGCATGTAGCTGATATTGTGGGCAGTGTTGCAATGAAGAACACCTAAACATTGAAAAGAGAGTGATGAGAAAAAATATGATGAAAGAGCAGAAAACAGGAAACAGAAAAACGCGCATGTTTTTGATTCAAATGCTTCAGGGAATGCTGATTGGTCTGGGTTCCGTCCTTCCGGGGATTTCAGGAGGTGTTTTGTGTGTTATTTTTGGGATCTATAAGCCGGTGATGGAATTGCTGTCTAATCCCAGAAAATACTTTCTGGTGCATATCCGGAAATTGTTTCCGGTGATTCTGGGCATTGGAGTCGGCTTTCTCGGTGTTGCCAATATATTGGCATTTTTCCTGGAGAAATATCCGAATCCATCGGTGTGCCTTTTTGTAGGACTGATTGCAGGTATGCTGCCATCTCTCATGCAGGAGGCAGGAAAAGAAGGCAGAACAAAAGGCTCCTGGATAGCCCTGATGATTTCTGCAGTGGTAATTTTTGCAGTATTGGCGGCCTTGGAGATTTTGTCCGTGAAACTTGTGCCCAATGTGGGCTGGTATGGTTTCTGCGGTGTATGCCTGGCCTTAAGCGTGATTGTTCCGGGAATGAGCTTTTCTACGCTGCTGATGCCTTTGGGGCTGTATACACCATTTATTGAAGGCTTGGGACATCTGGATATGAGTGTCATCCTTCCCGGAGGGATTGGAGCCCTTGTAACGGTTGTGTGTTTTGCGAAACTGATGGACGCCCTTTTGAAAAAATACTATTCTTATGTATTTCATGCCATTGTAGGTGTTGTAATCGCGGCAACCATTATGATTATACCGTTTGGAAGTTTTGCCTCGTCCCTGGGCAGTATGATAACAAATGTTCTTTGTCTGGGAATTGGAGCAGCCTGCTCGCTTTTATTAAATCGAGGAGAAAAAGAAGAGGAAGCGCTGCAATAAAACGTCCGGATTGTGAAAGGGAATATGATAGGAAAAAGCCAGCTTTGAATTTTAAATATTCAAAGCTGGCTTTTTTAAAGCAGAGCAGCGATAATTTCTTGCGAAAGTATTAAGAATATGTTACATTTAATGAGGCAAAAAAATCGTTCAGACAGAGAAAGGAGAAACGAATGAGAAAGCGAAAACTGCTGGCTTTCGGGCTGGCGTTTTGCCTCGGACTTTCAGGTGTATGGAATTTTTCCAAGCCGGTTTTTGCAGCGGAAGCACAGTCTGAGAGTCAGGTACAAAGTGAAAATACTTCCGGAGAAGACCATATCACTTCCATGGATGAAGAAGGAAATATAAAAGACGCAGACAGTTCGGCAAAGCTCATTGAAAATCCGGCAGGACCCAACAAATCCAGAAGCGGAGAGCCCCAGGTGGTGAATTTCCGCACGAAAAACAATGCGATTACAGAGTTTATCGAGCAGGAGACTGCAAAGCAGGGCTATACCAATGGGGCATATGGTGCAGATGCAGTGTATCTTGGCTCTGCCAATGGAAAATACAAATTTATGCTTTCCGGTGTGGTTGGCTGGGTAAAGGCGGAAGAGGTGCAGGTGGTCAATCTGTCCCAGGCCAAAGCGGTCAGCTGCTATGAGGTAAAAGATGGGAAACTGATGCATCATATTGTACAGGACATGACAACTCCCGGTTATGCTACAAGCCTGAATAACGGTCCTGCGCCTTCTTACCTTACACCCGGAACCATATATTACAGTTATGACGGACATTATTTTTATACAGATTACGGAGTCATGGCTGCAGATTACAGGCAAAATCAGCGCACACAGTCGGTGAATCCTCAGGAGCCTTATTATAATTATTTTCAATATCTGCCCATGCGCAGCCAGTCAGGCTATACCGGGGAAGAAATCAACGGAGCACTGGACAAGCTTGTAAACGCAAACTCAAAAATGAAAAATACAGGGGAAACTTTTGTAAAAAACCAGAATACATATGGTGTCCATGCGCTTCTGATGACGGGAATTGCCGCCAATGAGAGTAATTGGGGAAAGAGCAGTATCAGCCAGAAAAAGAATAACCTGTTTGGGCTCAATGCCACAGATGCGGCCCCCGGCGCCAATGCAAATCAGTACAGCAGTGTGGAGGCCTGTATTGAAGACTTTGCCAATGGCTGGATGTCCAGAGGATATCTTTATCCGGGAGATTACCGGTATCAGGGTGGTTTTCTGGGAAATAAGGCCAGTGGTCTGAATGTGAAATATGCATCAGACCCCTATTGGGGAGAAAAAGCCGCCAACATTGCATGGCGTTTGGACAGCACACTGGGCAGTAAGGACGCAGGAGCCTACACCCTTGCAGCTAAGGAAATCATTCCGGATACACATATCTCGGTCAATGTGCGGAAAGAGCAGAATGTGTCGTCCACGCTGCTTTATAAAACCGGAAAAGCGGCAAACTATGTGGTGTTGGTGAGGAATGAGGAACCTTCGGAAGGCTTTTATGAGATTCAGAGTGACGCAGTGCTGGACAGCAGCCGAAGCACGGTGGTAAAAGACAGCGGAAAATACGACTTTGAGGGAATGTACGGCTATATGTCAAGCGATTATCTCACGGTGGTAAGCCGGGGGAAGAACACACAGGAGCAGGCACCGGATACAGATGAAACAATACCCCCAGAAAAACAGTTGGAATCCATTGCAATCGCAAATGCGCCGTCTAAAGTTTCCTATATAGAAGGCGAGAGTTTTGATGGAGCAGGAATGCAGGTCCTGGCGAAGTGGAGCGATGGGACAGAAAGTGATGTGACAGGAGAAGTTACCTGGATGCAAGAGGCTCTGAACAGTTCTTATACGGAAATGACAGTGCAATATACCTGGCAGGGCGTAACAAAGGAGGCAGTACAGCCCATAACAGTTGCAGCAAAGGCTGTGGAAGAGGAAAGCCTGTCGTTGGCTGTGACACCGGGAACGGCAGAGCTAAAACCGGGAGAGAGTCAGCAGTTTGGCGTGGAAATGAAAAAAACGGCGGATACCGTGCCGGAACTGAAATGGGAAGTGCTGGGCAGTAAAAGCCAGCAGACGGTGATTGACAGCAGCGGTCTGCTGACCTTAGGACAGGATGAAACTGCCGAGAAAATGATTGTGAGACTTTCCTGGGGAGAAGGCAGCGACAAAGTGTCGGATGCCATGGTTACTCTTGTAAAAGAGCCGGAACAGGAGAATCAACAGCAGGAGAGCACAGGTCAGGAAACAACGAGTCAGAGTGAGAGCAATCCCTCTGCCACAGACCAGACCCCAGAGGCTGCAGAAACAGATACCAAAGAAGAAGAGTATATTGCAGGTCAGCAGGTAAACGGACAGAAAGCGGCAGGCACAAAATCCGGGGAGACTTCGGATAAGCAAAAAAATACCAGTGTTAAGACCGGAGATGCTTCTAAGGGACCGCTTTGGATAACGATTCTTAGCATATCGGGATTCCTGGCCGCAGGTATGGGCTATAGAAAAGGACACATAAAAGACAGAAAATAGGATACAGATATACAAAAGGGGCATGCGCAGAAATTGCGGTGCCCCTTTTCAGAAAAGTTTTTAAGATGCAGGTTCTTCTTTGGGAAGAATGATGTTTAAAAGTATGGCTGCCAGAGTGGCTACAACTACCGGAGATTTTCCGAAAATAGTGGTTACCCATGCAGGAAAGGAAGCCAGAGAATCCGATACCTGTGTGATACCCATACCCAGAGCTACGGAAAGACCTACAATAGAAGAATTTCGGAAATTCATTTCCTGACGCATAATCAGCTTGATTCCGGTCATGGCAATGGAAGCAAAGACAGAAATCGTTGCACCGCCCAGAACACACTGGGGAATGGTAGTCAGAAGGGCTGAAAACTTGGGCACAAATCCTGCAACCATAAGGATAACAGCGGCCAGACCAAGCACACAGCGGTTGATGACCTTTGTCGTTGTGACAATGCCCACATTCTGACTGAAGGTGGCTGTTGGAAGTCCGCCAAAGAGCGCGCCGGCAATGTTGCTGATACCGTACATTAAAATACCGCCCTGGAGTTCCTTTGTCTTTGGTTCCCGGTTCATACTGCCTACCGTGGTGGCAGAAAAATCACCGATGGCCTGTATGGAATTAATACCAAACAGAATGCCGATAGCCACGCAGGCAGAAGGCTCAAAGTGAAGACCAAAGTGCAGAGGCTTCGGAAGCTGGAAAAAACCAGCGGAAGAAACATCGGAAAAATCCACCAGTCCGAAACAGGCAGTCGCCGCATAACCGGCGATGATACCGATGAGAATGGAAGCCAGTTTCAGAGTGCCTTTTGCAAAATGGTTCAATCCTACCACAACAGCCAGAGTAAAGAAAGCCACCAGCCAGTTTTTCCAGGAACCGTATTCCGGACTGGAGGCGCCGCCGGCCATGTATTTTACAGCGGTAGGATACAGGGACAGGCCAATCGTAAAAACTACGGTTCCTGTAACAATAGGCGGAAACAGCACACGGATTTTGCGGATAGTAAAGCCTACAAGAATGGCAACAATACCGCCGATAACCTGAGCGCCCAAAATCGTTCCCACATCATAAGATTCGGCGATCGCCTGCATACTGGGCACATAGGCAAAGCTAATCCCCATAATAACGGGAAGTCTGGAACCCAGCTGAAACTTCTTTCCATTAAAAACAGGAAAAAGCTGCAGCAGGGTACTGATAGCAGATACAAATAAAGCTGCCTGTACGAGAATGACTCTGTCCCGTTCATTTAATCCGGCAACGTCAGAAATCAGAATAGCCGGAGTGACACAGCCCACAATCATTGCCACCACATGCTGTAAGGCCAGCGGCAGGGCTTTGGAAAATGCGGGGATGCCGTCAGATTCAAAAATAGATGCTCTTGTCTGTGACATGAAAAATCCTCCTGATGGTATAAAACATTGTTTTTCCCCTTTACTTTACACAATTTTTATCCCATCGTAAAGAAAAAAATGCGGACGCAAGGCTTCTTTTTTTGTGAAAATACTTAACTAAAAAACTCTAGTATTAATATATAAAGTATGATATGATGGGGAAAATACTATATGTAGTATATAAGGGAGAATGAAAACATGAATAATAAAAATAAAAAAGCAGTACTTCCCTATGGGGAAAATTTTCAGCGCATACTGCGGGAGATAGAGCGGGAATTTCCTCAAAAAGAATACGCATTAGAAAAACTGACAGAGCGTTTTGAGCATCTTGGCAGAGAACATAAGAGTGAGAAAGAAAAACTGGAGCTTCTTATCCGAAGCGCTGTGGAGCTGACGGAGGAGATTGCGCCGAAGTGGGAATTTATAGGGGCAAGACTTTTGAATTTCCAGTTTCAGGAAGAACTGAAAATAGAAATGAAAAGCAGAAAGATTCACAACTTTTACGAAAAGATACAATATCTCACCAAACAAGGGCTGTATGGCGCTTATATTCTGGAACATTATTCCAAAGAGGAACTCAGACAGGCAGAATCCATGCTGCGGCCGGAACGGGACAAGATTTTCAATTTCTCCGGTCTGGAACTTCTGCTGAAACGCTATGTGATTCGTACCGGGGAACATATTGCTCTGGAAACGCCCCAGGAAATGTATCTGGGCATTGCCCTTCACCTGGCCATGAAGGAAAAGAGGGAAACCGAAAAAGGGCCGGGGCGCATGGAATGGGTGCGGAAATTTTACGATATGCTGAGTTTGCAGGAAGTTACTATGGCAACTCCGACTCTGTCCAATGCCAGAAAGCCTTATCACCAGCTTTCCAGCTGCTTTATCGATACCGTTCCCGACAGTCTGGAAGGCATTTACAGAAGCCTGGACAATTTTGCCCAGGTCAGCAAGTTTGGCGGAGGCATGGGGCTGTATTTCGGGAAAGTGAGAGCCAGCGGCAGCAGTATCCGGGGCTTTCAGGGGGCGGCAGGTGGCGTGATTCGCTGGCTGCGTCTGGTTAATGACACTGCTGTAGCCGTGGACCAGCTTGGCATGCGCCAGGGAGCTGCGGCTGTGTATCTGGACGCCTGGCACCGGGATTTGCCGGAATTTCTTCAGATACGAACCAACAACGGAGACGAGAGAATGAAAGCCCACGATATTTTTCCGGCGGTCTGCTATCCGGATTTATTCTGGAAAAAGGCAAAAGAAGACATGAGCCAGGACTGGTGTCTGATGTGTCCGCACGAAATTTTTCAGGCCAAAGGCTGGCATCTGGAGGATTTTTACGGGGAAGAGTGGGAACAGAGGTATGAAGAATGTGTGCAGGATGAGCGGATTTGTAAAAGAACTGTGGTACTGAAAGACATTATCCGTTTGATATTAAAATCTGCGGCAGAGACGGGAACTCCTTTTGCGTTTAACAGAGATACCGTAAATCGGGCCAATCCTAACAGTCATAAAGGGGTAATCTACTGTTCCAACCTGTGCACGGAAATTGCTCAGAATCTGTCTCCTGTTTCTTCTGTTTCCAGAGAAATTCAGACGAAGGAAGGAGAAACTGTGGTGGTGACAACTGCAAAGCCGGGGGATTTTGTGGTGTGCAATCTGGCCAGCCTCTCCCTTGGTAAGATTCCGGTGGAAGATGATGCGTATATGGAGGACCTGGTGGAAACAGCGGTGCGGGCCTTGGACAACGTCATTGATTTGAATTTTTATCCTCTGCCCTATGCACAGATTACCAATCAGAATTACCGGGGAATCGGGCTGGGCGTCAGCGGTTATCATCACATGCTGGCAAAGCGGAGAATTCTCTGGGAAAGTGAAGAGCATCTGCACTTTGCAGATGAAATTTTTGAAAGAATCAATTATTTTGCCATAAAGGCCAGTGCCCGTCTGGCAGAAGAGAAAGGGGCATACCCATATTTTTCCGGCAGTGACTGGCAAACCGGGGCCTATTTTGCAAAAAGAGGGTACTCGTCCCGATTCTGGAAACAACTGGCGGAAAAAGTTGCCTTTTGCGGGATTCGGAATGGGTATCTGCTGGCAGCGGCGCCTACCAGCAGCACCAGTATTCTGGCTGGCACCACAGCAGGCGTAGACCCGGTGATGAAGAAATTTTTTATGGAAGAAAAAAAGGGAAGTATGCTGCCAAGAGTGGCGCCGGAATTGTCCGTAGACACTTATTATTACTATCAGAGCGCCCATCAGACGGACCAGCGTTTCAGTGTCCGGGCCTGTGCAGTGCGCCAAAGGCATATAGACCAGGCTCAGAGTATGAATCTCTATATCACCAACCAGTATACCCTGCGGCAGTTGTTTGACCTGTATCTGAGCGCATGGGAACTGGGCGTGAAAACCATTTACTATGTAAGGAGTAAATCGCTGGAAGTGGAGGAGTGCGAAAGCTGCGCTTCTTAGGGCTGCGTCTTAAAGCAGAAAAAGCATTGAGAGAAAAGAATGTTTATACTATAATGAAATAAGCGGAGAAAAATATGATAAAATTAACGAAAAAACCATTGTTTAATCCCCAGGGGGATACCGAAGTGCGTCTCAGACGTATGATTGGGGGAAATACTACCAACCTCAATGATTTTACGCAAATGCGTTATACCTGGGTCAGCGACTGGTACCGGCAGGCTATGAACAATTTCTGGATACCGGAGGAAATCAACCTTTCCCAGGACAAAAAAGATTATCCGGGACTTTCCAAAAAAGAGCGGCAGGCTTATGACAAGATTCTCAGTTTCCTGGTGTTTCTGGATTCCATACAGTCCGCCAACCTGCCCTGTATCAGTGAATATGTGACAGCTAATGAAATCAATTTATGCCTGTCCATACAGGCTTTTCAGGAATGTGTCCACAGCCAGAGCTACAGTTATATGCTGGACACTATTTGCAGCCCGGAAAAGCGAAATGAAATTCTGTATCAGTGGAAATCCGATGCCCATCTTTTAGAGAGAAATACCTTTATCGGAAACTTGTATAATGAATTTCAGGAAAAGCAGGATGCCCAGACACTTTTAAAGGTGATGATGGCCAATTATATTCTGGAGGGGGTTTATTTTTACAGTGGTTTTCTGTTTTTTTACAATCTCAGCCGCAATGGAAAAATGCCTGGCTGCGCCCAGGAAATCCGTTACATCAACCGGGACGAGAATACCCATTTATGGCTGTTTCGGAATATGATTTTGGAATTAAAGAAAGAAGAGCCGCAGCTTTTTACAGAGGAAAACGTACAGATGCTGAGAGAAATGATGAAAGAAGGCGTCCGGCAGGAAATGCAGTGGGGGCGTTACGTCATTGGCGAGGACATTCCCGGTCTGTCTGAGGAAATGCTTACTTCCTATATAAAATATCTGGGAAATCTGCGTATGACCGGAATCGGTCTGGAAATTTTGTACCCCGGATATGAAGAAGAGCCGGAGAGCATGAAGTGGGTCAGCCGCTATTCCAATGCCAATATGGTGAAAACCGATTTCTTCGAGGCAAAAAGCACGGCTTATGCCAAGAGCACGGCGCTGCTTGATGATTTATAAAGGAGAGTAAGGAGAATTATGAGAGAACAGGAAATTCTGGCGATTTACGGAACCGAATATAAAGAAATGACAAAACAGCTTTTACAGGAAGCAAATTTGCAGGAACAGATTCCCGACAAAGAATGCCGCATTGGCATCAAACCCAATCTGGTGTCTCCATCGGAGCCCTCCTGGGGGGCTACGACACACCCGGAAATTGTGGCGGGAATAATAGAATACCTGCAGGAAAGGGGATTTCAGAATCTGGTGATGCTAGAGGGCTCCTGGGTGGGAGATAAGACCCCGGAGGCTGCCGCGCTTTGCGGTTATGATGATTTAGTGGAAAAGTACCGGGTGGAATTTCTGGATTTGCAGAAAGATAACTGGCAGACTTGCGATTGCCAGGGAATGGAGTTAAAAATCTGTGAAGAAGCGCTGAAACTGGATTTTCTCATCAACGTACCGGTGATGAAAGGCCATTGCCAGACGAAAATCACCTGTGCTCTGAAAAATATGAAGGGCCTGCTTCCCAACGCAGAAAAACGCCGCTTTCATGCTCTGGGTCTGCACAAGCCCATTGCCCATCTGAATGCGGGAATCCGTCAGGATTTTGTGGTGGTGGACAACATCTGTGGGGACTGGGATTTTGAAGACGGCGGCAATCCGGTGGTGCTGAACCGGATTATGGCGGCGGCCGACCCGGTTTTGTGCGATGCCTATGTCTGTCATCTTATGGGATATGAGGTGGAAGAAGTTCCCTATATCACCATGGCAGAAGAACTGGGAGTAGGGCTTTCCGACTGGCGGCTGGCAGAATTTCGGGAGTTAAACCGGCCTTTGCGGGGAGCGTATTATCCCAAAGAGCGAAAAGTCGTGGAACTGGCCGATGCTGTGGAAGAAGTGGAATCCTGCAGTGCCTGCTACGGCTATCTGCTGCCGGCCCTGCAAAAGCTGAAAGAAGAGGGGATTCTGGGGCAGTTAAAAGAAAAAATCTGCATTGGACAGGGGTACCGGGGACAGACAGGAGAACTGGGAATCGGACTTTGCACAAAGGATTTTCAACATTCCCTGAAAGGGTGTCCGCCTACGGAAGGGGAGATTTATGAATTTTTAAAATCGTATATCACGGCTTTAGAAGAAGAGAAACCAGAGAAATAGAGAACAGGGCTGTCCCATGAAAGGCATGAATCTTTCATAGGGCAGCCTTATCTGTTATTTTGCTACTTTTGCCGTTTGGTGTAGATAACGGCCAGAAGGAGAAGAATACCACAGGAAGCTGCAAAGAGCGCCATGTAAAGTCCTGCGTGGGTATTATCTGCTGTTTTGGGTGCGGCTGCTTTGTCTGTCCGCTCAAAGGAAACGGTAATGGTATGGTCTGCTTTCACGTTTTTCATGGTATATTTGTTGTTTTTCACAGAAACGGATTTTCCATCTACCAGAACCTTTGCCACACGGTAGTTTTTGTTGGGGAGAAACGTAAATTCTGCGTTTTCTCCCTCCTGAATTTCAATGCTGCCTTCCGGTGAAATGCGTCCGTTCTTATCCGCAGAGGAAGTAATGGTATAAACCGGAACTACAGCTTTAAATTCTATTGCAGAAGATTTGGACTGTCCCACTGCTTTCCAGCCATTTTCCGTATACTCTTCCAGGTCAAAGCCAACGGTAAGTTCGTAATTGCCTGCTTTGTTCAGAACGAAGGTTACCGAATAAGGGGCGTCGGACCAGGTGCGGTTGGTCTTTCCGTCCCAGTTCCAGTTCCGGGGAATCCAGCGGGAATCGCCGGCGGAAGGATTGGGATTGTCCATACCGGTGCCCACAGCTGTGGCGGTCAGGTTCGTGCCTCTGTCGTAAGTCGCTCCGGCTGTAATTCCATCTATGTATCCGTTGAAAGCAACGTAAGTTTTTAAAACAGAACTGCCGCTGATTTCGCTTTCCATATCCGTATCGGCATTGAACTTCTGTCTGGCTGCAAATTGGTAGGCGGTTCCGGATTTTAAGTTTCCAAACCGCGGGTTTTCTGTCCAGGTCCAGTTTTTGCCGTCTTCGGAAATACCATACAGAACGTTTTCCTGCTTTTGCAGAACCAGGAATGTTTCTCCTTTTTCTGCAGCCTGGGGACTTTGCGGAGCTTTGGCTGCGGAAAACTTTGTGGTGACTTTCAGCTTTTCGCTGGCCGGGCTGGCCTCCTGCGTTTCGGATTTACAGAAGCGCGTTACAAATTCGTAAGAAGTTCCGGGAGTCAGGTTTTCAAAAGAACCGGAGGACTGCCATTTCCAGTTTGCGGAATCTTCCTGCTGTACCAGCGCGTACTCCTGATTGGGCTGTGTGGTTAGAAGTACAGTGGTGTCGGTACAGGATTGGAGAGCCGGTATGGCCGGGGCTTCTCTTGGGCTTTCGGGAGGTGTTTCCGGGTCCGGCTCATCCGTAGATGGCGGTGCTTCCTTCGGAGGTGTAGTTATGGAGTCTGTGGTTTGCGTGCTGTTGTTCTGTGCGTTATCGGAGGGGGTATCGTATGAGTCTTTGTTTGACGAGTCGTCTGTAGGAGTTGTCTGGGAGTCGTTGTTCTGTGTGTCGAATGTAGGTGTTATGTTGGAGTCGTTGTCCTTGGCGTCGCCCGGAGGCAGTGTGTCAGTACCGATGTTTGAAGTGTCGGTGGAAGTGTCCGTGTTGGTGTCATTTTTGTTGTCAGGAACCTTTTCTGTTCGGATAATGGTGGATTTCAGATACTTTTCGTCTGTATCGCCGACTGTGCGGCGGGTAAACGTATACTCTGTATCTGCCTTCAATCCGGTAAAAGAAACGGTTTCTTTTTGTGCGTCATATTGTTTCTTCTCAGCCCATTTCCAGGAGGCGTTTTGCTTGTCATCGGTGACTTTTCTTGCGTATTCGTAGTTTTTCCCTGCTTTCAGAACAATCGTATCTGCAGTTTTGGATACGGTTTCCAGTTCCTTTTCTTTTTGGGTTTCGTTGGCTGCATTTTCTGCGGCTGCCTGTATGGGAGAAATACCGGGGGAACTTCCGATTAAGACCAGAGTCAACAGGAAAACCAACAGTTTGCTCAGTTTTTTCATCATATAGATTCACCTCTTTCCGTGATGCCGCTGTTATAGGGAGGAGCGGCGGAAAATAGTTGTTTATAGGTATTTTTATTATAACAGATATTGGCTGTAAATAATAGATAAAAAAGAAAAATGTTAGAAAATTAAAAGGACTTTAAAGGAAAATTAAAAGTTTATTCAGGATTTTGTGACTTATAATAATTGTAAATACCCTTAGAATGATGTATACTGTCTACGTTAGAACCTTCTTGTTGGAATGAGTAGACTGCTGTCCGCATTTTGTTGCCTCTTCATTCAGCAGAGGGTATCTTTGTATAATGGAAGATTTGAGTATAAGTATGGAAGAAGGACAAAAAAATGGAAAGACAGGATAAAAAGCAAGAGCATTTACTGGATTTACAATGGGTAAGAAGAGCCTTGCTGTTGGCATTATTTGATATTGGAATTATAATTGCATCATCACTGCTTGCTCTCATGGCACGATTTGATTTTTCTTATGCAGGAATTGAAGTACCGTATCTGTCAAATTTGTATCATTATTTGCCAATAGGTATTGCATTGAATTTGATTATTTTTTATTTTTGTCGTATGTATCACAGTCTTTGGAAATTTGTAGGTGTTCATGAAGTAGGATATATTTTGATTGCAAATGGAATTGCCTTTTTAGTGCAGATTGCAAGCATGTATATGCTGCAGTATTCTATGCCGAGAAGCTATTTCTTTTTTCAGATTTTATTGCAGACGGCTATGGTATCTGCCTTGCGGTTTTCTTATCGCTTTTTGCGCCATTTAAAAGAGGTTAAAGAGCAGAAGTTCAGTGGATGGAATAAATGGAAGCGGGTTATGGTGGTTGGAGCCGGAGAAGCAGGTAGAGCTATTATAAAAGAAATTATGGACAGTAAGTTTTTGTCAATGAAAATATGTTGTGTGATTGATGATGACCGCAACAAAGCAGGGCGTTATATAAATGGTATTCCTATTGTGGGAGACCGCTCTACCATCTTGAAAAATGTAGAAGAATACAAAATTAAAAGTATTATTCTGGCCATTCCTTCTGCCCCATTAGAAGAGAAAAAAGAAATCCTGGAAATCTGTCAAATGTCTGGCTGTGAATTGAAAACTTTGCCGGGAATGTATCAGCTGATTGATGGTGAGGTAAATGTCAGTAAATTAAGAGATGTAGAAATCACAGATTTACTTGGGAGAGAGCCCATACAGGTCAATCTGGATGAAATCATGGGATATGTGAAAGATAAGGTAGTCATGGTAACCGGCGGCGGAGGTTCTATCGGAAGTGAATTGTGCCGTCAGATTGCGGCATATCAGCCAAAGCAGTTGATTGTCTTTGATATTTATGAGAATAATGCTTATGAAATCCAGCAGGAATTGCAGCGCCATTATCCAGAATTGAATCTGGAAACGTTGATTGGTTCTGTGCGGAATACCCATCGGATAAACAGTATTTTTGAGACATATCATCCGGATATTGTGTACCATGCGGCAGCTCATAAGCATGTCCCACTGATGGAAGACAGTCCGAATGAGGCAATTAAGAACAATGTGTTTGGGACATATAAAACCGCCAAAGCAGCCAGTGACAACGGAGTCAAACGTTTTGTGCTGATTTCTACAGATAAGGCAGTAAATCCCACGAATATTATGGGGGCATCTAAACGACTATGTGAAATGATTGTTCAGAGCTTTAATAAAATATCGGATACAGAGTTTGTTGCGGTGCGCTTTGGAAATGTACTGGGAAGTAATGGAAGTGTGATTCCTTTGTTTAAAAAGCAGATTGCAGAGGGCGGCCCTGTAACGGTTACAGACAAAAATATTATTCGATATTTTATGACGATTCCGGAGGCTGTATCTTTGGTGCTTCAGGCAGGAGCCTATGCCAGAGGAGGAGAAATTTTTGTCCTGGAAATGGGAAAACCGGTGAAAATTGATGATATGGCCAGAAATCTGATCCGTCTGTCCGGCTACACTCCGGATATAGACATTAAGATTGAATATACGGGACTTCGTCCGGGAGAAAAATTGTATGAAGAACTTTTGATGGCAGAGGAAGGCATGAAAGAAACTGCCAACAAACTGATTCATATTGGGAAACCCATTGAAATGAACGAGGATGAATTTTTCCAGCAGCTGGCAGATTTAAAAGAAGCGTGCTATCAGGACGATGTACAGATTAAAGAGAAAGTGGCGGAGATGGTTCCGACTTATCATATGAAAGCGTAAGTAGATAAATTATAAACGTAATAGTTCAATAACTTGCTTTTATAAGAAAAACAGATATAATAAGAAATAGAACTAAGAAGATTTGGAGAATATACAATTATGAAAGTACCATTTTCACCACCAGACATCACAGAAGAAGAGATTGCTGAAGTTGCAGATACTTTGCGAAGCGGTTGGATTACTACAGGACCGAAAACAAAAAGATTTGAAAATGAAATTGCAGCATATTGTCATACTGCAAAAGCAGCATGCCTTAACTCTGCTACAGCAAGTCTGGAATTGAGCCTTCGTATTCTAGGAGTTGGACCGGGAGATGAGGTTATCACCAGTGCATATACCTATACAGCATCCTGCAGTGTTATCTGCCATGTAGGGGCAATACCTGTTCTGGTAGATACAGTTCCGGGCACTTTTGATATGAATCCGGAAAAAGTAAGAGAAGCAGTATCAGAAAAAACAAAGGCAGTAATAGCAGTAGATTTGGCTGGTATTATTTATCCGCACTACCGGGAATTATTTCAGATTGCAGAGGAAAAGAAATCTCTTTTTCATGCGAACAATGAGATACAGGAAGCGATGGGAAGGATTGCCATTCTTGCTGATGGCGCACATGCCTTTGGTGCTTCCAGAGAGGGAAAAATGGCAGGAGAAATTGCAGACTTTACCAGTTTTTCTTTCCATGCAGTTAAAAATCTTACAACAGCAGAAGGCGGAGCAGCTGTATGGCGTACCATTCCAGGTATCGATAATGAAGATATTTATAATCAATATATGCTCTATTCACTTCATGGACAGAATAAAGACGCCTTGGCTAAAACACAATTAGGAAATTGGGAATATGACATTGCCGGTCCGTATTATAAATGTAACATGACAGATATTATGGCATCTATTGGCCTGATACAATTAAAAAGATATCCTGATATTTTAAAGAGAAGACGGGAGATTATCAGAAGATATGATTATGCATTTCAAGACTTGAATATTGAAGTTTTGAAACATTATAGTGATAAGCATACTTCCAGTGGGCATTTGTATCTCACACGTCTAGTTGGAAAAAGCAGAGAAGTGTGCAATGATGTCATTGTGAAAATGGCAGAGGCGGAGATTGCTACAAATGTGCATTATAAACCACTTCCTATGATGACGGCATATAAAAACCTGGGATTTGACATTCAGGATTTCCCTAATGCGTATCATATGTTTGAAAATGAAATTACGCTGCCGCTTCATACTTGTCTGACAGATGAGCAGGTAGATTTTATCATTGAAACCTACAGAAAAATAGTAAAGGAACTGTAAGCATGTTAAAAAGTTGGGATGCACTTCCGCAGAAAATGAAACAGGAAGAAGTAAAAAAATATTATAGGTACCTTTCCAAAAAGCGTGGGGCACTTGTGGCCAAACGTTTTTTGGACGTGGTTCTGTCATTTATTTTGACCGTTCTTTTGTTACCGGTAATGCTCATACTGGCAGTATGCATTAAACTGGACAGCAAAGGACCGGTTTTTTATCGTCAGGAAAGAGTGACTCAGTATGGAAAAAAGTACCGTATTTTTAAATTTCGGACCATGGTGGCAGATGCGGACAAGAAGGGGCCGCTGGTGACTACCGGACAGGATTCCAGAATTACCAGAATGGGGAATAAACTTCGCAAATGTCGTCTGGATGAACTTCCGCAGTTATTTAATGTACTCACGGGAGATATGAGCTTTGTAGGGACAAGACCGGAAGTACAGAAATATGTAGACAGCTATTCGCCGGAGATGATGGCAACGCTTTTACTTCCGGCCGGAATTACATCCAGAACCAGTATTGCCTATAAAGATGAAGATGAAATCTTAGACAAATATAGCCAGACAACAGACAAAAGTACAGATGAAATCTATGTGGAATATGTTTTACCAGAGAAAATGAAATATAACTTGCAGTATTTGATAGAATTTAGCATATGGGGCGATTTTAAGGTTATGATAGACACGGCCCTTGCGGTGCTGAGATAGACAGGAGATGAATATGAAAAAGATAGCAGTAATTTCCATGGGTGTGAAACTTGACAACGAAAAAGGATACAGCCGTTTTCGGTATATTGGAGAATTTCTGTCTGATGCGGGATATCAGGTGGATTTAATCACTACAACCTTTCAACATTGGGAGAAAGCCCAGAGGAATCTTGATGAGATTAAAAAAGAAAACTATAAATTTAATTTAAAATTTATTTATGAGCCGGGATATAAGAAGAATATTGATCTGCGTAGAATCAGAAGCCATCGTATCGCTGCAAAAAATCTACGGCAGCTTCTGGAAAAAGAAGGGGATTATGATTTGATTTATTGCGAAATCCCTCCAAATGATGTAGCTCTTGCAGCGGCAGAATATGCCAAATCAAAAGGAATTCCTTTTGTGCCGGATGTCAACGATTTGTGGCCGGAAGCTATGCGTATGGTATTGGACATACCGGTTATCAGTGACATTCTTTTTTATCCTCTTTTGAGAGATGCAGAGAAAGTGTATTCTCTGGTATCAGGAATTATTGGGACTTCAGACGAATACCGGGACAGACCATTGAAGAAACAAAAGCTGAATGTACCGAAAAAGACTGTGTATGTGGGGAATGAAATCGCAGAATTTGATGCAGGAGTGGAAGAATATAGTCCACAGATATCCAAAGGTGGGGACGAATTCTGGGTTTCCTATGCGGGAACAATCGGAACGAGTTATGATATCCGCACCATGGTGCTGGCTGGGAAAGCACTCTTAAATCGTGGCAGAAGCCAGATAAAGATTAAAATTTTGGGAGGAGGACCTTTAAAAGAAGAACTAGAAACCCTGGCAAAAGAGCAGAATTGCAGTAACGTAGAATTTGTAGGTTACGCACCTTACCCGAAAATGACGGCCTATCTGGCAAAATCCGATATTCTGGTGAATTCGTTCGTGAAGAAAGCGCCCCAGAGTATTGTGACGAAAATCGGGGATTATCTGGCAGCGGGAAAACCAATGATTAATACCTGTATGAGTCCGGAATTCAGAAACAAGGTCGAGCATGACGGATTTGGTATCAATATTATGCCGGAGGATGTCAACGTTTTGGCAGATGCCATTGAAAAGCTGTATGAAGACGAGGCAGGAAGAACAGAAATGGGGAAAAAGGCGAGGACAATTGCAGAGGAACAGTTTGACAGACCCCAGTCTTATAAGAAGATTATTGAATTGATTGAGGAGCTGACAGAAAATGAATAGACCATTTTTTACTGTGGTGATGCCTGCTTACGGAGTAGAAAAATATCTGGAAAAAGCAGTGAAAAGTATTGTTGCACAGACATTTTCGGACTGGGAACTGTTGATTGTGGAGGACGGATCTCCGGATAAAACAGGAGAAATTGCAGAGAAACTGGCAAAAAACGACGAGAGGCTCCAGGTGTTTCATCATGAGAAAAACCGTGGTTTAAGCCCTGCCAGAAATACAGGAATGAGCCATGCGAAAGGGCAGTATATCTGGTTTATGGATCCGGATGATTATGTAGAAGCGACTGTGCTGGAAGAAGTGTACAAAGCACTGCAGGAAAATCCGGCCGAGCTGACCATTATCGGGCATAAAGAAGAATATTATGACCGGGATGGAAAGCTGAATTATACCCATGAGATTCGGCCGAGAAGGCAGTTTTTTTCCAGTCAGCAGAAGATGAGAGAACACATTATCTATCTGGAACAGGAAACTATATACGGATATGCCTGGAACAAGTTTTACAGCCTGGAGCACATACAAAAAGAAAGGCTGCAGTATGAAACGGTACGGCTTATCGAAGATATTGTTTTTAATATTCAGTTTTGTATGCATATCCAGGCCATGAATATCCTGGATATTGCGCCGTATCATTATGCAAAGCGCATGGAAGGAAGTTTGACGACGAAATTTGTACCGGACTATTACCCTCTCCATAGAAGGCGAATAGCCATGCTGTATGACCAGCAGCGTTTCTGGCAAACCGATACAGAGGAAACCTGTGCCATTCTGGGCAGCCTGTACGGAAGATATATACTCTCCGCCTTAGAGCGAAACTGCGACAGGAGAGCCGGAATGAAACACAAAGACAGGGCGCAGTTCTGCCGGGAAGTTTTTTCGGATTCCCTTTTTGAAAGCCTGGTGCTCAGGGCAAAAGCCAGAGACAGTAAGGCATTAAAAATAGCCCTTGTCTGTATGAAACAGAAATCCGTGTTTTTGTGTACAGCTCTGGCAAGAATTGTACATATAGTGCGGAGCGGACTTCCCACGGTGTATTCCAAGGTGAAATCCAACCGGTAACAGATAAGGAAAAGCAAAGTGAAAATTTTACAAAGCGAGGAAAAAGAATATGAAAAAATATGATTATGTCTTAGTAGGAAGCGGATTGTTTTCCGGAGTTTTTGCTTATCATGCCACAAAGGCAGGCAAGAAATGCCTGGTAGTGGAAAAGCGTGATACCATAGGAGGAAATCTTTACTGTGAAGATGTAGAAGACATTCATGTCCACAAATACGGCGCCCACATTTTCCATACCAGCAATAAAAAAGTATGGCAGTTTGTGAATTCTCTGGTGGAGTTTAACCGCTATACCAATTCTCCGGTGGCTAATTTCCACGGCGAGATGTATAATATGCCCTTTAATATGAACACCTTCAGTAAAATGTGGAATATCAGCACCCCGGAAGAGGCAAAAGCGATTATTGAAAAACAGAAAGCCAGCGTAAAGGGAGAACCTAAGAATCTGGAAGAGCAGGCCATCAGTTTAGTTGGAGAGGATATTTACAAAAAACTCATCAAGGGCTATACCGAAAAACAATGGGGCCGCGATTGTAAAGATTTACCGTCTTTCATTATTAAGAGACTTCCTGTAAGATATACCTATGATAATAATTATTTTAATGATCTGTATCAGGGAATTCCTATCGGCGGCTACAATGTGCTGATAGACAAGCTGTTTGAAGGCTGTGATATGGAAACCGGTGTGGATTACAATGAAAATCGGGAAAAATACAATGCTCTGGGCGAAAAGCTTCTGTATACAGGAACCATTGATTCTTACTATGATTATTGCTTCGGAAAGCTGGAATACAGAAGTCTGAAGTTTGAAACAGAAACTTTGGATAAAGAAAATTATCAGGGTGTGGCTGTGGTAAACTATACAGACCGCGAAACTCCCTATACCAGAATCATTGAGCATAAGCACTTTGAATTCGGCACACAGCCAAAGACTGTCATTACCAGAGAATATCCGTCGGACTGGCAGGAAGGCATGGAACCTTACTATCCCATTAATGATGAGAGAAATCAGAGTCTGTACCAGAAATATAAAAAACTGGCAGATAAAGAAGATAAGGTTCTGTTTGGCGGCAGACTGGCAGAGTATAAGTATTACGATATGGACAAGGTCATTGAGTCCGCATTTCAGTTAGTGGAAAAAGAACTGTAAAGCAGAGAAATAAGGGGATTGTTGATGAAGTTAGTGAAAAAGGAGTATGTAAAGTATCTGGAATGGGCATTTAAGCTGGCGTATCTGCTGCTGGGACTTGTGACTTTTAATGCCTTTCTGTATGATTCGCCGGTGCAGCCCCTGTTGGTGAAGGGATGTCTGATATTGGGAGCGTTGGCGCTTTTAGGGAGAATGATTTACTGGAAAGATTATGTGAAGACACCCTATTTGGTAGTATTGGTGTTGTTTTGTGCCAGCTTTGGCATTAGTATTTTGGTGAATTGGAAGTATGGTGCAGGAATAGCGGACATGAAGTGGATGATATGGACAGGATTTTTATTCTTTCTGCTCTATATGTGTGATACAAAGCGAGAGAAGTCTTCCTATAAAAAAGAATTTCATTTCTTCTCCCATGTACTTCTGCTTTACAGTGGGGGAGCCGCGGCTGTAAGTCTGTATTTGATGCAGACATTGTACCACGCAAAGTGGTTTACTTCAGGGAATGAACTGATGTTAGCGGGATTTTATTGGGGAAGGCTCTGGGGAGTCTATACAGACCCCAATTATGGCGGTGTGCTCAGTACCCTTGCGGTTTTGCTGTGTCTGTATCATTGCATGACGAAAAAAAGCTGGAAAAAGATACCCTATGTACTTATTCTTGCAGTGAATTATGGATATATTCTTTTTGCAGATTCCCGGACTGCAGAATTGGCTCTTGCCCTGGCAAGTGTTTTCTGGCTGATTTTTGCAGGTGTTACAGGCAAGTGGGCGAAGAAAACATTTGCCCTTCGTGTTTTGATGGTTGTTTTTGCTGCCGTTGTTTTTATAGGAGGCGGTTCCCATGTGAAAACAGGATATAGTGAAAAAATAGAAGCTGAGATAAAAATTATGGATGCGCAAAAACAGCAGAATACACAAAAACAGAACACACAGGCACAGAATACGCAAAAGACACAACAGACACAACAGACACAACAGACGGAGCGGGCTGCTGATTTGGAAAAGGACGTGACAAACGGCAGGATTGCTCTTTGGAAAAGCGGACTGGAAATCTGGCAGACCAGCCCAGTGGTGGGAACCGGGTATAATTCCTTTCTTCCATATGTGAGGGAGAAGCTTCCGGATACTTATGCGGTACATAATTCCCAGGGGGAGTATGTGAGCCTGCATAATGAATACTTAAATATTATGGTTTATCAAGGCCTGTTGGGGATTGGAATTTTTCTGGCATTTGGCATTCTGGTATTTTGCCGGTGGGGAAAAAATATTCTTAAAACAGAAGATTCGGATCGGAATTACATAGGAATACTTTCTGCCTGCATTCTGGTAGTGGCTGTGGCTATGGGATTTCTAATGGAAGGGCTCTATACAAACTCCCCGGCAGCATTTGTGCTGTGGACATTCTTGGGATATCTGATGCAGTACATGCAGAGTACAAAATAAAAGAAAAGGCGGAAACAAAAGATGAAAAAGATACTGGCAGGATTTATCATGGACGGATACGGAGGAGGCATTGACAAATATCTCCTGAATTTTTTAGAGAATGTTCATACAGAGAACATCAGAATTGATTTTCTGACGAATGAGGTTTCTCCGGAATTGGAAACCTTCCTGCAAAAGTATCATTCCCGCATTTTTGCAATTCCCAATTTAAAACACCCGGTAGGACAATACCGGGAAGTATGCAGAATATTGGAAGCAGAATCCTACGATATTGTGTATCTCAATATTTCCACGGCCATTGACTGCATTGCTGCCTGGGCAGCAAAGAAAAAAAAGGTTCCCAGGATTTTCATTCACAGTCATACCAGTGGAAATGATTGTGAGAATCCTGTGAAAAGGATGATTTTTGACAGCATCCATAAGTTCTGCAGATTGTCTTTGTACAGGGCAGCTACAGAGTATTACGGCTGTTCTGAAAAAGCGGGACTGTGGATGTTTCCTGAAAAGATAGTAAAATCAGACAGATTTCAGATGATATTTAATGCCGTAGATTTAAAGAAATTTACATATTCGTCTGCGGTTAGAGACGATGTAAGAAAAGAACTGAATTTAGAAAACAAGTTTGTGGTGGGACATGTGGGAAACTTCGTTTACCAGAAAAACCATTACTTTTTAATAGATATTTTTGAAGAACTGAAAAGGAAATGTCCGGAAGCAGTGCTGCTTTTATTGGGAAGAGGAGAGCGGTTTGAGACCGTAGAAAAGAGGATAAAAGAAAAAGGACTGGAAGACAGTGTTCGGCTTCTCGGCTTTCGAAAAGACCCGGACAGACTCTTCCAGGCCATGGATTTTTTTCTGCTTCCGTCATATTTTGAAGGACTTCCTACTGTGGGAGTAGAGGCCCAGTGTACGGGACTTCCCAGCCTGATGAGTGATACTATTACAACGGAAGTGAAGATTACGGAGAACTGCTGGTTTTTACCACTGAAAGAGAAGCCGGAGGTCTGGGCAGATTTTATTTTAAAACATAGAGAAACAGACAGGGAACATATTTCCTGGATTGGAAAAAAGGAAGCCTATAGTCTGGAAACATTGAAAAAACAGCAGCAAAGACTGCTGGAAAAATAAGGAGTCAGAGCATGAAAAAAGCCAGTATTATTGTACCGGTGTATAATATTGAAAGGTATATTCGGGGGTGTGTTGAAAGTCTTCAGGCACAGACCGAAAAAAACATAGAAATTCTTCTGGTAGATGACGGAGGAACGGATAAAAGCGGAGAAATCTGCGAGGAATATGCCTGTGCCGATAAGAGAATCCAGGTGTTCCATAAAGAAAATGGCGGGCTCAGTGATGCCAGAAATTATGGAGCCAGGCAGGCAAAAGGAGAATATTTGTTTTTTATAGACGGAGATGACAGTGTAGCACCGCATCTGGTGGAAAAGACAGTTGCCTGTGCAGACAAGCTTCAGGCCGATATGGTATTTTTTGACTTTGAATCCATTGAAGAGGAAACCGGGAGAAGAGATTTGTATCACTACGGAATGCCGGAAAATAAGGTTTTTTCTGCCAGGACAAATCCTGAGGTTTTGCTGAAATCTCCTTCTGCATGCTGTTGCCTGTACCGTAAAAAATTTTGGGACAAATCTGGTATTCGCTATCCGAAAGGACGGCATTATGAAGACCTGGCAACCACACCGAGATTTTTACTGCAGGCAGAGAGAATAGGATATGTGGGTGATGAACCTTTTTACTATTATATGTTGAGAAAAGGTTCTATTATGCACAGCAGCAATTTTGAACGCAGTTACGAAGACCGGACATGGGTGCTGGAGTTTCTGCGTGATTATTTCAGTCAGAAGGAAAGGGCGGGAGAATTTCAAAAGGAGCTGGAATACATGTTTTTTGAACATGGATATTTTGTTCCGTCTAAAGAGATTATTCTGGAAAACAGTAAGAGTATATGGCTGAAAAAGTTTCGGATTTATGTGGAAGAGAAATATCCAGGATTTTTGCAGAATCCCTATATAAAAACATTGTCAAAAAAAGATAAGATTTTGTTGTTTCTGATGAAACGGCATTTGTATGGCATAATGAATATACTGTCCGGTCTGCGAAAAAAAAGCGATAGTTTGAGGCAGTAGAGAATAAGGAGAAGAAGTATGCAGAAGGTGCTGACAATTACCATTCCCTCGTATAATGTGGAAAAATATTTGAAACAGACATTGGATTCCTTTCTAAGCCCGGAAATCCTGGAGGAAGTCGAAGTTTTAATTGTAGATGATGGTTCCAAAGACAGGACGGCAGAGATTGGAAAGGTGTATGAAAGGCAATATCCCCAGACGTTCCGGGTGATTTCAAAGGAAAACGGAGGGCATGGTTCTACTATAAACCGTGGAATTCAGGAGGCCAAAGGGACTTATTTTAAAGTGGTAGATGGAGATGACTGGGTTGACACAGAAGATTTCGTCAAACTGGTAAAAGTTTTAAAAAATTGCACGGCTCAGTATGTGGTTACAAATTATTATGAAGTCAATGATGTGACCGGGGAGAAAACACCGGTAGATTATAAAGTTCTGAAAGAAAAAGAAATCTGGTCTTTTGAAGAGGCCGGAAAAAGAAAGCAGATTGCCATGCATGCCCTTGTGATACAGACCAGTATTTTAAAAGAAAATCAGATTCGTCTGGATGAGCACTGCTTTTATGTGGACGTGGAATATGTGTTGTATCCCATTCCTTATGTAGAAACCGTACAGTTTCTGGACTTGTTTGTTTACATGTACAGGCTGGCCGTGATGACCCAGAGTGTCAGTCTTCAGGGATATCAGAAACATATGCAGAATCATATTGATGTTATCTTGCATCTGACAAATTTTTTCCAGGAATATGCAAAGACCGGAACAGAAGGTAAAATTGATTATATTGGAAAGCGGATTGCCCAGATGGTGGGAGACCAAATCACTGTTTTCATGAGTTTTCCGGAAAAGGACAGAGAGATACGACAGAAGTTCCGTGCATTTGACAGAGAACTGAAAGAAAAAAGTCCGGAGATTTACCGCCGTTCAGGGGAAGAGAGCGGGACACTTCGGTTATTTCGGAAGATGAACTTTAAATGCTATGCGTGGATTGCCAGAATGTGCAAGAAACGAAATCATATAGGAGAAGATTAGGTATGAAGACACATTCCATTAAATTTAATTTTATCATGAATGCAATTTTGACGGTTTCTTCTATTATTTTTCCGTTGATTACGGCACCTTACATCTTCCGTACGCTGGGTCCTGTAGGCAGTGGAAGGGTGGACTCGGCAGCAGCAATTATTACTTATTTTATGATGTTTGCTTCTCTTGGTATTCCTACCTACGGGATTCGTACCTGTGCGAAAGTTCGGGATGATAAAGAGAAATTGTCCCAAACTGTGCAGGAATTGATGATTATTAATGGAGTGAGTATGCTCTTATCCTTTACGGTATTTCTGATTATGTTGGCCGTGGTGCCGGAATTTACACAGGAACGTACCTTGCTGTTGATTAACAGTATTAGTATGGTGTTGAATGTTGTGGGGGTTACCTGGTTTTATAATGCAATAGAGCAGTATGCTTATATTACAACCTGCTCTATTGTGTTTAAAATCATATCGATTCTTATGATGTTTCTCTGGGTAAAAAATCCTGAGGACTATATTAAATATGGGGCAATTACAGTATTTGCAGGAAGTGCTTCCTATTTGTTGAATTTCTGGAATCTGAGGAAATATGTCAGTTTTCGGAAAATAGGACGGTATAATTTTAAACAGCACATGAAACCTATTATGGTGTTTTTTGCCACCACAGCAGCAATCAGTGTGTATACAAACCTGGATATTGTTATGATACGGTTTATGAAAGGAAATGCTGAAGTAGGGTATTATACAGCAGCTATTAAGGTGAAAACGTTGTTAGTAAGTCTGATTACATCCCTGGGAACTGTACTTCTTCCAAGATTGTCTTACTATATTGAAAAGGGAGAACAAGAAGCATTTCACAGAATGGTAGTGAAAGCCTTTAATTTTGTATTATTGGTTGGGCTTTCTGTGACCATGTATTTTATCTTTATGGCAAAGGAGTCAATTCTTCTCTTAGCTGGAGAACAATTTGCAGCATCTATTCTGCCTATGCAGATTCTCATGCCGGCAGTATTATTTATTGGGTTATCTAATATAACAGGAATTCAGATTTTGACACCTCAGGGAGAAGAGAAGAAAGTAGTGTATTCCATTGTTTTTGGAGCAGTACTGGATTTTATTCTGAATCTCGTACTGATTGGAAAACATGGAGCATCGGGAGCAGCCTTTGCTACTTTGATGGCAGAATTGGTAGTGCTGGTAGTGCAGTGCGTGTATTTGCGGAAAATGCTGGGGAATCTGGTGAAGAAAATCAGTATCCGTGAGAATGTTCTGGCAGCAGTGATGGCCAGTGGGGGGCTTTTTTTGGTGAGACAGGTATTGACAAATGGAACGTCCACAGTGTGGGTGTTTGTGAATCTAGTGATTACAGCAGTAGTATTCTTTGGTGTGTATGGAATGATGCTGCTGGTGCAGAAAGAAAAGTTTGCAATGGAAATGGTTGAGATGGGATTAAGATTGTTGCGAAGAAAAGAGTAAGGAGATAAAGAGCGTGGTAAAACTGAAAAGTATTGAAAATAAAAAATTACATACAGCAGAATATTTAATGATATCTTTTTTGATTTGTCTTCTTCCAAGACTTTTTTTCTTAAAAGATGTGTATCCACTTAGTGTCACCGGGGATGAAACGTTTATGTTTATGCCGGCAGCAACATGGGCAGGCTTGGATTGGTCAGGCAACGCAGAGTCTTACCGATATTATGGATATGGATTTGTGGCATTATTAACTCCTCTTTTTAAAGGTATTGAAAATCCGATTATTTTATATAGAATCATTGTCGGATGTATGATTCTATTTCAGGCTTTGGTAGGTCCTGTCAGTTATTACATTATGAAAAGATATTTTGCCATGAAGAATAGTCTGCCTACCACGGCTGTTTCTGTGGCCTGTTCTTATCTGGTTTTCTTAAGAGCTGTTTATGCATATAATGAGTTTATTTACGATTTATTTGTATGGTTGATTGTTTGGTGTTTACTGGAATTGCTACGGAATCAGAATCATAAAGGAAAGAAGGCAGTATTTACAGGGGTTTTGATGTTACTTTTAGTCTATGAGATGACTATTCATTCCAGGGCTGTAGCCCTGTGGATTGCTTTAGCCGTAACAGTTATTTTTTATCTGTGGGTTTACAGAAAATGTATCCTTTCTATTCCAGTTACACTTATTTTGGGAAGTATTGGATATTTTTTTAGTCAAAAAGGAATTGATTACATTGTAAATATGTTTACAAATGCTGCTTCCAACAGCGAGATAGGCAATACCAGTGTATCTTTCTCTATTTCCTCTATTTTTTCTTCTGCAAAAGCAGGAATCGGATGGCTTTATATTGTATTAGGACAGGTAAATTCCATGCTTTTAGTAACAGGAGGTGTGGCTATTCTGGGGGCAATAGTTAGTTGTCATATGCTTTGGAAAAGTCTGTTGAGAAAAAAAGAAATCGTAGAGGGTTTAGAAATTCAAAAAAACTATTTTTTGGTGTTTTCTTTTGGTCTGGCAGCTACAGCCATTACAATTCTGGGACAGGCATTTTCTTGGCTTCCGGGTGTTATTCAGACAATAGAGACAGGCCAAGCGACAGATGGTATGCGGGCAGTTACCTATCTGCGGTATTATGGTATTTATTTTGTACCTGTGCTTATGCTTGGCATTGTCTGGTCTGTACAGAATAAAAATAAAGTAAAATCATATCTGTTTCCGGCAGGGCTGATTACGTTGATTCTGGAAGGGTTCTGGACCGTATTCATACTTCCTTATATTTCAGATTTTAACGGAACTAGTTGGGATTCTAATGTATTTTCTCTTACGAATGGATGGGAAGACACTATTCGCATTCGTACTTATTTACCTGCAGTATTGATTGCAATTGTGTTTCTTGCAGTGTTTTGTATGCTATTTATATGGGAGAAACAAATGGGGAGTATTGTTCTATTATGTGCTCTGCTTATATATTCTTATGGATTTAACTGTATCTATCATGAAGGGGAAAGAGGCCAGATTAATTACACATATGCAAATAAGTCTTATGAAGTGTTTCAGAATCTGAAGACGGAAGTGCGTCCAGAAGAGCTATATGTGGACAATACATTTTTTCCAGAAACAGGACAATCACTAGTAAGTCAATGCCAATTTATGCTGAAAGAGGAAAAAATTGTAGTAGGAATCCCGAGGAATACAGAGAAAACGGCTATTTTTATCACCTGTGACCCAAGAGAGAAAACAGCCCTTTTGAGAAATGATTTTCTCTGTGTACAATTAGATGAAAATGAGTATTGGTATGTAAAGGGAGAAAAACTTCAAAATGCCCTGGAAGGTATGGGGATAGAGTTAAATACTTATTTGAAAAATACTGCAAAAATTCCACTCACCATGGTGTCGAGTGATGTGAAAATTACCGGAAACGGATTTGCTTATATGGATTCTAACGGAGAAGAAGGAAACTTTTTATACGGATATTCTATACCGTTTTCTGGAGGAGTATTAGATTTTGAAATAGATATGGAGGCTTTTTCCTGGGAGAATGATGTTCTTGGGAGTCTCCAGATATGGAAAAATGGTTCCTTGTTTCAAGAAGAGGTCATTAGGTCAGAAGAAATAGATGAAGATGGTCATCTTAAACTTCAGATGGAGATTGAAACAGGTGAAGCGGAAAGCATAGAGCCAAGAATTTATCTAAATTATGGAAGTTATATCAGACTGAATGAGCTTTCTTTTGAGAGAAAGTCTGACAAATATGCCATTGGTCAGGAGGCGTTAGAAACTATTTCTAAGGTATTGAAAGAACAGATACAAGAAGGAAGTGATTTAGGATACTATGTGAAGTCCTTTGCAGATGGAGGAAAACTCACCAAACTGGAAGAAAAAATAGGAAGACCTGTTTTGAAAACACAATCAGCAGATGTAGATGCTCTATTAGCGGCAGAGACAAGAGAAAATTTGCTGGACTTATCTGGGGACTACACTCTGCAAGAGAGAATTGCGTATTACGATATATGGGTAAAGAAGAGTATACAGGAAAAGAGCGGCTATTCTAATCAGTATGGAATACTGGCAGATTTACTCAGGGACGAAAAAGGCGATTTCTTTCAATTAAAGTCAGGTATACAGCTTCCGGCTGGAGATTATAAGATTACCCATATACTTTCAGAAAATTTAGAACAGACAGAAGCAAAAGTACAAATATATTGCTATGGTGAGGTGAAGGAAGAAAAACAGTTACTTATGCGCAAAAGCGAAGAAGCTACAGTAATGCAATATCAGATAAAAGTACCGGAAGACAGTGAATGGGAATTTGTTTTGCAATTACAGGAAACATGTCCGTACACAGAAAAGATTTTTATACAAAAAGTAGTAAAATAGAAGAACATGTAGATTTTCCTATGAAGCTATGGTAAGATAAAAACAGTATGTTTACAAAGTTAATAAATTATTAATATATACGAAGGATGGTAAAAAAATGAAAATTGCAGTGGCAGGAACTGGTTATGTGGGGCTGGTTACAGGTGTTTGTCTGGCCAGTAAGGGACATAAGGTTACATGTGTAGATGTAGACGAAAATAAGGTGAAGAAAATGCAGAGAGGAGAGTCTCCAATTTATGAGCCGGGACTTCCTGAGTTAATGAAAGAAAGCATGGAGAATCTTATTTTTACTACGGATTATAAAAGTGCGTATCAAGATGCTGATGTGATTTTTATTGGAGTAGGAACACCGGAGAAATACGACGGTTCAGCGAATTTGACCTATGTATTCCAAGTGGCGAAGCAGATTGCCCAGACAGCAGAGAAACATTGTGTAGTAGTCTTGAAATCAACAGTTCCTATTGGAACCAACGATAAGATTGAATCTTATATCCATAATAAACAAGTAAATGATGTGAAAATTTATGTGGCATCCAATCCAGAGTTTTTATCTCAGGGAACGGCTGTCCATGATACGCTTCATGCTTCCAGAATTGTAATTGGAGTTACAGAAGAATATCCAGCAGATGTGTTGAAACAAGTATATGAAAATTTTGATGCACCAAAGCTGGTAGTGGAACGAAGAAGTGCAGAGATGATTAAATATGCGTCAAACGATTTCCTTGCGCTTAAAATTTCCTATATTAATGAAATCGCAAATCTGTGCGAAACAGTAGGGGCAGATATTGAAGAAGTCACAGCCGGTATGGGATTTGACGAGCGAATCGGACACCGTTTTCTGAAATCAGGTATTGGTTACGGCGGTTCCTGTTTCCCAAAAGATACCAAGGCATTGAACTGGTTTGCTAATTTTAATGATAATGAGCTTCGTACGATTAAGGCAGCTATTGAGGTGAATGAAAATCAGAAATTCAAATTGGTGAAAAAAGCAAAAAAATATTACAATGATTTTCTATTCCTAAATGTAGCTATTCTGGGATGTACTTTTAAACCAGGAACAGATGATTTAAGAGAAGCACCATCACTAGTGAACATTCCGATTCTTATGGAAGATGGTGCTTATATTAGGGTATGGGATCCAGTGGGCCAGGAAAATTTCAAAAAATGCTTCCCAGAAAAGATTCAGTATTGTTCCTGCATAGAGGATGCCATTGCAGGTGCAGATTTATGTTTAATCCTTACAGAGTGGGGAGAAGTGAAAGAATTTGATATTAAAAAGTATGAAGAACTTATGAAGCATCCGATTGTTCTGGATGGCAGAAACTGCTATAATCTGAGTGATTTTGCAAATACCAGGATTACCTATGATTCTATAGGAAGGAGAACGGTTAATCCAGATTTATATATTGAAAAGTAAGAAAAAGAAACAAGAGAGGAAAGAGTTATGAAACTGATTATCCAAATCCCCTGCTATAATGAAGCAGAAACCTTGGAAGTAGCATTGAATGATTTACCAAAACATATTGAAGGTATTGATGTGATTGAATATCTGATTATTAATGATGGAAGCAAAGATAACACAGTAGAGGTGGCCAGAAAATGGGGTGTAAATTATATTGTAAGCTTCCGTAATAATAAAGGGCTTGCCAGAGGATTTATGGCAGGACTTGATGCTTGTCTGAGAAATGGTGCAGATATTATTGTTAATACAGATGCAGATAACCAGTATTGTGGAGCTGATATTGAGAAATTAATACAGCCGATTCTCAGAGGAGAAGCTGGTATGGTGGTAGGCGAAAGACCGATCGATCAGACAGAACATTTTTCGCCTCTGAAGAAAAAATTGCAGCATTTGGGAAGCTGGGTAGTACGAAAAGCATCGAAGACAGATATTCCGGATGCTCCAAGTGGATTCAGAGCCTATAGCAGACATACGGCTATGCGTTTGAATGTTATTAATGAATATACATATACCTTGGAAACAATTGTACAGGCTGGCAGACAGAAAATGGCAGTTACATCTGTACCTATTCGGACAAATGCAGAGTTGAGACCTTCCAGATTGTTCAGCAGTATGTTTGGATATGTGAAGAAATCCATGTTGACCATTGGTCGAGCCTTGATGATGTATAAGCCGTTGTATTGTTTTACGTGGATTGCTGGAATTTTTGGTATGGCGGGTATAGCACTGGGGATTCGCTTTCTTGTATATTATTTCAATGGCAATGGAGCAGGGCATGTGCAGTCTCTTTTATTATGCACACTGTTGATTATTATTGCTGTAGTGACAGAATCTATAGGTTTGTTAGGAGATGTAATTTCAGCGAATAGGAAATTGTTAGAGGATATTCAGTTTGAACTGAGAAAAATGGATTATGGAAAAGGTCATGAAGAGCAGAAAAATGGAGAAGATACAGAAAGATGAAGAAAAAATTGTTAGTAACGGCATCGACGTTCCCGAGGTGGGAAGGCGATACAGAGCCTAGATTTGTTTTGGATTTATCTAAAGAATTAAATAAGTATTTTGATGTGACAGTTTTAGTACCGGCTTGTCCAGAAACTAAAGATAATGAAATAATGGAAGGAATTAAGGTATCGCGATACCATTATTTTCCTGTAAGAAGATGGGAAACTCTATGCTATCCAGGGGCTATCGTGCCCAGAATAAAAGAAAAAAAAATACGTGTTTTGTTAGTTCCGTTTTTATTTATAGGGTTATGGTATAAACAACTAAAAATTCTTAAAAATTATGATCTTGTCCATGCACATTGGATTATTCCGCAAGGTATTGTCCAATCTTTTTTTCATAAACCATATTTACTGACAGGTCATGGTGGCGATGTTTTAGAACTAAATAAATTCCCTTTTTCTTTTTTAAAAAAAAGAGCATTAGATAAAGCGGGAGCAGTATCAGTTGTATCTAAAAAATTAAAACAAAAACTTGAAGAAAAATATGAGACACAGAATATACGGATTCAGTCTATGGGATGTGATTTGAAAAAATTTGGTAGAGAAAAAAGAGTAGAGGGATATTTTGGACAAGAGGAAAAAAAGATAATTTTGTTTGTAGGAAGGCTTGTAAAAATTAAAGGCATAGAATATTTAATTGATGCTATGAAGAATATAGATGCTCAATTAATAATTGTAGGGGAAGGACCATTAGAAAGAGAGTTAAAAGAGCGAGCAAAGGAAATACAAGAAAAAGTTTTATTTTTAGGAGGAAAGAATCACAATGAATTGCCTACGATATATGCATCTAGTGATATATTTGTAATCCCATCTATTACCCTTGAGGGAGGGATTACAGAAGGAACTCCTACAGTAATCGCAGAGGCTCTAGCTTCAGGGTTACCGATAATAGGAACAAATACGGGGGGAATACCACAGGCGATAGAGAATAAGAAAAATGGTTTTATTATTCCCGATAAAGATTCAGTTGCTATAGAAGAAAAAATAAAAATTTTATTATCGGATGATGAAGTTAGACAAAAAATGTCGAATAATGCATTAGAATCATCAAAAAAATATGGATATGAAAATATAGCAATACAATTTCATGAAATTTTAGATTCTATGTAAAAATTAAGGGAAGTATTTAGAATGACAGAATTAATTAGCATTGTAATACCGATATTTAATGCTGAGCAATATTTAGAAGGTATTATTGAGAGTATTATCAAACAGACATATAAAAAAATAGAACTTATATTAGTTGATGATGGCTCAACTGATGAAAGTAGAAGAATTATTGAAAGATATGTAGAAAAATATGATTTTATTAAGGCAAAGTATCAAAAAAATCAAGGACCGGCAGTCGCTAGAAATAGTAGTAGAGAATTAATCGAAGGAGAATACATTGCGTTTTTAGATGTAGATGATACTATTGCTTTAGACTATATAGAGTGTTTATACACTTTGTTAAAATATGCAGATGCGGATATTGCAGTGTGCGGTTATCAAAAAATTTTTGAAGGAGAATCAAGAGAATTTGTTTGTAAAAATAATAACAAAGAAGAATATGTTGTTTATTCGGGAGAAGACGCTCTAGAAAAGTTATTGTATAGAAAAACGTTTACTACAGCTCCTTGGGGAAAGCTAATAAAGAAAGAACTTTTTTTGAAATATGAATTTCCAGCAGGAAGAAAATATGAAGACTTAGGAACCGTATATAAGTGGTTTGGTGCTTCAAAGAGGGTAGTATATACTTCTCAAAAAAAATATTTTTATCTTATGAGAGAGAATAGCACACAACATTCAGTTTTTGTTATAGAAAAGTGGGATTTAATCAAAATATCAGAAGAAATTTTAGAATATTTGGAAATAAATTTTCCACAATTAAAGCAGGCAGGCGTTAATAGGATGCTAATAAGTGCGATTCAATTGCTAAGAGCAATTCCAGCAAGTGGTTATGAGAAGCAAAATATTGAATTAAAAAAAATAATTAAAAAATATAGAAAAGTGGTATTGACAGATAGAAACGCAAAAAAAACTTCTAGAGTATTGGCAATGGGAACATATATTCCATTAGAAATTTTAAGAAAATTAGGACAGATGTATGATAAAATAATTTATCGATATAAAATCAAAATGAAATATTGATTGATATGTGAGAGGATTTAAGAAAGGGAAGGATTTTAATTTATGAAAATTATTGCTTTTTATTTACCGCAGTTTCATTGTTTTCCTGAAAATGATGCATGGTGGGGAACGGGATTTACTGAGTGGAACAATGTGAGAAGTGCGCAACCCTTATTTAAAAATCATAATCAACCAAGAGTTCCATTAGATAATAATTATTATGATTTAACGGAAACAGAAAATTTGAGATGGCAAGCCCATTTAGCACAGAAGTATGGTGTTTATGGTTTTTGCTATTATCACTATTGGTTTAATGGAAAGTTACTAATGGAAAAACCTATGGAACAAATGTTATCAGACAAAGAAATACAATTGCCATTTTGTATTTGCTGGGCAAATGAGAATTGGACAAAGGCATGGGCAAAACGTAGCAAAGAAGTTCTTATAGCTCAAAATTATGAAAATAAAGAAGATTGGAAAAAGCACTTTGAATATTTAGAGAAGTTTTTTAAAGATAAGCGTTATATAAAATGTAATGGCAAGCCGCTTTTGGTAATATACAGACCAGAGTTGATACCTTGCTTAAAGGAACTTTTAGAGTATTGGAATGATTTAGCAGAAAATAAAGGAATTGGTGGAATATCGTATGCTTATCAACATCGATATTATAATCATCAAACGGATTTGGGAGGGGACTTATTTGATTATGGAATTGAATACCAGCCTAATTATGCTATGCAAAACCAGAAAAAATCAATTCCATTGGTTTTACGTAAAATGTTAAATGTAATGACTAACAAAATAAATTTTCCTTCTACAAGATTTTCAACTATAATTTTTGATTATGATAAGGCATGGAAATATATTTTAAAAATGCAGCCAAGAGATGAAAAAATGATACCAGGTGCTTTTGTGGATTGGGATAATACACCAAGATATAAAAAGCAGGCATCTGTTTTTACTGGGGTTAGCCCAGAAAAGTTTAAGAACTATTTGTCATTACAAATTAAAAATGCTAGAACTAAATATAAAAAAGATATGATATTTATGTTTGCATGGAACGAATGGGGTGAAGGAGGATATTTGGAACCAGATGAAAAGTATGGTTTCCAAATGTTGGAAGCTATACAAGAAGCCTTAAATGAAAATAATGAATTTCCAACATATCCGTGTAATGAGAGTAGAGAATTAGGATGAAAGTAAGAAATATTAGTAGAGAAAAAATAGTAATAGTTATAGAATGTATAATAATAGTATGTTTGTCTTTGGTTAGCTTTGATAAAATTGGTTTTCCTTCCGTTATAAACGATGAATTTGGCTATTTAGGAAATGCAGCATATTTTGCTGGGTATGGTTGGGAATCTGTATTGTCGGATGTTCCCTACTATTCTTATGGATATAGTATTTTTTTGACACCGCTATATTGGTTATTTGATAGTGGGATTACAGTGTACTACGGGGCAAGTATAATTAATAGTTTCAGTTTAGTAGGAGCTTTTTTGTCATTAAATTATATTCTTAAGGAACTTTTTCCAGACATAGAGGTAGTATTAAGAAGCAGTATATGTTTTATGGCAACAGTTAATATGTACACTTTTATTATGGTCGGATATGCACTGGCAGAATGTTTTTTATTCTTTAGTATGTGTTTGATAATTGCTAGTTTTCTAGTTTTTTTAAAAAACCCAAGCCTTTTAAACAGTGTAATATTGGGCGGGTTAATTTCTTTTATTCACTTGTTACATCAGAGAGCGTTGGCAGTAGTAGTAGCATCTATTATGCTAATTATGTTTATGACATTTGTAAAAAAAATATCTAAGAAATCTGCGTTCATAGTAGTAATAACCATTGTTTTAGGGTTGATATTACAAACAGAAATAAAAGAACTTGTGAAAGAGGCCATATGGAGCGGGAATACAGTAACCACCAATGGAAATGATTATACAGGGGTAGTAGGGGTAATATTTGAATTAACTAGCATTGATGGGATTTTGAATTTTATTTTTAGCTTTATTAGTAAATTATTTGCAATTATTGTTTCATATTTCTTTGTACCGTTGCTCTTTATGGAAATTTGTTTAAAGAAAATTTATATGATTTTTATAAAAAGAGTATGTAATTTAGGAAATAAAGAAATCACATATATATTTCTTTTACTAATATTGATTTGCGCGGCTGGTATTTCTGCACTATTTGCATTGTATCCCATTCGTAAGGATAGCGTTATCTATACAAGATATATTGAATATATGATTGGACCAGTTATAGCTATTGCTTTAGCTGAGATGACAAAGTTGAGAGTGAAAAAAATCAGAATTTCAGTATATGGAATAATGCTACTATTATGTTGTCCATTTGTAAAAAAAGCACTTAGTTGGGTATCTAATCAACAGTTTATAAAAATATCCACACCTGTGTTAGGCGCTTTTTATTCAGAAAATGAACTGTATTTATATAGTATGGTAATGATTAGTATACTCCTTTTTCTACTGTGTTCCTACATTTTATATAATAAAAAGATATTTTATAAAAAGATATTTATTTATATATTTGTTAGTGCACAAATTTTTATAGGGTATAATATAAAAGAGCAATGGACAGATTTTAATAACATAAAAGCTGAAACATATGATATTGGTATTGAGATACAAAAAAAAATAGAAAAAGACAATAAAAATTATGAGGTTTTACTTATGAGGGAGAATGAAGAGTATTATACAATGCATTATTATGGTGGGTTCATTCAACAATATTTGCCAAAACAGGAAATGAAGTATGTGACTATAGACTCTATAGAAAGGGATATTAAGGGGGAAAATAAATTAATAGTAGCTGATAATAGCTGTCATTTAAATGAAAGTGTTCTCAATTGTAAAAAAATATATACGAATGAAAGATTAAGTTTGTATGAATACAAAGGTGAGAAGGATAATGGTGAATGGTAGAAGTAAAAAATTAATTTTAAATTTATTGTATGCCTTCGGTGCGAATGGAATAACTATGCTTGTTTCATTATTAACTACGTTGGTACTACCTCGTTTTGTTAGTATAGAAGAATATGGCTATAGTCAGCTGTATATTTTTTATACAAACTATATAGGATTTTTACACTTTGGTATACCAGATGGAATATATTTAAGATATGGCGGATATTCTTATCAAAAATTAGACAAACCGTTGTTTAGAAGTCAATTTTGGATTTCGTGGGTAATGGAATCTGTAGTTGTATTAATAAGTTGGAATATATTTAGATTAGGTGCATCTACGATAGAAAAACAATATGTATTCTTTATGCTGCTATGTGCCGCATTAGTTGTCTTACCAAGAACTTTTTGTCAAATGGTATTACAAACAACAGATAGAATTAATAATTATGGAATTATGCTTATAATTGAAAAGACTGTTTTTGCAGGACTTATTTTGTGTTGGATTTTTGTCAGAAATCTCAGTTTTAAAACAATTATTCTATCGGATATAATAGGAAAGATGCTATCCTTTATTTATGTATGTTTTATATGTAGGGATATAATTTGGGGCAACATAATCAATATTAAAAGCTGTTTACAAGAGTTGAAATTGAATATACAAGCAGGATCAAAATTAATGTTGGCTAATATAGCATCATTGCTTTTGATAGGAATAATTAGAATAGGTATAGAGTACCAGTGGAATATTGAAACATATGGTAAAGTGTCGTTGGCAATAAATATTTCAAATTTTATTTTAGTCTTTATTAATGCTATTGGAATTGTTATATTTCCTATGCTAAAAAAAATGCCCTCATCTATTTTACCAGATTTGTATCAAAAATTAAAAATGGTGTTGTCAGTTCTGTTTTTAGGCTTTTTAATATTATACTATCCTATGCAGTTTATTATAAAACTTTGGATTCCGCAGTATAGTATAAGCTTAAAATATATGGTTTTGATATTCCCAATGTGTGTTTATGAAAGTTTTATTTCCTTATTAATTAATACATATATGAAGTCATTAAGAAAAGAGAATGCGTTGGCAATAATAAATATTATTTCTTTGGTAATAAGTATTGCTTTAACGATAATATCAACAGTAATGTTAAAGAATTTATTATTAGCATTTATTGCTATTCATATTGTGTATATGCTAAGATTTATCATTGCGGATAAATATTTGACTCAAAATATGCATATAAAAAGTAATAATGGTCAAATATTATTTTTATGTATACTTTTCTCAATATTGAGTTGGTGTTTAAGTATTGGACAAAGTTGTATCCTATATATGATTTTGTATATAGTATATTTTGTGAAAAATAGAAAAGAGCTAATAAAAGCATACAACAGTTTAGTAAATACTATAATGAAGTAATACGATTGAAGGAATTTTGCTTTTTGTGAATATTCCGGCTCTAAATGGACTGCAGTCTGGTCAAAGAAAGGCGAGGTTCGGTTATGGCAGTTGAGTATACGGAAGAACAATTAAATACAGTTGATAAGTCGCTTCTTATCCATCTGCGTTTGCAACAGCAGGAACAGTTGGAAGCCTTAACAAAGGAACTTTGTGCATCAAATGAAAAATGCAGCTTCTGATGGAAACAGTTACCGGATGCAATTTCCAGGTATATGCCAGCAAAACGGATGAACATATGGTCAAAGCAGACTATCCAAAGACCTTGTTACATGGAAGCCTGGTATCACTATCTCTGGTAGCTGCAATCATCAATGGAAAGTATGTGAATGCAGTCGGTTATGCTCTGAACCAGGAAAAACATCAAGGTACTCGCTATTTGGCGTTTACTTACAAATAAACTTACACTTCCCTTTTCTCACAATCTGTAGTAAGATTACAAAGGAAAATGAAAGTTTATAATAGAAATTTAGAAGGAGTACAAAAGTGGATAAAATAGCAGTTTTAATTCCATGCTATAATGAAAGCCAGACTATCGAAAAGGTAGTAAAGGACTGGAAACGAGAGCTTCCAGAGGCTGTCATTTATGTGTATGATAACAATTCAAAGGACGGAACGGATGAAATTGCCAGAGAAGCCGGAGCGGTGGTTCGTTACGAATACCAGCAGGGAAAGGGAAATGTCATTCGCCGTATGTTCCGGGAAATTGATGCCCAGTGTTATATTATGATAGACGGAGACGATACGTATCCGGCAGAGATGGGCAGAGAAATGGTAAATAAAGTGTTGGAGCGAAATGTGGATATGGTGGTTGGTGACCGTCTGTCTTCTACTTATTTTGAGGAAAATAAGCGGCCTTTCCACAATTTTGGCAATAGTTTGGTAAGAGGAAGTATTAACCGACTGTTCAGAAGCAATATCCGGGATATTATGACAGGGTACAGAGCGTTCAGCTATGAGTTTGTAAAGAGTTTTCCGGTATTGTCTAAAGGATTTGAAATTGAAACCGAGATGAGTATTCATGCGGTAGACAAAAATATGGCCGTGGAGAATATAATCATTGAATACAGAGATAGGCCGCAGGGAAGCGAATCAAAGCTGAATACGTATTCAGATGGCTTTAAAGTATTGAAAACCATTGGAAGGTTATACAAAAATTATAAGCCCATGCAATTTTTTGGTATGGTATCTTTACTGTTGTTTATTATAGCAGCCTGTATGTTTGTACCGGTATTGATTACCTATTTTGAGATTGGGCTGGTACCGAATTTCCCTACCTTGATTGTCAGTGGATTTATGGCATTGGCTGCTCTGCAATCACTGTTTTCCGGCATGATATTATCTACCATTGCGGAACGGGAAAGACAGGAATTTGAATTCAGACTACAGCTGGTTAGAAGAATGAAAAAGGATGAATTATGTTAAAAAAACTGATGAAAAAATATGAGGAGCTTATTATGTACATCATAGTAGGGGTATGTACTATGATAGTTTCTCTTGTATCGTATTTTATTATGGCAAATACTTTGCAGATGTATTATCAGGCAGCCAATATTATCAGTTGGGTGCTGGCTGTGGCATTTGCTTATGTGACCAACAAAAAGTATGTGTTTAAATCTCCTTATACCAGTGTTCAGGCGACAACAAAGGAATTGGTCAGTTTTGTATCCAGCAGGGTGGCCTCTCTTCTTGTGGAAATTCTGAGTATGTTTTTCTTTGTTCAGGTCTGTCAGATAGATGATAATATTGTGAAACTGATGAACCAGGTGTTGGTAACTGTGTTGAATTATATTTTCAGCAAATTCTGGGTTTTCCGAAAGGAGAAGCAGCACAGAGGACAAGCTGAATAAAGTATGGCACTGTACAAAGGAGGAAGAAGAAATATGTCAGAAAAGATATCACTGGTAGTTCCGTGTTATAACGAAGAAGAGGTTCTGCCCTACTTTTACGAAGAATTTTGTAAAGTTGCGGAAAAACTTTCGGAATTTCAGTTAGAAGTGATTTTTGTAGACGATGGTTCCAAAGACAGGACGCTGGCTATTGTAAAAGAGCTGGCAGAGAAAGATACCAGAGTAAAGTACCTGTCTTTTTCCAGAAATTTTGGAAAGGAAGCTGCTATCTATGCCGGATTTCAGCATGCAGACGGAGATTATGTGGCAATGCTGGATGCGGATTTGCAGGACCCGCCCTCGATGCTGCCGGAAATGCTTCGCGGTATCCGGGAAGAAGGCTATGATTCGGTAGCTACCCGAAGAGTCAGCCGGAAGGGGGAACCGCCTATCCGTTCTTTTTTTGCAAGACGCTTTTACAGGCTTATGAATCGGATTTCCACTGCGGAAATTATGGACGGTGCCAGAGATTATCGTTTGATGACCAGACAATTTAAAGAGGCAATTCTGGAAATTTCAGAATACAATCGCTTTTCTAAGGGGATTTTCGGCTGGGTCGGTTTTAAGACAAAATGGATAGAGTTTGAAAACGTGGAGAGAAAGGCGGGAGAAACCAAGTGGTCTTTTTGGAAGCTCTTTAAATACAGCCTGGAAGGGATTATTGGATTTTCTACGGCGCCCCTGGCTATGGTTTCTATGTTGGGAGTCGGTGTATGCTGTATTGCTTTTCTATTTTTAATCTTCATCCTTATCAGAACCCTTTGCTTCGGTGACCCAGTGGCAGGCTGGCCCTCTATGACCTGCATTATCCTCATGCTGGGGGGAATCCAGCTTTTGTGTATAGGAATTTTAGGTATGTATCTTTCAAAAACCTATTTGGAAACAAAGAAAAGACCCATTTACATCTGTGGGGAAACAAATATAAAAGATAAAAGTATACAAGAATAATGAGAGAGGTTGTTCTTTCCGATGATAAAGAGAGGACAGCTTCTTTTGAATGTTTAAAATATGAAGAAAAATGGAGAAGCAAATATGAGGAAACGATATGAAAGCTGGATATGGGCAGGAATTATTTTTTTCATAATTGTTGGGTTGTTTGTACTCATACAGGCAGCCAGTGGCCTTTATCCGTTTGGAAGTAAAACGAATTTGCTCTGGGATGAGGAGATTCAGTATGTGGATTTTTTTGCCTATTATCGTGATGTGTTGCTGGGGAAGGCGAAACTTGGCTATTCTTTTTCTAAGTCGGCTGGTGGTTCATTAGTGGCATTGTTTGGATATTATCTGGGCAGCCCCTTAAATTTGCTGGTTGTCTTTTTTGAAAAGGAACAGATTCCTTTGTTTTTGTTTTGGCTGACGGCAGGAAAACTGGGATTGGCAGGAATTACATGTTCTGTTTTTATCAAAAAGCGATTCTCTGGTATTTCCAAAGAAATGGTGTGCATGCTTTCCGTTGCCTATGGTTTGATGCAGTATAATATTCTACAGCTATCCAATATTATGTGGTTGGATGGGGTGATTTTACTCCCGCTGCTATTATTGGCTGTCTATGAATTTGTGCAGAGAGACAGAAAACTAGGGCTTTTTCTGGCTGTATTTTTTAGTATCGCGATCAATTGGTATACGGGATATATGATAGGACTTTTTTCGGTATGCTATTATTTTTATGAGAGAATTCTTGCATTTCATCAGATTACAAAAAAGGAATGGGGACGTTTTATTCTGGATACAGTAAAGTGCGGAGTGACTATGCTTTCAGGACTTTTGGCAAGCTGCTTTCTGTTTTATCCGATTTTTGTAGGGCTGAAAAAGGGAAAACAGGCCTTTAACCCGGAAATTTTTCAGTTTGGGACGTATGATTCTTTTATAGATGTCTTTCAGGGATTTGCATTGGGGAGTATCGTTCCTACGGTCTCCTTGTATTGTGGTCTTCTCT
Source organism: Blautia hansenii (assembly GCF_013304445.1). Classification (GTDB taxonomy): domain Bacteria; phylum Bacillota; class Clostridia; order Lachnospirales; family Lachnospiraceae; genus Blautia. The sequence goes on from NZ_JAAITA010000001.1 coordinate 153,318, forward strand.
TTTTTGGCTTTTTTATTTATTTTTTTATTACGAAAGAGATAAAAATAAAGGAAAAAGTGTTGGCGCTTTTGGCTGTAGGCTTTATGTTTACAAGCTGCTGGCTGATTCCGCTGGATTGTATTTGGAGCGGTATGCGCTATGCTGGTACTTACCGTTTTCGATATAGCTTCATTGTGACTTTTCTGGTGCTCTATCTGGGATGCAGAGGTGTACAGATTTACCAGCAGAAGAAAAATGGAAGGGCTATGGGGCTGATATTTGCAGTGGGCATTTTAATGATTCTGTTTTTTCAGAAGAAGAACGGATATTATGAAAAGCAAAATTTGTATGCTACGATAATTTTTCTTGTGGTATATGGGATTTTGTTTTGTGTGCTTGGAAAGAAAAAAATTCTGGAAAGAGTCCTGCCGGGGGTGCTGGCAGCAGAATTAGTCCTTAATGGCGTATTTACTTTTGTGATTAATTATGGCGCAAATCCGGATATTCGTGTTTATACGGACTATGTATCTCAGTCCCAGCAGCAGATAGAGCAGATTCAGGAAAGAGAAGAATCCGTATTCTATCGAATGGATACACTGGAGAAGAGGAATGATGCAGGGGATGGCTGTTCTGCTTTTCTAAATGAAGCTATGGTTTATGGTTACCATGGATTAGCCCATTATTCGTCTACTTATGATACGGATATTTCCAAAATGATTTTCGATGTGGGATATTCTACACTCTTGGATTTAAGCGTAATCCAGGAATCTATTATACCATCTGATGCGCTTTTCGGGGTGAAATATCTGCTTTCCCAAAAAGAGGTAGCGGGTTATGAGAAAGTGGATGAAATACCGGAATATAATGGGAAATCGGTATACTTGAACCCTTATGCGTTGGACGTAGGAATTGGAACAGGAAAAGAAATTTTGGAAAATATAGAAAATGCAGACCCGTTTGCCTTTCAGAATGAGTTATTTTCTAATTTACTGGGCCGGGAAGTTGAAATTTTCAAGAAGACAGAACCTGTGATGAAAATAGAGAATGGACAGGCGGAATTTCTACTTTCACAGGGAAATCCGGAAGATATTCTTTATGGTTATGTGGATTCCTGGATTACGGAACTACAGCTTTTTATTGATGGAACTTACCGATGTAATTATGCTACCTGGTTAAGTGAAAAGGTATTTTCTGCAGGATATGGAAGTCAGGACCATACGGTAACATTGACAAATTATACGGGGACAGAGCAGGAAATTTTTCCACATTTCTATTTTCTGGATATGGATGTATTTCAGGAGGTAATAGAAGAACTGAAAAATAAGGAGATGCACACAGAAATTTTTGAGGATGGGTATGTAAAAGGTACCTATGAGTCCGGCAGCGAAGGATATCTGTTGCTATCAGTGCCGTATGATGAGGGGTGGAGTGCCAGTGTCAATGGAGAGAAAGTAGAAATACAGAGAGGTGCCAACGCACTTTCATTGATTCCAGTATCAGCAGGAATCAATGAAATTGAACTGCACTATCATGTACCGGGAATCAAAATGGGAATCGTTCTTTCTGTAATAGGAGTTTTGTTGTTTGTGGGAATGTGTCAGACAGAAAAGTATTTTTGCAGACCAGGAAGGAGAAAGAATGGGTAACAGGAAACGGTTAAATGCAAACCAGGATATTTTTCTGTTGATTTTGGGAATCGCATGGGCAAATCTTATTTTTTTTCACCAGGAAAACTGGAAAATGGACCCATGGAAAGTGGGAATTATAGGCCTGGGCATTTATTTTTGTATCAAATGGCTTGGGGCAAGGAGAGAAGTCTTAAAAGATAGCCGGATGAGAGCTGGAAGTATTTTTTTTGGTCTGTTATTTGCGGCTATGGTAGTTGTCGGGGAAAAAATTCATGCAGGGGATTGGGAATTCCAGATGTTTTCTGCGGGAGATATTGTCTGGTTGATAGTATATTTTGGGACAGGAATGCTGCTTTTTCTCACACTGTCAACGTTTTTCTTTGACGGGAGGATGCGAAATTTGATGGAGAGGACTGGAAAAGATGAGAAAGGGGGAACGTGTAGGAAAGGAAATTGGTTGTTGTACAGCATTGTTTTCATGCTTTTCTGGACTCCGGTACTGTTTATTTACTATCCGGGGATTGTGCCGGAAGACGCCACAGTTTCTATAGCTATGGTATTGGGAGATTTGCCTTGGGATAACCATTTTCCGGTCTTTTATTCATTGCTTGCAGGAGGCAGTGTCTGGCTGGGCAGGGCTTTAGGAAATCCTAATCTGGGAGTGTTGTTGTATTCTCTGTTGCAGTTGGTTTCTATGGCATTTTTGTTGGGATATTTTTTAGAGTGGATGCAGAGGCGAATTCATCGGTTTTGTACATATTTTGCGCTGGCCTTTTTCTGTACTATTCCGGTATTCGGAAATTATGCCATTGTTATGTGGAAGGATCCATGGTATAGTGGGCTTTTGCTTCTTCTTGGTATGTTTTTATATGATAAAGCAGTTCTCGATAGAGAAGCCTTTTTGAAAAGAAAAAATCTAGTATTGTATGGTGTGTTGGGAGTCCTAATTTCTCTTATGCGCAATAATGGGATATACATCATGATTCTTATCAGTGTGGTTCTAGTTTATATGTACCGAAAGAGGGTAAAGAGAGTGGCTCTTACTTGTGCTGTGACGATTCTTTGTATTTGTACTATAACAGGTCCGGTTTACAAGGGCGTATTTTCGGCTGAGAATGAGTTTGTGGAGTCTATAGGAATCCCTCTGCAGCAAATGGTACGAGTAGTGATAAAAGATGGAAATATGACAAAGGAAGATAAAGAATTTCTGAATCATCTTATGCCTATGGAAAAGTATCAGGAGTATTATAATCCCTTTTTGGTAGACCCCGTGAAGTGGGCACCGGAATTCCATACAGACTATCTGAATGCACACAAAGCAGCATTTTTTCAAACATGGTTTTCGCTTTTAAAATCTAATTTTGGAATTTATGTGGAACAATATCTTATGGGAACATATGGATTTTGGCATATTGGCGGAGATACGCCATATGAATTCGTAAAAACGCAAATTGCTGCAAACGACTGGTGGCTTTACCAGATAGCGCCATTTGAAAGCTATTTTAATTATGCCATGCAGGAAAAAATGAGTGGAAAGTATGATTTTATGGCCTCAGGGCTGTTGGTTTGGATTGCTCTTTATGACGTACTGCTATGCTGGGTAAAGAGAAAGTCCAGATACATTCTGCCGTTGTTGATTATGGTGGGGAATTGGCTTACATTAATGATTGCTACGCCTACAGCATTTGGATTGCGGTATATTTTTATTATGATGCTGGGAGTCCCTTTGTTGGTATTTTATCCTCTGTTGCTGCCTCCTTCTGAGGAGGAGGCAACAAGCAGAAAAAAGCACATCAGCATGTGATAGCTGTCAATATATCTAGGGTCCTGGGAAGGATTGGCAAGAAAGAGTATGCCTGTTAAAAGCAAGGCAGGCAGAAGCGCCAGCAATTCCCGAGACCTTTTTTTCTTTATGAGAAGACAACTGCATACAAGCAGGACAAAAATGGAAAAACCGCCACGCCAGCAGATAGAGGACCATACAGGAATCTGGTCAGAGTGACCAAAAAAGTTCTGTTGAATTCTGGTGGACAGGTTTGATTGAATCTGTAGCTCTGCAAGTCCTGGATAATTATCCAAGGCAGAACTGTAAATTGTGACAGGAATCTATTCATATCCGTCAGCCGGCGTTCCCATTTCCCAGATAATACTGGTCATATCAAAGTATGCAGTAAGATAAGTCACAGGATATTTGAATAAAAATTTTGCATTGAGCAGAAGAATTTTCTTCTGAAAATCTTTATCTCTTAGTTTTAAAGCATCGTCTCCTATGGCACCCCAAGTCCGGGACAAGGAGTCAGCATAATATTTGTCATAGCAGGACTGCCATTTTTCTAAAGGCATGATTTCTTCCAAAACAGCAATATCTTCTGCGTCTAAAGTTTCTTTGGAGGCCACAGCACCAGCCATGGATACTGGGACACTGTATTTTACATATTCTTCATTGGGTACCATGTGAAGAACATGGCTGCCCAGTATGTTGATTAGAAATACAGGTATCAGAATGGACACACCCAGAAGAAAGAGCAGCTGTTTTTTTCGTTTTTTTGTGTCAGTGTATTTCGACTTCCATTCATAGAGCAGGAGCGCCAGCAGGGTTATCAGAACAATTACGTTTCCCATATGCCGTATGGTGCAGACCATACAGGCAATCAAAGTAAATCCCATTATTTTATACCATGCAAACAGCTGCTTGGATTTGATAAAATCAAAGAGGAACAGGCAGAATAAAAACAGAGCAATGTTCCACAGAGTGTCTTTTTCGATATTTCCAAGTGCGCGGTAGCTGTAAATAAAAATCACACTGAATAGCGTATACAGAATATCGCCGTACCGGATGGAAGTGTATTTTTCCAAAAGATACACCGCATATTGACTGGCAAAGAGCCAGAGGAGTGTTTGCAGGATAACCAGGGGAAAGGGATTTCCGAAAATTCGCTGGATAATCTTTAAAATATACAAATAGGTAACAGGATGCCAGTTGCTGAAGGTATTGGTAGCAACGTCATTCCAGTTGCTGGCGGAGTCAGTGGAGAAAACGCCGGGATAGCAGCCTGCAATGATGAAAATGCTCAGTAGTGTAATGGGAATCATGACCAGATAAACCGGTGTTTTCCAAATTTTTCTAAAGGTAACGGGAAGAACAGTTTTCTTTGGAGAAAAGTTTCCTATGCGTAAAAGTAACAGGTAACAGGCCATAAAGCTGCAAAGAAGTAGAAACAGTTTTATGGTAAGCGGCAGTTTTTCTTTTAGGACTTCTGTCATAGAAGACATGCATAGATAAAGCAGGGAAAGAAATAAGGCAGTCATTTTCCAAGGGAGAGAAATGGTTTTAGAATGCGCTTGTGAAACAGGGAAACACAGGCTTTGGATAATTAGAATCAATATGGGGAACAGGCACATATAGAAGGCCTCATGAAAAAATGGTGTCATAATGGTAATCCTTTCGTTTTTGTTGATAGCTTTATTATAAGGGAAGAGACATGGGGATACAAGAAGAAAGAAAAATTGAGTTTTCCGATATTCATTATATATAGCCTTGCAGATAAACGGAAGATGTCTCCAGCCAATGTGTACAAAATATTAAATTCAACGATGTGCTTCATACGCAGGGTGTTAGTAGCCGCAAAATGCAGTACACAGATTAAGACGGGATTTTTATCGAAAAAGCGATAGAACAAGAGACAAATGAGGAACTGAAAAAAGTACTGATAGACCTGGATGAGTTTATGTTTGGGTAAAGGGGAATATCAGATGACCGAATGAATAAAAAAGTATTCAGTCATCTGCATAATTTCTTTATCCGACAATTTTTTTAATGGGAAATACGGATAATAGATAAACAGTTTTTTTGAGAGCAAAATTAAGTTCATAGTTTTCCATGTTGTCTGTGTTATATTTCAGACAGTAACAAAATTGTTGCAAAACAAAGGTTGATGCAAACCTCCCGGGAATGCTTGGAACAGAGAAGGTGATGAAGAAAAAGCGAACAGAAGAAAGAACTGTGAAAGATAAAAGCAAACGCAAAGGATAAAAGAAAGGAATAGTAAATGAACAATGGAAAAATAAGAGATTGGCTGAAACAGCATGCGCTGGTTTTGGAGGAAGGGTTTTGCGACAGTTTGAGAAGCATTGCGGAAGAGTATAAGACCCGGTATGGCTATGGAACGTTGAACGAAGTATATAGGCTTCTGGGAATCAGCAGACAGCAGGTGACTTACTGGAAGGCTAATCCATGCAGTACACAAACAAAAAAAAGGTATTTTACCGTGTTAGAGGCAGCGGAACTGTTTTGTTTGTCTGACGAAGCAGCAGAACTTCTGGCTAATAAGGCAGGTTTGTCTTTACAGGGGGAACAGGAAGAAAATACAGGTGTTCAGAAACTTTTTAAGCAATACACAGACAAGCAGAAAAAACTGTTTACAGAGGCCAATGTGACGGAACGTATGCTTTATTACATAAAGGCGGACAGAAAGCCGTCCAAGGAAAGTCTGCTTGCCCTTGTCATATCCATGGGAATGGAAACAGAGGAAATTCAGCAGGTATTGAGGACAGCGGGGTATGTGTTATCCAAATCCCTGCCGACAGATATGATTGTTTTGTATTTTCTGGAACATCAGTCAGAATGGAACAAAAATATTTCGCTGGTCTGGCAGATTAATGAGGTTCTGGACGAACTGGAACTTCCATTACTGGGAACCATACTGTACGGAAATTTTACGTAGCTGTTTCTTTCAAAATGTATACAAAATATGAGGAGAATGAGGATGGGAAAAACAAAATATGAACTGAAATTTCACACAGGAGATGAATGCTATGCGGGAACAGATTCCTGTATTTTTGTGACACTTTTCGGCACACTGGGGCAGTCAGATGAGTATGAGGTCAGCGAACGTATCCGCGGAAATGCGTTTGAGAGAAATCAGACGGATAAGTTGACATTAGAGTTGCCGCAGTCTATTGGCGACGTGTATAAAGCGGAACTGCGGAGTGACTGCAGATGGGGCGGTGCCGGCTGGTATCTGGATTATTTTGAAGTGCGGCGCCAGGAAAATAATGCGCCGACAGCACATTTTTCCTGCAGAGAGTGGATTGAAGACCGTAAAGTGAGAAAATACAGGGTGACTTCAGGCTTGAAGTATGAAGACCATAAAAGGGCAGAAGTGGTATGTGTACCCAGCGGTAAAAAAATTTATGTTCAGCCACATGGAAAAGTGGAATATAAGGAGCAATTAGAAGTAGCGGTAGGATATTCTCTGAGCGAAACGGTGGTTTCGCAGATAGGTACGAATACTTCTATTTCGTTGGAGGGAGGAGCTGGTCCGGGACAGGGATGTACTTCTGACCTGACGGCCTCTGTAAAGGGAGCCATTGGATTTGCGCTTACAAGTTTAAATTCGAATACCAAGGAAGAGAGCATTCAGTTCAATGCTTCTAAAAAAACAGATATTCAGACAACCATCGCAAACGATACAGATGAAGAAAAAATATACCAGGTTATGATGAATATTGCAAAAGATGTGCATAAAATTACCCTGGGACAGACACAGTTTGAAATTCCTGAATACATTAGCAATGAATTTGGTGGAATTTAGGAAATTAAGTAATCATGCAATCCCCTTTTTATTGATATACCCAAAAGTCTTGCAGGCCCCGAAGAATCCGGGGCCTGCAGTATATGCAGACAGAAAACTTATCCTCTCCGTTTTCCCAGTCCCCAGCTAAGCCCCCAAAGCCCTATGGGAAAGACCACGGCAGCCAGGATACCCAGATTTAATTTCCCTGTCATATCAGACAGGATTCCTACCACCGCAGGGCCGGCGGAGCAGCCCACGTCTCCGGCCAGGGCAAACATGGCGAACATGAAAGTACCGCCGCCCTTCAGATAGGAGGCCCCAAGGGAAAAGACTCCCGGCCACATCAGTCCCACAGAAAATCCGCAGAGGGCGCATCCTGCCAGAGAAAGCAGGGGCAGAGGCGAGAGGGCGGTAATCAGATATCCGGCCACACAGAGCACGGAGGTGGCTTTCAGGGACAGCAAAATATTCAGCTTTTCTCCCTTTCGTCCATAGAACAGGCGGCTCAGTCCCATACAGAATGCAAAGGCACAGGGGCCAAGCAAGTCCCCCATGGTTTTGGAAACTTTTAATCCTTCTTCAGCAAAGAGGGAGGACCACTGGCTGACTGCCTGCTCGGAGGCACCGGCGCACACCATGAGGAGAAACAGCACCCAGAAAACTTTATAGCGGAAAATGCTTTTAGGCAGTTTTGTTTCTTCGTCATCGCCGTGTACGGCATAAATGGGGACTCTGGTAAAAAGCAGGAAAGTTCCCAGAGGCACCAGAGCCCAAAGAGGCGGCAGAAACCGCCAGTTTTCAATGCCCGCCAGGGCAAAATACAGGGTGGAGAGCAGTACCACGCCCATGTGGCCCCAGCAGTAAAAGGAATGAAGAAAACTCATGCGGGCCTCTTTGTTCTCTCCGGGGCAGGCCTCTACCATGGGGCTGACAATCACTTCTAAAATACCGCCGCCAATGGCATTGCAGACCATGCAGAGGAGAATTCCGGCGTAGGGAGGCAGGACAAAGGGAATCCAGTAAAATCCCGTAAGTCCCAGCATGACCGTGAGAAAGGCGCACAGAGCGGCTTTCCGATAGCCTGTTTTTTCAATAATTTTGGGCGAAATCAAATCCACCAGAATCTGCACACAGAAATTCATGGTGATGAGAAGACTGATTTGATCCAGGGTAACGCCGAATTCCCTGCGGAAAGTGAGGAAAAGCAGAGGCGGCAGATTGTTTACAATGGCCTGGGTAATATAGCCCAGATAACAGCCGTAAATGGTGGCTTTTGCAGATAGTTTCATGTTAGTAAATCTCCTTTAGGTTGTTTCCGGCACCAGATACTGAAGAAACTTCTGAGCAGCCGGAGAAGTCAGAAGCTGTGGATTATAAGCCAAAATCAACTTCCGTTTGGGAATGGTTTCTTTTAGCTGTAGCTGGTAAAATTCTTTTTTGCGGTGTTCCAGCACATAATCCGGAACTGTGGTGATGCCCAGACCAATGCGGGCCAAATCCAGCAGTAAATCATTGCTGGAAAGTTCGGCCTCCGGTGTAAGGGAAAGTCCGTGTTTGCTGAAAGTCTGCTGCAGAAATCCGCTGGTGGTGCTGGTTTTGTCCAGCATCAGAATGGGATACCGGGTAAGCTGGGCCAGGGATAAAGTCTGTCCCTCCAGGTTGAAAAAGCGTTTTCCCGCAACGAAAATATCCTGAAATTCCCGAATGACACAGCAGGTATCTTTGGAAGTCAGATAGGGATTGGGCGCATTGGCTACAATGAAGTCCACCCGGTTGTTGTGCAGCAGGGAAACACATCCCCCGGAAGTGGAGTTGGTTACCTTAATGTGCACATTGGGAAATTCTTTATGAAACCGCTTAAAATACGGAATCAGAAAATAGCGGCATATGGTGTCGCTGGCCCCGATGCGCAGGGGCGTTTCCTGGGAAGGAGAATTTAAAATCTGGTTTTCTCCTTCGTACAGAAGATTCACCGCCGGCTCGACATGGCGCAGGAGTGCTTCTCCTTCCGGTGTCAGAGTGACTTTTTTTGTATTTCTGAGAAAAAGCGCATGCCCCAGCTTCTGCTCCAGTGCCTTTATGGACTGGCTGACTGCCGACTGGGAAATGTAGAGCTGCCGGGAAGCCTCAGAGAAACTCAGGGTGGTGGCAACGTAGTAAAAAACTTTATAAAGTTCAAAACTGATATCCATATAGAGTAAAATCCTTTCCTGAAAATGAATGGGAAACAGAAACTTCAAAGTATACTATATAAAGAGGAAAGGAAGATGTCAATGCATAAGTTTTACTTATAAAAAATATTAGTCATATTAATTTTACTTATAAAGTTTCCTATGCTACACTATCCATAGAAATGCAAAAGAAATGCAAAAATACCATTTGTCCCCATCGGGCAGAAAGGAGTCAATATGAGCAGCGTAAAGCGTGTCTATGTTGAGAAAAAAGCAGATTTTGCCGTGCAGGCAAAGGAATTACAGCACGAAATTGAGAGCTACCTGGGAATTAAAGACGTTACAGGCGTCCGTGTGCTGATTCGTTATGATGTGGAGAATATTTCCGAAGAGGTGTTTGAAAAAGCATGTACCTGTGTCTTTTCCGAACCTCCGGTGGATGATTTATTTAAAGAAACTTTTGAATGCAAAGAGGGAGACCGGGTATTTTCTGTGGAATATCTGCCGGGACAGTTTGACCAGAGAGCAGATTCAGCCGTACAGTGCGTACAGTTCTTAAAAGAGGACGAGCAGCCGATTATCCGCTCCGCCACCACTTATGTTATCGAAGGAAACATTTCTGACGGAGAACTGGAAGCGATTAAAAACCACTGCATTAACCCGGTGGATTCCAGAGAAGCAGAGGCTGAAAAACCGGAAACTCTGGTGACAAACTTTGACGAACCTGCAGATGTGAAAATTTTCGAAGGATTTGCAGACATGGCCGAGGCGGATTTAAAGGAATTATACGATTCCCTGAATCTGGCTATGACGTTTAAAGATTTCCTGCATATTCAGAATTATTATAAAAACGAAGAAAAACGCGACCCGTCCATGACGGAAATCCGCGTACTGGATACTTACTGGTCTGACCATTGCCGTCACACCACATTTTCTACGGAATTGAAGCATGTGACCTTTGGCGAAGGAGACTATAAAGCCCCCATCGAAGAAACTTACAAAAAATATCTGGCAGACCGTCAGGTGATTTACAAGGACAGAGACGACAAGTTTGTCTGCCTCATGGACCTGGCTCTTATGGCTATGAAGAAATTAAAAGCCGAAGGCAAGCTGCAGGACCAGGAGGAATCCGATGAAATCAACGCCTGCTCTATCGTGGTACCGGTAGATGTAGACGGAAAAGAAGAAGAGTGGCTCATTAACTTCAAGAATGAAACACACAATCATCCTACAGAAATCGAACCATTCGGCGGTGCAGCTACCTGCCTTGGCGGCGCTATCCGTGACCCGCTTTCCGGACGTACTTATGTATATCAGGCCATGCGTGTAACCGGTGCGGCGGACCCTACGGTTTCCGTCAAAGAAACCATGAAGGGCAAACTTCCTCAGAAGAAGCTGGTGCGCGGCGCTGCTCACGGCTATTCTTCCTACGGAAACCAGATTGGTCTGGCTACCGGTTATGTAAAAGAAATTTACCATCCGGATTATGTGGCAAAACGTATGGAAATCGGCGCAGTTTTAGGTGCAGCCCCAAGAAGAGCTGTTATCCGTGAAAATTCTGACCCGGGCGATATCATTATCTTACTGGGCGGACGTACCGGACGTGACGGCTGCGGCGGTGCAACCGGTTCTTCCAAGGTACACACAGAGGAATCCATCGAAACCTGCGGTGCAGAAGTACAGAAGGGAAATGCTCCCACAGAGAGAAAAATTCAGAGACTGTTCAGAAGAGAAGAAGTCAGCTATCTGATTAAAAAATGTAACGATTTCGGTGCCGGCGGTGTGTCTGTTGCTATCGGCGAACTGGCAGCAGGACTGAAAATTGATTTGGATAAAGTGCCGAAGAAATACGCAGGTCTGGACGGAACAGAAATTGCCATTTCCGAATCACAGGAACGTATGGCCGTTGTCATTGACCCGAAAGATGTGGAAACTTTCTTAGGTTATGCAAAAGAAGAAAACCTGGAAGCCATTCCGGTGGCAGAAGTTACCGAAAGCCCAAGGCTGGTGATGAACTGGAGAGGAAAAACCATTGTTGACTTGTCCAGAGCATTCCTGGATACCAACGGCGCACATCAGGAAACCGATGTCTATGTGGAAATTCCGGGAAAAGAAGGAAATCTGTTCGCGCATACAGAAGAAGTCTCAGATGTGAAGACAAAATGGCTGAATACCCTTGCTGACTTAAACGAGTGTTCCCAGAAGGGCTTAGTGGAAATGTTTGACGGTTCCATCGGCGCAGGCAGTGTGTTTATGCCTTACGGCGGGAAATATCAGCTGACGGAGACACAGGCTATGGTAGCCAAAGTGCCGGTATTAAACGGAAAGACAGAAACGGTTACTATGATGAGCTACGGCTTTGACCCATACCTGTCCAGCTGGAGTCCATACCACGGCGCTGTTTATGCAGTGACAGAATCTGTGGCAAGAATCGTGGCAGCAGGCGGAGACTACAGCAAAATCCGTTTCACCTTCCAGGAATACTTCCGCAGAATGACAGAAGACGCACACCGCTGGAGCCAGCCGTTCGCAGCGCTTCTGGGTGCTTATGCAGCGCAGCTTGGCTTTGGACTTCCGTCTATCGGCGGCAAGGACTCTATGTCCGGTACCTTCAATGAAATTGATGTACCGCCTACACTGGTTTCCTTTGCTGTGGATGTGGCAAAACAGAAAGATGTGATTACACCGGAACTGAAAAAAGCAGGCAGCAAGCTGGTATGGCTGCGTATGCCGAAAGCAGAATACGATTTGCCGGATTTTGAAGCCTTAAAAGAGCAGTATGCAAAACTTCACGAGGACATCCAGGCAGGCCGCGTGCTTTCTGCTTATGCCTTAGACCGTCAGGGTATTGCAGCGGCTGTTTCCAAAATGGCATTTGGTAATCAGATGGGTGTAAAAATAGAACAGAATGTGGACGAAAGAGACTTGTTCGGCGCAGGCTTTGGCGATATTATCTGTGAAGTGGCAGAAGGCAAAGTGGGCGAGCTGGCTATGACCTATACGCTGATTGGTGAAGTGACAGACCGCGCATCCATGGAGTACAAGGATATGAGCATTTCCATGGCAGAGGCTCTGGAAACCTGGAAGGCGCCGCTGGAAAAAGTGTTTAAGACACGCTCCGGTTCAGAGACCGACGATGCAACGGTAAGCATGGACAAGGGTGTTTACGACACAAAGGATATCCACATCTGTGCCCATAAGATTGCGCAGCCTACGGTATTTATTCCGGTATTCCCGGGTACAAACTGCGAATATGACAGTACAAAAGCCTTTGAACGTGCAGGTGCAAAAGTCATTACCAAAGTATTTAAGAATCTGGACGCAGCAGATATCCGCGATTCTGTGGAGACCTTTGAAAAAGCCATTGACCAGGCCCAGATGATTATGTTCCCAGGCGGATTTTCCGCAGGTGACGAACCGGACGGTTCTGCTAAATTCTTTGCAACCGCATTCCAGAATGCAAAAATCAAAGAAGCGGTTATGCGGCTGTTAAATGAGAGAGACGGTCTGGCCCTTGGTATCTGTAATGGTTTCCAGGCGCTGATTAAGCTGGGACTGGTACCGTACGGGGAAATCGTGGGACAGACAGAACAGTCACCAACCCTGACCTTTAATACCATTGGACGTCATATTTCCAAGATGGTTTACACAAAGGTAGTGACAAACAAATCCCCATGGCTGCAGAAAGCAGAGCTTGGAAAGGTTTACACCAACCCGGCTTCTCACGGAGAGGGGCGCTTCGTTGCCAATGACGAGTGGCTGAAAAAACTCTTTGAAAACGGTCAGGTTGCCACACAGTACTGTGATGTAAACGGCAATATTACTATGGACGAAGAGTGGAATGTAAACGGTTCCTACTGTGCAATCGAAGGTATCACAAGCCCGGACGGCCGTGTACTTGGTAAGATGGCACATTCCGAAAGACGTGGTGACGGCGTTGCCATGAACATCTACGGAGAACAGGATATCAAGATCTTTGAGTCCGGTGTGGAATACTTTAAATAAAATTCAAAATGTTATCAAAAAAACTGCTGTGTCTGACACAGCAGTTTTTTTATGGGGTTGGGAATTGTTCTGTGAAAATTTTCAGAAAATCTTTCATTTTCTTCACGCCTTCTCCCTGAACCCGCAGGCGGTGGAAGGTGAGATAGATATGGCGGCCTTCTTTCAGCCAGTTTGGACGGATGGTGCGGACACGGTATTGAGACAGAGATTCTGTCTGAGCCACAATGGAGATTCCCAGTTCTTGTTCCACCAGGCGGGCAATGGCATCCTCACTGTAGGCGAAGTGGGTAATGGCAGGTGTCAGCCCTTCTCTCTGAAAGAGAGCGGAAATCTGGCGGTACATGGGATAATCCTTCCGGTAGGATACGAAGGGATAGGCACACAGGTCTTCTAAGCGGTCCAAAGAACACTGGGCAAAGGCTTTGGTATCCGGCAAAAGCACCACCAGAGGCTGATACAGAAGAGGAATCTGTACTAACTCCGGCTCCGGTTTTATTTTGGAACAGATACCTAAGTCAAACCGGCCGCTTTTTAGTCCCGCGGCAATATCATCACTGGGCATTTCATCTGAATAAATCACATATGCTTTTCCGGCTTGGGAGAGAAAGTTTTTAAACAGCCGGGGAATGTAGCCGTAGGCCATGGACGCAGTATAAGCTACCCGGATTTCGCCGTTAAAGCTGTCTGCACAGGCGTTCATCTGTTTTTTGGCCTGTTGGGCCTGTAAAAGAATACTGTCCGCATAAGGAAGAAATGCTTTTCCCTGTGAGGTCAGCTCAACGCCTCGTCCGTTTGGTTTGAAAAGGGGGACGCCAAATTCCGTTTCCAGTTTTTTTATGGCAATGCTGAGGCTGGGTTGGGAAATGTTTTCCTGCAGGGCGGCCTTTCCCATGTGCTGCAGCCGGGCTGCTGCCTGAAAATAGCGTAATTGTTCCAAGGTCATAAAGAGCGTTCCTCCTAAAATTCATAGTAAAAATAAATGAATCTATAGAAATCATATATTTTATCTTTAGAAAAGTCAATGATACAATACCAGTTGGGAAAAATTTAAAGAAATTTGGGAGAATATGAAAATGGAAGATATCAAAACAAGCGAAAACAAAAAACAGAAAAGTATGGATTTGACGGTGGGACATCCGTTAAAGCAGATTCTTCTCTTTGCCCTGCCCCTGGTATTCGGAACCATGTTCCAACAGCTTTACAGTTTTGCAGATACCGTGATTGTAGGACGGTGTCTGGGTATTGACGCTCTGGCAGCAGTGGGGGCTACCTATTCCCTGCATTTTCTCATTCTGGGGTTTGTACAGGGGGCTTGTGTGGGATTTGGCATTCCTCTGGCCCAGAGTTTTGGAGCAGGAGAGAAGAGGGAACTGCACCGTTTCTTGTGGAATGGATTCTGGGTGGGAAGTTTTTTCAGCGTTCTGTTGACTGTGGGAACCGTGATACTGGCAGCGCCTCTTATGGCTGCTATGAATACGCCGGAAAATATTTTTTCTATGGGAGTATCCTATATTCGTATTCTATTTTTGGGGATTCCGGCCAGTATTCTGTATAACTATTCTGCCAGTGTGCTGCGGGCGCTGGGGGATTCCAGACATCCCTTTTATTTCCTGCTGTTTTCCAGTATCTTAAATGTTGTACTGGATTATGTATTTATTACAGATTTTCATACAGGTGTGGAGGGAGCAGCAGCGGCTACCGTTATCAGCCAGCTTGTCAGCGGGCTTTTGAATACCTGGTGGATGTTTCGGCGCATGGAATTGATAGAAATCCGAAGAGAAGATATGAGTCTTTCCTTTCGGCATATAAGAAAGCTTTGCATAATCGGACTGCCTATGGGGGTGGAGTATTCCGTATCAGCAGTAGGGGCCATTCTTTTGCAGGACGCCATTAACATCCTGGGCAGTGGAGCTGTGGCAGCGCAGACGGCAGGAGAAAAAATCCGCCAGATGTTTACGCTGCCTATGGAAAGCATAGGAATGGCCATGGCAACTTATGCAGGGCAGAACTTCGGCGCCGGCCGTATGGACAGAATTAAAAGAGGAATTCGGGACGGTATAGTCATACAGGCGCTCTACTGCGCGGTAGTCTGGGTGATTTTACTTCTGATGAAAGGGATTCTGGTACAGCTTGTGCTGGGCAGCGGCAGTATACAGGTTGCCCGGAATGCAGAAAAATATCTGATGATTTGCAGCTGCCTGTTTCTTCTTCACGGGCTTTTGATGATATTCAGGAACGTGCTGCAGGGTATGGGATATGCAGGACATGCCGTCTTATCCGGTATCTGGGAACTGGCAGGAAGAGGCCTGGGAGGCTGGATAGCGGTAAGCGGAGCTGGATTTACTGCCGTCTGTTTTGCAAATCCCATGGCATGGGGATTTGCGTTGTGTTACTGCGCGGTCATGGTACTGTGGTTTTTAAAAAGAAAATAAGAGTTTGATTTGCGTCTGAAAGCAGGTGTTGCTGTTTTTGGACGCATTTTTATGGTTTGATAAGGTATGAAAAACAGGAAATTAAAAAAAACTTAAGAAAAATATCAGAATTTTTATAGAAAAAAAGTCGCTTTTTGCTGTTATAATGGGGGTCGTAAAAGAGACAGAAAGGAAAACATCATGAAAAAAAGAATATTTGACCTTACGGGAATTGTACTGATACTGGGAACCTGGGTATTGTGCTGGCTGTTTGTTATGCAGTATGGCGTTTTCGGCTCAAAGGTAGACTGGATTAGCCAGCACAGCGTCATTCCTGATTACTTCCGGCAGAGGTTTTACGCAACCGGAGATTTGTTTCCGGATATTGCGTGGAACCTGGGAGGCGGGCAGAATATTTACAATTTTTCCTATTACGGACTGTTCAGCCCGGTGATTCTGCTTTCCTATCTTCTGCCTTTTGTGGAAATGGACCATTATATTATGTTCACCAGCATACTTTCTTTTTCAGCCTCCTCCTTTCTTTTCTACCAATGGCTGAAAAGAAATCTTTCCGACCGGGTTCTGTCAAGGGCAGCAGCCGTTTTATTTACCCTGGCGACACCACTTTTGTATCACTCTTATAATCAGCTGATGTTTGTGAATTATATGCCTTTTTTATGTCTGGCGCTGCTGGGGGTGGACGCCTATTGCCAAAAGCGGAAAAAAGGATTGTTGATTGCAGGGGTGTGCGGCATGATTCTGACGAGTTTTTACTTCAGTATCGGAGGCATGGCTGCCATTATGCTCTATGTACTGACAAAATTTGAGCGCAGGGAGAACTGGAAGAAAACGGGAGTGAAAATGTTCCAAAGAGGAACGAGGACGGCTGGTGTTTTGTTTCTCTGCGTCTGTATCTGCGGAATCCTGCTGGTTCCTACCGCTTTGGTGCTGTCCTCCAGAGGGCAGTCAGGAGGAGGCGGGATTTCGAGTTTATCCTGGACGCTTATGTCTCCTCTGCGGCTGCTTTACAGCCCTTATGGAGTGGGGATGTCTGCTCTTGGCATTGTAGCGCTTTTGGGGAATATTTTTCCGGGAAGCAGGAGACAGGACCGCCTGCTTTCTCTGGGCCTGGTGATCCTGTTCACAGTGCCGGTCTTTGGCTGGATTTTAAATGGCGGGCTGTATGTAAAAGACAAGGTCTTTATTCCTTTTCTGCCCCTGGTGGTTCTGGAAATTGCCAGGTATATACAGGAATTGAAACGTACCGCATGGATAAAGAATAAGCGGCGCATGGCGTTCCATATTCTGCCTTATCTGGCCGCCGCAGCCTTTATCTGCATACAGCGTGATACTGCGGGATTCCGGCAATACTGGCTGCCGGCTCTGGCAGACTGTGCGCTTATGCTGCTCTTGTATCTGGTGTATCTGAAATTTAACCGCTATCCGCTTCCTGTGTTTGGAGCCTGCCTGATTCTGTTTTTTTCCGGATGGATGGTGAACAAAAACAGCGCCAATATGATTCCGGCAGAAACTTACGAAAAGACGGTGCAAACAGATGTCACCAAAGCTATGAAGGAAATTTTGGAGGAAGACACGGGCTGGTACCGCATGGAAGAACAGGCAGGAGGGGCAGAGGAACTGGCGGATATTGACCGTATCCGGGATATCCGGCAGAATGTAACCTCCATGTATTCTTCCGCTTACAATGAGGATTATATGGAATTTAGAAACAAAACCTTTGGGCTCAATCAGCATTTCCGAAACTCTATGATGCAGGCGGTCTCCGACAATCCTCTGTTTTTGCAGCTTATGGGAGTAAAATATGTCACCGGTCAAAAAGCGCCGGCCGGCTATCAGCTTCTCAAAGAGGGAAAAGACGGCAATCTGTATGTGAATGAATCGGTATCTCCTCTGGCCTATGTGACTTCGGACACCATGGGAGAAGAAGCGTACCGTACTTTGCATTTTCCGGAAAATCAGACAGCGCTTCTGCAGAAAGCCGTGGTGAAGAACGCAGACAGTACGGCTAAACAGGGGGAAACCTTAGAGTCCATGTCAGCCTGTGGGTTTTCCATACCGGAACAAAACACAAAGAAAGGAAAGATTGAGAAAACAGACTATGGCTGGGAAGTGGAGGCAAAGGAAGAACTGCAGCTGACGATACCCCTCGACAGCCTGGGAGAAAACCAGGATTTGCTGGCTCTTTCTTTCAGGCTTACAAACAAAAAGCCCAACCAGGATGTATACATACGTCTCCAGGGACAGACAAACCGTCTGACCGCAGAAAATCATGAATATGCAAATCATAACAGAGATTTTTCCTTTACGGTGCAGCCGGATATGGAGAAGCGGCAGGTTACGCTGATTCTGGGAAAAGGACATTATGAAATCAGCAATCTGAAGGCCTATGGGGGCAATTTGGAAAGCCTGCAGGCAAATTCCAAAAAGCTGTATCAAAATCCGCTGGAACAGGTTTCCATAGAAGATAACCAACTGACTGGGAAAGTGGAGACATCCAGGGCAGGATATCTGATTACCAGCCTTCCCTTTGACAAACATTTCCGGGTATATGTGGACGGGAAAGAAGTACAGACCGAAAAGGTAAATACTGCTTTTCTGGGTGCCCAGGTTCCCAAGGGAAACCATACCATTACCATTGCATACAGAGCGCCGGGAAAAACCGCAGGACTGCTTCTCACCGGCGGAGGAGGTTTTCTGCTGTTTCTGGATAAAGTAAAAATCAAGAGAAGAAGCAGGAAGAAGAAAAACGGTATGAGAAGAAATGTACAAAAAGCAGCATAAAAAGGAAAAAGCAGTCGTCTCCAAAGCGGAGATAGCTGCTTTTTAAGCGTGTTGTTTATCTGAGTTATCCGTATAATGTTCTGCCACATAGTCATGAAAGTTTTTTACGGCAGGGGTTAAATGATGGCTTTTTAAGGTGGCCATGTAGAAATTGCGTTCCCAGTATGGATGGGAAATCTGCAGGATTTTCACTTCCATACGGAGCAGTTCTGTCATGTAGGGAACAATGGCAACCCCAAAACCTTTTGATACAAGCCCGGCAATGACAATGTCTTCTTCGATTTCATAGGCAATCTGCGGCTTTACCTGCACTTTTTGAAACAAATCATCCACAATGCTTCGCAGACCGGAGGCGCGGGAAAAATAAACCTGGGAATAAGGCGCCAGTTCTTCCAGGCTTATGGCACAGCGCTTGGAAAGAGGGTGGTTCCTTGGCACAATCACGACAAGGTCCTGACGGGCAACCGGAATAAATTCAATGTCAGAAGCATTTTCACATTTGGTACAAAATACAATATCATAGGTTTCATCTTTCAGACCTTCTATAAGAGAAGGCGTAACCCCTGTGTTAAATTTGAAACAAACATTCTTTCCCTGCTGGTGTTCTAAAAATTTCCTGGTTATTTCAGGCACAAATTCCACACCCAGGGTTCTTAGAAAGCCCAATTCGATTTTTCCTTCCCCCATTGCGAGATGATGCATGTTCAGAATACCTTCATCCAGAGCCAACAGCGATTTTTCCACATATTTTAAAAACTCAGTTCCTTCGGGAGTAAGAACGGAGCGGCGTCCCTGCTTTTCAAATAAAGTGACGCCCAGTTCCTTTTCCAGAAGGGAAATGGCGTGACTGAGGCTTGGCTGGGCAATACAAAGCTGTTCTGCGGTTTTCCGGAAATGTCCGGTCTGAGCCAAGAGCGCAAAATAGCGAAGCTGATATAAATTCATAGATGTATTCCTCCATAAGACGTATAAATAAGACCAGTGGCTTTCTCTGGCTCAGAGTATATCACAATTGATAGAAAAAGACTATTGATTTGATTAAAATAATGCATTTGATAATTTTTTCACATTCCTGTAGAATAACAGCATACAAAATATAAAAAACACGAGGAAAAGAAATGAAGATTACAGGTACAACAAAATTATATGGTTTATTCGGAACGCCTGTGGAACATTCCATGTCCCCGGCTATGTATAATTACTGTTTTGAAAAATGGAATCTTGACTGCCGATATCTGGCATTTGATGTGCCAAGGGAGAGAACAGAGGATGCAGTAAAGGCTTTTCGTACCCTTGGAATGAAGGGAGCGAATGTCACCATGCCATGCAAGCAGGCTGTGATTCCTTATCTGGACTGGGTTTCTCCGGCAGTGACGCTGTCCGGCGCCTGCAATACCATTGTAAATGACAATGGAACCCTGAAAGGCTATATCACAGATGGAGAGGGCTATGTGATGAATCTGCAGACCCATGGCATGGACATACAGGGAAAAAAGATTACACTTCTTGGGGCGGGCGGCGCAGCAACGGCCATACAGGTTCAGGCCTTGTTAGATGGCGCGTCAGCTATCTGGGTGTTTAATAAAAAGGATGCGTTCTGGGACTTTGCCCAGAAGAAAATCCGGGAACTGCAGGAGGCCTTTCCCAATCAGGAAATCCGGCTTTATGACCTGGAGGATTCCCGGCTTCTGAAAGCCAAAATACAGGATAGCGACGTGCTGACAAATGCCACAAGAGTAGGAATGGCGCCATTGGAAAACAGCAGTCTCATACAGGATATGTCCCTGTTTCGGGAAAGCCTTCTGGTGACAGACTGCGTATATAATCCGAGAAAGACCAGACTGCTGAAAGATGCAGAGAAAAACGGCAGCCGGACGGCAGATGGACTGGGCATGCTGCTCTACCAGGGAGCGGCAGCAGTGAAACTATACACCGGGCAGGATATGCCGGTTGATGAAATAAGAGAAGAATTTTTTAAATCCAGATAATGAGGAGGACGATATGAACAAAAGAAAATACTACCCCGCAGCAGTTGCGCTTTACATCACTTATTTTATACTGGGAATTTCCGCAACCATTGTAGGGCAATATAAACAGGAATTTGCCGC
The DNA here is from genome assembly GCF_013304445.1 of Blautia hansenii. Taxonomy (GTDB): domain Bacteria; phylum Bacillota; class Clostridia; order Lachnospirales; family Lachnospiraceae; genus Blautia. The sequence goes on from NZ_JAAITA010000001.1 coordinate 173,998, forward strand.
TGCGTGGGGCGCAGAAAGACTGGTGGACGGCACCTTTGAAATCAGCCGCGTCATGGCGGTGATTGCGGCAATCGGCTTGGGAAGGCTGGTAGCTTTTCCAGTTGCAGGGCCTTTTTCTGACAGCTTTGGAAGAAAGAAAAGCGCACTGGTGGGAATGGCGTTTTTCATTATGTTTTTTGTAGGACTTCCTTTTACAACGAACACGGCAGCCGCATATATTCTGCTTATGTGCAGCGGAATCGGAAATTCTTTTCTGGATACCAGCGTTACGCCGTCCTGCATGGAAATTTTCAGTGAAAACGGTGCAGTCGCCAATCTTTTCACAAAGTTTTCCACATCCGTTGGTCAGTTTGTGCTTCCGATTGTCATTATTTTCTTCAGCAACGCAGGCATTACATACCATACCTTATTTTTTACAGTAGCTGTTTTAGTAATCGCAGATACCATTGCCATTTTGCTTTTGCCCCTTCCCGACACCAAGGGAAAAGCGGCCAAAGCTGCCAAAAAGAAAATTAAAATTTCTCCGGCGCTGCTTCTGCTCATTGGCATTGGTTTTACTTCCTCTGCAACCTTTATGATTTTCATGAATTGCAACCAGGAGCTGGGGAAACTATATGGCCTGGCCAAGCCTCAGATGATACAATCTTTTTACTCAATAGGAATTATAACCGCTATCCTTACGACTTCGGTACTGGTAAAGAAAGGCATAAAGCCTATCCGAATCCTGGTGGCTTATCCGACCACCGCATTTCTGGTTTTGTGTATGATGTACTTTATCAGAATTCCACAGATTTGTCTGGTTGGAGGTTTTCTCATGGGATTTTTCGCTGCGGGCGGTGTGCTTCAGCTTACAACCTCCACGGCAAACGAGCTGTATCCTGAACACAAGGGAACCATTACGGCCATGGTGATGTTTGCGTCTTCCGTGTCCAATTATGTGGTGATCAATGTGGCAGGCTTTCTGACAAAAACAGGAGGCGCAGAGGGACCAAGATATATTCTGCTGTTTAATATGGCAGTGACCTTCCTGGGAATCCTGCTGGCGGTTATCTTGAATGTAAAATACGGAAATGAAATAGAAAAGTAACAGGAGAGAGCAGATGGAAAGAGAATTAACGGGATTGAGAGAAATCATTGGTGACTGTGACAAAGAAATTGTACAGGCTCTGAAAACCCGAATGGAGTGCATTGAGGGAATTATTCAATACAAAAGAAACCATGGACTTCCGGTACTGCAGCCGGAACAGGAGAAAAAGCAGCTGGATCGGATTTGCAAAGAGGTGGAAGGCACACCTTTTGGCGAAGAAATCATCCATATTTTTGAAAGAATTATGGAAAACAGCCGGAAGATACAGGCCAAGGCGCTGTTTGACAGAAATATCCTGCTGATAGGATTTATGGGAGCAGGAAAATCTACCGTATCCGCCTGTCTGGGCAAAATGCTGGCTATGGAAACCATAGAGATGGACCGCTTTATTGAAGAGAAAGAAGGCATGAAAATCAGTCAGATTTTTGACGTTCATGGGGAAGAATATTTCAGAAACTGTGAAAGCAATACCCTGATTGAGCTGCGAAGCAAGAATCATGCCGTGATTTCCTGTGGGGGAGGGGTTCCTCTTCGCCCTCATAATGTGGAACTGATGAAAAAGAACGGCTATGTTATCTGGCTGACTGCAAAGCCGGAGGCTATTTTAGAAAGGGTGAAGGACAGTACGGAACGACCGCTTTTAAATGGGCATATGAATGTTTCGTATATCAGCAGTCTGATGGAAAGCAGAAGAGAAAAATACAGCGCGGCGGCTGATTTGATTATTGATACCACTGGAAAAGAAATTGTTGAAATCTGTGAAGAACTGCTGCAGAAACTCTCTGCAATGCAGAAAAATAAAAAGGAGGACGAATAATATGTCAGCAAAACATCCAATTACGGTAAGTTCATGGACGCTGGGAGACAAATGTACATTTGAAGAAAGGGTAAAAGCAGCGAAAGAAGCAGGATTCGAAGGAATCGGGCTGCGTGCGGAAACCTATGTGGACGCTTTAAATGAAGGTCTGTTTGACCAGGATATTTTAGACATTCTGAACAAGTATGATATGCAGGTGACCGAAGTAGAGTACATCGTGCAGTGGGCAGAGGACAACAGAAGTTATGAACAGAAATACAAAGAGCAGATGTGCTTTCATATGTGCCAACTCTTTGGTGTTGCCCATATTAACTGCGGTCTGATGGAAAGATATTCTGTGGAACACACAGCACAAAAGCTGAAAGAACTGTGCGGCAGAGCCGGAAACATCATAATCGGAGTAGAACCAATGCCATACAGCGGAATTCCGGATGTGAAAAGAGCCTGGGAAATTGTAAAGGCCAGCGGATGTGAAAATGCAAAAATCATTCTGGACTCCTGGCACTGGATTCGGGCAAATCAGCCGGTGGATATGGCTGTTCTGGAAGGGATTCCGGCAGACAAGATTGTCTCTGTCCAGATTAACGATGTGTATGAAAGAGCATATGCAGAAGTTGTTTTAAGAGATGAATCCATGCACGACAGACTGGCTCCCGGAACCGGACATGGAAATACAGCCGCTTTTTGTAAAATGCTGAAAGAAAAAGGGGTGGAGCCTCTGGCTTTCGGTGTAGAGGTTATCAGCGACAGAATCCTTGCGGCAGGTGTGGCTGAGGCAGCGAAATTTAATTTTGACAATACGAAAAAAGTACTGGAAAATTCTTGGCCGGAAATTCTGGAAAAATAAGAAGACTGGAGGAGAATAAGAGATGAAATTTGAAGCAATGTTTCAGCCAATCAAAATCGGAAACGTAACAATTCCCAACCGTTTTGTTATGTGTCCCATGGGAAATAACTTTGCAAATACAGATGGAAAAATGAGCGAACGTTCCATCGCATATTATGAAGCAAGAGCGAAAGGCGGCTTCGGACTGATTACCTTTGAAGCTACGGTGGTTTACGAACAGGCAAAAGGCGGCCCCAGAAAGCCTTGTCTGTTCTCAGACGATACGGTGGGCAGCTTTAAGGCGGCCATTGCCGCCTGTCATCAGGCAGGAGCAAAGGTATCCATTCAGCTGCAGCACGCAGGACCGGAGGGAAATTCAAAAGTAACCGGATATCCGTTGAAATCAGCAAGTGCGATTCCGGCTTCCGTAAAGACAGAGATACCGGAAGAGATTTCCACAGAAGAGCTTTACCGGTTGATTGAGGCTTACGGCGACGCGGCCCTGAGAGCAAAGAAAGCAGGAGCAGATGCCGTGGAAGTGCATTGCGCCCATGGGTATCTTGTAAGTTCTTTTATTTCCGAAAGAACGAATAAACGGCAGGATGAATTTGGCGGATGTTTTGAAAACCGTATGCGTCTGGCCAGGTTAATTATTGAAAATATCCGAAAAAAAGCGGGAAAAACGCTGGCAGTTATCTGCAGAATCAATGCCTCTGATGATGTTTTGGGAGGACAGACTCCTCAGGACGCGGCAGCCGTGGCTTCTTATCTGGAGAAAGAATGTGGTGTGGACGCCCTGCATGTATCCAGAGCCGTACATCTTCACGATGAATATATGTGGGCGCCAAGCGCTCTTCACGAAGGCTTCAGCGCAAACTGCGTGACGGAAATCAAACAGGCAGTCCATATTCCGGTGATTACGGTAGGACGTTATACAGAGCCTCAGTATGCAGAACTGATGGTGGAGGAAGGAAGAGCGGATTTGGTTGCTTTTGGACGCCAGAGCATTGCAGACCCTAATCTTCCCCAAAAGGCAAAAGACGGAAAACTGGATTTGCTTCTGCCTTGTATCGGATGCCTGCAGGGCTGTGTGCCTCATATGTTTAAAGGAGAGGCTATTACCTGTCTGGTGAACCCTCTTGTGGGAAGAGAAATGGAACTGTTTCCCGCAGAGCAGAAAAAAGACGTGGCGGTTATCGGCGGAGGTCCGGGAGGACTGTATGCTGCCTATATCTGTGCACTTCGGGGACATAATGTTACCTTATACGAAGAAAAAGAGAAGCTGGGCGGAAATATGCGTCTGGCGGCTTATCCTCCGGGAAAAGGATGTATCAATGGCATGATTTGCGGGTACATCAATAACTGTAAAGCCCAGGGTGTAAAAATCGAAACCAATACACCGGCAACACCGGAACTGATTCGCGAGAAAAATCCGGATGCAGTGATTGTGGCAACCGGCTCCAATCCTCTGGTGCTTCCGATTCCGGGAATCGAAAAGGCAGTCCATGCAGCGGATGTGCTGGAAGGGAAAGTAAAACCTGGAAAACGTGTGCTGGTAGTCGGCGGCGGCATGGTCGGCTGCGAAGTGGCAGATTTTCTCGGGGAACTGGGACATCAGGTATCCATTATCGAGCTGCGGAGTGAACTGGGAGCAGATGTGATTCCTGAGCATAAAAAATTCCTTATGAAAGAACTGAAAGAATACCAGGTAGAGGGAATTACAGGGGCAAAAGTGACAGGCTTTTATGAAGACGGTGTTTCCTATGTTCTGGAAGACGGAACGGAAGGCCGTGTCGAGAACATGGATAGTGTGGTGCTTGCCATGGGATACCGCAATCATGAAGTACTGAGTGAAGCGATAAAAGATATTGTCAAAGAAGTCGTTGTGATAGGCGACGCAGTCCGTGCGCGCAGGGCTCTGGATGCCACCGATGAAGCCCTCAAAGCGGCGATGTCAATTTAGAAAGGAGCATACATATGGAAATCAATGGAAAAACAGAACTTTTTTGTCTTATCGGCTCTCCGGTAGGACACTCCGGTTCTCCGGCTATGTACAATTACAGCTTTCAGAAGACAAATCTGAACTGTGCGTATCTGGCTTTTGATGTAAAGCTGGAAGAAACCGAGGCTGCTGTCAATGGTTTGAAAACCCTTGGCTGCAGCGGCTTCAATGTGACTATGCCCTGCAAGACCAGAGCAGCGGAACTTGCAGATGAACTTTCTGATGCGGCGGCGCTTATCGGCGCCTGCAACACCATGGTGATAAAGGACGGAAAGCTTTACGGACATAACACAGATGGCATAGGATTTGTGAAAAATCTGAAAGAACATGGTGTGGATGTAAAAGATAAGGTGATGACGGTGATGGGAGCAGGCGGCGCCGCTACAGCTATTCAGGTGCAGTCTGCTTTGGAAGGTGCCAGAGAAATTCACATTTTTAACCGCAGGGACGAATTTTATGCAAATGCAGAAAATACAGCAAAGAAAATTGAAGAGCGCGTTCCCGGTGTAAAAGTAAACGTATATCCTTTGGAGGATGAACAGAAATTATATGAAAAAATTGGGGAAAGCCATATTCTTGTGAACGCAACCAAGGTGGGTATGAAACCGATGGAAGAGGAATCTCTGATTAAAGATACCAGGGTATTCAGAGAAAATCTTGTGGTTGCAGACGCTGTTTATAACCCAAGAGAGACAAAAATGCTGCAGGAAGCGCAGGCAGCAGGGTGCAAAATCGCACTGGGCGGTATCGGTATGCTTCTTCGTCAGGGGGAAGCAGCTTTCCGGATTTTTACCGGAGAGAATATGCCCACGGAGGAAGTTTATGAAAAATTCTTTCGCGAATGAAACGAATTTTTTAAATCCTATGGAACAGGACATAGAGCGAATCCGAAAACAGTTGGGAAAAGGAATGGAAATCGGGGAAATTGCAGATAAATTGCACTTGGACAGGGAGTACGCCTGGTTTCTGTTCTGGTTTGGAATTGTATGAGAAAAACGGATTTGACTTTCCGTTCCTTCTGTGATTTTTTTAGCAAAAGTAAAAGATGGTTTTGTAACCGTCATCCGGTATCGAAAGATACCCGTAGTAAATGAGAAAGCAAGACTTTTATTGTGGCAGAGGTCATGATAAGAGTCTTTTTCTTTTTTCTGATACCTCTTTCACAGGTACTTGCTTTCTTACTTTTGCGGATTTCGTTTTCGACGGTTTTGTGGCGGATTATCTGGTGCAGAATAAAATTTCAGATGCCAGAGAAGAGATAGAAGATGGGATTTACCATGTGAGAACAATCTTAGAAAATTTGTACAGGAAACTGGAGGTGTAAAAAGACGATGAGAGAAGTTTTAAAAGTGAAGAAACTGTGCTATACTTTTGACGTAAAAAGTAAGAAAGAGTTGGAGGGATATCATGCAGATAGAGAATCACCCCAAAGAACTTGCGGCCATGGAAGAATTTCACAAAGGAAACCGCAGGGAGGGGCTGAAATTACAGGAAGAATTTGTCGCAGAATTCCGGGAAGCTTACAAAGATAAAGACCACTGTCCCTGCCAGAAGGCCTGTGGCTATCATGGAAACTGCAGGGAATGTGTAACCATACACCGGGCTCATCAGGAGCATGTGCCGAATTGTATGCGTCCCATGCTGAACCGGAAGCTGAAACTTTTATCTGAATTAACAGAACATACACTGGCAGCGGAAATTGAAGCGCCCAAAGAGATTTTAAGAAAACAGGAGAGCAGTACATGAAGTATTATTTTGCCCCTATGGAGGGAATTACAGGATACGTGTACCGAAGCGTGCACCACAAATTTTTTTCGGGAATCGATAAATACTTTACCCCGTTTCTCTCCCCAGGCCCGAAAAAAGTACTGACAGACCGGGAAATCCGGGATATTCTGCCCCAAAACAATCCTCAGATGTATGTGGTACCGCAGATTCTCACCAACCGGGCGGAGGATTTTATTCGTGTGGAAAAAGAGCTGGAAAGCTATGGATACCGGGAAGTCAATTTCAATCTCGGCTGCCCCTCCGGCACGGTGACAGCGAAGAAAAAAGGAGCAGGTTTTCTGGAATATACGGAAGATTTAAAACGGTTTCTGGACGAGGTTTTTCAGAAGCCCTGTCTGGAAATTTCCATAAAAACCAGAATCGGAAAAGAGGACCCGGAAGAGTTTGTCCGGCTTCTGCGTATTTATAACCAGTACCCTTTGAAGGAACTGATTATCCATCCAAGGGTACAGACGGATTATTACCGGAATATGCCCAATCGGGAAGTTTTCGCAGAAGCGATAAAAAACAGCGCAAATCCTGTTTGTTATAACGGAGATTTGTTTGATTTGGAAAAATGTCAGGCGTTTGAAACCGAGTTTCCCCAGGCGGATATCTGTATGCTGGGCAGAGGCCTTCTGGTGAATCCGGCATTGGTGCGGGAACTGCAGGGTGGAAAAATGCTGGAAAAACAGGAATTGCGGGAGTTTCACGACGCATTGTGCCGGGAATATGAAACGGTAATGAGCGGGGACAGAAATGTCCTGTTTAAAATGAAGGAACTGTGGTTTTATATGGGACATCTTTTTGAAGAGAATAAGAAGCAGATGAAGAAAATCAAGAAATCACAGAAGCTTTCTGATTATATGGAGGCCGTGGACAGCCTTTTTGAAGAGGGCGAATTTCACGCTTGGGGAACATTTGAGTAAAACCGGAGAGTGACAGGAGAAGACAGGAGGCAGAGCCATGATTTATATCAGCCATCTTTTACCAGATGAAGAAATGCAGGAAGTAATCGCTCAAACCGGGGCAGGAGTGGAAAGCATTGAATTTTCCATTTCCGAAAATCTGGATTCCTTATCCGCACACATTGCTTCCTATAAAAAGCGGCTGGCTTTTATGGGTGCAGACAGGCTGACCTTGCACGGTCCTTTTCTGGACTTAAACCCCATGACTTATGACAGTGGGATTGCCAGAGTCACGAAACTGCGTTTTGCCCAGGCGTATGAGGCAGCAAGAGAACTGGGAGCAGAGAAAATCGTGTACCATTCCGGTCTGTATCCGGACGCTTACTTGCTCATTGGCTGGGCAGAGCGAATGGCAGATTTTTTCGGGGAGTTTCTGGAAGACAGAAGAGACATAGACGTGGTTGTGGAAAATGTCTTTGACAGAACCTGGAAACCTTTAAAGGATATGGTGCAGAGGGTGGGAAAGGAGAACTTTCACTTATGTCTGGATGTGGGACATGCCAACCGCTATTCCGAAATTTCGGTACGGGAGTGGTGCCACAATCTAAAAGAGAACATGACACATGTGCACGTGCATGATAATTGCGGAGACAGGGATGCTCATCTGGCTGTGGGAGAAGGCAAGATTCCCTGGGACAGTATTTGGGACGCTCTTAGGGAAAGAAAAGAGATGACCTACACCATTGAGTGCAGTACAAAGGAGGCTGTTTTAAAGTCCTATGCACGGATTAAAAAAGGCATTTTCCAAAATCTGAAAAATCTATAAATATGCAGTTAGAAACAGGCGAAGGGCTTGCCCCTTTGCCTGTTTTTATGTTATCCTAAATAGTAAGACAAAAAATTACCCGACAGAATCGAAAGGGGAATGTAAACATGAAGAAATTAACAGACTTACTGGAACATGTGGAGTACCAATGTCTCCAGGGTACAACAGATAAAGAAATCACCAGCGTGGTATATGATTCCAGAAAGGCAGAGCCGGGGTCGCTGTTTCTCTGTATTAAGGGGGCAGTGTCAGACGGACACAGCTATGCAGCTTCCGTTGCGGAAAAAGGCGCTGCGGTACTGGTGGTGCAGGACGAAGTAGATGTGCCAAAGGATGTGACGGTTATCCGGGTAAAAGACAGCCGTTATGCCATGGCCTGTATTGCGGCAGCCTGGTTTGATTACCCGGCCGCAAAGCTGAAAACCATAGGAATTACAGGTACGAAGGGAAAGACCACCACAACATATCTCGTAAAATCCATTCTGGAAAATGCGGGACATAAGACCGGGCTTATCGGAACCATAGAAACCGTTATTGGAGACACCCGCATTCCTTCTGCCAATACTACACCCGAATCCTATCTGGTGCAGGAATACTTTGCAAAAATGGCAGAGGCGGGCTGTGACAGTGTGGTCATGGAGGTTTCCTCCCAGGGACTGATGCTGCACCGCACCGCAGGATTTACCTTTGATATCGGTATTTTCACGAACATTGAGCCAGACCATATCGGGCCCAATGAGCACAAGGATTTTGAAGATTATATGCACTGCAAATCTCTTTTGTTCCAACAGTGCAAGGTAGGCATTTTTAATGGAGATGACCCGCATTTAGCCCAGATTTTAGAAGGTCATACCTGTCAGGTGGAAACCTTTGGTTTTTCCGAAAAGGCGGATTTGAGAGCGGAGAACACCAGACTGGTAACGGGCAAGGGAACTCTTGGCATTGCTTATGACTTAAAGGGACTTCTGGATTTTCCGGTGGAAATCGACCTGCCGGGTAAATTCAGTGTGTACAATTCGCTGACTGCCATTGCTGTCTGCCGTCATTTCGGTGTTTCCAAAGAAAACATTCAGAAAGCCCTGAAAAACGCAAAGGTAAAAGGCAGAATTGAAATGGTGAAGGTTTCCGATGCGTTTACTCTGATGATTGATTATGCACACAATGCCATGAGTCTGGAAAGTCTTCTGGTGACACTGAAAGAATACCGGCCAAACCGTCTGGTATGTCTTTTTGGCTGCGGAGGCAACCGTTCGAAGCTGCGCAGATATGAAATGGGAGAGGTGTCCGGGAAACTGGCAGACCTTACCATTATTACCTCTGACAATCCAAGAGACGAAGACCCTCAGGAAATCATCAACGATATTAAGGTGGGCATTGGCAAAACCACAGGAGAGTATGTGGAAATCATTGACCGGAAGGAAGCCATTGCCTATGCCATTCACCACGGACAGCCGGGGGATATTGTGGTGCTGGCCGGAAAAGGCCATGAGGATTACCAGGAAATAAAAGGCAAGAAATATCCTATGGATGAGCGTGTGCTGATACAGGAAATTCTGGAAGAAGACAGAAAAAATAAATGAGCAGGATTTATGCAGATATTATCGTAGACATTTCCCAGGAGAAGCTGGACAAAAGTTTCCAGTATGAAATACCGGAAGAACTGCAGGGACAGGTGGAAATCGGAAAGCGGGTGCGGATTCCCTTTGGAAACGGGGGAAGAGAGCTGACAGGTTATGTCATCGGACTTTCCGAAGAACCCAAAATCGAGCCGGACAGAATCAAAGCAATTCTGGCTGTGGAAGACCGGGGCATGGAAATTGAATCCCGCCTCATTTCCCTGGCAGGATGGATTGCCCGGCAGTACGGCTCTACCATGAATCAGGCATTAAAAACCGTTCTTCCCGTCAAGGAAAAAGAAACGGCAAAGGAGAAGAGATACCTTTGTCTGGCAGCGCCGGAAGAGGCTTGTATACCTTTTCTGGAAGAGTACAGGAGAAAACATTACAAAGCAAAAGAACGGCTTTTGCAGGCATTAATGGAAAAGAAAACACTGGAATACACCTATGCTGCGGCAGAATTGAAAATTACGGCTTCAGTTATACGGGGACTGGAGGAAAAAGGCCTTCTTAAGATAGAGCGGGAGCGGGATTATAGAAATCCGGTTTTCAAAGGGGAAGACAGAAAAAATCTGGAAATCTCTCCTCTGAGCCCGGCGCAGAAAGAGGTGTGCAGGGAAATTTTTGCAGAATGGGAAACGGAACATCCCCGTCCCTGTCTCATAAAAGGGGTGACGGGAAGCGGAAAAACGGAAGTTTACATGGAACTCATTACCCATGTGTTGGAACAAGGACAGCAGGTCATTGTGCTGATTCCGGAAATTGCCCTGACCTATCAGAATGTGTCCCGGTTTTATCGGCGCTTTGGCGACTGTGTGTCTCTGATAAATTCCCGGCTTTCCAAAGGGGAGCGTTTTGACCAGTTTGAAAGGGCGAAAAAAGGGGAGGTTTCCATTGTCATCGGTCCCCGTTCCGCCCTGTTTACGCCCTTTCCCAATCTGGGCCTGATTCTTATCGATGAAGAACACGAAGATTCCTATAAAAGTGAGAAGACACCTTGTTACCATGCCAGGGAAACGGCAATCCGCCGGGGGGAAATGGAAGGCGCCCATGTGGTGCTGGGGTCGGCTTCTCCCAGTGTGGAAAGCTATTATAAGGGAAAGACAGGAGAATATAAACTCTTGTATCTGGAAGAGCGTTACGGCGGCAGCCGGCTTCCCCAGGTTTTTGTGGTGGATTTAAAGGAAGAATTAAAGACGGGAAACCGTTCCATGTTCAGCAGTGTTCTGACAGAAAAAATCCGGGACAGACTGCAGAGGAAGGAACAGGTCATGCTGTTTCTCAACCGGAGAGGATATACGGGATTTGTCAGCTGCCGTTCTTGCGGACATGTGATGAAATGTCCTCACTGTGATGTCTCTTTGACCTCCCACAGAAATGGAAGGCTTATCTGCCATTACTGCGGTTACGAAACCTGGGATGTGAGCAAGTGTCCGGTGTGCGGTTCGCCCTATATCGGCGGCTTTAAGGCAGGAACCCAGCAGATAGAAGTTCTTTTGCAGAAAAGTTTTCCGGGAGCCGGGGTGCTGCGCATGGATGCGGACACCACAAAGAAGAAAGATGACCATGAAAAGATTCTGGCTGCGTTTGCCAGAGGGGAAGCGGATATCTTAATTGGCACGCAGATGATTGTAAAAGGTCATGATTTCCCCAATGTGACTCTGGTGGGGGCTCTTGCAGCAGATTTATCCCTGTGCAGCGAGGACTACCGGGCAGCAGAAAAGACATTCCAGCTGCTTTTGCAGGCTGTGGGAAGGGCTGGCAGAGGACAGCGGGCCGGAGAAGCGGTGATTCAGACGTACCATCCGGAACACTACAGTATTCTGGCAGCACAGACTCAGAATTATGAGGACTTTTACCAGCAGGAAATCCGTTACCGGATGCTTATGGATTATCCGCCTGCAGCGGCTATGGCGGCCGTCAGAGGAGCCTGTACAGACGAAGCCCTTTTAAAAGAGGCCATGTCTTACTGCCGGAAATACGTAAAGCGTATCTATCCAAAAGAAGATTTGGTTCTCATCGGACCGGCGCCGGAAACGGTATCGAAGGTGCAGGATTATTACAAAATGGTGCTTTATATGCGCCACAAGGACCGGGAAATTCTGGTAAAACTAAAAGACGCTCTGGAAAAATATATTGCGGTCAATAAAGGCTTTCAGAATATTTATATACAATTTGATTTTAACGTTTAGAAAATCCAAAGGAGAATAGAAATGGCAATCAGAAAAATCAGAACAGAAGGCGACAGCATTTTAACAAAGGAATGTAGAAAAGTAGAGAAAATGACACCGAAAATCCAGGAACTCATTGATGATATGTTTGACACTATGTACGAGGCTTACGGCGTAGGACTGGCAGCCCCTCAGGTAGGAGTTTTAAAGCAGATTGTAGTCATTGACACCACAGGGGAAGACCCATTGGTGCTGATTAACCCGGAAATTATAGAGACTTCCGGTTCCCAGACAGGAGATGAGGGCTGCTTAAGCGTTCCGGGTATGTCCGGAACGGTCACACGTCCAAACCATGTAAAAGTAAGAGCCTTGGACGAAAACATGGAGGAATATATCTTAGAGGGAGAGGAACTGCTGGCCAGAGCTATCTGTCATGAGACAGACCATCTCCATGGCAGACTGTATACAGAACTGGTAGAGGGTGAACTTCACCGCACGAGTTATGAGGAGGACGACGAATGAGAGTAGTTTTTATGGGAACTCCGGATTTCGCAGTGGGAACTCTGGAGGAAATCATCAAAGCCGGACACGAAGTAGCCGGGGTAGTGACACAGCCGGATAAGCCAAAGGGCAGAGGGAAAACCCTGATGCCCACACCGGTGAAGGAAGTGGCGTTAAAACACGAAATTCCTGTTTACCAGCCGAAAAAAGTGCGGGAAGCGGAATTTGTGGAAACGTTAAGGAAAATCGCTCCGGATGTAATTGTAGTGGCGGCCTTTGGACAGATTATTACAAAGGAAATCCTGGAAATGCCAAAATACGGCTGTATCAATGTACACGCTTCTCTTCTTCCTGCCTACCGAGGGGCAGCGCCCATTCAGTGGTCCGTGATTAACGGAGATAAAGAATCCGGCGTTACCATTATGCAGATGGACGAGGGGCTGGATACGGGAGACATGATAGACAAAGTTGTAGTTCCCATTGCAGCGGATGAAACCGGAGGCAGCCTGTTTGATAAATTAAGCCAGGCAGGAGCCAAACTCTGTACAGAAGTATTGGAACAGTTAGAAAACGGCACCGCCGTAAGAGAAAAGCAGCCGAAAGAGAGCACTACGCCATATGCTGCCATGATTGACAAGAAAATGGGAAACATTGACTGGAGAAAGCCTGCAAAGGAAATTGAGCAGCTTATCCGGGGATTGAATCCCTGGCCCAGCGCATATACAAAGCTGCAGGGAAAAACACTGAAAATCTGGAAGTCAGAGGTCAGAGAGGAAAGCTTTGGAACTCAGCCGGGACAGGTTGTGGGAATCGAAGAAGACGCCCTGCTTATTCAGACCGGCAAAGGCAGCCTGGCAGTAAAGGAGCTGCAGCTGGAGGGCAGGAAGCGCATGGACACTTCTTCTTTCCTGCGGGGCTTTTCGGTTTCGGAACATGAGGTTTTAGGATAAATTATGATGAACAAAGTAAACTTAAGAGAATTGATTCTGGAAATTCTTCTGGAAATCAGCAAAGGGGAACGGCACAGTCATCTGATAATACGGGGAACGCTGGAAAAATATCAGTATCTGGAAAAGCAGGAGAGGGCTTTCATTACCAGAGTCTGTGAAGGCACTCTGGAATACCGTCTGCGTCTGGACTATATTCTGAACCGGTATTCTACTGTTCCCACAGAGAAGATGAAGCCGGTTATCCGGGAACTTTTGCGAAGCGGTGTGTATCAGATGCTGTATATGGACAGTGTACCGGACAGCGCAGTGTGCAATGAAGCTGTGAAGCTGGCCAGAAAAAAAGGTTTTTACAACCTTACCGGTTTTGTAAACGGTGTGTTAAGAAAGGTAGCCAGAGAATACGGCAGTATTCGGTTCCCGCAGAAGAGTCAGCCCGTGGAATACCTCTCTGTGATGTATTCTATGCCGATATGGCTGGTAGAACGCTTTCTGAAGGACTACGGATTTGAAAAGTCTGAAAAAATTTTTGAGGCTTTTTTAGAGGAGAGTCCTACCACTATCCGTATAAGAGAACATCTGGTGGATAAGCAGGCGGTGCTGGAGAGCCTGGAAAAACAGAAAGTTCTTGTAGAAAAGGCGCCTTATGTAGAAAATGCCTATTATCTGAAAAATTATGATTATCTTCCTGCCTTAGAGGCGTTCCGTATGGGAAATATCCAGGTACAGGATGTCAGTTCCATGCTGGTTGCAGAGATTGCAGACCCCAGGGAGGGGGATTATGTGATAGATTTGTGCGCGGCGCCGGGAGGAAAGAGTCTGTGCATCGCGGATAAGTTAAAAGGCACCGGGAGGGTGGACGCCAGGGATATCAGCAGAACCAAGACGGACTTGATTCGGGAAAACGCTATCCGTCAGAATTTCCTCAATGTGGTGGTGACTGAAAAAGACGCCACAGAACTGGATTCGGAAGCTCTGGAAAAGGCGGACATTCTTCTTGCAGACGTTCCATGCTCCGGTCTTGGGGTTATCGGAAGAAAGACGGACATTAAATACAACATCAGCCAGGCAGGTATTCAGGAACTGGCTGCCCTGCAGCGGAAAATTCTGGAACAGGCCTCTACTTATGTGAAGCCGGGTGGTACCCTGATTTACAGTACCTGTACCGTTACCCCAGAAGAAAATATAGAAAACGTGCGGTGGTTTACAGAGCATTATCCCTATGAACTGGAAAGTCTGGACCCGTATCTGTGTGAGGAGCTTAGGGGAGAAACTACAAAAGAAGGCTATCTGCAGCTGCTTCCGGGGATTCATCACTGCGACGGGTTCTTTATAGCCAGATTGAAGAGGAAAACAGAATGGAACAGATAGAAATTAAATCACAAAGTCTGAAGGAATTAAAGGAAACCGTGGCAGCACTGGGAGAAAAGCCTTTCAGGGCGAAACAACTCTATGAGTGGATACACCAGAAACTGGCCGTGGATTTTGAGGAGATGACCAATCTGTCCAAGGCCTTTCGGGAAAAGCTGAAACAGCAGTGCGTACTGACTGCGCTGGAGCCTTTGGAGGTGCAGACATCCAAAATGGACGGTACCCAGAAATATCTTTTTGCCCTCTCTGACGGGAATGTTGTGGAAAGTGTGCTGATGAAATACAAGCACGGCAACAGCGTGTGCATTTCCTCTCAGGTAGGCTGTAAAATGGGCTGCCGGTTCTGCGCTTCTGCCATTGGAGGCTGGACCAGAAATCTGCTGCCTTCGGAAATGTTGGACCAGATTTACCGGATACAGCAGATTTCCGGGGAACGGGTGTCAAACGTAGTGGTCATGGGAACCGGAGAGCCTTTGGATAATTACGAGAATCTTTTGAGATTTATCCGTATGCTTTCGGACGAAAACGGGCTGCATATCAGCCAGAGAAATATCACGGTGTCCACCTGCGGCATTGTGCCCCGGATGTATGATCTGGCAGAGGAAAATCTGCAGATTACCCTGGCCATTTCTCTTCATGCGTCCAATCAGGAGAAAAGGGCGGAACTGATGCCCATTGCCAATCGGTATTCTATTGGAGAAGTGCTGGAGGCCTGTCGGAATTATTTTGAGAAAACAGGCAGAAGACTGACTTTTGAGTACAGTCTGGTAGGCGGAAAGAATGATTCCCAGGAGGATGCAAGGGAGCTGGCAGAGCTGATTCGGGGGCTGAACTGCCATGTGAATCTCATTCCCGTAAACCCCATTAAAGAGCGGGATTTCGTGCAGTCAGAGAAAAAAGTTATAGAGAATTTTCAAAATAAACTTGAAAAATACCAAATAAATGTTACTATTAGAAGGGAAATGGGCAGAGATATTGATGGTGCCTGTGGACAACTAAGGAAAAGTTATATCGATAAGAAAGAGGACTCGTAGGATGAAATCATATTCTGTAACGGATGTGGGACAGAAACGTCAGGTGAATCAGGACTATGTTTTTGCTTCTGAGGAACCGGTTGGAAATCTGCCGAATCTCTTCGTGGTTGCAGATGGTATGGGAGGCCATAAGGCGGGAGATTTTGCTTCCAGCTTTGCGGTGCAGATTTTACTGCATACCATTTTGGAGGACGAAAATCAAAATCCGATTAAAATTATCCGCAATGCCGTGGAAGAAGCAAATCGAAAAGTTCTCGAAGAGGCGAAACAGCATGCGGAGATGGAGGGCATGGGAACCACCATGGTTCTTGTAACTATCGTTGACGATTATGCGTATGTAGCAAATGTGGGAGACAGCAGACTATATTTAATCGAAGACAAGATTCTTCAGATTACAAAAGACCATTCTCTGGTAGAGGAGATGGTGAGAAGGGGATTAATTACAAAGGAGGAGGCCAAGACGCACCCGGATAAGAACATTATTACCCGTGTGCTGGGAATCGGTCCGGAAGTGGAAGTGGATTTCTTTGATATTCACTTAAAGGAAAACAGCACTTTGCTGCTTTGCTCGGATGGATTGTCCAATATGGTTTCCGATGATGATATCTGGAGAATTGCAAATACAAGCAGGGATTTGAGAGAGACGGGCATGCGCCTGGTTTCCCTTGCAAATGAAAACGGCGGTAAAGATAATATAGCAGTGGTACTGGTACAGCCAGACACAAAAGAGGTGGAAGTATGTTAAATATGGGAGTAATTGTAGGCGAGCGGTATGAGATTGTCGGCTGTGTAGGCTCCGGCGGTATGGCCGATGTATATAAGGCAAAAGACCATAAGCTCAACCGCTTTGTCGCTATGAAGGTGCTGAAACCGGAGTTCAGCGCAGATACGAATTTTATCCGGAAATTTCAAAGAGAGGCCCAGGCAGCAGCAGGTTTGGCACACCCCAATGTAGTGAATGTGTTTGATGTAGGGGAGGACCAGGGCATTAATTACATTGTAATGGAACTGATTGAGGGAATTACCTTAAAAGAGTATATTTCCAAAAAGGGAAGACTGACGGTTAAAGAAGCGACCAGTATTGCCATTCAGGTATCCATGGGTCTGGAGGCTGCGCACAACCGGAACATCGTACACCGGGACATTAAGCCTCAGAACATTATTATTTCAACAGACGGAAAAGTAAAGGTAACGGATTTCGGTATTGCCAGAGTTGCTTCTTCCAATACAATCAGCACCAATGCCATGGGTTCTGTACACTACAGTTCACCGGAGCAGGTACGGGGCGGATACAGCGACTTTAAGAGTGATATTTATTCTCTGGGTATTACCATGTATGAAATGGTAACCGGAAGAGTGCCCTTTGACGGGGATACCACAGTGGCCATTGCCATTAAGCATCTGCAGGACGAAATGGTACCTCCTTCCCAGTATGTGCCGGAACTTCCCCACAGTCTGGAAGAGATTATCCTGAAATGTACCCAGAAGAGTCCGGACAGGCGATACAGCACCCTGGCTGAACTGATTAATGATTTGAAACATTCTCTCATTGACCCCAACGGAAGCTTTGTCAATCTGTCGCCTCTGAGCAATCATGCACAGACCATTATGATTACACCGGAGGAAATGAAGCAGATTCAAAACGGCGGATATAACACCTCTTCTTTCTATGAAGAAGACGACGATGATGAGGATGATGACGATGAGGAAATCTACGAAAAGCCCTCAAAGAAGAAGCGTCGCCGCAGAGATGAAGAAGACGAGGATGACGAAGAAGATGAAGAGGATGATGACGAACGCGGCGGTGTGAATACCAAGCTGGAAAAAGCCATGACCATCGGTGGACTGATTATCGGCGGTATTATCATCTGTATTCTGATTTACATGGTAGCTTCTGCAGCAGGACTGGTAAGTCTGGGCAGTAAGAAGGACAATGACGCAGATACACAGAAGGAACAGGCACAGGATGCCACAGACGAAACGGTAAACAAAGTGACGGTTCCGGATTTGACAGGTAAGACAGAGGAAGAGGCTGGAACAGAATTAAATGCCCAGAATCTCGGCAAGAAAAAAGGCGGAGAAGAAGCTTCTGATACTGTAGCAGAAGGGCTGATTACCAGAACAGAGCCCGCAGCCGGAACCCAGGTGGACAAAAACACACAGGTGGTTTACTATGTCAGCACCGGAAAGGCGGAAGAAGACACTAATGTGACCATTCCATCCGGACTGGTTGGAGAATCTTTGAGTTCTGTACAGTCTACTTTGCAGGATTTAGGGTTGAAAATCAATGTAGAGAAGCAGCAGAGTTCCAGTGTGGAAGTGGGAAAAGTTATTTCTCTGAATCCGGGAGAAGGAACTTCTGTGGCAAAGGACACAGAAGTTGTAATTACCGTCAGCACCGGTGAAGGTGACAAGATGGTAGCAGTACCGAATGTACGGGGAATTGAGGCGTCAGAGGCAGAAGCAACTCTGATAGCCCAGGGCTTGATTGTAGAAGTGGAAAAAAGCGACAGTGAAGATGCCAATGTGGCTTATGGCGAAGTGTATGCACAGACACCGAAGGCAGGAAACCGCGTAGAAGAGGGAACTACCATTACCATTAAAGTTCGTACAGAAGGAGCTTCTTCTTCCACTGGAACAACCACAGACGGAACCAAAGTAGAGGCAGGACAGTGGGCAGCTATTGAGCCGAAACTGAAAAAGCCGGACAACTACCAGGGAGGCAATGTACAGCTTCGTTTGGTACAGGATGGTGACGGTGACCAGGAGGAAGGCGGTACCGTTATTATGGAAGGATCCCCTATAGATTTTGATTCCAATGGCGGCTATTATTCCGTGGGAAGCATTGTAGGAAAAGACGGGGTGGAAAGCGGAACGCTGTATCTGGCGGAGCAACAGGAAGACGGAAGTTACCAGACTTTGTGGTCTTATGAACTGAAGTTTTCAGAAGTAGAATAAAGAAAATACAGAGAATACTCCTTTTGACAGGAAGACCGTCAAAAGGGGTATTCTTTTTTCTTGCCTTTGAATTTCAAAGAGTATATAATATTTACAGTATGCAGATTATGTGATATAAATAAAAAGTTGTAAAAATATAAGGTAGGTTACATGCAGGGAAGAATCGTAAAAGGAATTGCCGGATTTTATTATATTGCGGCAGAAGATACAGAAACGTATGAATGTAAAGCAAAAGGGATTTTCCGCAAGGAAAAACTAAAGCCCTTAGTAGGAGATTATGTGGAAATCGAGGTGCTGGACCGGGAACACAGGACTGGCAGTATTACGGCTGTGCTGCCAAGGAAAAATACACTGATTCGTCCGGCTGTGGCAAATATTGACCAGGCGCTGGTGATTTTTGCGGCAAAGGAGCCGGGGCCGAATTTCTCACTGTTGGACCGCTTTCTGGTGACGATGGAGCGGCAGGATATTCCGGTGATGATTTGCATAAACAAGCAGGATTTGGCAGAAGAAGCAGAAACACAGCAAATCCGGGAATGTTATGAAGCCTGTGGTTATGAGGTGCTCTTTACCAGCGCCAGCCAAAAAGAAGGCATTGAAACCTTAAAAGAACGTCTGAAAGGAAAGACCACGGCTGTGGCGGGTCCCTCCGGTGTGGGCAAGTCTTCGCTGACGAATCTGCTGGCGCCGGGGATTGAGATGGAAACGGGGGAAATCAGCAAAAAACTGGGGCGGGGACGACATACCACCAGACACTCTCAGTTGATTGCGTTGGGAGAACATACGTATCTCATGGATACACCGGGTTTTACCTCTTTCTATGTGGAAGATATGGAAAAGGAAGAACTGCGGTATTATTTCCCGGAATTTCAGCCCTATGAAGGACAGTGCCGTTTTCAAGGCTGTACCCACACCCATGAGCCGGGCTGTGCGGTGAAGGAAGCATTGGAGCAGGAGAAAATAGGAAAGCAGCGATATGGGAACTACCTGGAAATGTATAGAGAACTGGAAGAAAAAAGGAGGTATTAGGAGGCGTGGAATATAAATTATCACCATCCATTCTGGCGGCAGATTTTGTCAATCTGGGCGCAGATATAAAAAAGGCACAGGAAGCAGGCGCAGACTGGCTTCACATTGATGTCATGGACGGGCAGTTTGTACCGTCTATTTCCATGGGGATTCCGGTTATAGAATCTCTTAGAAAGGCTGTAGATATGTTTTTTGATGTGCATATCATGGCTTTGGACCCCACCCACCTCGTGGATGACTTTATAAAAGCAGGTGCAGATATGATTACTGTACACGCAGAGACCTGCCCCCATCTGGACAGAACTTTACGGCTGATTCAGGAGAAAGGCTGTCGGGCAGGAGTAGCCATTAATCCGGCAACGCCTGTAAATGTGCTGGAGCATGCTATAGAGCTGGCAGACATGGTACTGATTATGACGGTAAATCCCGGCTTTGGGGGACAGTCTTATCTTCCCTACTGCAGCGAAAAGGTGCGTCAGGTACGGCAGGAGGCTGAAAAGAGAGGTCTGGAACTGGACATTCAGGTAGACGGAGGTATAAACAGAGACACTATTTCAGAAGTTCTGGAGGCAGGGGCCAATGTAATTGTGGCAGGTTCTGCCGTCTTTAAGGGAGACATTGCAGCCAATGTAAAAGAACTGAAAGGAATGATGAACGGGTAATGGATACGGTTTTAGTGTGCGGCGGCTGTTTGCAGGAGGAGTTTGCACGAAACGTTATAGAACACATGCATCCCGACTGCGTTATCGGAATTGACCGGGGACTGAATTTCTGCTATAGAAATCATATCCGGCCCGACTATATTCTGGGAGACTTCGACAGCATTGACAAAGAAGTGCTGGCTTATTATGAAAGTCAGCCGGATGTTTCCGTGAAACGGTATCAGCCGGAAAAGGATGCCACAGACACGGCTATCGGCATGGAACTGGCTTTCAAGGCAGGCAGTGACCGGATTTTTCTTCTGGGCGCTACGGGAGGAAGGTTAGACCACTATATGGGAAACCTGAAAACTTTGATTACGGCTTCCAGGCGGAACTGTCAGGCATGGATTCTGGATGAACAGAATGCAATTACTCTGCTTTCCCGATCCGCAGAATTGAAAAAAGCGGAGCAGTTCGGAACGTATATTTCCTTTTTTTCCATGGGAGACTGTGTAAAGGGGCTGACTTTGCGGGGATTTAAGTATCCGCTGACGGATTATACCATGGATAATGCAGACGGCATTGGTATCAGTAATGAAATAGAGGCAGAAACAGCGTCTGTCACCTTTTCAGAAGGACAGGTCTTAATGATTATGTCAAAAGACAAAATTTGAAGATAAAGCAAAAAGTAAAGTGAGGATTTTATTATGAAATTAGGTATCGTGGGACTTCCCAACGTAGGAAAGAGTACATTGTTTAACTCTCTGACAAAGGCAGGAGCAGAATCAGCAAACTACCCTTTCTGTACCATTGACCCAAACGTGGGAATCGTAGCAGTTCCGGACGAGAGACTGAAGCTTTTGGGCGATTTTTACCAGTCTAAAAAAGTAACTCCGGCTGTCATTGAGTTTGTAGATATTGCAGGTCTGGTAAAAGGAGCGTCCAAAGGCGAAGGTCTGGGAAACCAGTTTCTGGCCAATATTCGTGAGGTAGACGCCATTGTCCATGTAGTACGTTGCTTTGAAGATGAAAACGTGGTACATGTAGACGGTTCTATCGACCCGTTAAGAGATATTGAAACCATTAATCTGGAACTGGTTTTCTCTGATTTGGAAATTTTGGAGAGAAGAATTGCAAAGACCACCAAGTCCGCCAGAATGGATAAAGACGCGGCAAAAGAACTGGAATTTCTGAAAGGAGTAAAAGCCCATTTAGAAGACGGAAAGCCTGCGGCAACTCTGGAACTGGAAGATGAAGACCAGGAATTATACATGAAGGAATACAACCTGCTTACCTGGAAACCGGTTATCTATGCTGCCAATGTTTCCGAGGATGACCTGGCAGACGACGGGGCTTCCAATCCTCATGTACAGAAGGTAAGAGAATATGCTTCTCAGACAGGCAGCGAAGTTTTTGCCCTGTGTGCAGAAATCGAACAGGAAATCTCTGAACTGGAAGAAGACGAAAAGAAAGAATTTCTGGAAGATTTGGGAATTAAACAGTCCGGTCTGGAGAAACTGATAGTAGCAAGCTACCGTCTGCTGGGACTTTTAAGTTTCCTGACTGCAGGAGAGGATGAAACAAGAGCCTGGACCATTAAAGTGGGTACCAAAGCGCCTCAGGCTGCAGGAAAAATACACACAGACTTTGAACGTGGATTTATCAAAGCGGAGGTTGTGAATTATCAGGACCTTCTGGACTGCGGTTCTTATGCAGGAGCCAGAGAAAAAGGTCTTGTGCGCATGGAAGGAAAAGAGTACGTGGTGCAGGACGGAGATGTGATTTTATTCCGCTTCAACGTATAAGGAGGGTGCCTATGACCCAGAGTGAACTGAAAGAGAAAATTGAAGAAGTAAGAAAAACTCTTGATACGGCCATTGAAACCAAAGCCGGTTTCGGAAAAATATTGGATATCAGTCAGTCTTTGGACAGATTGATTGAAGAATACATGCAAATGAATACCCAGAGTTGCATGGTAAAGCAGTAGGGGAAAGAAGAGATGGAAGTTTCTGGAAAACCTTGATTTTCCGGGCTTTTTTCTCTTCTTTTTTTGCACAAAAACATATGTTCTCCCTTGCGCATTTCCCATTCTTGGTATAGAATGAACACATAAGTGGTAGAAAGTGGTGAAAAGTGGTAGTAAATGGGTGGCTTGTGGCAGAAGTACCCCGTATGGACCATGGAGGAGACGAAGGGGAGATTCGTTTCTTCACGAAAGAAGGTGTCGTTCATATGTTCATGGGAGAGTACAGTCATACAATTGATGCAAAGGGAAGGATGATTATTCCCTCCAAGTTCCGGGAAGAGCTGGGAGAAGAATTTGTACTGACCAAGGGTCTGGATGGCTGTTTGTCAATCTATCCCAATGATGAATGGAAAGCCTTTGAAGAAAAGCTGAAAGCTTTACCGCTTAATGATAAAAATGCAAGAGCCTTCTTACGTTTCTTTGTAGCCAGCGCAACTGCATGTGAACTGGACAAGCAGGGGAGAATTCTCGTGCCGGCAACGCTGCGGGAATTTGCCGGTTTGAACAAAGATGTGGTATTAACTGGAAATCTTACAAGGATTGAAGTCTGGAGTAAGGAAAAATGGTTGGAAAACAGCAATTACGAGGACATGGATGCCATTGCAGAGGGTATGCAGAGTATGGGCATTATTATCTGAGTATGCTAGGAGAGAAAAATGGAATTTAAACACCAATCCGTATTACTGGAAGAAACAGTCGGGAACTTAAGGGTAAAGCCCGACGGAACTTACGTTGATGGAACACTGGGAGGCGGCGGACATTCCTATGCGATATGTCAGCAGTTATCTGCCAAGGGGAGCTTGATAGGTATAGATCAAGATGAAGCTGCAATAAGAGCTGCGGGAGAGCGGTTACAGGAATTCAGGGAGAATGTAACCATCATCCGCAGCAATTATTGCAACATGAAAAAAGAATTACAAAAGATAGGAATCACATCAGTTGATGGGATTGTTTTAGATTTGGGAGTATCTTCTTACCAGCTGGATAACAGCGAGCGGGGATTTACCTACAGAGAAGATGTTCCTCTTGACATGCGTATGGACCAGAGGAATCCCCGGACCGCAAAGGATATTGTGAACACTTACAGTGAAAGTGAACTGTACCGCATTATCCGGGATTACGGGGAAGATAAATTTGCGAAAAACATTGCAAAGCATATCTGTCTTGCAAGACAGGAAAAGAACATAGAAACCACGGGAGAGCTCACGGAGATTATCAAACGGGCGATTCCCATGAAAATGCGAGCAGTTGGAGGGCATCCGGCGAAAAAGACTTTCCAGGCTATCCGAATTGAGTTGAATCAGGAATTGGATGTGCTGAAGAATACACTGGATGATATGATTGACCTTTTGAATGAGGAAGGAAGGATTTGTATTATTACATTTCATTCCCTGGAAGACCGGATTGTAAAGACTATTTTTAAGAAAAATGAGAATCCGTGTACCTGTCCCCCGGGATTTCCGGTGTGCGTATGCGGAAACGAATCAAAAGGGAGAGTGATTACCAGAAAGCCCATTCTGCCAAGTGCAGAAGAACTGGAGTATAACAAACGTTCTAAAAGCGCCAAACTGCGGGTTTTCGAGAGGGTGAAACAGTAACAGGAAATAACCTGACAAGGGGAGAGTTTCATGGCAAGTACAAGGAACCGAAACAAATATGACAACAGAAGAGTGCAGAAGCGCGGGGCGTACTTTGAAGATGGAAACGCTGCGCGCCGTTTGGAAGAGGTACCTGGTCGGCCAAAGAAGAAACTGAGCAGGACGGTACAGAAGAACCGGGCAAAGAGTACAAATATGGGAAAGGGTTATATTGCCTTTCTTACCTTTGTGTGTGCCTTGGCTACAGGTGCCTGCGTGCATTATATCAAATTGACTGCGGAGCTGACGGCACAGAAAAGTGCACAGGCGCAATTAGAATTAGAACTCAATGAACTGAAAGCAGATAATGACGCCTACTACAGCGATGTGATGAGCAGTGTGGATTTGGATGATATCAGAGACCGTGCCATCAATGAGCTGGGGATGGAGTATGCAACAGAAGACCAGATTAAATACTATGTTCCGGGAAACAACAGTTATGTAAGACAGTATCAGGATATTCCGGAAGAATAAGCAGGTGAAAGATTGAGAAAAGACGAGTCAAGACAAAGAAAACTTACAAAAAAGATGAAACTAAAGCTGGCGGGGGTATTTGGCTGTTCTCTGCTGGCTTTAGTCAGTTTATTGGGAGGAATTACCATTATCAATGCCAAGTCGGGAAACCGTTATACCCAGCAGGTGTTGTCCCAGTCCCAGCAGCAGTATACAAATACAACGATTCCTTTTAAGCGGGGCAGTATTACGGACCGCAACGGTACTATTTTAGCCAACAGTGTGAAGGTGTACAACCTGGTTTTGGACTGTGTGGAAATTAACAAGAACCCGGAAAAGTATAAAGAACCTACGAAGGCAGCGCTGGAGGAGTATTTTGGCATTGACCAGGATACAGTCGAAGACCTTTTAACCGGGGATGACACCAAGGCGAGCCAGTATCAGATTCTGCAAAAGGAAGTTACCATGGAAGAGAAGAAGGCATTTGAAGCCTCTTTGGAAATTCCGGAGGATGAGGAAGAGAAGAAGGCTCTGGGCGAGGAGGAAGTGACCCGTCGCCAGAGCGTCCGTGGAATTTACTTTGAAGAAAACTATAAGCGGATTTATCCTTTGGAGAGTCTGGCTTGTGATGTCATTGGATTTACCGACTCAGATGATACGGCAACCTGGGGGCTGGAAGGGTATTACAACAGTACGCTAAATGGCAGCAACGGGCGTAAATTTGGGTATATGGGTGAAAATGAGACACTGGAGCAGACCATTATTGAGGCGGAGAATGGAAAGAATCTGACCACTACCATAGATGCTACGATTCAGGAGATTGTGGAAAAGTATATTTCCGCTTTTGACCGGGCGCTGTCTGCCGGTCCTAATAACAAAAAGAATGCTAAGAAAAAGGGCGCGGAAAATATAGCCGTCATTGTGGAAGACCCCAATACCGGGGAGATTCTGGCTATGGCCAGTTCGGGAACGTATGATTTAAACAATCCCAGGGATTTAACGGGAAGTTATACAGATTTGGAAATCGCAAATATGGACGATGAAGAGACAAAAGAAGCTCTGTTTGCCATGTGGAAAAACTATTGTGTCAGCCAGAACTATGAACCGGGTTCCGTTATTAAACCTATTGTAGTGGCCAGCGCCCTGGAATCCGGCGCCATTACGGAAGACAGCCGTTTTGTCTGCGACGGCGGAGAGGAAATCGGAGAGGACTATGTGCGTTGCGCTGTTTATCCCGACAGCCATGGGGCGGAAAGTGTGGGAGAGGTTATTCAGAACTCCTGCAATGACGGTATGATGGCCATCGGACGGAAAATGGGGGCCAGTCTGTTTCTGGAATATCAGAGCAAGTTTAATTTTGGTACCAGAACCGGTATTGACCTGCCAAGTGAGGAAACGGGACTTCTGTTTTCAGAAGATAATATGTATGAGATGGAATTGGCTACCTCAGCTTTCGGCCAGGGATTTAACTGTACTATGATTCAGGAAATTGCAGCCATGTCTGCGGCAATTAACGGCGGTGTTTATTACCAGCCCCATCTGGTAAAAGAAATTACCGATGAAGATGGAAAAGTTGTGAAAAATATCACTCCTACCATTTTAAAACAGCCCATATCAGAAGAGGTTTCTGCAGATGTGCGGGAATACATGGGTATGAGTGTGGAGAGCGGTACCAGTAAGTCAGCTAAAGTCAAGGGATATTCCATGGGCGGTAAGACTGGTACAGCGGAAAAGCTGAATGAAAAGGAAAAGGGAAACTATCTGGTATCCTTTATCGGTTTTGCCCCTCTGGATAAGCCAGAAGTCATTATCTATACGGTTGTAGATACACCAAACGTGGAGGAACAGGCTTCCAGTACGTATCCTCAGTATCTGTCCCAGGCGATTCTGTCTGAGGTACTGCCGTACATGAACATCTATCAGGACGAGCCGACAGACGAAGAAACCGTACTCTGGGAAGGTTTCTACGGAGTGCCCAAGATGACAGATATCATCAAAGACGGTGTGTCCAATCCATATGGCACCATACTGGACCAGGGCTTCGGTGACGGAGACCCACAGGAAGAAGAGGCCAACAACGAGGAAACAGATGGCATTACCAACGAAGACGCAGGCATTGACGAAGATGACGCCACCTACGAAGAAGATGCCTATGGTATGGAAGACTTGGAAGACCAAATAAGAAGATAAAAAACAGTGTTGCTGCAATTCCTTCGTGCGGCAACACTGTTTTTCGTTCTAAAGAAGAGGCAGGAAATCATATAGTATAGGGATAAGCTGTTTGTCGGGGCTGAAAGTTGAGGAAAAACAGAACCTATCATAAAAAGAAAACCGTGGTAGTCTTTGCTGCCTGTGTGCTGATGCTTATGGGACTTATGGGACGTATGGTCTATCTTATGGTCATCCGTTCAGATTATTATGCGAAGAAGGCAGAGCAGCTTCATGAAAGGGAGCGGGACATTAAGGCGGCCAGAGGCAGAATTCTGGATTGTAAAGGGGAGGTGCTGGCGGATAATAAAGCGGTGTGTACGATTTCTGTGATTCACAGCCAGATAAAAGAGCCGGAAAAGGTTATCCGTATGTTGGAAAAAGAGCTGGGGCTGTCTTACGAAACTGCCAAAAAGAGAGTAGAAACCGTGTCTGCCATTGAACGGGTCAAGACCAATGTGGAGAAAAGTGTGGGGGACAAAATCCGAAGCTATGGGCTGGAGGGCGTCAAAGTAGACGAAGATTTCAAGCGGGATTATCCTTATGAAGAACTGGCCTCCAAGGTGCTGGGGTTTACCGGAGGGGATAATCAGGGGATTATCGGACTGGAAGTAAAGTATGAAGATGTGCTGCAGGGCATTAATGGCAAGATACTCACCACCACAGATGCCAGAGGGGTAGAGTTGTCCGAATTGGGAGAGTATCGGGCAGAGCCGGTGCCGGGGTATGATTTGCACCTGAGTCTGGACAAAAATATTCAGATGTACGCCCAGCAGGCCGCAGAGAAAGTCATGGAGGAAAAAGAGGCGGACGCTGTGTCCATTCTGCTGCTGAATCCCCAGAACGGAGAGATTTATGCCAATGCCAATGTGCCGGAATTTAATTTGAATGAGCCGTTTACTCTGAATACGGATATAGACACTTCCGGTATGACAGACAAGGAACTGCAGGATGCCTGCAACCAGATGTGGAGAAATCTCACAATCAATGATACCTATGAGCCGGGGTCTACTTTCAAAATTATTACCATGGCAGCCGGACTTTCCCAGGGGGTGGTACACCGGGATGACCGCTTTTCCTGTCCCGGTTTTCGGGTGGTGGAGGACAGAAGAATTCACTGCCATAAAAGAACAGGACACGGGGCAGAAAGCTTTGTGGAAGGGGCCATGAATTCCTGCAATCCGGTGTTTATTGAGGTAGGGCTGCGGCTGGGCGTGGACAATTATTACCGATATTTTCAAAAGTTTGGCCTTCTGGAGAAGACCGGCATTGATTTGCCGGGAGAGGCGGGCACCATTATGCACAAAAAAGAAAATATCGGGGAAGTGGAACTGGCTACCATTTCTTTTGGCCAGTCCTTTCAGATTACGCCTATACAGCTGGCTACCACAGTCAGTTCCCTGATTAACGGAGGAAAACGGATAACACCCCACTTTGGAGTAAGGGTGACAGACCGGGAAGGCAATCTGGTAAAAACGCTGGACTATAAGGAACAGACCGGAATTGTCACGCCCGAGGTGTCAGAAGAAGTCCGCTACATTCTGGAAAAAGTAGTATCTGAGGGTTCAGGAAAGAACGCAGCCATAGAGGGCAGAACCATTGGGGGAAAGACCGCCACTTCCCAGACTTTGCCAAGAAGCGCTAACCGCTATATCTCGTCTTTTCTGGGCTTTACTCCGGCAGATAATCCCCAGGTTCTGGGTATCTGCGTCATCCACGACCCTCAGGGCATTTATTACGGCGGAACCATTGCCGCGCCTGTGATAAAAGACATCTTTGAGAATATTCTGCCCTACATGGGGATTGAAGGTTGATAAATGAAGGAAAAAGCATTATACTAGGAAGAGCAAAAATACATAAAAAAGAGGTGTACTATGACAGATTTTAAAATGGTTGTACCGGTACTTGTGGCGTTTGCCATCAGTGTCATATTAGGTCCCATTATCATTCCCTATCTGCGGAAACTGAAAATGGGACAGACAGAGCGTAAAGAGGGAGTACAGTCCCACCTAAAGAAAGCCGGAACCCCCACCATGGGCGGTATTATTTTCCTTCTTTCCACAGTGGTGACTTCCCTGCTCTATGTAAAAGATTATCCGAAGATCATTCCTGTTTTGTTTCTCACACTGGGATTTGGAATCATTGGTTTTCTGGATGACTACCTGAAGGTTGTGCTGAAGCGTTCGGACGGCTTAATGCCCATGCAGAAAATGGCATGCCAGATTGTGGTAACGGCTGTGTTTGCCTTTTATCTGGTGAAATTTACCGATGTGCCTCTGACCATGAAAATTCCTTTTATTCCGGGACATGAACTGGACTTCGGTATTCTCACCATTCCGCTTATCTTTATTGTAGTCATCGGTACGGTAAACGGTGTAAATTTTACCGACGGACTGGACGGGCTGGCTTCTTCCGTAACCATTATGGTGGCTACCTTCTTTTCCGTTATTGCCATTGGGACAAAGAGCGGGATTGAACCCATTACCTGCGCGGTGGTGGGGGCTTTGATGGGCTTTTTGCTGTTCAATGTGTATCCGGCCAAGATTTTTATGGGAGACACGGGCTCGCTGGCTCTGGGCGGTTTTGTGGCAGGTACGGCGTATATGCTGCAGATGCCACTGTTTCTTTTGATTGTAGGTCTGATATATGTGGTGGAGGTGTTGTCTGTTATGATTCAGGTGAC
Source organism: Blautia hansenii (assembly GCF_013304445.1). Lineage (GTDB taxonomy): Bacteria > Bacillota > Clostridia > Lachnospirales > Lachnospiraceae > Blautia. The sequence goes on from NZ_JAAITA010000001.1 coordinate 203,506, forward strand.
TTACTTTAAGGCAACCCACGGGAAGAGATTCTTTAAAATGGCGCCCATTCACCATCACTTTGAGTTGTGCGGCTGGTCTGAAACCAGAGTCGTAGCAGTATTTTCCATTATCACGGCTGTTTTATGTCTGATTGCGTTAATGGGTGTATAGGAGAAAAATTATGAGTTTACACAAAATGGAATTACAGGGGAAAAAGGTGCTGGTGTTTGGTTCCGGTATCAGCGGAATCGGTGCGGCAAAGCTTCTGGAAGCCGTAGGCGCCCGGGTTGTCCTGTATGACGGCAATGAGAAACTGAAAAAGGAAGAGCTTCAGAAGAAGCTGCCCAAAGGCTCCGCCTGTGAAATTGTACTGGGCGAACTGAGTGGCGAAGTGATTTCCACTCTGGATTTGGCAGTGATGAGTCCGGGAGTACCTCTGGACATTGCGCCTGTGGAGCGTATGCAGGCTGCAGGCGTGCCGGTGTGGGGCGAAGTAGAACTGGCTTACCGCATGGGCGAGGGAACGGTGCTGGCCATTACAGGGACAAACGGAAAGACTACCACCACAGCGCTCCTTGGAGAAATCATGAAGGCTTACGCGAATTCGGTGTTTGTAGTAGGAAATATCGGAAATCCCTATACAGAGGCGGCTTTGTCCATGAATGAAGACAGCTATACAGTGGCGGAAATCAGCAGTTTTCAGCTGGAAACCACCCACACCTTTGCGCCAAAAGTTTCTGCTATTCTAAATATTACAGAAGACCATTTAAACCGTCATCATACTATGAAAGAATATATTCGTGTGAAAGAACTGATTGCAGCCAATCAGACAAAGGACGATTTCTGTATTCTGAATTATGAAGACGAAGAACTGCGCAGGTTTGCAGAACACTGTCCGGCAACGGTTGTTTTTTTCTCCAGTGAGCGAAAGCTGGAAAAGGGCGTGTACTTAGATGGTACGAGGATTGTGCTGAAAACGGACGCAGAAGAGGTGGAACTGGTACGCACTGAAGAACTAAAGCTTCTGGGACAGCATAATTACGAAAACGTTATGGCAGCAGCGGCTATGGCTTACTGCGCCGGGGTGCCCAAGGAAGTTATCCGAAAGGCAGCGTCTGCATTTCGTGCCGTTGCACACCGTATTGAGTTTGTGGAAGAGATTCATGGCGTGGCTTATTACAACGATTCCAAGGGAACCAATCCCGACGCAGCCATTAAGGGCATACAGGCGATGAACCGCCCGACGTTCCTCATTGGCGGAGGATACGATAAAGAATCTTCTTATGAAGAGTGGATTCAGGCCTTTGAGGGCAAGGTAAAGGAATTGGTGCTTATCGGACAGACCAGAGAGAAAATAGAAAAAGCAGCTCACGCATGCGGCTTTTACCATACCATTCTGGCAGACAGCCTGGAAGAAGCGGTGAAAATCTGTGCCGAAAAAGCCCAAAAAGGAGATGCCGTTCTGCTTTCTCCTGCTTGCGCAAGTTGGGGGCAGTTTGACAACTATGAGCAGCGGGGAGACAAGTTTAAGGAATATGTACGCAGCATGCTGTAAGAAAGAAGAGGGGACAGTCAAAAAGGGCTGTCCCCTTTGTCGTGGGGGAAACTTCTTTGGAATACGTCTATCTGTTTCCTGTATTTCATATATTGAAAAGAAGCACCGTCACGAAAGGAAGCATGAAAAGTGGAGAAAGAAAGAAAAAATGCGGGACACCAGGATACAGGGCTTTTGTTTCTGGTTCTGTTTCTTCTGATTTGCGGTCTGGTGTTTCTCTATAGTACCAGTGCGTATAACGGCAGAGTCAAATTTCATGATTCTGCCTATTATTTTAAGAAACAGTTATTTGCCACTTCCCTGGGGCTTATGGGAATGTATCTGGTTTCCTGTATGGATTATCACATCCTGGTGCGGTTTGCCCCCTTTTTTTATCTGGTATCGCTGGTTTTGTCCCTGGCTGTTCTCTTGTTCGGAGATGAATATAATGGCTCAAAACGGTGGCTTTCTATAGGTCCGCTGTCTTTTCAACCTTCCGAATTTGCCAAGGTGGCGGTCATACTGCTTCTGACCCATGTGATTATCCGCAGTGCGGAACAAAAGCAGGGAATTCTTCATATGGCAGGCACAATGATGCTTTTGCTGCCCATTGTGGGGCTTGTGGGAACGAACAATTTAAGTACTGCTATTATTATTCTGGGAATCGGAGTTATTTTAATTTTTGTATCCAATCCCCGCTACCTGCCTTTTCTTGGTATCGGAGCTGTGGGTGTGGTGTTTATCGGAATCTTTCTGGGCATGGCAAGCTACCGTCTGGAGCGGCTGGCTATCTGGCGGAATCCGGAGGCTTACGAAAAAGGATTTCAGACTATACAGGGGCTGTATGCCATAGGCAGCGGCGGGATTTTCGGCAGAGGGCTTGGCAGCAGTCTGCAAAAGCTGGGATTTGTGCCCGAGGCCCAGAATGATATGATTTTTTCCATTATCTGTGAGGAAACGGGGCTTGTAGGAGCCTGCCTCCTGATTCTGCTGTTTGGGCTGCTTATCTGGCGTCTCATGGTTATAGCCACCCATGCAAGAGATTTGAGCGGCGCTTTGATTGCAGCAGGGATTATGGGGCATATGGCCATCCAGGTGATTTTAAATATCGCAGTAGTGACCAATACCATTCCCAACACGGGAATTACGCTGCCCTTTGTCAGCTATGGAGGGACGTCTGTGCTGTTTCTTCTGGGGGAGATGGGGATTGCGCTGTCTGTGAGTCGATACGAAGAACCATGACTTTATGCACATTGTTCGTCAGGCCGCATAGAATACAGTATGAAAGTCTTTGAATCTGAATATAAGAGGAGTGTATGGCTTGGCTGGAATTAAAATTACAGGCGGAATTCCTTTAAGTGGTGAAGTGAAAATACAGGGTTCTAAAAACGCGGCACTGCCAATGATGGCTGCCGCTCTTTTAAATAAAGGAGTTACCGTGCTCCATGGCTGTCCGAAAATTGCAGATGTTTTTGTTATGGAAGAAATTTTAAAGAAACTGGGGGTAAAAGTCATCTGGGAGGGGCATACCCTTTTGCTGGATGCAGAACAGGTAACAGGATATGAGGTGGACCGGAAGCTGGGATGTCAGATGCGTTCCTCCATTGTCCTGCTGGGAAGTCTGCTGGGCCGGTGCGGCCAGGCCTGCGTGCCCTATCCCGGCGGCTGCGTCATTGGGAAAAGACCTGTGGATTTGCATTTGGCGGCTTTAGAGGCTATGGGGGCAGAATTTCAGGAAGGAGAAATGCTGTGCGCCAGAGCAGGGAAAAGGCAGGAAAGCAGATATCATTTTCCGAAAAGCAGTGTGGGGGCTGCGCAAAATGCCATTCTGGCCGCGGTATGCGCCCCGGGAATCACTTGGCTTTCCGGTTGTTCAAAAGAGCCGGAGGTCAGCTGGCTGTGCCGTTTTTTGAACCAGGCCGGGGCGAGGATAGAAGGTGTGGGAAGCCAGCAGCTTAAAATTACCGGGGTACGGAACCTTCATGATACGGAATTTCAGGTGCCTGCAGACCGGATAGCAGCAGGAACTTATGTGTGTGCCGCCGCCATTACCCGTGGAAACTGCATATTGGACCAGGCGCCGGTGGAGGAAATGGGGGCGCTTTTAGCTGCCTATGAGAAAATTGGTGGACAATATACCTGCAACAGTGGTAAACTGATTCTGTCAGGTCAGAAGGCGGATGGCTTTATCCCTTATCTGCAGACCGCCGTGTATCCGGGGTTTCCCACGGATTTGCAGTCTGTGTTTCTGGCAGTGCTTGCAGCCGCCAGAGGAGAAAGCTGTCTTGTGGAGACCGTGTTTGAAGACCGCTTTAAACCGGTGTACCAGCTGCAGAGAATGGGAGCAGATATTTCTGTATGCCAAAACTGCGCCCGGATTCGGGGAGGCGTTCTTCTGGGAAATAAGGTTTGGGCTGAGGAACTGCGGGGAGGCGCGGCGCTGGTGCTGGCGGGCTTGGCCGCCAGGGGAGAGACTTATGTGGAGAACCGCCATTACATTGAGCGGGGCTATGAAGATATCTGCAGAGATTTGGCGTTATTGGGAGCGCAGATTTTCAAAGACTAAAGGGGAAGTTTATGAGTAAAAGAAGCATACGCAGAATTGTGACAGAAATCATTGTCATAGGAATCCTGATTTTTCTGATTGTGTTTTGTGTGGGATTCCGCGTTACAAAAGTAGAAGTAAAGGGTAATCAGTTTTATTCGGATGAGGAAATCAAGAAGATGGTGCTGGATGTGCCGGCGGCCAAAAACACGCTGCTGGCAGAACGGTTTATCAACACAGAGGAAAAGACAAAAGAGGAGGCGCTCATTGAACGAATAACCATTAAGAGGAAGAAATGGAATACGCTGGTGCTGCAGGTCAGGGAAAAACAGATGATTGGCTATTTCAGTCTCAACGGTCAATGCCTGAATTTTGACCGCCAGGGCGTAATTCAGATTATTACAGAGGAATCCATTGAAAATGTACCTCTGATAGACGGGCTGAATGTAAAAGAGGCCAAGCAGGGGGAGAAGATAAAAGGAATCAACAAAAAGAGACTGAACACCATTTTAAGTGTAGGGAAAATGCTGGAAAAGACCGAGCAGAAGCCGGACCGTCTGGTGTTTAATGATCTGAAGCAGCTGGTACTGTATTACGGTTCTATTGAAGTCAATATGGGAACCGATGAAAATATGGATGAAAAGATGAACCGCCTGATTGGAATCCTTCCGCAGCTGGAAGGTATGGAAGGTGTCCTTCATCTGGAAAATGTAACAGAAGACACAGCCAGTGTTGTATTTGACAATGCGGCAGAAGAGAACAGCGAAACAGGACAGAGTGCAGAGGAGGAAAATACGGACACAAACACTTCCGAAGAGGAAGACGGTCAGGATATTTCCGATGCGGGCAGCGGAGAGGGAACAGACAGCACAGACCAGGGGGAGGATTCCCAGAATTCTGACAGTCAGGACAAAGACCCAGAAGACAAGGGCACTTTTTCAGAAGGTGATTCCGACACCGGAACGGATGTGGAATACAGCGACGGTTCTGATTCAGCAGGCTGACGAAAGTTTGATAAAAAAGGGGGATAATTCTAAAAAAGGTCTAAAAAATTTTTAAAAAGTGAATTTACCAGTTGATTAATTTAAAAAAAGCATTTATTATATATCTATATGTATATTATGAAAGAAAATGAATGTGATACACATTTCAAGCCATACAAGGGAGCTAAAGGAGGAAATACCGTGTTAGAAATTATGACAAACGAGGCTGAATCATCTGCAAAGATTATCGTTGTAGGTGTAGGTGGAGCTGGAAATAACGCAGTAAACAGAATGGTGGAAGAAGCCATCGGCGGAGTGGAATTTATTGGAGTCAATACAGATAAACAGGCGCTTACATTATGCAAAGCACCCACAGTGATTCAGATTGGTGAAAAGCTGACAAAAGGTCTGGGTGCAGGCGCAAAACCGGAAATCGGTGAAAAAGCTGCGGAAGAAAGCATCGAAGAAATCAGACAGGCCATCCAGGGAGCGGATATGGTGTTTGTTACCTGCGGTATGGGCGGCGGAACAGGAACCGGCGCTGCACCGGTAGTTGCCGGAGTGGCTAAGGAAATGGGAATTCTGACCGTTGGTGTTGTGACAAAACCTTTCCGTTTTGAAGCAAAAACCCGTATGAGCAATGCTCTTTCCGGAATTGAAAAATTAAAAGAAAATGTAGATACACTCATTATTATTCCAAACGATAAACTTTTGGAAATCGTTGACCGCCGTACTACCATGCCGGAAGCTCTGAAGAAAGCAGACGAAGTCCTGCAGCAGGCTGTACAGGGTATTACAGACCTGATTAACCTGCCTGCACTGATTAATCTGGACTTTGCAGACGTACAGACTGTTATGATTGACAAAGGTGTGGCTCATATTGGTATCGGTGAAGGCAAGGGCGATGACAAAGCCATGGAAGCTGTTCAGCAGGCGGTATCCAGTCCTCTTCTGGAGACAACCATCCAGGGCGCATCACACGTTATCATTAACGTATCCGGAGATATTTCTCTTATGGATGCCAACGATGCAGCAACTTATGTACAGGATTTGACAGGCGAAGATACCAACATTATTTTCGGTGCCCTGTACGATGATAAAGAAGCAGATTATGTAAGAATTACGGTTATTGCAACAGGCCTGGATGATGAGACAGCCAGAAAAGCAAGTGTGGAAAGAAATAAGAAAGCAGCGAAGACAACAACAGCAAGACCAGTAAGACAGCAGGCTGCACCGCAGCAGCAGGAGTCGGTACAGCAGCAGACAACAGGCTACCAGATGCCAACCTTCCAGCAGGCGCCAACTACTTTTACCAGCAGTGTGCCGAAAAAAGATATTCAGATTCCTGACTTTTTGAAAAACAGAAGATAAGAGAGAATAAAAGAAGACCGCAGATTTTTAGGAAAGATTCCTTGAAATCTGCGGTCTTTTGTGTTGTGGCAAATGATAAAAGGACAGATACAGAAGGGGTTAAAAATCGGTCTGCAGGTATTCCCTCACCTGCTTCATAGGCATTTCCCGTCCTGTCCAGATACGGAAAGCTTCGGCCCCCTGATACAGGAGCATACCGTATCCGTTAAAGGTTTTGCAGCCGGCCTTTTTTGCCAGGGATAACAGGCGGGTTTCCCAGGGATTGTAAATGATATCTGCTACGGACAGGGCGGCAGGAAAGGCAAAATCTTCAGGCAGAATACAGGTATCCGGGCGGGGAGCCATACCCACAGAAGTAGCGTTTACCAGAAGTGTGCTTTCCCGGACTGCATGTTCCAGTGTCTGCAAATCTCGGATATCGTGAATCTGGAACTTACAGCCTGTTTCCACAGAAAGGTTTTCTGCAAGGGCTTCCATTCTGGACAGGTGGGAGCTGGTGCTTCTGAGAAAAATATGCATGTGTGCCACGCCGTCCAGGGCCGCCTGGGCACAGATTGCCGTGGCAGCGCCTCCGGCTCCCAGAAGAGTCATGGTTTTCCCTTTCATCTCAAGACCCTGTTCTGCCACAGAGCGCATAAATCCAATGCCGTCTGTGTTGTGTCCGATAAGCCGCCCGTCTCTGTTTTCTACGGTGTTTACCGCCCCGATGAGCCGGGCTGCGCAGGACAGCTCATCCAGATGTTCCAGAACTTTATTTTTATCGGGCATGGTTAAGTTAAAACCTTTCACATTCAATGCGCGAAGCCCCTGTACGGCATCCTTTAATCCCTGCTCTTTCACGTCAAAGCACAGGTATACATAGTCCAGGCCAAGAGACTGAAAGCTGTAATTGTGCATAAGCGGGGAAATGCTGTGGGCAACCGGGCTGCCCAGAAGTCCGGTAAGTCCGGTTTCTCCGGTAATGTGTATCATAAGAATATTCCTCCTCCTGTATCTTCCATTGCTTTATGAAAAGTTTAAAGTGAAACTGCGTCGCTGTCAAGTGGAAAAGAGCAGGAAACAGTGTGGGCAATGTTGGAGACAATAAGCGACAATTTAGGAGAAATTCCGCTGCTGTTTACCTTCCCCATCCCAGGGGAGGGCGGCTGCCGGGAATTATGTAGGAAGATTATGTAAAGCTGGCTGTAATTCCTCAAAACAGAAAAGACGGTGGTAACCATGTCCATGGGAGAAGTGGGTATGACCAGTCACTTTCCGGGAAAAATTGACATAAAACAGGTAACATAAGGTAAAAAAAGCGGCATTGCACTGTCGAAAAGATTTTACAGCCAGGCAAGCCGTTTTGACAAAATCAGCACCCCCAAACCTCTATAATGGACAGTACTTATTCCAGATAAGTAGAAGAGTCCCTGCAGAGGCTAGGGGGTGTTTTGTGTACTGCGAATTTTACATAGATGTGTTTTTCGCGGTGAATCTGCTGATGGATTTCTGGGTGCTGTGTCTGACCAATGTGCTGCTAAAGGGCACTGCCAGCCCTTTGCGTGCTTTTTGGGGCGCTGTTTTTGGGGCACTTGGAATGTGCGGCTTTCTGGTATTCTCAAGAGAAATCCACACAGCAGGACTTGTGATTTTTTACAGTATCAGCGTATTGGTTATGGTGCGTACAGGCTGCGGTTTCAAAACCCTGAAGAAGCTGCTGGCCGCAAGTGCCGCTTTTTTTGGAGCCTCCTTTCTTCTGGGCGGAATCCTGCTGTTTGCAGAGCCTTTTTTGAAAGAGAAAGAACTTCCGTTTTTGTTTATCACAACTGCCGCTTACCTGATTTTATACACAGGCATAAGACTCTGTAAATACTTAAAAGGAAAAAGCAGTCTTTCGTGCGACGTGAAACTTGTGCTGAAAGACAGGGAAAGAAAAGTAAAAGGACTGTATGATACGGGAAACTGTCTGCTGGATACGCAGACAGGAAAACCAGTGTGCGTGATGGAATACAGCAGTTTTGAGGGACTGCTGGACAGAGAACAGAGAGAAGCACTGGAACACTTTTGTGCCATGAACCTGGAAGAAGGAAAAGAACAGATGGGCAAAGGGCTGGAAGAACTACAGCCCAGGTTTGTGCTTTATACCAGCGTGGGCTGCCAAAGAGGGCTGCTTCCTGTTGTGACGGCAGAAAGCATGACCGTATATACAGAGGACGGGGAAAAAGAGATAAGGGGAGCGCCCATAGGGCTTTCTCGGACGTCCCTGTCCTTAGACAGGCGTTTTCAAATGATTATAAATCCCGGTATTTTAAAGAGTTGAGAGGAGTATGAAAAATGGATGTTTGTGCAAAAAGAGGGTTTTCGTTTACTGGTTTTACCGGAATCTTACTGCCCAGGGGGAATGAGATTCACTATATTGGCGGTGCAGAAGTGCTTCCTGCTCCCTTGCCTGCAGAAGAGGAGGCCGTGCAGCTTGAAAAATTGCAAGGGGAGAAAAGCGAGGCTGCCAAAGCCTGTCTTATTGAACATAATTTAAGACTGGTGGTCTATATTGCCAAGAAATTTGACAACACCGGGGTGGGGGTAGAGGATTTGATTTCCATAGGTACCATTGGACTTATTAAAGCTATTAATACCTTTAATCCTGTGAAAAAAATCAAGCTGGCCACTTACGCTTCCCGGTGCATTGAGAACGAAATTCTCATGTACTTGCGGCGAAACAGCAAAACGAAGCTGGAAGTTTCCATTGATGAACCTTTAAATGTGGACTGGGACGGCAACGAACTGCTGCTGTCGGACATTTTGGGAACCGATGAGGATGTGATTTACCGGGATATTGAAAGCGAAGTGGAGAGGAAACTGCTGGGAAAAGCCATTGGAAAGCTGACGAAGCGAGAGCAGACCATTGTGCGGCTGCGCTTTGGCATTAATATGCCGGAGGGAAGAGAGAAGACCCAGAAAGAGGTAGCAGACCTGCTGGGTATCTCCCAGTCTTACATATCCAGACTGGAAAAGCGGATTATGAAAAGACTGAAAAAGGAAATTGTGCGGTACGAATAGAGAAGATAAAGGGAAAAGGCTGTTTCTGTGAGACGGCCTTTTTTTCGTGAAACGATATTGACAGAGAAAAAATTTGGTGATATATTGATGATATCAAAATGATATCAAATTAAATCGAGCTGACGAAGCGAGGAGGATGACCTATGAGTGAAGAAAACAAAGGGAAAAACGAGATTCAGAAAGAAAAGGTGTTGCAGGCGAAATCAGGTTTTGGTATGCTGATACTTGGATGCATACTGGCGGCAGCCGGAATAGGAGGGTTTGTCTGGGGAGCGCTGCTCTGTGACAGAAATGGGGCAGAGGTACTGGGAATTGCTGCTATAATAGCAGGAACTTTGGCATTTTTGGCAGGTATCCTAATCCTGTGCGGACTGAAGGTTATCAATCCCAAAGAGGCCCTGGTGCTGGCTTTGTTTGGTAATTATTACGGAACCTTGATGAAAGAGGGCTTTTTCTGGGTGAATCCTTTTGTTACAGCGATTAATCCCACGGTAAAGGCAGCAGCCAATGGCAAAAGCGTCAACCGTAAGGTATCATTAAAAACCATGACACTGAACAATGAAAAGCAGAAAGTAAATGATGAGACCGGAAATCCGGTGGAAATCGGGGCTGTGGCTATCTGGAAAGTGGTGAATCCCACAAAAGCAGTGATAAACGTAGAAAATTATAAAAGCTATCTTTCCATTCAGTGCGATTCCATCATCCGAAACACAGCCAGAAAATATCCATATGATGCCGCAGAGGGAAAGGATGAAAAATCTTTAAGAGGAAGCAGCCAGGAAATTGCGGATATCATGTGCAGAGAACTGCAGGAGAAAGTGGAAAATGCAGGCATTAAGATTCTGGAAGTCAGAATTACCCATTTGGCGTATGCGCCGGAGATTGCCTCTGCCATGCTCCAGAGACAGCAGGCGGCAGCCATTATTGACGCCCGTCAGAAGATTGTAGAAGGCGCTGTGGGAATGGTAGAAATGGCTTTGGAAAAATTAAGTGAAAATGAGATTGTAGAACTGGATGAGGAGAGAAAAGCGGCTATGGTCAGCAATTTGCTGGTGGTACTGTGCGGCAATAAAGATGCACAGCCCATTGTCAACAGCGGCAGTATCTATTAAAAAATAAAAGGCGGTGAGACACATTCTGGAAAACGAAAAGAAACCAAAGGGAAAAGAAAAAGCAAAGAAACAGGTACCTTTAAGACTGTCAGCGACCCTGTGGAATGAAATTGCCCAGTGGGCGGAGGACGATTTTCGTTCTATGAACGGCCAGATAGAATATCTGCTGACAGAATGTGTGAAATATAGAAAAAAACACCAGAGAAAAGAGGACGAATAAAAAAGAGCCATATGGGAAACGTATGCAGAGAAATCAGCAAGTGTTTTCCATATGGCTCTTTTTATGCACTGCGTACAGACGGCTGATCCTTAGCGCATGGCTGCAACAATTTCTTTTTTGATATGCAGCACAATCTGGGACAGTTCTTCAATACGCCGGTCAGACATTCGCGCCACCGGGGCGGAAATGGAAAAGGCATATTTGGGCCTTCCCTTAAAGTCAGGAATGCTGACTGCGATGCAGCGCACACCAAGTTCATTTTCTTCGTCATCTAAGGCATATCCTTTTTGCTGAACCTCTTTTATTTTCTCGAAAAATTGGGTATAATGAATCATAGTATGAGGTGTCAGTTTCTGGATTTGGCTGTTGTCCCAGATTTCTTTGATTTGGGTTTCCGGCATGTCCGCGGCCATGGCTTTTCCCACACCGGAACAGTAAAGGGGAATCCGGCTGCCCACCTTGGAAACCATGCGGATGGAATTCTGGTAGGATTCCTCTTTGTAAATATACACGGCATCCAGACCGTCCAGTTGTACGAAGTGAACCGTCTCTCCGGTTTCCTCAGACAGCTTCTTTAAGAAGGGGCGTACGGTCTCCAGAATGTCCATATGGCTCATCAGCTTGTTAGACAGAGTCAGAAGCTTAAAGGACAGGGAATATTTTCCGGTTTCTGCGTCTTGTTTTACATAGCCCATGTAAATCAGGGAACTGAGCAGACGGTGTACCGTGCTTTTATTTAACTCAAGATGGCGGCACAAATCTGCCAGAGCTGCAGGCCCGGTTTCAGCCAGGGTTTCCAGCACCAGAAACAGACGGTCAGCCACCTGAATAGGGTTTTTATTTTCCATGATAATTCTCCCGGTTTTCTATATTGACATTGACGCTATTGTAACACTTTCAAAAGATTGTGGCAACAGGAGATTTTTTTCGATTTTCTGCTTGACATTTTTTTACACCGTAGTATAATGCAAATTAAAGAAATACCACATGACGAAACGACATTTCACAATATGAAACACTGAGCAATTATGAAGGAGGAACAAGCAATGAGCACAGTTGCAGAAAAAATCGCAGAATTAGGTGTAGTACCGGTAGTTGTATTGGAAGATGCAAAAGATGCAGCACCTCTGGCAAAAGCATTAGTAGAGGGCGGACTTCCATGTGCTGAGGTTACATTCCGTACTGCAGCAGCAGAAGAATCCATTAAACTTATGACAGCAGAATACCCGGACATGTTTGTAGGAGCAGGTACAGTTCTGACTATTGACCAGGTAGACCGTGCAGTGGCAGCAGGCGCAAAATTTATTGTAAGCCCTGGATTTGACCCTGAAATCGTAGACTACTGTCTGGAGAAAGAAATTCCGGTATTCCCGGGCTGCATTACTCCATCCGAAGTAGCACAGGCGGTTAAGAGAGGCTTAAAAGTCGTAAAATTCTTCCCGGCAGAACAGTTCGGCGGCGTTGCTACCATCAAAGCGATGGCAGCTCCTTATGTAGGTCTGAAATTCATGCCTACAGGCGGTGTAAACGCAAAGAACCTGGAAAGCTACTTAGGCTGTGACAAAATCATTGCCTGCGGCGGAAGCTGGATGGTAAAAGGCGATTTAGTAAAAGCAGGAAAATTTGATGAAATTAAAGACCTGACAGCAGAAGCAGTAAAATTAGTTGCTGAAATCAGAAATAAATAAGAACAAGGGAAAAAGATTAAAGGAGATTAATACAAATGGCAAAGAAAGTAATTACTTTTGGTGAAATTATGTTGAGACTGGCTCCGGAAGGATACTACCGTTTCGTACAGGCAGAAAACTTCGGCGCAACATACGGCGGAGGAGAAGCAAACGTTGCTGTTTCTTTAGCAAACTACGGATTTGACGCAAAATTCGTTACAAAACTTCCAAAACACGAAATCGGACAGGCTGCTGTAAATTCTTTAAGAAAATACGGCGTTGACACAACAGATATCGTGCGCGGCGGCGACAGAGTAGGTATCTACTTCCTGGAAAAGGGCGCTTCCCAGAGACCTTCCAAAGTTATCTACGACAGAGCAGGTTCTTCTATTGCAACAGCTACAACAGCTGACTTTGACTGGAAGAAAATCTTCGATGGTGCTGACTGGTTCCACTTTACAGGAATTACACCGGCCTTAAATGACGAAGTAGCCAACATCTGTCTGGAAGCTTGTAAAGCTGCAAAAGAAGCAGGACTTACTATTTCCTGTGACTTAAACTACAGAAACAAACTGTGGTCCAAAGAAAAAGCAGGACAGGTTATGGGTGAAATCTGTAAATATGTAGACGTATGTATCGCAAACGAAGAAGACGCAGCTGACGTATTCGGTATCAAAGCAGCAAATACAGACGTTACAACAGGTACTGTAAACCACGAAGGTTACAAAGATGTTGCAAAACAGTTAGCAGACCGTTTCGGATTCCAGAAAGTGGCTATTACACTGCGCGAATCTTTATCTGCAAATGACAACAACTGGTCTGCAATGTTATACGATGGAAATGACTACTACTTCAGCAAAAAATACAAAATGCACATTGTTGACCGTGTAGGCGGCGGAGATTCTTTCGGCGGCGGACTTATCTGTGCATGCTTAAACGGATACGATGCACAGGCTACAATCGAATTTGCAGTAGCAGCATCTTGTCTGAAACATTCTATTGAAGGTGACTTCAACATGGTTTCCATGGACGAAGTTGCAAAACTGGCAGGCGGAGACGGTTCCGGACGTGTTCAGAGATAATTAACTGCATATTTAAAATGAAAAACCCTTATTGCCATTAGGGAACATATTTCATAGAAATGAGGGGCGCCGCATTAAGTTCATAAAATATCTGGCTTAAAGCGGCGCTCTTCGTCTGTAAAAAAGTTAGTTCAGGAGGTAAGCAGAACATGAAAAAGGATTTTGACTTGTTGTCACTGGGGGAAATTTTGCTGCGTCTTTCTCCGCCGAACAATGAGAGAATTGTAAGAGGAGAAACTTTTCAGAAACAGGTGGGAGGAGCGGAATTAAACGTGGTTTCCGGTGTCTCTCTTCTGGGACTGCGCACCGGCATTATTTCCAAGCTGCCGGACAATGCGCTGGGCACATATGCCAAAAACCGTGTGCGTTTCTGTGGTGTCAGTGATGATTATCTGGTTTATGACGAAGACCCGGACGCAAGACTTGGGATTTATTATTATGAAAACGGGGCGTATCCCAGAAAACCCAGTGTCGTATATGACAGGCGTCATGCTTCATTCTGCAAAATTACAGTGGAAGATTTGCCGGAGGATATGTTTGCTTCCACCCGCTGTTTCCACACCAGCGGCATTACGCTGGCTCTTTCCGAAAATACCAGGGAAAATGCAGTGGAGATGATTAAAAAGTTTAAAGAAAACGGCGCAATCATTTCTTTTGACGTCAACTTCAGAGGCAATCTATGGACAGGAGAAGAAGCCAAGGAGTGCATTGAGAAGATTCTGCCTTATGTGGATATTTTCTTCTGCTCAGAGGAGACAGCAAAGCTGACCTTTTTAAAGGAAGGTGATTTGCATTCTGTTATGAAGAGTTTTACCCAGGAATACCCCATTTCCATTGTAGCTTCTACCCAGAGAGTGGTGCACAGCCCTAAGGTACATACCTTTGGCTCTGTGATTTATAATGCAAAAGAGGACAAGTTTTACGAAGAGGAACCGTACCACAATATTGAAGTGGTAGACCGTATCGGCAGCGGAGACGCTTATATTTCCGGCGCGCTGTACGGACTTCTGGCTCATGATTTTGACTGCCAGAGAGCGCTGGAATACGGAAATGCTACCAGTGCAGTGAAAAATACCATTCCGGGAGATTTGCCTTCCTGTGGATTAAATGAAATTGACCGTATTATTAAGAATCACAAAAATACAGGGATTCAGTCGGAAATGGACCGCTGATTTCTTTTTTGTGTGTTGGAAAGCCCTCTGTATTCATAGGATACATTAAGACCGTGAATACAGGGGGATTTTTTATGCGTGTCTGTGAATTAAAGCAAAAAGAAGTGATTAACATCTGTACCTGCAAGAGTCTGGGATGTCCGCTGGATGTGGAATTTGACTGCCGCACGGGACAGATACAAATGCTTATTGTGCCGGTGCAGGGGAAGATGTGCGGCCTCTTTGGCTCCGTCAGTGAATATGTGATTCCCTTTTCCTGTATCCGCCAGATAGGGGAGGACATTATTCTGGTGGAAATACAGGAGGAAAAGTTTTTGAGAAAAGAGTAAGAACAACTTGTGAATACGTGCGTACAAGTTGTACAATAGGAAAAAAGGAGGAAACTATGACACAGGAAAACGGCAAGACAAAATACTATGTCCTTATGGAAGAATTGAAGTCCTCCATTTTAAGCGGAAAGGTCAAAGCGGGAGAGAAGCTGCCTTCGGAAAATGAACTGTCCCAAAAGTATCATATCAGCAGACATACGGTGCGTAAGGCTTTGTCCATTCTCATACAGGAAGGGTATATTGTGGCGGAACACGGCAGAGGAACTTTTTGTTCGGAACGTATGTGTCATCTGCGGAAATCCGGCAATATTGCGGTGATTACCACCTATATTTCAGATTACATTTTTCCCAGACTGATTCAGGGTATGGATAAGGTCATGACGGAAAATGGGTACAGCATTATTCTGAAAAATACGGCCAACAGCAGGACAAGGGAAGCCAGAGTGCTGGAAGAAATTCTCTCTAAGGACATTGACGGACTGATTATTGAACCCAGCAAAAGCCAGATATTGTGCCGACATATGAATCTGTACGGGCTTTTGGAAGAGTATCATATTCCCTATGTGTTTATTCAGGGCGTATATCCCCAGATGCAGGAGAAGCCTCATATTCTCATGGATGACTGCCAGGGCGGATATCTGGTGACAAAATATCTGCTGGACATGGGGCATGAGAATCTGATAGGGATTTTTAAGGCCGATGATTTCCAGGGGAAAGAGCGGCACAAAGGGTATGTCAAAGCTTTGCAGGAAGCAGGATTTGTCTATGACCCGGACCGGGTGGTATGGTTTCACACGGAAGACCGGAAGAGCAAACCGGCTCTGATGGCCGGACAGCTTTTGGAACAGGGGATGTATATTGACGGAATTGTGTGCTACAATGACCAGATTGCCACAGATGTGATTGGCGGGCTGGAAGAAATGGGGAAAAAGGTGCCGGAGGATATTTCTGTCACGGGGTACGATAATTCCCTGATGTCAGCAGGCAGCCTTTGCCTTACCACCATTGCCCATCCACAGGAAAAGCTGGGAGAAATGGCGGCAGAGCTGCTTCTGGAGAAAATTCGGGAAGTGCCGGAGGAGAAAAGCCAGATTCCCAGGCTGATTCAGCCGGAACTGATACCGGGAAATTCCGTAAAAGACAGGAGAAAACAGGAGGAAAAATAAGATGTTAGAAGAATTGAAAAAAGCGGTTTACGAAGCCAATATGCTGTTGCCGAAATATGGTCTGGTAACGTTTACCTGGGGGAATGTCAGCCAGATTGACCGGGAGACAGGATACTTTGCTATTAAGCCAAGCGGTGTGGACTATGACAAGCTGACACCGGAGGATATGGTGATTATGGATTTGGAGGGAAATAAGATTGAAGGAAGATACAATCCTTCCTCAGATACGCCCACACACCTGGAACTTTACAAGGCCTTTCCAAAGATTGGCGGCATTGTACATACCCATTCTTCCTGGGCAACCAGCTGGGCTCAGGCCGGAAGAGGAATTCCCTGCTACGGAACTACCCATGCAGACTATATGTACGGAGAGATTCCCTGTGTGCGCTGCTTGACGAAGGAAGAAATCGAAGGGGCTTATGAGAAAAATACAGGACTGCTCATTGCAGAGTATTTTAAAAATAAGGATTATGAGGCAGTTCCGGCCGTATTGTGCAAAAACCACGGTCCCTTTACCTGGGGAAAAGACGGACACGAAGCCGTGCACAATGCAGTGGTACTGGAAGAGGTGGCGAAGATGGCTGCCAGATGTGAGCAGATAAACCCACGGGTGCAGCCAGCGCCCCAGGAATTACAGGATAAGCATTATTATAGGAAACATGGGGAAAATGCTTATTATGGGCAGAAATAAAAAAGGTATATCCATTTTTTGAAAGAAAGCACTTAAGGCGACTTGGGTGTTTTCTTTTTGCATAAGAAGAAAATGGATAAAAACAGTGCAAATTCTAAAAAACTATGATAAGATAGAAACAATCAAAGGAGGTATCTATGGAACTTTTTGCAGGTATTATGATTCCTTTTGCAGGTACGGCTTTGGGAGCCGCCTGTGTGTTCTTTTTAAAGCATGAAATGAAACCTCTGGTGCAGAGAAGTCTTCTGGGCTTTGCGTCCGGGGTTATGGTGGCAGCGGCTGTGTGGTCCCTCTTGATTCCGGCTATGGATATGTCCGAAGCTATGGGGAAATTTGCCTTTATCCCCGGGGCTGTGGGATTTTTGCTGGGAATTTTGTTTCTCTTGGGGATGGACAAACTGATTCCTCACTTACACATAGGAGCCAGTCAGCCGGAGGGAAAGAAGAGCAGCCTGAAGAAAACCACCATGCTGGTATTGGCGGTGACTCTGCACAATATCCCCGAAGGGATGGCTGTAGGTGTGGTTTTTGCCGGTATGCTGGCAGAAAATACAGAAATTACCCTGGCGGGAGCCATGGCTCTGTCCGTGGGAATCGCTATCCAAAACTTTCCGGAGGGGGCCATTATATCCTTGCCGCTTCGGAGTGAAAAAGGTATGGGCAAGGGGAAAGCATTTCTCTACGGGGCGCTTTCCGGTGCGGTGGAGCCTTTAGGGGCTTTTCTCACCGTGCTTCTGTTTCGTTTTGTGCAGCCGGTGCTGCCGTATCTGCTGGCTTTTGCCGCAGGCGCCATGATTTATGTGGTGGTGGAAGAACTGATACCGGAAGCCAGCCAGGGCGAACACAGCAATATCGGAACCATTGGGTTTGCGGCAGGCTTTGTATTGATGATGATATTGGATGTGGCATTGGGATAAAATATTTTTGAGAATTCGGAAACGGGAGAAAAGGGGTTGCTTTTCTCCCGTTTTTATGCTACACTGTTTTCGTCAAGATTAATACCCCACGGGGGTGTAGGGAGGAAAAGAGATGCAGGCAGATAAAGCGAAGATAAACAGACTTTTAAAAACAGCCAGAGGACAAATAGACGGTATACTCAAGATGGTGGAGGAAGATCGTTACTGTATGGACATTTCACATCAGCTTATGGCTACAGAAGCCATTTTAAATAAGGCAAACAAGGAGATTCTCACAGCCCATTTAAAGAGCTGTGTTACCAATGCCAAGACAGACGAGGAGAGGGAGGAAAAGGTAGACGAACTGGTGACGATGTTGGGGAAAATCATGTAGAGAGGAAGTGTGAAGATGAAGGGAAAATTTGATGTGACAGGCATGACCTGCTCGGCCTGCTCTTCCAGGGTGGAAAAGTGCGTCCGCAAGCTGGAAGGGGTGAAAGAGGTCAGTGTCAATCTTCTGACTAACAGTATGCAGGTGGAATATGACGATGAAATTCTGAAGGAACAGGGAATTATAGAGGCAGTTGTACATGCCGGATACGGTGCGTCTCCGGCAGCAGGCTCGTCGGAAACAAGAGGAAAGGCACAAAACGCAGAAGTGAAAAGAGCCAATCCCGTCCAGGAACATTTGATGGAGATGAAGAAGAGAACAATCTGGTCATTTGTATTTCTGATTCCCCTGATGTATGTGTCTATGGGACATATGGCAGGTCTGCCTTTGCCAGTCGTTCTTTCGGGAACGGAAAATGCGGTAGCCTTTGCGTTTACGCAGTTTCTGCTGTGTCTGCCTGTATTGTACATGAACCGGGCCTATTTCAGCAAGGGCTTCAGTACACTGCTTCACGGTGCGCCCAACATGGATACTCTGATTGCAGTGGGCTCCGGTGCATCGCTGATTTATGGAATTTTTGCCATTTACCGCATGGGCTATGGATTGGGAGTACAGAATTTTGAACTGGTGAATCAATATCGTCATGATTTGTATTTTGAATCTTCGGTGATGATTCTGGCATTGATTAATATAGGGAAGTATCTGGAAGCACGTTCTAAGGGGAAGACGGGAGACGCCTTAAAAAAACTGCTGGATTTGGCACCAAAGACAGCGCTTGCAGAGCGCAACGGTGTGGTCACAGAGATTCCGGCACAGGAGATACTGCCGGGGGATATTCTGCATGTAAAACCGGGAAAAAGTGTGCCGGCGGATGGGGTGATTCTGGAAGGAAGCACCAGTGTAGACGAGGCCGCGATTACGGGAGAGAGCATTCCTGTATTTAAAGCAGCAGGCGACCGGGTCATTGCAGCTACCATGAATAAAACCGGATTTTTCAAAATGAAGGCAGACAAAACAGGGGACGATACGGTATTTTCCCGGATTATCCGGCTGGTGGAGGAGGCCAGCGCCAGCAAGGCTCCTATTGCCAGAATGGCAGATAAGATTGCAGGCATTTTTGTTCCGGTGGTTATGGGAATTGCACTGGTTACCGTTGCAGTGTGGCTGCTTCTTGGTGCAGGTTTTGAATTTGCGCTTTCCTGCGGCATTGCAGTGCTGGTGATTTCCTGCCCCTGCGCTTTGGGACTGGCTACACCGGTTGCCATTATGGTAGGCACCGGAAAGGGGGCAGAAAACGGCATATTGATTAAGTCCGGAGAAGCCCTGGAAGTGGCGCACAACATTCAGAGCGTGGTACTGGACAAGACGGGAACCATTACCCAGGGAAAACCTGTGGTTACGGATATCTATCCGGTGCATACAAGCCCGCAAAAGCTGTTGGAAATTGCGGGGGCTTTGGAAATGAAAAGCGAGCACCCTTTGGCAGAAGCCATTCTGGCAAAGGTAAAAGAAGAAAATACAGCTTTGCCGGAGACAGAAAATTTTCTGGCAGTAACGGGAAAAGGCGTGCAGGCCGTTATAGAAGGACAAACCTACTATGCAGGGAATAGCAAGCTGATGGAAGAGCATCATGTCGACTGCAGGGAAATACAGCCGCTCATGGAAAAACTGGCAGAAGATGGCAAAACACCGCTGATTTTTGCTGATGAAAAGCAGGTGCTGGGCATTATCGGAGCCGCAGATGTGGTAAAACCAACCAGTGCACAGGCTGTAAAAGAGTTGAAAAAACTGGGGATTCGGGTTATTATGCTTACAGGGGATAATGCCAGAACGGCAAAGGCCATTCAGAAACAGCTGGAGATTGATAACGTTATTGCAGAGGTACTGCCCCAGGATAAAGAAAGAGAAGTGGCAAATATCCAGAAATCCGGACAGGTGGTGGCAATGGTAGGAGACGGCATCAACGATGCGCCTGCCCTTGCCAGAGCAGATGTGGGCATTGCCATTGGCGCAGGAACAGACGTAGCCATTGAGAGTGCAGATATTGTGCTGATGAAAAATGATTTGCTGGATGTGGTGACGGCCATCCGTCTGAGTAAGGCCGTTATCCGCAATATTAAGCAGAATCTGTTTTGGGCCTTTTTCTATAATACCTGCGGAATTCCCCTGGCGGCAGGTCTGCTCTATCCCATGTTTGGATTAAAATTAAGCCCCATGTTTGGAGCGGCAGCCATGAGTCTCAGCAGTCTGTTTGTTGTATCCAATGCCCTGAGGCTGCGGTATTTCCAGGCTTTGAAAGCGCCGCAGAGAATAGAAGAAAATGCCGCACAGGCGGTTGAAGATAAGGAGGAAAAAATGATGTATAAGATGAAAATTGAAGGAATGATGTGTCAGCACTGCCAGGCAGCAGTGACCAAGGCTTTAAATGCACTGGAAGGCGTAAAGGCAGAGGTGAATCTGGAGAAAAAAGAGGCTTATGTGGAAGCAGAAGCTCATGTAACAAAAGAAGAATTGACAAAAGCAGTGGAAGAGGCAGGTTACGAAGTAATTTCTGTGGAATAAGAGAAAGGATTTGGGAAAGGGAAAATTATGATTCGAGTAGGAATGGGATATGATGTTCATAAACTTACTGAGGGCAGAGACCTGATTCTGGGCGGAGTGAACATTCCATGGGAAAAGGGACTTCTGGGACACTCTGACGCAGATGTGGTGGTACATGCCATTATGGACGCCCTGTTGGGAGCTGCGGCCCTTCGTGATATCGGAAGGCATTTTCCGGATACAGACCCTCAGTATAAAGGGATTTCCAGCATCAAACTTTTACAGTATGTAGGCAAACTGCTGGAAGAAAATATGTATGTGATTAATAATATTGACGCCACAATTATAGCGCAGAAACCCAAGCTTCTGCCCTATATAGACACTATGATTGCCAATGTGGCTCAGGCGCTGCATATCAGCGAAAATCAGGTGAATATCAAAGCAACTACGGAGGAGGGGCTGGGCTTTACGGGAAGCCAGGAAGGGATATCCGCCCAGGCTGTCTGCGCTCTGACTCATGTGCAGGATTTGATGGGAGATGACAGAATACAAGGAGGCTGCGGCAGATGCTGCGGCAGGGAGTAAAAGAAAATGAGTATTTTAAACGTGCAGAATTTATCCCACGGCTTTGGTGACCGTGCTATTTTCCAGGATGTTTCTTTCCGCTTATTAAAAGGAGAGCACATTGGACTGGTAGGGGCCAATGGCGAGGGGAAATCTACCTTTATGAATATTATTACAGGAAAACTCATGCCTGATGAAGGCAAAATCCAGTGGGCGAAAAATGTGCGGGTGGGTTATCTGGACCAGCATACCGTACTGGAAAAAGGGATGACAATCCGCGACGTATTGAAATCCGCTTTTGCCTGGCTCTTTGAACTGGAAGAGCAGATGAATGGAATTTGCGATAAGATGGGAGAGGCTTCCGAAGAGGAACTGACGAAAATGATGGAAGAACTGGGAACCATACAGGACCTGCTCACCATGCATGATTTCTATATTATTGACAGTAAAGTGGAAGAAGTGGGACGGGCACTTGGTTTAACAGCCATTGGTCTGGATAAAGATGTGACGGATTTAAGCGGAGGTCAGAGAACAAAGATTCTTCTGGGAAAACTGCTTTTGGAAAAACCGGATATTCTGCTTTTGGACGAGCCCACCAACTATTTGGATGTAGAGCACATTGAATGGCTGAAACGCTATCTGCAGGAATATGAGAATGCGTTTGTTCTTATTTCTCATGATATTCCGTTTTTAAACAGTGTGGTAAACCTGATTTACCATATGGATAATCAGGAATTAAACCGGTATGTGGGAGACTATGACCACTTCCAGGAGGTTTATGCAGTGAAAAAGGCACAGCTTGAAGCTGCCTACAACCGCCAGCAGCAGGAAATCAGTGAACTCAAGGACTTTGTGGCAAGAAATAAAGCCCGGGTGGCAACCAGGAATATGGCTATGTCCAGACAGAAAAAGCTGGATAAAATGGATGTTATTGAACTGGCAAAGGAAAAACCAAAGCCGGAATTTCATTTTAAGACAGCCAGAACACCCAGCCGTTTTGTGGTGGAAACAGAGGATTTGGTGATTGGATATGATGAGCCTCTTTCCAAACCTTTGAATCTACGGGTAGAAAGAGGGGATAAAATCGTACTTACCGGATCCAATGGTATCGGAAAAACCACTCTTTTGAAAAGTATTCTGGGCTTGATTCCGGCGCTTTCCGGGAAGGTACAGTTGGGTGATTACCTGGAAATCGGATACTTCGAACAGGAAATGCCAAAAGGAAATAAAAACACCTGTATTCAGGAAATATGGGATGTGTTCCCTTCCTATACCCAGTACGAAGTGCGGGCGGCCTTGGCAAAGTGCGGACTTACCACAAAACACATCGAAAGCCTGGTGAGGGTGTTAAGCGGTGGAGAGCAGGCAAAGGTACGGCTTTGTAAAATTATGAACCGAGAGAGCAATGTGCTGATTTTGGACGAGCCTACGAATCATTTGGATGTGGAGGCCAAGGACGAATTAAAGAGGGCGTTGAAAGAGTACAAGGGGACCATTCTTATGGTGTGCCATGAACCGGAATTCTACGAAGGGCTTGCCACAGACGTGTGGGACTGTTCTTCCTGGACCACCAGGATACAGTAATAAATGAAACACATATAGAGAAAAGTTTCAATTACATTTTATAAAATTGTGGAATATAAGATATAATTAAAAAATATGCAGGAAATGAAAAATAAACTTGCAAAATTAAGAATATGGATTTATAATACAAACCATAATAAATACAATATCTTTTAACAGGAGGAACGGTCATGTCATATGTAGATGAGGTTATTGAATTAGTAGTAAAGAAAAATCCAGGAGAACCGGAATTTCATCAGGCGGTGAAAGAGGTTCTGGATTCTTTAAGACCGGTTGTAGAAGCCAATGAAGAAAAATACCGTAAAGAGGCTCTTTTAGAGCGTCTGGTAGAACCGGAAAGAGTTATTATGTTCCGCGTTCCGTGGGTAGATGACAAGGGAAATGTACAGGTAAACAAAGGATACCGTGTACAGTTCAACAGCGCTATCGGACCTTACAAGGGCGGTTTGAGATTCCATCCGTCTGTATACCTTGGAATTATTAAATTCCTTGGCTTTGAACAGATTTTCAAAAACTCTTTGACAGGTCTTCCTATCGGCGGCGGCAAAGGCGGTTGTGATTTTGACCCGAAAGGCAAATCGGACAGAGAAGTGATGGCTTTCTGCCAGAGCTTTATGACAGAACTGTATCGTCACATTGGCGCTGACACAGACGTACCTGCAGGAGATATTGGTGTAGGCGGAAGAGAAATCGGCTATCTGTTTGGTCAGTACAAGAGAATCCGCGATTCCTATGAAGGCGTGCTGACAGGAAAAGGTCTGACTTACGGCGGTTCTTTAGTAAGAACACAGGCTACAGGCTACGGACTTCTGTATCTGACAGAGGAATTGTTAAAAATCAACGGAAAAGAACTGGCAGGAAAGACCGTTGTTGTCTCCGGTGCCGGAAACGTAGCTACTTATGCTATCGAAAAAGCATACCAGTTAGGTGCAAAGCCAGTAACCTGCTCTGATTCCACAGGCTGGGTATACGATCCGGACGGCATTGACGTGGCAGCATTAAAAGATATCAAAGAAGTGAAACGCGCACGTCTGACAGAATATACAAAATACAGACCGAATGCAGAATACCACGAAGGCAAAGGCGTATGGAGCGTAAAATGTGATGTGGCTCTTCCATGTGCAACACAGAATGAACTGGATTTGGAAGATGCGAAGACACTGGTAGCAAATGGCTGTTTCGCAGTTGCAGAAGGCGCTAATATGCCAACTACTCTGGAAGCGACAAAATATCTTCAGGAAAACGGCATTATCTTTGCACCAGGTAAGGCTGCAAACGCAGGCGGTGTGGCAACCTCCGCACTGGAAATGTCTCAGAACAGCGAGCGTTTGAGCTGGAGCTTTGAAGAAGTAGATGCCAAATTGCAGGGCATTATGGTAAATATCTGCCATAACATGGCAGACGCTGCCAAGAAATATGGTTTTGAAGGCAATTACGTAGTAGGCGCAAATGCAGCAGGCTTTGAAAAAGTTGCAGAAGCTATGATTGCACAGGGCGTTTGCTAATCCATAGATTGATAGAACATAACTCCGCATAGAAACACCCCGGTTGGGAGAAACACCTCCTGGCCGGGGTGTTTCTATGTTTTTGGGAAGGGATTGCAAAACAAAAACAGAGGGAAATTCATGTGTAATCAGTTTTTCTATATCCCACTTGCCACTTTTCATGATATTCAGAACATCAAACACATCTTCTGGCATATAACCACCAGAACCGATGACGCTTTTTTGTGAATAGTTTTTTCGGAGGAAACTTATAGAAATTTCATTTTCTGTATGTTAAAATGGGAAAAATGATTTACAAGGAGTGAGTATATGAAACCAACAGAAAACATGACTCCGCTTACCATAGGCGTATTCTCTTCCTCTTCTCCCATATCGGCTACCACACCGGTTCGATACGAAAGAGGAAAGGCTTATTTACAGAAGAAAGGATTTCGGGTTTTAGACGGAAGTTTATACGGAAAAAGTGATTTCTACCGTTCCGGGACAATCCGGGAGAGGGCAGAGGAGTTTAATCAGCTTTTGTATCGGGAAGAAGTGGAGATAGTAATGGCGTCTATCGGAGGAAATAACACGAACTCCATTTTGCCTTATATAGATTATGCATACTTAAAGAAACACCCGAAGATTATCATCGGGTATTCAGATACAACAGCACTTCTTCTGGCTATTTATGAAAAGACAGGTCTGCCGGTATTCTATGGTCCCGCGTTGGCCTCTTCTTTCGGTGAATTTCCGCCCTTTGTGGACTGGACATATGAGCAATTTGAAACGATGCTCCAGGGATACGGAAATCTGCCGTATACCTTTCCTGTTCCCCAATACTGGACAGACGAATTTATAGACTGGAGCAGTCAGGACAGGGGAAAGGAACCGAGAAAAAACCAGTGGATTTGCGTGAGACCCGGCAGGGCAAAGGGCAGACTGATAGGTGGTAATCTGAATACCATGGAGGGCTTTTTCGGAACAGACTATATGCCGGAAATCCGAAAAGGGGATATTCTGTTTATGGAGGATTCCTTAAAAGATGCCTGCACCATAGAACGCACGTTTTCCCTTTTAAAACTGGCAGGTGTATTTGACCGAGTCAGCGGCGTCATTTTGGGAAAACATGAAAAGTTTGATGATAACGGGACGGGCAGAAAACCTTATGAAATTCTATTGGAAGTCATGGGAGAAAGTGAAATTCCTATACTGGCAGAGATTGACTGCTGTCATACACATCCCATGCTTACCCTGCCTATTGGATGCGAGGTCTCCCTGGATGCAGAAGAAAAGACTGTGGTTCTTCTGGAAAATCCATTGGAGAAAATAGAGTGCAGCAGGTAAAAAGGATATTTGGAAAGACAAGAGGAAACAAAGAATGTTGAAAATCAGAAAAGAAACATTGACAAATCACTCATTTATGAATAAACTAAAGAAAGACAGAAAAAGGCTTGGAACGAAAAGAGTACGGAACTCTTCTTTTTCAGAGAGAGGCGGTCATCGGCTGTAAGCTGCCTTAAAAGAATTTTCGGAAAGTGCATTCGGGAGCTGATTCGGTGAATGTCTGCAGACTCTTCTAAAGGGGAGACAGGCACAGCCGGGTACGCAGGTCTGCGTTATGGACAAAGGAGTGGCAGACAGAAATTTTGTCTTCAAATAGAGTGGAACCGCGGAGTATTTCGCCTCTATACCGTAACAATACGGTATGGGGGCTTTTCTTTTTGGCAGCAGGAAGAAAACGGCTTTGCGGTGAATCATGGAAAGGAAGTGCAACATGGGATTTATTGGACGTATCAAGGAGGAATTTCAGGTAATTCAGGAAAGAGACCCTGCCATTAAGACGCCGCTGGAAGTTTTACTGTATCCCAGTTTTCGTGTTATGATACAATACAGAAAGGCACACAGACTGTATGAGAAGGGACATTATTTTCTGGCCAGATGGATTTCCCAGAGAGCGGCCAGAAAAACAGGTATTGAAATTCATCCGGGGGCTAAAATAGGAAAAGGACTGTTTATTGACCACGGTGCAGGGGTGATTATCGGCGAGACTACAGTAATTGGCGATAATGTGACCCTGTATCAGGGTGTGACCTTAGGAGGTACCGGGAAAGAAACCGGAAAACGTCATCCGACTCTGCGGGACAATGTAATGGTCAGCGCAGGCGCCAAGATTCTGGGTTCGTTTACCATTGGAGAAAACTCCAAAATAGGGGCAGGAAGTGTGGTACTGGAGGAAGTGCCTCCCAACTGCACGGTAGTAGGAGTGCCGGGACGCGTGGTGCGAAAAGAAAATCAGAAGGTGCCAAGAGTGGATATGGATCAGGTACATTTGCCTGACCCAACCCTGGAGGATATTCATTATCTCCAGCGTGAAAACGAACGCCTCCGTTCAGAACTTCAGAAAATGAGCTATGAGATGAAAGATATGCAGGAAAGAGAAGCAAAATGCCGCAGGGCAAGAGAACTGGCAGAGCAAAAAAGAGAAAAGGAGTAACAAAAATTATGAAGATTTACAACACACTGACAAAGAGAAAAGAAGAATTTGTTCCCTTACAGGAGGGAAAAGTAAGCATGTATGTCTGCGGACCTACGGTTTACAACTTTATCCACATTGGAAATGCAAGACCTATGATTGTATTTGACACGGTGCGCCGTTATATGGAATACAAGGGCTATGATGTGAACTACGTTTCCAATTTTACAGACGTGGATGATAAAATCATTGCAAAAGCTGTCGAAGAAGGCGTAAGTGCGGAGGAGATTTCCACCCGTTATATTAAAGAGTGCAAAAAAGATATGGCGGATATGAATGTCAAACCAGCCACGACACATCCCCTGGCTACCCAGGAAATCCAGGGTATGATTGAAATGATTCAGACACTCATAGACAAGGGCTTTGCCTATGAAGTCAACGGAACCGTTTATTTCCGGGTGAAAAACTTTGAGGAATACGGCAAGCTGTCTCACAAGAATCTGGAAGATTTGCAGTCCGGCTTCCGTTCTCTGCAGGTGTCCGGAGAAGACCAGAAGGAAGACCCGCTGGATTTCGTACTCTGGAAACCGAAAAAAGAGGGAGAACCTTTCTGGGTATCTCCATGGAGTGAGGGACGTCCGGGATGGCATATTGAGTGCTCCGTCATGTCCAAGAAATATCTGGGCGAGGAAATTGATATCCATGCAGGGGGAGAAGATTTGGTATTCCCTCACCACGAAAATGAAATTGCACAGTCCGAATGCTGCAATGGAAAACAGTTTGCAAGATACTGGATGCACAATGCATTCCTGAACATTGACAATAAGAAAATGTCCAAATCTCTGGGCAACTTCTTTACCGTAAGGGAAATCGGGGAAAAATATGATTTGCAGGTACTGCGTTTCTTCATGCTGAACGCGCATTACAGAAGCCCGCTGAATTTCAGTGCAGAGCTTATGGAATCCTCTAAAAATGCTCTGGACAGAATTATTACCTGTGTAGAGCAGCTGAAACATCTTCTGGAAACAGCGCCTCAGGGAGAAAAAACTGAGAAAGAAAAAGAACTGGAAGCAGAAATTCAGGGCTATGTGAAAAAATACGAAGAGTCCATGGAAGATGATTTCAATACGGCGGATGCCATTGCAGCCATCTTTGAATTGGTAAAATTTTCCAATACCCAGACAAGTGGGGAAAGCACCGGGGAATTTGTAAAGGAACTGTTGGATACTATCGTGCATTTAAGCGATGTGCTGGGGCTTCTGGTAAACAAAGAGGCGGAAGTATTAGACGAAGATATTGAGAGATTAATCGAAGAACGCCAGACAGCCAGAAAAGAGAAGAACTTCAAGCGTGCAGATGAAATCCGCGATCAGTTGGCAGATATGGGCATTATTTTAAAGGATACAAGAGAGGGCGTACAATGGAAGCGGGCTTAAGTTATATAAAGGAACTGTTTCAGCTGGAGGATACGGACATCCGGACGTATTCTCCCCTGACCCTGGCGTATATCGGAGACGCCATTTACGAACTGGTTATCCGCACCATTTTAGTGGAAAAAGGGAATACACAGGTGAACAAGCTGAATCAGCGAGCCAATCGCCTGGTGAAAGCTTCGGCCCAGTCAGAAATGATTGAAAAGCTGAAGCCACATCTTACAGAAGAGGAGATGGCAGTCTTTAAACGGGGACGCAATGCCAAATCCTATACCATGGCAAAGAATGCCACCATGTCGGATTATCGTCGTGCCACAGGATTTGAAGCCCTTATGGGATATCTGTATCTGACGGAACAGTGGGAGCGGATGTTGGAACTGATAAAGCTGGGAATGACAGAAGAAACAAAAGGAGAGACAGATGGAGAATAAATTCCAGGAAACTAAAATAGAGGGACGGAATGCAGTGCTGGAAGCTTTTCGTTCGGGAAAATCCGTGGACAAACTTTTTGTGCTGGAAAAATGTGAGGACGGTCCTGTCCGTACCATTTTAAGAGAAGCCAAAAAGCATGACACCATGGTGAAATTTGTGAAGAAGGAACGTCTGGAGCAGATGTCGGAAACCGGCATGCACCAGGGCGTGATTGCCATGACGGCTGCTTATAACTACGCGGAAGTGGAGGATATACTGGAAGTGGCAAGAGAAAAAGGAGAACCGCCTTTTTTGATTCTGCTGGATAATATCGAAGATCCCCACAATCTGGGCGCCATTATCCGTACCGCCAATCTGGCCGGGGCACATGGGGTGATTATCCCGAAAAACAGAGCGGTGGGACTGACTGCTACGGTAGCCAGAACCTCTGCAGGAGCGCTGAATTATACACCCGTGGCAAAGGTGACGAATATGGCAAGAACCATTGAACAGCTGAAAAAAGAAGGCATGTGGTTTGTATGCGCGGATATGGGCGGCACCACCATGTATGATCTGGATTTGAAAGGTCCTATGGGATTGGTTATCGGCAATGAGGGAGACGGAGTTTCCAAACTGGTAAGGGAAAAATGTGATTTTATTGCATCCATTCCCATGAAGGGAGATATTGATTCCCTGAATGCGTCTGTGGCAGCCGGAGTGCTGGCCTTTGAAATTGTGCGCCAGAGAATGGGGCGGTAAGGATAGAAGATACAGGTTCTGAACATGAAAAATTATGAAGCATTATCAGATGAACAGTTGATTGAGCTTTTGCGAAAAGGGGAAAGCGGACCGGAAGAGTATCTGGTGAAAAAATATAAAGGCATGGTGCTGAAAAAGGCCCATGCCATGTTCCTTATCGGCGGAGAGCAGGAGGATTTGATTCAGGAGGGCATGTTGGGGCTTTTTAAAGCGGTGCAGGGGTATCAGCCCGGAAAGAATGCGTCTTTCTCTACGTTTGCCAATCTGTGCGTGGAGCGTCAGATGGGCAAGGCCATTGAGATTTCCGGAAGACAGAAGCACAGGCCTTTAAATACCTATATTTCCTTGAGTCAGGAGGACGGACCTCTGATGAATACAGAGGATACCATACAGCTGAACCCGGAGGAGATTGTCATCGGCAGGGAAAATGCAGATAATCTGTCAAAGAGGATTCAGAAGGTATTAAGTCCTTTTGAAAACCAGGTGCTGGATTTGTATCTGCAGGGGATGGACTATCGGAAAATTGCAGAAAGAATAGGGAAACCGGCAAAATCTGTGGACAATGCCCTGCAGAGAATTCGCAGTAAAATCCATGGGATGAAAGAGCATCAGAGGTGAAAAAATGGAGAAAAAAAGAATCTTAACGGTGATTCCATTTACAGAGAATCAAAAGAAACGCCTGGAAGAGGCAGCAGCCGGGGCAGAACTTTGCTTTCGGGATTTGCAGTCCATAACTGCAGAAGAGGTAAAGAGAGCAGAAATTATACTGGGCAATGTGCCGGCAGAGATGGTAAAAGAGGCAGAGCGTCTGGAGTGGCTGCATTTGAATTCGGCAGGCTTTGACGATTATGTAAAAGAGGGGATATTAAGAGAGAAAACTCTTTTGACCAACAGCAGCGGTGCTTATGGAAAAGCGGTTTCTGAGCATATGTTTGCAATGCTTCTGGCTATGCAGAAAAAACTGCATTTATATCGTGACCTGCAAAGACAGCATATGTGGGGAGATGAGGGAGAAGTGACCTCCATTGCGGATTCTGTGATTCTGGTGTTGGAAACCGGAGATATTGGTCTGCATTTCGCAGAGCTTGCCCATGCCCTGGGGGCTTATGTGATAGGTGTGAAACGAACTTTGGCCCCCTGTCCGGATTGTATGGACGAACTGCATGTTATGAGCGAGCTGGACGAACTGCTGCAGAGGGCTGATTCGGTAGTTTCTTTCCTGCCCAGTACACAGGAGACAAGAGGCTTGTTTGGCAAAAAGCGGTTTGCGCTTATGAAAGAGGGAAGCTTTTTCTTAAACGGCGGAAGAGGAGATCTGATCTGTACAGAGGATTTGTGTGATGTACTGGAATCTGGTCACCTGGCGGGCGCAGCTCTTGATGTCACAAGTCCGGAGCCCCTTCCGAAAGAACACAGGATATGGGATATTCCAACTGCGTTTATAACACCTCATATTTCCGGCTCTTATCATTTGCCGGAAACCCTGAGAAATGTGGTATCTATTGCTGTAGAAAATGTAAGACGGTATATGGCAGGGGAAGAGTTGAAAAATTTAGTGAAAAAATAGAAGAAAAAGGTTGACAGGCGCATAACTTTTTGGTATAGTCTATAACTGTGGTAAGCACACAGCAGAAAAATAAAAGTTATGCTGCCTTGGCTCAGTCGGTAGAGCGTCGCCTTGGTAAGGCGGAGGTCGGCGGTTCAAGTCCGCTAGGCAGCTCTGAAAACTCTTGAGAAATCAAGAGTTTTTTTGTTATACTGATTGCAAGAGAAACAGGAGAACCTATATGAGAGAAAGAGTAAAGCGGCTGGTTCTGTCGTTTTCCACTACCACACAGGCCATGGCGGCAGAGCAATGGTTTCAGCGGAAAAACCTGCCGGGAAGGCTGATTCCCCTGCCGGGCAGTATTTCCGCAGAGTGCGGTCTGGCCTGGTGCACGGAGATAGAACAGAAAAGAACTGTAGAACAGGCGGCAAAAGAAGGCGCGATTCAGATACAGGGAATACATGAAGTTATGTTATATGAAAGGAAATAGAACTATGGAAACAAAAATTGACGCAAGGGGCATGGCCTGCCCGAAACCGGTCATCCTGACAAAAAAGGCTATGGATAACGGCAGAAAAGGAGAGGAAATCTGCGTGCTTGTGGATAATACCATTGCTGTGGAAAATCTTCGCAAGCTGGCAGCGTCCCAGAAAGCAGATTATAAATTCCGAAAAAAGGGAGAAAAGGAATATGAAGTTATCCTTACCGTACAGCAGGAAACGGATGAAGCCAAGGTACAGGAAACCGTGGAACTGGAAAACTGCAGTATAAAAACAGGAAAGAAAACCGTTGTGGTGCTGTCCTCTGACAAAATGGGAGAAGGAGAGGAAAAACTGGGGAAAATTCTTATCAAAGGTTTTGTTTATGCCCTGACCCAGTTGGAACAACTACCCTCGGCTGTACTGTTTTATAACAGCGGCGCCTTTTTATCATGTGAGGATTCTCCGGTTCTGGAGGACTTGAAGCTTTTGGAGGAAGAAGGCGTGGAAATCTGCACCTGCGGTACCTGTCTTGATTTCTATGGGCTGAAAGAAAAACTGGCAGTGGGAAATGTAGTCAATATGTATCAGATTGTGCAGACCCAGGTCCAGGCAGATTTGATTCTCAAACCATAAGAAAGGACAGAATATGAAACCTATTATTGTAAGAGGCGGCGGAGATTTGGCAACCGGAACCATACACCGTCTGTGCCAGAGCGGGTATCCGGTGATTATTTTAGAGGACACGAAGCCTTCCGCTATCCGGCAGAAGGTGTCTTTTTGTCAGGCTGTATATGAGGGAACCATGGAAGTGGAGGGCATTGTGTGCACAAAGGTGGACAGTTTTCAGGAAGCCATGGAAACAGTAAGGTGGAACCGTCCCATGCTGTTGACAGACCCCAGTGGGGAGTGCCTGAAACAGTATCACCCGGATATTTTAATAGACGGGATTCTGGCAAAGAAAAACCTGGGAACCAGAAGGGATATGGCGGACCTGACTATAGGACTTGGACCGGGCTTTACGGCAGGAGAAGATGTGGACTATGTGATTGAAACCAAGCGGGGACACTATCTGGGAAGAAAAATCGAAAAAGGCAGTGCCATACCAAATACCGGAGTGCCGGGCCTTATAGGCGGATATGGAAAGGAACGGGTGATGCATGCGCCCTGTGCGGGTGTTTTCCGAAGGGAGAAAGAAATCGGAGACTGGGTGGAAGCAGGACAGCGTATCGGATATATTCAGCGGGAAAAGGAAAATATTGGAGTGTACACACAGATTTCCGGCGTGGTACGGGGAATTTTACAGGATGGATTTGAGGTGACAGAACATTTTAAGCTGGCAGATGTAGACCCCAGGAAGGAATCCCAGGCGCACTGCGCCCTGATTTCGGACAAAGCCAGGTGTATTGCCGGAGGTGTGCTGGAACTGGTCTGTGCCTGGGAAAAAGGAATATTGGGAAAGAAGCAGCTTCATGAAACTTTGTGAAATGATAGAAGAAATGGGAGAAAGGTCTCATATGCGCGTGGCCTTTGTGGGCGCCGGGGGAAAAACCAGCTGCATGCTGGAGCTGGCACAACAGTGGAAGAAACAGGGAAAAAAAGTGCTGGTTACGACTTCTGCTCATATGGAGAATCCGAAAAATTTCCCGCTGAAAGACATAACAGAGGATGACGGAGAAGCAATTTGTGCGCTGCTGAAACGGGAAGGTGCAGCAGCGGCGGGTCTGCCGGTGAAAGAAGGAGGAAAAATTGGCCCGCTTTCCCGCACAGTCTATGAACAAACCGCAGCAGAGGCGGACTGTGTGCTTTTAGAGGCAGACGGCTCCAGAAGATTTCCCATGAAAGTGCCGGGAAAACAAGAACCGATCCTTTATGAGGATACAACGCATATTTTCATTCTAACAGGAGCTTCGGCGCTGGGAAAACCTTTGAAAGAAGTGTGCCATCGTATAGAAGAAGCAGAAAAAATTCTGGAAACAGAGGCGGGACAGGAAAGCGGAGAACGGATAGTGACAGAAGAGCTGCTGGGGATTCTGTTGGAACAGGGATATGTCCGCCGTCTGAAACGAGACTTTTCTCAGGGAAAGCTGGCAGTTATTCTGAATCAGGCAGATGTGCTGCAAAATTCCGAAGAAAGCAGAAAAAAACTACAGGAACAGCTTTCTGTGCCGGTATTTCTTCATGACTGGACGAAAGCTGTACACGGGATTGTTCTGGCCGCGGGATTTTCCAGGAGATTCGGAGAAAACAAGCTGCTGTATGAGATAGAGGGAAAGCCTATGTATCGGTTTTTGACGGAACGGCTGCTCCATTTGCAGAAAAAGAAGAAACTGCAGACGCTGACCGTTGTAACGCAGTATGAAGAAATTCGGCAGTATGCAGAAAAACAGGGCATGACAGCAGTGGAAAACCGGGACAGCAGCAGGGGCATTTCCTCCTCTTTGCAGCTGGGACTTGCAGCCGCTATGGAAAAGAGCCGGGAGGAAAAGGAGAATTATTATCTGTTTTTTGTGGCAGACCAGCCTTTTTTAACAGAAAGAACCGTAGAAGAATTTGTGTCCGCATTTTTAAAAACCGGGAAAGGCATTGGCTGTGTGTGTAAGGAGGGGATTGCCGGAAATCCGGTGATTTTTCATCAGAAATATGTGGAAGAACTGCTGGAACTCACAGGAGATATAGGGGGAAAGCGCGTGCTGAAACACCATTTGGAAGATGTGTTTTATTACGAGGTTTCCAATGAAGGGGAATTGAGAGATTTAGACAGAAAAGAAGCTGTAGAAACAGGGCTGCCGCTTTAAGCGCATATCGAGAAAATTCTGGATTGCTGCTTAAAGGCGGCAGCCTTGTTTTGTCAAGAGTATTACTGCGGATAAACCAGGCGCTCTTCGGTGATATTGGTTAAAACTTCCTCTAAGTATTTTTTTGCCAGCCAGTTGGCCATAGGCAGATTCATATCCAGATAATTGCCGCAGTCCTTTGCAGAGGACCCTGGTACTTCGCCGCGAAAATCACGGATAAAGGTGAACATCTCCGTAACCAGAGGAAGAATATCTCTGGAGGAGTCATCTCCGGCAAGAAGCAGGTAAAATCCGGTGCGGCAGCCCATTGGCCCAAAGTATACGGTTTTTGTGCCGAAATCCGGGTGATTGCGCAGGAAGGTGGCACCCAGATGTTCGATGGTGTGGACTTCTGCGGTGTTCATAACCGGTTCGTCGTTGGGAGAAGTCATGCGCAAATCAAAGGTGGTGATAACTTCCGCGCCTACATGGTCTTTCCGGGATACATAGACACCGGGTTTTAATTTTATATGGTCAATGGTAAAGCTTGCAATTTTTTCCATGCTGTGTCCTCTTTTCTTTTGGTATTGTAGCTTTATTATACTGGTTTTTCTCCAGGGACGCAAGGGAAATAACCGGAGGGCAGGGTTGTGAAACCGGGGGAAGACGTGGTATACTTTTTCAGGTAGAGAATTTTGCGGAAACGGAGAAATCAACATGGAATTATTAGATAAAATCGAAGAATACTGGACGGGAAGAGCAGAGGGCTATTCTCAGGTGAATCAGGGCGAGCTGGCTACAGAACAGCGGGAAAAATGGAAGAAAAATCTGATGAGCCATCTGAAAGGGAAAAAACCGGAAGAGACAAAGGTACTGGATATTGGTACAGGTCCGGGATTTTTCGCGATTATTCTGGCAGAAGCGGGATATCAGGTGACAGCAGTGGATTATACAGAAGAAATGTTAAAAGAAGCGAAACAAAATGCAGGGAAACTTGCAGGAAAAATCCACTGGCAGCAAATGGATGCCCAAAATCTTGCATTTGCATCAGAGACTTTTGATGTGGTGGTTTCCAGAAATCTGACCTGGAATCTGGAGAAGCCGGAAAAAGCCTATGGAGAGTGGATCAGAGTTCTGAAAAAAGGCGGCATCCTTTTAAATTATGACGCCAACTGGTACCATCATCTTTTCGACCAGGAGAAGCGCAGAGCCTATGAAGAAGACAGAGCCAGAGTGGAGGAACTGCAGCTGAGTGACCACTACACCTGTACGGATATTGACGCCATGGAGGAGATTGCAAGAGAGGTGCCGTTAAGCCGGATTGCAAGGCCCACATGGGATAAGCAGGTGCTCGGACAATTTTCTCCGAACCAGGTGCTTGTGGAAGAGGAGGTCTGGAAGGAAGTCTGGAGTGAAGAAGAAAAAGCAAATTATCAGTCAACTCCGATGTTTCTGATAATTGTGGAAAAATAATAGAAAACAGAGACAGAACAAGGTTGCTGACAGAAAAGAAACGTGCTAAAATAGACAAATAAAGGGAAATTGTAGTAGTTGGAGGACAGAAGAGATGATCAATGATAAAAAAGTTTTATTCAGCGGTATGCAGGCCACCGGAAACCTGACACTGGGAAATTATCTGGGAGCGCTGAAAAACTGGGTGACTTTAAGCGATGAATATGAGTGCTTTTACAGTGTGGTGGATATGCATTCCATTACGGTGCGCCAGGACCCGGCAACCCTCAGAAAGAGAGCGAGAGCGCTGCTGACTTTATATCTTGCGGCAGGTCTGGACCCTAAGAAGAACTGTATTTATTACCAGTCTCATGTGTCAGGACATGCAGAGCTGGCATGGATTTTAAACTGCTTTACCTATATGGGGGAATTAAACCGCATGACCCAGTTTAAAGACAAATCTGCAAAGCATGCGGATAACATCAATGCGGGACTCTTTACGTATCCGGTGCTGATGGCAGCCGATATTCTTCTATATCAGGCAGATGTGGTGCCGGTAGGCATTGACCAGATGCAGCACCTGGAACTGACTCGTGATATTGCCATCCGCTTCAATAACATTTATGGTGATGTGTTTACCATTCCGGAAGCCTATATCGGCAAGGTAGGCGCTAAGATTATGAGTCTGCAGGACCCTGCGAAGAAAATGTCCAAATCTGACGAAAATCCAAACGGCAGTATCTATCTTATGGATGACCCGGATACTATTATGAGAAAGTGTAAACGGGCGGTGACAGATTCAGAAGCCTGCATTGCCTATAGAGACGAACAGCCGGGATTGAAAAACCTCATTGATATTTACTGTGCATGTCTGGGCAAAACTTCCGAGGAAGCAATCAGAGAATTTGAAGGAAAAGGCTATGGAGATTTGAAGATGGCTGTGGGAGAAGCGGTTGTCAGTGTGTTAAAGCCTTTGCAGGATGAAGTGGCAAGACTGGAAAAAGATAAGGGATATCTGGATTCCATTATTAAGGAAAATGCAGAAAAAGCCCAGTATTTTGCAAATAAAACGCTGAGAAAGGTACAGCGTAAGGTTGGTTTTCCGGACAGAATCCGGTAAGAGACAGGAGGTGTCTGTTATGACAGTTGAAGAAGTAATTACGGTTCTGGCTATGCAGGAGGAAATTTTGCAGTTCAATCATTTTACCAATGAGGATGCATGGGAACTTGGCAATCTGCTGGTTGCGGAGGCAAAGAAGCGGGAACTGGATACCACGGTGGAAATTCGTCTGAACAATGGATACACAGTGTTTAAGTACGCAGGCAACGGCACAACACCAAACAATGAAATCTGGGCGGACAAGATGTTTGCGTCGGTTTCCCGTATGGAAAAAAGCACCATGCTTCTGTACAGCGAACTGAAAAGGAGCGAAGAAACCATGGAAGACATCGGACTGGGAAAAGAAGAATATTCCTGCCTGGGCGGGGGATTTCCGGTGCGTGTGGAAGAAGTGGGCGTTATCGGAGCCATTATGGTGACCAACCAGAGCCATTTTGTCAATCATGACATTATTGTAAAGGCATTGAGCAGATACCTTCATATCGATGAAGTTCCCAGAATTCGGGCTTTATAGAAAAGATTTTAGAAAAAATTTAGAAAATATCCTAAAATGAAATTGACATTTTTAGGAAGGAATTATAAAATGATTACAAATTTACGGAGGAGGGCTTTGGTTATGGAAAAAAAGGCACCGGGAAAAGGTTTTTTAAAGGGTGTAGGGATTTTACTGATTATCGGTGGGGTGTTTGGATTTATCGGCGCAGCGTCTAATGCGTTTGTAGCAAGTGCATTATCAAGCGGCTCACTGGATTCTGCCACAACTGCCATTTATGAACAGGCGGGACTTACAGCAGAAACTTTTCAGGCAGGAATTATCACATCTGTCATTCAGGGCGTTATCTACCTGGTAGCAGGAATTTTAGGTGTGGCAAACTGCAACAAGATTGAAAAAGCAAATATCTGCTTTATCTGCGGAATTGTCTTGATTGCATTTGTGTTAGTCAATGCAGGAATTTCCGCTGCTACAACAGGATTTACTGCATTATCGATAGTTTCTATTCTGGCTTCTTTGATTCTTCCCTTGTTATACTTCTGGGGAGCATTAAAAAACCGTCAGGCTATGCAGGACGCGCAGAACGGAACAAGTTTATAAGGAAAAGATGTAGTGAGGGCAGGACAAAACGGGGAAATTTCCTGTTTTGCCCTGCTTTTGTATACAAAAACGCGATTGGAAACTGCTCTGCAGTTTTTGATTATATATTATGAGAGAAAGGAAGAACTTATGGAACATCTTATTAAAGTAACGGATTTGTGCAAGGTTTACAATCCGGGTGAGAATGAAGTAAGAGCATTAGACCATATTAATCTGGAGGTTGATACAGGCGAGTTTGTAGCCATTATCGGCCAGTCGGGTTCCGGAAAGTCTACATTCATGAATATGCTGGGCTGTCTGGATACGCCTACTTCGGGTACTTATTTTCTGAATGGTACAGATGTGTCCACCATGACGGACAATCAGCTTTCTGCAGTCAGAAATAAGGAAATCGGCTTCATTTTCCAGGGGTTTAATCTGATTTCAAATCTGACCGCAGAGGAAAATGTGGAACTGCCGCTGATTTACAGGGGAATTGATAAGAAGACCAGAAGGCAGCTTTCCAGGGAGGCTCTGGAAATGGTAGGACTTGCCCATCGTATGAACCACAAGCCGTCAGAGATGTCAGGCGGACAGCAGCAGCGTGTGGCTATTGCCAGAGCCATTGCGGCCAAGCCTCCGGTGATTCTGGCCGATGAGCCTACCGGAAATCTGGATTCGGCTTCCAGCAAGGAAATTCTGGGAATTTTAAAAGACTTGCACAAAGGGGGAAGAACGGTGATTCTCATTACCCATGATGATGGCATTGCCGCCAGGGCAAAGCGTGTGGTGCGTATTATGGATGGGAAGATAGAATCCGATATTATAAACCCTGCATTTGACAGTATGGAGGAAGAACATGAAAAAGGGAATAACGAAGAGTAAAAACATGATTATGCTGATTACCATAGGGGTAATTGTACTGGCTATCGGCTTGATTGCACTTGTCGGCAGTATGAACAGTAAAGGGAAGGATGCCGCACCGTCTGTAGAGGTCGTATCCGTGGGGACGGGAAACGTCACACAGGAAGTGGATGCTACAGGAAATGTGGAAAGCGAACAGAAGAAAACTTTCTACTCTCCGGTCAACGGAACCATTCAGACCATGACCGCAGAAGCAGGAGACAGTGTAGACGCTGGAAAAAGCATCATTGGTTTTAATCTGGAAGACCTGGAAGCAGAAAACCAGGAGGCACAGCTGACAGCAAAATCCGGCGAACTGGATATAAAGGATGCGCAGGAACAGGCAAGCACTGCTGCAAATAAAGTGGCAGAAGCCCAGGCGGCCATTCCGGGACTGGAAAGCCAGATTGAAGAGAAGCAAAATCAAATCAACAGCCTGCGCCAGCAGATTGCAGACGCACAGACCAACGCACAGAATGATGCCCAGGCACAGATAGAACAGGCTCAGGCAGAGGCCAAAGCAGAGGCCGACGCAGCTTATGATGCAGCGGTTGCAGCAGCAGACCAGGAATATCAGAAAGCTTTGGATGAGTACAACAACGTTACAAAAAAAGATTATGACCAGAAGCTCAGCGATTTGAAAACAAAAATTGACTCTGGTACAGCAGCAGAATCCGAACTGGAAGATTACAGATACCTTCTGAATAATCCTCCGGCAGAACCGGTGAAAAAAGAGGTAAATCAGGCAGATTACAGCGTTTCCACGGATGGACTTTCCGGCACAGTTACAGCGGATACCTCTGATTTGCAGGCACAGATGGAAACAGCTTCCTCTGATTTAGCACAGCTTCAGTCTGATTTGGCTTCTAAAAAAGCCATTGCAGAAAATGACACAGCAGGTCTGACAGATGCAGCAAGAGAAAAAATGACTATTACCAGCAACCTGTCAGAATTGAAATCAAAGAATCTTCAGGAACTCTTAGAAGAAGGCAGAAAAGGTATTCAGGCAGAGTTTAAAGGGGTTATTTCTGACGCAAAAGTAACACAGGGCGCAACCGTTACCCAGGGAATGGAACTTTTCACCCTGCAGAGCACACAGGATGTATGCGTGGAAGCCAACGTATCCAAATACGATTTTGACAAGGTAAAAGAAGGTCAGAAGGCAGAAATCACTCTTGGTGATAAAAAGTATAAAGGTACAGTAGACAAAGTCAGCAAGATTGCCATTCCAAATGAAAAGGGAACACCTCTGATTGGGGTCAGTGTACATATTGACAATCCGGACGATGATATTTTTATTGGTGTGGAAGCCAAGGTTACCATTCAGGCATCCGAGGCTAAAAATGTGCCGGTACTTCCTGTAGAGGTGGTAAACATCGGAAAAGAAGGCTCTTTCTGCTATGTAGTGAACAAGGGAAAAATTGAGAAAAAAGACATCGAGACAGGGGTAACTTCAGACTCCATGGTAGAAGTAAAAAGCGGACTGAAAAAAGGAGACCAGGTTATTAAGGATATGGGCAATTACAGCGAAGGCGACAGTGTGACCGCAAAGGAAGCCAAGACAGAGGACAACAAAGCCTCTAAGTAGCAGGAAAGGAAGAGAATATGGGAAATATAGTAGAATATGTCAAAATGGCGATTCAGAATATTCTTGCCAATAAGGGACGTTCCTTTCTTACCATGCTTGGTATTATTATCGGAATTGCGTCGGTCATCGCTATCGTATCCATCGGTGAGGGTACCAAGAATCAGATGAACAGTGAGATTAACGATGCGGGCGGCGGTCAGATTGCCATTAACTGCAGTACCGATGCCATGAATCAGGATGTTTATATGACACCGGAGGACTTGGATGCTATCCGGGAAATCAAAGGTGTGGAAGGTGTTACAGGAACCGACAGTGTTACCGGAGATACAGTAACCGGGAAAGGGGAATTTCAGATAAACCTTTCTATGGAGACACAGGATGGACAGCTTTTGAATAACTATTCCATGAAGAGAGGTTCCTACTTCACGGAGGCAGATGTGACAGAGGGCAGAAATGTATGTGTCATTTCCGACAGCGATGCCAAAAGACTCTTTGGTTCGGATGATGTAGTGGGCATGGATATTGATGTACAGTGTCTGAATCTGACAAAATCCTTCCGGATTGTGGGCGTTACCACCCACAAAGAAAATGGAACCTTTGTCAGCTATACTTATGAAGGCATGCCGGTTTCCATCTCCATTCCGTATACAGCAGCCAGAGATTTTCTGGGAGATTCCACGGATGATTTTTATTACATTATGGTACAGGCCGATAAAAAAATGGACTCAAAAGTCATTTCCGATAAAATCATCAAGGTTCTGGAACAGAAACACCAGTCTGCAGGGGAGGATTACTTCCAGGTACAGAGTTTCCAGGATGTGATGAAGGTCATGAACCAGATGTTGGGCATGGTAACGGCATTTATTTCCTTTGTGGCAGGAATTTCTCTGCTGGTAGGCGGTATTGGTGTTATGAACATTATGTTGGTATCTGTAACAGAGCGAACCAGAGAAATCGGTATCCGAAAATCTCTGGGGGCGAAGACCTCTTCCATTATGATGCAGTTTCTGGCAGAATCCGCCATTCTGACTGTTATTGGAGGAATTATTGGTATTATTCTGGGAATTGCAGGAGGATTTGGAATCTGTTCGGTTATCAGTTCCAGCCAGGGAATGACTTTGACGCCGGGAATCAGTGTCAGCACAATTTTGATTGCAACGGCCTTTTCCTGTGCAGTGGGAATTTTCTTCGGAATTTATCCGGCAAAGAAAGCAGCTTCTTTAAGTCCTATTGAGGCACTTAGAAGAAATTAAAAGAAAACAGAAAATTGAGAAACAAAAAAAGCCCGGTTCAGGACAGACCGCTGCATTTGGCAGCTGAAGTTCTGACCGGGCTTTTCAAATGTAAATTCCGGTGTCTTTTGCATACATCAGGCAAACAAATCAGCCATATCTTCCGGCAGAGGAGCCCGAAAGGTGAGGGGACTGCCAGTCATGGGATGTGTGAAAGAAAGCGCATAAGAATGGAGGGAGACCCGTTTTATCCGTGAAAAATCAGGATAATAGAGGTAATCGCCTAACAGGGGATGTCCCAGATAGCCCATATGCACCCGTATCTGGTGTGTTCTGCCGGTTTCCAGGGAAAGCTGCACAAGAGAATAGTCGTTTCGGGAATCCAGGACACGGTAATGGGTGACAGCCCGTTCGCCTTTTTCAAAATCCACGCACCGCTCTATGGCAGAGCCTTCTTTTCTGGCAATAGGGGCGTCTATAGTACCGCTTTCGGGAATGGGGACTCCTTTTACAATGGCTTGATAGGTTCTGTGAATCTCTCTTTTTTTCATTTGAGCAGAGA
Organism: Blautia hansenii; assembly: GCF_013304445.1. Lineage (GTDB taxonomy): Bacteria > Bacillota > Clostridia > Lachnospirales > Lachnospiraceae > Blautia. The sequence goes on from NZ_JAAITA010000001.1 coordinate 245,667, forward strand.
GAATAGAAGCGCTGAGGGCGTTTTTTGCCAGAATCAGCAGTCCCGTGGTATCCCGGTCCAGGCGGTTGATGCAGCGGAAGACAAAAGGTTTTCCCTGCTGTGCGTAATACCAGGCCGCGCCGTTTGCCAGGGTGTTGTCATAGTTATTGACAGAAGGGTGTACCGGCATGTCTGCGGGCTTGTTCAGAAGCAGAATATCTTCATCCTCATAAACAATAGACAGAGGCATGGCAACCGGAACAATGTTCTGAGAAGGGGTGTCTTCCGTTAAGGTGATTTTCAGAAGGTCTCCCGCCTGTAAGGGGGTTCGCACATAAGCCCATTCATTGTTTACCAGAATCCCCTTTTCTGTTTTTTTCAAGTGTACCAGAATCTGGTGAGAGCAGCCTTTTCTTTTTAAATACTCCCCTGCGGTGCAGGGGAGGTCAGAATCAGCCACACAATATTCAAAAATACGGTTCATAAAAATTTCCTTTTGTAGCTTAGTTTGATTTTACTTTATTCCAGAGTTCGTTGTAATAGCTGTCCACATCATCTCCCAGGAATTGGAAGGTTTCACAGTTTGTCAAATCTTCCGCGTTGGGAAAGAGAATTTTGCTGTTTCGCGTTTCCTCATCTTTAATCAGCGCTCTGGCGGCTTTGTTGGGTGTTGCGTAGGTCAGATATTCAAAGTTCATCAGGGCAATGTCCGGACGGCACATAAAGTTGATGAATTTTTCTGCGTTTTCCTTGTTTTTGGCATTTTTTGGAATGACCCAGGAGTCAATCCAGACATTAGAGCCTTCCTTTGGGATGACATATTCCAGATTGGGATTTTCCCTTTTGGTGTATCCGGCTTCTCCAGAATAGATAACGCCTAAAGCAGCCTCGTTTCCAATCATTTTATCGCGTACCTGGTCTACAACATAGGCCTGTACCAGGGGTTTCTGGGCAATCAGGTCATCCTTAGCCTGTATCAGCTGGTCTACCTTACTGGAATTTAAGGAATACCCACGGCGTTTTAAAGCTACAGCAAAGGCATCCCGGACAGAATCCTGCATGAGAATACTGTCCGCATATTTAGAATCCCAGAGAATATCCCAACTGTCCACAGGTTCGTGCACCATGGTTTTGTTGTACAGGATTCCCACCGTACCCACACAGTAGGGAACCGAGTAAGCATTGTCCGGGTCGAAACTTCTGGACTGTTCCATGTAGATAGAATCCATATTTTTTATATTGGGAATGTTGTCCAGGTTCAGTTTGGCCAGCAAATCGTTTTCTATCATACGCTGAATCATATAATCGGAAGGGCATACCACATCATAGGCAATAGCCCCGGAAAGAATTTTCGGATACATGATTTCATTGGTTTCGTATTCCTCGTAAGTGACGGAAATGCCAGTTTCCTCCTCGAACAGTTCAATGGTTTTGGGGTCGACATAATCCCCCCAGTTGTACACAATCAGCTTTTCGCTGCCGGCATCTTTGGCGCCTGCGAAGTAATAAAAGGCGCCGCCGCCTGCCAGCACAGCCACAAGCAGCAGGGGAATCGCCAGACGCAGTCCGCGCTGCAGGGACTTTCTTTTGGAAACCGTTTTTCTGTCTTTTGGTTCTTTCGGACTTGTATTGACCAGTATCATCAGCACCAGTACACTGACAAAAAGCAGCGTGGACAAGGCATACATTTCCGGACGGATTCCCTTTCGTACTTCTGCGTAAATTTTGGTGGAGAGGGTGTCCACACCGGGGCCTTTGGTAAAGTGGGTGATAATGAAATCATCCAGAGACATGGTGAAGGCCATTAAAAATCCGGAGACAATACCGGGCAGAATATCGGGAAACACCACCTTAAAGAAGGCGGATACCGGACCTGCACCTAAATCCTGGGCTGCCTCATAAGTACTTTTGCTGGTCTGTTTCAATTTTGGCATGACACTGAGAATCACATAAGGAATGCAAAAAGTAATGTGGGCCAGCAAAATAGTGGAAAATCCCAGGGTGACTCTGAAGGCAATAAACAGAAGCATCAGGGAAATTCCGGTTACGATTTCTGAGTTCAGAATGGGAATGTTGGTAATTCCCATCATGATGGTTTTGCTTCTGCCCTTCATGGCATTGATACCGATGGAGGCTGCCGTACCTACAACCGTGGCAAGAACAGCAGAGAGCAGGGCAATGATTAACGTATTGTAAAGGGCTGTCATAATGGCTTTATCCTGAAAAAGAGAAGCGTACCACTTTAAGGTAAAACCGCCCCATTTTGCCCTGGATTTTGAAGCGTTAAAAGACAGGACAATGAGGGTGACAATGGGGGCGTACATGAGAAAAAGAATCAGCCCAAGATATATATTTCGTACTGTTTTTTTCATCAGAACATACCTCCTTCCCCGTTTTTATCGTATTTTCCGGTGAGAAGCATACTGATGAAAATAAATACCATCAGTACCAGCGAAAGTCCGCTTCCCACGTTCCAGTTGCTTCCCTGCTGAAACTGGCGGTCAATGACATTTCCGATGAGGAGAATTTTGCTTCCGCCTAAGAGGTCAGAGATAACAAAGGTCGTCAGAGACGGTACAAAAACCATGGTAATGCCGCTGATAATACCCGGCATGCTTAAAGGAAAAATGATTTTCCGAAAGGTATAGGCCGCAGTGGCGCCCAAATCTCTGGCTGCAAAAATAACGTCTTTGTCTATCTTGGAAAGCACGTTATAGAGGGGCAGTACCATAAAGGGCAGGAAGTTGTAGACCATGCCCAGTACAATAGCCCCCGGTGTGTTAATCAGCTGCTGGGAAGGAAGATGAAAAAAGCCCAACGCCTGGTTGATAACGCCGTTTTTTTCCAAAAGAGTCTGCCATGCAAGAGTCCGCAGAAGAAAATTCATCCACATAGGAAGAATAAAAAGGAGCACAATAAAGCCTGTCCGGTTGACTTTCATATTCGACAGCATCATAGCCAGCGGATATGCCAGAATCAGACAGATAAGGGTGCTGATAAGGGACAGCAAAAGAGAAAGGCAGAGTGCTTTGAAATTCTCCACAGTGCCGATAGCCAGCACATTTTCAAAGGTAAAATGCCCTTCGCTGTTGGTGAAGCCATAGTAAAAAATCATGGCAAGAGGAATCAGGATAAAGGCCACGGACCAGATCAGATACGGGCCGGAAAGCAGTTTTCGTTTATTCATTGATTCCAATAGCCTCCTCATCTTCGGATTCAGGCTTGTGCATAATCTGTATGTCAAAAGGATTCACGTGAATGCCTACCTGCTGCCCTACAGGGAACATATCCGTGCTGTGCACCAGCCATTCAAAACCGTTTGCCTGTACTTCCATTTCGTAGTGGACGCCTTTGAAAATCAGGTGGGACACAACCCCCTGGATTGTGCCTTCTTCCGGAGCCAGCAAGTCCACATCCTCCGGGCGGATAACCACGTCTACTGGTTTGTTCTTACCGAATCCCACGTCCACACAGGGGAATTTGGCACCCAGGATTTCCACCAGTTTATCTTCCAGCATCATACCGGGAAGGATATTGCTTTCGCCGATAAAGTCTGCCACAAAGGCGTTCTGAGGTTCGTTATAGATGTCCTCCGGGCTTCCCATCTGCTGTATATATCCCTGGTTCATAACCACAATGGTATCTGACATGGTAAGGGCTTCCTCCTGGTCGTGAGTGACATAGATAAAGGTAATGCCCAGTTCGTTTTTCAGACGGATAAGTTCATACTGCATGTCCTGGCGCAGTTTTAAGTCCAAAGCGCCTAAAGGTTCGTCCAGAAGAAGCAGCCGAGGTTCGTTTACAATGGCTCTGGCAATGGCCACACGCTGCTGCTGTCCGCCGCTTAAAGAATCCGGGAGCCGGTTTTCATAGCCGTCCAGATTGACCAGCTTTAAAGCATATTTTACCTTGTCATGAATATAGGCTTTGCTTTTTCCTGAAATTTTCAGACCGAAAGCAATATTTTCTTCAATGCTCATATGAGAGAAAAGCGCGTATTTCTGAAATACGGTGTTCAGATTCCGCTTGTTGGGCGGAAGATTTGTAATATCCTTTCCATCAAAAATGACTTTCCCGCTGTCAGGGGACTCAAATCCGCCCAGAATACGGAGCGTTGTAGTTTTTCCGCAGCCGCTGGGGCCAAGAAGGGTGAGAAATTCATTTTCCCGTATAGAAAGATTCAGTTCGTCCAGGATTACCTGGTCTCCAAAGCTTTTGGAGATGTCAATTAAATTTACTAAAGTATGGTTCATCCCAGTTCTCCTTTGTAGATATTCTTTATCCATTATACTAAAGGAAAAAATCATGTCAATATTAGAATGACCCAATCCCTGTAAAATACAGATGAAATAGAAATGAATTGCAGGAAAAGCCATCAATATGCATTGTATTAGAAAAAACTTTGTGGTAGAATGTCCGTAGTGTATTGTACACTGGCGGTCTTTTTGTGCAAAGACCGCGAATTTGTCGTGTGGTGAAACAATAGAAAACAGGAGGATATTGCATAAATGAAGGAAAAATATGTAGCCTATGTGGGAACCTATACCCACGGAAGCAGTATCGGAATCCATTTGTATGATGTCAATGTGGAAGAGGGAACTCTTTGCGAGAGAAAAGTGATTCCCGTCAACAATTCTTCCCATCTGGCAAAGTCTCTTAACGGAAAGTATCTGTACTCCATTGCAGATGAAGGCGTGGCGGTTTTTGCCATTGAACCGGACGGAGACCTTACCTTTATTAATAAAGTAGATATTGACGGTATGAGAGGCTGTCATCTGTCCACGGATGAAGAAGGCAAGTACCTTTTTGTGGCCGGTTACCATGACGGAAAAGTGACTGTAGTGCATACGCACAGAGACGGACGTCTGGGCAGTGTGCTGGACGGTGTGTTTCACAAAGGTCTGGGCAGCGTGGGAGAGAGAAATTTCCGTCCCCATGTAAGCTGTGTGCGCCCGACACCGGATAATAAATATCTCTGTGCAGTGGACAACGGCATTGATCAGATGAAAATTTACAGAGTCAACAGACGTACCGGTCGTTTAGAGCTGGTGGACATTTTAAGATGCCAGAGAGAATCCGGTCCTAAGCTGATTAAGTTCAGCCCGGATGGAAGATTTGCTTATCTGAACTATGAATTGAACAATACCATTCAGGTATACCGCTACGATGGAAGCGGCAAAAATCCTGTCTTTGAACTGCTGCAGACGGAGAGCACTCTGGCTTCCCACGATGATGAAGCCCATGACGCTACTTCCGGTATGTGTCTGTCCGCAGACGGAAAATATATTTTCTGTTCCAATGCGGGAGAGGATACCGTGGCTATGTTTAAGAGAGAGGAAGAAACCGGTCTTCTGGAAAAGCAGTGTATTCTGCCAATCAGCGGCAATTATCCGAAGGATTTGGATGTGTTCCCGGATGGAAAACATCTGGCAGTGGTAAACCATGAATCCAATTCCATTACAACCTTTGCCATTGATTATGAAAAGAAACTGCTGATTATGAAAGGGAAACCTATGAAGGTGGAAACCCCTAACAGCATTATCTTTTCCAAGTGCGAAGCATAAGAACGGGGAAATTGAGTATTTTTTGAAAAAAGGAAGTGCAAAATTATGGAAAGCGGGCCTTGTCCTGGGAGAAAGAAAAATGAAAAAATAAAAAAAGAGAAATCCTGCTGACAGGCGCCGTCCCGGCTTCCTGCCAGTGCAGGAGGGTGAAGGGAGAAACCATGATTAGAATATTCAAAACAGTGGATGGAAAAATTCATCAGATGGACGAAGCCAGCGAAGGCTGCTGGCTTGCGCTGACGGATCCCACGGCAACGGAAATTTTCGAGGTTGCCAAAAGGTATCACATTGAGGTGGATGATTTGAGAGCACCTCTGGATGAAGAGGAACGTTCCCGTATCGAGGTGGAAGACGAGTACACCCTGATTATTGTGGACACTCCGATTCTGGAGGAAAGGGGAGAAAAGGACTGGTATGGAACCATTCCCCTGTCTATTATTGTGACAGATGAGATTATCATTACCGTCTGCCTGGAAGATACTTCGGTGCTGGGCCGGTTTATGGACGGTCGTGTGCGGAACTTCTATACTTATATGAAGACTCGCTTTATTCTTCAGATTCTGTACAAAAATGCCAGTATGTTTCTGCATTACCTGCGTATCATAGACAAAAAGAGTGAGGAAGTAGAGGAAAAGCTGCAGGAGTCTACCAAGAACAAAGAGCTGATAGAACTTCTGGAACTGGAAAAATCCCTGGTATACTTTACCACGTCTCTTCGTTCCAATGAAATGGTATTGGAAAAGCTTTTAAAAGTAGAGCGTATCAAGCAGTATCCCGATGATACGGATTTGCTGGAAGATGTCATTATCGAGAACAAACAGGCCATCGAGATGGCAAACGTGTACAGTGGAATTTTGAGCGGTATGACCGAGGCTTTTGCTTCTATTGTATCAAACAATCTGAATATTGTTATGAAATTTCTGGCAACTGTGACCATTGTCATGTCCATTCCTACCATGATATTCAGTGCTTACGGTATGAATGTAAATCTGAAGGGAATGCCTTTTGCCTCCCACCCGGAGGGCTTTGCCATTGTCATTGTCCTTTCTCTTCTTTTGAGTCTGGTAGTGGCGTTTATCTTCTCCAAGAAGAACTTATTTTAAGTCATGAAAGAATTGAGGAAATCGTATGAATTTTTTGAACAAAATGGAGCGTAAATTTGGACGCTATGCCATTCACAATCTGACGAAATATATGATAGGCTGTTATGCCATTGGATATATTTTGCTGTATGCGGGAAACCTTTTTGGGTTTTCCATTACCGGATATCTGACTTTAAGCCCTTATCATATCCTGCACGGGCAGATATGGAGAATTGTATCCTGGCTGTTGATTCCGCCCCCAACCAGCAACCTTGTTTTTGTGCTGATTATGCTGCTGTTTTATTATTCTCTGGGGGAAACGCTGGAGAGAACATGGGGCGCTTTCCGCTACAATGTTTATATTCTGGGCGGTGTGCTCTTTACGGTTATCGGTGCGTTTCTGCTGTATTTTATGATGGGAGCAAATCCGTTTTTGTCTATGGCGTACAGTATGGCGTTTTCCACGTATTACATCAACTTGTCCATTTTCCTGGCTTTTGCGGCCAATTACCCGGACATGCAGGTACTGTTTATGATGATTATTCCCATGAAGATGAAATGGCTGGCTGTGCTGGATATTGCGTATCTGCTGTATGATATGGTAAAAGGCGGCTGGGGAATCCGGACGGTAATTCTTGCATCCCTTTTGAATTTTATTATTTATTTTCTGTCAACCAGAAATTATCAGAGGATTTCACCAAAAGAAATCCACAGAAAACAACAGTTTCAAAGAGCTGTTCATCCGAAAATGGCGCCGGGTGTGACAAAACACAAATGTGCAGTCTGCGGAAGAACAGAAAAGGACGGAGACGATTTGGAATTTCGTTTCTGTTCCAAATGCAACGGCAACTATGAGTATTGTCAGGACCACCTGTTTACTCACAAACATATACAATAATCAGGAGGAAAATAATTATATGCGTAAAACCAAAATCGTCTGTACTATGGGACCGAACACAGATATTGAGAGCAACATGAGAGCTTTAGTAGCCAATGGAATGGATGTGGCTCGTTTTAATTTTTCACACGGAGATTATGAAGAACAGAAAAGCCGTATGAATCTGCTGAAAAAGGTGAGAGAAGAGCTGGAGAAGCCAGTGGCTATCCTTCTGGATACCAAAGGCCCGGAAATCCGTACAGGCGTACTGGAAGGCGGAAAGAAAGTGACCCTGAAAGAAAATGAGGAGTTTGTTCTTTACACAGAGGAAATGACCGGGAATGAAAAGGGCTGCTTTATTACTTACGCAGGTCTGGCTGAGGATGTAGTGCCAGGCAACAGAATTCTTATTGATGATGGTCTGATTGAACTGGAAGTAAAAGAAGTGGCAGAGGGACGCATTGTCTGCCGCGTGGTAAACGGCGGTGAACTGGGCGAGAAAAAGGGCGTGAATGTGCCCAATGTCAACGTAAAGCTTCCGGCTATTACAGAAAAAGACAAAGCAGACATTCTTTTCGGTATTGAACAGGGGATTGATTTTATTGCAGCGTCCTTTATTCGAAATGCAGAGGGTGTGCTGGAAATTCGTAAGATTCTGGAAGAAAACAACGCAGAAGACATTGCGATTATTGCAAAAATTGAAAATGCGGAAGGTCTGGAAAACCTGGATGCCATCATTGAAGTGTCTGACGGAATTATGGTAGCCCGCGGTGACTTGGGCGTGGAGATTCCGGCACAGGAGGTTCCTCATATTCAGAAAATGATTATTCGTAAATGTAATGCGAATTATATTCCGGTTATTACAGCCACACAGATGTTGGATTCCATGATTCGCAATCCGCGTCCAACCAGAGCAGAGGTAACAGACGTGGCTAATGCCATCTATGACGGAACAGATGCTATTATGCTTTCCGGTGAGACAGCAGCGGGAAAATATCCGGTGGAAGCGCTGAAGATGATGAACGAAATCGCAGAGAACACAGAAAATTATGTGAAGTACGAAAAATATATTAAGCACAGAACAATGTACCAGAAAACAAAGGTTTCCTGTGCTATTGGTATTGCGTCCGTACGTACTGCCAGAAACATTGAGGCAGACTGCATTGTGACCCCAACCATGTCCGGAAAAACTGCCCGCATGGTTTCCAGCTTCCGTCCTACTATGCCGATTTATGCCATTACTCCAAATGAGAGAGTAGAGCGTAAAATGCGTCTGTACTGGGGCGTAAGACCGCTGAAAGGCTACAGAAGAGATACAACGGAAAATATTATTATCAATGCCATGGAAACATTGAAAGAGAACAAACTGGTGGCAAAAGGCCAGCTTGTGGTAGTTACAGCCGGAGACCCGGCGACCAACAGCAGCAAGGCAGAATCCAATGTAACCAATATGCTGCATGTAATGGAAGTAAAATAATGTTGTAAAAGAAAAATTTAAAATGCCCGAATGGCCTGAGAGGACAGGCTGTTCGGGCATTTTTTGCAGATATTTGCTATAGTCGTAGCCGTTCACTTAGGGGAATCCAGTTTTGCCAGATAACTGTCCGGTTCAGCGCAGGTCATGGCGCTGCTCATAATGCAAACCCCTTTAGCCCCGGTTTTCATCACTTCTTTTTTGTTTTCGGGAGTGATACCTCCAAGGGCATAGACGGGAATGGACACACTTTTGCAGACTTCTTCCAGAAAAGCAACTCCTCTTCCGGGAAGTCCCTTTTTGCATTCAGTGGCAAAAATATGTCCTGCAGTAATATAGGTACATCCCAGACGTTCTGCTAACAGAGCGTCCGTTACAGAATGGCAGGAGGCTCCCAGAATTGAAAAGGCTTTCCGCTCTTTTTCTGTCATCTGTTTTAGAAGGGACAGAGGAAGGTGCAGGGATTTTGCTTTCAAAGAAAGGGCCGCGTCTGTAAAGGTATGTAAAATACAGGAAGTGTCATAAGCAGCACAGATATCTATTGCCTGCCGGGCAAGAATTTCATACTGTGACTTTGATAAATCTTTTTCCCGAAGGATAATGCCCTGGGGTTTGGCCTTTGCCAGTTTTTCTATGCGGGAAAGAAAGTCTTCCCCACATAGCTTCCGGTTGGTGATACATAAAATATCAGACATAGAGGTAATCGTTTAAGACAGGCTGGAGACCTTCAGCCGCAATGTCTGCATAAACCCGGTCCAGACTGCGGCCATCGTTGATTTCAAACTGTTCGTCTCCCTGTTCCCCGTCCGTTTCCTTTCCGCTGTATTTACTTTCGTGGTCGCCGATTCCTGTAGAAACCCCTGCGGATACCTTGGTTGCTGCGATTTTTACAATGCCGTCCCGAAACTGGGCACTTTCTCTGGAAGATACTGTAATGCCCACAAAAGGAAGAAAAATCCGGTAAGCACAGAGAATCTGGCAAAGCTGGGTTTCATGCACGTCCAGAGGGTTGATTTTGTCGTTGTTGATAATGGGCCGCAGTCTGGGGCAGGAGAGGGACATTTCCGCATGGGGATATTTCCGCTGCAGATAGTAAACATGCAGGGCGCTGGCCAGGGCGTCTTTCCGAAAGTCAGAAAGTCCTAAAAGTGCGGAAAAAGCAACGCCCCGCATACCACCTTTTAAGGCCCGTTCCTGTGCATCGAAGCGGTAAGGCCACACGCGTTTATGCCCCATGAGATGCAGGGTTTCGTATTTGTCGCTGTCATAGGTTTCCTGGAACACTGTGACATAGTCCGCGCCGCATTGGTGAAGATAGCGGTATTCGTCGGTGTTTACCGGATAAATTTCCAGCCCAACCATGCGGAAATACTTTCGCGCCAGTTTACAGGCTTCCCCGATATAAGAAATATCGCTTTTGGAGCGGCTTTCACCTGTGAGAATGAGGATTTCCTCCATGCCGCTGTCTGCGATGATTTTCATTTCTTTTTCAATCTGCTCCATAGTCAGCTTCATGCGGTGGATATGGTTATAGCAGTTAAAACCACAGTATACGCAGTAATTCTCGCAGTAATTGGCAATGTAAAGAGGGGTAAACAGATACACGGTATTGCCGAAATGGCGGCTGGTTTCCTGTCTCGCTCTCTGGGCCATTTCTTCCAGGAAAGGCTCGGCGGCGGGAGAGAGCAGAGCCTTGAAATCTTCCAGGGAACAGACCGGATGGGACAGGGCTGCCCGGACATCCTTGGCTGTGTAGTGGGTGTAATCATAGGAAGCCACCTGGCTCATGACTTTTTCGCATACATCAGACTGGATTTGCTCCATGCCGGGGAGATATTCCATGTGGCTTTTCCGAAAAGAAGGGTCTGTTTCCAGACGGTGTTTCTTTGCCAGCGCCTGTTCAGAGAGATACTGAGAGTCCACTAAAAATTCGTTTTCCATGACTGCCGCCTCCTAATCGTGAAGAAAACCGGTGAGCGGGTCAGATGCAGAAGCGCCTCTTGTAAGAACTCTGCCAAGTCCTGAAAGGTAGGCTTTTCGTCCGGCTTCAATGGCCTGGCGGAAAGCAGAAGCCATGAGAGGAAGGTCTCCGGCTGTGGCGAGAGCCGTGTTTGCCATAATGGCGGCAGCGCCCATTTCCATGGCTTCACAGGCCTGGGAAGGCCGTCCGATACCGGCGTCTACGATGACAGGCAAATCTATTTCCTGAATGAGAATTTCGATAAAATCCCTGGTGGCCAGTCCTTTGTTGGAACCAATGGGAGAAGCCAGAGGCATAATGGAGACAGCGCCGGCATTAGCCAGGTCCCTGGCGGTATTCAAGTCCGGGTACATGTAAGGCATGACAAGAAAGCCTTCTTTTGCCAGAATTTCCGTGGCTTTTATGGTTTCCTGGTTATCCGGCAGCAGATATTTGGAATCCCGCATAATTTCGATTTTTACAAAGTCTCCGCAGCCCAGTTCTCTTGCCAGACGGGCAATGCGCACTGCTTCTTCGGCATTTCTGGCGCCGCTGGTATTGGGAAGCAGGGTAACGTTTTCAGGAATATAATCCAGAATGTTTTCTTCTTCTTTGGTATTGGCCCGGCGGACAGCCAGAGTGATCAGTTCTGCACCCGCATCCTTTACGGCTGCTTCAATGAGCTTGAGGGAGTATTTCCCGGAGCCGAGAATAAAACGGGAATGAAATTCGCGTCCTCCGAGGATAAGCGTATCGTTGTTCATAAATGTACCTTCTTTCTGTATGTTTGGTGTTGTACCTTAGGGTTCGGTCTGTTCTGCCAGAATCCGCAGTACCATGTGCGCCTCATGGGCGGCGCAGCACATGACCCGGGAGGAGACAAGCCCCAGCCCGCTGCCTGTGTCGCTGCTTTCGTCTCCGCAGAGATAGAAACGGGAAGTAATCCGGCGGGTCCGGACGGAGTTGGCGCTGGAAATTCCGGCCATTCCGGAAGCTGCCACCAGAAATTTTTCCGGCATGGTTTCCAGTACGCGGTTGACCAGCATGGCCTTATTTTCCGCCCGGTCAAAGGCTTCACAGATTATCTGGGCGTTTTGCAGCAATTGTGGGGTATTTTCTTCGGTCATGGTCTCTGTATGCAGTTCTAAAGAAAGATAAGGCGCAATTTCCCGGAGATTTTCCGCAAGGGCTTCTGTTTTGTACATGCCTATCTGATGGGCCTTGTACTGCTGGCGGTGGAGATTGGTGATATCCACCCGGTCAAAATCGATGAGAATCAGTCTGCCGATTCCGGCTCTTGCAAGACAGAGGGAAATGTTAGAGCCCAGTCCCCCCAGTCCGCATACGGCCACAGAAGCAGAAGCAAATTTTTGCTGCAAGGTTTGGCCGTGGCGTTCTTCCAGGGCCTTTATCCATTCTTCTTTTGTGGGTATCATCAGCCGCCTCCTACAAAGCTGACAATTTCCAGCACATCGCCGTCTGTCAGCGTGATTTCATTGTATTTTGCTTTGGGAACAATGTGGCCATTGCGTTCCACTGCAATGCGCAGGGGATTGTAATTGGACATTTCCAGATATTCGGACAGCGTTTTGCCGTCCATAGGCAGGGAAGTTCCGTTGATTATTACCATTTTTCACCTCCATCTGGGAGCCTGGCTTGTGGAGAATTGTATATCCGTTTTTAGGAAAACAAAAAGCGGAAAGCTACCAAGTTCGGTAACTTCCCGCTGCATATTTTCACATATGTGGTTCTCAGGCGTCCCTACGTTGGCATTATCCAAATCAGGTTATCGGTCGAAGGTCATACCTTCCTCTCAGCCTGTCATACAAGCTCCCGTCTGTTTTTATTTCGTTCATTATACAACAGGACTGGTAAAATTGCAAAGGTTTTCTGTGGATTTTTGACTGGAATACGTCAATACGTTAAAAAATAAAAAAAGACAGGGGAATGACTTGAAAAGCAAGACACATTTTCGTATAATGAGGTTCGTCAGATAAAAACAGAAAAGCAGAAATCCATTAAGGGAGAATATATATGGAAAAAAAGACATTTGTGACAAAGGAAAAGCTGGAAGAAATTGTAAAGGAATACCCGACCCCTTTTCATTTATATGATGAAAGAGGTATCCGGGAAAATGCGCAGGCCATGAAGGAGGCTTTTGCATGGAACAAAGGGTTTAAAGAATATTTTGCGGTAAAGGCAACACCAAATCCCTTCCTGATTGAGATTTTAAGAGAGTACGGCTTTGGCTGTGACTGTTCTTCTTATACAGAGCTGATGCTCTCCAAAGCCATGGGTTGTGTGGGAGAGGACATTATGTTTTCCTCTAATGACACTCCGGCGGAGGAATTTCAGTATGCCAACGAACTGGGCGCTACCATTAATTTAGATGACATTACCCACATTGCGTACCTGGAAGAAGCCATTGGTACACTGCCGAAGCGTATGAGCTGCCGCTATAATCCGGGCGGAGTTTTTGAGGTTTGCAACGGAATCATGGACAATCCGGGAGAGGCCAAGTACGGCATGACGGAAGCGCAGATTTTTGAGGCTTTCCGGATTCTGAAAAGCAAGGGAGTGGAAGAATTTGGTATTCATGCTTTCCTGGCCAGCAACACAGTGACAAATGAATACTATCCGATGTTGGCAAAGCGCCTCTTTGAACTGGCGGTGCGTCTGGAAAAAGAAACCGGGGCAAAGATCTGCTTCATTAATCTGTCCGGCGGTGTGGGCATTCCCTACAGACCGGAAGAAACACCTAACGATATCCGTGTGATTGGAGAAGGGGTGCGCAGAGTTTATGAAGAAGTGCTCACTCCGGCAGGCATGGGAGATGTGGCTATCTACACCGAGCTGGGGCGCTTTATGATGGGGCCTTACGGCTGTCTGGTGACAAAGGCCATTCACGAGAAACATACCCACAAGGAGTATATTGGAGTGGACGCCTGTGCGGTAAACCTTATGCGCCCGGCTATGTATGGGGCTTATCACCATATTACCGTTATGGGGAAAGAGCATGAGCCGTGTAATTACAAATACGATGTGACAGGTTCCCTGTGTGAAAACAATGATAAGTTTGCAGTGGACAGAATGCTTCCGAAAATTGACAAAGGAGATTTGCTGGTGATTCACGACACTGGTGCCCACGGCTTTGCCATGGGATATAATTACAATGGAAAGCTGAAATCTGCGGAAATTCTGCTGAAAACGGACGGAAGCACCCAGTTAATCCGCAGGGCAGAGACACCGAAGGATTATTTTGCAACCTTTGACTGCTTTGATTTTTATAAGAAGCTGGACTGCAATCAGTAGAATTGGATTAAATGAATTTAAAATTCAAAAAAATGCTTGCAATTTGGAAAGAGTTATGCTAAGATATCTATTGTTCCGTTAGGAAATGCCGGCGTGTCGGAATGGCAGACGAGGCAGACTCAAAATCTGTTGTGGGCAACCACGTATGGGTTCAAGTCCCATTGCCGGCAGTTTTATGAATGAAGGAAAATAGAAAGAGGCTGAAATCCGCTAAAATCAAGGGGTTCAGTCTCTTTCTGTTTTCTGCTATTTTTTCTGACAGATATTGACAAAAAAAACAGTGGGTGGTAGTATTTTGAAATCAAAGGTTGGCTTATGCAACTATCAAAGACCCTTGATTAGAAAATATGTAAAATGGAAAAGGAGTGGAAAAAATGAAGAAGCACAGGTTTTGGGCATGGGCGATGCTTTTCTGCCTTGGAATGACATTTTACACAGGTTACAAGCACAAATAAATACAGGAGGATTTGAAGATGATAAGTACAGAATTAATGAAGAAAGCGGCACTTTTTGCAGGCGGAGTTTTATTTGGAACAGCAGGAGTTAAGATTCTGGGAAGTAAGGACGCGAAAAAAGCTTATGTGCAGGCTACTGCAGCCGTATTAAGAGCAAAAGACTGTGTTATGGATGCGGTGACAACGGTACAGGAAAACGCAGAAGATGTTCTGGCGGAAGCAAATGAAATCAATGCACAGCGCTATGCAGAAGAAGCATGCGCCCAGGAAGACGGTGCGGAAGAAGCTGAAGAAGTAAAAGAAGAGGCTGAAAAAGAACAGGAAGATGCCAAATGCGAATAAAGATTCAGCATGAAATCAGAGGTCGTATTCGTTTTGCCACGCCGAAGAAGAGTCTGACCGTGGAAGAAGCGGATATGCTGCAGTACTATTTGGGCACACTTGAAAATGTGGTTTCTGCAAAGGTGTATGAAAGAACCGGCCATGCAGTGGTTTGCTACAGCGGCAGCAGGAAGGAAGTTATCAAAGGTCTGACAGCGTTTTCTTTTGAGAACCGGGAGCTTCAGGAACTGGTTCCGGAGAACACGGGACGGGAATTGATGAATGTTTATAAGGAAAAGCTTATTGCAAAGCTTGCCGTGCACTATCTCTGCAAGCTGTTTCTTCCGGCACCGCTGGCTGCTGCAAAGGCAGCGGTGCAGTCTCTGCATTTTATGAAAGAAGGCCTTCAATGTCTGAAACGGAGAAAGCTGGAAGTGCCGGTACTGGATGCCGCAGCCATCGGAGTTTCTCTGCTCAGAGGAGATATCAGTACAGCAGGTTCTGTTATGCTGCTTTTGAGTGTAGGAGAAATTCTGGAAGAGTGGACGCATAAAAAATCTGTGGCAGACCTTGCCAGAAGTATGTCTCTGCAGGTTGAAAAAGTATGGGTAAAACAGGGAGAGGCAGAAATCCTTATGGACGCAGGTGAGGTAAAAGAGCATGACGTTATCTGTGTGCATATGGGGAATATGATTCCGCTGGACGGAATTGTAGTAGGCGGAGAGGCTATGGTGAATCAGGCGTCCCTTACAGGAGAAGGTATTCCAGTGAAAAAGGAAGAAGGCGCTTATGTTTATGCCGGAACCGCAGTGGAAGAAGGTGAACTGCTGATTCAGGTGAAAGCGTCTGCCGGCAGTACCCGGTATGAAAAGATTGTTTCCATGATTGAAGAATCAGAAAAACTGAAATCTTCCTTGGAGGGAAAAGCAGCTCATGTGGCAGACAGACTGGTGCCGCTGAGTTTTCTGGGAACGATGGCAACTTATGCCCTTACCCGGAATGTAACCAAGGCTCTGTCTATTCTGATGGTGGATTTTTCCTGTGCATTAAAGCTCTCTATGCCTATTGCAGTTCTGTCTGCCATGAGAGAATGTCAGGATTACCAGATTACTGTGAAGGGAGGAAAATTCCTGGAGGCGGTAGCGGAAGCGGAAACAGTAGTTTTCGATAAAACAGGAACTTTTACCAAGGCAGAACCTACGGTTGCAGAGGTGATTCCTTTCGGAGGAAGAAGCCGGGATGAAATGCTTCGTCTGGCAGCCTGCCTGGAAGAACATTTCCCTCATTCCATTGCCAATGCAGTAGTAGCTCAGGCCCAGAAGGAGGGCCTTGCTCATGAAGAAATGCACACAAAGGTGGACTATGTAGTGGCCCACGGCATTTCCTCGAAGGTGAACGAGCAGCAGGTTTTAATCGGAAGCCATCATTTTATCTTTGAAGATGAAAAATGCAGAATCCCCGAAGGGGAAGAGGAAAATTTCCGGAACCTTCCTATAGGATATTCTCTTTTGTATCTGGCAATTTCCGGTGAACTGGCGGCAGTGCTGTGCATTGAAGATCCGTTAAGGGAAGAGGCCAGAGAGATTGTAGCAGCTTTAAAGGAAACGGGAATCCGAAAAGTCGTAATGATGACCGGAGACAGCGCGGGCACGGCTGCGGCCATTGCCAAAAAGACAGGTGTGGATGCCTTCTATGCAGAGGTTCTGCCGGAAGATAAGGCTTCTTTTGTAGAGCAGGAAAAAGCAGAGGGACGCAAGGTGATTATGGTAGGAGACGGTATCAACGATTCTCCGGCCCTGTCGGCAGCCAACGCAGGGATTGCCGTCAGCGGAGGCGCACAGCTTGCCAGAGAAATTGCAGATATTACAATTTCAGGAGAAGATTTGTACCAGCTGGTAACGCTGAAAAGAATCAGCAACGGTCTGATGAAACGGATTCATAGAAATTACCGTTTTGTTATCGGATTTAATATGGGGCTGATTGCCCTGGGACTTGGCGGAGTTCTTGCACCAGGGACTTCTGCGCTTTTGCACAATCTTTCTACCTTGGGGATTTCTCTGGAAAGTATGACAAATACGTTAGATAAGAAAAGAGAATAGTTTTTATAGACAAAGCGGCGCCAGATATGAGGTCTGGTGTCGTTTTGTTAAATTTATTTAACTTTTGTAATGCCCGGATTCGTGATAAAATAGAAATATGTGAACAGAAAGAAGGGAAAATATGACAGCAAAGTGTAAGGTTGGACTGGTTTTAGAAGGCGGCGGTATGCGAGGCGCATTTACAGCTGGAGTTTTGGATTATTTTCTGGATAAAAACCTGTCTTTTCATACTTGTATCGGGGTGTCTGCAGGAGCCTGCCACGCCTGCAGCTTCCTGTCAAAGCAGAGGCGGCGGGGATTTGAAACCAATACGGATTATTTGGAGGATGAGACTTACTGCAGTTTCAAAAATCTTATGAAAACAGGAGATTTGTTTGGTGTGGATATGTGTTACCGGAAAATTCCGGAAGAATTGAATCCCTATGATTATCAGGCATTTTCCGAAAATCCTACAGAATTTTACGTCGTAGTAACCAACTGCAAAACAGGAGAAGCAGAGTATAAGAAAATTACGGATATGCACAGAGGAATTCATTATGTGCGGGCTTCCAGCTCCCTGCCCCTGCTTTCACGGACGGTCTGGATTAAAAATACGCCGTATCTGGACGGGGGAATTGCAGATTCTATTCCTGTAAAACAATCAGAGAAGCTGGGAAACCATAAGCAGGTAGTGGTGCTGACCCGACAGAGAGGATACCGTAAAGAACCCAATAAAGCCATGCCCGCAGCCTATCTGCGGTATCAAAGAGAGTTTCCCAAGCTGGTGGCGCGTATGAAAAACAGGCATCTGGACTACAATGCAGCCCTTGATTATCTGTATGAGGAAGAAAAGAAGGGAAATGTTTTCCTTATTTGTCCGGAAAAACCTGTGGAAATCGGCAGAATTGAAAAAAATCGGGAAAAATTGGAGCGTCTGTACGAAGAAGGCTACATTGCAGCAGAAAAAATGGGCAGCGCATTGCTTGACTTTATGAAATAACGGCAGAGGAAAGGAGAAATTTATGGGAGTGACAACATTTGCAGCAATAGATGTAGGTTCCTACAATGTCTGTATGGATATTTACGAAATATCCCCAAGAAACGGAATACGGTGTATTAATGAAGTGAGAAGCCGCCTGGAAATCGGCCGGGAAACTTATGGGGAAGGAAAAATCACCTTTGCAACAGCGAAAGAACTGTGCCGCATTCTGAAAGATTTTACAGAAATTATGAAGGAATATCAGGCAGAGGCGTACCGGGCCTGTGCTACCAGCACGCTCCAGGAAGCGAAAAATGTCTGGATTGTGATGGAGCAGGTATATCAGAAAACGGGTATACGGGTGGAAATACTCAGTAATTCAGAGCAGCGCTTTTACGGCTACAAGTCTGTGGCAGCCAAAGAGGCGTCTTTTGCGAAGATGATTCAGAAAGGAACCGCTGTCATGGAAGTGGGCGGAGGAAATGTACAGATTTCTCTTTTTGACAAAGATATGCTGGTCACCACCCAGAATTTTAAGATGGGAAGTTTAAGAATTAAAGAACTTTTGCTGCCGTTGGAAAAAGAAGCTGCTCATTATGAACGTTTGGTGGAAGAACTGGTACATAACCAGATTCTGGGGTTTAAAAAACTGCATTTAAAGGACCGCAGGGCAGACCATATTATTCTTATGGGCAATACGTTTATGGAACGTCTTTTTGAAAGAAAGACCACCATGACAGAAAGCAGAACCATCAGTTATGAAACTTTTATGGAGGAATATGCATGGGTTATGGCACATTCCGCAGAAGAGGTTTCCGTGAAGCTGGGGGTTTCTCTGGAATATGCAGAGATTATGGTGCCGGCCATGATTATTTACCGCGTATTTATCGAAGAACTGGGTGGACAGACCATGTGGCTGCCGGGAACACATTTGAATGACGGTGTGGCTTATGATTACGCAGAGCGGCATAAGCTGATTAAGAGTAAGCACAATTTTGAAAATGATATTCTGGTGTCTGCCAAAAACATTGCGAAGCGGTATATGAGCGGAAAGAACCACACGCAGGCGGTAGCCAAGAATGCCCTGGCGATTTTCGACAGTATGAAAAAAGTGCACGGTATGGGAGCCAGAGAGCGGCTTTTGCTGCAGATAGCCATTTTACTTCATGACTGCGGCAATTATATCAGTCTGAGCAATGCGTCGGAATGTGCCTATGAAATCATCATGTCCACGGAAATTATCGGATTGTCCCACAGGGAACGGGAAATGATTGCCAATGTGGTGAAATTTATTAAAAAGCCGTTTCAGTATTATGGAAGCGCAGATTCTAAGTCGGAAATTGACCGGAGGAGCTATATGACAGCCGCAAAACTGACCGCGATTATCCGGGTGGCTAATGTGCTGGACAGAAGTCACAGGCAGAAAATTGAGGAAATTAAGGCAGCGGTAAAAGACCAGGAGCTGCTGCTTACGGTGACGGCCAGAGAAGACCTTGCTCTGGAGAAAGGGCTTTTGCCGGAACAGGCGGACTTTTTTGAAGAGATTTTCAGTATCCGTCCTGTGCTGAAAGTCAGAAAACGGAAATAAGGAGGAGTAAGAGTATGGATTTTAAGGCATATACAAAACCGGAATATTACCGCAACAGAGAACTGAGTTGGCTGGGCTTTAATGAGAGAGTACTTTCAGAAGCAAGAGATAAGAGCCTGCCTTTATTTGAGCGCCTGAAATTTTTGAGCATTACAGCTTCTAATCTGGATGAATTTTTTATGATTCGCGTGGCTTCCTTAAAAGACATGGTTCATGCAAAATATACAAAGCCGGATATTGCAGGGCTGTCTCCAAAGGAGCAGTTGGCAGAGCTGGCGCCTGTGCTTCGGGAGTTTATCCAAATGCAGTACAGCACCTACAACCGCTCTCTGTTGCCGGGACTGAAAAAAGCAGGGCTTGTAGTGGTGGAAAAACACGAAAGTTTAAATAAAGAGCAGAAGGAATTTGTGGATAGATATTTTGACGAAACCATTTATCCGGTGCTTACGCCTATGGCTATGGACAGCGCCAGACCCTTCCCTCTTATCCGCAATAAAACCTTAAATATCGGCGCTTTGATTGCAAAGAAAAATAAAAAGAACAAAGAAGAGTTGGAATTTGCCACGGTGCAGGTTCCCTCTGTGCTGCCGAGAATTGTGGAAATTCCCTGTGAGAAAGAAGGAAAAAAAGCGGTGGTCCTTCTGGAGGAGGTCATTGAGAGGAACATCGGCAAGTTGTTTTTAAGCAATCAGGTGGTATGTGCCTGCCCGTACCGGATTATCCGGAATGCAGATTTGACCATAGATGAAGATGAGGCGGCAGACCTTTTGAATGAAATTCAGAAACAGCTGAAAAAGAGACAGTGGGGCGAGGTTATCCGTCTTGATGTCAATGAAAAAATGGATGCCCGTCTGCTCAACATCCTGAAAACGGAATTTAAGATGAAAGAGGAAGATGTATTTGCAGTCAATGGGCCTCTGGATTTGACTTTTCTTATGAAAATGTATGGTCTGGAGGGGTTTGAGGATTTGAAAATCACCCAGCATGTACCGGCTCCGGTTCCTCAGATGATGACAGAGGAGGATATTTTTACGCAGATAAGGAGACAGGATATTCTTTTGCATCATCCGTTTATGACCTTTGCCCCTGTAGTGGATTTTGTGCGTCAGGCTTCTAAAGACCCTCAGGTGCTTGCCATTAAGCAGACGCTGTATCGTGTCAGCGGCAATTCACCGATTATTGCAGCCCTGGCCCAGGCGGCGGAAAACGGCAAACAGGTGACTGTATTGGTAGAATTAAAAGCCCGGTTTGATGAGGAAAACAACATTGTGTGGGCAAAGAAACTGGAAAAGGCGGGATGCCATGTTATCTATGGGCTTCTGGGGTTGAAAACCCACAGTAAAATTACCCTGGTGGTGCGAAAGGAAGAAGAGGGAATCCGCAGATACGTTCATCTGGGTACGGGAAATTACAACGATTCCACGGCAAAGCTGTATACAGACTGCGGTCTTCTTACCTGCTCAGAAAAAATCGGTGAAGACGCTACGGCTGTCTTTAATATGCTTTCCGGTTATTCAGAGCCGAAAAGCTGGAATAAACTGGTAGTAGCACCTATCTGGATGCGGGACCGTTTCCTGCATCTCATTGAGATGGAACAAAAAGAAGCGCTGAAAGGACGGGAAGCCAGGATTGTGGCTAAGATGAATTCTCTTTGCGACAGAGATATTATTGCAGCTCTGTATGCTGCCAGCGCGGCAGGTGTGAAGATTGACTTGATTGTCCGTGGAATCTGCTGTTTGAAGACCGGAATTCCGGGTATCAGTGAAAACATTACTGTGCGCTCCATTGTGGGAAATTATCTGGAGCACAGCCGGATTTTCTATTTCTGCAGTGGAGGCAAGGAACAAATTTTTATGGGAAGTGCGGACTGGATGCCAAGAAATCTGGATAAGAGAGTGGAAATTGTGTTCCCGGTGGAAGATAAGGATATTAAAGAAGAGGTTAAGCACATCCTCCATATGCAGCTGACGGATAACGTAAAGGCTCATGTACTGCAGCCGGACGGAAGTTATGAAAAGATTGACAAAAGAGGAAAACAACTGGTGAATTCTCAGGAATATTTCTGCCAGGAGGCGGACGAGAGGGCCAGAATTCCGAGGCAGGCAGGAGATGAGCGGGTATTTATACCGGCAGAGGCTCCGGAAGAGGAGTAAGAGAAAAGGTATGGGCATGAAAACTTTCTGGAGTTTTTTCATGCCCATACCTTTTGGTGAAAATCAGGAAGAACGTTTTGGTCTTTAAGAACGCAGTTCCTCCAGTACAGAGTAGGGGATTTGCAGATTTCCCTGTCCGCAGCCTAGGTCAATGTGAGGTTTGTTGGCACCGTGAAAATCACTGCCCCCGGAACATTTGAGTCCATAGCGTTTGGCAAGTTTTGTCATACGTATCTGGTCAGCGGGGGTGTAGGTGGAATATACGGTTTCCATGCCGTCCAGTCCTGCTTTTTTCAGTATGTCCAGAAAGCTTTCCAGACGTTCTTTGGAAAGGCGGCACAAAAGCGGATGGGCGAAAATAGCTTTTCCTCCGCCCTGGTGAATCAGTTCAATGGCCTGAGCGGGAGTGACTTTCTCTCTGGGAACGTAGCATCTGGCATGGTCGCCCAGATAACGGTCAAAGGCTTCTTTTATGGAGCCCACATAGTGATGTTCCAGCAGAAATCTGGCAAAATGGGCTCTTGTCCAGACGCTGTCCGGAAAACTTTTTTCCATTTCCTTTCGGGTAATGTCTATGTTTTCTTTTTGCAGAAGGGCCAGGACTTTGTCGTTTCGCAGTTCTCTGGAAGCTTTGAATTCCCGGAGGGTTTTCTGGAACGCCTCCTTGCTCCAGTCAATGTCCAGTCCTACAATGTGTACGTCCCGGTTTTGCCAGGTGGTAGACAGTTCAATGCCCGGCACTACTTCAAGTCCGGTGTTTTGGGCTGCCTTTTGTGCTGCCGAAATACCGTCTGTGGTGTCGTGGTCCGTAAGCGCAAAAGCTGACAGTCCTTTTTGCAGAGCATAAGAAACCAGTTCTTCGGGGGTAAAGGTGCCGTCAGAAATTGTGGAATGTACATGCAAATCAACGAATTTTTCCATAAGAACCTCCTGTGTACCGGGAATATTTTTGATAATAACAAAAATGGGAAATACTCAGCTGAGTATTTCCCAAAAGCAGTTCGTACGGGAATCGAACCCGTGTTTCCGCCGTGAGAGGGCGGCGTCTTAACCGCTTGACCAACGAACCGTACTTGCACATAATACAGGATAATAAGAAGAATGTCAAGGGGTTTTTTGAAAAAAATAGAAAAATGTAAAAATGAGTAAAAAAGCATCTTGACAGACAGAACAAATGTTCGCTATAATGAGAGAACAAAGAAAAAAGATTTGAAAATATGGGTGAAATGAGATATGATACAGAAGTCTTTACAGATATTTACAGATTTCAGGCAGGGGTTCTTTGTCTGAAAATCAAGGAAAGGTGACAACAATATGGAATGGGAGTTTGCGATTCTGGATATGCTGCAAGAGATGCATCATCCGGTACTTACGAAAATTATGGCATTTGTTACCATGCTGGGAGAGGCAGGATGGTTCTGGATATTGCTGGGGGTGATACTGCTGTGCACCAAAAGATTCCGCAAGTGCGGGGTGGCGGTTCTTCTGGCCCTGGTGCTGGATTTTCTTCTGGCAAATGTAATTTTAAAACCACTGGTGGCCCGTCCCCGTCCCTGCTGGATAAATGATACAGTAGAACTTCTGGTGCGGGTTCCGAAGGATTATTCCTTCCCCTCCGGACATACCATGGCTTCTTTTGCGGCGGCAGGGGCTTTGCTTCTCACAGAGAAAAAATTGGGAATTTGTAGTCTGGTACTGGCTTTCCTTATGGGAATTTCCAGATTGTATTTTTACGTACATTTTCCCACAGATGTTTTGGCCGGTATGGTACTTGGCCTGCTCTGCGGATTTGCAGGGGTATTTTTGATGAAAAAGCTGATGAAGAAAGGTTAATGAAAATGGCAAAAAAGAATACTTATGATGCCAGCAGTATTACGGTGCTGGAAGGACTGGAAGCAGTGCGGAAGCGTCCGGGAATGTATATCGGAAGCGTTTCCCGCAAAGGTCTGAATCATTTGATTTATGAAATTGTAGATAATGCAGTGGACGAACACCTGGCAGGTTTTTGTAAGAATATCCGGGTGACTTTGGAGGCAGACGGCTCTGCTACCGTAGAGGATGACGGAAGGGGAATTCCCGTGGGGATGCACGAAAAGGGAATGTCTGCGGAGCGTCTGGTTTTCACTACCCTGCATGCAGGAGGAAAGTTCGATGATTCTGTATACAAGACAAGCGGCGGACTGCATGGTGTGGGTTCGTCTGTTGTCAATGCCCTGTCTGCTTATCTGGATATTAAAATCAGTACAGGAGGGTATGTGCACCACGACCACTATGAGAGAGGTGTGCCTACCATAGAGCTGGAGGACGGGCTGCTTCCTAAGCTGGGGCGGACAAAAGCCACAGGAACTCTGGTGAATTTTCTGCCGGACGCAGAGATTTTTGAGAAAACCAGATTTTCTTCTACGGAAGTGAAAAGCAGGTTACATGAGACCGCATATTTGAATCCGGAGCTGACAATTGTATTTGAGGATAAAAGGGCAGAAAATCCGGAAAGGATTGTGTATCATGAGCCGGACGGCATTGTAGGCTTTATCAAAGATATGAATAAGAAGAGCGAAGTGGTGCACGAACCTGTTTATTTTAAAGGGGAATGTGACGGAATCACCGTGGAAGCGGCTTTTCAGTATGTCAACGAGTTTCGGGAAAATGTCCTGGGATTTTGCAATAATATTTATAACTCAGAGGGCGGCACGCATCTGACCGGATTTAAGACTACGTTTACTTCTGTGATGAACACATATGCCAGAGAACTGGGGATTTTGAAGGAAAAGGATGCCAATTTTACCGGGGCAGATGTGCGAAACGGGATGACAGCTGTGGTTTCTATTAAACATCCGGCGCCTCGTTTTGAAGGACAGACCAAGACAAAGCTGGACAACCAGGATGCATCTAAGGCTGCGGGCAAGGTAACGGGGGAAGAGATTGTCCTGTATTTTGACCGGAATCTGGATGTGCTGAAAAGCGTGCTGGCCTGTGCGGAAAAATCTGCAAAAATCAGAAAAACAGAAGAAAAAGCAAAGACGAATCTTCTGACAAAGCAGAAATATTCCTTTGATTCCAATGGAAAACTGTCTAACTGTGAAAAGAGAGACCCTTCGCTTTGCGAAATCTTTATTGTGGAGGGAGATTCTGCTGGGGGCAGCGCTAAGACGGCAAGAGACAGAAGCTTTCAGGCGATTCTGCCTATCAGGGGAAAGATTTTGAATGTAGAAAAGGCAACTATTGATAAAGTGCTTGCCAACGCGGAAATTAAGACTATGATAAATGCCTTTGGCTGCGGTTTTTCGGAAGGATACGGAAATGATTTCGATATTACGAAGCTGCGTTACAATAAGATTATTATTATGGCCGATGCCGATGTGGACGGAGCCCATATTTCCACCTTGCTGCTTACGCTGTTTTACCGCTTTATGCCGGAACTAATTTACGAGGGACATGTATATATTGCTATGCCGCCTCTGTATAAAGCCATGCCGTCTAAGGGAAAAGAAGAATACCTCTATGACGACAAAGCGCTGGAACATTACAGAAAGAGGCATAAAGGGCCGTTTACTCTCCAGAGATACAAAGGTCTGGGAGAAATGGACGCCCAGCAGCTCTGGGAAACTACGTTAAACCCGGAGACCCGTATGCTGCGTCTGGTGGAAATCGAAGACGCGAGAATGGCCTCTGAGGTGACGGAAGTGCTGATGGGAACCGAAGTGCCTCCCAGAAAGGCGTTTATTTATGAACATGCCCGTGACGCGGAATTAGATATATAGGAGAAGCAGTATGGCTGAAAATCAGGATAATATTATCAGAACCGAGTATTCGGAAATCATGCAGAAGTCGTATATTGACTATGCTATGAGTGTTATCATCGCCCGTGCCCTGCCGGATGTACGGGACGGGTTAAAACCGGTACAGAGAAGGACTCTGTACGATATGTATGAACTGGGAATCCGTTATGACCGGCCTTACCGGAAGTGTGCCCGTATTGTAGGAGACACTATGGGTAAATATCACCCCCATGGGGACAGTTCTATTTATGAAGCCCTGGTGGTTATGGCTCAGGATTTTAAAAAAGGACAGCCTCTGGTGGATGGACATGGAAATTTTGGGTCTATTGAAGGGGATGGTGCGGCGGCCATGCGATATACGGAAGCAAGGCTGCAGAAAATTACCCAGGAAGTCTATCTGGGGGATTTGGATAAAAATGTAGTAGATTTTGTGTCTAACTTTGACGAGACAGAGAAAGAGCCGGAGGTACTTCCGGTGCGTGTGCCAAACCTTCTGGTAAACGGTGCGGACGGCATTGCGGTAGGTATGGCAACCAGTATTCCGCCTCACAATCTGGGAGAGGTACTGGACGGCGTTATTGCCTATATGAAGAACAATGAGATTACGACCCGGGAACTGATGAATTATGTAAAGGGACCGGATTTTCCCACCGGCGGCATTGTGGTCAATAAGGATGAATTGCTTTCTATTTATGAGAGCGGAACCGGAAAGATAAAAGTCAGAGGAAAGGTGGAAATCGAAAAGGGAAAGAATGGGAAAAACCTGTTGGTGATTACGGAAATTCCCTATCCTATGATAGGCGCCAACATTGGTAAATTTTTAAATGATGTGGCAGCGCTCAGTGAGACAAAGAAGACCACGGATATTGCCGATATTTCCAATCAGTCCTCCAAAGAGGGAATCCGTATTGTGCTGGAATTGAAAAAGGGCGCGGATATTGAAAATCTCACCAATATGCTTTATAAAAAGACCAGGCTGGAAGATACCTTTGGGGTAAATATGCTGGCCGTGGCGCAGGGAAGACCGGAAACACTGGGATTAAAGCAGATTATTGAGCATCATGTGGATTTCCAGTTTGAGGTGACGACCAGAAAATATAACAATCTTCTGAAAAAAGAAAGGGAAAACCAGGAGATTCAGGAAGGACTCATACAGGCCTGCGATGTCATTGATTTGATTATTGAAATTTTAAGAGGCAGCAAGAGCAGAGAGCAGGTAAAAAACTGCCTTATCAGCGGCATTACGGAAGGTATTCGCTTTAAGACAAAGACCAGTGAGCGCCAGGCGAAAAAACTGCGCTTTACGGAACGCCAGGCAGGGGCGATTCTGGATATGCGCCTTTATAAACTCATTGGACTGGAAATGGAGACTCTGGTGGCAGAACATGCAGAAACCCTGAAAAAAATTGCCCGGTACGAAGATATTTTAAACCACTATGATTCCATGGCAGAAGTGATTATAAAAGAACTGCAGCAGATAAAAAAGGAATACGGCAGGCCCAGAAGAACATCTGTGGAAAATGCAGCAGAAGCTGTTTATGAAGAGAAGAAAATCGAAGAGATGGAAGTTGTGTTCCTTATGGACCGTTTTGGTTATGTGCGTACTATGGACAAGGGGATTTATGAGCGCAATAAGGAAACAGCAGACAGTGAGCATAAATATGTATTTTCCTGTATGAATACAGACAAGATTTGTCTCTTTACGGACTCCGGGCGTATGCATTTGGTAAAGGTGCTGGATTTGCCCTATGGAAAGCTGCGGGATAAGGGGACTCCGGTAGATAATGTGAGCAATTATGACAGCAGTACGGAGCAGATTGTATTTGTAGGAGCCCAGTCAGCGCTAAAAGAGGCAAAGATTTGTTTTATGACAGCGCAGGGGATGATAAAACTGGTAGACGGAACTGAGTTTGATGTAACCAAGAGAACCATTGCCGCTACGAAGCTGGGGGAAGGGGATAAAGTAATTCTGGTGCAGAATGCCGGACCTATGGAGTATGTGGTACTGCAGACAAAGAATGGATATTTCCTGAAATTTTTAAAAGAGGAAATTCCGGAGAAAAAGAGAAATGCTCTGGGGGTCAGAGCCATCCGTATGGATGAGAAAGATGAAGTGGAACATGCCTATATGCTGGAAAGCAGAACAGACTATGAGGTTGTGTACAAAGAAAAAACCATGGTACTGAACAAATTGAAGCTGGCAAAAAGAGACACAAAGGGAACCAAGGTGCGTGTCTGATTCTGCATCCGGGAAAAGAAGAGGTGCGATTTGAAAAGAAAAGGGAACAGATGGGGAATACTGTTTGCGGCGGTTCTGCTGGCACAAAGCATGGCAGGCTGCAGTGCCGGAGCGTGGAAGGAAGCTTTTTCAAAGGAAAAGGAAACAGAGATTACCATAGGACAGCTTTTGAATGAAGACCTTCCGGAAAAGGAACTGGAGGAGTCCCAGACTGCCTTATACTATGGATATCAGTCGCTGCTGGAGGAAGAGCAGAAGATTTACCGTCAGTTTATCAAAGGGCTGGAGGAATTTCAGGAGGAAATTTCCCTGTCGCCGGTTTCTGAGGAACGGCTGTCTGTGATTGTTAATATGGCGATGATTGACCACCCGGAATATTTCTGGACAGACGGAGCTTTTCAGTACTGGGAAGAAGAATGGAGCGACGGTTCTTCCGCGGGCATGAAAATTGCGCCCACTTATCTGGTAAGTAAAAAAGAAGCCCAGGATTTGAAGCGGCAGATAGAGGAAAAGGCGGAAGAATGGCTGGAAACCATTCCCCGGGAAACAGATACTTACGGGAAAATCAAGGCGGTCTATGAGCTTTTGATTCGAAATGTCAGTTATGATGAAAACAGTCCGGACAATCAGAATATCCGCAGTGTGTTTCTGGGCGGAAAAACAGTCTGTATGGGTTATTCCAAAGCGACGCAGTATCTCCTGAATAAAATGGGCATTTTCTGCACGCTGGTTGTGGGAGAGATAGCCGATGAAGAAAATTCCAGTCATGCATGGAATCTGGTGAAAATAGGAGAAAAGTATTACTATGTGGATACGACCTGGGGAAATCCTAACTATGAGGATGAAAGCCAGGCAGAAGTGGAGATTTATTACAGCTATCTGTGCTGCACAGGGGAATTTCTGGGAGAAACTCATATTCCTAACGATGATATTCCGCTTCCTGTATGCGAGGATGACAGCTATAATTATTACAAAAATGCGGGCTGCTGGTATGACAGCTATGATTACAACCAGATTTATAATGTCCTGTTAAGGGATATGAATGCAGGAGCCCGGAAGACGGAGCTGTATTTCGGCAGTCAGGAAGCCTATGACCAGGCAGCGGAAGCTCTGGTAAATGGAAGTCTGGTTCAGGATGCGGCACAGAATGCCTCTGTACTCCGGCCGGGAGAGGGAATTTCCTGGGACATCTATTCCGGGGGCTCGGACAGGCTGTTGGTACTGGTCTGGAGTATGCCTGCCAAAAAAGAACTTGCAAGTTCCGGTAAATAGTGTTATCCTATTAGAGAACTAGATAATAACGATAGCATAAGAGTGGGCCAAAGGGTCCACTCTTATCATTTGTGCAAAGGATGTAAGTGTGAATGACAAGCCGAAGGAAGGTGAAAACGTGAGTAAGAAAGAAATATATGAACAGAAAGCAGAAGCGCTCATTGAGCCCATTGTGGCTGCTCATGGTTTTGAACTGGTAGACGTGGAATATGTAAAGGAAGGCAGCAGCTTTTATCTGCGGGCATACATTGATAAACCCCAGGGAATTACAGTGGAAGACTGTGAGGTGGTCAGCCGGGCCTTTTCCGAGAAACTGGATGAAGAAGACTTTATTGAGGATACTTATATTATGGAAGTCAGTTCTCCGGGGCTTGGAAGACCTTTGAAAAAAGAGAAGGATTACAAACGAAGCATGGGAAAGGAACTGGAAATCAGAACCTACCGCGCAGTGAACAGGGAAAAGGAATTTTATGGAATCTTGACGGCATATGATGAAAACAGTGTAACCATTGATTGTGAGGGAGAAGAAAAAACCTTCCAGAAATCAGACATTGCACTGATACGTCTTGCTTTTGATTTTTAAAACCATAGAACCATAGAGAGTTTAGGAGGAAATAAAAAAATGAACACAGAGTTATTAGAAGCGCTGAATATTCTGGAAAAAGAAAAATCCATCAGCAAAGACACATTATTGGAGGCGATTGAGCAGTCTTTGCTTCAGGCGTGCAAAAATCATTTTGGAAAGGCAGACAACATCAAGGTCAATATTAACCATGAGACCTGTGATTTCAGTGTGTTTGCTGAAAAAACCGTAGTAGAAGAAGTTATGGACCCTGTGACAGAAATCAGTCTGGCAGATGCAAAGATGATGAATTCCCAGTATGCTCTGGGAGATGTGGTGAATGTGGAAGTAAAATCAAAGGAATTCGGACGTATTGCCACACAGAATGCCAAGAACGTGATTCTGCAGAAAATCCGCGAAGAAGAAAGAAAAGTAATCTTTAACCAGTATTACGGAAAAGAACGTGATATTGTCACTGGTATTGTACAGAGAAGCATGGGAAGAAACTACAGCATTAATCTTGGCAAGGCCGATGCGGTTCTGACAGAAAACGAGCAGGTGAAGACAGAAGTATTCCAGCCTACAGAGAGAATCAAACTGTATATTCTGGAAGTCAAGGACACACCAAAGGGACCGAAGATTCTGGTTTCCAGAACCCATCCGGAACTGGTAAAACGTCTCTTTGAAGCAGAGGTTACGGAAGTGAAGGACGGAACGGTTGAAATTAAGAGCATTGCCAGAGAAGCCGGTTCCCGTACCAAAATCGCCGTATGGAGCAATGACCCGGATGTAGACCCGGTTGGTGCATGCGTTGGTATGAACGGCGCCAGAGTCAATTCTATTGTAGAGGAATTAAGAGGCGAAAAAATTGATATTATCAACTGGAGTGACAACCCCGCTCTGTTGATTGAAAATGCGTTGAGCCCGGCAAAGGTTATCTCTGTTATGGCAGACCCGGAAGAGAAAACAGCTATGGTTATCGTACCGGATTTTCAGCTATCCCTGGCTATTGGCAAAGAAGGACAGAATGCCAGACTGGCAGCCAGACTGACAGGCTTCAAGATTGATATTAAGAGTGAAACACAGGCCAGAGAAGCCGGCGACTTCCAGTATTACGAAAACGGGGAAGAATCTCAGGAGTATGCAGAGGAAGAACCGGCACAGAATTATACAGAAGAGGACTATGCAGAGGAGTCAGAGGACGCTGCAGAAGCATACGCAGATCTGGAAGAAGAAATGGAAGAGTAAGGTGGCGCTATGAGTACAGTACGGAAAATTCCTATGCGCAAATGCGTGGGCTGTGGGGAAATGAAGAGTAAAAAAGAAATGCTCCGTGTTTTAAAGACAACGGAGGATGAAATTATTCTGGACGCTACAGGACGTAAAAACGGAAGAGGAGCGTATTTGTGTTTTGACAAAGGATGTCTGGAGAAAGCCATAAAAAATAAAGGGCTGGAGCGGTCTTTAAAAACAGCCATACCAAAAGAAGTGTATGAAAGCCTGACAAAGGAGTTTGAAAAGCTTGAACAGTTATAGAGAGCTGTCCCTTCTGGGACTTGCGGCAAAGGCCGGAAAGATTGTCAGCGGAGAGTTTGCCACAGAAAATGCAGTAAAGTCAGGAAAGGCTTTTCTGGTGCTTGTGGCAGAGGACGCATCGGACAACACAAGAAAAAAATTCAAAGATATGTGTACGTATTACGAAGTACCTTTTTATAGGATTGGAACAAAGGAGGAGTTGGGAAGCGCCATAGGAAAAGAATATCGGGCGTCATTAGCGCTGACAGATGAAAATTTTGCTGTGGCAATGGTGAAAAAGCTGGAAAAAACAGGACATTAACACGTAGAAGGAGGGCAATATATGTCAAGGGTTTACGAACTCGCAAAAGAGTTAAACAAAAGCAATAAGGAGATTTTAGATTTTCTGAAATCCAAAAATATAGAGTTAAAAAGCCATATGAGCAATGTGGATGAATCACAGGCCGATATGGTAAGAGCAAATTACAGAAAGGGAAATGTCTCTTCTGCAGGTGGAAATGCTGCTAAGCAGGAAGACGGTGAAAAACCAAAGAAAAAAATCATTCAGGTGTTCCGCCCTCAGAATGCCAGTCATATGCCAGAGCACAGACAGAAACCCCAGCGTCAGGCAAATGACAGTCAGGAACAGAAAAACAATGAAAAACGTCAGAATAACCGGCAGGGAGAAAACAGAGGTACACAGGAATCCATGAGACAGGAGAACAGAAACAACCGTCCAAATAATAATCGCTATAATAATAACAACGGAAACGGAGAAGGCCGTCCGAATAATAACCGTTATAACAGCAATAATAATGGAGAGAATCGTTCCAACAACCGGAATAACGGGGATAACCGCTCCAACAACCGCTACAATGGAAACAACAACGGAGAACGTTCCAACAACCGTTACAATGGAAATAACAATGGAGAGCGTTCTAATGGCCGCTATAACGGAAACAACAACGGAGAGCGTTCCAATGGCCGTTATAACGGAAATAACAACGGAGAGCGCTCCAATGGCCGCTATAACGGAAACAACAACGGAGAACGTTCCAATGGCCGTTATAACGGAAACAACAATGGAGAGCGTTCCAATGGCCGTTTTGGCGGAAATAACAATGGAGAGCGTTCCAACAATCGTTTCGGAGGAAGAAACGAAGGCAGAAGAGAGCAGGGCAGCAAGTTTGATGCACCGAAGCTGGAGTTTGTAGAAAAAGACAGCCGCAAGGCCAACAGAGAAAATAAGAAAAAAGACAATAAGAGGGATGATTACCAGAATCAGAGCAAGCGCCCGAATCAGGGAGGCCGCCGTCAGACCCAGAGAATTCCAAAGGCTATGCAGCTGCAGAAACCGGTAACCCATCCGAAGGAAGAAAAGAGAGAGGAAGTAAAGGAAATCACACTTCCAGAAAAAATGACCATTCGTGAACTGGCTGAAAAGATGAAAATGCAGCCGTCTGTCATTGTGAAAAAACTGTTCCTGGAAGGCGTTATGGTTACCGTAAACCATGAAATCGACTTTGAAAAAGCACAGGAAATTGCACTGGATTATGACATTATTGCAGAGCAGGAAGAAAAGGTGGACGTTATCGAAGAACTTCTGAAAGAAGACGAAGAAGACGAAAGCACACTGGTTTCCAGACCGCCTGTTGTCTGTGTTATGGGTCACGTTGACCACGGGAAAACTTCTCTTCTTGACTGTATCCGAAAGACACATGTGACAGACCGGGAAGCCGGAGGTATTACCCAGCACATTGGCGCGTACATGGTAAATGTAGATGGGCAGAAGATTACCTTCCTGGATACACCGGGACATGAGGCGTTTACAGCGATGCGTATGCGCGGCGCCAATGCCACAGACATTGCCATTTTAGTAGTTGCTGCAGACGACGGTGTTATGCCGCAGACGGTAGAAGCTATCAACCATGCAAAAGCAGCAGGAGTAGAAATCATTGTTGCCATCAACAAGATTGATAAACCAAGCGCAAATATTGAAAGAGTAAAACAGGAATTATCCGAATACGAACTGATTCCGGAGGATTGGGGCGGAAGCACCATTTTTGCACCGGTATCCGCACACACAGGAGAAGGCATTGACAATCTTCTGGAAATGATTCTTCTGACTGCAGAGGTTGGGGAATTAAAGGCAAATCCAAACAGAAGAGCCAGAGGTCTGGTTATTGAAGCAGAGCTGGATAAAGGAAAAGGCCCTGTGGCAACCATTCTGGTACAGAAAGGTACCCTTCGTGTGGGAGACTTTATTGCAGCAGGCGCAAGTTCAGGTAAAGTCCGTGCCATGATTGACGATAAGGGAAGAAAGGTAAAAGAAGCAGGTCCTTCCACTCCAGTGGAAATTCTGGGACTCAGCGATGTGCCAAATGCAGGAGAAATCCTGGTGGTGACAGAAAACGACAAGGAAGCCAAAAACTTTGCGGCAACCTTTGTTTCTGAAAATAAAAACCGTCTGCTGGAAGAAACCAAGGCAAAAATGTCTCTGGACGATCTGTTCAGCCAGATTCAGGCAGGCAATTTAAAAGAACTGCCGATTATTGTAAAAGCAGACGTACAGGGTTCTGTAGAAGCCGTAAAACAGAGTCTGGTAAAACTTTCCAACGAAGAGGTTGTGGTAAAAGTTATCCACGGCGGTGTTGGTTCCATTACCGAATCCGACGTAACCCTGGCCAGCGCATCCAATGCCATTATCATTGGTTTTAACGTGCGTCCGGACGCTACGGCCAAATCTGTGGCAGAGCAGGAAGGTGTGGATTTGCGTCTGTACCGCGTTATCTACCAGGCTATTGAGGATGTAGAGGCAGCTATGAAGGGTATGTTAGACCCTGTATTTGAAGAAAAAGTCATCGGACACGCAGAAGTGCGTCAGATATTCAAGGCTTCCGGTGTGGGCAACATCGCAGGTTCTTATGTGCTGGACGGTATTTTCCAGAGAAACTGCAAGGTTCGTATCACCAGAGAGGGCGAGCAGATTTTTGAAGGTGCGCTGGCGTCTCTGAAGCGTTTTAAAGATGATGTGAAGGAAGTCAAAGCAGGCTATGAATGTGGTCTGGTATTTGAAGATTTCAACGATATTAAAGAAGAAGACAAAGTAGAAGCATATATTATGGTGGAAGTTCCGAGATAGGCTGCCAGACAGCAAAGGGCTGGAAACTTTCGCCGGAACAGGAAGTAGAATATGAGAAAAAACAGTATTAAAAATACCCGGGTAAATGCAGAAGTACAGCATGAGCTGGCGAATTTAATCCGGGAAGGAATCAAAGACCCGCGCATCCACCCCATGACCTCTGTGACAGCGGTAGAGGTGGCGCCGGATTTAAAAACCTGCAGAGCCTATATCAGTGTTCTGGGAGACGGAGAAGCGAAGAAAAATACCATTGCAGGCTTAAAGAGCGCAGAAGGTTATATCCGCAGACAGCTTGCAAAACGTATTAATCTTAGAAATACTCCGGAAATCCGTTTTATTCTGGACGAATCCATTGAATATGGAGTTACCATGTCGAAACTCATTGATGAGGTGACCGGACATGCGGGTGAACAGGAGGTTTTGGAAGATGGAGAAGATAACCAGTGAATTAACGGGAATCCGCACAGCAGCCATTGCCGGACATGTACGTCCGGATGGTGACTGCGTGGGGGCCTGCATGGGATTGTATTTATATCTGAAAGAGAATTACCCGGAAATCGAAACCGATATTTATCTGGAGTCCCCAAAGGAAAGTCTGCTGTTTCTGCAGGGAACAGAGGAGATCAAGACTGCTTATACAGAAGAAAAAATCTATGATGTGTTTTTCGTGCTGGATACCAGTGTGAAAAATCGTATGGGCGTGGCTCTGGAGGCATTTGAGGCAGCCAAAAAAACCATTTGCATTGACCATCATATCAGTAATAAAGGGTTTGCAGAAATCAATGTGATTCAGCCGGAGGCCAGTTCTGCTTCTGAGGTTTTGTATACACTTCTGGAAAAGGAAAAAGTGACAAAGCCAGTGGCAGAAGCCCTGTATACAGGCATTGCCAATGACACAGGGGTTTTTCAGTATTCCTGTACTTCGCCTCAAACGATGCGGATTGCCGCGGAATTAATGGAAAAGGGAATTGATTTTTCTAAAATCGTAGATAAATCTTTTTATGAAAAAACTTATATACAGAATCAGATTCTGGGAAGATGCCTGATGGAAAGCCTTCTGGTTTTAGATGGACAGTGTATCATTGGCGTTGTTCGCAGAAAGGATATGGATTTTTATCATGTAGAGCCAAAGGATTTGGACGGCATTGTACAGCAGCTTCGTGTAACCGCAGGTGTTGAAGTGGCCGTGTTCCTGTATGAACAGAAGGTACAGGAATTTAAAGTCAGCCTTCGTTCAAACGGAAAGGTGGACGTCAATGAAGTGGCTTCTTATTTTGGCG
Source organism: Blautia hansenii (assembly GCF_013304445.1). GTDB lineage: Bacteria > Bacillota > Clostridia > Lachnospirales > Lachnospiraceae > Blautia. Next base: position 281,278 of record NZ_JAAITA010000001.1, read on the forward strand.
GAGGCGGTCATGTTATGGCAGCAGGCTGTACGCTTCAGGGGTCTGCTTATGATGTTATCAATAATCTGCTGCGCTGCATAGAAAAGCGGCTGCCGGAAAGATGTGAGAGCAAATGATAAACGGAATTATCAACGTGTATAAGGAAAAGGGATATACTTCCCATGATGTGGTTGCCAGACTTCGTGGAATTCTGCACCAGAAAAAAATCGGACATACAGGAACACTGGACCCAGACGCAGAGGGAGTGCTTCCCGTTTGTCTGGGAAAAGGAACTAAGCTGTGCGGGCTGCTGACGGATAAGCGTAAAACATATGAAGCGGTTCTGCATTTGGGTCTGGATACCGATACACAGGATATTTCGGGCGTTGTAAAGCGGGAGTGCGAGGTGCGTGTTTCGCAGGAGGAAGTACGGGCTTGCATGGAAAGCTTTGTGGGAGAACAGATGCAGATTCCTCCCATGTATTCCGCGCTGAAGGTCAAGGGAAAGAAGCTGTATGAACTGGCAAGAGAAGGCATTGAAGTGGAACGGCAGCCACGACCCGTCACTTTTTATGAAATTCGTATTCTGTCTATGGAACTGCCTTTTGTCCGATTCTCTGTTACCTGCTCCAAAGGAACTTACATACGGACATTATGTCATGATATAGGGGAAAAACTGGGCTGCATGGGCTGTATGGAAAGTCTGCTGCGTACCAGAGTAGACCGGTTTGACATTCAGGACAGTCTGAAACTGTCTGCGATTGAAGAAAAAAAAATCCAGGGAAAGCTGGAGGAAGCAATTGTTTCAGTGGAAGAAATGTTTGCAGACTATCCTGCTTTTTATGCGGCAGAAACTTTTACAAAAATGCTGAAAAACGGCAATGCCATTCCGGCAGAAAAGCCGGAACATACAGGCAGGGTGCGTATGTATACAGAAACAGGAATCTTTGTGGGACTTTATGAGTGGCAGGAAGTAAAAGGACAGTATAAGCCGGTGACGATTTTTTCTTCCCCTGAAGACTTTCATTCTGCCGGGGCTTTACAGAAAACGACGTGAAGGAGCAGTTATGATTTATACAACAGAAATTCCTCATTTGGAACAGGGAGTACGAAGCGCCGTGACGCTGGGAAAATTTGATGGACTGCACAGAGGGCACCAGAAGCTGATTCACTGCATTAGTGAAAAACGCAGAGAAGACTGCCGGGCTGTGGTCTTTACTTTTGATGTTTCTCCCCGCTCTTATATATTGAAAGTTCCTCCTAAATTTCTGCTTACCTATGAAGAGAGGCGGGAGCTTGCCGAAGAAAGAGGGGTAGATATTCTGGCGGAGTGTCCCTTCACAGAGGAACTGATGCACATGGAGCCGGAACAGTTTGTAAAAGAATATCTGGTAGAGCGGCTGCATGCAGAATATCTGGCTGTAGGTCCGGATTTTCGTTTTGGACACAAGCGGGAGGGAAATCCTCAAATGCTGCAGAAGCTTGGAAAAGAGTACGGATTTACTGTGGAAATTGTGGAAAAGGAAAAAGATGGTTCCAGAGATATCAGCAGTACGTATATCCGGGAAGAACTGGAAAAGGGAAATATGGAAAAAGTCAATGGGCTTTTGGGATATACCTATTTTACCAGAGGCGAGATTGTCCATGGAAGACAGCTTGGAAGAACTATCGGTGTTCCTACCGCCAATCTGATTCCGCCGGAAATCAAGAAGCTTCCACCCAATGGGGTCTATATTACCAAATCTCTGATAAACGGGAAAATTTATGAGGGTATCACCAACGTAGGGTATAAACCTACGGTGCGGGAAAATTTCCTGGGAGTGGAAACCTATCTTTTCTGCTGCAATGAAAATTTGTACGGGCAGGAAGCGGAAGTTCGCTTTTATCAGTATCTGCGCCCGGAAAAGAAATTTGATTCTCTGGAAGATTTGAAAAAGCAGCTCAACCAGGATGTAGAAACAGGTCGAGCGTTTTTTCAAAAATGATATGGACAAGTATGGAAATTTCGCTTATGATAGAAGAAGGATTTTTAAGAAATTTTTTACATAACAGTCCTAAACGAGTGCAGAATGTAGTACAGAGTACAAACCAAAATCATAAAAAGCGTATAATATACAAAAGATAAGCCTGAGGAACGCAAACCTTGGGCTTTTTTCATTTCATAAAAATAAAAAAGGAGTATGTTATGCGGAAAAAGGAAAATAGGGAAAGTATTCAAAAAGGGAAAGACGGTAAAGAAAGCAGAAAAACATATAAAAAAAGTATGCTGGCAGCAGGTTTCCTGGCTGTAGGAATGTTTATGGGAAGTACAGAGGTTTTGGCAATGCCCCAGGAGGGAGAAGAACGGGTGGCATATGCAAAGGTCAATACCTGTCTGAATATCCGTACCGGAGCGGGAACAGAGTATGGAGTGTCTGCACAGCTTCCCAAGGAAGGTTGCTGCAAGGTACTGGAAGATGCGGGAGATTGGTGCCGTATTATATCAGACGGAATTGAAGGATATGTGTTTAAAGACTATCTGATTACGGGAGTTACACAGAAAGAATATCTGGCGCTGACTCAGAAGAAGGAGCCTGTGTATGCATATAGGATTTCACGTCAAGCTACAGACGGTCAGCAGGCAGAGGCTCAGGCAGCAAAAACTTCCGCAGAAATCAGCGGAAAAGGTGAAATGGTTGCTGCATATGCCCTGCAGTTTGTGGGAAATCCCTATGTATGGGGAGGGACAAGTCTTACAAACGGAGCGGACTGTTCCGGGTTTGTCCAGAGCGTATATCAGAATTTTGGGGTTTCTCTTCCCCGAGTGGCGGCGGATCAGGCGCAGGCAGGGACAAAGATTGCGGTAGAGGAGGCCCAGCCGGGAGATTTGATTTTTTATGCAGATGGAGGCAGTATTTATCATGTGGTTTTGTACATTGGAAACGGCCAGGTGGTGCATGCCAGCAGCGCGGCTACGGGAATTAAGGTGTCAAATGTATATTGGGAAAATGCGGTATGGGCGGTAAGGGTACTTTCCGGTTCCTGAAAAAGCAGAAGGAAATATAAAAATGAGTTTGTGCAATATCACTTTTTGCAAACGTAAAATACAGATATATTTTTTGTCGAATTGTGAATGCTTGCGGATGGATTTTTTCAGAACTCCATGGTAGTATGATATACAGAAATATTTTACAAAAGAGAAATCCTTGCATAGGACGACAAGAAAAAATACAAGGAGGCTCTTATTATGACAGATAGTCAGAAATTGGATTTGCTCTTAGAGCAGATGAGTGAATTCAGAAAAGAAATGGGGGGACTGAGGGAAGACGTCAGCGAATTGAAGACAGATGTGGCACAGCTTAAAACAGACGTGGCGCAGTTGAAGGAGGATGTCAGCGAATTGAAAGAGAGGGTATCCTCTCTGGAAGGCAGAATGAGCGTCGTAGAAGCAACTTTGAAGGAAACGAGAGTAGAACTGGAAAATTTTACGAACAGAGCCATTTCCATTCTGGCAGAAAATCACCTGTCTTTAATGGAAAAACTGAATCATTCTATAAAAGCGGCAGATACGAACAGCGTTTACGAAGTAAAGGTGGAATATCTTACCGAGAGGGTGAATAAACTGGAACGGGCTTTTGTGCAGGCCGGCTATAAGATTGCATAGAAAAAGCGAAAGTTTTGTCTTTACATTCCTCTGGGTATATGCTATACTCAAAACGTTGAAGACAGCCGTGGTTCAGAAGCAGGAATCTCCAACCGCTCCTTAATCACAGGCGATAAATGAAAAATATGGAGGACAACAAACATGATTTCTAAAGAAAAGAAACAGGCTATTATGGCAGAATACGCAAGAACACCAGGCGATACAGGTTCACCGGAAGTACAGGTAGCTGTACTGACAGCAAGAATTCAGGAACTTACAGAGCACCTGAAAGTGAACCATAAAGACCATCATTCCAGAAGAGGTCTTCTGAAAATGGTAGGTCAGAGACGTGGATTACTTGCATATCTGAAGAAAACTGATATTGAAAGATACCGTGCTTTAATCGAGCGTTTGGGTCTTAGAAAATAATCAGAACCAGAAGACGGGGCGGGAGGATTCCCGCCCTGTTTTTACCGTAAGAAGCGAAATGAAACAGCACAAGAAATTTTGATGCCGAGACCACTGAAAAGTGCATTTACAGACCGGGAAATGTGTTTTTTAGTTGTTTCGGACAGAAATTGCTGTGAGAAATGAAAAGGAGAAAAAATATGTATAAGAGTTTTTCAATGGAACTGGCAGGAAGAACCCTGACCGTAGACATCGGACGTGTTGCAAAACAGGCCAATGGCGCAGCATTTATGCGTTATGGGGATACCACGGTATTATCTACTGCAACCGCGTCTGACAAACCAAGAGAAGGAATTGACTTCTTCCCATTAAGTGTAGAGTATGAAGAAAAAATGTACGCGGTAGGCAAAATTCCGGGAGGATTTAACAAAAGAGAGGGAAAAGCAAGTGAACATGCGATTCTGACTTCCCGTGTTATTGACCGTCCTATGCGTCCTCTGTTTCCAAAGGATTACAGAAATGACGTAACCTTAAATAACATGGTTATGGCTGTGGACACAGAATGCAATCCGGAAGTCGTAGCTATGCTGGGGTCTTCTATTGCGACCTGTATTTCGGACATTCCTTTTGACGGACCATGTGCGGCTACACAGATGGGTATGGTAAACGGGGAACTGGTGGTAAATCCGTCTCTGGCTCAGAAAGAAATCTCTGATTTACAGCTTACGGTTGCGTCTACCAGAGAAAAAGTTATCATGATAGAAGCCGGTGCAAATGAAATTCCGGAAGCAAAAATGATTGAGGCAATTTTCAAAGCCCACGAAGTAAATCAGGAAATCATTGCATTTATTGATAAAATTGTTGCAGAATGCGGAAAAGAAAAACACACTTATGAAAGCTGTGCAGTTCCGGAAGAACTGTTTGCAGCTATAAAAGAGATTGTAACTCCGGAAGAAATGGAAAAAGCAGTCTTTACAGATGAAAAGCAGGTGAGAGAAGAAAACATCCGCGCGATTACAGAAAAACTGGAAGAGGCTTTTGCAGACAACGAAGAATGGCTGGCTGTACTGAGCGAAGCTGTTTACCAGTACCAGAAGAAAACCGTCCGCAAAATGATTTTAAAAGACCACAAACGTCCGGATGGAAGAGCTATTACACAGATTCGTCCTTTGGCAGCAGAAGTGGATTTGATTCCGAGAGTACATGGCTCCGCGATGTTTACCAGAGGCCAGACTCAGATTTGTACCGTTACCACGCTGGCTCCATTGTCAGAAGCACAGAGACTGGATGGCTTAGATGAATTTGAAGTAAGCAAACGCTATATGCACCACTATAATTTCCCGTCCTACTCTGTAGGTGAGACAAAGCCGTCCAGAGGACCGGGACGCCGTGAAATCGGACACGGAGCTTTGGCAGAAAGAGCATTGGTGCCGGTGATTCCAAGCGTAGAAGAATTCCCGTATGCAATCCGTACAGTATCTGAAACTTTTGAATCCAACGGTTCTACTTCTCAGGCAAGTATCTGTGCATCTACCATGTCCTTAATGGCAGCAGGTGTGCCGATTAAGAAACCGGTGGCAGGTATTTCCTGTGGTCTGGTAACAGGGGAAACCGATGACGACTATCTGGTACTGACAGATATTCAGGGACTGGAAGACTTTTTCGGAGATATGGACTTTAAGGTAGCCGGTACGCATGACGGTATCACAGCCATTCAGATGGATATTAAGATTCATGGTCTGACAAGGCAGATTATTGAAGAAGCCATTGCCAGAACAAAAGAGGCCAGAGAATACATTCTGACAGAAGTTATGGAAAAATGTATTGCAGAGCCGAGAAACGCCGTAAGCAAATATGCACCTAAGATTGTGCAGATTCAGATTGACCCGGAAAAAATCGGTGATGTGGTAGGTCAGAGAGGCAAGACTATCAATGCGATTATCGACGAGACAGGTGTGAAAATTGACATTGATGACAGCGGTGCAGTATCTGTATGTGGTACGGACCAGGCTATGATGGATAAAGCTGTAAAATATATCCAGACCATTACCACAGATTTTGAAGAAGGTCAGATTTTCACAGGAAAGGTTATCAGCATTAAAGAATTCGGTGCGTTCCTGGAATTTGCACCAGGCAAAGAGGGTATGGTTCACATTTCCAAAATTGCAAAAGAAAGAATCAACAAGGTAGAAGATGTGCTTTCTCTGGGTGATGTTGTGAAAGTAGTATGCCTTGGAAAAGATAAAATGGGACGTATCAGCTTCAGCATGAAAGATGTTCCGGAAGAGGCATAAAAACTGTGAAAACAGGTGGATACAGAAATGAACAGAAGGGGCGGCACGAAGAGAGTGCGCCCCTTTTTGGACTTCACGGGAAGTATTGCGGCATTCTGTATGGGAGGTGAAAATATGGGCAGAAAACGAATGGGGATTTTTATGCTGCTTCTGTTATTGGGAGCGTCAGGCTGCGGCCAGAAGGAAGAGGCACATCTTTCGGAAGCGGAAGAAGAGAAAACGGCTCAGGAACATCCGGCGGGATGGAAAAAACGTATTGACAGAGAGGGGACAGAAAGCGGAGTAAAAGCAGAGGATAAAGGGGTTTATCTGTGCAAAGACTCTGATAAACAAATGTTAGAAGACACAGAACTCACCTCTCCTTCTGTCTATAGGAAGGACTTCCTGGAGGACAAGGTAGACGGATATAATCCCAACTGGTATAATCTTGCTGTCAATGAAATATATGCCCGCCATGGATATGCTTTTCAGACGGAAAGTATCCGACAGTATTTTGAAGCGCAGCCCTGGTACGAGGCGAGCACAGAGCCGGAGGATTTTCAGGAAAGTAATCTCAATGACTTTGAGAAGGAAAATATACAAAAGCTTTTAAAAGGGAAAGAAACGCACAAAAGAGATGAGATTTCAGCGGAAGGGAATACTTATACGATTACCAGTAACACAACCTACGAGCCTGTTTTCCGAGATTATACTTTTACTTTCCAGGTGCCCCAGGAATGGCTGGCAGAGGGATACAGCATTACAGCCTGTGATACTTCCAGTGATTCCACTTATTGGGTGATTGCAAAGGATTGGAAAAAAGAAGCTGCAATCCTTAACATCATACCCATGGAGCATTTCGAGGGGAATCTTTCGGGACAGGAAATTCTGTGGAAAGACCATGTCTGCATGCTATCTGTAGATGCAGATAGTGCAGATGAGAAATTGACAGCCGGGATTGAGAAAATAAAAGAAACCATCAACAGAGTACAGAGGTGAAGATTCATGCGTTATCACAATATTACAAAAGATGATATGTTAAACGGGGACGGCCTTCGGGTGGTACTGTGGGTGGCAGGCTGCGACCACGGCTGTAAAGGCTGCCAGAACCCGGTGACCTGGGATCCCAACGGCGGCCTGGTTTTTGATGAGGCTGCAAAGCAGGAAATTTTTGAGCAAATGGAGAAGAGCTACATTGCGGGGATTACTTTTTCCGGCGGAGACCCTCTGCATTGGAGAAATGTGGAAGAAGTTACGGCTTTTGCAAAGGAATTGAAAGAAAAATATCCCCAAAAGACCATATGGCTGTATACCGGATTTTTGTGGGAAGAAATACAGGATTTAGAAGTTCTGAACAATCTGGATGTTTTGGTAGACGGAGAGTTTATTGAGGCTCAGAAAGATATTTCCCTGAAATGGAAGGGCAGTGCAAATCAGAGAGTGATTGATGTGCCCCGGACCTTAGAGGCGGGTAAGATTGTATTGCATGCATAGGAGGACAACATGAAGAGAATTGCAAAATTTCATAAAGTAAGCGAAAAACAGTTTGCAGAAGGATGGAGAGATTCTTTTGGCGCGGCGAGCGAAGAAGAGATTCAGAAGATTTATGAGAACATCCGGCTGCCCAAAAGAGCTACAGCGGGAAGCGCTGGCTATGACTTTTTCAGTCCCCTGGACTTTGAACTGAAGCCAGGAGAAACTATAAAAATTCCTACTGGAATCCGGGCTGAAATGGAGTGCGGCTGGGTGCTGAAGATTTATCCCAGAAGCGGTCTGGGCTTTAAGTACCGCCTGCAGTTAAACAACACTGTGGGAATTATTGACAGCGATTATTTCTATTCGGATAATGAAGGCCATATTTTTATTAAAATTACCAATGATTCCAATGAAGAAAAAACGGTGCAGGTAGCGGCAGGAACGGGATTTGCACAGGGGATTTTTCTGGAGTACGGCATTACGGAGGACGATGACACAGAAGCAGTGCGAAACGGCGGCTTTGGCAGCACTACAGGGAAACACTGAGAAAGCAGAGATAATATGCAGGAGAGGAAAACTCTTGCATATTATTTTTTTTTGTGCTAAAATACTTTGAAATACAAAATAATTGAAAATCATAGCAGTTTTAAAGAAACAATACGCTGCTTGCAGGAGGATAAGATGAAGGTTGAACCGAAAATTCGAGAATTTATCTGTACCACAGCTCACCCAGAGGGCTGCAGGGAGTATGTGAGAAGACAGATTGCTTATGTAAGAAGCCAGGAAAGAAAGAAAGGCAGAAAACAGGAGCCAAAAAAGGTGCTGGTAATAGGCGCTTCCACAGGATACGGTCTGGCCAGCCGGATTACAGCCGGGTTTGGCTGTGGGGCGGCAACCATAGGTATTATGTTTGAAAAGCCGTCAAACGGCAAAAGAACAGCTACACCGGGCTGGTACAATACGGCTGCTTATGAAGAGGAAGCGCAAAAAGCGGGACTTTATGCGAAATCCATTAATGGCGATGCTTTTTCAAAAGCTGTAAAGGAGGAGACGATTGCCCTGATTAAAAGAGACTGGGGAAAAGCAGATATGGTGATTTACAGTCTGGCGGCGCCCAGAAGAACCGATACACAGGGGAAGACTTGGGTATCGGCTCTAAAGACAACAGGGAAGCCTTTTACAGAAAAAAGTATGGATTTGCGGAATCATACCATTGTCACAAAAACGGTAGAACCTGCTGCAGAGGAAGAAGTGGAAGGCACGAAAAAGGTTATGGGGGGAGAGGACTGGCTGGATTGGATAAAGGCTTTAAAAGTAGCAGATGTATTGGAAGACAATGCCCTGACTGTAGCTTATTCCTACATTGGACCAAGGCTCACATATCCCATTTATTATGACGGAACCATTGGACAGGCCAAGCGTCATCTGGAAAAAACGGCCCGTGTGATTCGGGAGGAATTTCCGGACGTAAGGGCGCTTATTTCCGTAAACAAAGCCTTGGTGACTCAGGCAAGCGCAGCGATTCCCATTGTACCGCTGTATTTTGCTGTTCTTTATGGTGTGATGAAGGAAGCACATACCCATGAGGGATGTATCGAACAGATGGTGAGGCTGTTTAGGGAAAAGTTACTGGAGGAAAATCCGCCCACAGATGAGGCGGGCAGAATTCGTATGGATGACTGGGAACTGGAAGAACATATCCAGAGCCGGGTGTGGGAAATATGGGAACAGGTTACCACGGAAAATGTAGAAAACCTTGCCGATATTCAAGGATACTGGGAGGATTTTTATCATATGTTTGGGTTTGGATTTGAGAATGTGGACTATGAAAAAGATGTGGAAATCGAGATTGGCATTCCCAGCATAAATTTTGCTGAATAAAGAGAGAAGAGGCTGTCAATATGCACGAAGTGCGACAGCCTCGGTTTTGTATGAAAAAGATTATTCTTCTGTTTCTGCGGCCAACTCTTCTTCACTTTTCAGGTTTGCAATGAAGTCATGGAAGGCTTCTGCTGCAGCCATATATTCATCTTCTCTTTCAATATTGCTTACAACAGGAGTATTGCCTTCTTCTGCATAACGGAAGAGGTAAGTTTCTCCGTCTGTATTTTTGCCGTCTTTGTTCAGAGGAACAAGGGCAATGTATTCGCCAAAGCCTTCTACCGGAAAGGTTGTCAGCACGGCACATTCCAGGACAGAATCGTCATCCAGGGTCAGTTTGATAGTAGGATTCGGAACCTTCGGAATGCTGCCCTGGCTGCTGCCGCCTGCGCTGGAGCAGTTGGCGGTACAGGATGCACAGTCGCTGGGATTGCAGGAATCCAGATTGGTTGTATAAGTTTCTTCGCTCATAATTAGCCTCCTCGTATGTGATATCTGCTCATATTTTAACAGATGGACCGAGGGAATGCAACCACAGAAAGGATTTGCAATTTTGCCATAGGACAAGTATAATGAAAATGTCTATGTTAAGAAAAGAGGGGAAAGAACGTTGAAAAAAGGTACATCACATCTGCTGAAACGGGCGGAACATTTTAAAACTATTCTCACGGCAGAAGGATTTCTGGTGGGTATCGTTGCCGGACTGGTTGTGCTTTTGTACCGGGTGCTTCTGGAGTACGCGGGCAGGGGAATGAATCTTGTTCTGGAATATGCCCGGAAATATCCCGCTCTTTTAGGAGGCTGGTTTCTGGCACTGTTTGTTCTGGCCTGTATTGTAGGCAAACTGGTGAAGTTTGAACCCATGATTTCCGGCAGCGGTATTCCTCAGGTAGAGGGAGAAATGATGGGAAAACTGGACCAGGTATGGTGGAAGGTACTTCCGGCCAAGTTTCTGGGCGGTTTTCTGTCCCTGTTTTCCGGTCTTTCTCTGGGAAGAGAAGGTCCGTCTATTCAGATTGGAGCCATGGCGGGAAAGGCAGTTTCCAAAGCGTTAAAAAGAGAAAAGACGGAGGAGCGGTACCTGCTGACCTGCGGCGCCAGCGCCGGACTTGCGGCAGCCTTTCACGCTCCGCTTGCAGGGGTTCTGTTTTCTCTGGAAGAAATACATAAAAATTTTTCTGTATCTGTACTGGTATCTGTTATGACAGCTTCCATTACTGCAGACTACATATCCGGCGAATTTCTGGGATTTACTTCTGTGTTTCAGTTTGATATCGGACAGGAAGTGGCACCCCGGTATTACTGGCATATTGTGATTCTGGGAGTCTTGCTGGGCGTTATGGGGGCTTTTTATAATAAGATGACCATATGGGTGCAGGGGCTGTATTTTAAGGCAAAAGGGCTGAATGAAACCACAAGACTTCTGATTCCTTTTTTGCTGGCAGGCGTTCTGGGGCTTTTGCTGCCGGAGGTATTGGGCAGCGGTCATGGACTTATTGATATGGCGGCACGGGGGAATATGGTATTGCAATCCCTTGCAGTGCTGTTTGCAGTAAAATTTTTGTTTTCCCTTATCTGCTTTGGTTCCGGGGCGCCGGGCGGTATTTTCTTTCCGCTTCTGGTACTGGGGGCTTTGCTCGGAGGCATGTACAGCACCTTTGCCGTGAAATATATGGGACTGGAGGCTTCTTATATCAGCAATTTTGTGCTTTTGGCTATGGCCGGGTATTTTACAGCCATTGTAAGAGCGCCGATTACAGGAATTATCCTGATTTTTGAGATGACGGGGCAGGTTAGCCAAATGTTATCCATGTCACTGGTATCTATTGTAGCTTATCTGGTAGCTTCCGGACTGAAATCGGAACCTATTTACGAAAGCCTTCTGGATTCTCTTTTAAGAAGAAGAGGCCAGCAGGTGCCGGAAAAGACAGGAGGCAAAATTCTCCAGGAATTTATTATCTGCCATGGAAGTCCGCTGCATAAGCAGCAGATACAGCAGATTAACTGGGCGGGCGACTGCCTGCTTGTGGCCGTAAAGCGAAACGGTACAGAATTGATTCCCAAAGGAAAAACCATGCTGCAGGCCGGCGATGTTTTGGTGACGTTGACAGATGAAGCCCATGCAGCGCCAGTTTATGATTATATGAAAAAAATGTGTGCAGAAAAGGAATCTTTGCATTCATGAGGCAGAGAAATGAGGTGACGGCATGAACAGCAAAAGGATAGAGACAGAAGAAAAAATACAGGCAGTACCGGGAATCCCATGCCGCCCGGGTATAGAAAGAAAAGGGAGAACTTACGTATTTACGGCAGAGGTATTCCCGGAAAGCAAGGCAGAACTGTTGCTGTATGAGCGAAAAGACGGAGAAAAAATCCTTACTGTATTTCCTTTTCCGGAGGAAAGCAGACAGGGTAATCTGCTTTCACTTCAAGTTACAGGACTGACGGGCACAGAAGTCTGGTATAATTTCCGTATAGACGGAGTTGTGCGGCAAGACCCTTACGCACAGAGCCTCTGTCATATGCCGGACTTTGGAAAAGCGGGAGAAGAAGAACCTTGCTGCAGATATAAAGAAGATAAATTTGTATGGACAGACAGGGAATTTCGGCCAAAAACTCTGTCAGATACTATTTTATATAAGGTACAGGTGCGCAGTTTTACCATGCACAGAAGTTCCAAAGTGAAGAAAAAAGGCACATTCGCAGGTCTGGAGGAAAAGATTCCCTATCTGCAGGAACTGGGAGTTACCAGTGTGCTTTTAATGCCTGCTTATGAGTATCGGGAGCGTATGGGATTACAGACCAGAAGCAAAAAATATTCCTGCGCGCCGAAGCAGGAGAAGGAGGATGTCTGGCGGGTAAACTGTTGGGGCTATACGGGGGAGGCCTGTTACTTTGCTCCAAAGGCGGCATTTTCCGCCACGGCCAGCCCGGTGAAAGAATTTAAACATCTGGTAAATGCCCTTCACAGCGCCAATCTGGAATGCCTCATGGAATTTTATTTTGAAAAGGAGACAGCGCCCTCCACGATACTGGATATTCTGCGCTACTGGAAAACCGAGTACCATGTGGATGGATTTCACCTTATGGGAGAAGACATTCCCCAGGCCTTGTTTATGAAAGACGCGCTTCTGGCGGGAAGCAAACTGTTTTTTCACGATGTGGATGGAGAGACCATTCTGAACCGGGAAAAGCCTTTTTATAAAGGGGCGGCAGAATACAATGAAGGATTTCTCTACTGTATGCGCCGTCTTCTGAAGGGAGAAGAGGGCATGATGGAGGAGTTCATGTTCCGCAGCAAAAGAAATCCCCTTTGCAGCGGCGTCATTAATTATGTGGCAGACCAGGACGGGTTCACCATGATGGATATGGTATCTTATGAGGAGCGGCACAATGAGGCAAACAAAGAAAACAATCAGGACGGTATCGAATACAACTGTACCTGGAACTGCGGAGCGGAAGGCCCTACCAGGAAACAAAGTATTCGGAAGCTGCGGCTGCAGCAGCTGAAAAATGCCTTTGCACTTCTTTTGTCTGCCCAGGGGACGCCGCTGATTTATCAGGGAGATGAATGGGGCAATACCCAGAAGGGAAACAACAATGTCTGGTGTCAGGACAATGAATTGGGCTGGATAGACTGGAGCGGCATACAGCGCAGCGAGCCGATTTTTACCTTTGTGAAGAAAGCCATTGCCATTAGGAAAGAAAACAGCGTTTTTCATATGGACGAAGAGCCAAGAGGTATAGATTACCAGGCGCTTGGGTATCCTGATATTTCTTATCACGGCAATCAGGCCTGGTATGTTCCTAAGGAAAAAAGCCTTCGCTGTCTGGGTGTGATGTACTGCGGAGATTACTGCGGGCAGGAACGGGAGTTTTTGTTTTTGGCGGTAAATTTCCACTGGGTGGCTCATGAAATTGCACTTCCGGGCATACCGGGAGAAATTATCTGGAACATGGTTATGCGGACAGACCAGGAAGAGAACGGAGGGGTCCATAAAGCAGAGGATAAGACCCTGCTGGTTCCTCCCAGGACAATTATGATTTTAAAAGGAAAGCAGGACGAAAAGACATGCGGAGCTGGGAACATTTTAAGACGATTACAAGGCACAAGCTTTTAGTGATGAAATATTGCTTTAAAATAGGACTTTACAAACAGGGGCTTCTTCACGATTTGTCCAAGTATTCCTGGACAGAGTTTTCCGTGGGTTGTAAATATTATCAGGGTAATCGGAGTCCCAACAATGCAGAGCGGGAAGCAACCGGGCTCTCCACCTCCTGGATACACCATTATGGGAGGAACAAGCATCATTTTGAACACTGGGTAGATTATGGTATTGACTGCAATACCGTTATCCGGGGCGTGCCCATGCCGCGGAAATACATTGCAGAAATGGTTATGGACCGCATTAGCGCCTCCCGGAATTATCATCCGGATACGTATACAGACGAGGCGCCTTTGCAGTATTTTCTGGCCAGCAAGGAAAAACTGTGGTTTGTCCATGAGGACACCAACCGGGATTTGGAACAGCTGCTTCGCATGCTGGCGGAAAAAGGCGAAAAGGAAACACTGAAATATATTAAGCATGTATATCTGAAAGGAATGTAAGGATTTATGAATATACAGATATCACAGGTACTGGAACGTATGAAGGAGTATTGGGATACAATTCCACAGCAGTATATGGTGGTGATTTATCTTGCGGGGGCAGTTTTTGCACTTTTGAACTGTTTCATGGGCTATCGGCTTCGCAAAGTCTGGGGCTGTATCCTGGGAATTCTGGCAGGAGCCGGAGGCGGCGGAGCTGCAGGATACTATTTCCTGCAGGACAAAGTGATGGCTCTGGTCTGCGGTGCGGCAGGAGCTTTGATTTTTGGGCTTCTGGCCTGGCTGCTTTATAAGTTCGGCGTTTTTTTCATGTGTACCGGGCTGGTTTACGCTCTGATACTCACCTTCTTTGAGGATGCATCTCTGACCCAGCATATCATTGCACTGGTGGCAGGCGTTTTTGCAGGAACGCTGGCTCTGGGATATGAAAAGCAGATGGTTATCGGAATTACGGCAGTCTGCGGCGGTATTGGAGGGATTCATCTGCTCTTTGCCATGATGGCAAAAAATACAGGCGGGGAGTTGGTGCTGGGCATCATACTGGCTGTTATCGGAGCTGCAGTACAGGCAGCGCCGCTGATGAAAGGAGAGGACTGGGAAGCAAAAGTATTTCACCTTCCTTCCGGCAGCAGGAAGAAGAGAGGCGGACTTCCCACAGGAAGGAAGAAGAAAGTTGTAAAGAAAACGAAAGTAGTTCAGAAAGGTTCCGCAAAGAAAACGGCAAAGGACAAGGCGCTTGAAAAACGGAGAAGTATTTTTACGGATGATGATTATGATGACGGAGATTATGACAGCGATTATCAGCCGCCGGAAGAAGAAGCTACAGACAGAGGTGACAGGGAAGACCTTGACAGAACTCAGGAGTACCAGGTGGGACAGCGGCAGTACGAGCCAAGGGAAAAGCAGCAGATACCTTATATGGGAAGCGGAATCGGTATTGATTTGGATGATTTGAACCGGGAGTTATCTCAGGAAATTAAAAAGATATACAAGGACGACAGCCAGTGAGGGGGTCGTCCTTTTTTTAACATTTTTCAGAGAAGATAAGAGAGGAACGTAAGAAGGGGAAAAGAATTGACAAAAGACAGAAAGAAAGGTATACTGAATACAATAGTTTGAAATACAAAATATTTGAAATAGAAATAAAATAACAGAAAGAAAGGAAAAAACATGGCAGAACAGAGAACAGGAAGAATTACAGGAACAGGAAGCTGTGTTCCGGATTTATGTATCACAAATGAAAGGCTTTCGGAACTGGTGGATACCAGCGATGCATGGATTTACAGCCGTACCGGGATACACAGGCGCAGGATTGCAGTAGATGAAACCGTAGCAGATTTGGCGGCAGAAGCAGCCCAAAAAGCCATGGAAAATGCGAAAATTTTGCCGGAGGAGATTGACCTTCTGCTGGTAGCTACCTGCTCTGGAGAAATGCTCTTTCCGGGAACCGCGTGTCAGGTGCAGGCACGTATCGGAGCTGTCCGTGCGGCAGCCTTTGATATGAATGCGGCATGCTCAGGGTTTCTCTTTGCCCTGGGCACAGCCTGGGCCTATTTAAAAAGCGGGATTTATGAAAAGATTCTTGTGATTGGGGCAGAGAAGCTGTCCAGGCTGCTGGACTGGGAGGACCGCAGCACCTGTGTGCTCTTTGGAGATGGGGCAGGGGCTGTAGTGTTGGAAGCAGACGGGAAAGGTATTGTGGGAATGGTACAGCATGCAGACGGCAGCAGAGGACAAGTGCTGACCTGCCCGGAAGGCCATAAAGCAGCTGAGAACAGCAGCAGTCTGGAAATGGAAGGGCAGGAGGTCTTTAAATTTGCCGTGAAAAAGGTGCCCCAGTGTATCGAAGAAGTATTGGCACAGAACGGCACGGCAAAAGAAGACATCCGGTATTATATTCTCCATCAGGCGAACAGCCGGATTCTTTCTGGTGCGGCAAAGCGGCTGCAGGAGCCGGAGGAAAAGTTTCCCATGAACATGGAGGAGTATGGAAATACCTCTGCGGCCAGTATTCCTCTTTTGCTGGATGAACTGAACCGGGAGGGAAAACTGCAGAGAGGGGATAAGCTGGTGCTTTCCGGATTTGGAGCAGGGCTTACCTGGGGAGCCCTGTTACTGGAGTGGTAATAGTAAAAGGCCGCTGCACAAAACCGGATGGATTTCGTGCGGCAGCCTTTTTGCAGCTTGCATATGGTTTAGTTCAGGCAGTTTTTCATTTCTTCGTATGTTCCGTGTGCTTCAATGTTTTCTACAATGGCAGCAACTTCTGCTTCAAATCCCGGGATTTCGGTTAAATCCTTGCCCCAGAATTCTGTGTTGGTGCAGACTGCATGTACCAGGTCTTTTGCGCTGTCTTCTTTGTGTGCGTAGTAGAATTCCAGTACGGCCCGGTCATCGGAAATCGTGTAAGTATCCCCGTTTGGACGCTTTGCTACAAGTCCTGCGTCGGTCAGTTCGGTTCCGCGGTAGAAGGAGATGTAGAATGCAAAGGAAGCTGTAATGCATTTCGGCAGCTTGTTAAATTTGCTTACATAACCTTCTAAGGACGGCATAACGCGGGCTCTCCACTTGGAAGTAGAGTTCAGGGAAATGGACATCAGCGCGTGGTCAATGAACGGGTTTTTGAAACGCTCTGTGACAGCAGCAGCGAAGTCCTTGCAGTCTTCCTCAGAAAGAGACAGGGTTGGAATGATTTCATCGTAAATGGTCTTGTTCATGAAGTTTAAGATTGTTTCATCATGCATACAGTCTCTTACAATATCCTGTCCTGCCAGGTAAGCGCCTAAAACCATGGAAGTGTGAGCGCCGTTTAAGATACGGACTTTTCTCTGTTTGTATGGTTTGTGGTCGTCTGTAATCAGTACAGGAAGTCCTGCTTCGGCAAATGGAAGTTCTTTTTTCAGAGATTCCGGCCCTTCGATAACCCAGAAGCCGAAAACCTCTCCGGTGTCGATGATGTTGTCTTCGTAGCCGTTTGCTTCGTTGATGGCAGCAGCTTCATTTCTTGGGAATCCGGTTACAATACGGTCTACTAAAGTAGAGCAGAAGATGTTTTCGGTTTTAATCCAGCGAATGAAATCTTCGCCCAGGTTCCACTGCTGTGCATAGGTGAGCACACATTTTTCCAGCTCTTTTCCGTTGTTGTCAATGAGTTCGCAGGCCAGAATCACAAAGCCTTTTCCGGCTTCTTTTCCGAATTTTTCAAATCTGTGGTATAAGAACTGAGTCAGCTTTGCAGGATAGCTGGCCGGCGGTGTGTCTGTAAACTGGCAGGAGGGGTCATAGGAAATACCTGCTTCTGTGGTGTTGCAGGTGATGTAGCGCAGTTCCGGATTTTCTGCACAGGCCATAACTGCTTCGTAGTCACTGTAAACATTTAAGCAGCGGCTGACACAGGAAATGACGCGCTTGTCATTTACTTTCTGTCCGTTTTCAAAACCTCTTAAATACAAGGTATACAGACCTTCCTGTTCATTGATGACATCAGCCAGGTTAAAACCGCCATGGTTGGCGATTGGCTGTACCAGAACGACCTTGCTGTTAAAACCTGCTTTTTCGTTCATCATGTCAATAAAGTAGTCCACAAAAGCACGAAGAAAGTTGCCTTCTCCGAACTGCAGTACCCGTTCCGGTGCGTCTTTTAACAGGTATCCGTTGTAACCCTGTTCTTCCAGTGTCTGATAGTTTAATTTTTTCATGGTGTTTTCCTCCTGAATTAAAATTTTTATTAAAGAGTGACTCCCTGCTTAAAAATAGCCATATCGTGGAAGCCTGCTTTTTCTGATTTTACTTCTTCTCCGGAAGCAACGGCTGTGACATAATCGAAAAGCTGATTGCTCAGTTCGGCCAGAGAAGTTCCTTCTACCATGGTGCCGCAGTTGAAATCAATCCAGTTATTTTTATGACCGTAGAGGTTGGAATTGCTGGAGATTTTTACAGTAGGTACCGGAGATGCAAAAGGGGTTCCCCTTCCTGTGGTAAAGAGGACAATGTGTGCGCCGGAAGCAGCCAGTGCGGTAGAAGCTACCAAATCATTGCCCGGTGCGCTTAACAGGTTCAAGCCTTTTTCTTTTACCGGCTCCCCGTAGGAAAGGACGCCTCTTACAGGGGCAGAGCCGGATTTCTGGGTACAGCCCATGGACTTGTCCTCTAAAGTAGAGATACCGCCCTTTTTATTCCCCGGAGAGGGATTTTCGTAAATGGTCTGCTTGTGGCTGGTGAAATAGTTCTTAAAGTCATTAATCAGATGTACGGTTTTGTCAAAGAGTTCTTCGTTTTCACAGCGGTTCATGAGAAGCGTTTCTGCGCCGAACATTTCCGGAACCTCTGTGAGAATGGTGGTGCCTCCTTTGGATATCAGCAAGTCGGAGAAAGCGCCCACGACCGGGTTGGCCGTGATACCGGACAGTCCGTCTGAGCCGCCGCACTTCATGCCGATAATCAGTTCGCTGCAGCTAATAGGTTCTCTTTGCGCCTTTCCTGCGTAGGCAGCCAGTTCCTCCATCAACTTTAAGGCTTCGGCGATTTCGTCTTCACATTCCTGAGCCACCAGAAATTTTACCCGGTTTTCATCGTAAGGACCGATGAATTTTTTCAGTTCATCAATGTTGCTGTTTTCACAGCCAAGTCCCAGCACCAGCACACCGCCTGCATTGGGGTGGTTGATAAGGTCTGCCAGAATCTGGCGGGTGTTGTCCTGGTCATCCCCCATCTGGGAACAGCCGTAAGGATGAGGGAAGGCAGCAATGGCCTCAATGCTTCCCTGCACAAGGCTCTGGGCTTTTCTTTCAATGGCAGTAGCCACATTGTTGACACAGCCTACAGTAGGGATAATCCAGAGTTCGTTGCGTACGCCTGCCTTGCCGTCTGCACGGCGGTATCCCTGGAAGAACCGTTCTTCGGTAGGAGTAAGGACTGCGTCCTGTTTCTCATATTTATAAGTAAGCAAATCTCCCAGTCCCGTCTTCATATTGTGCACATGAATCCAGGAGCCGGCTTTTACCGCCTCTTTGGTAATCCCAATAGGATAGCCGTATTTGATAACCGGCTGATTTTCAGACAAATCTTCCAGAGCAAATTTGTGTCCCTGAGGAATATCCTCTGTGAGAATCAGTGTCTGATTTTCAATAGTAACTTCTGTTCCTGCCGCTAACGGACAAAGGGCAACTGCAACCTTGTCGGCAGGATGAATTTTGATATATTTCTGCATTTATATTCCTCCTAAAAATATACAAAGCCAGAAATGTAAGGGCTTACATTTAATGTACTGCCGAATCTCGAAAACGTCAATATGAATCTTATAAAAAAACAAAAAATATTAAAATTGCATAAAAAAACGCGTGTAAAATTGTAAAAAATTACAATGATAAAGGTTTTGCATTTTCTATAAAGGTTCGGTATAATAAAAAACAAGATGTAAGGGCTTACATCAAAATCCCGCAAAAAGCGGGAAAAAGAAAGTAGGAATTGTATGAACATCTATGATATTGCCAGGCTTGCAGATGTTTCTATCGCAACGGTTTCCAGGGTCGTCAATGACAGCCCAAAAGTCAGCGAAAAAACAAAGCAGAAAGTGCGGGCAGTCATGGAGGAACAGAATTACACACCTAATGTATTTGCCCGGGGACTTGGACTGAATTCCATGAAAACAGTGGGCATTGTCTGCCCCGATGTGTCAGATGCCTATATGGCAGAAGCGGTGGCTTACTTGGAGAAAAGCTTCCGAAACTATGGGTATGACTGTATTCTTTATTGCAGCGGTTATGAATATGAAAGCAAAGTAAAGTCTGTGCAGATGATACTCCGGAAAAAAATTGACGCGCTGGTACTGGTGGGCTCCCACTATGCAGGAGACGGAGGCGAAGAAGACATACGTTATTTAAGCGAAGCTGCAGAGAAAGCTCCGGTTTTTTTAATTAATGGGTATATCCGCTGCCCGGGTGTGTACTGTGTACTGTCTGAAAATTATCAGATTATGTATGACACTGTCTGCGCACTGACAGAGGCGGGCAGACAGCGGATATTGTTTCTCTATGATTCCCATTCTTACAGTGCTACACAGAAACTTTCAGGATATGAAGACGCACTGAGGGACAATGGTCTTCCCGTTGTGGAGGAACTGAAAATTTTTACGGAAAATAAAATAGCCACGGTCAGGGAAAACTTATTATCAAAAGAGGGACTTTCTTTTGATGCAGTGGTAGCTACGGATGACGGGCTTGCGGTGGGTGCATTGAAATATGCAAACAAAAAGCAGCTTCGGGTGCCGGAAGATGTGAATATCGTTGGGTTCAACAATTCAGAACTTGCCGTGTGCTGCGAGCCGGAATTGACTTCTGTAGACAGCCGCAGCGATGCGCTGTGCAAAACAGCCGCAGATTCGCTCATGCAGCTTCTGGAAGGCAAATCCATACGGCATAAGCGTTCTATCAGATGTCATCTGATAAAACGGGGAACAACAAATTTCTAAAACAGAAACAAAAGGAAGGGACAAGGAAGAATGAAAGGTTTAAAAAGAATTTTAGCAGCAGCTCTTTGTGTTACCGTAATTGCGGGCATGTCCGGCTGTGCTTCTTCCGTGACAGGAGGAAAGAGAATTATCCGTATTTCTCATGCACAGTCTGAAACCCACCCGGAACATCTGGGTCTTTTGAAATTTAAAGAGTATGTAGAAGAAAATCTGGGTGATAAGTATGAAGTACAGATTTTCCCAAATGAACTTCTGGGTTCTGCGCAGAAAGCCATTGAACTGACACAGACAGGCGCCATTGACTTCGTAGTGGCAGGTACTGCAAACCTGGAAACCTTTGCAGATGTATATGAGGTTTTCAGTATGCCATATCTGTTTACTTCAGAGGATGCCTATCATGAAGTTATGAATGATACAGATTATATGAACCAGGTGTATGCTTCTACAGACGAAGCCGGATTCCGCGTACTGACCTGGTACAATGCAGGAACCCGTAACTTCTATGCAACAAAGCCAATCCATACACCGGATGACCTGAAAGGCCTGAAAATCCGTGTACAGCAGTCACCAGCCAGTGTAAATATGGCCAAAGCCTTTGGTGCTGCCGCTTCTCCAATGAGTTTTGGTGAAGTTTATACAGCCATTCAGCAGGGTGTTATTGACGGCGCGGAGAACAACGAACTGGCTCTGACTAACAACAAACACGGAGAAGTTGCCAAATACTTCTCTTACAATAAGCATCAGATGGTGCCGGATATGTTAATCGGAAACCTGAAATTCTTAAACAGCTTAAGCGACGAAGAAAGAGAAGTTTTTGAGGAAGCTGCCAGACTGTCTACAGAAGTAGAACTGGAGGAATGGGATGTACAGGTAGAAGAGGCAAAGAAAATTGCCCAGGACGACATGGGTGTGGAATTTATTGATGTGGACATTCAGCAGTTTAAAGACAAAGTAGCCGGTGTGCAGGACGAGATGCTTAAGGAAAATCCGGACATTCAGGATTTGTATGACCGCATTCAGGAAATCAACGCGAAATACACAGATAAGGAGGCAGAGTAATGAACGTATTGCATAAAATCCGTAAAGGAATTGACCTGGTATTAAGCTGGGCCTGTGCAGCTCTGTTTGCACTGATGGTAATTGTGGGAACGTATCAGATTGTAGTTCGTTATTTTTTCAATAGCCCAAGTACCGTGTCAGAGGAACTTCTGACTTACAGCTTTACCTGGATGGCGCTTCTGGCTTCCGCTTACGTATTTGGGAAAAGAGACCATATGCGTATGGGATTTATTGCAGACAAATTAACAGGAACACCGAGAAAAGTGCTGGAAATCATAATTGAGATTCTGGTTATGTTTTTGGCAGGCAGTGTTATGGTGTACGGCGGCTGGAATATTATGGGGCTGACCATGACACAGGTGACTGCTTCTTTAGGGGTTCCTATGGGTGTTATCTATACGGTCGTTCCTCTTTCCGGTATTCTGATTGTCATCTACTCTATACTGAATATTGTAGATTTGGCTGCAGGATATGAAAGAGAACAGAGAGAAGTAAAGGAATAAGAGGGAGGAGAAGTATATGAATACAGCAATTATTTCAGGTCTGATTATTTTGGTCTTGCTGGTTATCATGCTGGTTGCCGGTGTGCCCATCGCCGTTGCGTTGGGAATTTCTTCCGTGTGTGCAATTCTTCCGGTTATGGATACCAGTGTTGCAGTTTTAACAGGAGCCCAGAGAATTTTTTCCGGTATCTCCGTATTCAGTCTGCTGGCCATTCCGTTTTTTATTCTGGCCGGAAACATTATGAACAAGGGCGGTATTGCAGTCCGTCTGATTAATCTTGCAAAACTGGTGACAGGACGTACACCAGGTGCTCTGGCACAGACAAACGTTCTGGCTAACATGTTGTTCGGTGCGATTTCCGGTTCCGGTACAGCGGCTGCTTCTGCTATGGGTTCTATTATCGGACCGATTGAAAAAGATGAGGGGTATGACCCGAACTTTTCCGCAGCAGCCAACATTGCAACAGCGCCTACAGGACTTCTGATTCCTCCAAGTAACGTTATGATTACCTTTTCTTTGGTGAGTGGAGGAACTTCGGTGGCAGCCCTTTTCATGGCAGGCTATATTCCCGGTATTCTTTGGGGTCTGGCTTGTATGATTGTTATTTATTTTATTGCCAAGAAGAGAAATTACAGAAGCAAACAGAAGTTTACATTTAAAGAAGCCATGAACATTATTTTTCAGGCACTTCCATGTTTGCTGTTGATTATTATTGTAATCGGTGGTATTATTGCTGGTGTATTTACAGCGACAGAAGGTTCTGTGGTTGCGGTTGTATACAGCTTATTGTTATCCTTGTTTGGATACAAATCCATTAAATTAAAAGATATTCCGGCTCTGTTAAAAGACAGTGCGGAGATGACAGGTATCATTATTTTCCTGATTGGTGTGTCCAGCATTATGTCCTGGGTTATGGCCTTTACCAATATCCCGACTCTGGTTTCCAACGGACTTTTAGCTATCAGTGACAGCAAGATTGTGATTCTTCTGATGATTAATATTATCCTGCTGATTGTAGGTACTTTTATGGATATGACACCGGCGTGTCTGATTTTCACACCGATTTTCCTTCCGGTTTGTACCGCACTGGGCATGAATACCATTCACTTTGGTATTATGCTGATTTTCAACCTGTGTATCGGAACCATTACACCTCCGGTTGGAACAACTTTGTTTGTAGGTGTAAAGGTAGGTAACGTTAAGATTGAAACCGTATTCAAACAGCTTCTGGTATACTTTGCCGCAATCTTTGTGGTACTGATGCTGGTAACTTATATCCCTCAGCTGAGTCTGTGGCTGCCTGGCCTTATGGGATATGTCTAAAATAAATTTATAAGGAGGCTGTTCATATGAAAGCATTTATGGACAAAGATTTTTTACTCAGTACAG
This sequence comes from Blautia hansenii, assembly GCF_013304445.1. GTDB lineage: Bacteria > Bacillota > Clostridia > Lachnospirales > Lachnospiraceae > Blautia. The sequence continues at coordinate 304,947 of NZ_JAAITA010000001.1, forward strand.
AGACAGCACAGGAATTGTATCATAATTTCGCAGCGCAGGTTCCTGTACTGGACTATCACTGCCATATCAATCCTCAGGAAATCGCTGAGGACAGAAAGTTTGAGAACATTACACAGGTATGGCTTGGAGGCGACCATTACAAATGGCGTCAGATGCGTTCCAATGGTGTGGACGAATACTATATCACCGGAGACGCACCGGACAGAGAAAAATTCCAGAAATGGGCGGAAACTTTGGAAAAAGCTATCGGAAATCCGTTGTTTCACTGGAGTCACCTGGAACTGCAGAGATACTTTGGCTACACCGGTGTATTAAACGGAGAAACCGCAGAAGAAGTGTGGAACCTGTGCAATGCCAAATTGCAGGAAGATTCCATGAGTGTAAGAAACCTGATTAAACAGTCAAATGTAACATTGCTTTGCACTACAGATGACCCCATTGATGATTTGAAATGGCACAAGGTTATCAAAGAAGATGAAACTTTTGATGTACAGGTGCTGCCTGCATGGAGACCGGACAAGGCTACCAATGTGGAAAAACCGGATTTCGTAGAATACCTTGGCAAACTGTCCCAGGTTTCCGGTGTGGAAATCAAAACGTTTGCAGACTTAAAAGAAGCCATTGCAAAGAGAATGGAATACTTTGACAGCATGGGCTGTTCTATTTCTGACCATGGTCTGGACTATGTCATGTATGCACCGGCCAGTGACGAAGAAGTAGAAAGAATTTTTGCAGACCGTCTGGCAGGAAAAGAAATCACAAAAGAAGATGCAGCAAAATACAAAACTGCATTTATGCTGTTCCTGGCAGGAAAATATGAAGAAATGAACTGGGTAATGCAGTTACACTATGGCTGTAAGAGAGATAACAACAAAGCTATGTACGCAAAACTCGGCCCGGATACGGGATTCGACTGTATCAGCAACTTTGCACCGGGCGAACAGCTTGCAGACTTCTTAAACGCAGTCAATGAAGCAAAAAACCTGCCAAAAACGATTTTATACAGCTTAAATCCGGGAGATGACGAATTAATCGGAACGATTCTGGGCTGCTTCCAGAACAGCGATGCTATCGGAAAAATTCAGCAGGGTTCTGCATGGTGGTTCAACGACAACAAAACAGGTATGATGAAGCAGATGACTTCTTTAGCAAATCTGGGTCTTCTGGGCAACTTCATCGGTATGCTGACTGATTCCAGAAGTTTCCTGTCTTACCCAAGACATGAGTACTTCAGAAGAATTATGTGCGAGCTTATCGGCGGCTGGGTAGAAAACGGAGAATATCCAAAGGATATGAAGAATCTGGAGAAAATTGTCAAAGGAATTTCCTATAATAATGCAGTGCGTTACTTCGGATTTGATTTGGAAACAAAATAAAAGACCTCAAAAGGGAACCTGTTTTGCGGCAGTTTCCCTTTTTTGTTGAAAGGGAAAGCATTTTTTTCTGGTATTTTGGAACAATGTATGCTAATATAAGACGAATATTAAAAAGTAAGGGAGAAAAACTGTGGAAAATCGTAAAATTATCCAAGTGGAAGAGAAAGTACCGCCAAAACTTTTGATTCCATTGAGTATTCAGCATATGTTTGCCATGTTTGGTGCGTCTGTGCTGGTTCCGTTTATTTTTGGCATTAACCCAGCCATTGTATTGTTTATGAATGGTGTGGGAACTCTGCTTTTCATTTTGATTACAAAAGGAAAAGCACCGGCCTACCTGGGCTCCAGCTTTGCTTTTATCGCTCCGGCCAGCATTGTTATCAGCAAGTTTGGTTACGAATATGCCCTGGGCGGTTTCGTGGCTGTGGGATTCTGCGGCTGTATCCTGGCACTGGTTATTTACAAATTCGGTTCGGACTGGATTGATGTGGTATTGCCTCCTGCGGCTATGGGGCCGGTGGTTGCCCTGATTGGTCTGGAGTTGTCCTCTACGGCAGCCAGCAATGCAGGGATGTTGGACGAGAAACTGAAAAGCGGCAATGTCATTGTCTTTCTGGTAACGCTGGGTGTAGCCGTGTTTGGCTCTGTGGTATTTCGGAAATTCCTTTCTGTTATTCCTATCCTCATTGCTATTATTGCTGGTTATGTTGCAGCCATTGCCTGCGGTATCGTAGACTTTACTGCAGTGTCAGAGGCTTCTCTTTTTGCATTGCCGAATTTCAGCACACCGAAGTTTGACATGCAGGCCATTGTCATTATCCTTCCGGTGATTCTGGTTGTAACTTCCGAGCATATCGGACACCAGATTGTAACAGGAAAAATCGTGGGAAGAGATTTGCTGAAAAATCCAGGTCTGCACCGCTCGCTGTTTGCAGATAACTTTTCTACCATGATATCCGGTTTTATCGGCTCTGTGCCCACAACCACCTATGGGGAGAATATCGGTGTTATGGCCATGACCCGTGTGTACAGCGTGTATGTTATCGGCGGAGCAGCCGTGCTTTCCATTATCTGCTCCTTTATCGGAAAGCTGACAGCGCTCATCAATACCATTCCGGGTCCGGTTATCGGAGGAATTTCCTTCCTTCTGTATGGTATGATTGGTACTTCCGGTATTCGTATTCTGGTAGACGGAAGAGTGGATTACGGCCGTTCCAGAAACCTGGCGCTTACCTCTGTAATTTTTGTCACAGGACTTTCCGGAATTACGGTGAGCATCGGAGAAATCGAATTAAGAGGCATGGTACTGGCCTGTATCGTGGGTATGGCACTGAGCCTTATCTTCTATGTACTGGATAAGCTGAAGCTGACCAATGACAGGGAAGAAGCATAAAGGTTTACTATTTATATGGAAGAAACAGAAAAGACACTTCGCGATGAGGTGTCTTTTTTCTGTGATTTTTTTGCTATTTGTCTAATTCACCCAGTTCCTTTGCTGCTGTTTCCAGATTCTCGCGAATGGAGAGAGCCTGAGGACAGACCGTTTCGCATTTGCCGCATTTTTTACACTGGTCGGCTCTTGCGGATTCTTTCATGTCTGTAAAATAAGCATGCTTTGTTTTGGCATCGTTTCCGTACATGGACCATTCGTTCCAGATACGGAAGTTCCCCGGGATATCTACGCCAAAGGGGCAGGGCATGCAGTAGGCACAGCCGGTACAGCCGTTTTTCGTTCTCTGGCGGATGGCAGCCGCCACATCAGCAACCACTTCTTTTTCCTGAAGAGAGAGAGGTGTAAAGTCTGTAAAGGTGTCCAGATTGTCTTTTACCTGCTCCATGGTGGACATACCGCTCAAAACAACCTTTACGTTTGGTTTGCTGGCCACCCAGCGAAGAGCCCAGGATGCAAGGCTGCAAAGAGGATCAAAGTCTGTAAACCGGACAGAAATTTCCTGTGGAAGAGAAGCTAAAGCGCCGCCTTTTACCGGTTCCATAATGACCAGAGGAATTCCCAGCTCTTCTGTCAGTTCATAGCCCCGGTCACCAGCCTGGATTTCTGTGTCAATGTAATTGTACTGAATCTGACAGAAATCCCAGTCTCTGTAGGTGAGAATCTTTTTAAAGGTATCAAAATCGTCATGGAAGGAGAAACCAAGAAAGCGGATTTTCCCCTGCTGTTTCATGTCCTCCAGAAATGGAATCACACCTAAATCCAGCACCTGCTGCCATTTTTCCTTGTCCAGACAGTGAATCAGATAAAAATCCACATAGTCGGTCTGGAGACGTTCTAATTGTTTGTAAAAAATTTTTTTCACGTCTTCCGATGTTTTTATATCCCACATGGGAAGTTTGGTAGCCAGATAAAAGGATTCCCTGGGGTATTTTTTCAAGGTACGTCCCAGAAAGGGTTCGCTTTCCCCGTTGTGATAGGGGTAGGCTGTGTCTATGTAGTTCACTCCGGCTTTTATAGCGGTGTCCAGAAGTTTTTGGGCTTCTTTTTCGTTAATGGTGCCATCTGTATTCTGGGGAAAGCGCATACAGCCAAATCCCAGAAGAGAGGGAGAGACTCCCAGTTTTTCAAATTTGCGATATTCCATATGTTACCTCCTCATGTGTTGTAGGTTATCGTTCTCTTTATTTTATCATTGTATGAGAAAAAAGGACAGATAGAAAAGAAAAATTGTACAGGAAAAAATAAGAAACAGGCAGATATAGGAAAAGGATATACCCGCCTGTTTTTGAAATATTTTTTAATTATTTGCTGCAGTTACAGGTATTGTCTTTGCAGGATGCCTTACAGGGCATATCAAACGCCGGATTAAAGGCATAGAAGTTGTTGGAATCCAGGTCTTCCTGAACGCTTCTTAAAACTTCACCGAAACGCTGAAAATGAACGATTTCTCTGGCGCGGAGGAATTTGATGGGGGCAATGACATCAGGGTCATCAATCAGGCGCAGAATGTTGTCGTAAGTGGTTCGAGCCTTTTGTTCTGCTGCTATATCCTCAAATAAATCCGTGATAGGGTCGCCCTTGGACTGAAATTCACAGGCGTTGAAAGGAATTCCCCCTGCCGCCTGTGGCCAGATACCTACTGTATGGTCCACATAATAGGGGGCAAAACCGGATTTTTCAATTTCTTCCATAGAGAGGTTGCGGGTAAGCTGGTGAACAATGGTGGCTACCATTTCCAAATGCCCCAATTCTTCGGTTCCGATATCCGTCAATGTTCCCATAGCTATCCGGTTGGTCATGGCGAATCGCTGGGACAGATATCGCATGGAGGCGCCCATTTCTCCGTCAGGGCCGCCATATTGGCTGATAATCACCTGCGCTGCTCTGGCATCAGGTTTTTTGATATTGATAGGAAACTGCAGTCGTTTTTCATAATTCCACATCTTTTAACACACTCCTTCCCAAGGCCAGGGCTGCATGACCCAATCCCAGCACTGTCTGCAGTTTTCGCTGTCGCTGTCCAGTGTGAGAGGACCGAAGCGGGCTGCATATTCTTTCAGAAGCTCTTTCCGGAGCGCTGTATTTTCACAAAAATAAGCCATAGCATCGTCGTCGTCCGGGTGGGTATCCAGATAAAGAGTCATGTCGTTCACTGCGAAACTGACCTGGTTAATCATAGAGAAAAGTTCCGCCTGAGAACAGGAACGGGGATTTTTCATCGTCTGACACCTCGCTTTCCGCAAAATGGTTTGCAAAGTTCCGGAAAAATAGTACCCATGGGAAATGCTTTGCATAAATCAAAAACAGTAGAGAACTGCTGGCAGGGAACATAGGCCATAGTAAGAGGCAAATGGTCCGCATGTGTGTAAATTCCTGTATTGTCTACCCGGTCTGAGCAGCCGCAGCCTGAAGAAACCGGAGCGCTTTTCCGGACAGCCTCACGGGGCATAACCCGGCAGGAACGGCAGGCATTATAATGCATTCGATAATTATCCATGATTCAAACCTTTCTGTCTATGTTTTCACAGAACAAAGAGAGAGTTCTGTTACATTCTTATTTTATGGCAATCTGGTAAAAAAGTGAGAAAAAGTATTGACTTTTTGGATAACATCCATTATAGTACAAATATAGATTAAACAAATGTTTAATTGTTAAAGAAATATTGAATGAGAAAGGAGTACTTATCATGAAAAAAACTTATAAAATCGAAGTAGACTGCGCAAACTGTGCAAATCTGATGGAGGAAGCTGCAAAGAAAACAGCCGGTGTTGCAAATGCAACGGTAAACTTCATGGCACTGAAAATGATTGTGGAGTTTGAAGAAGGCCAGGAACCGAAAAAGGTTATGAAAGAAGTTTTAAAGGCATGTAGAAAAGTAGAGCCTGACTGTGAAATTGAGTTTTAAACAAAGATGATAAGGGTGTGGGGATGCTGCGGTAAGTGCATCCCCTTCAAAATTTAAAAAAGATAAGAAATTCCTATACAAAAAAAGTAGATATGGGATATAATAAAGCGAAAGGAGAAAATTATGAGTAAAAAGCAGAAAAAAATGCTGATACGAATTGTGATTACGGCTGTGATGGTTCTTATTCTGCAGTTTATATCTGTGTCGGGTCTGCTGCAGCTGGCTTTGTATCTGGCTGCTTACCTGATAATCGGATATGATATTTTAAGAAAAGCGGGGAAGGGAATTTTAAACCGCCGGGTATTTGATGAGAACTTTCTTATGGCCATTGCCACAGTAGGAGCTTTTGCTCTGGCAATTTATTCCGGAAGCGGAGATTATAACGAAGCCATTGCGGTTATGCTGTTTTACCAGATTGGTGAATTGTTCCAGAGTTATGCAGTAGGCAAAAGCCGGAGAAATATCAGTGCACTTATGGATATCCGGCCGGATTATGCCAACATAGAGCGGGACGGGAAATGGGAAAAAACAGACCCGGACGAGGTGGCTGTAGACAGTATTATTGTGGTGCAGCCGGGAGAAAAAGTACCTCTGGACGGCATTGTTTTAGAGGGAACTTCCAGCTTAAATACCAGCGCTCTGACGGGAGAAAGTCTTCCAAGGGATGTAAAAGCGGGCGACGAGATTATCAGCGGCTGCATTAATATGACGGGCGTGCTGCGAATCAGAACCACAAAGGAATTTGAGGAATCTACAGTTTCTAAAATTCTGGAACTGGTGGAAAACTCCAGTTCACGGAAATCCAAATCCGAGAACTTTATTACCAAATTTGCCAGAGTTTATACGCCGGCTGTCTGCTATGGAGCCCTGGCTCTTGCCGTGCTTCCGCCGCTGATTCAGCTGCTGTTTCTGGGGCAGGAGGCTGCTTGGAGCATGTGGATTTACCGTGCGCTGACTTTCCTGGTTATCAGCTGTCCCTGTGCACTGGTTATCAGTATTCCGCTCAGTTTTTTTGCCGGTATCGGCGGAGCCAGTAAAGCGGGTGTACTGATTAAAGGTTCGAATTACATGGAAACACTGTCTCAGGCGAAATATGTGGTTTTTGATAAAACAGGAACTCTGACCCAGGGAGTCTTTGAGGTCACGGGAATTCATCACAATAAGATGGAAGAGGCCAAGCTTTTAGAATATGCCGCTTTGGCAGAATGTGCGTCTTCTCATCCTATCAGTAAGAGTCTTCAGAAGGCTTATGGAAAAGAAATTGACAGAAGCCGGGTAGAGGACATTCAGGAAATCAGCGGAGAAGGAATCCTGGCAAAAGTAGACAAAAGAGAAGTGGCAGCCGGAAACAGTAAGTTAATGAAACGTCTGGGAATTGCATATCGTGACTGTCACAAAGTGGGAACCATTATTCATATGGCTGTGGACGGGGCTTATGCGGGACACATTGTAATTTCCGATGTTATAAAGCCAAATGCGGAAAAAGCAGTCAAAAGGCTGAAAAAATCAGGCGTGGAAAAAACCGTTATGCTCACCGGAGATGCGAAAGCAGTAGCCGAACAGGTTGCGGAAACACTTGGGATTGATGAAGTTTACAGCGAACTTCTGCCTGCAGGAAAAGTGGAAAAGGTAGAAGAACTGTTGGCGAAGAAAGGGACAAAAGCGAAGCTGGCCTTTGTGGGAGATGGTATCAATGACGCTCCGGTGCTGACACGGGCAGATATCGGAATTGCCATGGGCGCCATGGGCTCTGATGCAGCCATTGAAGCTGCAGACGTGGTATTGATGGATGATGACCCGATGAAGATTTCAAAGGCCATCCGGATTTCCAGAAAATGTCTGGGTATTGTATACCAGAATATTGTGTTTGCCCTGGTGATTAAATTTGCCTGTCTGGGACTGGGGGCCCTGGGAATTGCCAATATGTGGTTTGCCATATTTGCTGACGTAGGCGTTATGGTGATTGCGGTACTGAATGCCATCCGGGCTCTGCGCGTGCAGAATCTTTAGTACAAAAGAGGGAGATTGAAATGAAACTAAGTGAATTACAAATCGGAAGTACGGCCACCATACTTGCCGTAGGAGGAACCGGGGCTTTGCGCCAGCACTTCCTCGATATGGGGCTGATACAGGGAACCGAGGTCACGGTTGTAAAGTATGCGCCTATGGGAGACCCCATAGAACTGCGCATACACGGCTACGAACTGACCATACGTCTGGAAGATGCCGGGAATATTGAGATTAGCAAAGCTCATGAGCCCAAAGCGGCAACGGTGAAAAAGCCGGGACCGGAAAAACATCATCCCGGATACGGAGAAGGGGGAAAATATCACGACAGAAAGCAGGAAAATCCTTTGCCGGAGAGTGAAACCCTGACCTTTGCCCTGGTGGGAAACCAGAACTGCGGAAAAACTACGCTGTTTAATCAGTTGACTGGTGCCAAGCAGCATGTGGGAAATTTTCCGGGTGTGACTGTGGACCGCAAGGACGGCATTATCCGGGGGCATGCCAACACACTGATTACGGATTTGCCGGGAATTTATTCCATGTCACCTTACAGCAGTGAGGAAATAGTTACCCGTGAATTTGTTATCGGAGAAAAGCCAAAAGGCATTATCAATATTGTGGATGCTACCAATATTGAGCGAAATCTCTATCTGACCATGCAGCTTTTGGAATTGGGCTTTCCCATGGTTGTGGCATTGAATATGATGGATGAGCTGAGAGAAAACGGCGGTTCTGTCATGGTGAACGAAATGGAGGCAGCCCTTGGCGTGCCGGTGATTCCCATTTCTGCGGCAAAGGGAGAAGGCATTGAAGAATTAATCCGCCATGCCATTCATGTGGCGAAATACCAGGAAAAGCCTTTGAAGATGGATTTTTGCAGCAAAGAAGAAGGGATTCACCGGGGAATTCATGCCGTCATGCACCTGATTGAGGACCATGCCGGACAGGCAGGTATTCCCGTCCGGTTTGCGGCCAGTAAGGTAATGGAGGGAGACGGTAAGCTGTTGGAACAGCTGCATCTTACCGAGCAGGAGAAAAATCTTCTGGAAGATATTGCCAGACAGACGGAAGTAGAAACAGGTATGGATCGCGCGGCTGCTGTGGCGCAAATGCGGTTTAGCTACATTGAGGATGTGTGCAGCGGAACCATCATCAAGCCCAAGGAAAGCAAGGAGCGTATCCGAAGCCGGAAAATGGACCATTTCCTCACCGGAAAATATACAGGAATCCCTGCTTTTATTGGCATTATGGGAATTGTGTTCTGGCTTACTTTTAATGTCATTGGTGCATTTTTGCAGGGCCTTTTGGAAAATGGAATCACAGCCCTGACTGAGCTGGCGGATAAGGCTATGACAGCAGCTCATGTGAACAGTGTGATACATTCCCTTATAATTGACGGTATTTTCAACGGTGTGGGCAGTGTGCTCAGCTTCCTGCCTATTATTGTGACCTTGTTTTTCTTTCTGTCTATTCTGGAGGACAGCGGTTATATGGCAAGGGTGGCCTTTATTATGGATAAACTGCTGCGTAAGCTGGGGCTTTCCGGCAGAAGTATTGTTCCCATGCTCATTGGATTCGGATGTACTGTACCGGGCGTTATGGCCAGCCGGACTCTTCCTTCCGAGAGGGACAGAAAGATGACCATTTTGCTGACACCGTTTATGAGTTGTACGGCAAAACTTCCCATTTATGCTTTTTTCACGGCTGCCTTCTTTCCAAAGTATGAAGCGCTGGTTATGATTTGCCTGTATGTGTTTGGGATTGTTATGGGAATTGTCATGGCGCTGGTATTCAAGAAAACAGCATTTAAGGGAGAAGCTGTGCCCTTTGTTATGGAGCTTCCCAATTACCGTATGCCGGGAGCGAAAAATGTGGGACATCTTCTGTGGGATAAGGCCAAGGATTTCCTGCAGAGGGCCTTTACCGTTATTTTTGTCGCTACCATTGTCATTTGGTTTTTGCAGAATTTCGATACCGGACTGAATATGGTATCAGATTCTCAGGACAGTATTCTGGCACTGGCAGCCGGCTGGCTGGCGCCTTTGTTTGCACCGGTGGGATTTGGAGACTGGAGAGTTGTGACTGCCTTAATTTCCGGTTTCCTGGCAAAAGAAAGCGTGGTTTCCTCGCTTACTGTATTGTTCGGAAGTACCGCCGTTTTACAGAGCAGCCTGAGCATTGCCGGAGCGGCAGCCCTTCTGGTGTTCTGCCTGTTGTACACTCCCTGCGTAGCAGCCATTGCTTCGGTGAAACGCGAGCTGGGCGGCAAATGGGCAACAGCCATGGTACTGGGCCAGTGTGTGATTGCCTGGATAGCAGCCTTTGTGATTTACCAAATTGCGCTGTTGTTTTAGGGATTTTTAGAAAAAGATACTTACATAGAGAAGTGAATACAGGAGAAGCTGCCGCGTGCAAGAACTGCTATGCGACAGCTTCTTCGCTTTTATCCGAACAAATGCTCAATCAGAATTTTAAGACCAATGAGAATCAGAATGACACCTCCGGCAATTTCAGCGTATTTTCCTAATTTTCCGCCTATCCGGTTCCCCAGAAATACAGCAGCGAAGCTGATGACAAAGGTAGTGGCGGCAATAAGACAGACGGCAGGCAGAATGCTTACCTGCAGGAAGGCAAAGCTGATACCTACAGCCAGGGCGTCAATGCTGGTAGCAATGGCAAGGAGCAGCACCTCTTTTCCGGAAATGCTGTCCACGCAGGCTTCGCATTCGGCCCCGGCTTCTTTGGATTCCCGAATCATGTTAAGACCGATAAATCCCAGTAAAAAAAAGGCAATCCAGTGATCCACAGAGGTAATCAGGGCCTCAAAATGGGTGCCCACCCACCAGCCCAATAAGGGCATAAGTCCCTGAAAGAGACCGAAAGCCAGAGCCAGTAAAAAGGCATATTTTTTTACGTTTTTTTTCAGGGAGATTCCCTTGGCAAAGGAGACGGCACAGGCATCCATGGCAAGTCCCACTCCTACAAAAAATACGGCTGTTAAACTCATAATGGTTCCTCCTTTTTTCATTTCAGGTATATGGATAAGGCAGTGCGCCTGCTTCGGGCAAATAAAAAGAGACTTGTCCACACAAAATCTGCGTGGATAAGTCTCGTTATTACCCATAATTGAAAATATGAGATGTATTTCCAACTATCTGCATATAAAAGACCGGGAATAAATCCTCTGGTTTTATATACAGACCGACAAAACACAGCCAGTAAATTTTGCCGGTTACACTGCACCAGATGAAAGGTTCATCAATATGTTGATACAGTGACTTCTGACAAAGCTAACTACTCCCTTATACAACTTTAGTATCATAACGGATAAAAACATAATTGTCAATAGAAACAGCAGGAAGTTTATAATTGTATGCAGGAAATCTCCATCATTTCTTCAATCATTTTATGAAGGGTTTGTGCCTTTCTGGAAAGACTGGCGCGATAGTAAGTTTCCTTGCCGTCTCTTCGGGATTCAATCAGTCCGCTGCTGCGCAGAAGGCGAAGGTGATGAGCTACAGCAGGACTGCTCATTTCCATCATGGCAGAAATATTAATTACACATTCTTCACAATGACATAAAATCCAAAAAATGCGGATACGCGTAGGATCGCTTAACTGTTTGAAAATGGAAGATACAAGTTCAAAATTTTCTGTGGCAGGCATGTGATTTAAAAGCTGCTCTTTTGATTGTCCATGCTGATGTGGTAGTGTCGTGTGTTCCATAGTAAAATCCTCCTTACATTCTGTTATATAGTGTAACATAGATTTCCCGTTTGGAAAACACCCTTGCATAAAGCAGCCTGTTTTTGTTAAAATAAAATCAGGCAATACAAAAAGGTGATGATTTGATATTTATGAAACGCATTTTAAAGAAGACATGGGCAGTACTCAGATATAATTTAGGAAGTCTGCTTTTATTTGAAACCGGGTACAGAATTGCTTCTTTTTTTCTGGTTATGCAGCTGACCCACAGAGCAGTGAATTTTTCTTTGAAAAAACAGGAATTCAGTTATCTGACGGCGGAAAATTTTGTGCGTTTTCTCTCTTCTCCGCTGTCGATTCTGCTTTTGCTGTTTTTACTGCTGCTTATTCTTCTGCTTTTTCTGATTGAAGTTTCCAGTCTGTTGTCCGGTTTCCTCTGTTCTTATCAGAAGCAGAAAATTTATGCCAGTGATATGCTGCTTTTAGGCATTAAGAGAACTTTTGCTTTTTTGAGACACAGCCGGATATCCTGGATTTTTGGGGCGGCTCTTAGCGCACCGTTTTTCACTGCTTATTTTGTGGCCAGAGAAATTTCTTATATTCGGGTGCTGGAATTTACGGCCATTCAGATTTACAAGGCGGTAAAGCCTTCGTTTCTCCTGTATCTGGCTGTGGGCATTTTGCTTTTGATTTCTTTTCTCTGTGTTTTCACTCTGCCCTATGCCGTTCTGGAAAAGGAAAAGAACAGGCGGGCCATGCAAAGAGGCCTGGAACTGCTGCAAAAACAGTGGAAAAAGACACTGTCCGGCTTTCTTGTACTCCATGTGCTGATGGCAGTCTTTATTGCGGCAGTCTATCTTGCCGCTATGGCGGTTATGACAGTCTGGGTGTTTCTCGGCGTGACCGGAGGAGAGAAGGTGACCCGGGTACTGATTTACAGCGGAGACGTGAATATGGCGCTGGGGGTCTTTGCAGGGGCTGTGCAGCTTACCGTAAGCCTGGCTTTTGTGTATGTGCTTTACGCCAGGTTTCATGTGCAGTCTAAAGAAGAAGTGGCGCTTTACCGGCTGATGGAGCACTATGCCTGGTTTTCCAAAGTGGGAAGGAGAAAGGCGGCGGCCATACTGACCGCAGTATTTGTACTGTGTGAGGGAGGATATCTGGGACTCTTGGCAGCGGGGCATGATGTTTCTCTGGATACGCTCACTGCGGATATGGGGATTACGGCTCACAGAGGCGGGGCCAGAATGGCCCCGGAAAATACCATAAGCGCCCTGGCTTATGCCATAGATGCAGGCGCAGACTGGGCGGAAATTGATGTGCAGGAGACAAAAGACGGAAAGCTGATACTCCTGCATGACGATTCCCTGAAACGGACGGCAGGGGTCAATAAAAAGGTCTGGGAGATGACACTGGCCCAGATCGAAAAGCTGGACGCAGGCTCCAGTTTTCACCAGAAATTCCGGGGAGAAAAAATCCCGACTCTGGAGGAGGTCTTAAAATTTTGCAAAGGAAGACTGGACTTAAATATAGAGATTAAGTATAATGGTAAAAACAGAGGAATTGTTCATAAGGTTGTCCGCGCAATTCGGGAAAATGGTTTTGAGGATTATTGTGTGGTGACTTCTATGAATTATGGATTCCTGGAGCAGATAAAGGAGACGGCTCCGGAAATCCGTACGGGATACATTATGACAATGACATACGGCAGCACAGCCAACATTACGGCCGCTGATTTTTTCAGCGTGAAGCACACTTATGTGACAGAGTCGTTTGTAAAAGAAGCTCATGGAATGGGGAAAGAGATTCATGCGTGGACAGTGAATTACAGGGGAGATGTCCGGCGCATGATAGATATGGGAGTGGACAATATCATTACAGACGACCCGGTTATGGTGCGGAAGGTGCAGGGCCGGGAAAGCGGCAGTCAGACCGGGTACCGGGAACTGCTGGGCTATGCCCTTGGAATTTAGCGGGAGGAAGTAAATGCCAAAAAAAGAAAAAAAGGGGAAAGTGTTCAAGGCAGAGTATTATGATTTCAATCTGGTGGCAGTCGTTATTCTGCTGATTTGCTTTGGACTGGTTATGCTTTATAGTACCAGCGCTTATACGGCGTTGGTGAAAGATAATAATGACATGGCGTATTTTGCCAAGCAGGCTATTATCAGTGCCTGCAGTATCGTAGGCGCGCTGGCAGTCTCAAAGCTGGATTACCATTTGCTGTACTATGTCAGCGGAATGATTTACTGGGTTTCTATGGGACTGATGGCTTTGGTAAAATTCAGCCCTATGGGAGTCGAGGTAAACGGCGCCAAAAGATGGCTGAATTTCGGTATCGATGCGCTGCAGTTTCAGCCTGCAGAGGTGGCAAAGATTGCGGCCATTACGTTTATTCCCTGTCTGATTATGAAGATGGGAAAAGAGGTGGCTACAAGAAAAGGCTTCTGGAAGCTCATGGCTTACGGAGGCGGCCTGGCGGCGGCAGCGTTGATTTTTACCGATAACCTGAGTACCGCCATCATCATCGGCGCTATTACCGGATTTATGATTTTCATTGCCCACCCCAATCAGAAAATGTTTCTGCGTATCATTCTGGTTCTGGCAGTGCTGCTGCTAGTGGGAAGAATTGTTCTGCAGATGACACTGGGAGATATGCAGCTGGATATGACCAATGTGGACAGCTTCCGTCTGAAGCGTGTGCTGGTATGGCTGAATCCGGAGCAGTATTCTTCTGCCGGAGGTTATCAGATTATGCAGGCCTTGTATGCCATTGGAAGCGGGGGCTTTTTTGGCAAGGGACTGGGGAACAGTGTACAGAAGCTGGGGCCTGTACCAGAGGCGCAGAATGATATGATTTTCTCCATCGTGTGCGAGGAACTGGGTGTATTCGGCGGTCTGGTTATTATTGTGCTGTTTGGCTATCTGTTGTACCGCCTGTTCTTTATTGCCCAGAATGCCAGGGATTTTTACGGTTCTTTGATGGTCAGCGGAATTATGGTGCACATTGCTTTGCAGGTTATTTTAAATATCTGCGTTGTGTTAAACTGGATACCCACCACCGGAATCACCCTTCCTTTTGTCAGTTACGGCGGTACGTCCATTGTGTTTTTGATGGCAGAGATGGGCATTGCCCTCAGCGTTTCCAGACAGATTTATTTTGGAAAATAAAAGGGTTGACAAACAGGGGCAAAGAGGATATACTTTGAACATCAAAATAATAAAGCAAACAATTCCATGGCAATGGAAAAAAATAAGTAATTTAAAGGAGACAGAAAACGATGTTAGAAAAAATGAGAGAAATTATTGCAGAACAGTTAAATTGTGATGGAGACAGCATTACCCCGGAAACTTCCTTTAAAGAAGATTTGGGAGCAGATTCTCTGGATTTATTTGAACTGGTTATGGCGCTGGAAGATGAATATTCCATTGAAATTCCTTCTGAGGAGCTGCAGGAACTGACTACCGTAGGTTCTGTAATCGAATATCTGAAAACAAAAGGTGTAGAAGAATAAAAAAAGAGGCTGCTGCATGAAGTGCAGAAGAAAATCCGGCACTTCATGGAACAGCCCATATTTTTAGGTTAATATTTTGAATAACAAAATATTTTATATACAAAGGAGTGTGCAATGGGAAAGACAGCGTTTCTATTTCCGGGACAAGGCGCCCAGTATGTAGGCATGGGCAGAGATTTTTATGAAAATATGGCGGTATGCAGACAGGTGATGGACCTGGCCGGACAAATGGCAGGACTGGATGTGAAGAAAATCTGCTTTGAAGAAAAGGAGAAAATTCATATTACCGAATACACCCAGATTGCTATGGTGGCCGTAGAGGCAGCCATTTTGAAAGCTTTGGAAGAAGAGGGGATATTTCCGGAGGCAGCCGGAGGATTGAGCCTGGGAGAATATGGAGCTGTGCTTGCAGCCGGGGTGATGTCTCTGGAGGATGTTTTTTCTCTGGTGCGCAAGCGGGGCATTTATATGCAGGAAGCCGTTCCTTTTGGCGGGGCTATGGCAGCGGTGCTGGGACTTTCCGGGAAGCAGGTGGAAGACATCTGTGAGGCAGAGCCGGGTATGGTGTCTGTAGCCAATTACAACTGTCCGGGACAGGTGGTGATTACCGGAGCCTCTCAGGCTGTGGAAGAAGCTACCGAAAAGCTGAAAAAAGCAGGAGCCAGAAGAGTGCTTCCCCTACAGGTATCCGGGCCTTTTCATTCTCCCATGCTTGCGGAAGCAGAAGAAAAGTTAAGAAGCGCTTTGCAGGAAATCAAGGTGCAGAAGCCGGGGATTCCTTATACCGCCAATGTGACGGCGCAGTATGTAAGAGAGGCCGGTGAGGTGAAAGAACTTCTGGCTCGTCAGGTCTCTGCTCCGGTACGGTGGCAGCAGTGTGTGGACACCCTTCTGTCTGATGGTGTAGAGACTTTTGTAGAAGTAGGACCGGGAAAAACCCTCACCGGATTTGTGCGGAAAATAGACAAAAATGCCAGGGTACTGCAAGTGCAGACCATAGAAGATTTTCAAAATCTGGTAAATATCTGGAAAGAAAGGTAGGAAATTGGAGTGATGTTAGAAGGAAAAGTGGCATTGGTAACCGGAGGCGGCAGAGGCATTGGACGCGCCATTGCCCTAAAGCTGGCTGCATACGGGGCGGCTGTGGCGGTAAATTACTGCGGCTCTAAGGAAAAAGCGGAAGAAGTGGCAGACTTGATTTTAAAAAACGGAGGAAAAGCCAAAGTCTATGCCTGTAATGTAGCAGATTTTCAGGCTAGTAAAGAGATGACAGAGCAGGTGATAAAGGATTTTGGGGGGCTGGATATTCTGGTCAACAATGCAGGCATTACCAGGGATAATCTGCTGATGAAGATGTCAGAAGAAGAGTTCGACATGGTTCTCAATACCAATTTAAAGGGAACCTTTCACACCATGCGCCATGTGTCCCGGTATATGTTAAAGCAGAGAAAAGGAAAGATTATCAATATTTCTTCTGTGTCCGGGATTCTGGGAAATGCAGGACAGGCCAATTATGCAGCCAGCAAAGCCGGGGTTCTGGGTCTTACAAAGACAGCGGCAAGGGAGCTGGCCTCCCGGGGTATTACAGTAAATGCCATTGCGCCGGGATTTGTGGAAACCGACATGACAAAGGTGCTGAAAAAGGAAGTTCAGGAGGCAGCCTGCAGCCAGATTCCCCTGGGACATTTTGGAAAAGCAGAGGACGTGGCGGAAATGGCTGCATTTCTGGCTTCGGATAAGGCAGCTTATATTACGGGACAGGTATTTTGTGTAGACGGCGGCATGAGCATGTAGGAGGAAAAAATGAGAAGAGTAGTCATAACCGGAATGGGAGCCATTACACCTCTTGGGTTAAATGTGGAGGAATACTGGCAGGGATTAAAAGAAGGGCACACAGCCTTTGGTGAAATCACAAAGTTTGACAGCAGTGCATATAAAGTACATTTGGCAGCCGAAGTGAAAGGCTTTCAAGGAAAAGAATATATGGATTTTAAGGCGGCAAAGCGTATGGAACTTTTCTGCCAATATGCGGTGGCAGCAGCAAAAGAAGCGTTGGAACAATCGGGGCTTGATATGGAACAGGAAGATGCTTACCGGGTGGGCTGTTCCATTGGGTCCGGCATTGGAAGTCTGCAGACAGTAGAACGGGAACACCAGAAGCTTTTGGAAAAAGGGCCCAATCGTGTGAATCCCCTTATGGTGCCCATGATGATTTCCAACATGGCGGCAGGTAATGTGTCCATTCAGTTCGGACTGAAAGGCAAAAGTCTGAATGTGGTGACAGCCTGTGCATCCGGCACCCACTGTATCGGCGAAGCGTATCGGAGTATACAGGCCGGAGACGCGGAAGTAATGGTAGCAGGCGGCGCAGAATCCTGCATTACCCCGGTGGGTGTGGCAGGTTTTTCCGCCCTGACCGCCTTGTCTGTATCTGCAGACCCCAAACGCTGTTCCATTCCTTTTGACAGGGAAAGAGACGGATTTGTCATGGGCGAAGGGGCCGGAGTTCTGGTACTGGAGGAGTTGGAGCATGCCAAAAAGAGAGGGGCAACGATTCTGGCAGAAGTGTTGGGGTACGGCGCTACCAGCGATGCTTATCACATTACCTCACCCAGAGAAGACGGCGAAGGGGCAGCTAAGTGCATGGAATACGCCTTGAAAGAGGCGGGTATTCCTTTGGAAAAGATTTCTTATATCAATGCCCACGGAACTGGAACACACCACAATGATTTGTTTGAGACAAGAGCCATTAAGAAACTCTTTGGTGAGCATGCTTATGAAATGAAAGTCAATTCCACAAAATCCATGATTGGGCATCTTCTGGGTGCAGCAGGAGCTGTGGAAGCCATTGCCTGTGTAAAGGAAATACAGGAAAATTATATACATGAGACCGCAGGATGGCAGGTGCCGGATGAGGACTGTGATTTGGATTATGTAACCGGACAGGGCGTGGAAACGGAAGTGAACTATGCACTGAGTAATTCTCTGGGATTTGGCGGACACAATGCCAGCCTGCTTCTGGGCGAATATGGAAAGGACTGAAAACATGGAATTGGAGAAAATAAAAGAGCTGATTCAGGCGGTGAGCCAGTCAGATTTAACCCGCTTTTACATGGAAGATGGGAACCTGAAAATTTCCATGAAGGCAGGAAAAAAGACCGTGGTAAAAGGGGTAAAAGACCCCATACAGGAGGAAAAAGAGACAGAAGAAATTCCCTCTTTTAAGGAACAGAGAACCGTTAAGGCCCCTCTGGTGGGAACCTTTTACAATGCCCCTTCTCCCGGTGCAAAGGTCTTTGTACAGGAGGGGGACAGCGTGAAGAAAGGCCAGGTATTGGGAATCATTGAAGCCATGAAGCTGATGAATGAGATTGAGGCAGAAGAAGACGGTGTGATTGAGAGAATTCTGGTCTCCAATGCGTCCATGGTGGAGTATGGACAGCCGTTATTTGTTATGAAATAGGAGGACGTGATGAAGCTGACAACAAAGGAATTAATGGAAATGATTCCCCACAGACATCCCTTTCTTCTGGTGGATACCATAGAAGAACTGGAACCCGGTGTGCGGGCTGTGGGACGCAAATGTGTGACTTATGACGAACCCTTTTTTGCCGGACATTTCCCACAGGAACCGGTCATGCCGGGGGTGCTGCAGATAGAAGCCCTGGCCCAGACCGGAGCGGCGGCTATTTTAAGCAAGCCGGAAAATAAGGGAAAAACCGCTTATTTCGGAGGTATCCGCCAGGCAAAGTTCCGGCAGAAGGTAGTGCCGGGGGATGTGCTGACTTTAGAGGTAGAGCTTGTGAAGGTAAAAGGCCCGGTAGGCGTGGGAAAAGCCGTAGCCAGAAACCAGGAGGGCAAAATCACAGCAGCCGGAGAATTGACATTTATGATTGGATAGAGGAGTGGCAGGTATGTTTCAGAAAATCTTAATTGCAAACCGGGGAGAAATTGCAGTGCGGATTATCCGCACCTGCAGAGAAATGGGCATTTGCACGGTGGCTGTTTATTCGGAGGCTGACCGGGACGCACTTCATGCCCAGCTGGCAGATGAGGCCGTGTGTATCGGTCCGGCATCTCCTATGGAAAGTTATCTGAATATGGGAAGGATATTAAGCGCAGCCATCGCCACAAAGGCGGAAGCTATTCACCCGGGCTTTGGTTTTCTTTCGGAGAACAGCCGCTTTGCCGCCATGTGCGAGGAGTGTCACCTTGCTTTTATCGGCCCTTCTGCCCAGGTGATAGAAAAAATGGGGAATAAAGCAGAGGCCAGAAAAACCATGGTGCAGGCAGGCGTTCCGGTGGTTCCGGGGAGCAAAGAGCCGGTTTATGAAGCTGAAGAGGCTCTTTTGCAGGCAGAAAAAATCGGTTTTCCCATTATGATAAAAGCGGCTCTTGGCGGCGGCGGCAAGGGCATGCGTGTGTCTGTCTGCCGGGAAGATTTTCTGGAAAATTTCCGCATGGCACAGACGGAAACCCTGCACGCTTTTGCAGATAATGCCATGTATCTGGAGCGTTATATTGAAAAGCCCCGACATATAGAAGTACAGATTCTGGCAGATAAACAGGGACAGGTCATACAGCTTGGGGAAAGGGATTGCTCCATTCAGAGGCGGCATCAGAAACTGATTGAAGAATCTCCTTCCTGCGCTGTATCACCCAAAGTCAGAGAACAGTTGGGGGAAACGGCCTGCCGGGCAGCTCTGGCTGTGGGATATGAAAGTGCCGGAACCATCGAGTTTCTTCTGGACAAATCCGGGGAATTTTTCTTCATGGAAATGAATACCAGAATCCAGGTGGAGCACCCGGTTACAGAGTTTGTTTCCGGAGTGGATTTGATAAAAGAACAGATTCGTATTGCAGCAGGACTTCCTTTATCTGTAAAGCAGGAAGAGGTTCTTTTGCAGGGGCATGCCATAGAATGCAGAATCAATGCGGAGAATCCTGAAAATAACTTTCTGCCCTGTCCGGGAACCATTCAAAATCTTCATATTCCCGGCGGGAAAGGGGTGCGGGTGGACACGGCGGTGTATTATGGATACCGGATTCCTCCCAATTATGATTCTATGATTATGAAGGTCATTGTCCATGATAAAGACCGGGCTTCTGCCATTGCCAAAATGCGCAGTGTACTGGGAGAAGTGATTATTGAAGGGGTGGAAACCAATCTGGATTTTCAGTACGATATTCTGAATCAGAGAGACTTTGAAGAGGGAAACGTGACAACCCATTTTATAGAAGAACATTACGGAGAGAGGGGTGAAAGAACATGTCCCGACTAAAAGAATTGTTTAAGAAAACAGCCGGAATACAGGCAGAAAAAGCACAGGAAAAGAGAGAAACAGAAAGCCCCTCTGTGCCGGAAGGCCTGTGGGTTAAGTGCCCCAAATGCGGGGAACTCTTATGCAAGGAAGAGGTAGTACGGCATGCATATACCTGTCCGAAATGCGGTGGATATTTCCGCATGAAAGCTAAAACCAGGATGAAACTGGCTGCAGATGAGGGGAGTTTTACGCCCTGGTTCACAGAGATAAACGGGAAAAATCCATTGGACTATCCAGGCTATGAGGAGAAACTGGAGGAATTGAGAAACAAGACAAATCTGGATGAAGCTGTGTATATCGGGAAGGGAAAAATTGACGGCAGTCCAGTGGTTTTAGGTGCCTGTGACACACGTTTTCTTATGGGGAGTATGGGATATGCCGTGGGAGAAAAAATCGCCCTGGCCTTTGAGCGGGCTGTGCAGGAAAAGCTGCCGGTGATTCTTTTCTGCTGTTCCGGCGGCGCCCGTATGCAGGAAGGCATTGTGTCTTTGATGCAGATGGCAAAGACGGCTGCGGCCATCAAAAAGCACAGCCAGGCGGGACTTCTGTATGTTTCTGTACTGACAGACCCTACCATGGGCGGAGTGACCGCCAGTTTTGCCATGCTGGGGGACGTGATTCTGGCAGAACCCCAGGCTTTAATCGGTTTTGCAGGCCCCAGAGTCATAGCCCAGACCATTGGAGAGAAGCTGCCGGAAGGTTTTCAGAGGGCAGAATTTCTTTTAGAGCATGGTATGATTGACCGGATTGTAAAGAGAGAGGAACTGCGGCAGGCCTTGTCTGCTCTGGTGAAAATTCATGAGCGCAGACAGGGATATTGTCAGTTTTTCGGTATTTCTATGCCAAAAGAAGAGAAAAGTCAGCAGGAAAACTCCGGAAAGCAGGCCCAGGCAGAGAATGAAAAGAGAACAGCCTGGGACAGAGTGGAAACGGCCAGAAGCAAAAAGCGGCTGACGGCTTTGGACTATATGGAAACCGTATTTGACGGCTTCTGGGAACTTCACGGAGACCGTCTTTTCGGAGATGACCCTGCCATTATGGGCGGGCTGGCTCTTTTAGACGGGCAGCCGGTGACCGTTATCGGGATTCAGAAAGGACGGACAACCAAGGAAAATCTGGCGAGAAATTTCGGTATGCCTTCTCCGGAAGGATACCGCAAAGCTCTGCGCCTTATGAAACAGGCAGAAAAATTCCAAAGGCCGGTGATTACCTTTATTGACACCCCCGGCGCCTTCTGCGGTATGGAGGCAGAAGAACGTGGACAGGGAGAGGCCATTGCCAGAAATCTGCTGGAAATGGCAGATTTGCAGGTGCCGGTGCTGTCTGTGGTAACCGGAGAGGGAGGCAGCGGCGGCGCCCTGGCTTTAGGCGTAGGAAATGAGGTTTGGATGATGGAAAATGCCACGTATTCCATCTTGTCGCCGGAAGGCTTCGCCTCTATTCTCTGGAAAGACAGTAAGCGGGCGAAAGAGGCGGCAGAGGTCATGAAGGTAACTGCCAAAGACTTGCAGGAACTGGGGATAATTGAGCAGGTGATTTCCGAAGAAATTCCCGCCTGCCCGGAAAATCTCCGGGAAATAGCAGGAGAAATGAAGAAAAGAATGAAACAATTTCTGGAAAAATACAATGCCATGACACCAGAGGAACTGGCGCAGCAGCGATACGAAAGATTTCGCAGAATGTAAAGGAGAGGCTATGGAAAAAACACTGAAAATCGGATTGCTGGAAGCAAAAATTCCGGTGATACAGGGGGGGATGGGTGTGGGAATCAGCCTCTCCACCCTTGCAGGAACTGTGGCAAAAGAAGGCGGTATCGGCATGATTTCCACGGCTCAGATAGGCTGGAGAGAGCCGGATTTTAAGAAAAATCCCTTTGCTGCAAACTACCGGGCCATAAAAAAAGAAGTGCAAAAGGCGAGAGCCATAGCCCCCGGCGGGATTCTGGGTGTCAACATTATGACAGTTACCAGAAACTATGCCCAGTATGTAAGAACAGCAGTGGAGGCAGGCGTTGACCTGATAGTTTCCGGGGCCGGACTTCCTGTGGATTTGCCTGCTTATACAGAGGGAAGTCCGGTAAAAATTGCACCTGTGGTATCATCCCTGAAATCCTTTTTGGTGCTGTGCAGGCTGTGGGAGAGGAAGTATCAAAGAGCCCCGGATTTTGTAGTGGTAGAAGGACCAAAAGCAGGGGGACATCTGGGTTTTTCCCAGGAAGAACTGGAAAGATTTCAGAGAGATTCCTATGATGAGGTGCTGCTTTCTATTATAGAAAAAGCCAGAGAATATGGAGAAAAAGTCGGGAGAAAAATCCCGGTTCTTGCAGCCGGAGGGATTTTTGACAAAGAAGATATGTGCCATGCGCTTGCCCTTGGGGCAGACGGAGTGCAGGTGGGAACCCGCTTTGTTGCCACAGAGGAATGTGATGCGCCCAAAGCTTATAAAGAGGCCTATATACAGGCCAAAAAAGAAGATATCAGTATCATAAAAAGTCCTGTGGGAATGCCGGCAAGAGCCATCAGAAATCCGTTTTTGGAACAGGTAGGGGAGAATACCACGAAAATTCAGCATTGCTACCAGTGTATTTCCACCTGTAAGCAGAAAGAAATTCCTTATTGTATTACAGAAGCGTTGGTACATGCTGCAGAAGGGGATATCGAGCATGCTCTTTTATTTTGTGGGGAGAATGCGTGGAAATGTGAAAAAATAGAAAAAGTGAAGGATATTATGAAGGAATTTGCAGAGGCGGCACGAATGTAAAGGTGCCGCCTCTTTTTAAATGATAGAAAATCTGATTTTGCAAACTGGTAGATACTAAATGTAGTCTTTTGGAAACTATTGGAAAATTTTGGTATTTCGTATACTAAGAGCAGAAAATAATAACTGCAAGTTTACAAAGGAGAAATGACTGTGCAAAAGAGTTTTGGCAGAAGAATTAACAAAATCAGAAAGGAACAGGGGATTACTTCAGAAGCCCTGGCGGTTATCTGCGGCGTGAATCCAGTTTTCATCCGACAGATTGAAGGCGGTACCCGGACACCCAGTCTTCCTGTTTTTGTCCGCATTTGCAACGCACTGGAAATGTCACCGGAATATTTTTTACAGGATGAATTGAAAGAGAACCCCCATTCCTGTGACAGAGAAGAAATCATAGAATACATTTCAAAATTTACCCCTGCAGAACTGAAAATGGCAAAAAATATTATTCAGGCCATGGAAATTTCTTTTTCAGATAAGGAAGATTAGAACTTGCTATTTTTCCCGATTTTTTGTATGCTTAGTACAGATGCAATATCACAGACATGAAGGAGGAAATGAATATGAGCAAATTGGAAGAACTGGGATTTGAACTGCGCCATGTAGGCATAAACTGTGAAAACGAAGGAGAAGCCTGCAGCGTAGCAGAGCGTTTTGAAACAATTTTCGGATTTACAAAGAAAGTGGGCAACAGCTCTGTATTCGCAGGAACCGCGGTAGAGGCTATGAAAACACCGTATCTTGGAAAGAACGGACACATTGCCATCGGCACTACAGACGTAGCAGAAGCAGTGAAGTATCTGGAGAGCCAGGGCGTGGAGTTTGATATGGAAACTGCCAAATATAAGAACGAAAAAATGATTGCCGTTTATATGAAAGAGGAAATCGGCGGTTTTGCCGTACATCTGGTACAGAAATAGGAAAGAAACGGGAATTACTACTTGAAAATAGAAAGAGGTTTGAGTATAATTTTCATGGTGACGGGGTATAGGGTGAAAGCCACATACCCCTTGCTTTTTGCTATAGAGAAAGAACATGTAAAAAAGTAAAGGAGATATAGAAGATGAGTACAGTAAGAACAAGATTTGCTCCCAGTCCTACAGGAAGAATGCATGTGGGAAATTTAAGAACGGCTCTTTACGCTTACCTGATTGCAAAACACGAAGGCGGAAGTTTTATGCTGCGTATTGAGGATACAGACCAGGAGCGTTTCGTAGAGGGTGCGCTGGATATTATTTACCGCACACTGGCGAAAACCGGACTGGTGCATGACGAAGGTCCGGACAAGGACGGCGGTTACGGTCCTTATGTGCAGAGTGAGAGAAATGCCCAGGGCATTTATTTAAAATATGCAAAACAGCTGATTGAGCAGGGAGATGCGTACTACTGCTTCTGTACAAAGGAGCGTCTGGAATCCCTGAAATCTCAGGTGGGTGACAAGGAAATCGCCATGTATGATAAGCACTGTCTGCATTTGAGCAAAGAGGAGGTAGAGGCAAAGCTGGCGGCAGGGGAGCCTTACGTTATCCGCTTCAACATGCCTACAGAGGGAACTACTACGTTCAGTGATGACATTTACGGAGATATTACGGTGCCGAATAATGAACTGGACGATTTGATTCTTATTAAATCAGACGGTTATCCGACTTACAACTTTGCCAATGTGATTGACGACCATTTAATGGGCATTACCCATGTGGTAAGAGGAAATGAGTACCTGTCCTCCTCCCCGAAATACAACCGTATTTATGAGGCGTTTGGCTGGGAAATCCCTACTTATGTGCACTGCCCTCTGATTACCAATGAAGAGCACAAAAAACTCAGCAAGCGTTCCGGTCATTCGTCTTACGAAGATTTGCTGGAACAGGGATTTTTGACAGAAGCGATTGTGAACTATGTAGCGCTTCTGGGTTGGTGTCCGGAAGATAACCAGGAAATCTTCTCTTTAGAGGAACTGGTGAAAGTCTTTGACTATCATCACATGAGCAAATCTCCAGCTGTTTTTGACATTCAGAAACTGAAATGGATGAACGGCGAGTACATGAAAGCCATGGATGATGAAAAATTCTATGAAATGGCTCTGCCTTATCTGAAACAGGCCATTACCAGAGAAATCGATTTGAAAAAGGTAGCGTCCATGGTGAAGACCAGAATCGAAGTTTTCCCGGATATCCCGGAATTAGTAGATTTCTTTGAGGCAGTACCGGAGTATGATAATGCCATGTACACCCATAAAAAGATGAAGACCAATCCGGAAATTTCTCTGGAGGTGCTCGCGAAGGTTCTTCCGGTTCTGGAAGCACAGGAAGACTACAGCAACGATGCTCTTTACGAACTGCTCTGCGGTTTTGCAAAGGAAAACGGATACAAAAACGGACAGATTCTCTGGCCAATCCGTACGGCACTTTCCGGCAAACAGATGACTCCGGCAGGCGCTACGGAAATCCTGGAAGTGCTCGGAAAAGAAGAAAGTCTGAAACGGATTCAGGCAGCCATTGAAAAATTAAGCTGAGATGGAGAGAAACGCAGCACAGGAAAAAGCCATTCACCACAGCAGCGGCCCTATGATGCTTCTGGCCGGGCCGGGTTCCGGTAAAACGACTACGATGATAAGGAGAATCCGGGCCCTGTTAAGTGAACAGCATATCAATCCTGCAAACATTCTGGTAGTCACCTTTACCAAGGCGGCTGCCAGAGAAATGAAAGAGCGGTTTGAAAAACTCTGTGAAAAAGAAGGAGAGCAGCAGAATTACAGGCAGGTTACCTTCGGCACCTTTCACGGGATTTTCTACGGGATTTTAAGACATGCTTACGGCCTTTCCAGAAACAATATTATCAGTGAAGAGCGCAGGTACGATATGCTCAAAGAGATTGTCTATGCTCTGCGGATAGAGACAGAGGACGAGAAGGAACTGTTTGAGGGATTGGCAGGGGAAATCAGCGAGGTGAAAAACAGCCGGATTCCTTTGGAACATTATTATTCTAAAAACTGTCCTGACGAGGTGTTCCGCCGGATTTATACAGAATATGTATCCGGCTGCAGAAAGGCAAGACTTCTGGATTTTGACGATATGCTTTTGTACTGCTATGATTTGCTGACCCAGAGACCGGACATTTTGGCAGGATGGCAGAAAAAATTTCGTTACATTCTGGTGGATGAATTTCAGGATATCAATAAACTGCAGTATGACATTGTGAAAATGCTGGCTGCCCCGGACAATAATCTGTTTATTGTAGGGGATGATGACCAGTCTATTTATGCTTTCCGCGGGGCAAAGCCGGAAATTATGATGCATTTTCCAAAGGATTTTCCCACCGTGCAGACGGAACTTCTGGCCTGTAATTACCGTTCCACAAAGCGGATTGTGGAAGCCGCAGGAAAGGTTATCGGACACAATAAAAGACGGTTTAAGAAGAAAATCCATACGGAAAATGAGGAAGGCAGGAAACCGCTTATCAAAGGCTTCGGCACGGGAAGAGAAGAGGAGCTGTACGTAAAGGACTGCATTTTAAAAGCCAGAGAGGAGGGCTGCCCTCTGGAAGAGATAGCTGTGCTTTACCGCACCAATTCCGGCGCCGGCTCCCTGGTGGAACTTCTGATGGAATACCAGATTCCCTTTCAGATGAGAGATACACTGCCGAATCTGTATGAACACTGGATTTCCGGGAATTTTATCTCTTATATGAGACTGGCTATGGGAGAGCGGAGCCGTCAGGAATTCCTCCAGGTAATGAACCGCCCCAACCGTTATATCTCCCGCAATGCACTGGAAGATTCTCAGGTGTCCTTTGAAGCTCTCCGGTGGTTCTATGAGGACAAGGAGTGGATGTGCGACCGCATCGACAAGTTTGAGGAAGACTTGAAGAAACTGAAAAATATGACCCCTTACGGAGCTGTCAATTATATCCGCCATGGTGTCGGGTATGAGGAATACTTAAAAGGCTACGCCGCATACCGGAAGCTGAAGATGGAAGACCTGTATGAAGTGATGGATGAACTGGCAGAAAGCGCCAGAGGCTACAAAACTTACGAGGACTGGTTTGCGCATATGGCAGAATACACCAGAAAATTAAAAGAACAGGCTAAAACCCAGATTTCCGGCAAAAGCGGTGTGGTGATTTCCACGCTTCACAGCATTAAGGGACTGGAATTTGACCGTGTGTTTATCATGGATGTGAATGAGGGAATCATACCTTATCACAAGGCAGTTTCTGAAAATGATATTGAGGAAGAGCGGAGGCTGTTTTATGTGGGCATGACACGGGCCAGAAAAGAACTGAGCATGCTCTATGCAAAGGAACGTCATGAAAAGAGAACAGAACCTTCCCGGTTTCTGACGGAAAGCGGGATTACAGAGCAGGAGGAGAGTGCATGAGCAGACATACATCTTCGCCCAGGGAAAGAATAAACATTTACATAGGGAATATTCGGAAACTGACCGGGGACTGTGCAGATAAGAAGCATGCGCAGAGTATCTGCGGCAGGCGCCTTCTGGCCTATGGTCTGCTGGATACAGGCTGTAGGGGAATTTTTCGGGAAAGAGCGCCTTGGGAGGAAGTTTCTGAATATTTAGAACGTATTATGCAGAGAGGAGAGCAGGGAAAACCATATTTTCCCGCTTTCCCTTCTGTATTTTTTAATATCAGCCATACCGGAGCTTATGCGGCCTGCGCGGTGGCAAAGGTGGCCTGCGGACTGGATATCCAGGAGGTTCGGGCAGTAAAGAGTGAACGGCTTTTGCAGCGGACACTTTCAGAAGAAGAATATGCCCTCGTTAAGGCTTCCGGAGAGCGCAATAGTGAATTTTGCAGACTTTGGGCCAAAAAAGAGAGCTTTTTGAAGCTGAGCGGGGAGGGGATTACCAGGGATTTGAAACATATTCCTGTGCCTGCATGGTATGAGCAGTTTGCGCCTTATGAAAATGTGGAGGGATGTATCAGCGCACAGAAAGTTTGCGGCTGTATGTACAGGGAAGTGACGGTGGAAGAATATTTAGAAAAAATTTCGTTTTTTTAATTCTGTTTCTTAGGAAAAATCTTTTATTCTTTGAAGTATGAAAAAAGATATCGAAAGGAACAGGAGAAAAAATGAAAGAAAAAACATGGAAGCATATCTGGTATGCCAGTATATTGCTGTATGCAGTTACCTTATTCTATAGTTTTGTACATAATATTCGGGCCGGGGACTGGGAGCATGTGGGCATGGCTTTTGTGGCAGTGTTGACGCCTTGTATTGTTCCGGCGGTGTTTCGGGTGTTTCGCTGGAAACCAGTGTACGAAATTTATATTCTTTCCAATGCATTTACCTACTTTGCCAGCATTTGGGGCGGTTCTTTAGACGCATACCGCTTTTGGGGATACGACAAGCTGCTTCATTTTTCCAGCGGCTGGCTGCTTTCTGCTGCTGTGGCTATGCTTTATTTTGCCATAAAGCAGACCAATGAATTTGCGGATAAGAAAGACTGCCTGATTTTTCTGATTTTTCTGAATACGGGAAATATGGCAGTAGCAGAACTGTGGGAATTTTTTGAATATGCCATGCTGGTGTTCTTTCAGAATGACTGTATTAATCACTATACCCAGGGAGTGCGGGACAGTATGAATGATATGCTCTGCGCTGCGGTAGCAGGGATTTTGCTGACTTTGTGTTTTGTGCGGTATTATAAGACCGGGAAGAAAACTTTTCTCATCTGTACTTGTGAAAAGTTTTATGAAAGGAATGTCAAAAAGCAGGAATACAAAATCTAATCCGCTCAAACCAGTCATAAATAAAGATTGTCCTCATATATTATCTTAAAGAGGTGAGGAAAGATGAATCAGACAGAGATTACACGGCTGTTTCCCCTGCGTATCCGGCAGGCGCTTCATAAGGCCTGCCCGGATATGCACCAGGTCTATGAAATCCGTCTTCGTGTTCATGGGCCGCTGATTTTGATTTATCAGGGAAAGGAATTTTTTCTGACAGAGGACGGCAGGCTTTCCCACAGGGAGGCAGAGGCTTGTATGGTCAGTCCGGGAGATATAAAGGAGACCATGGAATATATCAGCAATTATTCCATGTATGCCTTTGAAGAAGAAATCCGCCAGGGCTTTCTGACCATTCAGGGAGGACACCGGGTGGGAATTGCAGGAAAAACCATTCTGGAAGGGAACAAAATCAAAAGTGTAAAATACATATCTTATATCAATCTTCGATTATCACATCAGATAAAGGGGTGTGCAGCGCCCATACTTCCCTATGTTATAAAAAACAAAAGAATATGCCACACATTGATTATTTCACCGCCCAGATGTGGGAAAACCACTCTTTTGCGGGATTTGATCCGTCAGGTCAGCAATGGCAGCAGCTATCTGGACGGCGTCTGTGTGGGCGTGGTGGACGAACGCTCGGAAATCGGGGGCTCTTATCAGGGAATTCCACAGAATGACCTGGGAATCCGCACCGATATTCTGGACTGCTGTCCCAAGGCAGAGGGCATGATGATGCTCATACGTTCCATGTCGCCGGAGGTGGTGGCCGTAGACGAGCTGGGAGATTACGAGGATATTCATGCCATTGAATCCGTGATTCACTGCGGCTGCAGACTGTTTGCCACAGTACACGGCAGTTCTATTGAAGACATTAAGAGAAAACCATTGCTGCAGCGCCTGATGCAGGAGAAAATCTTTGAACGCTATATTATTCTGCATTATGAGAAACGGGCAGGTGAAGTGAAAGCTATTTTTGATGAAAGGGGAACCAGTCTGTACGACTGCAAGAGAAGGCAGGGTATTCTATGCTGAAAATCGCAGGGGCTGTTCTGGTAATTTTTTCCTGTTCGGCTCTGGGGTACAGCAAAAGTATCCACATGACGAGAAGGCTGCAGCAGTTAAGAGAAATCGAAAAGATGGTGTTTCTGATTCTGGGAGAAATTACTTACAGAAGGGAAGCGCTACCGGAGGCATTAGGTACGGTGGCTTACAGGCTGCCAGAGCCTTTGGCCGGCTTTTTAAAGGAGGTGTCTGAGGCTGCGGGGCAGTATCAGGGGGCGTGCTTTCAGGAAATTTTCAGAGAAAAGGCAAAAACATATCTGAGCGGCACAGCGCTGTGTCCAAAGGACCTGGAAGAATTTTTGC
Source organism: Blautia hansenii (assembly GCF_013304445.1). Classification (GTDB taxonomy): domain Bacteria; phylum Bacillota; class Clostridia; order Lachnospirales; family Lachnospiraceae; genus Blautia. The sequence goes on from NZ_JAAITA010000001.1 coordinate 335,103, forward strand.
AGTTGGGAGCATATCTGGGATATCTGGATATTACCATGCAGAAAAATACCATTACTTTGTACCTGGAACAGTTAAAAAGGGAGATGGAAAACCTGCAGCGGGAAATGCCTGCAAAGCAGAAGCTGTACCGGAGCATGGGAACATTGGGAGGAATTTTTCTGGCAATTATGCTGCTTTGAAAATTATGCAGGGGGAGAGATGCCATGGAAGTGAGTTTATTATTCAAAATCGGTGCAGTAGGCATTCTGGTGTCTGTCCTGTGTCAGATACTGAAGCACAGCCAGAGGGAGGAGCTGGCCTTTCTCACCAGTCTGACCGGTCTTTTGCTGGTGTTGTTCTGGGTGCTGCCCTATATTTATGACCTTTTTCGCACCATAGAAGACTTATTTGCGCTGTAGGGAGGGAAATGCATGGAAGTTTTGAAGGTTGTTATGCTGGGGATGACAGGCATGCTTCTGGGAATTCTTTTAAAAGGCACAAGACCGGAGTATTCCGTGTATTTAAGCCTGGCTGCGGGAATCTGCATTTTTTCTTATATGACAGGGAAGCTGTCCTATCTGTTTTCTTCTGTACTGAAAATTCAGGAATATCTGCCGGTGGACGCACAATATCTGGAAACACTGCTGAAAATGATAGGAATTACCTATGTCAGTGAATTTGCAGCCGGAATCTGCAAAGATGCGGGGTATGGAGCCATTGCCTCTCAGATAGATATTTTTGCAAGGCTGTATATTATGGTATTGTCCATGCCGGTGCTGCTGGCGCTGATGGAAACCATTCACAGCTTTCTGGCATGAACCGGGCCGGGAAAAAACCAAGGATAAAGAGAGGGACATGCTCCGTGTGGAGAAAAAAACTGCTTCTGGCGGGAATCTGCCTGTGCGTAGGTTGGAACCTTTCCGGAAAAGAAGTTTTTGCAGCAGCGGAACAGGAGGAGCAGAAAGGGGAAGAAGAACTTTCTGAGAAACAGCAGGAAGCCCAGGAAAAACTTTTGGAAGGGCTGGAATTGGGACAAATGCAGGAGGCGGTCAATGAACTTCTGGGAGAGGAAACCTTCAACATTAGGGAAAGTCTGGCTTCCGTTCTGAAAGAAGGGCGGCTGTTTAGCAAAGAGGGAGTGAAAGAAATCGGGAAAGCTTTTTTGAAAAGTCATTTGTCTGTACAGAAGCAGACAGTAGTGCAGATTTTACTTCTGGTGCTTGCGGCCTCTCTGTTTTCTAATTTTGCCAATGCCTTTGGGAAGGGGCAGACCGGGGAAGTCAGCTTTTATGTGGTGTATCTGCTGCTTTTGGTGCTTCTTATTCATACCTTTGGCAGTATGGGAGAGGAACTTTCAAAAAGCCTGCAAGGGTTTGTCCTTTTTATGAAAGCACTGATTCCATCCTATTTTCTGGCAGTCACTGCCGCTGCAGGTTCTGCCAGCGCCATGGTGTTTTACGAAACCGTGCTGCTGGTCATTTATCTGGTACAGGCCGTGCTGCTGAAGCTGATTCTTCCGGGAATCCATGCCTATGTACTCATATCCATGATTAATTTCATCCACAAAGAGGAACTGCTTTCCCGCATGGCAGAACTCTTCAAAACTTTGCTGGAATGGGGGCTGAATGGCTGTACGGCTTTTGTTATCGGCATGCAGGTGATACAAAATATGATAAGCCCGGCAGTGGATTCCCTGAAAAGGGATATGCTGGGGAAAGCGGCAGCAGCTATTCCCGGTGTGGGAAATGCCATAGATGGTGTGACAGAGGTGGCCCTTGGCACAGCCGTGTTAATCCGAAATTCTCTGGGGGTTCTGGGCATGGCCGTGCTGCTGCTGTTGGGGCTGGTTCCTCTGGTGAGACTTGGCATTTCCACCCTGTTATATAAACTTTTGGCAGCCTTGGTGCAGCCGGTGTCCGATAAGAGGATGACCGGCTGCCTGCAGGCTATGGGGGATGGCTGCAGACTGCTTTTGCGGATGCTGTTTACAGCGGAACTGATGCTGTTGATTACCATAGCTGTTTTGACGGTTTCTTTTGCAAATCATTAGCAGGGCAAAAGCCCGGAGAGAGGGTGAAACATGGAAGCGCTGTATGCCTGGCTGGAAAGTCTGATTTGTTATTTTATTCTGCTTTTTGCAGTGATGAATTGTCTGCCTGACAACAGCTATAGAAAATACATTCAGTACTACATGGGGCTGCTGCTCATTCTGGTGGTGTTATCGCCCCTTTTGCATTTATCTGGTATGGAAGGGCAGATAGCTGCTTATACAAAAGAATTCCAGGAGGAAGCACAGGAATGGGAAGAAAAAGCAGAAACCTGGGAAAGGGAGTGGCAGGAGGAGGCAGGGATTATCGAGGGGCAGGAGGTAGTGCCATGAAAGCATGGAAAGATATGATGAAGAAAGAAAATCTGGTGGTGCTTCTTATCCTGGGACTGCTTTTGCTGGTACTGGCCCTTCCCACGGAAAAGACAGACCGGCAAAATGCCAAAAAGGAGGTGGAAATCGCACAGACAGGTACGGCAGAAAACTGGCAGCAGGAAATGGAAAGACAGCTGCAGGAGATACTGGAACAAGTGGAAGGTGTGGGAGAAACCAGGGTCTTTCTCACTTGCCAAAGCAGCAGCAGGAAAATCGTAGAAAAGGACGAAACGGAAACGGTGTATGAAAAGGATGCAAAGGGCACGCAACAGCCTTATGTGGCTTCTGAGGAATACCCCCGGGTAACCGGTGTCCTCATTGTGGCAAAGGGTGGGGGAAATCCTGTGGTTGTGGGGAATATTCAGGCGGCAGTCGAGGCATTATTTCAGGTAGAACCCCATAAAATTAAAGTAATGAAAATGAATTAGAGGAGAATGTGCATGAAAAAAATCTTCAGGAAAAATCAGGTTATCATTACAGCCCTGGCAATCATGATTGCTGCGGCAGGGTACATCAATTATTCAGATAATCATCTGGGTATTGATAAGACGCTGAAGAAGAGTGACGCAGACACTGCCGAGACCTCCGCTGCGGATACAGACGGAATCGTAGAGGAAATCGAAAGTCTGGATTATGATATCACAGACGAGAGCGCCCTTTTAGAGGAAAACAGCAAAGCAGCAGAAGGGGAAGAGGTGCAGCCAAAGGAAGGGGAAGAAAAAGAAACGGCCAGTGCGGAAGGAGAGACAGACGTGCAGACAGAAACTCCGGGAGAAGCTGTGCTGACAGGGGCTTCCGGCTTTGTGGCAGAGGCCAAGGTCAGCAGAGAGCAGGTGCGCTCGGCCAATAAGGAAACCCTTCTGGAAATCATTAATAATGAGAACCTGGGAGAAGAACAGAAGCAGGAGGCTGTAAATTCTATGGTGAACATGACCAATCTGGCAGAGCAGGAATCCGCAGCAGAACTTCTTTTAGATGCCCAGGGCTTTGCAGATGTGGTGGTAAATCTGACGGGAGACAGTGCGGATGTCATTGTGCCTCAGGAATATATGGAGGATGCCAAAAGAGCCCAGATAGAGGATATTGTGAAGCGCAAAACCAGCGTGGCGGCAGAAAATATTGTTATCACACCATTGGATGGGGGAACACAGGAAAATGAATAGTTGTGCATAAAGCCCCTTGACACACATTTCAACGTATACTAAAATAGCGTCAGTGTGCTATATGAGAGAAGGAGGGCCAAACGTGGCTGACTATACCAAAGAAATTACAAAAAGACGTACATTTGCAATTATTTCCCATCCGGATGCCGGTAAAACAACCCTTACCGAGAAGTTTCTTCTTTACGGAGGGGCTATTAATCTTGCGGGAAGTGTAAAGGGCAAGGCAACGGCCCGCCATGCGGTTTCTGACTGGATGGAAATAGAAAAGGAAAGAGGTATTTCCGTAACCTCTTCTGTATTGCAGTTTAATTATGATGGCTATTGCATCAACATATTGGATACTCCCGGACACCAGGACTTCTCAGAGGATACCTATCGTACTCTGATGGCGGCGGATTCAGCGGTTATGGTAATTGATGCTTCCAAAGGTGTGGAGGCCCAGACCAGAAAGCTGTTTAAAGTCTGCGCAATGCGCCATATTCCTATTTTTACGTTTATCAACAAACTGGACAGAGATGCAAACGACACCTTTGACCTTTTAGATGACATTGAGAAGGAACTTGGAATCCCTACCTGTCCGGTGAACTGGCCTATTGGTTCCGGCAAGAAGTTCCGCGGCGTATACGACAGGGAGACCGGGAAAGTCCTTACTTTTTCCGATACCATGAAGGGAACAAAAGAGGGAATTGAGGAGGAAATCGGCATTGACGAGGCCCGCCTTGACGAGGTCTTAGACCCGGAGCAGAAAGAGCAGCTTTTAGAGGAAATCGAACTTTTAGACGGTGCCAGTGCGGAGTTTGACCAGAAACTGGTGGATGAAGGAAAACTTTCTCCGGTATGCTTTGGTTCTGCGCTTACCAATTTTGGTGTGGAAACCTTTTTGAAGCATTTCCTGAAAATGACTTCCAGTCCCCTGCCGAGAAAAGCAGACATCGGAGAAATCGACCCCATGAAGGAGGATTTTTCTGCGTTTGTCTTTAAAATTCAGGCCAACATGAATAAAAACCACAGGGACAGAATTGCGTTTATGCGCATCTGCTCCGGTAAGTTTGAGGCTTCCAAAGAAGTGTTCCATGTCCAGGGCAATAAGAAAATGCGCCTTTCCCAGCCGCAGCAGATGATGGCGCAGGACCGTCATGTGGTGGAAGAGGCTTATGCAGGAGATATTATCGGTGTCTTTGATCCTGGTATTTTCTCTATTGGAGATACGGTATGCTCACCGGGGAAAAAATTCCAGTACGAGGGTATTCCTACCTTTGCGCCTGAGCATTTTGCCAGAGTCCGTTTGCTGGACAGCATGAAGAGAAAGCAGTTTGTAAAGGGAATCAACCAGATTGCCCAGGAAGGTGCCATTCAGATTTTCCAGGAAATCATGGGCGGTATGGAAGAAATCATTGTAGGCGTAGTAGGCGTCCTGCAGTTTGACGTTTTGAAATACCGTCTGGAAAACGAGTACAATGTAGACATTCGTCTGGAAAACCTGCCTTACGAGCATATCCGCTGGATTGAGAACAAGGAAGAGGTGGACGTAAAAGCCCTCACCGGAACTTCGGACATGAAGAAGGTGATGGATATGAAGGGAAATCCGCTTCTGCTGTTTATCAACAGCTGGAGTATCGGCATGACCCTGGACAGAAACGAAGGCCTTGTGCTGGCGGAATTTTCCAGAAATTAAGAAAAGAAGTGAGAAAAAGCGGTTTTTTACGGGAAAAGTAAAAAACCGCTTTTCATTTTTGCAGGGATTTGGTATAATAAGAAGCAGGATATTTCCTATAGGAGGTTTGAAAAATGGCGGAAGACAGAAACAGATATAAAATACATGACAATGGTTCTCTTGGGGAAGTACAGATTGCAGATGAGGTAGTAGCGATTATTGCAGGACTGGCAGCGACAGAAGTGGAAGGTGTCGGTTCCATGGCTGGAAATATTACAAACGAACTGGTTGGAAAACTGGGTATGAAAAACCTTTCCAGAGGTGTGAAGGTAGATGTTCTGGAAGATGTAGTCTGTGTGGATTTGGCCCTGAATATTGAGTATGGATACAATATTTTAGAGACCAGCAAGAAGGTACAGGAGAGAGTAAAAACTGCCATTGAAAACATGACAGGACTGACTGTTTCCGATGTCAACGTGCGGATTGCAAGCGTTGAAATTGACAAGACTAAATAGTTCATTGACAAGTGAAAAAGCAAAAAGCGGGAGATAAGGTGTCTTTTTCAGAGGCACCTTATTTTAAACTACAGCAGAAAAAGACAATACGGAGGAATATATGGGAAGACGAGAAATGCGGGAGCATATTTTTAAGCTGCTTTTTTTAAACGAATTTAACGGAACAGAGGAAATGCCGCAGCAGATACAGCTGTATTTTGACGGCTTAGAGGACTTAAATCCGGTAGAGCAGGCTTATATGGAAAATAAGTATGCCAAAATTACAGAGCGCCTGGAAGAACTGGACAGTATTCTCAATGAAAAGAGTGCAGGCTGGAAGACCAAACGAATGAGCAAGGTGGATTTGAATATTCTGCGTCTGGCAGTATATGAGATGAAATATGACGAGGATGTTCCTGTAAAGGTTGCGATTAATGAAGCAATAGAAATCAGCAAAAGCTTCGGCGGGGAGGATTCTGCTTCTTTTGTAAACGGAGTTTTAGGAAAAATTGCAAGGGAAAGTTTATGAACAGTATTTATTCCGTAGGACAGGTAAATAATTATATCAGAACCATGTTTGACCAGGATTTTATGCTGAATAAAATCTACATCAAAGGCGAGGTTTCCAACTGTAAGTACCATACCTCCGGACATATTTATTTTTCCCTGAAAGATGAAAGCGGCACAATTTCCTGCGTCATGTTTGCGGGCCAGCGGAAAGGTCTGGGCTTTGCCATGAAAAACGGGGATAAGGTGGTGGCCGGCGGCAGCGTCAGCGTTTACGAAAGAGACGGTAAGTACCAGCTCTATGCCAGAGAAATCACCCTGGAGGGTGCCGGACTTTTGTACGAGCGGTTTCTGGCAATGAAAAAGGAACTGGAAGAAATGGGAATGTTTGCGCCGGAATACAAACAGCCCATTCCTGTCTGGGCAAAAAAAGTAGGCATAGTGACTGCGACCACAGGGGCGGCAGTGCAGGATATCCGCACCGTGGCAGGCAGGAGAAATCCCTATGTGCAGCTGATTCTCTACCCGGCTCTGGTGCAGGGCGAGGGCGCAAAGGAAAGCATTGTAAGAGGTATCGAAGTCCTGGATGATTACGGTGTAGACGTGATTATTGTGGGAAGAGGCGGCGGTTCTATTGAAGATTTGTGGGCTTTTAATGAGGAAGAAGTGGCAAGGGCCATTTTCAACTGCCGAACCCCTATTATCTCTGCGGTAGGACATGAAACGGATACCACCATTGCGGACTTCGCAGCAGATTTGCGGGCTCCTACGCCTTCCGCGGCGGCGGAGCTGGCTGTGGCAGATGTGCGCGTGCTTTTCAACCAGCTTTTAAGTGCAAAACAGAAACTGATGCAGACCATGGACAACCAGATGTTTTGGATGCGCCAGAGAGTGGAGAAGTACGGGACAAAGCTGGAATATTTAAGTCCGGCAAGACAGATACAGGAAAAACGCACCCGGCTTTTGCAGGCAGAAGACCGGATGTACAGCGCTATGGAAAATCAGATTTTCCGCGCCCGTCAGAATCTGGGAATTTATATTGAACGCATGAAGGGCTTATCGCCCCTGGATAAACTGAAGCAGGGATTTTCTTATGTGGAAAATGGAAAAGGTCATGCAGTTACCCACGTTTCACAGGTAACAGGAGGCGAAGTGCTGCAGATTCAGGTGACAGACGGAAGAATTCAGGCCAAAGTGCTTGGTACGAAACAGGAGGAGAGAGGAGTTTGAAATGGCAGAGACAGAGAACAGAAACCAGGAAATGACCATGGAAGAAGCTCTGAAGGAATTAGACGGGATTGTAGAACGTCTGGAGAGCAGAGAGATTTCCCTGGAGGACTCCTTTGCTTTATATCAGAAAGGGATGGAACTGCTGCGGCAGTGCGGCAGCAAAATTGACACTGTTGAGAAAAAAATGCTCAAACTGAATGAAGATGGTGAGTTAAGTGAATTTTAAAGAAGAACTGAAACAGAAAACAGCCCGGGCAGAACAGGTGATTGCTTCTTTTCTGCCAAAAGAAGAGGGCTTTGCAAAGCATATGGCAGAAGCAATGAACTACAGCATGCGGGCAGGCGGAAAGCGGCTGCGGCCTGTGTTTATGGCAGAAATGTATGAGCTTCTGGGGGGAACGGGAGAAGTTATCCGTCCCTTTATGGCGGCTATGGAGATGATTCACACCCATTCTCTGATTCATGATGACCTTCCGGCTCTTGACAATGATGAATACAGGAGAGGGAAGAAAACCACCCATGTGGTGTTCGGTGAGTCGGCGGCTATTCTGGCAGGAGACGCTCTTTTAAACTATGCTTATGAGACCGCTTTTCGCGCCTTTGACCTGGCAAAAGGAGAGAAGGAACTTCGCCGGACAGCCAGGGCTTTGGAGATTCTGGGAGAAAAAACGGGAATCAAGGGCATGTTGGGAGGACAGGGAGCAGACGTGGAAAATGACGGTAAGCCGCTCTCAAAGGATATGCTGGATTTTATTTATGAAAATAAGACTTCTGCGCTGATTGAGGCTTCGCTTATGATTGGAGCGGTGCTGGCCGGAACAGAGGATATGGTAAAAATAGAGAAAATCGGCAGCTGCATTGGTCTGGCTTTTCAGATTCAGGACGATATTCTGGATGTGACAAGCAGCCGGGAAGAACTGGGAAAACCAGTGGGCAGTGACGCCAAAAACAACAAGACCACATATGTGACCTTAGAAGGAATTGAAAAAGCGGGAGAGGAAGTAAAGCGTCGGACAGAAATGGCTATAGAGCTTCTCGATGACCTTCCGGGAGAAAAGGAATTTTTGAAGGAGCTGTTTCTTTCTCTTTGCACCCGCAGAAAATAGAGGTGCACGATACATGTTATTAGAAACCATAAAAAAGGCAAATGATATTAAGAAAATACCGCCGGATAAATTTCCGCAGTTAGCGGAGGAAATCCGGGCTTTTCTGTTGGATCATGTCAGCCGTACAGGGGGACATTTAGCTTCCAATCTGGGGGCTGTGGAGCTTACCATGGCGCTGCATTATGTGTTTTGTCTGCCGGCGGATAAGATTATATGGGATGTGGGACACCAGTCCTATACCCATAAAATTCTTACGGGCAGACAGGAAGGGTTTGACAGTCTTCGGACTTTGGGCGGTATGAGCGGCTTTCCAAAACGCAGCGAAAGCCCCTGTGATGCTTATGACACGGGGCATAGTTCCACGTCCATTTCTGCAGGCGTGGGATATGTCTGTGCCAGAGATTTAAAGGGAGAGGACTACCATGTGATTTCCGTCATCGGAGACGGCGCGCTCACGGGAGGTATGGCCTATGAAGCAATCAATAATGCTTCTGCGCTGAAGAAGAACTTCATTATTGTTTTAAATGACAACGAAATGTCTATTTCCGAAAATGTAGGGGGCATTTCCAGTTATTTGAGCAATATGAGAACCACAGAGGGATATTTTGAATTGAAAGCAGGCGTAAAGAACAGCCTGAATAAAATTCCGGGACTTGGCCCTGCGGCTATTAAACAGATTCATAAGACGAAGGACAGCCTTAAGAGACTGATGATTCCGGGTATGTTTTTCGAAGACATGGGGCTGACCTATCTGGGTCCCATCAATGGTCATGACTGTAACCGGATGATTCAGGTGTTCCAGGAGGCAAAAAGAGTCTCCGGGCCGGTGCTGGTACATGTGAAAACAGAAAAAGGAAGAGGCTATGAGCCTGCTATGCGCCACCCTGCCAGATTCCACGGCACGGCGGCTTTTGACCTGGAGCATGGAATTCCCTTAAACAATAATGGGAAAGCCAATTATACAGATATTTTTTCCACGGTTATGCGGAAATTCGGCGACAGAGAAGAAAAGGTGGTAGCCGTAACGGCCGCCATGCCCGACGGAACAGGATTGAAACGGTTTCGTAATATGTTTCCGGATAGATTCTTTGACGTGGGAATTGCAGAGGAGCACGCCGTGACCTTTGCTGCCGGCCTGGCTCTTGGGGGAATGATTCCTGTGGTGGCGGTGTATTCTTCCTTTTTGCAGAGGGCGGTAGACCAGATTATTGAGGACGTATGCCTGCAGAATCTCCATGTGATTTTTGCAGTGGACCGGGCCGGACTTGTGGGCAGCGACGGGGAGACGCATCAGGGCTGTTTTGATTTAAGTTATCTGTCCATGATTCCCAATATGACAGTTATGGCGCCGAAAAATAAATGGGAGCTTTCCGATATGATGAAATTTGCGGTAAGCTATGACGGCCCTATTGCTGTGCGCTATCCCAGAGGAGAGGCCTATGACGGGCTGGAGGAGTTTCGGGAACCCATTGTAAGAGGGCGCAGTGAAATGATTTACCGGGGAAAAGGGATTGCCCTGCTGGCAGTGGGCAGTATGGTAAAAACAGCGGAGGCGGTAAGGAAAAAGCTGTTAGAGGACGGAGATAATCCCACCCTTGTCAACGCCAGATTTGTAAAACCGCTGGATAAAAAAATGCTGGACAGCCTGGCAAAAGACCATGAAGTTATCGTTACTATGGAAGAAAATGTAAAAAGCGGCGGCTTTGGAAGCGCAGTTGTGGAATATCTGCACACCGCGTACCCGGAAGTACAGGTGCTGTCTGCAGCACTTCCGGATGTTTTTATGGAGCATGGAAGTCCGGAGAAACTGAAGGAAAAAGCGGGAATCGATGCCGGTTCCATTTATAATCGGATAAAGGAGGCCAGATAGATGAAAGAGCGTCTGGATGTCCTGCTGGTGAAACGGGGACTGGCCGTTTCCCGTGAGAAAGCGAAAGCTGTCATTATGGCAGGAATTGTATATGTGGAAAATCAGAAAGAAGATAAAGCCGGAAGCATGTTTCCGGATACTGTAAAGATAGAAGTCCGGGGAAATACCTTAAAATACGTAAGCCGCGGCGGATTGAAACTGGAAAAAGCCATGACACATTTCGGTGTGAGCCTGGATAAAAAGGTGTGCATGGATGTGGGTGCTTCCACGGGAGGATTTACAGACTGCATGCTGCAGAACGGAGCCGTGAAAGTCTATGCCATTGATGTAGGACATGGACAGCTGGACTGGAAACTGCGAAACGATGAGCGGGTGGTCTGCATGGAGAAAACCAACATCCGTTATGTGGTACCGGAGGATTTGCAGGAACCAGCAGATTTTTCTTCCATTGATGTGTCTTTTATTTCTCTTACCAAGGTACTGCTTCCTGTATATCATCTTTTGAAAGATGACGGAGAGGTTGTCTGCCTCATTAAGCCCCAGTTTGAGGCAGGAAGGGAAAAGGTAGGAAAAAAAGGAGTTGTCCGTGATCCGGCCGTGCACGAAGAAGTCATTGACAAAGTCATTGCTTATGCAAAGAGCATTGGATACGCAGTTCGTCATCTGGAGTTTTCTCCCATTAAAGGACCGGAGGGAAACATTGAATATCTGCTGCATATACAGAAACAGAAAGACGGATTACCGGAAAACCAAGAGGCAGATGTAAAGGGCGTTGTGGCAGCAGCCCATAAAGAGTTGGATAAATAAGTATGGATAAGTTTTATATTATTGCCAATAGTGAAAAAGACGAAGGATTAAAGGTGTCCAAAAGAGTGGCGGAATATCTGGAAAATAACGGAAAACACTGTGTGATTCAGCCTTCCAGCTTTTCTGTACGGGAGCCTTTTACCCATTATACGGATATCAGCACCATTCCCGAAGATGTGGAATGTGTCATTGTATTAGGAGGAGACGGAACCCTTCTCCAGGCGGCCAGAGACGTGGTCAGCCGCCAGATTCCCCTTTTGGGTGTGAATCTGGGAACCTTGGGATATCTGGCAGAGATTGACCGGGAATCCATAGAACCGGCTCTGAATCATCTCATGGCAGACGAATACACCATAGAACGACGCATGATGCTGTGGGGACAGGTATATCACCGGGGAAAGGCTGTGGCAGAAGATGTGGCGTTAAATGATATTGTGATTGGAAGAGAAGGGCCCCTGCGGGTTATCCGCTTTAATAATTACGTCAACGGAGAATTTCTCAATTCCTACACGGCAGACGGAATTATTGTCTCCACAGCCACGGGTTCTACAGGGTATAGCTTGTCTGCGGGAGGGCCCATTGTTTCTCCGGAGACGAATATTATGATTATGACACCTGTGGCGCCCCATACCCTGAACACCCGAAGCATTATTTTTCCGGCAGAGGATGAAATTGCCGTGGAAATCACCCAGGGCGCCAAGGAGGGGCAGGGAAAGGCCGTGGCTTCTTTTGACGGAGATACCAACATTTCCATGACTACAGGAGACCGGATTGTGATTCGCCGCTCTGCCAGTGACACCAGAATTATAAAAATCAGCAACATCAGCTTTTTAGAGGTGCTGCGTACTAAAATGAGAAATTAGGAGGAAGGACATGAAGATTGCCAGACATTCAAAGATTCTGGAACTGATTAATCAGTACGATATAGAAACACAGGAAGAACTGGCTGCACGGCTGCAGGCTGCAGGCTTTCGTGTGACGCAGGCCACAGTTTCCAGAGACATTCGGGAACTGAAGCTGATGAAAATTGCAAAGCCGGGCGGCGGCTCCAGATATAAGGTAATGACCTCCAAGGAAAACTCAGACAGCGAAAAATACATAAGGGTCTTAAGAGACGCCTTTTTGTCCATGGACATTGCCCAGAATATTCTGGTGATTAAGACTACCTCCGGTATGGCCAATGCCGCTGCGGCTGCTCTGGACCATATGGAATTTCAGGAAATTGTGGGGAGTCTGGCAGGAGACGATACCATTGCCTGCTTCTGCAAAAGCGCAGAAGAAACCATGGCACTTATGAGCAAAATCAGAAAGCTGATTCATGTGTACGAATAAGAAAACGGAGTAGGAAAAGATGTTAGTGCATTTACATGTTAAAAACCTGGCTTTAATTGAAGAGGCAGAGGTGGATTTTGAGGAAGGGCTGAACATTCTCACCGGAGAGACAGGCGCCGGAAAATCCATTCTCATGGGAGCGGTCAATCTGGCTCTGGGACAGAAAATGTCCAGAGAAATCATAAGAGAAGGCGCTTCTTACGCCCTGGTAGAGCTGGTATTTCAGGTGAGCCCTGACACAGAAGAGAAACTGCGGGAACTGGAGGTGTTCCCGGAAGACGGACAGGTCATTATAACCAGAAGAATTACAGAGAGCAGAAGCATGATTAAGGTCAACGGGGAAACCTGTACGGCTGCAGCCATAAAAAAGGCGGCATCTCTGCTTTTGGATGTTCACGGACAGCATGAACACCAGTCCCTTTTATACCCGGATAAACAGATGGAGATTCTGGATGAATATTCAGAGGCAGAGTCCGGGGAGAAAAAAGAGGCAGTGAAAATGCTTTACGGCGCCTACCGTCAGATCCGAAAAGAACTAGAGGGTTATCAGTTAGATCAAGAGCAGAGACGCAGAGAAATCAGCTTTCTGGAGTATGAAATTCAGGAAATCCAGAATGCGGAATTGAAAGACGGAGAAGACGAGGAACTGGAACATCTCTATCGGAAACTGGTAAACAGCAGGAAAATTACGGAAAATCTGGGAGGCGTATATCAGCTCACCGGATATGAGGAGGAGGGCAGCGGCACCCAGACCGGGCGGGCTCTTCAAAAACTGTCACAGATTTCGGATTTTGATGAAAGTCTGGAAAACTTATACCGCTCTTTGGAAGATATTGACAGCCTGCTCAATGACTTTAACCGGGAAGTGTCTGCCTATCTTTCGGAATTCCGGTTTTCTGAGGAAGAATTCCAGGAAACGGAAAACCGTCTGGATGGTATCAATCATTTAAAGGCGAAATATGGCCATACCATTCCCGAAATCCGTGCTTATCAGGAAGAAAAGGAAAGGGAACTGGAACGTCTCAGAAACTTTGAGGAAAGAAAAGGGCAGTTGGAAGGCGAACTGGAGCAAAAGAGGGAAGAACTGGAAAAAGCCAGCCGGGAACTGACCCAGGTGCGGAAAAGCTGGGCGAAAAAGCTGGAAAATCAGATTACAAAGGGACTGGAGGATTTGAATTTCCTGAATGTGGAGTTTGAAATCCGCTTTTCTCAAAAAGAGAAGTTTTCTCCTCAGGGAAAAGACAGCATTTGCTTTATGATTTCCACAAATCCGGGAGAACCTGTGCGGGAACTTTCCAAAGTGGTATCCGGCGGTGAGCTTTCCAGAATTATGCTGGCCATTAAGACGCTGCTGGCGGATAAAGATGACACGGAAACCTTGATTTTCGATGAAATAGATACCGGAATCAGCGGCAGGACAGCCCAGAAAGTGGCGGAAAAGATGGCGGTTATCAGCAGAAACCATCAGATTATCTGTATTACCCATCTGCCGCAGATTGCGTCCCAGGCCAATGCCCATTATCTCATTGAAAAAAATGTGGAAGAAAAGGGAACTACTACCAGAATCCGCGGCCTTTCTTATGAAGAGTCCGTGGAAGAACTGGCGCGTATGCTGGGCGGAGCAAAAATCACAGAGGCGGTTTTGCAAAATGCAGCAGAGATGAAAGATTTGGCACAGCAACAAAAAAATACAAGATTGAAATAGACGAAAGGTCACATACTAAAAAGGTACACTGCGGTGTATCTTTTTTTGTTTCTATACAGAAAGGTTGTGATTTTTTGTCAAAGAAACGTAATTATCGTCGGTTTCTTATCGTATTATTAGTAGCGGATATTTTCGCCGCAGGTGTGCTGGGATTTCGCCATCTGCAAAACAGTATTCCGAATACCGTGTATATTCATGCGGGACAGGAGGAAGAACTTTCCCGTGCGCTGGATTCTCCTTTGCTTACTTATCCGGATACGATTGACGTATCGGACCGGGGAAGCTACCGGATTTCCTGTTCCCTTCTTGGAATCCTTCCAATCAAAGAGGTTCAGGTGCAGACCATGGAAGAAAAAAGCGTTGCCGTGTGCGGTGTACCTGTGGGGCTTTACATGGAGACAGAGGGCGTTCTGGTGGTAGACACCGGGGAAATTCTGCAAAAAGACGGTATTTCCTGCAGACCTGCCGCAAATATTGCCAAAGCAGGGGATTATATTCTGGAGGTCAACGGCACGCCTATATCCGGAAAAAAAGAACTGATTCAGCAGATTCATGACAGTAAAGGAGAAGCCATGGAGCTGCTGGTAAACAGGGGAGGAGAAAAAATCCCCTTATCGCTGACGCCTGTACTGGCAGAGGATGACAGTTATAAGCTGGGTATCTGGGTGCGGGATAATACACAGGGAATCGGAACCATGACGTATGTAGACACAGAAGGAAAATTCGGCGCCCTGGGGCATGGTATCAGTGATACGGACACAGGAGAACTTCTGGACATAGAAGACGGAGAACTCTACCAGGCACAGATTATGTCGATTGTCAAAGGTGTAAAAGGCACACCGGGGGAACTCTCCGGCTACATTGAATACCAGAAGGACAGGAAAATCGGCACTATAGAAAAGAATACGGAAATCGGAATATTCGGCAGAGTGGAGCAGCCGGAAAAGCTGTGCTTAAAAGAGACGGAAATCGGCTATAAACAGGAAGTACAGGAGGGACGTGCAGAGCTTCTTACCTGTGTGGAAGGAGAGGTGAAATCTTATGAAATCCAGATAACCGACATTTACAGAGAGCGGGCAGATACCAACAAGGCCTTTGTTCTGCGCGTCACAGACCCGGAGCTTTTAGCTGCAACCGGCGGAATTGTTCAGGGAATGAGCGGCAGCCCCATTCTGCAGAACGGAAAACTGGTAGGCGCAGTAACCCATGTTTTTGTACAGGATTCTACCAAAGGATACGGAATTTTTATCGAGAATATGCTGTGGTAAGCTGGCGAAAGTAATGGAAAAAAACGAAAAAATGTCGAATAAATAGGAAAACTATCAGAATACAACATAAGTTGTAAGATGATTTAGCTTGATTCTGAAAAGAAGTGATAATATAATACTAATAGTCTTCAGATATGGCGATTCAAAAGGGCGCCCGTCATATGCTGGAGAATAGAGTTGTAACAAAACAGATGGAGGATGAGTAATGGAGAAGTTAAATGTCGCTATAGCAGATGACAATGAAAAAATGTTGGACTTATTGGGGAATCTTATTAACGAAGACAAAGAGCTGGAATTAGTAGGGCATGCTAATAACGGCGCCGAAATTTACGATATTATCAAAGAAAAAGAACCGGATGTTGTACTTTTAGATATTATCATGCCGAAAGTAGACGGGCTGACCGTTATGGAAAAAGTCAGCAAAGATACCAATTTGAAAAAACACCCGGCTTTTATTATTGTATCTGCTGT
The DNA here is from genome assembly GCF_013304445.1 of Blautia hansenii. Classification (GTDB taxonomy): domain Bacteria; phylum Bacillota; class Clostridia; order Lachnospirales; family Lachnospiraceae; genus Blautia. Next base: position 351,111 of record NZ_JAAITA010000001.1, read on the forward strand.
AGGACAAGAACAGATTACGGAGGACGCGTTTCAGCTGGGAGCAAATTACTATATCCTGAAGCCTTTTGATAATGACATGCTTTTATCCAGAATTAAGCATGTAAGACAGGCCAGGGACAACAGAAGACGGGATTTAAGAAAAGTGAATGCATATGAGAGTGACAGCAGTTATTATGAGAGAAACCTGGAGGCGGACGTTACCAATATTATTCATGAAATTGGTGTACCGGCCCATATTAAAGGTTACCAGTATTTGAGAGATGCCATTATTCTGTCTGTAAACGATATGGAAATGCTGAATTCAATTACGAAAATTCTCTATCCTACCATTGCAAAAAAACACCAGACCACACCCAGCAGAGTGGAGAGAGCCATACGCCATGCCATTGAGGTGGCCTGGAGCAGAGGGAAGATGGACACTATCGATGAACTGTTCGGCTATACTGTAAGTACGGGAAAAGGCAAGCCCACAAACTCCGAATTTATCGCCCTGATTGCCGACAAAATACGTCTGGAATACAGGAAATAAGTTGAAACAGAGGGGAAAAATAACTTTTCTTTGCATAAAAAATGGGGTATAATATGAATAAAGCTTTGATTTGCAAGGAGGGTGTTTCAGTGAAAAAAATATTATTTGTGGCATCAGAGGCAGTTCCGTTTATAAAAACAGGGGGATTAGCGGACGTAGTGGGAGCTTTGCCGAAATGCTTTGATAAAAATGAGTATGATGTGCGTGTGATTATTCCCAAATATTTATGCATGAAAGAAGAATACAAAAACCAGTTGCAGTATGTGACCCATTTTTACATGGATATTGGCTACAGACGGGAATATGTAGGGATTATGCAGCTGGTTCACGAAGGTATCCAGTATTATTTTATTGACAATGAATATTATTTCTCAGGCTATCAGCCATACGGAGACATTCGTTTTGATATTGAAAAATTTGCCTTTTTCTCAAAGGCAGCCCTGTCTATACTTCCGGTCATTGATTTCCGTCCGGACCTTATTCACTGCCACGACTGGCAGACAGGCCTCATTCCGGTATATTTAAAAGACAGTTTCCAGGGCGGTCCTTTCTATCAGGGCATTAAGACTGTTATGACCATACATAACCTGAAATTCCAGGGAACCTGGGATATTAAGACCATTCGGGAACTGACCGGTCTGCCGGCTTACTACTTTACACCGGATAAACTGGAAGCTTATAAAGACGCTAATTTGTTAAAAGGCGGACTGGTTTATGCCGATGCCATTACCACCGTCAGCAATACTTATGCAGAAGAGATTAAGACGGAGTTTTACGGAGAACATCTGGACGGCCTTTTAAGAGCCCGCGCCCATGATTTGCGGGGAATTGTAAACGGTATTGATTATGAAGAATACAATCCGGAAACAGATACATTTCTGGCGAAAAATTACAATGCCAAGAATTTCCGGAAAGAAAAAGTGAAAAATAAACTGGCCCTGCAAAAAGAACTGGGACTGCAGGAAGACCCCAAGGTAATGATGATTGGTGTGGTTTCCCGTCTCACAGACCAGAAGGGCTTTGATTTGGTAAATTATGTAATGGACGAGTTGTGCCAGGACAGTATCCAGCTGGTGGTTCTGGGAACCGGTGAAGAACGGTATGAAAACATGTTCCGTCATTTTGCATGGAAATATCAGGGAAAAGTATCTGCCAATATTTTCTATGACAACGGACTGTCACACAGAATTTATGCGTCCTGTGATGCGTTTTTGATGCCGTCCTTATTTGAACCCTGCGGCTTGAGCCAGCTTATGAGCCTTCGTTACGGTACGCTTCCCATTGTAAGAGAAACAGGAGGCTTAAAAGACACAGTGCAGCCGTACAATGAGTACGAAAGTACAGGTACAGGCTTCAGCTTTACAAATTACAATGCCCATGAAATGCTGGGCACGATTCGTTATGCGGAATCTGTTTACTATGATAAGAAGAGAGAATGGAACAAACTGGTAGACAGAGCCATGGCCAAGGATTTCTCCTGGGCAAGTTCTGCAAAACAATATGAAGAAATGTACAGCTGGTTAATCGGCGGCTGAGAATAGCAAAAGAATCCTGTTATAGAAAATGAGAATTCTGCCATACTAAGAATGTGAACAAAAAACATTCAGGAGGAAAATGCCATGACAGAAATCTCGGTACTTGATTTACAGAATCTGCGTCATTTAATCGGCGGCTTTGAAACTACCCACTGCAAAATGCAGGACTATGCCCATGAGGCACAGGACCCGCAGGTAAAACAGTTTTTCCAGAAATCCGCACAGTGTGCAATGGAAAGCAAGCAGCAGTTAATGCAGTTTTTACAGTAGCAGGAGGGAAAGAAAATGACAGATAAGACAATGGTAGCAGATACCCTGGCAGGAATTAACGGAGAACTGGTGCGCTATGGAGAAATGATTAGCCAGACAGAGAACCAGCAGTTGAAACAGGCGTTAAAACAAATGCGGAATCAGTGTGAAATGTCTCAGGAGGAAATCTATCAGATTGCCAGAGCCAAAAGTTATTACGTTCCGGCTGCGTGTGCAAAGCCGGAGGAAGTAGCCCATGTGCGTTCCGTACTGAGTCAGCCGGGAATGTAAAAGAGAAGAAAAACAAATTCGGGAAATAGACCGAAAAGGGAAAAGAGTCTGCTGCAGGACAGAGAAAAAGAGATGCTCTGTTTTGCAGGGACTCTTTTTCTGTTGTCATGAGAAAAGGGGAATGATACAATAGGAATATCAGAAATGGGGAGAAGGAATGTGCGATGGAGAAAAAAGCAGAAAGTTGTGTTTGCGGCAGAGAAGACAAATTCTATTATGTGATTTCGGAGTCTTGTGTTAGGTGTGGAGCCTGTGAAGAAGTCTGTCCTGTGGGGGCCATTCGGAAGGATGAGGAAAAATACGAGATACTTCCGGAAAAATGCATAGACTGCGGTACTTGCTCAGCCGTCTGTCCCACAGAAGCGGCTCAGCCTGTACCGGTGATTCGGGAGAGCATTTCGCTGCAGGACATAGACAGAAAGAAATGCTATTTCAATCCGGGCTGCGCTTTAGGGCTGTACAAACCGGAGGTTCCTGAAAAAATGCTGAAACTTCTGCAGAAATATTTCGGAGAAGTAAAAATGCACAATATTTGCTGCAGAAACAATCCGAAACTGGAAGAAGGTTCTGTTATCATTAATAATTGTGCAGGATGCGACCGCCGCTTTCGTTCTTTGTATGAAGATATCTGCACAATTTCATACTGGGAAGTGTTGAATGGCATTGCAGACTTGCAGCTGCCGGATTATACAGGCCTTACAGTGTCTGTTCATGATTCCTGCGGTTATCGGCATAAGCCGCAGGTACATCGCGCAGTCAGAAATCTTTTGCGGAAAATGCATGTGGAAATCGTGGAAGAGGGGCTTACAGGGACTAAATCCGTGTGCTGCGGTGACAACTTTTACGGACTGGTTCCTAATGAGCAGGTGGAGAAACGGATACAGCTGCGGGCTTCCCAGCTATCCTGCCAGGATGTGGTGGTATATTGCATTGGCTGCGTGCGGGGGATGAATGCGGCGGGGAAAATCCCCCATTATCTGCCGGATATGCTGTTTGGCCGCAAGACAGAACTGATGTCGGATTCTCTGAACCAATATCACACAAAGCTTGCAGATTATATTGCGCGGCATTAAGAGAGGAATCATTTATCTGGTTTTGATAAGCGATGTCCATGGAGAAGCAAGGAGAGAAAAGCAATGATTCTTTTAATTACAGGCGCCTCTCACACAGGAAAGACCCTGTTGGCACAAAAACTTCTTGAAAAATACAAATACCCGTATCTGTCCATAGACCTTTTAAAGATGGGCTTAATCCGAAGCAAAAATACAGAGTTGACGCCCGAAGACGACGAAGAACTGGAGACATATCTGTGGCCCATTGTGCGGGAAATGGTGAAAACAGCCATTGAAAATAAGCAGAATCTGATTGTGGAGGGCTGTTACATTCCTCTTAACTGGAAAGAAGATTTTTCAGAAAAATATGCCAGGGAAATTCAGTGTTATTGTCTGGTGATGAGCAGAGATTATATCGAAAAAAATTTTTCGGATATAAAAAAGTATGCGAATGTGATTGAACAGCGCATGGACGACTGTGCGTGTACCAAAGAAATGGTCATGGCAGACAATAAACACTATTTAGAACAATGCAAAAAGTATGGCTGTAACTATATTTTGATTGAGGACGATTATCAGATAGAGGTAAGGCTGTAAAGACAGAAACGAAAATTTGGACAGGAAAAGGAGGTGGCTCTATATGAAAGAGCGGGAAGAAATCATTCGTCTGTGGTTTGACATGTGGGTTCAGCAAAAAGATATGGGAATTCATAAAATCTTTACGGAAGATGTAGTATATATTGAAAGCTGGGGACCAAAATACACAAATTGCACTACGGTAAAGCACTGGTTTCAGGAGTGGAATGCCAGGGGACGAGTGCTTATATGGGAAATAAAACAATACTTCCATAAAGACAATCAAACGATTGCAGAATGGTATTTTAAAAATGAGATGAAGAATGGCAGCATAGACGAGTTTGACGGAATGTCTCTCATAGAATGGACAGCGGACAACAAAATCAAACTGCTGCAGGAATTTGGGTGTAACCGCAATCATTATAATCCTTATGAAAACAGCGCAATACCCAGATTCCGGAATGAAAAAGTGAATTGGTTTTAGCAAGGCAGGGAAAGAATAAAACATGAAAAAAGGCTTGATTTCCTCTTGACAGAACTTCTAAATGGGTTCATACTAAAAACACCTTTAAAACATTTTCTGAGTCTGTCACATTTAGTACATATCGAGAATATGGCTTCCTGTGACAGCTCCAACCTTTCAGTTTCAGACGGCATTCGCCGCAAAATCCACCTTATAAAAATAAAAGACAGGCAGGTGATTTCTGTGAAAAACAGTTGACAAGCAGGGAAAAGTGTACTATCATGAAATATATAAACGAACATAAGTTCGTGGTTTGAGAGCAGCAGGAAAAGGAGATTAAATATGGCACAGATGGTCAAAGAAGATAAATTAAAGGCTCTGGATGGAGCACTGGCACAGATTGAAAAGCAGTTTGGAAAAGGTTCTGTGATGAAACTGGGAGATTCCACAGCCAATATGAATGTGGAAACCGTTCCTACAGGTGCGCTGAGTCTGGATATTGCCCTTGGTCTGGGCGGGATTCCAAAGGGAAGAATTGTAGAGGTTTACGGACCGGAGTCCAGTGGTAAGACAACCGTAGCTCTTCATATGGTAGCAGAGGTACAGAAAAGAGGAGGAATTGCAGGATTTATTGATGCGGAGCATGCTCTGGATCCTGCTTATGCAAAAAATATCGGAGTAGATATCGACAATTTATACATTTCCCAGCCGGACAATGGCGAGCAGGCTCTGGAAATTACAGAAACCATGGTGCGTTCCGGCGCTGTGGACATTATCATTGTGGACTCTGTAGCCGCACTTGTGCCAAAGGCAGAGATTGAAGGCGATATGGGAGATTCCCATGTGGGGCTTCAGGCACGTCTTATGTCACAGGCTTTGAGAAAGCTGACAGCTCATATCAGCAAATCCAACTGTATTGTTATTTTCATTAACCAGCTTCGTGAAAAAGTGGGTGTTATGTTTGGAAATCCGGAAGTTACTACGGGTGGACGTGCACTGAAATTCTATTCTTCTATCCGTATGGATGTGCGCAGAATTGAGACACTGAAACAGGGCGGAGAAATGGTAGGAAACCGAACCAGAATCAAAGTCGTAAAAAACAAGATTGCGCCTCCGTTTAAGGAAGCCGAATTTGACATTATGTTTGGAGAAGGAATTTCCAGAGAAGGGGATATTTTGGATTTGGCGGCTAATATCGGCGTAGTGAATAAAAGTGGTGCATGGTATGCTTATAATGACGGAAAAATTGGACAGGGACGTGAAAATGCCAAGAAATATTTAAAAGAAAATCCGGAAATTTCCGAAGAAATCGAAAAGAAAGTGAGAGAATTCTATAGTCTGATTCCGAAAGAAGAAGGCGCGGAGGCGCAGAATGCAGACAGTACAAATACGGAGAAATCCGTAGAGGGTCTTCAGCCTGCAGAGCGTAATAAAGAAGATTAAGGAGGGGAACTTCCATGACGGTTACAGAGATAAAAGCTGTAACAAAACAGAAGTTTCAGGTGGAACTTGACGGGCAGGAGACCTTTGTTTTATACAGGGGTGAGTTGTCCCGCTATGGAATCGAAGAGGAGCGGGAACTTTCTCCGGAAGTATACCGGGAATTGGTGGAGGAGGTGCTCACAAAGAGGGCAAAGCTTCGAGCCATGCACCTTCTTCAGAAAATGGACCGGACAAAAGCAGATTTAAGAAGAAAACTGGAGCAGAGCGGTTATCCCGTCCAAGCCGTGGAAGCGGCTCTGGATTATGTGGAATCCTTCCACTATATTGACGATGCCCGCTATGCAGCCATGTATATAGAAAATCAAAAGAGCCGAAAAGGTATGGCGAGAATCCGCATGGAACTTGTACAAAAAGGCGTATCCTCAGAAATTATACAGCAGGCCTTTGAAGAAGCAGAGGAAAAGACAGATTCCAGGAGTGTCATCCGGCAGATGCTGGAGAAAAAACGAAGAGGGGAAGGCCCTTTGGAGGAAAAAGAGAAGCAGCGGTTATATGGCTTTTTTATGCGGAAAGGTTTTTCTTCTTCTGATATTTTGGCAGTTTTTCGCGAATTGTGAAATTACACAGAAATACGGTTTTTACTTCATGGTTTTCTGTTGACTTTTTTCAAAATTCAGTATAAAATTATACTGTTGTATCCGTACAATGAAAACTAAATAAGGAGGTGCTCCTGTGATAAGCTATGTAATAATTGCAATTGTTGCTGTAGCTGTTTCACTGCTGATTTCCATTCCGGTGACTGCAAATATTTCAGTGAAGAAAAAAGCGGAAAAAGATGCGGAAACTATCGGTACAGCGGAAGTGAAAGCAAGAAGCATTATAGATGAAGCATTGAAGACTGCTGAAACAAAAAAACGTGAAGCTCTCTTAGAAGCAAAAGAAGAAAATCTCCGAACCAAGAACGAGTTGGAAAAAGAGACAAAAGAGAGAAGAAACGAACTTCAGAAGTACGAAAAACGTGTTTTGTCGAAAGAAGAGGCTCTTGATAAGAAAGCAGATGCTTTGGAGAGAAGAGAAGCCGAGTACACAGCAAAGGAAGCAGAATTAAAGAAAAAAGAAAAGAAAGTCGATGAATTACAAGGACAGAGAGTACAGGAACTGGAAAGAATTTCAGGTCTGACCTCCGAACAGGCAAAAGATTATCTGTTGAAAACTGTTGAAGACGAAGTAAAAATTGACACCGCCAAGCTTTACAAAGAATTGGAAAGCAAGGCAAAAGAAGAAGCCGATAAAAAGGCGAAAGAGTATGTAGTAACTGCGATTCAGAAATGTGCAGCAGACCATGTGGCAGAAGCGACAATTTCTGTTGTACAGCTTCCGAGTGATGAGATGAAAGGTCGTATCATCGGACGTGAAGGACGAAACATCCGAACACTGGAGACGCTGACAGGTGTGGATTTGATTATTGATGACACTCCTGAGGCTGTGGTGTTATCCGGATTTGACCCTATCCGAAGAGAAGTCGCCCGAATTGCTCTGGAAAAATTGATTGTAGACGGACGTATTCATCCGGCAAGAATTGAAGAAATGGTTGAAAAGGCTCAAAGAGAAGTTGAATCTATGATGAGAGAAGAAGGAGAAGCAGCGGCACTGGAAGTTGGTGTCCATGGTATTCATCCGGAACTCATTCGTCTTCTGGGCCGCATGAAGTTCCGCTCCAGCTACGGACAGAATGCATTGAAACATTCTATCGAAGTGGCACAGCTGGCAGGTTTGCTGGCAGGCGAAGTAGGAACAGATATACGAATGGCGAAAAGAGCAGGTCTGCTCCATGACATTGGTAAGTCTATCGACCATGAGGTAGAAGGCTCCCATATTCAGATTGGTGCTGACTTATGTAGAAAATATAAAGAATCACAGATTGTGATTAATGCTGTAGAGTCCCATCACGGCGATGTGGAACCTACATCCCTGGTTGCCTGTATTGTACAGGCTGCAGACGCAATTTCTGCGGCAAGACCAGGTGCGAGAAGAGAAACTTTAGAAACTTATACCAACAGATTAAAACAGTTAGAAGACATTACAAACTCCTTTAAGGGAGTAGATAAATCTTTTGCTATTCAGGCAGGAAGGGAAATTCGTGTTATGGTAGTACCGGAGCATGTTACAGATGCGGATATGGTACTTTTGGCCAGAGACATTTCCAAACAGATTGAAGCAGAACTGGAATATCCGGGACAGATTAAAGTAAACGTAATCCGCGAATCAAGAGTTGTAGATTATGCCAAGTAATAAAATCGACTGAAACGATGAAAAAGAAAAGACCCCAAGGGAGAGTAATCCGGGGTCTTTTTTCTTTTGGGAAAACATAGACTGTAATGGGTGAAGAGAATGAAAAAATATAGTAAAATGTTTTCCATATTATATATGGCAGGGTTTGCAGCGGGAATTGTGTGCACGAATCTGCTTTTTGAGAAGACGGGCTATCAGAGCAGTCTTTTGTCCATATATCTGGCGGATGCAGTGCAGAAGGAGACAGAAAAGGCAGGTCTTTTCGGAGAATTGCTGGTAAGAAGAGGAGTCTTTTTTGGATTTGGAACCATTTGTGGTCTGACTGCGGTGGGAGTTCCGCTGGTTGCCATGAGTCTTATCTGGTTTGGATTTCTGGCGGGAAGTCTTATGACAACATTTTTGCTGGAATACGGTATTCGGGGAATTTTCCTGGGAATTATATCCTTTGTGCCCCAGATGTTTTTTTATGTTCCGGGTTGGTTGATTTTTTTCTTTTCTGTAATACAGATGAGTCAGAAATTTTGGGGAAACCGGAAAAGAGAGTCGGCAGACTATCGGGCCTATTTCTTTTTTCTTTCCTTGGCAGCCGTGTGCCTGCTTTTGGGAATCTGGCAGGAAAGTTATGTTAATCAAAATCTTTTAAACTATATTTGGAAAAAATGGGTTTGAGTTCATAAAAAATTAATATTTAGCAACTTACCACATGTGGTATTTGAGTAAAAATAATCGTTCGATATGTTGTGTAAAAGGGGAAAACCTTTTAAAAACAGGGATTTTTGTTAAATTAAGGTTTGATTTTTGTGTGATATATGATATATAATCAAACTATGCCTACAGAAGGGGAATGAAATATGAAGTGCGAAATAGAAGAGTTTATTGGCTATTTACATAATACCAGAGGCACTTCCAAAAATACAGAAGTTTCATATGAACGTGATTTGAAAAAGCTGGAGCGTTTTTTGACAGAGGAGAAAATAGAGAGTGTAGAGCAAGTCAATGCCACACTTTTGAACTCTTATGTTATGTACATGGAGAGAAAGAATTTTGCAGCGTCATCTATTTCCAGAAGTATTGCTTCTATCAGAGCGTTTTTTCATTTTTTATGTCAGACAAGAAGCTGGAAAGAAAATCCGGCTGAGCATTTGAAAGCACCGAAGATAGAGAAAAAAATGCCTGGTATTCTCACGATAGATGAAGTGGATTTGCTTTTGAAGCAGCCGCGGGAAAACACGGCAAAGGGAATCCGGGACAGAGCTATGCTGGAACTTTTGTATGCCACTGGTATCAGAGTAAGTGAATTAATCAGCCTTACCTTAAAAGATATTAATTTGAAACTGGGATATATTACCTGCAGCAGCGGGGAGAAGGAGCGAGTGATTCCATTTGGAAGTGCTGCGAAAAGGTCTGTGGAACATTATATGGAAGGGGCCAGGGCAGAACTTTTAGGTTCTCAGGAAAGTGAAATGTTGTTTTTAAACTGTTCCGGGAAATCTATGAGCCGTCAGGGGTTCTGGAAGGTACTGAAAAGCTATGCGGAGGCAGCAGGTATTCAGCAGGACATTACACCTCATACCCTGCGCCATTCTTTTGCCGCCCATCTGGTACAGAATGGTGCGGATTTAAAAAGTGTTCAGGAAATGATGGGACATTCAGACATTTCCACCACCCAGATTTACATGAATATGAACATGAATAAGATTCGGGATGTGTATATGAAAGCGCACCCCAGAAGATAAAAAGCAAGAAAAAGCCCTTTGGGGTATGCCAAGAGAAAGGTATACGCTCAAAGGGTTTTGTTTTGTACGGATATCAGCAGAGTTCTGCAATGGTATAGATGAGTTTTTCGGTATCTTCCCAGCCAAGGCAGGGGTCTGTGATAGATTTGCCGTAAACGTGGTCAGGACCGATTTTCTGGCTTCCTTCTACCAGGTAACTTTCAATCATAACGCCTTTTACCAGATTACGGATATCCGGGGAGACCAGACGACTGTGGAGTACTTCTTTTACAATGCGAATCTGCTCCTTGAATTTTTTGCCGGAGTTGGAGTGGTTGGCATCAATGATGGCAGCAGGATTTGCCAAGTCTTTTTCCCGGTACATATCCAGAAGACGCTGCAAATCTTCGTAATGATAGTTGGGAATCGTATTGCCATGTTTGCTGACGGCGCCTCTTAAAATGGTGTGGGTCAGAGGATTTCCCTCAGTAGCCACTTCCCAGCCTCTGGAGATAAAATCGTGTCCGGCTTGTGCTGCAATCACAGAATTTATCATAACGGAGAAATCACCGCTGGTAGGGTTTTTCATACCTGCCGGAATGTCCAGGCCGCTGACCATAAGGCGGTGCTCCTGATTTTCTACAGAACGGGCGCCGATGGCAACGTAGGAAAGTAGGTCAGAAAGATAATGCCAGTTATCGGGATAAAGCATTTCGTCAGCGGAAGTCAGACCTGTTTCGGCAAGAGAACGCAGGTGCATTCTGCGAATAGCCAGAATACCGGCCAGAACGTCAGGCTTAGCTTCCGGGTCAGGCTGATGCAGCATGCCTTTATAGCCCTCGCCTGTGGTGCGCGGTTTGTTGGTATAAATACGGGGTACCAGTACCACACGTTCTTTTACTTTTTCCTGCAGACGGGCCAGGCGGTTGGTGTATTCGCAGACAGATTCCTCGTTGTCTGCAGAGCAGGGACCTACAATGACAAGAAATTTGTCTGATTTTCCGGTGAAAATATCCTGAATCATGGTATCACGGATGGCTTTCGCTTTTTTTAATTTTTCGGGTACCGGAATTTGTTCTTTGACTTCATCCGGGGTGGGGAGTTGTTTGATGAATGAAAAACTCATGGCAGTCTCCTTTGTATTTCGTAATCAATATTCTTCAAAACCAAATTATAATACAAGAAAACAGTATTGTCGATAGTTTTGCACAAAATACTTCAAAACTTTAAAGCGATTATGTATGAAAATAATCGCGAAGAAAATAAACAGACAAAAGTGTGGACAAAAGTTCGCTGACAATCAGTCCCCAAAGGTATCCGATAATGCCGTATTTTGGAATGACCAGGCAGACAAATGCCAGACGGACTCCAAGCCCCAGGGTATTCAGCAGGAAACTCTGGTTTACCAGCCCCAGACCATTTAAAATGCCGCCCAGGGTACCGGAGAGGTACAGGCAGGGACAGATAAAGGACAGGATTTTGATAAAGGTTCCGGCAAACTCGCTTTTGAAAAGAAGCAGCCCCAGGAAATTGCCTGCAAAATAGAAAAAGGCAGTAGACGCTGCCCCTAAAAGCAGACAGTATTTCATAGAAAGAAAGATACTGCGCCGGATGTGGTTGCGGTTGCCAACAGCCTGCTGCTCGGCTACAGAGGGAAGCAAAACCGTAGAAACGGCGTTGGTAATAGCAGAGGGAAAGAGTATCAGCGGCAGAGCCATTCCGGTGAGAGTCCCATAGACAGAAAGGGCAGAGGCATTGTCCAGTCCATACAGCCTAAGATGTCCGGGGATGAGCACAGACTCGATACTGTGCAGCAGATTGACTAAAAGCCGGTTGCAGGTCAGAGGAAAGGAGAGACAGACAATGGCTTTTATATCTGCAAAAGGCGATTTCATAAAGCGCAAAGAATATTGCTGTTTCTTATAATCCAAAAGAATAAAAAATCCGGAGAACACCATGGAGGCCAGTTCTCCGCCCAGAAGTCCGCTGACAGCCAGGGCGGGTGTAGGGGAAATTCCTTGTTCTGTCTGAATAAGAAAAAGAAGATAGGAAGTGCCAATACGAGCGCACTGTTCCAGAAGCTGCGCAGCAGCCGGAACGGCCAGTTTTTTCCGGGCAAAGCAGTAGCCGTTGACACAGGCATGAAAAGTTCCCATGGGAATGGAAAGAGCCATGATTTTTAAAAGGGGAGTACAGCTTTCTTCCAAGAGAATGTGCACTGCAAACCAGGAGGCATGACGGTACAGGAAAAAAGAGGACAGCAATGCAATCAAAACGGACAGGAAGGTGGAAAGGAGAAAAATATCTCTGGCTCCCTGCTCGTCTTTTAAGGCAGCTCTTGCGGCTGTAAATCTGGAGATTGCGGTCTGAATCCCTCCTACAGAGAGGGCAAAACACAGGGTATGGATGGGGAAAATAAGCTGGTAGATTCCCATGCCCTGCGCACCAATCACCTGGGAGAGGAATATTCTATAAATAAATCCCAGAATTTTTGTCAGGAATCCGGAGAGGGTTAAGAGCAGGGTTCCTTTTAAAAGCAGATGCCTGTCGTTCATAGTTTCACCGATTTTTCCTTTTTCCTAAATATATTCCCAAAAGGTGCTTGACAGAACAGAGGAAAGGTGATATTCTACTTCCAGATTAGAAATCCGACTAAAATAGTAGGAATTGAAAAGAGGCGATAAATTGAAACTTTCCACAAAGGGCAGGTATGGTCTGCGGGCGATGATTGACCTGGCGCTGTATAGTGATGAAGAGGCAGTGTCCATACAAAGTATTTCTGCCAGACAGAACATTTCCGACAATTATCTGGAACAGCTTGTGCGCAAGCTGAAGAAAGAGGGACTGGTGGTCAGCGTCCGGGGAGCCCAGGGTGGTTACAGACTGGCAAAGCCGGCAGATGAAATTTCGGTAGGAGATGTGCTAAGAGCTTTGGAGGGCAGCCTGGAGGCAGTTTCCTGCGGCGAGGGAAATAACCTTCACTGTCAGGGAGAAGACTTATGCGTGACCCGGTATGTCTGGCAGAGAATTAATCGAAGTATTCAGGAAACAGTGGATTCCATTATGATAAGCCAACTGGTAGAAGAAAGCCGCAAGGTGCGGGAAAAAGGACAAATTAAAGTGCAAAAATGTGATTAATAGGAGATGAAGATTATGAAGACGAGAATTTATCTGGATAATGCAGCAACTACAAAGACTTCTAAAGAAGTAGTAGATGCCATGCTTCCTTATTTTACAGAGGATTACGGAAATCCTTCCAGTATTTACGAAATTGGACAGAGAAGTAAAGAGGCTATTACAAAGGCCCGTGAGCAGATTGCACAGGTGATTGGCGCAAAAACGGAAGAAATTTATTTTACCGCAGGCGGCAGTGAGTCTGACAACTGGGCGTTAAAGGCGGCTTTTGAAGCATATTCAGGCAAGGGCAATCACATCATTACTACGAAAATTGAGCACCATGCGATTTTGCATACCTGCGAATATCTGGAAAAACAGGGCGCCAGAATCACCTACCTGGATGTAGATGAAAACGGTCTGGTAGATTTGGAGGAACTGCAGAAAGCCATCTGTCCAGAAACAATTCTGATTTCTGTTATGTTTGCCAACAATGAAATCGGAACCATTGAGCCGGTGAAGGAAATCGGTATGATTGCAAAAGAACATGGGGTACTTTTCCATACCGACGCAGTACAGGCATTTGGTCAGGTTCCCATTGATGTAAACGAGATGAACATTGATATGTTAAGTTCCAGTGCCCATAAGATTAACGGACCCAAGGGAATCGGCTTTCTCTATATCCGCAAGGGCGTGAAAATCCGTTCTTTTGTACACGGCGGTGCCCAGGAAAGAAAGAGAAGAGCCGGAACGGAAAATGTACCGGGAATTGTAGGTTATGGTGTGGCTGCCAAAAGAGCGGCAGAGAGCATGGAAGAGCGCACAAAAAAGGAAAGAGAACTGAGAGATTATCTTATTGAGAGAGTCTTAAAAGAGGTTCCTTATGTAAAATTAAACGGAGACCCGGTAAAACGTCTTCCGAATAATATGAATTTCAGTTTCCGGTTTATCGAAGGGGAATCCCTGCTGATTATGCTGGATATGAAAGGAATTGCAGGTTCCAGTGGTTCTGCATGTACTTCCGGTTCCTTAGACCCTTCTCATGTACTTCTGGCTATCGGCCTGCCTCATGAGATTGCACACGGTTCTCTGCGTCTGACTCTTGGGGAAGACATTACGAAGGAAGACTTGGATTACACTCTGGAGCAGATAAAAGAAATCGTGGGAAGACTGCGGGAACTGTCCCCGTTATATGAAGATTTTGTAAGAAAACAGGAAAAACAGAAACAGTAAGAAAAATAAGAGAATTTTTTGAATAAACGGAGGAATTTATTATGTACAGTGAAAAAGTTATGGACCATTTTCAGAATCCAAGAAATGTAGGAGAAATCGAAAATGCCAGTGGTGTGGGTACTGTAGGCAATGCAAAATGTGGAGATATTATGCGTATCTATCTGGATATTGACGAAAACCAGATTATCAGAGACTGTAAGTTCAAAACCTTTGGATGCGGTGCAGCAGTGGCCACTAGCAGCATGGCAACAGAACTGGTAAAAGGAAAAAACATTCAGGAAGCACTGCAGATAACCAATAAAGCGGTTATGGAAGCGCTGGACGGACTTCCGCCAGTGAAGGTGCACTGTTCTTTGCTGGCAGAAGAGGCTATTCATGCAGCATTATGGGATTATGCGGAAAAGAATGGAATCAAAATCGAGGGACTGACCAAACCGAAATCTGACATTCATGAGGGCGAAGAGGAAGAAGAGGAAGAATATTAATGGCAAAGAAAAAGGTAGTGGTAGGGATGTCCGGCGGTGTGGATTCCTCTGTGGCAGCCTGGCTTTTGAAACAGCAGGGGTATGATGTTATTGGCGTTACCATGCAGATATGGCAGGAGGAAGACCGGGAGTTTCAGGAAGAAAACGGGGGCTGTTGCGGTCTGAGCGCCGTAGACGATGCCAGAAGAGTAGCTCAAGTGCTGGATATTCCCTACTACGTCATGAATTTCAGAAAAGAGTTTAAAGAAAATGTCATTGATTACTTTACCAGAGAGTATCTGGAGGGCAGAACACCCAATCCCTGTATCGCCTGTAACCGTTATGTGAAATGGGAGTCCCTTTTAAAGAGAAGTCTGGATATTGGCGCCGATTACATTGCTACCGGACATTATGCCAGAGTGGAACAGCTGCCAAACGGCAGGTATGCTATCCGCAATTCGGTTACTGCAAAAAAAGACCAGACCTATGCGCTTTATAATCTGACACAGGAACAGCTTTCCAGAACATTGATGCCGGTGGGAGACTACACAAAAGACGAAATCCGCCGTATGGCAGAGGAAGCCGGACTTCCCGTGGCACATAAAAAGGACAGTCAGGAAATCTGTTTTGTGCCGGATAATGACTATGCAGGTTTTATTGAGGAGCATACAGGCAGAAAAACAGAAAAGGGTAATTATGTCCTGGAAGACGGCAGTGTTATCGGGCAGCACCAGGGAATTATCCATTACACCATTGGCCAGAGAAAAGGTTTGAATCTTGCCATGGGTCATCCCGTTTTTGTGACGGAAATCCGTCCTGAGAGCAACGAGGTAGTCATTGGAGAAAATGAAGATTTATTCGTATATAGTCTGCTTTGCGACAGGGTGAATTTTATGGCCATGGAAAAGCTGGAGGAGGGCAGAAATCTTACAGCAAAAATTCGTTATAATCATTCGGGTGCACCTTGTACACTAAAGGATGCAGGTGACGGAAAGGTAATAGTGACTTTTCAAGAACCTCAAAGAGCCATCACGCCGGGACAGGCTGTCGTCTTTTATCAGGGCGAATATGTGGCAGGAGGCGGCATTATTCTGGGAAAAGCATAAAGAATAGGCAGATAAGAAAAAGGGTTGCTGTATCAGAGGAAAATCGTCTGATACGGCAGCCTTTTTGAGACTGGAAATTTGGTTTTAAAGCTTTATAAATTCCGGTTTTCTCTTTTTGAAAATGGTATAATACCGGAATCCACAGGCTTTTAGCAGTTCGCCCATTTTTGGAAAATCGTAAGCCATATGTTCCGGTGCATGGCCGTCAGAGCCCAGCGTCAGAATTTCCCCTCCCAGTTCCCGGTAGCGAGTCAGAATATCCTCTGTGGGGTTTGGGTGACCCAGTCCATATTTAAAGCCCGCACTGTTACATTCCAGTCCAATGCCCTTTTCAATCAGAGTTTTGAGAATTTCGTCCAGAATATCCCTGTAAGCCCGGTAAGAATAATCTTTGTTTTTCTCAGGGCCGTAGCGTACCACATAGTCAATATGCCCACAGGTATCAAAGCAGGAGAACGTTTTCAGGTTTTCCAGAACCACTTCAAAATACCGATGGTAGGCCTGGTACTGGGTTCTGCCCTCATAAAAATCTTTCTTATAGGGGTCCAGACGGTCGGCTACATGGACGGAGCCGATGAGAAAGTCAAAGTCAGAAGAAGTGGCAAGGGTCGGAATTTCCTTTTTTAAATGAGGCTGAAGTCCCATTTCGAGACCGAAAAACACAGAGATGGTATCTGCGTATTTTTCTTTCAGTTCCCGGCAGATTTTTTCGTAGGCAGGCAAATCAACCAGAAAGTTCAGCTCTCCCGGGGGAAAATCCAAATCCATATGTTCTGTAAAGCAGATACCGGGAAGCCCCAGGGCAATGCCTCTTTGAATCATGGACTCCATAGGAGCCTGGCTGTCACTGGAAAAAGAGGTATGCAGATGAAAATCATAATACATGGCAAAACTCCTTTACTGTAAAATATGCTTTTTTCTACATTATAAACGCTGATTTGCAGGGGTTTCAAGTGGTATTACAGGAAATTGCTATTTCATAAAAAGGAATTTTGAAAATAGACTTGAATTTTTGGATAAAAACAGGTACAATATGGACAAGGTTGATGTTTCTTTAACGAAGTTAGGCTTTAAAGCTAAACTCTGTTAAAGAACTCCCATATAAATCAATCACTTTTAGGAGGAATGAAAATCATGGCAGTAAAAGTAGCAATTAATGGTTTTGGACGTATTGGACGTCTTGCATTCAGACAGATGTTCGGAGCAGAAGGATTTGAAATCGTTGCAATCAACGACTTAACATCTCCAGCTATGTTAGCTCACTTACTGAAATATGATTCTACTCAGGGTAGATATGAATTAGCTGATAAAGTAACAGCAGGTGAAGATTCCATCACAGTTGACGGAAAAGAAATCAAAATTTACGCAAAAGCTAATGCAGCTGAACTTCCTTGGGGAGAAATCGGTGTAGACGTAGTTCTGGAGTGTACAGGATTCTACACATCTAAAGACAAAGCACAGGCTCACATTGATGCAGGCGCTAAGAAAGTTGTTATTTCCGCTCCGGCTGGAAACGACCTTCCTACCATCGTTTACAATGTAAACCATGAAACATTAACAGAAAATGACAACATCATTTCTGCAGCTTCCTGTACAACAAACTGCTTAGCTCCTATGGCAAAAGCATTAAATGACTTAGCTGAAATCCAGTCCGGTATTATGTGCACAATTCACGCTTACACAGGCGATCAGATGACACTGGACGGACCACAGAGAAAAGGTGATTTAAGACGTTCCCGTGCAGCAGCAGTAAACATTGTTCCTAACAGCACAGGTGCTGCAAAAGCTATCGGATTAGTTATTCCTGAATTAAACGGAAAATTAATCGGCGCTGCTCAGCGTGTACCGACACCTACAGGTTCTACAACAATCTTAACAGCAGTTGTAAAAGGAAACGTTACAAAAGAACAGATTAACGATGCTATGAAAGCAGCAGCTACAGAATCTTTCGGATACAACACAGATGAAATCGTATCCAGTGATATCGTTGGTATGAGATTCGGTTCTCTGTTCGACGCTACACAGACAATGGTTCTTCCATTAGACAACGGCACAACAGAAGTTCAGGTTGTATCATGGTATGACAACGAAAACTCTTACACAAGCCAGATGGTTAGAACAATCAAATACTTCGGAAAATTATTAAACAAATAATTTCAAGTATTTATAAAGGCTCAGGAAGGGGTCCGGTCTATTGTGGGCCGGACCCCTTTCGTTTTTTCAGACCCGAAGAATAAGGAAAAGGAGGCATTTTTTAATGCTCAATAAAAAATCAGTTGACGATATTAACGTAAAAGGAAAAAAAGTCCTGGTTCGCTGTGACTTTAACGTACCCTTACAGGAAGGTAAAATTACAGATGAAAACCGCCTGGTAGCAGCTCTTCCTACGATTAAAAAATTGATTGCTGACGGCGGCAAAGTAATTCTCTGCTCCCATCTTGGGAAACCGAAGGGAGAAGCAAAACCGGAATTATCTCTTGCCCCGGTTGCAAAACGTCTGTCTGAATTATTAGGACAGGAAGTAACATTTGCAGCTGATCCGGAAGTGGTAGGACCAAACGCAAAAGCAGCGGTAGACGCTATGAAAGACGGCGAAGTTGTTTTACTGGAAAACACGCGTTACAGAGCAGAAGAGACAAAGAACGGAGAAGCTTTCTCAAAAGAACTGGCCTCTCTTTGCGATGTATTTGTAAACGACGCATTCGGTACAGCACATCGTGCACACTGCTCTAACGTAGGTGTTACACAGTTCGTTGACACAGCAGTAGTAGGCTACTTAATGCAGAAAGAAATCGATTTCCTGGGAAATGCAGTGAACAATCCGGAAAGACCATTTGTTGCAATTCTTGGAGGCGCAAAGGTTTCCAGCAAGATTTCTGTTATCAACAACCTGCTTGATAAAGTGGATACTTTAATCATTGGCGGAGGAATGGCTTATACTTTCTCCAAAGCAGCAGGCGGAAACATTGGTATTTCTCTGTGTGAAGATGATTATTTACAGTATGCCCTTGATATGCAGAAAAAAGCAAAAGAAAAAGGCGTGAAATTACTTCTTCCTGTAGACCACAGAATCGGAGATGCTTTCTCCAATGACTGCAACATCCAGATTGTTAAGAGCGGCGAAATCCCAGAAGGATGGGAAGGTATGGATATCGGACCTGAAACAGAAAAACTTTTCTGTGACGCGGTAAAAGACGCAAAAACAGTTGTATGGAATGGACCAATGGGCTGCTTTGAAATGCCGAACTTTGCACACGGAACAGCAGCAGTGGCAAAAGCACTGGCTGAAACAGATGCAACAACTATCATCGGTGGCGGTGACTCTGCAGCAGCTGTAAATATTCTGGGATATGGCGACAAAATGACACATATTTCCACAGGCGGCGGTGCTTCTTTGGAATTCCTGGAAGGAAAAGAACTCCCAGGCGTTGCAGCAGCAAACGATAAATAAGTCAGGGTCGGGCTTTAAAAGACACCAAATATAAGAAAGAAGGTTATTCCCATGGCAAGAAGAAAAATTATTGCTGGAAACTGGAAAATGAACATGACTCCAAGTGAGGCTGTTGAACTGGTAAACACATTGAAACCACTGGTGGCAAATGAAGAAGTAGACGTGGTATTTTGTGTTCCTGCTATTGATATTGTACCGGTTGTAGAAGCTGTAAAAGGCAGTAACATTCAGGTGGGTGCAGAAAATATGTACTTTGAAGAAAAAGGCGCTTACACAGGCGAAATTTCACCAAACATGTTAGTAGATGCAGGTGTAAAATATGTCATTTTAGGACATTCCGAGAGAAGAGAATATTTCGGTGAAACAAACGAAGACATTAACAAAAAAATGCACAAAGCATTTGAGCACGGTTTAGTACCGATTATGTGCTGCGGCGAAACTCTGGAACAGAGAGAGCAGGGCGTAACTATGGACTTTATCCGTCAGCAGGTAAAAGTTGGATTCCAGGGAATTACTGCAGAGCAGGCGAAAGAAGCGGTTATCGCTTATGAGCCAATCTGGGCTATCGGAACAGGCAAAACAGCAACTACAGAGCAGGCACAGGAAGTTTGCAAGGCTATCCGTGCATGTATTGCAGAAGTGTATGACGAAGCAACTGCAGAAGCTATCCGTATTCAGTACGGCGGTTCTGTAAATGCTGCAACAGCTCCGGATTTATTTGCACAGGCAGATATCGATGGCGGTTTAGTTGGCGGCGCTGCATTGAAACCAGATTTCGGTAAAATCGTAAACTATAAATAATCAAAAGCGATGGATATTATGTAACAACGGAAAGAGAGACCTTGTATGGAAAATTCTGTGCAGGGTCTTTTTTGTATAGCAGAAAAGTTTTTTCAAGAACTCTTACACTCCTTCCAAATCAAAAGGCGGTGTATATTCCTCCTTTGCGCTGCTTTTCTTCTGCATAAACCCTTCGGTCAGTCCCAGGGCGATGGCAGTGTCCAGGACTTTGTTGTATTCATAACTGGTAATGCGCCGGTTGATTTCAGGATAATCGCTGCTTCTATAAAAAGGCGTGTACTGGCTTAACAGGCTGAGCAGGAAGCTGTGTTTGGGAAGTGTTTCCTGCAGCCAGGTAAGGAGTCTTATGGAATCTTCTTTACAGCCCGGAAGTACCATATGGCGTATAATAACTCCTTTTTGCAGAATGCCCTGACTGTCAAAAACAGGAGAGGGACATTGCTGTACCATTTTGATAAGGGCAGGACCGGCAAAGGCAAAATAGTCTTTTGCTTTTGAGTAGCGCAGGGAAAGTGCTGAATCAAAATATTTTAAATCCGGCAGCCAGATGTCCACATAGTTTTTCAGTAAATCAATCATTTCCGGTTTCTCATATCCGCTGGTGTTATAGACAACAGGGATGGTCAGACGATTTTTTACCAGTTCCAGAGCAGGAAGAATCTGAGGCAGAAAATGGGTAGCAGTTATCAGATTAATATTGTGCGCGCCCTGTTCCTGAAGCGAAAGAAAAATTTCTCCCAGACGTTGGGGCGTCAAGTCTTTTCCGATTTGTCCGCTGCTGATGGCGTGATTTTGACAAAAGCAGCATTTTAAGGTACACCCGGAAAAGAAAACGGCTCCGCTGCCTTTGGTACCGCTGATACAGGGCTCTTCCCAGAAGTGCAGGGCAGCTCTGGCCGCTTTCACGGTGGAGAAACAGCCGCAGTAGCCAACACGATGGTTTCTGTCAATTTCGCAGTTTCTGGGGCAGAGCCGACAGTGGGAAGTGGAAAGAAGAGGATGTTCAAGTACTTGTTTCATAAAATAGATGTTCACCTTTCCTGATAAATTTTGTTTTATGCTTTTTTCATCATATAAAAACTTTAGGGATATTTCAAGAGAAAACCAGAAAAGGGTTTCTTTTTGGGATTTTTTGGAGTAAAATAGTGTATGTGAACCGGAGAAATTTGGAAAAGCAGAGAAAAAGGATGTTTATATTCATGTCAGGGAAAAAAGACAATAAGAAAGAAAAATTGAAAAGCTTGAAAAAAGCGGATGAAAGACTGAAAAAAGAGAAAGAAGGTGTAAAGAAAACAAAAAGGAAGAGGGGTTCCGGCAAGAAAATTGCTGTGGGAACAGCGGCGGCAGCGGTATGCATTCTGGCAGCAGGTTATGTGGCTGGGGCTGTGTACTATCAGAATCGATTTTACCCCGGAACGGAAATTAATGGCGTGAAATGCGGCGGACAGACTGTGGCAGAAGTGAAAAAGGACGTTAAGGAAACTTCCGAAACTTATACGCTTACCATTCAGGAAAAAGACGATAAAAAGGAAATTATCAGCGGGGATACGATAAAGCTCACATATAAAGACGATAAAGGTCTGGAAAAGACCAAGGAGAAGCAAAATTCCTGGATTTGGCCTGTGCAGATTTTTGGAGACAAAACTTATAAAGTCAGTATGGACAGTTCTTATGATGAGGCCAGCCTGACCAGTGCAATCGACCAGCTGCAGTGTCTGCAGGATGCCAATGTGACCCAGCCCCAGAATGCTTCCATAGAAGATAACGGAACCTCGTATGTGATTGTTCCGGAAGTGTTGGGAACGGCACTGGATAAGGAAAAGACGGTTGCTGCTATTAAAGAGGCAGTGGATACACGAAAGGAAACTCTTTCTTTGGAAGAGGCAGACTGTTATTTGAAGCCGACAGTGCTGCAGACAGATGAAGCGCTGAAACAGGAGGCGGACAGACTGAATACGCTGACCAGTGTACAACTGAGTGTGAATTTTGGCAGCGGTACGGAAACCATTACCAGAGACATGCTGAAATCCTGGCTGAAAAAAGGAGAGGACGGCAGTTACAGTTTTGATGAAAGTGTCGTAAAACCAGTAGTTATCGGCTGGTCTGAAAAATATAATACTTACGGCAAGGCAAGGGACTTTCAGACTTCCGGAGGCGCCACGGTACATCTGACCGGCGGGGACTATGGCTGGAGAGTGTGGCAGGACAAGACGACAGAAGCGCTTATGGCTGCTTTGAATGAAGGCAAGAGCCAGGAACTGGAAGCTACCTGGCTGTACAAGGGACAGACTCATGGCGGAAACGACATTGACGGAACCTATGTGGAAATTTCTATCAGTAAGCAGCGTATGTGGTTTTACAAAGACCATGTATGCCTGGTAGATACTCCTGTAGTAACCGGAAATCCAAACAAAGGAAACGGAACCCCGGCAGGAGGTGTCTGGAGGCTGAAAGATAAAGCCAGTCCCTTTACGCTGGTTGGAAAGAAGCCGGATGGAAGCATTGATTATGAAGAACCCGTGAATTACTGGATGCCCTTTAACGGAGGAATCGGGATTCACGATTTGACCAAGCGAAGTGAATTCGGAGGTGATATTTACCTCTACAATGGTTCTCATGGCTGTATTAATACACCTCTTGAGAATGTGAGAACGATTTATGAAAATATTGAAGTGAATACGCCTGTTGTTGTGTATTAATATTATGCATCATTCTATGCATAAAAATAGGTGAAAAAGGCCGCTGTGCAGCTGATATGTATATATTTGATATTTACAGATTAGAAATGCACAGCGGTTTTGGCATATTTTTCGCTTGCAAAGAGAGAGAAAAGCTGATATAATGCATAGCAGTTGAATAAATATGCATTATATACAGAATAAATGAATATTATATGAATAAAGGAGAGGCAATTATGAAAAAGAAAATTTTAGTTATGGCAATGACCGCCGCTATGCTGGCGGCAGCAGGATGTGGAAGTGGAAAGAGCGCAGAACCGGTGGAGATTTCTTCAAAAGAAGACCTGGCAGATTTAAAGATTGGTGTGCAGATTGGTACTACAGGAGACAGCCAGGCGACAGAAGCGGTCAAAGAAGATAAGCAGGTAAGCCGTTTTAACAAGGGAGCCGATGCGATTCAAGCGTTGAAAAACGGAAAAATTGACTGTGTGGTTATTGACTCTCTCCCAGCAGAAAAATTTGTGGAAGCAAACGATGATTTGAAAATTGTAGACGGCATTTTTGATAAAGAAGAATATGCTATCTGTCTGAAAAAAGGCAACACAGAACTGAAGGAAGAAATGAATCAGGCGTTGAAAGAGTTAAAGGAAGATGGAATCTTAGAGCAGATTCAGAGCAATTATCTTGGAGATGAAGTGGGAGAACACCCCTATGAATCTCCTGCGGACGCAGACCATTCTAAAGGAACGCTTACTATGGCTACCAATGCAGAATTTGAGCCATGGGAATACAAAGAAGGCGATGAAATCGTGGGGATTGATGCGGATATTGCAAGAGCGATCTGCGATAAAATGGGATATGACCTGAAGATTGAGGATATGGCATTTGAAATGATTCTGGCTACCGTAGATACCGGAAAAGCAGATTTCGGTGCTGCTGGTATGACCGTCAATGCAGAGCGTGAAAAAAGTGTGGACTTTACGGACACTTATGCGGAAGCTACTCAGGTAGTCATTGTGAAGAAATAATAAGGAGACAGAAGATATGTTGGAAAATTTACAGGCATGGTTTCAGCGCTACTTTGTGGATAACGGCGCAACCTCTTGGTGGCTGGAAGGTTTGAAAACAACCGTTCTGGTTACCCTGCTGGCCCTTTGTATCGGTGTGGTGCTGGGATTTCTCATTGCCATTATCCGTACCACTCATGAGCAGACAGGAAAGCTGAAACTCCTGAATCTGCTGGCAAAGATTTATCTGACGGTTATCCGCGGTACACCGTCCATGATTCAGATTTTGATTTTCTATTCCGTGGTTTTTGCCAGTGTGAATCTGAATAATATTATCATCGGCGGAATTGCCTTTGGTATTAATTCCGGCGCTTATGTGGCAGAAATTGTCCGTTCCGGTATTATGTCTATTGACAAGGGACAGACAGAAGCGGGCAGAAGTCTGGGACTTTCTGCAGTGCAGACTCTGTGGCTGATTATTATGCCTCAGGCATTTAAAAACGTGCTTCCTGC
This sequence comes from Blautia hansenii, assembly GCF_013304445.1. Lineage (GTDB taxonomy): Bacteria > Bacillota > Clostridia > Lachnospirales > Lachnospiraceae > Blautia. Next base: position 375,623 of record NZ_JAAITA010000001.1, read on the forward strand.
GCTGATTAATGAGTTGATTGTACTGTTAAAAGAAACAGCTATTATTGGTTATATCGGCACTACAGATATTACAAAAGCGGCAACTCTGGTACAGAGCCGTACTTACAGTGCGTTTGTGCCTTTGATTTCAGCGGCTGTATTCTACCTGGTGCTGGTTATGCTGCTGACCCACTTTATGGGCAAACTGGAAAGGAGGCTGCGCAAGAGTGAACACTAAAGGAGAAGTTTTGATTCAGGTGCAGAACCTGCAGAAATCTTTTGATGGAAATGTGGTTTTGGATGGAATTTCCACCGAAATCCACAAAGGAGAAGTTGTGGCTATTATCGGACCTTCCGGTTCCGGTAAATCTACGTTTCTGCGCTCTTTAAACCTTATGGAGGAACCTACAGGGGGAAAAATCCTGTTTGAAAACGTGGATATTACAGATCCCAAGGTGGATATTAACCGTCATCGTCAGAAAATCGGCATGGTATTTCAGCAGTTTAATCTGTTTCCACATAAGACCGTGAAGGAAAATATTATGCTGGCGCCGGTGACTTTAAAGCTGATGACCCAGGAAGAGGCTTCTAAAAAGGCCGATGAACTGCTGGAGAGAGTGGGACTGCCGGATAAAGCAGGAGCCTATCCGGGACGCCTTTCCGGAGGTCAGAAGCAGCGTATTGCCATTGCAAGAGCCCTGGCTATGAATCCGGACGTTATGCTTTTTGACGAGCCTACTTCTGCCCTGGACCCGGAAATGGTAGGGGAGGTTCTGGAAATTATGAAGGAACTGGCCCATACGGGTATGACCATGGTAGTGGTAACTCATGAAATGGGATTTGCAAGGGAAGTAGCCAGCCGTGTGCTGTTTGTGGACGGAGGGAACATTCAGGAGGACGCAGAACCTCAGGAATTTTTCGGCAATCCGAAGAATCCCCGTCTGAAAGAATTTTTATCAAAAGTACTGTAATGGAAAACTGCCAAAAGAACAGTTGTCATCCCCAAAGACCGCTTGTTCTTTTGGCAGTTTTGTTGTTTGAAAAATTTTGTGGGAAATATTTGGAAGAGGCAGAAACGGAAATCTTGGGATTGAAAAATCTGGGATTTCTGTTAAAATATAAACGGGTAAAAAGTTAGTAAATCAAATTTTATATAAGGGAGAAATTACTATGAGTAAAAAACCAACCGTATTAATGATTCTCGATGGCTATGGATTGAATGACAAGTGTGAGGCAAATGCGGTCTGCGAAGGAAAAACACCGATTATGGACCAACTGAAAGCACAGTGCCCATTTGTAAAGGGAAATGCCAGCGGTATGGCCGTAGGTCTTCCGGAAGGGCAGATGGGAAATTCAGAGGTCGGACACCTGAATATGGGGGCAGGCCGTATTGTATATCAAGAACTGACAAGAATTACAAAAGAAATTGAGGATGGAGACTTTTTCAAAAATGAAGCTCTGTTAAAAGCTGTGACAAATGCAAAAGAACAGAACAGCGCCCTGCATTTATTCGGTCTGATGTCAGACGGCGGTGTGCACAGCCACCTGACTCATGTATTCGGTCTTCTGGAACTGGCTAAAAGAGAAGGGCTGTCCAAAGTTTTTGTACACTGCTTCCTGGATGGAAGAGACACACCTCCTACAGGCGGCAAAGGTTATGTGGAACAGCTTTGTGCGAAAATGGAAGAACTGGGTGTAGGACAGGTTGCCTCCGTTATGGGACGTTACTATGCAATGGACCGCGATAACCGCTGGGATCGTGTGGAACTGGCTTTCAATGCCATGACAAAGGGCGAAGGCGTACAGGCTGAATCTGCTGTGGAAGCTATCCAGGCTTCTTATGACAATGATAAGACAGATGAATTTGTTCTGCCTACTGTCATTGTGAAAGACGGAGCACCAATCGGAACAGTAAAAGACAAGGATTCCGTTATCTTCTTTAACTTCCGTCCGGACCGTGCAAGAGAAATTACAAGAGCCTTCTGTGATGATGACTTCACAGGTTTTGCGAGAGACAAGAGATTGGATCTGACTTATGTATGCTTTACAGAATACGACCCGACGATTCCAAACAAAGAGGTTGCTTTCCATAAAGTATCCATTAACAATACTTTCGGAGAATTTCTGGCAGCAAACGGTCTGAAACAGGCTCGTATTGCAGAGACAGAGAAATATGCCCATGTAACCTTCTTCTTTAACGGTGGTGTGGAAGAGCCAAACGAGGGAGAAGACCGTATTCTGGTAAAATCTCCAAAAGTTGCAACTTATGATTTAAAACCGGAAATGAGCGCTTATGAAGTATGCGATAAACTGGTAGAGGCGATTAAATCTGACAAATATGATGTCATTATCATCAACTTCGCAAACCCGGATATGGTTGGACATACCGGTGTGGAAGCAGCTGCTATCAAAGCCATTGAAGCAGTGGACGAGTGTGTGGGAAAAGCGGTAGAAGCAGTGAAAGAGGTAAACGGACAGATGTTTATCTGTGCAGACCACGGAAATGCAGAACAGCTGGTGGATTATGAAACAGGCGCACCGTTTACAGCACACACCACAAATCCGGTTCCGTTTATTCTGGTAAATGCAGACCCGTCTTATGGCTTGAGAGAAGGGGGCTGTCTGGCAGACATTGCGCCAACCCTGATTGAATTAATGGGTATGGAACAGCCGGCAGAAATGACAGGAAAATCTCTGCTGATTAAAAAATAAAAAGTATACAAAGTTATCCTTTTAAAATCCACAGGATTTTGTGTAGTATTCCGGGTTGTATTTTTACAGCCCGGGTGCTATGATAAAGTCACATTTCAAAAGAAATCTAAAACATCAGGGTCAGTCGGCCGAACAATCCAAAACATGAAAAATCGAAAGCAGGAAAACAGATAAGACTGTTATATGCTATGTTTTTATGCTGCATGGCACATCCGTGTTCTTTTTCTGGATTCCTGGGAAAGGGGACACTATGAGCAGTCATGGAAAAAGAAAAATACGTATCTGGGGAGTAGTGCTTTCGCTGCTTCTCTGTCTTTGCACTTTTGTGCAGGCAGCAGAACTTGGAAAAGTAACTATGGAAAGAGGAAGATGGGTGGAATATCCCCATTATTGGGGTGTTCATGGCACCTATTTTTATACGGCTCACACGGAACAGGGAGATTATACCGCGTACTGTCTGGAGCCGGACAAAAATTTTGTGCCGCCCGGAGAGTATGAGCCGGAGATGCAGTCGGACAATGAAGGCCTAAGAGCAGCTCTTTATTATGGTTACGGAGGACCGGGACAGGGAGCCTATATTGATCAATCTGCCTATGAAGGTCTGGGAGATTCTTCGCTGGAGGATGCCAAATATGTGCGTACCCATCTGGCGGTTTCTTATTTTTTTGACAGAGAAAATGCATTTCACAACATGGATGAAGCAGATGTGAAAAAATCCGGTGTGTGGGAATTTATTGACTGGCTGGAGGGAAGAGAGATTCCTTCCGTTTCTTCCCGGTTTTCCAAAACTTCCTTGTCTGCTTATTATGAAAAGGGGACAGATTATCAGAGAACAGAAAGTATACAGTATCTTTCTGAAAATGGAGAAAACAGGATTTCTTTTACCTGTCCGGAGGGTGTAAAGCTGCATAAGGAATCTACCGGAGAAATTCAGACCGGACAGGTCAGCGTAAGCGCAGGGGAAAGCTTTTATTTTTCCGCACCTTTGGATACAGCATCTAAAACAGGCGAAATCTGGCAGTCCGGAAAATTGTATGGGGAAAAGGATGGCAGATGGGAAGCCATGGTATTGCCTGCAAAAGGCGATTCCCAGACCTCCGGTTATGGATGCTTCCATATAAAAAATGCACAGCCCACAGAATTTCAGGTGAAGTGGACAGTTCTGGGAAACCTGGAGATACAGAAAACCGATGCACAGACAGGGGAAGCCGAGGCCCAGGGAAATGGAAGCCTGCAGGGCGCTGTCTATACGGTGAGTAAAGACGGACAGGAAATCGGAAAGATTGAGACAGACGAAAAGGGCTACGGAAGATTGGAAAATCTTGCAGCAGGAACTTATACGGTAAAAGAGACAAAGGCCCCTGCAGGATACGAACTGGATGCCCAGACGTATACTGTGGCGGTACCAGGGCAGGATGGCAGTACGGATGTAAAAATTCATTCAAAAGAAAAACCCATAAAAGTGCGGCTAAAACTGCAGAAAATTGACCATGAGACAGGAAAGCCCGTACCACAGGGAAACGGGTCTTTAAAAGGCGCAGAATATACGGTTTATGCGGCCGAGAACATTGGCAGTCTGAAAAAGGACAGTCCGGCCGGGAAAATCGTAACGGATGAAAAGGGAATGGGTGTGTTGGAAAATCTTCTTCCTGGAAGTTATTATGTCCGAGAGACGAAATCCTCCCCAAAATATTTTTTAGATGAAACCAGATATGAAGTTACTTTTCCACTGGATGGAGGAAAAACAGAAGAAGTGATTACCAGCAGAGAGAAGCCCGTAAGAGGACAGATTGAACTGCAGAAACAGGATGCAGAAACCGGGGAACACAAGCCGCAGGTCACAGGAGCTGTGTTTGAAGGGGCTGTTTACGGTATTTATGCAGAAGAGGACATAGGTTCCTTGAAGAAGGGTGAGAAGGTGACTGAAATCAAGACCGATAAAAAGGGGTACGGAAAAGCGGAAAACCTCTTTTGCGGCACTTACCGGGTAAAAGAATTATCTGCGCCGGAGGGCTATCTTACAGATGAGAAAGAATATGTTGTTACCATACCAGAGGCGGAAGAAGACAGTACACAGCTGAAAATTCTCATAAACAGTAAAGAAAAACCCATAAGAGGAGATGTGTCCCTTACAAAACTATTAAAAGAGGACCAGGAGGAGGATGGTTTCAAGAAGCCCGGGGCAGGCATTTCATTTACTTTTACTGAAGTGGGAAACGAGAAAAACCAAGTGACGATTACTACGGATAAAAACGGCTATGCGTCTACAAAAGACGAAAAGTATCCACAAGGGCGGCTTCTCTATGGGACTTATCGGGTAAAGGAATCCAACACACCGCAGGGTTATACACCGGCAGCGCCTTTTGAAATCACAATAAAGGAAAAAAATCAGACTTTATATTATATTCTGGAAAATGATGAGATTCTGTGCCCGGTAAAAATCGTGAAGACGGCAGCGGATACGGGAAAAGTAATAGCTAAAGAAGGAACGAAATTTAAAATTCAGAAACAGACAGAAAAAGGATGGGAGGACCAGGAATTTTTAGTTTCCATGTATCCCCAGGAAACCAGACAGACGATTTTTGAGACCGATGAAACCGGAAGTTTCCACTTGCCCCAGAAGTTAAAGGCAGGACAGTACCGTGTGGTGGAAATACAGCCGCCCAAAGGCTACGCTCTAAACCCGGTGCCCTTGGAATTTTCCGTATATAATGGGATGAATCAGGGAGAAAATCTGGAAGTCCTTTTTGCAGATAAACCACAGCAGGGAAAAATTCGTCTTGTGAAAAAAGATGAGGATACCAAAGAAAATGTGGGAACAGGGTTTGTATTTTCCGTTACTGCCGGGGAAGATATCTATACTGCAGACGGAACGCTTCGGATGAAAAAGGGAGTAGAAGCTGAGCGGATTACCACAGGAGAAGACGGGACAGCAGTGACCGGGCCTTTGTATCCGGGAAAATATATTTTAAAAGAAGAACAGCCGGGAGAATATTATGCAGCCAGTCAAAAGGTTTACGAGGTACTTTTGGAGGCGGGAGAGGGAGAAGAAATTTTCCAGGTGGAGTGTGAAGCAAAAAACAGGAAAACCAGAATTGAAGTTGTGAAGACCGAAGCAGGAGAAGCGGGAAAAACGCTTCAGGGAGCGGAGTTTATACTGTTTGAAGAAAAACAGCTGACACAGGAACAGATTGCGGGAACGGCAGAATTACCAACAGAAGGCGGACAGGTGCTGGTGACCGATGAAAAGGGAACATGTACGGCCGTGAATCTGAAACACAAAACCATTTATTATCTGGTTGAGACAAAGGCGCCGGAAGGGTATGCGCATAATGGGAAGCGCTATAAACTGGCGGTAGATGAAAAGGGGCTGATAGATGGAAAAGAGACTTGCAGACTGGAAATTGAGAATTATCCCATTGTTTTGGAAGTTTCCAAAAAAAGCCAGGAAAGCAAAAAGGAATTAAAAGGTGCCAAACTGACATTGGAAGAAGAAAATGGTGCTGTACAGGAAACCTGGGAGACCGGAGAGAAACCTCATGTTATAAAATATCTGAAGCCGGGGAATTATATTATAAGGGAAGAAAAAGCGCCCAAAGGATATAAAACGGCGGCGGAGATACGGCTGGAGGTAAAAGATACGCCAGAAGTCCAGAAAGTCGAGATGACAGATGAATTTTTAAAAGGAAAATTGTGGGTTACAAAAAAGGATGAAGAAAGCGGAAAGATATTGGGCTCTGGTTTTGTGTTTGTGGTAACGGCAGCAGAAGACATCTGCAGCCCGGAAGGGGAAATTGTGTGGAAGAAAGGCGATACGGTGCAGGAGATTGTCACAGATGAGAAGGGCATGGCCTGTGCGGAAAATCTGTTTCCAGGAAAATATCAGGTTGAAGAGAAGCAATCCGGGGAATATTATGCAGTAGACAAAGGAAAACATGAGGCAGAGATACGAGTGACAGAAGGAAACAGTACAGAAGACTGCAGTTTTACGGTATTCAACAGCAAAACCAGAATTACACTGGAAAAAACAGATGCCCGAAAGAAGAATCCCATGGAACAGGTAGTATTTGTCGTTGCAGAAGCAGAGGCGTCACAAAAGGAAATGACAAGAAAAGAACTTTTAGAAAAGGGAAAAGAAATAACAACTGACAGAGAAGGAAAAATTTCCCTTACAGAATTGAAACATCAGAAAGCGTATTTCTTTACAGAAGTAAAGACAAGAGACGGGTATCAGTTGGACGAAACAGTATATCGGATTCCGGTAGATGAACAGGGATTGATAGACGGGAAAAAAGAGAAGACCTTAAAGTTGGTAAATGAACCTGTTGTGAAAAAAGAAACACCAAAAGCTGCAGAGGCGGTAAAAACGGAAGATGAGAGCAGAGGTGTGCTGTTTCTGTTTCTTTTAGCAGGCAGTGCCGGTATTTTGGGGGCAGCTTTAAGAGGCAGAAAGAAGAAAAGACACTAGAACCAGAATTTGGCATAAAGTCAGGAGGTATTTGCCATGAACCGCTATTTACCTATCAGAAAGGTTTACGCCAGAGAAGTGCTGGATTCCAGAGGGAATCCCACAGTAGAAGCAGAAATTACGGTAGGAGAAGGTATTGTGGGAAAGGACGGATATACCGGAAGGGCTATTGTTCCCTCCGGTGCATCCACAGGAAAGTTTGAAGCTTTGGAACTGCGGGACGCAGAACCGCGTTACAGAGGCCTGGGAGTACAAAGGGCAGTAGAGCATGTCAATACCGTGCTGGCAGACGCAGTGCTGGGAGAAAATGCACTTTGCCAGAGCCGGATTGATTGTCTGCTTCTGGAGGCAGACGGCACAGAGAAAAAGGAGCATATGGGAGCCAATGCCATACTGGCTGTATCTCTGGCGGTGGCAGATGCGGCTGCAAAGGCTATGCGCATGCCTTTGTACCAGTATCTGGGAGGCTGCAAAAGCACACAGCTGCCAGTACCTATGATGAATATTTTAAATGGCGGGAAACATGCAGACAACACTGTAGATTTTCAGGAATTTATGATTATGCCTGTAGGCGCCTGCTGCTTTAAAGAAGGACTTCGCATGTGCGCAGAGGTTTACCATACGCTGAAAGAGTTTTTAAAAGAGCGAAAATTGTCTGCAGCTGTAGGAGATGAAGGTGGATTTGCGCCGGATGTACAGGGGGCAAAAGAAGCTTTGGCTATGATGGCAGAGGCTGTAAAGCGCGCAGGCTATACCCTTGGGAAGGATATCTGTTTTGCCATAGATGTGGCAGCCAGTGAGCTGTACGAAGAAGACAAAAAGGCTTACTATTTTCCGGGAGAATCTTTTATGACTGGCACAGAAGTCTATCGCACAGCAGAAGAGATGACCGCTTACTACGAAGAACTGACAGAGACATTTCCCGTTTTATCCATTGAGGATGGGTTAGACCAGGAAGACTGGGAAGGCTGGCAGAGGCTGACGCAAAGACTGGGGCAGAAAGTACAGCTGGTGGGGGATGATTTGTTTGTTACCAATACAGAACGGATTGCCAGGGGAATCACTATGGGCGCCGGCAATGCGGTGCTGATAAAAGTTAACCAGATTGGGACTTTGACAGAGGCCATGGAGGCTGTGGAACTGGCTCATAAAGCGGGATACCGAACCATTCTTTCCCATCGTTCGGGAGAGAGTGAAGATACGTTTCTGGCTGACTTGGCTGTGGCAGCGGGCAGCGGACAGATAAAGGCAGGTGCGCCCTGCAGGGGAGAGCGGACGGCAAAGTATAACCGCCTTCTTGCCATTGAGGATATGCTGGGAGAAACTGCCTGCTATGATTATAAGGGGATAAATGGGAATCTGCGAAAATAACAGTTGAAATCATGCTGCGCCTGTGTTAAACTTTAGATGTTTAGCAATTAGGAGGTGTGAACGTGGAAATTTTGAGAATTGTTTTGACCGTACTTTTCGTTATAGATTGTATAGGCTTATCTGTTATTATTCTGATGCAGGAAGGAAAGTCCCAGGGACTGGGAAGTATTGCCGGAATGGCAGATACTTACTGGGGGAAAAATAAAGGACGCTCCATGGAAGGCGCAATGGTAAAAGCAACCAAAATTATGGGGATTTTATTTTTTGTGCTGGCGTTAGTATTGAATCTGAACTTTTAAACATGGCACTCTTGCATTGCAAGGGTGTCATCTTTTTAACAGGAAAAGGAGAAAATTTGAAGAAAAATCAACAGCTGAAAAAGAGGAAAAAAATTTTATATGAGTTGATGTGCTGCAAGGAATATGAGCCTATGAGAGCCAGAGATTTGGCAGTGCTTCTGCAGATTCCTTCGGGAAAAAGGGAGGAACTGCACAAGGTACTGGATATACTCCTGAAAGAAGGGAAAGTCACCATCAGCAAGCGCGGCAAGTATGAGGCTGTGAGAAAGCCGGAAAAAGACCGCAGAAAACAGACAGAAAAACAGGAGAAAAAAGAAAAGACCGGTTTGGGATATAAAAAGGGCCATGTTTATACAGGAACCTTTATCAGTCATCCCAGAGGCTTTGGTTTTGTAGAAATTCCCGGTGAGGAAGAGAGACAGGATATTTTTATACCGGAAGAGCAGGTAGGACGGGCCTTGCATGGAGATACGGTGCAGGTAACGGTACAGAAGGAAGAAAAGAACGGACGGCGTTGTGAAGGTGCAGTGACAAGGATTCTGGAGCATGGAATCGAAGAAATCGTGGGAACTTATGAGCAGTCGGCAGGTTTTGGCTTTGCAGTGCCGGACAACCAGCGGTTTGCCAGAGATATTTTTATTCCCCAGGGAAAGGCTATGGAAGCCGAGGACGGAGATAAAGTTCTGGTGAAGATTAAGGATTATGGTCGGGGAGGAAAATCTCCGGAAGGAATCGTGACAGAAATCCTGGGAAAGCCGGGAGAAAAAGGCGTAGATGTCCTGTGTGTGGCGAAAAGCTATGATTTGCCCATGGAATTTCCGGAAAAGGTGGCCAATCAGGCCCAGCGCGTAAAAGAGACGTTAAATGAGGGAGATTTTTATGGCAGAGAAGATTTGAGGGATGTGGTTATGGTTACCATTGACGGGGAAGACGCCAAAGATTTGGATGATGCGGTTTCTCTTACAAAGGAAAACGGCCTGTATCATCTGGGGGTACACATTGCAGATGTAAGCAATTATGTGCAGTACAGCAGCGCTTTAGACAGAGAAGCACTGAAAAGAGGCACCAGTGTCTATTTGGTGGACCGGGTAATTCCCATGCTGCCCAAAAAACTTTCCAATGGTATCTGTTCTCTGAACGCAGGAGAGGACAGACTGGCGTTAAGCTGCCTGATGGATATTAATGAAAAAGGAAAAATTGTGTCTCACCGCATTGTGGAGACCGTCATCCGGGTGAATGAGAGAATGACATACACAGACGTAAAAAAGATTCTCCTGGGTGAAGACGAAGCGGTGACAGAGAAATACAGAGAACTGGTTCCCATGCTTTTGGAAATGGGCGAGCTTTCCGGACTCCTTCGGAAGAGAAGAAAGAAGAGAGGAGCCATTGACTTTGATTTCCCGGAAAGCAAAATTCGTCTGGATGACAGTGGAAAGCCAGTGGAAATTTATCCTTATGAACAGAATGTGGCTACCCGGCTCATTGAAGACTTTATGCTGGCTGCAAATGAAACGGTAGCAGAAGAATATGCGCTTTTGGGCCTGCCTTTTGTATACCGGACACACGATACTCCCGATGGGGAAAAGATGGAAGCTGTACTGGAAATGGTTCATCAGGCAGGAGTAAAAGTGAAGAAAGCAAAAGAAGAAATCAGCCCAAAAGAAGTGCAGAAAATTTTAAAAGAGCTGGAAGGCATGGAATGTGAGCCGTTTTTTGCCCGGCTGCTTCTGCGTTCTATGAAACAGGCCAGGTATACCACCCAGTGCAGCGGACATTTTGGCCTGGCTGCCAAGTATTACTGTCACTTTACGTCTCCTATCCGCAGGTATCCGGATTTGCAGATTCACAGAATTATCAAGGAACATCTGCGAGGCAAGATGACAGAGGCAAAAATTCGCCACTATGCGGAAATTCTGGAGGAAGTGGCAGGACAGTCCAGTGCTATGGAGAGAAGAGCCGAAGAGGTAGAGCGGGAAACCGTTAAAATGAAGAAGGCAGAGTTTATGAAGCAGCATATTGGCGAAGTCATGGAGGGAACTATTTCAGGCGTGACGGAATGGGGACTGTATGTGGAACTGCCTAATACGGTGGAAGGTCTGGTGCATGTGAATTCCATGCGGGATGATTATTACACATATGAGAAAGAAAAGTACCGCTTTGTGGGAGATATGACGAAAAAGGTATATTCCATGGGGCAGAAAGTAAAGGTTCGGGTAGAACAGGCGGACATTGCCACAAAAACCGTGGATTTCAGTTTGGAAAGGGAGGATTAAGTCATGGCAAAAGAATCAGGGATTCGTCTGATTGCAAATAATAAAAAGGCATACCATGATTATTTTATAGAGGACACTTATGAGGCAGGGATTGAACTGGCGGGTACAGAGGTCAAATCCCTGCGCATGGGAAAATGCAGTGTTAAAGAGTCTTTTATTCAGATTGAGAAGGGCGAGGTGTTTATTTATGGTATGCATATCAGCCCTTATGAAAGAGGCAATATTTTTAACAAAGACCCTTTAAGGGTGCGTAAGCTTTTGCTTCATACCTATGAAATTCGGAAAATAGAAGGCAAAATCAGAGAAAAAGGGTATACTTTGGTACCTTTGAAGGTATATTTTAAAGGCAGTCTTGTGAAAGTAGAAATGGGCGTGGCGAAAGGCAAGAAGCTTTACGATAAGCGGCAGGACATTGCAAAAAAGGACCAGAGAAGAGAGACAGAGAGAGAATTTAAGGTGAAAAACCTGTATTAACTGCAGGGCAGGAGAGGAGAACAGAACATGATGAAATTTAAAGATATGCCGTATGAAAGAATTGATTTTGTACAGGTAAAAGAGCAGCTGAAAAAATTGATGAAGAAGCTGGAAGAAGCGGGAAGCGGGGAAGAGCAGTTTGCTGTTCACAAAGAGTTTTATAAACTCAATGACAGGGTGCAGACCCAGGTGACGCTTTGTTCCATTCGCCATACCATTGACACCACAGACGAGTTTTATGAGAAGGAACAGAATTACTATGATGAACAGGTGCCCGAGTATTCCAACTTATGTGTGGAATATCAGAAGCGGCTCTTTGCTTCCCCGTACAGGGACGTTCTGGAAGAAAAAATAGGGTCTGTGGCATTTAAAAATATGGAAATTGCCATGAAGTCTGTGTCCGAGGAAGTCATTCCACTGATGCAGGAGGAGAATGCACTGGTGACAGAATATGAAAAACTTCTGGCCAGCGCTAAAATTGGCTGGGAAGGGGAAATCCTGAATCTTTCTCTTTTGACTCCTTATCTGAAAAGTAAAGATCCTGAAGTGAGAAGAAGAGCAGCCCAGAAACAAAATGCTTTCTTTGACAGTATTGCCGATAAATTGGATGAGTTGTATGACAAACTGGTAAAAAACAGAACAGAGCAGGCAAAAACACTGGGATTTGAGACGTATACACCTCTGGGATATCTGCGCATGCAGAGGAACTGTTATGGAAGAAAAGAAATTGAAAATCTGAGACGTCAGGTGAAGGAAGTATGGGTTCCTTTTGCAGAAGAGCTTTTTGAAAAAAGGAGAGAGCGTCTGGGACTTGAGCATATGACTTATACAGACGAACAGGTATACGGACCAGAGGGAAATCCCCAGCCGGAAGGAACGCCGGAGGAAATTCTGGCAGCAGGACAGGAGATGTATGAAGAATTGTCTCCGGAGACAAAAGAGTTTTTTGATTTTATGATGGAAAACGAACTTTTAGATGTCTTTGGCAGAAAGACAAAAGCAGTGGGCGGATATATGACGTACCTTCCGGACTATAAGGCACCGTTTATTTTTGCCAACTTTAACGGCACCAGCGGAGATGTGGACGTTATGACTCATGAGTGCGGCCATGCGTTCCAGGGATACCTGGCAGCAGAAGACCCTATCCGGGAACATGCAGATATTGGTATGGAAACTGCGGAGATTCATTCCATGTCCATGGAATTCTTTACAGAATCTTGGTATCATCTGTTTTTCGGAAAAGAGAAGACAGCCGATTACACCGGTATGCATTTGGAGGATGCTGTGATTTTTGTACCGTACGGCTGTATGGTGGACGAATTTCAGCATGAAGTGTATGACCATCCGGAAATGACGCCTCAGCAGAGGAAAGAGGTGTGGAAAAAGCTGGAGAAGGAATATAAGCCTCATATGGATTATGCAGGGCTGGACTTCTTTGAAAGAGGCTGTTTCTGGCAGAAACAACACCATATTTACAGTTTCCCTCTCTACTATATTGATTATGTGATTGCCCAGCTTTGTGCTTTTGAGTACAAAATCTGGATGGATAAGGACCGCCGGGGAGCGTGGGAGAGTTATCTGAAATTATGCAGGATTTCCGCTTCCGAGTTTCATACTGATTTGTTACAGCAAAGCGGCATAGAGTCTCCCTTTAAAGATGGAGTTATCCGTAAAATTGTGGAGAATTTAAAAGAAATTGCTTGAAAAGTTTCGGCCAGAAAGATATTTGTCTTTGTGCAAAAAACACAAATGCGAGAATTTTGCCAGAAACAGTTGACAAAACTTCATAATTTATTATAATAAAGAAGATTGATTCACAACATTAAGAAAACAAAGTATTAAAGTTTTCAGTGTGAAATTCTAGCAGAGAGGAAGGAAATCAATATGAAAATGAAGAAAGTATTGGCAATGGCCCTTGCAAGCGCAATGATTTTATCTTTAGGCGCATGCGGAAGTTCTTCAGGAGACAAAAAAGCAGAAGGCACTTCTGACGGTGGCGCAAAAACAGAAACAAGCAGTACAGGTTTTGCAGGAACACCGGAGGAGGATTCCTACACAATCGACTTACGTGCAGAACCGCCTGAATTAAACAGTATGCTCACTACAGACGTGGCATCAGGAGATATTCTCCGTATGGTTATGTCCGGTCTGTATAAACTGGATGAAAATGATAAACCGGTGCCAGACCTTGCCGAAGAAACTACTGTAAGCGATGACAAACGTACTTACACTATGAAACTTCGTCAGGATGCAAAATGGACAAATGGAGAACCTGTAACAGCAAATGACTTCGTGTTCGCTTATCAGGCAGTTTGTAACAAAGAGACAGCTTCTTCCTACGCATTTATTATCTATGATAATCTGTTAAATGGTAAAGAAGTATATGAAGGAACAAAAGACCCTTCTGAACTGGGTGTAAAAGCCATTGACGACTATACTCTGGAAGTTACTTTCGTAAACCCGATTCCATATGCAGAGCACCTGTTCTCATTCTCAACCTACTATCCTGTAAACCAGAAGGCTTACGAGGAAATCGGTGCAGAGCACTACGGAGATGAAATGGATCAGCTGGTAACAAACGGTGCGTACACCATCAGCGAGTGGGTACACAATGACCACATTACACTGACAGCAAATGAAGATTTCTATGACCCGGACAGAGTTGCAGTAAAAACCGTTCGTTATAATATGATGAATGATTCCAATGCACGTATGAACGCATTCCAGGCTGGACAGATTGACTGTATCAACCTGACAGGTGACCAGACCGTACAGGCAGAGTCTCTCGGCATTCATGTAGAAAACTATGTAAACAACAGCAACTGGTATATTCAGTTTAACACAAAGAAAACAGACAAAGGCTTGGACAATGCAAATATCCGCCGTGCACTTGGTCTTGCTCTGGATACACAGAGTCTGTGTGACAATATCTTAAAAGATGGTTCCGTACCGGCTACAGGTCTTGTACCAACCGGTATTGCAGGAGCAAATGATGTGCTGTATCGCGAAGCGGCTGGAGATATCACCGGATACAATGCAGAAGAAGCAAAGAAAGCTCTGGAAAAAGGTCTTCAGGAAACAGGACTGAAAGCAGAAGATTTGAAATTATCTTTCCTCTGTGATGATACTGACGGAGCTCAGAGAGATGCACAGTTTATGCAGGAACAGTGGAAATCCGTACTTGGTCTGAATGTAGAAATTACACCACAGCCATTTAAGTCACGTCTGGCTTCTATGAATTCCGGTGATTTCGATATGGTATACGCAGGCTGGGCTCCGGACTACAACGATGCCATGACATTCCTTGACCTGTTTACTACAACAAATGGAAACAACTATGGTAAATACAGCAACACAGAATATGATAAACTGATTGCTGACGCTATGGTGGAAGCAGACCCGGCAGCTCGTCAGGATTTACTGGTTAAGGCAGAAACTCTGGTAACACAGACAGACGCAGCAGTTTACCCAATTTACTTCAGTGCTGTTTCTTATGCCGTGTCTGACAAGGTGCAGAATATGACTCGTACCGGTTTCCAGGAATTTGACTTTACAGACGCTAAATAATTTCGGAAAGCGGAAAGAAAAAATTTTATAAGGTTATTTTAGATAGGAGCTGTTGTTCTGGAATCAGAGTGGTTTCTCACACGGCTCCTGTCTGTTTATGTAAAGCGCAAAAACTTTTGCGCTTTACATAAACAGAACATAAAAATAATAAAGTAAAGAAAACAAAAGAAAGGAGCTGTCTATTTTGTCTAATCGGATACGCTACATTTTAAAAAGAATTATTTATTCTTTTATTACTATTTTAGTTCTGGTAACTATCACCTTCCTCTTAATGCAGTTACTTCCGGGCGAACCGTTTACAGCCGGAAAAGCGTTGCCGGATTCCGTTATGCAGGCCCTGGAAAAGAAATATGGACTGGATAAACCCGTGCTTCAGCAGTTATTTATTTACATAGGAAATGCCTTAAGAGGTGATTTCGGAATTTCTATTCCGGACGGAAGAGCGGTGACAGATGTTATCGCAGAAGCTTTCCCGGTATCCTTTAGTCTTGGTATCCGCGCCCTGCTGTTTGCCTTTATTATGGGTATTCTTCTTGGTGTTGTGGCTGCTGTTAAGAGAGGAACTGTATGGGACAGCGCAGCCATGTTTTTTGCACTGGTTGGTGTTTCTGTACCTTCCTTCATTATGGGTGCAGTTTTACAGTATTTCCTGGGATTGAAGCTGTATCAGGCAACGGGAGTTCAGGTGTTTGCCGTTATTGGCTGGTCTGACTTTAACAGTAAGATTCTTCCGGCTTTTGCTCTGGCTTTTGGCTCTATGGCAACGGTAAGCCGTTTGATGCGAACCAGTATGCTGGATGTACTCAGCCAGGATTATATCAAAACAGCAAAAGCAAAAGGCCTCAGCCAGCGTCAGATTGTTTGGAAACATGCGGTACGTAACGCAGTTATGCCGGTTGTTACCGTTATGGGTCCCCTGGTAGCAGCTGTTTTGACGGGTGCTTTCGTTGTAGAGAATATTTTCTCTATTCCGGGACTTGGAAAATACTTTGTAACCAGTGTGCAGACTCTGAATTATACTATGATTGCAGGTACTACAGTCTTCTACGGTATGTTTCTGATTCTCGCCAATCTGGTTGTAGATTTGATTTACGGATTTATCGATCCACGTATTAAACTGACAGGCGGAAAGGAGTAAGGAACACATGAGAAAAAAGAATAATAAGACAACCGTACAGACAGAACAGTACACTCCTTATGATGTCAGCGGCAAAATTTCTTCGGATGCCTTTGAGGTGTTAGGAGCCGATGCAAAAAGTATGGAATCATTGGCAAGACCTTCTGTCAGCTTTATGAAAGATGCCTGGAACCGTATTCGCAAGAGTAGGGTTGCAGTGATTTGTATGATTATTCTGGGTCTGATTATTCTGGGTGCTATTTTCTGTCCTATGCTGACACCGTTCAGCTATTCTGAGCAGAATGTAGCATTTCAGAATAAACCCATTATGAGTCCGGACTCTGTGACCGGTCAGATGCATATTTTTGGTACCGACGCCCTGGGACGCGACGTATTCTCCAGAGTCTGGTACGGAGCAAGAGTTTCTCTTACCGTAGCGATTGCGGTTGCGCTGATTGACTGTCTGGTAGGTGTTATCTATGGCGGTATCTCCGGTTACTTCGGCGGTGCAGTAGATAATGTGATGATGCGTATTGTGGAAATCATCAGCGGTATTCCTTACCTGATTATCGTTATCCTTCTGATGACGGTTATGGAACGTGGTCTGGGAACTATTATTGTGGCCTATTCCCTTACCGGATGGACCGGTATGGCTCGACTGGTGCGAGGACAGGTTGTTGGTTTGAAGGAGCAGGAATTTGTTATTGCGGCAAAATCCATGGGCGCTTCTCCGGCAAGAATCATTGGCAAACATCTGGTACCCAATGTGCTTAGTGTTATTATTGTCAATATTACGTTGGATATTCCCAATGTTATCTTTACAGAAGCATTTCTGTCCATGTTGGGTCTGGGTATTGCGCCTCCGAAGTCTTCCTGGGGTATTATGGCCAATGACGCCATTAAGGTTTTCCAGATGTTCCCCACACAGCTTGTTATTGTAGCGTTATTTATCTGTGTTACCATGTTGTCCTTTAACCTGCTGGGTGACCAGCTTCGTGACGCATTTGACCCGAAATTAAGGAGGTAAGGAAATGGAAGAAATATTAAAAATAGACAATCTTCATGTTTCTTTTGATACTTATGCAGGTGAAGTACACGCTGTCAGAGGTGTCAGCCTGGAGGTAAACAAAGGAGAAGTGCTTGCTATTGTAGGAGAATCCGGCTGCGGAAAGAGTGTAACGGCTCAGACAATTATGAAACTGAACCCTATGCCTCCTGCAAGAATTAAAGAGGGAAGCATTAAACTTTGCGGTAAAGATATTGTAGCGGCAAGTGAAAAGGAAATGCAGGATATCCGTGGTCAGATGGTCAGTATGATTTTCCAGGACCCTATGACTTGTATGAATCCTACTATGCGTGTAGGCAAGCAGCTTACGGAAACTCTGGTAAACAAGAAAAAAATCAGTAAAGCAGATGCGGAAAAAGAGGCTGTCCGTCTTTTACAGATGGTTCAGATTCCAAATGCCGAGGAGAGAGCAAAGCAGTATCCTCATGAATTTTCCGGCGGTATGCGTCAGCGTGCCATGATTGCTATGGCTTTGGCCTGTAACCCGCAGCTGTTGATTGCGGATGAACCAACAACAGCTCTTGACGTAACCATTCAGGCGCAGATTATGCAGCTGATGGGAAAAATTAAGGACGATACCAAAACAGCGATTATTCTGATTACCCATGACCTTGGGGTTGTGGCAAATCTGGCGGATCATGTGGCTGTTATGTATGCCGGTAAAGTAGTGGAAAAAGGTACCGTAAGAGATATCTTCTACAATCCGGGACATCCTTATACAAAGGCTCTTTTAAAGAGTCTTCCAACGATTGATACAAAGAAAGAGGAGCAGCTGGTATCCATTCCGGGTACCCCTCCTGACTTATATGCTCCGCCGCAGGGCTGCGGATTTGCCAGCAGATGTGAATGCTGCATGAAAATCTGCCGTTCCAATCAGCCGCCGGTATTCCAGGTGAGCGAAGGCCATACGGCGTCCTGCTGGAGACTTCACCCTGATTTTCCGGGAGACAAGGAGGAAAAGGTAAATGGATAAGCTGGTTACTTTAGACCATGTGTCAAAGCACTTTCATGTAGGAAAGGGAAAGAATCTGGTAGCAGTCAATGATATTTCCCTGGACATTTATAAAGGAGAAACGCTTGGTGTGGTAGGTGAGTCCGGATGTGGAAAATCTACATTGGGAAGAGTAGTTATGGGAATTTATCCGGCTACCAGTGGAAAAATGCTTTACAATGGAAAGCAGGTAAATTTAAGACACACCAAAGACCGCTATGTGTATTCTCAGAAAGCACAGATTATTTTCCAGGATCCTTATGCGTCTTTGAATCCCCGTATGACAGTGGGAAGTATTATTGCAGAAGGTATGGAAATTCACAATATGTATGACAAAGAGAAACGTATGCAGCGTGTTTATGAGCTTCTGGAGACAGTAGGTCTGAACCGGGAACATGCAAACCGTTTCCCGCATGAGTTTTCCGGCGGTCAGCGTCAGCGTATCGGAATTGCCCGTGCTCTGGCTGTAGAACCGGAGTTCATTGTGTGTGATGAGCCGATTTCTGCTCTTGACGTATCCATTCAGAGTCAGATTATAAATCTGCTGAAAGACCTGCAGGCAGAACACGGATTTACTTATATGTTTATTGCCCATGACTTAAATATTGTCAAATATATTTCAGACCGTATTGCGGTTATGTATCTGGGAAATCTGGTAGAACTGGCAGATAGTGATGAGATTTATGCTCATACACTGCATCCATACAGCCAGGCGTTGTTGGCATCTGTGCCGATTCCGGACCCGGATAAAGAAGCGCAGAAGGAATCCAGCGTACTGTCCGGAGACGTACCAAGCCCTATCAATCCAAAGCCGGGCTGTCCTTTTGCAAACCGTTGTAAGCATGCAACAGAAAGATGTAAGATGGAATCTCCGAAATTACAGGAAGTTCGTCCGGGACATTTTGTAGCATGTCATTTACATAAATAAAATTCAAATACAAAGAGCCATTGCCGGATGATTTTGGGAATGGCTCTTTTATCAATTATTTTTCTGAAATTAACTCTTGACAAAAATACAGAAACCAGATAGTATGTAATAAGTTTCCTAATGTACTTACATTGGGAATGGGAAATCTACTCGTTTGTGTACCATGCAGTGCTTATTTTATATGAGGGCTTGTACTGGTTTCGACGGGGGTTTTGAAGTTGAGGAAGCCATCTGCAGACTCCGGGACTGCATATCAACCTGGAAACTAAATATAAACGCAAACGATAACGTAGCGTTAGCTGCCTAATTGCAGCTTGTCAGCCTCAGGTCACCCGCTGCTTGAGAATCTGGCATCGACTTTGCGGGGCACTTCGTTTTCAAAGCTTTGAGAAAATGGAAGATTTTATGAAGCTACCAAGTGTAACAGCCTGTTATTCGGCGGCTGCATAAGGGAATGTTAAAAGAATAACTGTGATGGGAGATGCCGCAAGGGATAGACTTTCGGACAGGGGTTCGATTCCCCTCAGGTCCATAGGGAAAGGAGTTCGTTCTAAAAGAGATTAGTACGGATTCCTTTTTTGTTTTTGGAACGGAAACCATGCGAAGAAATTTCACATTTTTGACAAATTTGTCTGCTATACTATACATTACAGTGCGAAGGAGGAAAAGACCATGGATAAATGCAGAATACTGGTTGTGGATGACGAGAGCAGAATGAGAAAACTGGTAAGGGATTTCCTTGTAAAACAGGATTTTGAGGTATTGGAAGCCGGAGACGGGGAAGAGGCTCTTGATATATTCTATAAAAAGAAAGACATTTCCTTGTTGATTCTGGACGTGATGATGCCCAAGATGGACGGCTGGGAGGTATGCCGGGAAATTCGGAGAGAGTCCAAAGTGCCGATTATTATGTTGACAGCCAGAGGCGATGAGCGGGACGAACTTTTAGGATTTGAACTGGGAGTAGACGAGTATATTTCAAAACCTTTCAGCCCGAAGATTCTGGTAGCCAGGGTGGAAGCTATTTTGCGGCGTACCAGTTCTATCGGTGCAGATGAACTTTTGAGCGCAGGCGGTATTGAAATCAATAAAACTGCCCATATTGCGGCCATTGACGGTACCCCTATAGAATTAAGCTACAAGGAATTTGAACTGCTCAGCTATTTTTTGGAAAATCAGGGAATTGCCCTTTCCAGAGAAAAGATTTTAAATTCTGTATGGAATTATGATTATTTTGGCGATGCCAGAACCATTGATACCCATGTAAAGAAACTGAGGAGTAAAATGGGCGATAAGGGAGAGTACATCAAAACCATTTGGGGTATGGGATATAAATTTGAGGTGTCATGATGAAAAAATCCATTAAAATCAGACTGGCAGTTACTTACATTGTGATTATGTGCCTGTCTCTGGCGGTAATGCTGGGGGTGAATTCTCTGTTTTTAGAGAAATACTACCTTGCCAGGAAAACAGACAGTCTAAAGAATGTTTATCAGGCCTTAAACAATGTGGACAATTACCAGTACAGTGCTTTGAATGATGATGACGCATTTAAGAAATATCTGGCAGAAAAAAATTTCCGTTTGATTGTGGTAGACCCTTTTGGAAATTGCTACAGTACCACAAAGGATGAGGCGGAAATGCTGGCTTACATGCAGTTTGAGTCTCAGTTTTCCAGGGGAAAACGGGTGATTATGGAGCAAAAGGACAATTATGTAGTAACGAAAATAAGCGGAGACGCCAGTACCATGGACGTGGTCTGCATGTACGGGAATCTGGACGATAAGAGCAGTTTTATGATTCGTACACCGATTCAGAGTATTCGGGACAGCGCACAAATTTCCAACATGTTTTATCTGTATATTGGCCTTGCTACGATTTTGATCAGTTCAGTGATTATCTGGATTATGTCGAGACGGATTATCAGACCGCTGCAGACCCTCAGTGATATTTCCAGGGAAATGGCAGACCTGCATTTTGATGTGAAATATCACAGCACCAGCCAGGATGAAATTGGTATTTTAGGAAATAATCTGAATAAGCTTTCTGAAGACTTGGAAAAAACCATTTCCGAACTGAAAACAGCCAATAATGAGCTGCAGCAGGATATTGCCAAAAAGGAAGAAATTGACGAAATGCGGAAGGAATTTCTGGCGAATGTGTCTCATGAGCTGAAAACCCCCATCGCCCTGATTCAGGGGTACGCAGAAGGTCTGCAGGAATGTATCAATGACGACGCCCAGAGCCGGGAATTTTACTGCGAGGTCATTGTGGATGAAGCCGGAAAGATGAATCAGATGGTAAAGAAATTGCTGACACTGAACCAACTGGAATTTGGTAATGATACAGTTGCTATGGAGCGTTTTGACCTGACAGATTTGGTGAGCGGGGTCGTGCAGTCTGCGCGGCTTCTGGCAGAACAAAAGGGGGCAGAAATTCATTTTAACCAGACAGAACCTGTATATGTATGGGGCGATGAATTTAAAATGGAGGAAGTTGTTACCAACTATGTGTCCAATGCTTTGAATCATGTGGACTATGAAAAGAAGATTGAAATTAAGACGGAAATACGTCAGGATACCGTAAGACTCTCTGTTTTTAATACAGGGGACGTCATACCGGAGGAGGATTTGGATAAGGTCTGGGTAAAATTCTACAAGGTGGATAAAGCCAGAACAAGAGAATACGGCGGCAGCGGTATCGGGCTGTCCATTGTCAAGGCTATTATGGACAGTATGCACCAGAAATGCGGAGTGAAAAATTACAGCAATGGTGTAGAATTCTGGTTTGAGCTCTCCTGCGCAGACGGTCAAAAAACGGAGTGTCAAAAAATGTAAAAACAGATAAAAAAAGGTAAAAAATCCCTGGGTTGGATTTGCATTTTAAAACGTATTCTGCTAAACTAAGAAAATGTAAAAAAACAAAGGAGGGAATACGAATGCCGCCTTTACAGGGACAATGGCTGGAGGCTTTAAAGCCGGAATTTAAGAAAGCCTACTATAAAGAATTGTTTGACAAGGTGGGACAGGAATATCAGCAGAGAAAGATATTTCCTGCACCGGATGATATTTTTAACGCGTTTCATTTTACGCCGCTTGATGAAGTGAAGGTTGTGATTTTAGGGCAGGACCCGTATCACAATGACGGACAGGCTCATGGACTTTGTTTTTCCGTGAAGCCAGATGTGGAAATTCCTCCTTCGCTGGTAAACATTTACCAGGAACTGCATGAGGACTGCGGCTGCTTTATTCCGAATAATGGCTATCTGGAAAAATGGGCAAAGCAGGGCGTACTGCTTCTGAATACAGTGCTGACTGTGCGGGCCCACCAGGCCAATTCTCACAGAGGGATTGGATGGGAACAATTTACGGATGCGGCTATCCAAATACTGAATGAGCAGGACAGACCCATGGTTTTTCTGCTTTGGGGACGCCCGGCACAGATGAAGCGCAGCATGCTGACCAATCCCAAACATTTGATTCTAGAGGCTCCTCATCCCAGCCCGCTGTCTGCCTACCGGGGCTTTTTCGGGTGCAGGCATTTCAGCAAAGCCAATGCATTTCTGGAAAGCCAAGGGCTTTCGACCATTGACTGGCAGATAGAAAACAGATAGAGGATGAAAATACATGGGAAAGAAAAATGACAATACTTTAGTAAAAAATGCTTCGTTTCTGATGGTGGCTGCGCTGATTTCCAAGATTATCGGACTGATTTATAAAAGTCCTCTTTCCAGTACTATGGGAAAGGAAAGTTTTGGCTGCTTTCAATTTGCTCAAAATGTGTACTTTATTTTGCTGATGATTGCCTCTTTCAGCATTCCCCAGGCTGTGTCTAAGATTATGGCGGAACGGCTGGCCTTTAAACGATACCGGGACGCCCAGAAAATCTTTAAAGGTGCGCTTTTATATGCAGTGGTGGTAGGAGGCGCAGTAGCCATTGTCTGTGTTGCAGGCGCACCGATTCTGGTGCCGGAGCGTATGGCAAATGCCAGACTGGCATTGCAGTTTTTAGCGCCTACGATTTTTCTCTCAGGAATTTTGGGAGTGTTCCGGGGTTATTTCCAGGCTTACCGCAACATGCTGCCGACTTCTATTTCTCAGATTGTAGAGCAGACTGCAGTGGCTGTTGTGGCCCTTGTTATGGCTAACTTTATGGTACATCATTTTGCCGATGCACCCGAAAATACCCTGCGAAGCTGGAGTGCGGCAGGTGCAACCATGGGAACAGGGGCCGGAGTGCTTACCGCCCTGTTGTTTATGCTTTTTGTTTATCAGGTAAACCGCAGAGGAATTCAGAAAAAAATAGCCAAAGACAGGGTTTCGGTAGACGAAAGCTACAGGGCGGTCATGAAGACGCTGATTCTGATTATGGCGCCCATTTTGCTTAGTGCCTTTTTGTACAATGTAAACGGATACATTAACAGTATGATTTATACCACGATTTCCGGAGTGAAGGGAATGAAAAGCAGCGTGGTGGAAGGACTTTATGCAGAGTGCGGTTTCTTTCTGACAATTATTAATATTCCGCTGACCCTGTCCAGTACAGCCCCTACTTCTATGATGCCGGAGGTATCCGCAGCGTATGCCAGAGGAGATATTTTGACTGTAAAGGAAAAAATCAATAAAGCAACCTGGCTGAGTATGTTTATTTCTATCCCCTGCAGCGTAGGGCTGTTTGCGCTGGCCGGACCTGTGACGAAGCTGTTGTTTGCTACCACAGACGGTACAGCGGGGCGCCTGATGATGCTGGGTGTCATTACGGTAATCATGAACGGAATGTCTAATATCTCCAACGGTGTGCTGCAGGGGATTGGCAAAGCCAATTTACCCATGATTCACGCGGCCATTGCCCTTGGGGTTGATGTGGTTGTTATGACTGTGTTGATGTTTGCCACAAACTTGGGGATTTATACGGTGGTTATTGCTATGATTGTCTACGCGCTGGTGATGTGTGTGTTAAATGACCGCTCTATGAAAAAAGAACTGGGATATGAAAATCCCTGGAAGGAAGCCTATCTTCCTTCTTTTCTGGCCTCTGTACCTATGGGGCTTGCAGCATTCCTGTCATACCAGGGACTGCATGCTGTGCTGAAATCCAATTTCCTGGCTCTGATACCGGCCATTGTACTGGGAGCAGGCATATATTTTGTGGTATATCTTGCAGCGGCAAAACCTGACGCAGAGACACTGGCAGGAGTGCCGGGAGGTGTGGTTCTGGCAAAAATAAGCCGGAAACTCCATTTAGTGAAATAAAAAAGTGAAATGAAAAAGAGAGTTGCTTTTCTTGTCCATGCAACTCTCTTTTTCCATAGAAAAAAATAACCGTTTTTAAGGCTGCAGCTTCTTAAATGCAGTGGAAAGCATCAGTTTGATACGGTTTAGCTGATTCACTTCGCTGGCTCCGGGGTCGTAGTCTACGGCTACAATGTTGGCTTCCGGATAATCGCTGCGAATGGCCTTGATAACGCCTTTACCTACAATGTGGTTAGGCAGACAGCCGAAAGGCTGAATACAGACAATATTTGGCACGTTTCCGTGAATGAGCTCCATCATTTCTCCGGTGAGGAACCAGCCCTCGCCCGTCTGATTTCCGAGAGAAACAATGGGTTCTGCCATTTTTGCCAAATCTTCAATTCTGGCAGATGGCGTAAAGTGTTTACTCTTTTCAAACTCTTTGTTTGCTGCACTGCGGATAAATTCAATAGCAGAAATTCCCAGCTTTCCTTTTTGGGCCAGCGATTTCTTAAAGCCCAGATAATCGGATTTGAAATTCAGGTTATAGAAGCAGTAACACATAAAGTCAATCAAATCCGGACAAACCGCTTCGGCTCCTTCCTTTTCCAGCAGTTCTGCCAGATGGTTGTTGGCCGCAGGCAGGAATTTTACCAGAATTTCGCCTACAATGCCGACTCTTGGCTTTTTCTCGTCTGTAATAGGCAGAGCGTCAAATTCTCGAATCATTTCCCGGCAGATACGGTTAAACTGTGCGAAAGCCGTATGTCTGCTGCTTAAGAAAGAGATACAACGTTTTTCCCATTTGCGGTGCAGGGCATTGGCAGAGCCTTTTACCACCTCGTAGGGGCGCATACGGTACACACATTTCATAAGAATATCGCCGAATACAGCGCCGTAAGCCAGACGTGTGGCCAGCTTTGGCGTAATCTTAAAGCCCGGGTTGGATTCCAAACCGCTTAAGTTGATGGATATAACCGGAATATAGGACATATCTGCTTTGGCAAGAGCCCGGCGGATAAAGCCGATATAGTTGGAAGCACGGCAGCCGCCCCCTGTCTGGGACATAATAATCGCCACCTTATGTAAGTCATATTTTCCCGAAAGCAGCGCCTGCATAATCTGTCCGACTACCATAAGGGAAGGGTAGCAGGCGTCGTTGTTTACGTATTTCAGTCCCACATCCACGGCTTCTTTGTTGTCGTTTGGCAGAACCTCCAGGTTGTATCCGCTGGCACAGAAAGCTGCCTGCAGAATGTTAAAATGAATGGGCGACATCTGGGGACATAAAATGGTGTAATTCTTCCGCATTTCCTCTGTAAACGGCACACGCTCTATAGAGGAGGGCAGGATATTTCTCTGTTTGTGCTGTTGTTCCTTGGCCTTGATGGCAGCAATCAGGGAGCGGACGCGGATACGGGCAGCTCCTAAGTTGTTCACCTCGTCAATTTTCAGGCAGGTATAGATTTTTCCGCTTTGGGAAAGAATTTCATTTACCTGGTCTGTGGTAACGGCGTCCAAACCGCAGCCAAAAGAGTTTAACTGAATCAAATCCAGATTCTCCCGTTCTTTTACAAAGTTTGCGGCAGCGTAAAGCCTTGTGTGGTACATCCACTGGTCATTGACACGGAGAGGGCGCTCAAGGGGAGCCAGATGAGAAATGGAATCCTCTGTCAGCACGGCCAGTCCATAGGAATTAATCAAATCCGGGATACCGTGGTGGATTTCCGGGTCAATGTGGTAAGGGCGTCCGGCAAGCACAATCCCCCGTCTGCCGGTTTTGTCCAGGTAAGCCAGGGTTTCTTCGCCTTTTCTTTTGATGTCCTCTCTGCAGGCAGACAGTTCTTCCCAGGCTAAATGTGCAGCTTTGCGGACTTCTGCAGCGGGAATATCCGGAAATTCCTGTACCAGCCGGTCGGTTACAGTGTCTTCCCCGGTAAGAGAGAGGAAAGGATTGTGGAACCGGATGGACGGGTCTTTTAATTCATCCACATTGTTTTTAATATTCTCCGCATAAGAGGTTACGATAGGGCAGTTGTAGTGGTTGACCGAATCGTCAAACTCCTGTCTTTCGTAAGGGATACAAGGGTAGAAGATATATTTCACCCCTTGTTTTAACAGCCAGGAAACGTGTCCGTGTGCCAGCTTTGCCGGGTAACACTCGGATTCGCTGGGGATGGATTCAATGCCCAGTTCGTAAATTTTCCTGGTAGAAGTGGGAGACAGAACCACCTGATATCCCAAATTGGTGAAAAACGTATACCAGAAAGGATAATTCTCAAACAGATTCAGTACACGGGGAATCCCCACCTGTCCTCTGGGGGCCTTGTCAGGAGTAAGCGGCACATAGGAGAACAGCTTTTTATATTTATATTCGTATAAGTTGGGTATATGGTCTTTGTTCTTCTCTTTGCCGATACCGCGTTCACAGCGGTTGCCGGAAATATACTGGCGTCCGCCGGAAAATTTGTTAATGGTCAGACGGCAGTTGTTGGTACAGCCTTTACAGTTGGCCATGGTGGTTTTGTATTCCAGGGTATTGATTTTCTCTATAGGTAGCATGGTGGAAGCTTTCTCTTTGTCATAGCGTTCCCTTGCAATCAGGGCAGCGCCGAATGCGCCCATAATGCCGGCAATATCCGGACGGATGGCTTCGCACTGTGCAATTTTTTCAAAACTGCGCAGCACTGCGTCATTATAGAACGTTCCACCCTGTACTACAATGTGTCTGCCCAGTTCCGAGGCGTCAGAAACTTTAATAACCTTGTAAAGGGCATTTTTGATAACAGAATAAGCCAGTCCGGCGGAAATGTCCGCAACAGAAGCGCCTTCTTTTTGAGCCTGTTTTACTTTTGAATTCATGAAAACCGTACAGCGGGTGCCTAAATCAATGGGGTGTTCGGCAAAAAGAGCGGCTTTTGCAAAGTCCTGTACACTGTAATTTAAGGATTTCGCAAAGGTTTCGATAAAGGAGCCGCAGCCGGATGAGCAGGCCTCATTTAACTGTACGCTGTCTACGGTCTGGTCTTTGATTTTGATACACTTCATATCCTGGCCGCCGATGTCCAGAATACAGTCTACCTCCGGATCGAAAAAGGCAGCGGCATAGTAATGGGAAACGGTTTCTACCTCACCTTCGTCCAGCATTAAAGCCGCTTTTATCAGTGCTTCTCCGTATCCGGTAGAACAGGACCAGGCAATTCTGGCTCCGGCGGGAAGCTGTTCATAGATTTCCTGGATAGCCCGGATAGACGTAGCCAGGGGATTGCCGTTGTTATTGCTGTAAAAAGAGTAGAGCAGAGAGCCGTCTTCCCCTACCAGCGCGGCTTTCGTGGTGGTAGAACCGGCATCGATTCCCAGATAGCAGTTTCCGCGGTAAGTGGAAAGCTCCCCTGTTTTTACGTTGTACTTGCTCTGGCGGCGGTTAAAGGCCTGATAATCTTCTTTGGAAGCAAAGAGGGGCTCCATACGGTCTACCTCAAAGTCCATCGCAATGGCAGCTCTGAGACGGTCACGCATGGAAAGCAGGCTGACATCCTTTGCGTCCTCTTTGGAATTCAGAGCGGAGCCTATGGCTGCGAACAGGTGGGAATTTTCCGGAACAATGGTATGTTCTTCGTCCAGATTTAAGGTGCGGATAAAAGCGGTCTTTAACTCAGAGAGAAAATGCAGGGGACCGCCCAGAAAAGCCACATGTCCACGGATAGGCTTACCACAGGCCAGACCGCTGATGGTCTGGTTTACCACAGCCTGGAAAATGGAGGCAGCCAGGTCTTCCTTGGTAGCGCCTTCATTAATCAGAGGCTGAATGTCTGTTTTGGCAAATACACCACATCTGGCTGCAATGGGATAGAGCGCCTTGTAATTTTGGGCATATTCGTTCAAACCCGGTGCGTCAGTCTGCAGAAGAGAAGCCATCTGGTCGATGAAAGAGCCGGTTCCTCCGGCGCAGATACCGTTCATACGCTGCTCTACATTGCCGCCTTCAAAATAGATAATTTTTGCATCCTCTCCTCCAAGTTCAATTGCCACATCTGTCTTTGGGGCCAGTTTTTCAAGAGAAGTGGAAACTGCAATGACTTCCTGTACAAAAGGAACTTCCAGATGATTGGCAAGGGTCAGTCCTCCGGAGCCTGTAATGACAGGTGCCGCAGAAATTTCACCCAGGGAATGGCAAGCTTCGTCCAAAAGGTCCGCCAGCGTACTCTGGATATCTGCAAAATGCCGTTTGTAATCAGAAAAAAGTAAATGAGAGTCATGGTCTAAAATGGCAATTTTGACAGTGGTGGAACCAATATCAATGCCCAGAAGGTGTCGGGGTGTCTGTGTTTTTTTTTCTTCTGACATAGTCAGAAACCTCCTTCTTGTATGTGTTTCTACTTATTTATTATATGTTCATAAAAAAATCAAGCTACATTATACGACAAAATGTCAAAAAAAACAATTCCCAATATTTTTCTGCATTGCGTTTAAATAAGGGATATGATAAAATGAACTCTGTAACAAAAAAGAATTCTGACTATTTTTGGTCAGATTCCATAAAAAGAGAAATCACATTCTCCTATGGCATGTAAAACATAGAGAAAAGACAGGAAGAAGAGGAAAATAAATTTATGTATACCGTACTGAAGCAGGAAGGCAGGGCAAAGAGAGCCCGTCTGGAAACCGTACACGGAACCATTGAGACTCCCGTGTTTATGAATGTGGGTACAGCGGCAGCTATTAAGGGGGCTGTGGCTACCACGGATTTGCACGAAATCAAAACCCAGGTGGAATTGTCCAACACCTATCATCTCCATGTGCGCCCCGGTGACCACATTGTGAAGCAGTTGGGAGGACTGCACAAGTTTATGAACTGGGACCGCCCTATTTTAACGGATTCCGGCGGATTTCAGGTATTTTCTCTCTCAAAATTGAGAAAAATCAAAGAAGAGGGCGTGTATTTTAACTCACATGTAGATGGAAGAAAGATTTTTATGGGACCGGAGGAGAGTATGCAGATTCAGTCCAATCTGGGCTCCACCATTGCCATGGCGTTTGACGAATGTCCGTCCAGTGTGGCCAGCAGAGAGTATGTGCAGAATTCTGTAGACCGCACCACCAGATGGCTGCAGAGATGTAAGGACGAGATGGCAAGGCTGAATCAGCTGGAGGATACCGTAAATCCCCATCAGCTTTTGTTCGGAATTAATCAGGGCGCCATTTACGATGATATCCGTATTGCCCATGCAGAAACCATTTCCAAAATGGATTTGGATGGTTATGCTGTCGGTGGTCTGGCTGTGGGGGAAACCCATGAAGAAATGTACCGGATTCTGGACAGTGTAGTACCCCATCTTCCGGTGAATAAGCCCACCTACCTCATGGGAGTGGGAACGCCTGCCAATATTCTGGAGGCCGTGTCAAGAGGCGTGGACTTCTTTGACTGTGTGTACCCCAGCCGTAATGGACGCCACGGTCATGTGTATACCAATTTCGGCAAGATAAATCTTTTTAATGCGAAATATGAACTGGATTCCCGTCCTATTGAGGAGGGATGTCAGTGTCCGGCCTGCCGCCATTACAGCAGAGCTTATATCCGTCATCTGTTAAAGGCAAAAGAAATGCTGGGTATGCGTCTTTGTGTACTGCATAATTTGTATTTCTACAATACGATGATGGAAGAAATCAGAGATGCGCTGGATAAAGGGTGCTACGAAGAATATAAGGCACGGAAATTGGAAAGCATGGCTTTAGGAGCAGGGAAATAAGAAAACCGTTTTTCTCCCATATAAAAAAACTATTAAATTTGGGAAAAACCGGAGAAAATACTTGAAGAAACAAGAAAAATTGTGTATTATAACAATAATGTCTATCAGTCTGACAGACAAAGTTTAAGGTTCAGGAGGAAGCAGGATGTTATTATCAACAGCAGCAGGCGGCGCAGGAGGCATGATTACTTTGTTCTTACCGCTGGTGGTATTTTTTCTTTTGATGTATTTCATGATTATGAGACCTCAGAAAAAAGAGCAGCAGAGAGTAAAAAGCATGCTGGCAGCTATGGAAGTGGGCGACAGTGTCGTTACAACAAGTGGTTTCTATGGTATCTTGATTGATATTACAGAAGAAGATGTCATTGTGGAATTTGGAAACAACAGAAACTGCAGAATTCCAATGAGAAAAAGTGCGATTGCCGAAGTAGAAAAAGCAAGCGACGGAGTTGCAGAGTAAAATGAGAATGAGAGGTACTGACGGGATATCCTGCAGTACCTTTTTCTTTCATAAGAAAAGGAGAAGATTATGACAGGTATCAGTTTGTTTGAAGTGATTGGTCCTAATATGGTAGGGCCGTCCAGTTCCCACACAGCGGGCGCAGCCTCTATGGCTCTGCTGGCCAGAAAACTGTTTCCGGGAACCATTCGGCAGGTGCAGTTCACTCTGTATGGTTCTTTTGCCAGAACCTATCGGGGACATGGTACGGACAGGGCGCTTCTGGGCGGTATCATGGGATTTGAAACCGATGATTTGCGGATTCGGGATTCTCTGGAATTGGCAAAAAAGGCGGGAATTGCATACAGCTTTTCAAAAGCGGAAGAAGAGCCGGACGATATTCATCCCAATACTGCGGATATGGATATTCAGGGAACAAACGGAGAGCGGCTTTTTGTCCGTGGCGTTTCTCTGGGCGGCGGAAAAGTAAAGATTGTGAAGCTGAACCAGATAGAAGTAGACTTTACAGGAGAGTACAGTACCCTGATTGTCAGTCAGACAGATAAACCGGGTGTGGTGGCCCATATTACAAAGATTCTAAGTGAGGAAGGGGTGAACATTGCCTTTATGCGTCTGTTTCGGGAGGAGAAAGGTGCGGCAGCGTTTACCATTGTGGAATCAGACGAGAAGATTCCAAAAGAAGTATTGGAAAAAATCAGAGAAAATCCACTGGTATCGGATATTATGCTGGTGCAGTTATAGGAGGACAGGAAAATGGATTTTAATCATGGAACAGAATTGCTGCAGCTATGTGCAGAACAAGGACTTTCCATATCTCAGGTTATGAAAATACGGGAAACCGAGATTTCTCAGATGCGTGGAGAAGAAGTAGAAGTAAAAATGAGAAAAGCTCTGGAAATCATGAAAAATTCGGTAAAAGAACCGTTGATACAGCCGGTGAAGTCCGTAGGAGGACTGATTGGCGGAGAGGCAAAGAAGTTAGAGGAACACCGCCGTATGGGGAAATCTATCTGTGGAACTATGCTGTCAAAAGCTATGACTTATGCCATGGCCGTCCTGGAGGTCAATGCCTCTATGGGTGTGATTGTAGCTGCACCGACTGCAGGTTCTTCCGGAGTGGTGCCGGGGGTACTTCTGGCTCTGCAGGAAGAATATCAGCTGAAAGATGAGGAGATTTTAAACGGGCTCTATACCGCAGGAGCTGTGGGGTATCTGCTTATGCGCAACGCTTCTGTGGCAGGGGCGGAAGCAGGCTGTCAGGCGGAAGTGGGGGCGGCGTCTGCTATGGCTGCTGCTGCTGCCGTGGAAGTCATGGGTGGAAGCCCGCAGATGTGCCTGGACGCAGCCTCTACAGCTTTGTCCAATCTCCTGGGACTGGTTTGCGACCCGGTGGCGGGGCTGGTGGAGGCTCCCTGTCAGACCCGGAACTCCATGGGATCCGCCAATGCTCTTGTGTGTGCGGAGCAGGCGCTGGCCGGTGTGGTGCAGATGATTCCCTTTGATGAAATGGCAGAAGCCATGTACCATGTGGGAAGAAGTCTGCCCTTTGAACTGAGGGAGAGCGCATTGGGAGGCTGTGCGGGAACAGAAGCGGCCTGTAAGAGAACCTGTGAAATTTTCGGAGGAGGAAAAGCGTGACCGGTACACAACAAAAAAGACGATATCGTTCTTATCTGCTGATTATTCTGGGAACCGGGATTATGTCCGTTGCCATTAATTCTATCTATGATGCCCTGCAGATGGTGACAGGAGGATTTTCCGGTCTGGGAATTGTGATAAAGAGCCTTTCAGAGAACTGGATAGACGGCGGGATTCCTCTTTGGTTTACCAATGCAGTGCTGAATATTCCTTTGTTTTTCCTGGGTATCTGGATAAAGGGCTGGGAGTTTACAAAAAAATCGGTTTTTGGCGCTCTGTGTCTGTCTTTCTGGCTGTATTTCATACCGCCCATTCCTCTGATTCAGGATGATATGCTGTTGGCGGCCCTTGCGGCAGGAGTCATTATGGGAGTGGGAATCGGCTGTATTTTTCTGGGACAGGGAACCACTGGAGGAACGGATATGGCAGCGGCTCTGATACAACATAAGCTGCGCGGTTATTCCATTCCCCAGATTCTGCAGGTTATAGATGGAAGTGTGGTGCTGCTGGGGATTTTTGTCTTTGGGATTCATAAGGCTCTGTATGCGGCAGTGGCGATTTTTATTACCTCCTGGACTGCGGACCGCTTTATGGAAGGAATGCATTTTGCAAAAGGGGCTTATGTGATTACGGAAAAGGAAGAACTGGTATCTAAAAGGATTATGGAAGAGCTGAACCGGGGGCTGACAGGGATTTATGCTCAGGGGATTTATTCCCGTCAGGACAGGAAAATGCTGTTCTGTGTGGTAGGGAAAAAGGAACTTGTGAAATTAAAAGAAGTGGTGGAAGAAACAGACCCGGAGGCTTTTGTGATTGTGACAGATGTCAGAGAAGTTATGGGGAAAGGATTTACAAAAGAGAAAGGATAAAAAAGTTACTATCTATATAGAAACCTGCAATATGCAGGAGTGTCTTTAGGCGAAGGCCAGCAGCCGCAAACGCGCGTGAACTCTGCAGCCACTGTCTTCTATTTCTTAACAATACCCAGTATATAGAACAAATGTGACCACTGTGTGTCGTCAAAATAAAGGAACTATAAACTTTAGAAAATTCCAGGGAATAGAAACCATAACGAAAAGGTATAGCGCAAAAGGGATTATTGCTTGAATTATGGCAGGAAAAGGATTATCATATTACTAATTACATTCTATGAATGACAAAAAAATGACAAAACTGCGGAAAGGGTGACAGTATGAAAAGAAATATAGCGTACATTCCCGGTGACGGAATCGGCCCGGAAATTGTAAGAGAAGCAAAGAAGGTTCTGGATAAAGTCTGCAGTGTGTACGGACATGAGTTTCATTATGAAGAATTGCTTTTAGGCGGCGCTTCCATTGATGCACACGGTGTACCGCTGACAGAGGAGACGATAAAGAAAGCAAAGGCTGCAGATGCCGTTTTGATGGGTTCTATCGGCGGAGACGCAAAGACTTCCCCCTGGTATCAGCTGGAGCCGTCCAAGAGACCGGAGGCAGGCCTTCTGGGTATCCGAAAGGCGCTGAACCTGTTTGCTAATTTAAGACCAGCTTATCTCTATGATGAGTTGAGAAAAGCCTGCCCTTTAAAAGAAGAGGTTATTGGGGACGGCTTCGACATGATTATTGTCAGAGAATTAACGGGAGGTCTGTATTTCGGAGAACGCAAGACGGTAGAAGAAAATGGCGTGAGAAAAGCCGTGGATACGCTGTCTTATAATGAAGAGGAAATTCGCAGAATTGCCATCAAGGCTTTTGAGATTGCAGGCAAAAGAAGAAAAAAAGTGACCAGTGTGGATAAGGCAAATGTATTGGATTCCTCCAGATTGTGGAGAAAGGTTGTGGAAGAGGTGGCAAAAAACTACCCGGACATTACACTGGAACATATGCTGGTGGACAACTGTGCGATGCAGCTGGTACATAATCCGGGACAGTTCGATGTGATTCTCACGGAAAATATGTTTGGAGATATTTTGTCAGACGAGGCCAGTATGGTTACAGGGTCTATCGGTATGCTGTCATCAGCCAGCTTAAACGAGACCAGCTTCGGGCTTTACGAGCCAAGCCATGGTTCAGCTCCGGATATTGCAGGAAAAGACGTTGCAAATCCTATTGCCACCATTTTGTCTGCGGCCATGATGCTGCGCTTCTCTTTGGATTTGGATAAAGAAGCGGACGCAGTGGAGGCAGCTGTGGCACAGGTATTAGAAGAGGGCTACAGAACCCCGGATATTTACTCTGAAGGAATGAAAAAGACAGGAACCGCACAGATGGGGAGTCTCATTGCAGAGCGGATTCAGTAGAGAAGGAACAAATAAAAAGGTCGGAAGGAAGGAAGATAGATGAGAAGTGACGCAGTAAAAAAAGGAATGCAGCAGGCGCCTCACAGGTCCCTGTTTCATGCTTTGGGCATGACCAAGGAAGAAATGGAAAAACCGCTGGTGGGAATTGTCAGCTCTTATAATGAAATCGTACCGGGACATATGAACCTGGATAAAATCGTAAATGCCGTGAAACTGGGCGTTGCCATGGCAGGGGGAACTCCGGTGGTATTTCCGGCCATTGCAGTCTGCGACGGCATTGCCATGGGGCATGTGGGCATGAAATATTCTCTGGTTACCAGAGATTTGATTGCAGATTCTACAGAGGCTATGGCTATGGCACATCAGTTTGACGCCCTGGTTATGGTGCCTAACTGTGATAAAAATGTGCCGGGACTTTTAATGGCAGCAGCCAGAATCAATGTACCTACGGTCTTTGTAAGCGGCGGCCCCATGCTGGCCGGAAAGGTGCAGGGACAGAAGAGAAGCCTTTCCTCCATGTTTGAAGCCGTGGGCTCTTACAGCGCAGGAACTATGACGGAAGAAGAGGTAGAAGAATTTGAAAACCATGTCTGCCCTACCTGCGGTTCCTGTTCCGGTATGTATACGGCAAACAGCATGAACTGCCTGACTGAGGTACTGGGCATGGGATTAAGAGGAAACGGAACCATTCCGGCCGTCTATTCCGAGCGTATTAAGCTGGCGAAGCATGCAGGTATGCAGGTTATGGAAATGTACAGAAGAAACATTCGTCCAAGAGATATTATGACAAAGGAAGCTTTGATGAATGCCCTTACGGTAGACATGGCTCTGGGCTGCTCAACCAACAGCATGCTGCACCTTCCGGCCATTGCACATGAAATCGGCTGGGACTTTGATATTACCTTTGCCAATGAAATCAGTGCCAAAACGCCAAATCTGTGCCATCTGGCACCGGCAGGCCCTACCTATATGGAAGATTTGAATGAAGCCGGCGGCGTGTGGGCTGTTATGAAGGAACTGACCAAGAAAGATTTGCTGAATCTGGATTGTATGACCGTAACCGGAAAGACCGTGGGAGAGAATATTGCCAACTGTGTGAATAAAAATCCGGAAGTTATCCGTCCTATTGAAAATCCATACAGCCAGACAGGGGGACTTGCCGTACTGACAGGAAATCTGGCGCCTCACGGCGGTGTGGTAAAGAGAAGCGCCGTATGCGAGGAAATGATGGTGCACGAAGGCCCGGCCAGAGTCTTTGACTGTGAGGAAGACGCCATTGCAGCCATTAAAGGCGGTAAAATCGTGGCGGGAGATGTGGTGGTTATCCGCTACGAAGGACCGAAAGGCGGCCCCGGTATGCGGGAAATGCTGAATCCCACTTCCGCGATTGCCGGTATGGGACTGGGCTCCAGTGTAGCGCTGATTACAGACGGCCGTTTCTCCGGTGCGTCAAGGGGCGCTTCCATTGGGCATATTTCTCCGGAAGCAGCAGTAGGCGGTCCTATTGCCTTGGTAGAAGAGGGGGATATGATTCGCATTAACATTCCGGAAACCAAGCTGGAACTGGCAGTGTCCGAGGAAGAGCTGGCGGCCAGAAGAGCGAAATGGCAGCCAAGAGAGCCGAAAGTGACTACCGGATATCTGGCACGGTATGCCTCTATGGTAACCAGCGGAAACAGAGGCGCTGTACTGGAAATCCAGAAATAAACAGAGGGAGGATTTGTCTATGCAGCTGACAGGTGCGCAAATCGTAATGGAATGTCTGAAAGAACAGGGTGTCGATACGGTTTTCGGGTATCCGGGCGGTACGATACTGAACATATATGATGAATTGTATAAACAGCAGGGAGAAATCCATCATGTGCTGACTTCCCATGAGCAGGGGGCGGCCCATGCGGCAGACGGTTATGCCCGTTCTACCGGAAAAGTGGGAGTCTGTCTGGCTACCAGCGGCCCCGGCGCTACCAATCTGGTAACGGGAATTGCCACTGCCCATATGGATTCCATCCCCATTGTGGCCATTACCTGCAACGTAGGCCTGCCTCTTCTGGGAAAGGACAGTTTCCAGGAGGTGGATATTGCAGGGGTGGTTATGCCCATTACCAAGCACAGTTTTATCGTGAAGGACGTAACAAAGCTGGCCAGAACAATCCGCCGTGCTTTTGTCATTGCAAAAAGCGGCAGACCGGGGCCGGTACTTGTGGATATTACCAAAGATGTAACGGCAAATAAAACAGAATTTACGCCTTATGTGCCGAAAAAGGTGAAACCTTATGTAGAAGAAATCACACAGGAAAGTCTGGAAAAAGCGGCGCAGATGATTCAGGAAGCGAAACGTCCCTTTATTTTTGTGGGCGGCGGCGCAGCGGCGGCCAATGCCTGGGAAGAAGTCAGAGAACTGGCCCATAAGATTCAGAGTCCGGTGACGGATTCTCTTATGGGAAAAGGCGTGTTTTCCGGTACAGACCCTTATTATACAGGAATGTTGGGTATGCACGGAACCAAAGCCTCCAATCTGGGCGTCACAAAGTGCGACCTGCTCATTGCCATTGGAGCCAGATTTTCTGACCGCGTTATCGGAAATCCGCGGAATTTTGCACGAAACGCAAAAATTCTTCATATTGATGTAGATGCAGCGGAAATCAATAAAAATGTGTTGGTGGACTGCAGTGTTATCGGAGACGCAAAAGAAGTTTTGAAGCAGTTAAATCATATGGTTCCGGCAGCAGAGCATAAAGAATGGTTGGAAACCATAGAAGAATTGAAGGAGAAATACCCCTTATCCTATCATCAGGAAGGACTTACAGGTCCGGGTATTATCGAAGAGTTGTATAAGCAGACCAATGGAGAAGCCATTATTGTGACAGAAGTAGGACAGCACCAGATGTGGGCGGCCCAGTATTACAAATATACCATGCCCCGTACGTTTCTGTCCTCCGGTGGTCTGGGCACCATGGGATACGGTCTGGGAGCGGCCATCGGGGCCAAAATGGGTAATCCGGACAAGGTTGTCATCAATGTAGCGGGAGACGGCTGTTTCCGAATGAATATGAATGAGATTGCCACAGCTACCAGAAATGACCTCCCCTTGATTCAGGTGGTAGTCAACAATCAGGTGCTTGGCATGGTGCGTCAGTGGCAGACTTTGTTCTATGAGGGCAGGTATTCTAATACAGTGTTAAGAGACAAGGTAGACTTTGTGAAGCTGGCAGAAGCCATGGGTGCCGTGGGAATCCGCGTTACCCGAAAAGAAGATTTGGCCGGGGCTATTCAGGAGGCTATTCGGTTAAATACAACAGTGGTTTTGGACTGTATCATTGACAGTGATGACAAAGTATTTCCGATGGTTCCGGCAGGAGCCAACATTGAAGACGCTTTTGACGAGGCGGATTTGGAGAAAAGACAGAAATAAAGAAAGAGAAATCAGAGGAGGAAGCATCATGAGCAGAGTTTACAATTTTTCAGCGGGTCCGGCTGTACTGCCGGAGGAAGTGTTAAGAGAAGCAGCAGATGAAATGTTAGATTACAGAGGCTGCGGCATGTCCGTTATGGAGATGAGTCACCGTTCCGGTATGTTTGAAACAATTCTAAACGAGGCAGAGGCAGATTTGAGAGATTTGCTGCAGATACCGGACAACTACAAGGTGCTCTTTCTGCAGGGAGGGGCCAGCCAGCAGTTTGCCATGATTCCCATGAATCTTATGAAGCACGGGGAGGCAGATTACATTGTCACCGGACAGTGGGCAAAAAAGGCATGGCAGGAAGCGCAGAAATACGGAAAGGCAAACAAGATTGCTTCTTCTGAGGATAAAACCTTTTCTTACATACCGGATTGTTCCGATTTGGATATCAGTCCCAATGCAGATTACGTGTACATCTGTGAAAATAACACCATTTACGGTACAAAATTTAAAAAACTGCCAAATACCAAAGGCAAAACATTGGTGTCTGATGTGTCCTCCTGTTTCCTGTCTGAGCCGGTGGATGTAAGCAAATACGGCATTCTCTACGGCGGCGTACAGAAAAATATCGGCCCGGCCGGCATGGTGATTTCCATTATCCGGGAAGACCTGATTACCGAAGATGTGATGAAAGGCACGCCCACCATGCTGACATTTAAAACCCATGCAGACGCAGGCTCTCTGTACAATACGCCAAACAGCTACTGCATTTATATGTGCGGCAAAGTCTTTAAATGGCTGAAAAATATGGGTGGTCTTGCTGTGATGAAAGAGCGGAACGAAAAGAAAGCAAAGCTTTTGTATGATTTCCTGGATGAAAGCCATTTGTTTAAAGGAACCGTTGTGCCGAAAGACCGTTCTCTTATGAATGTGCCTTTTGTAACCGGAAATGCGCAGTTAGATGCGAAATTTGTAAAAGAGGCAAAGGAAGCGGGACTGGAAAATCTGAAAGGCCACAGAAGTGTGGGCGGCATGAGAGCCAGCATTTACAATGCCATGCCGATAGAAGGTGTGGAAACCCTGGTGGACTTTATGAAAAAATTTGAGAAGGAGAATGTCTAATATGTATCGGTATCATTGTCTGAATCCCATTTCTCAGGTGGGTTTAAAGGAATTTAATCAGGAATATGAAAAGACAGAAGGCGCAGCAGAGGCAGATGCCATACTGGTGCGAAGCGCAGATATGCACCAGATGGAACTGCCACAGCAGGTATCGGCCGTAGCAAGAGCCGGTGCAGGTGTCAACAACATTCCCCTGGAGGAACTGGCAAAAAAGGGCGTGGTAGTTTTTAACACACCGGGAGCCAATGCCAACGGCGTAAAGGAAATGGTGCTGGCAGGTATGCTTCTGGCTTCCAGAGACATTGTAGGGGGCATTGAGTGGCTGAAAAGTCAGGAACCGGCAGATGATTTGGCAAAAAAGGCAGAAAAAGAGAAGAAAAAATTTGCAGGATGTGAAATCAGCGGCAAAAAACTGGGCATTATCGGTTTGGGCGCCATAGGCGTTAAGGTAGCCAATGCAGCGGTACATCTGGGAATGGAAGTTTACGGATATGACCCCTTTATTTCTGTAGATGCAGCATGGAGTCTGTCCAGAAACATTCACCACATTAATGAAGTCAGCGAGATTTACCGGGACTGCGACTATATTACCATTCATGTGCCGCTTCTGGAAAGCACGAAAAAAATGATTGGCAGGGAAGAAATCGCACAGATGAAGGATGGTGTCGTTCTTCTGAATTTTGCCAGAGACCTTCTGGTGGATGAAGAGGCTTTGTGCAAAGCCCTGGAAGAAGGAAAGGTGAAAAAATATGTGACGGATTTTGCCAATCCTGTAGTAGCCAATGCTCCAAATACGCTGGTAACCCCGCATCTGGGTGCGTCTACAGAGGAATCTGAGGATAACTGCGCCGTTATGGCGGTTCAACAGGTTATGGATTATCTGGAAAACGGAAACATTAAGAATTCTGTGAATTACCCGGATTGTGACGCCGGAAGATGTGTGGATGCGGGAAGAATTACCATTAACCATAAAAATGTGCCGAACATGATTTCTCAGTTTACCAAAACCCTGGGTGACGCAGGGGTGAATATTGCCAACATGACCAATAAAAGTAAAGGGGATTATGCTTATACCATGCTGGATGTGGCATCCCCCATTGACGGTCAGGTGGCAGAGGCGCTGAAAGCCATTGAGCACGTATACAGAGTCAGAATTGTAAAATAAGAGAAGGGAGGCTGCTGTGCCGCCTGCATAGGAAAAATTTTCTTGTGCAGGGGTGCAGGAACCTCTTTTGACATTTTGTGAAAGGGGAAAAATTATGGCAGATATCCGACCATTTCGGGCAATTCGTCCTATTGCGGCAAAGGCGGCAGAGATTGCGGCTTTGCCTTATGATGTGTACAACAGAGAAGAGGCGGCAGAGGAAACCAAGATACATCCACACTCCTTTCTTGCCATAGACCGTCCGGAGACGCAGTTTTTGCCGGATATGGATATGTACAGCCCGGAAGTTTACGAAAAAGCGGCAAAACTTCTGGAACAGCGAATCCGGGAAGGGGATTTTATCGAAGAGAAGGAACCTTGTTTTTACATTTATGAACTGAAACGGGGCAGCCATGTACAGACGGGAATTGCAGCCTGCGCTTCTGCGGAAGACTATCTGAAGCAGGTTATCCGGCGTCATGAGAACACCAAACCGGAAAAGGAAGCAGACCGTATTCGCCACATACAGGCATGCGGAGCCCAGACAGGGCCAGTGTTTCTGGTACACCGCCCCATAGCGGAGCTTCGCAGA
Source organism: Blautia hansenii (assembly GCF_013304445.1). Taxonomy (GTDB): domain Bacteria; phylum Bacillota; class Clostridia; order Lachnospirales; family Lachnospiraceae; genus Blautia. The sequence continues at coordinate 416,484 of NZ_JAAITA010000001.1, forward strand.
CTCCTGGAAATCCGCAAACGGACAGCACCGGTATATCAATTTGTTTCCGAGGATGGAATTGGACACAGAGTCTGGATTATCCGTGAAAAACTGACTATAGAGAAAATTCAGCAGCTTTTTTTGAAAGCAGAGGCTCTGTATATTGCAGACGGACACCACAGAGCAGCTTCGGCTGTAAAGACGGCCCTGGAAATGCGAAAAGCCTGCCCGGATAAGAAGGGAAAGGAAGAATACCAGTATTTTCTCAGCGTTTTGTTTCCTTCCGATGAACTGGAAATTCTGGATTACAACCGTGTGGTAAGGGATTTAAACGGGCTTGAAAGAGAGGACTTTCTGGAAGCGCTGAAACAATATTTTTCTGTGACAAAGGCAGCAGGTCCGGTGAAACCAAGGAGAAAAGGCAGTTTTGGGCTTTGTCTGCCCGATGGCTGGTATCAGCTGGAACTTATGGAAGCATTTCGGCCTCAGGATGCGGTAGAGGGTCTGGATGTGTCTGTGCTGCAAAATCTTGTACTGGCTCCCATACTTGGCATTGAAAAGCCGGGAGAAGATAAGAGAATTTCTTTTATGGGAGGTATCCGTGGGCTGGAAGAACTGGAAGTACAGGTGAAAAAGCAGGGCGGAGCAGCCTTTTCCCTGTATCCGGTTACTATGGAGGAAATCATGGAAACAGCAGATGAAGGAAGGCTGATGCCGCCGAAATCCACCTGGTTTGAGCCAAAGCTGCGCAGCGGACTCCTTATCCATAAGATAGCTATGGACGGCTGCTGATTTTGTATGGTAAAATAAAAAATAATACTGGATTTTACAGGAGAGAAAGGAAGGACAAACATGAAGAAAAAGATGGCGGTCATGCTGTTGGCTGTGGCTCTGGCAGCAGTATCCATAAGCGGGTGCGGCAGCAAAGCAGCTACAGACATAGAAAAAGAAGAAGAACAGAAAGAAAATCCTGTCGATATAAACATTACAGCCTTAAAAGGGCCTACCGCTATGGGGATGGTGCAGTTTATGGATGAAGCGGAGCAGGGAAAGCTGACGGATGAAAATTATCAGTTCTCCATTGCCGCTTCTGCAGATGAGGTTTCCCCAAAGCTGGTGCAGGGAGAAACGGACATTGCTGCGGTTCCGGCAAACCTGGCCTCTGTACTTTATAATAAAACAGAGGGAAAGGTGCAGGTTCTGGCTGTGAATACCCTTGGGGTGCTGTATCTTGTGGAGAATGGGAACAGTGTGCAGTCTGTGGCGGATTTAAAAGGAAAAACCATTTATGCCAGCGGCAAGGGCTCTACACCGGGGTATGCCCTGGATTATATTTTGTCTGCAAACGGAATTGACCCGGAAAAAGGCGTAACCATCGAGTGGAAAAGCGAACATTCTGAGTGTGTTGCAGCAATTTCCAGTACGGAAAACGGTATTGCCATGCTGCCGCAGCCCTTTGTGACCACGGCCCAGACCAAAAATCCGGCTATCCGTACGGCCTTGGATTTGACGGAAGAATGGGAAAAGGTACAGTCCGGGGAAGATACAAAAAGCAGTATGATTACCGGTGTTGTGGTAGCCCGCACAGAGTTTGTGGAAGAACATCCCCAGGCCGTGGAAGATTTTCTGGAGCATTATGAGGACTCTGTGGAATATGTAAACGAGAATACGAAAGAAGCAGCCCAGTTGGTAGGAAAATATGACATTGTTACTGCAGAAATTGCAGAAAAAGCCCTGCCGGAATGTAACATTGTATATATGGATGGCGAGGATATGAAGGAGCAGCTTTCCGGTTATCTGGAGGTGCTGAAAAACCAGAACCCACAGGCGGTAGGAGGCGCAGTGCCGGGAGATGATTTCTATTATATCGAAAAATAAAAAAAGGCAAATCCGGCTCTGGGCAGTGGCATTTTGGCTGCTTATCTGGCAGGCAGCCAGTATGGCCATCGGACAGGAGATACTTCTGGTATCTCCTGTTGCTGTCTTACAGAGATTGAAAACACTGGTATGGGAAAGTACATTCTGGCTGTCCTGTGCGTTTTCCGTCCTGCGCATTGTCAGCGGATTTTTGCTGGGTACGGCCCTGGGGGTGGTACTGGGAGGAGTTTCTTTTGGTTTTTGCAGAATACGGGAACTTCTGGCACCTCTGGTGCTTACCATGAAATCCATTCCGGTAGCGTCTTTTGTGATTTTGGCGCTTATCTGGATACCTTCAAAGAATCTGTCCGTATTTATTTCTTTTTTTATGGTTTTTCCGGTGGTTTATACCAATGTGATCCAGGGGATAGAAAGTGTGGATAAAAAGCTGTTGGAAATGGCGCAGGTATTTCAGGTCTCGCGGATGAGAAAAATCCGCTATATTTATCTGTCGCAGGTGCTGCCCTTTTTCCGTTCCGGCTGTTGTGTGGCTCTGGGACTTTGCTGGAAAGCGGGAGTAGCGGCAGAGGTTATCGGAATCCCTGACGGCTCTATTGGAGAGCATTTATATCAGGCAAAGGTGTATCTGGACACGCCGGATTTGTTTGCCTGGACGGTGGTCATTATTGTGATCAGCCTGCTGTTTGAGAAGGTGTTTTTGGGAGTCATTGACTGGGGCGTAAGGAAACTGGAGAGGAGATAGGTATGGGAATCCAAATTACAAATCTGAACAAAGCCTATGGAGAGCATCAGGTATTGGAAAATTTCTGCGCAGAAATTCCGGAAGGGAAAACCACCTGTGTTATGGCAGCATCAGGAAAAGGGAAAACCACGCTTCTTAGAATCCTTATGGGACTGGAAAAGCCGGATGGCGGAGAGATTACAGGACTGGAAAACAAAAGAATCAGCGCTGTTTTTCAGGAGGACAGGCTGTGCGAAAATCTCAGTACAGAAGCCAATATTCGCCTGGTACAGAAGGGAGGGAAAGGCAGAAGCAGGGACTTTTTGCAGCAGCTGCAAGACGGGTTTTCGGCAGTGGGATTAGAAGGCTGGGGGAAGCGTCCGGTAAAAGAGTTGTCCGGGGGTATGAAGCGAAGGGCGGCCCTTTTAAGAGCTCTGTATGCAGACTGGAATATATTGTTTTTAGACGAGCCGTTTAAGGGACTGGACAGGGAAACAAAGGATAAGGTGCTGGCCTTTGTGCGGGAAAAGTGCAGAGGAAAGACTGTACTTTGCGTTACCCATGAAAAGGAAGAAGCGGAAATCCTGGGAGCGGAGATTTTAGAACTTTGAGATTCACAAGTATGCGAAAAGGAAATAATCCTGGATGTAAAGAGGCACAAGAAGACATATTCCTGTGCCTCTTAAAAGGTCTGTTTCTTTCTACAGCAGTCTCGTTTATCTATTCATCTCAATACTCATCTACATGAAGCAGTTCATGCACTTTTCCTTTCAGAAGTCCATCATAAAGAGAGACAATCAATGGATTTTCGTCTGCCTTGCGGATGCTGGTTACGTTGTCTGCCTGATAGAGCCCCTCCATTCTGGCGGTCTTTGTGCGGCTGCCGGCTCTCGGAGGCTGTCCGCCGCCCATGATACAACCCCTGCGGCAGGCCATAACTTCCACAATGTGGTACTGCTTTTTGCCGCTTCGGATATTTTCCATAACGGTATGGGCATTGGCCAATCCGCTGACGACGCAGACATGCAGCGGCGTGCCTTTATAGGTAACGGTAAATTCTTTGATACCGTCCTCGCCTCTGGCACCTGCTTCCGCAACGCTGTCCATGGTGGCTTTGTCGTGGCGGTCCGCAAAGCGGCGCAGCATAGCCTCTGTCACACCTCCGGTAACACCGAAGATAACGCCGGCGCCGGAGCCGAATCCAAACGGCATATCGCAGGCTTCCGTAACCAGTGTAGAGAATTCAATGCCGGAATTGCGAATCATGCGGATGAGTTCTGTAGTGGTAATAACCACATCAGTATCCTGTTCCCCTTTGGTAAAGTTGTTGGGGCGGAGAATTTCCATTTTCTTCGCGGTACACGGCATGATGGATACCACAAACGTTTTCTTGCCCTGATTTTTCTCCGGGTCACGGTAGTATTCCTTCATAACAGCAGAGAACATACCCTGAGGAGAACGGCAGGTGGAAAGGTTATCCTTAAATTCCGGATACTGGTCACTGAGGTATTTCACCCATGCGGGACAGCAGGAAGTAAAAAGAGGAAGATTTTCACCTTTTTCCACTCTGTCCAAAAATTCCTTGGATTCTTCCATAATGGTAAGGTCTGCGGCAAAGGCTGTATCGTAAACTTCATCAAAGCCCATGCGGTGCAGAACAGCCACCAGCTTGCCCATGACGCTGTGGCCCCGGGTAAGACCGAAAGCATCTCCCACAGCAACCCGGACAGCGGGAGCGACCTGTGCGACTACACGGGTATTGGGGTCTGCAATGGCGTCCCAAACCTCGTCCATCTGCGTTTTAATACTGATGGCCCCGGTTGGACAGAAGACCCGGCACTGACCGCAGCTTACACAATCCGTGGCGGACAGGGGTTTGTCAAAAGCAGGCATAACCATGGCGTCCGTACCCCGGTGCGCAAAGCCCAGCACCCCCAGTCCCTGAAGTTCGCTGCAGGCCCGGACACAGTCTCCGCAGAGGATGCATTTATTGGGGTCTCTTACCAGCGCAGGAGAACTGTCATCCAAAGGACGCGGCTCTCTGGTGTTCTGGAAACGCACGGAAGTAATATTCATGCGATGTGCCAAATCCTGCAGCACACATTCGCCGCTTTTTACACAAGTGGTGCAGTCCCGGCAATGTGCAGACAACAGCAGTTCCACAATCATTTTTCTGTATTTTTTGATTTTTCCCGAGTTGGTATAAATCACCATGCCGTCTCTTGGCTCTTCTGAGCAGGAGGCAAAGGTGCGTCCCCGGTCATCTTCTACGGTACACAAGCGACAGGCACCGAAAATGGATAATTCCGAATGATAGCAAAGCGTTGGCAAATCAATGCCGGCATTGCGGATAACAGAAAGGACATTTTTTTCATCGGTAAACGCTACCTTTCTGCCGTCTATTGTCATAAATCCCATAATAGTCCCTCCTAATATTCAACATAAACTGCATCAAATGCACAGTTTTCCCGGCAGGAATCACACTTGATACAAAGATTCGGATTGATGTGGTAAGTTTCCTTGCGGACGCCGGTAATAGCTCCCACAGGACAGTTCTTCGCACATTTGCCGCAGCCCTTACAGAATTCGGGATTGATGATATAGCGTCTCATGGCAGTACAGCTTTTCGCCGCACATTTGTGTTCCAAAATATGCTCCTCGTATTCCTTGCGGAAGGTCTTTAATGTACTGATAACCGGCAAAGGCGCACTCTTTCCAAGACCGCACAGCGCCATGCCCTTTACCATAGAGGCCAGTTCCTCCAGGGTATCCAAATCTTCCAGCTTTCCTTCTCCGTTTACAATGCGTTCCAGAATTTCCAGCATGCGTTTCGTGCCTTCCCGGCAGGGAACACATTTTCCGCAGGATTCTCTCTGGGTGAAACTCATGAAAAAGCGGGCTACTTCTACCATGCAGGTGTTTTCATCCATAACTACCAGGCCGCCGGAGCCCATAATGGCATTGTATTTCTTTACATTGTCAAAATCCAGCCCTACATCCAGGTGTTCACTGGTGAGACAGCCGCCGGAGGGACCGCCAATCTGAATGGCTTTGAAGTCTCCGCCGCCTTTGATACCGCCGCCGATGTCGTAAATAATTTCCCGCAGGGTGGTTCCCATGGGAACTTCGATAAGTCCTGTGTTTTCAATGGAACCGGTGATGGAGAACGTCTTAGTTCCCGGACTCCCCTCAGTGCCGATGGTTCTGAACCACTGGGCTCCTTTTAAGATAATACCGGGTACATTGGCAAAAGTTTCTACATTGTTTAAAACCGTTGGTTTCGCCCACAGACCCTGGTCAACAGTCCTTGGCGGTTTGGTACGGGGCATACCGCGGTCCCCTTCGATAGAAGCGGTAAGGGCAGAGCCTTCTCCGCAGACGAAAGCGCCGGCGCCCCGGTTAATATGCATATGGAAAGAAAAATCAGTTCCCAGAATGTGATTTCCAAGGAGTCCTTTTTCTTCCGCCTGGCGAATAGCATGACGCAGACGGGCTACAGAAAGAGGATATTCTGCGCGAACATAGATATAACCGTTTTGTGCCCCTGTTGCGTAAGCGGCAATGGTCATACCTTCGATTAAGCGGTAAGGGTCGCCTTCCATTACGCTGCCGTCCATGAAAGCACCTGGGTCGCCCTCGTCACCATTACATACCACAAAATGTTCCGGTACGTCTTTGTGGGCTGCCACCTGTTTCCACTTTCTTCCGGCAGGGAAACCGCCGCCGCCTCTTCCCCGAAGCTTAGATTGGTCTACCTCCTCTAAAACATCCTCCGGTGTCATGTCAAAGAGCGCTTTGGCAAGGGCGTCGTATCCGCCGGAAGCTATGTATTCGTCCAGAGATTCCGCATCGAATTTACCGCAGTTTTCCAATACGATTCTGGTCTGTTTGGCAATGAAAGGAATTTCATCGGGAGTTGCGTAGGATTCTCCGTTTTTCTTATAAAACAGCCGTTCTACAGGCTCCTGTTTTAAAACCGTGCGCTGGAAGATTTCCTGGCAGTCTTCTTCCTGTACTTTCACATACTGGTAATGGCAGGGTTCGATTCTCACCAGAGGGCCAAGTTCACAAATTCCCTGACATCCGGTTTTGACAGCGCCGATATGAGGAACATCTTTTTGAAATTCCACGGACACTCCTTCTAAATCCTGACACAGTTCCAGCATTTTGTTGTATATTTTTTCGGAACCTGAGGCTACGCAGCCGGTTCCGGCACATACCAGGATTCTGCACTTGTAAGCGTCGATTTCTTTTTGGGCAGCTTCCCGTTCTTTTAATAAGGCATCTCTGTTTTCAATTATCATACATTGTCACCTCGCAGTTCCGCAATTAATTCCAGCGCCTTTTCCGGCGTCATGGATGGGTGGACTTCGTTGTTGACCGTCATGGTAGGGGCAAGACCGCAGGCACCGAGACAGGATACCGTTTCCACGGTAAAGAGCATATCGTCAGTGGTGTGTTTTTTTCTGCTGAGTCCCAGTTCTTTTTGCAGGGCTTCCAGAATTGGGATGGACTTACGGACATGACAGGCTGTTCCGTCGCAGACTTTAATGATGTATTTTCCCTTGGGTTCAAAAGAAAAGTTTTCATAGAAAGTGGCTACGCTGTACGCCTTTGCCTCACGGACACCGATTTCCTTTGCCACATAGGTCAGCAATTCTCCGGGCAGATAACGGTATTCTGCCTGAATATCCTGCATAATGGGAATCAGAGAACTTGCTTTTCGGCCATAGAATTCAATAATCTCGTCAGTTTTTTCATAGTAGCTTTGGTCGAGCATGATTGCATACCTCCTCATACATTGTCAATACACCGCCAAAATAGATAAGCGAAGTTGTTTATATTATATCTTATATATGGAAAATGCACAACAATTTTTCGACTAAAAATAAAAAATTAGTCATTATTCTTAAACTTTACAAGGGAATGGTTTGATGATAAAATGAAAAAAAGGAGGGTGTATATGTCTGAAAGATTATATGATATGATGGATTGGCCGGAAATTGAGGCTGTGGTATATTCGGAAGAAAGCGAGCCGAAGCGGATTCTGGGACCCAGGAAAACGCCGGACGGTATTTTGATACAGTGCTTTCGGCCGGGAGCGCAGCAGGTAAAGGTGCTGCTTGGCAGGGGGAAACCAGAGTATGAAATGGAGATGGAAGACGAGACGGGATTTTTCTCTGTACTGCTTCCGGGGGATAAGATTCCAAAATATAAATATGAAGCAGTGTATGAAGACGGCAGAAAGGAAAAAATTTATGACCCGTACGCTTTTGAAAAGCAGATTACCATAGAGCAGGAGCAGCAGTTTGCAGCAGGCATTTGTTATGATATTTATGAAAAACTGGGGGCACATCCCATGGAGCTTCACGGGGTGGAGGGCGTTTATTTTGCTGTCTGGGCGCCCAATGCCATGCGTGTCAGTGTGGTAGGGGATTTTAACAGATGGGACGGAAGAGTACATCAGATGAATCGTCTGAATGTATCCGGGATTTTTGAACTTTTTATTCCGAAAGTCAAACCGGGAGCCCTTTACAAATATGAAGTGAAAGCCAAAGGCTCTCTGGTGTATTTAAAGGCAGATCCTTATGGCAATCAGGCGGAGGTGCGGCCGAAAACCGCTTCTGTGGTTGCGGATTTGAATCAGTATCAGTGGCAGGATGACCAGTGGATGAAGGAAAGAGGACAGAGAAACCGGGAGGACAAGCCTTTGGCTGTATACGAAATGCATTTGGGCTCCTGGAGAAAACCAGAAGAAGAGGGCAGACTGTTTTATAATTACCGGGAACTGGCTCCCATGCTGGCAGACTATGTGAAAGAAATGGGGTATACTCATGTGGAACTGATGCCGGTTATGGAGCATCCTCTGGACGAATCCTGGGGCTATCAGGTCACTGGATATTATGCCCCTACCAGCCGGTATGGAAGCTGTGAGGATTTCATGTACTTCATGGACTACATGCACCAACAGGGAATCGGTGTGATTTTAGACTGGGTGCCTGCACATTTTCCAAAGGATACTTTCGGTATGTCTCATTTCGATGGAACCTGTCTCTATGAGCACTTAGACCCAAGGCAGGGCATGCACCCTCACTGGGGCACGCTGATTTACAATTATGGACGCCCGCAGGTGAAGAATTTCCTCATTGCAAATGCCCTGTTCTGGGCAAAGAAGTATCATGCAGACGGAATACGCATGGACGCAGTGGCTTCCATGCTGTATCTGGATTACGGCAAGAACGACGGGGAATGGGTTGCCAATATTTACGGAGGTAATGAAAATCTGGAAGCTGTGGAATTTTTGAAACATTTGAATTCTGTGTTTAAGAAACAACATCCGGATGTGCTGCTGATTGCAGAAGAATCCACAGCCTGGCCTCAGATTACGGGTAAAGTGGAAGAAGAGGGGCTGGGATTTGATTATAAATGGAATATGGGCTGGATGAATGACTTTATAGATTACATGCAGAAAGACCCTATTTTCCGAGGTGGCGCCCATGATGAACTGACTTTCAGTATGGTGTATGCCTACAGTGAAAAATTCCTGCTAAGTCTTTCCCATGACGAAGTGGTACATGGAAAAGGTTCTCTTTTAAACAAAATGCCGGGAGATAAGGCGAAAAAAATGGCAAATCTTCGGGCTGCTTACGGTTTTATGCTGGTACATCCGGGGAAAAAGCTGTTGTTTATGGGACAGGAATTTGCCCAGGAGAGAGAATGGTCTGAGCAGAGGGGGCTGGACTGGAATCTGCTGGAAGAAACAGACCACAGACAAATGCAGGAATATGTGAAAGCCCTTTGGAAGCTGTACCGGGAACAGCCGGCCCTGTACGAAAAGGACTACGAAACAGAAGGCTTTGCATGGATTAATCACATGGACGCAGAGAGAAACCTGCTGACCCTTATCCGAAAGGGGGAAAGGGAGGAGAATACCCTGGTTGCCGTATGCAATTTTTCGGCAGTGGATTATGAAGCGTATCAGATGGGTGTTCCCTATCCCGGAAAATATAAGGAAATTTTTAACAGTGATAAGGAGGCTTACGGCGGCAGCGGTATGGGAAATCCCAGGGTAAAAACTGCCAAAAAGGCGGAATGTGATGAGCGGCCTTATTCCATAACGATTCAGGTAGCGCCGCTGGCTGTACAGATATTTTCTTATACAAAGGCAGAACCTAAAAAGACCGGAAAAAGACCTGCAGCATCTGTAAGAGTGCCGGTGTCCAAAGTGCGGAGACAGCTTCAGAAGACTATGGAGGAAGAATGGGAAAAAGCTGAAAAACAGAAAATTGAAAAATAAAGTACAGAAAGGTGGAGTGTATGAGAATACTCTTAACAGACGCATTGACAGAACCGTTAGAAATCGAAAGCATTGATGCTTTTTTTAAACAATATGTGACATGGGATTATTGGGAGAAAAAATTGCCCCTTATCGGAAACTTTGTAGGCAGGGTTCTGCTGGCTATTTTAGTTTATATCATTGCCAGCAAGCTGATTCATAAAATATGCAGACTGATTGCTGCTTCTATGAACCGGGCCAATGCAGATACAGGCGTCATACAATTTGTTTCCTCTTTTGTAAAGGCTGCGCTGTATTTTCTTCTGATTGTAAGCATTGCCACAAGCTTTGGGGTAAAGGAATCGTCCATTGCCGCACTTCTGGCATCCAGTGGTGTTGCCATTGGTCTGGCTTTGCAGGGTGGTCTGTCCAACCTGGCTGGCGGTGTGATTATTCTGATTTTGCGGCCTTTCAGCGTAGGAGATTATATTATTGAAAATGCGGGAAATCAGGAAGGAACCGTTGTCAAAATTGACTTGTTTTACACTACACTGTCCACGGTGGACAACCGGAGAATTACAGTTCCAAACGGAACCCTGACGAATTCCAGTATTGTCAATGTAACAGCAAAAGACAGCAGAAAGCTGGAAATCAAGGTAGGGATTTCTTACCAGGCAGATTTGAGAAAGGCCAAACAGATTCTGCAGGGCCTCCTTGAAGAAGATGCCAGTATTATGTCAGAAGAGGGAATGCAGGTGTTTGTAGACCAACTGGCAGCAGACAGTGTAATTTTAGGGCTGCGGGCCTGGGTGAAAACAGAGGAATACTGGGCGACCAAGTGGCGGCTCAACGAGGAAATTAAACTGGCTTTTGACGAAGCAGGTGTTGAAATTCCCTTTCCTCAGCTGGATGTTCATATCAAAGAACACTGACTTTATAGAGTCTTTAGAATATTTAAGAATCAAGAAATATTTTTTCCATTGGTTTGGTGATACAATAACACTATAACAGACAATGGAAGGACGGATGAATATGAAAACCCAGGTGTTGTATAAAAGCAGAACCGGCAATACAGAGAAGCTGGCAAAAGCGATTTTTGAAGCGATTCCCGGACAGTGCAAGGACATTGCACCTTTGGACGGGCAGATAAATTATGAAATGGGAGACATTTACTTTATTGGCTTCTGGACAGACAGAGGCAGCGCAAGTGTGGAGGTTCTGGATTATCTGGGAAGTCTGCAGGGAAAGAAAATTGCCCTTTTCGGAACCTGTGGTATGGGCAACAACCCGGACTATTATAAGAAAATTGAAGAAAATATCAGGGTCTTTATTGAAGATGACAACGAATATCTGGGAGCCTATATGTGTCAGGGGAAAATGCCCATATCCGTAAGAGAAAAATACGGACGCATGAAAAATGCGGAGAATGAAAAAATGGTAAATGCCATGCTGCACAACTTTGATATGGCTATGCTGCACCCGGATGCAGAAGACCTGCGGGCAGCACAGAGATTTGTGAAAGACATTTATGAAAAGCTGGAAAGGGAAGAGCAGAGTTATGAATAAGTTGAGAGAAATGCTGGCGAAGTTTATGTATGGCAGGTACGGCACAGACCGCCTGAATATGTTTTTACTGATTGTACTGATAGTGTGTGCAGGCCTGAATCTCTTTGTGAGAAACGGATATTTCAGTATTGTGATGAGTTCCTGGGAAACTTTGTTAATTGTTTTGATTTATTATCGGATGTTTTCCAGAAATATTCAGAAGCGGTATGCAGAGAATCAGAAATATCTGAGCCTGGAGAATAAGGTAAAACGCTTTTTTGGCAGAACCAAGTATATACAGGAGCAGAGAAAGGATTTCCATATCTATACCTGTCCTCAGTGCAGACAAAAAATCCGAATCCCCAAAGGAAAAGGAAAAATCAGTGTCCGCTGTCCGAAATGCGGGGCAGAATTTGTGAAAAAAAGCTGAAGCAAGTCTTGGTATTATGAAGTACATAACGGCGCTGCCGCATGAAATGCAGATGGGAGATGTCCCGGATTGCTGTTTCATGTGACAGCGCCGTATTTTATTTGGAAACGCTGGAGAAGCTAATGGTTACCATACCGCCGGAGGGAGTGTTGCTCAGGTTTAAGGTTCCGGCATGGGCCTTTATAACCTGTGCGGCAAACCACAAACCAAGTCCGTGATGGGAATTGGCACTTCGGGAAGTATCGTCACGCCACAGTCTTTCCGTGGCATGCGCCAGCGCCCCTTTGCTAAAGCCGGAACCTTCATCCGAGACTCTTATCTGCCAGCTGTTTTTCGTCTCCAGGCCTTCCAAAAACACCGCTTTTCCCGGAGGTGTATGTTCCACCGCGTTGAGCACCACGTTGAGAAAGGCCCGGAGCAGGCGGTCTTTCTGTAAATTGGCAGTTCCTTTTAGATGATGCTCTGTTCTAAGGGCAATGCCTCTGGAAACAGCGAGAGCTTCTGCGCTGCGGCAGAGCTCCTCAAAGAGTTGGGGCAGGCTGGAAGAAACAAAGGGTTCCTCAGCACCTTTGGATACTTCCAGCAGGCTTGTGACATACCAGATGGCCCGGTCATTGGCAGAGCCAATGGTTTCAGCCATTTTGCGGCTGTTCGGGGGCAAATCTTCTTCCAGCAGAAGTTCGGCATTGCCTCCGATTAAGGTGAGGGGTGTCTTTAGATCATGGGTCAGAGCGGCAATTTCCGATTCTCGTTCCTGTTGCGCCGTCCACTGGGCAGACAGAGAACGGGACAATTCCTGCCGCATGTTATCCATGGCCTGTAAGGCCTGGTCAAACTCCCGGATACCTGCATGGGGAAGGGGGAAATCCAGTTCCCGGGCGCCGATTTTTCTGCTGACCTGGCTGAACAGTTTCAGCTTTTCCTTGAGACGGCGGCCCAGCCACAGCGTATTCAGCAGCAGACACAGAACCCAGAAAATTCCAAGAATCGCCCACCACAGGTATTCAAAGGGAGGCAGTGAGCGGCGCAGCAGGGGATTTACAAATTCTCTTCTGTAGTACCAATGCAGCATAAGGGTGGTGCCGTCGGGGTAAGTATAGCGGTAAAAATGAATGTCATTGGTGTTTTGCTGCAGAACATTGGTAAGAAGGCGCAGCTCCTTTTTGGACGCATTGCTTTCCAGTACCTTTCCCTTCGGGTCAAACCATCCATAGGCAGGAAGAAAATCGCTGTTCGGGGTTTGGAAAGCGTCTGGTTTCTCTGCCAGCATTTTTTCAGCCTGCTGGTTGGACACAGAGCCATGGTAGATGATTCCGGTTCTTTGCAGTTGGGTCAGAACCCCAAGCCAGAGCAGAGCGCACAGGAGCATGCTTGCAAGCATAGTCATGGTAAAACGCAACAGAACCAGGGACAGGCTTATACAGGATTGTCTTTTCGCCATTTATATCCCACCCCCCAAACTGTCTCCACAGGATTCAGACTGCAGACTTTTAGTTTTGCGCGAATATTCTTAATATGCTCTGCAATGGCAGAGGAATTTCCCTCTGCGTCAAAGCCGAAAATGGCCTCATAAAGCAGTTCTTTGGTAAAGACCTGTCCGGCATGCAGAGCCAGATATTCGCAGATGGCATATTCTCCCTTTGTAAAAGGCAGAGCATGCTCTTGTGCAAAGGCCGTCTTTGCCTGCATATCAAAGCGCACACCGCCCCGTTTCAGAATATGAGCGGGCAGGCGACTTTCCCGCCTGATATGAGCATTTACCCGCGCCCGCAGTTCTGCAAGACTGAAAGGTTTTTTGATATAGTCGTCTGCGCCTAATCCAAAGCCCTGTACCAGTGCGGCGTCTTCTGTCCTGGCGGTCAGAAAAAGAATGGGGCAGTCCACCTCGGTGCGGATACGGCAGCACACGGAAAATCCATCTTCACCGGGCATCATAACATCCAGCAGAATCAGGTCGTATTGCTGACAGCGTTCCGGCGAAAGCCTCTGTCCGTCTGTTTCGGTATGAATCTGATGACCGTCCTTTGCCAGAGCCCTGCGCACTAAATCCAGCATATCAGAATCATCATCTACTATTAATATTTTTGCCATTTTAGTTCCCTCTTGTGTTTCATATAATTTCTATTCTTAATAGTACCACATTTTTTCTTTGTATTCTCTTTTTTTATTCATCCCTGCCATGTTTGAGTTTTCTTAATATCAAAACGGAAATGCCTCCGCAGGCAAGCAGAACCAGACTGCTTTGTATTCTGGCAAGGCCAGTGGTCTCATAGTAACCGGCAATTCCCAGCGCTGCGGAAACAGGATAAAAAGTCCTGAGCGTATTGGACATACTTGTAAACAGGCCGGCAAAAGAGTATATTTCGGCCAGAACCAGAGCCAGCCAATAGCTTTTTTTCCAGTAAGCTACAAGCGCAATGATAGGGGACACCGCTAAAAATACGCAAATACCCTCCAAAAAGTAGGATTTTAGAAAATGCAGAACCATATTTGTTGACAACGCGTGGATATGGAGAATAGCTTCGCCTAAAAACGTGATGGCAAAAAGCAACAAATAAAGCAGAATACTGAAGACAAAGGTAAGAAGCATTTTTGCGGCAGTCAGCCTGGTTTCGCTGACAGGAACCAGCAGCAGGGATTTTAAAGTGTCATCCTCCGCTTCCCGGCAAATCATATAGCTCCCCAACAGGGCAATCACTGCCGGAAGTACCAGCAGGGTGGCCCATGGCTGGGTCATGGTCATATACCAGCCGGCTTCTTCCAGATAAGGGGGACCATAATCAGTGCTTTTTCCGCCGATGAAAACCATGAAGGCTATCCCACAGACAGCAAAAATCGTAAGCAGTAAAAGGCTCAGGCGGCGGAGTTTTTGACATTCTGCCCAAAGGAAGATTTTCATATGTTCACCCCTTTCTCTTTAAAGAAATTGTTGCAAAGAAGACAGAAGCAGTACCCCAAATGCCGATACAAAGAAGCGCCCACGGAACAGAAATGGTTTGCGTAAGAGTCAGTCCCGGAATCTTTCCCTCTCTGGCAAGAATGGCAGAGAGACTGGCTATGGGATGTACATAGAGATTTACCGGCAGGATAAAAAATCCAAAGAAAATATAAAGCAGGATGATACAAACCGGCAGGACATATCCCTTTTGTGAAACAGCAGCAGCCAGAATCGGCAGTATAGAACATGCAGACAGAACAGCGATTTCCAGACATTTTTTCAACAGAAACAGAATGCTTTCCCATTGAAAAGGGGCACAACCGGAGGCGATACCGAACAAAACGGAGGCAGCCGCTGTTATCAGCATGAAGCAGAAGGAATACATCAAAACTATAAAAAATTTGCTGAAAAAACAGGCCGTTTTAGGGATAGGTATTATCCAAAGCTGTTTCAGTACATGAGCCTGATTTTCCTCGTGCATGAGTATGGTGCAGACAATACCCAAAATAAAGGGCAAAATCATAAAAACTGTATAGCCAAACGCAGACCACTTGTAGAACAGCAAGGGATCAAGGTCTGTTTTTCCAAAGGAACGGAAATAGATAACAGCAAAAAACGGCATGAGAAGAGCCGTAAGCAGCATAAGCCAAAACAGGCTTTTGCGACGTAGTTTCCAGAATTCTGTTTGAATCAGTTTAAGCAATGCCTTTTCCTCCTGTGATTTTTCTAAAATAGTCTTCCAGTGTGTTTCCACCAGTCGTCTGCTTTTGGTTTTTCTCCTCCAGTTCTTTCAGACTGCCCTCTTCTAAAAGGACGCCTCGGTGGAGAATCCCAATATCATCTGCCAACAGGGAAATTTCCGAGAGAATATGGCTGGAAATCAGGATGGTTTTGCCCTGTTTGACACTTAAATCTTTCAGAAAATCCCGTAGTTCGGCAATGCCCACAGGGTCAAGGCCGTTGGTTGGTTCATCCAGAATCAGCAGCTTGGGGTTATGCAGAAGCGCATTGGCAATGCCCAGGCGCTGCTTCATACCCAGAGAATATTTGGCAAACAGTTTTTTGTCCCTGTAGGGCAGCCCTACGATATGCAGAGCCTCCTGTACAGCCAGAGGGTCTTTGAGTCCTCTTAGCCGGGCAAAAATCTCCAGATTTTCGGTTCCCGTCAGATTGGGATAAAAGCCTGGCGCTTCAATGATAGCGCCAATATGGGGATAAAGCTGTTTTTGGTGTCCTTTTATGGGCTTTTGAAAGATTTTTATCTCTCCGGCTGTGGGGGAAGCCAGACCCAGCAGCAGTTTCATAAGCGTGGTTTTCCCGGCTCCGTTTCGCCCCAGAAGACCATAGATTTTTCCTCTTTCTACATGGAGACTGACTTTTTCCAACACGGTCTGTTCCCCATAAATTTTTGTCAGGTGTTTTGTTTCTATAACAAAATCATGCATATAAAATTCCTCGCTTTCCTTTTTCTGAAGCCAGCATAACATTTCTTTTTAAGGAAATTATAAGGAAAAAGAAAAAAGATAGTTGTTTCGGTTTCCAAAAATCTATGTTAGAATACAACATATAAGACAAAAAAATGAGTCAAAAGTATAAATGAGGAAATGAAAATGGATAATATGAAACTGAAATACCTGGAACGAATGGCAGAGCTTTACCCTACCATAGCCAAGGCCTCTACAGAAATCATCAACCTGCAGGCGATTTTAAACCTGCCTAAAGGCACAGAACATTTTCTGACAGATATCCATGGGGAGTATGAAGCGTTTTCCCATGTGTTAAAGAATGGTTCCGGCTCTGTGCGGAGAAAAATTGACACGGTATTCGGCCACACCATGAGCCGGCAGGACAAGAAAAGTCTTGCCACGTTGATTTATTACCCCAGAGAAAAGATGAATCTCATTAAAAAGCAGGAACATGATAGGAAGGAGTGGTATAAAATCACCTTGTACCGCCTTATTGAAGTGTGTAAGAAAACAGCGTCTAAATACACCAGATCTAAGGTGCGCAAAGCTTTGCCGAAAGATTTCGCTTATGTGATAGAAGAACTGATTACCGAGCGGCCGGATATTACGGATAAGGAATCCTATTATGAGCAGATTATCCACACCATTATTGCCATCGGGAGAGCAGAAGAATTTATCATTGCCCTGGCAGAGCTGATTCAGAGACTGGTGGTAGACCATCTGCATATCCTGGGTGATATTTACGACAGAGGGCCGGGGTCTCATCAGATTATGGATAAGCTGGAAAATTATCATTCCCTGGATATTCAGTGGGGAAACCATGATGTTGTCTGGATGGGGGCAGCGGTGGGACAGGCCTGCTGTGTAGCTACGGTGGTGCGGATTTGTGCAAGGTATGCGAATCTGGATATTCTGGAGGACGGGTATGGTATCAACCTGCTGCCCCTGGCGACCTTTGCCCTTACTTATTATAAGGATGACCCCTGTATTTGTTTTAAAATCAAGGGACACAATACCCTGAATCCGGTGGAGCAGGACTTGAACATGAAAATGCACAAGGCCATTTCCATTATTCAGTTCAAACTGGAAGGACAGCTCCTTATGCGCCGCAGAGAATTTGGTATGGCAGACAGGGCGCTTTTGGATGATATTGATTATACCGAAGGAACCATTACTTTAAACCGCAAGACCTATAAGCTGATGGACAATCATTTTCCTACCATTGATCCGGACAATCCTTACGAGTTGTCTAAAGAAGAAAAAGAAGTAGTGGAAAGGCTGATTTTTGCTTTTGTAAACTGCGAAAAACTCCAGCGGCATATGCAGCTTCTTCTGAAAAAGGGCAGTATGTATAAAATTTACAACCGAAACCTTTTGTATCACGGCTGTATTCCATTAAATGAAGACGGCACGTTTAAGGAAATTCAGGTATACGATAAGGTTTACAAGGGAAAAGAACTGTACGACGTGCTGGAAACTTATGTGCGGAAGGCCTTTGTAGCTGTGGATGAACGGGAAAAGGAGAAAGGAAAGGACATTCTGTGGTTTATCTGGAGCAGTCCCTCTTCGCCGCTGTTTGGAAAAGATAAAATGGCAACCTTTGAACGGTATTTTCTGGCAGAAGAGGAAACGCATAAAGAGAATAAAAATGCCTACTATAAATTTCTGGAAGACGAAGCGGTGGCGGACCGGATTTTACAGGAGTTCCATGTGACAGGAGAATGTACCCACATTGTAAACGGCCATGTTCCGGTACACCACGGGGCGGGAGAAAGCCCCATTAAATGCGGCGGAAAACTGCTGATTATTGACGGCGGATTTTCCAGAGCATACCAGAAAGAAACGGGGATTGCAGGTTATACGCTGATTTACAATTCCTGGGGGATGATTTTGGCCGCCCATGAACCATTTACTTCTGCGGCAGACGCCATTAGTAAGGAAAGCGATATTCTCTCAGACAGTATTCTGGTGAAGCGCACCGTGAAGCGCAAAACCGTGGGAGAAACCGATATTGGTATGAAATTAAAAGAAAGGATAGCAGAGCTGGAGGAACTTCTGGCAGCGTACAGAGACGGCCTGCTGATAGAAAAATCATGAGACACGAAGAAATTCCTATTCAGGTAGAGGGTTCTGCGCCCGAGACTCATTTGACAACGTATATTTTAGGAGATTATCTGGACGAGGCGCCAAATGACATCAGACCTTTGGTGCTTATCTGTCCGGGAGGTGCTTATGCCATGACCTCCAACCGGGAGGCCGAGCCGGTAGCCCTGCAGTTTAATGCCATGGGATACCATGCAGCCATTCTCAGATACTCCTGTGCTCCGGCCGTATTTCCCACTTCTCTTTTGGAGGTGGCAGCCAGTGTGAAGTATATCCGGGAACATGCCAAAGCGTGGCGGGTGAGTCCGGATAAAATTCTGATTATGGGATTTTCAGCGGGAGGACATTTGGCAGCCAGTTATGGTGTTTTCTGGGATGAAAAATTTGTAAGAGAAGCCTTTTCGTGTACCAGAGAACTGCTGCAGCCAAACGGACTGATTCTGTGCTATCCGGTTATTAGTGCAGATGAGAGCATTGCCCATGTGCCCAGCCTGCAGAACCTGCTGGGAGAACAGTATGAGGCGAAAAAAGAAGAGATGTCTTTGGAAAAACAAGTGGGAGAACAGGTGCCGGAAACCTTCTTGTGGCATACTTTTGAGGATAAGACAGTTCCCTTCTGGAACTCTTTTCGTTTTGCAGAGGCGCTTGGAAGAGCCGGAATTCCTCTGGAATATCATCTTTATCCCACGGGAGAGCACGGCTTGTCCCTGGCTGTGGACAGTATCCGCAGAAAAGACGGCAGCGGTTCTGAAAAAGGGTGTGAAAGCTGGTTTCCGCTTTTGAAATCCTGGCTTTTGCGGAAATTTGGCCTGTAAAATACCGTATGCGGCAAAAAAATCCTTGCAATGACAGGGACAAGTATGCTATAATACAGGCGTTGCCGAGCGCAATGAAGAAAATAACCACGCCTGTGAATACCAATGGACGGTGCTTACAAAGTCCCGGAGGTGAAGAAGCAGGTGGAAGTGTAAACCAAAAGGAGAGAAAAAAATGAGCGTTATTTCAATGAAACAGTTACTGGAAGCAGGTGTTCATTTCGGACATCAGACAAGAAGATGGAACCCTAAAATGGCTCCGTACATCTACACAGAAAGAAATGGTATCTACATCATCGACTTACAGAAATCTGTAGGTATGGTTGACGATGCTTACAAAGCAATCGCTGACATCGCTGCTGATGGCGGTACAATTCTGTTCGTAGGTACAAAGAAACAGGCTCAGGACGCTATCCAGACAGAAGCTGAAAGATGCGGTATGTTCTATGTAAATGAAAGATGGTTAGGCGGTATGCTGACAAACTTCAAAACTATCCAGAGCAGAATCGCAAGATTAAAAGAAATCGAAGCTATGGAAGCTGACGGAACATTTGATGTTCTTCCTAAGAAAGAAGTTATCAACCTGAAGAAAGAACTGGCTAAATTACAGAAAAACCTTGGCGGAATCAAAGAAATGAAGAAACTTCCGGATGCTATCTTTATCGTAGACCCGAAAAAAGAAAGAATCTGTGTACAGGAAGCTCACACATTAGGTATTCCACTTATCGGTATTGCTGATACAAACTGTGATCCGGAAGAATTAGACTATGTAATTCCAGGAAACGACGATGCTATCAGAGCCGTAAAATTAATTGTTTCCAAAATGGCAGACGCTGTTATTGAAGCAAATCAGGGCGAAGCTGCTGACGCTGAAGAAATCTTCACAGAAGAAGCAGAAGAGGCTGTAGAAGAATAATTTTTTCTATTATACAGGAGGAAATGAAAATGGCTATTACAGCAGGAATGGTAAAAGAATTAAGAGAAATGACAGGCGCTGGTATGATGGACTGTAAGAAGGCTCTTACAGCTACAGAAGGCGATATGGATAAAGCAGTAGAATTTTTAAGAGAAAAAGGTCTTGCAACTGCTCAGAAAAAAGCTGGCCGTATTGCAGCAGAAGGTCTTTGCCAGACTCTGGTATCTGCAGATGAAAAACACGCAGTTGTTGTTGAAGTAAATGCAGAAACAGACTTCGTTGCAAAGAACGATACTTTCCAGGGATATGTTGCTCAGGTTGCTGAAGCTGCTATGGAAACAGAGGCTGCTACAACGGAAGAATTCCTTGCTTCTACATGGAAATTTGATACAACAAAGACAGTAAACGAAGCACTGGCTGCTCAGATTGCTGTTATTGGTGAAAACATGAACATCAGAAGATTCGCTAAGGTGACAGAAGAAAACGGATTCGTTGCTTCTTACACACATATGGGTGGAAAAATCGGTGTTCTGGTAGACGTTGAAACTGATGTTGTAAACGATGCTGTAAAAGAAATGGCTAGAAACGTAGCTATGCAGATTGCAGCTTTAAAGCCACAGTACACAAACAGCTCTGAGGTAAGCGAAGAGTACATTGCACATGAAAAAGAAATTCTGCTTGCTCAGATTATGAACGACCCGAAAGAATCCCAGAAACCGGAAAAAGTTATCCAGGGTATGATTAACGGACGTATCAACAAAGAATTAAAAGAAATCTGTCTGTTAGACCAGGTTTATGTAAAAGCAGAAGATGGAAAACAGAACGTAGCGAAGTATGTAGAAGAAGTTGCTAAAGCAAACGGCGCTAAGATTGCAATCAAAGGCTTCGTTCGTTTTGAAACAGGCGAAGGAATCGAGAAAAAAGAAGAGAACTTTGCTGAAGAAGTTGCAAAACAGATGGGAAACTAATCTGAAATTGAATAAAGTCTGGAAATGTGCTTAAGATCAAGCAATTATGTATGATTGAAGCAGTTTTAAACCTTTCGTAAATTATTTAAATCTATCATAAAATATCGGGTGGATTTTCGTCAAAGTTTCGTCGGAAAATTCGTCAAGAGATTTGACGAAACAGAGTGTGCGAAGTTTGCGTAGTTTTTAATTTATCGGAAGGGAACAGATGATATTGAGTGTTGAGGGTATATTACGAAAGTGATATACCCTCTTTTTTTGTGTCAGCAATGAAATAAACCACCTGCTATGCGCAACATCATAAACTTAAGAGAATTTGCTTTGAGATAGGCAGGTTCTTTTATTTATGATAAAATTTAAGCAGGGGTGCATATGAGGAGTACCTATATTGAAAGAATCCAAAAACTTTCTGAAAAACTGTCTGATCCTGCTTTGGCAGAGCGGGCAAGAAAAATAAACAGTAATACTTTTTCAAGAAACAGAAAAATGCCTTTAAAAGATATCTTACTGTGTTGCCTTTCCAAAAAAGGGCTTACTACTACACTAGAATTGAGAAACTATTTTATACAAAAGGATGTTCCTTCCATGAAAATGTCGAAACAAGGGTATTTACAACAGCGAAAGCGTCTTAATCCTGAAGTTTTTTCTTATCTGAATGATGAATATATGGCTGATTTCTATCATTCTTCTGAACCAAGGCTCTGGAATGGATTTTTGTTACTGGCAATTGATGGAAGTAAAGCGGAAGTGCCGAATTCACCAGAGAACCGGGAGCGTTTTGGAAAAAGTAATAATCAACACTCAGAACTTGGACAGGTGCGGGCGCTTGTAAGTGGCATGTATGATATTTTGAATCATTTTTATCTGGATATTGAAATTTCACATATTTCTACCAGCGAAACGGAGCTTGCCAAGAAAAATCTTCATCACTTAACGCATATAGATATCAAACAGCCCGTATTAGCTATTTTTGACAGGGGATATCCATATATGGAATTTATTGATTTTCTGGAAACGGAAAAAATCAATTACTTATTCCGCATTTCTTCCAATGATTATAAATTTGAGCGTAGAAATATGAAATCGACTGACGAAACGGTTATTTTACGGCATACCTATCAGCGATTAGAGAAAATAAGAAAAAAGCATCCGGAGAGATTAGAGCGTATGAAAGAAAAAGGGTATACGAATACGAGAATCATGACCTCTATGCTTCCTTCTGGAAATGAATTGACACTTATGACGAATCTCCCCTTTGAATTTTCTCAGAAACAACTGGAGGATTTATATTATCAAAGATGGGAAATAGAGAAGAAATATCATACACTTAAGAATAAAATGAAGTTTGAAAGTGTAACAGGAAAATCAACCATCTATGTAGATCAGGATTTTCGTGCACAAGTGTTGGTATATAATATACTGCAGGATATACGCAAAGAAGCCGATGAGGAGGTATCTGTAAGAGGTCGTAAAAAAGGCAGCAAATATCCTATGCACACAAATGAAAATATTGCCATAGGACTGTTTAAAGAACAGATGATAAAGCTAATCCTTGAAAAAAATGCTGTAAGAAGAGGACAATTGCTTTTTAAACTGCAAACAGAAATGGAAGAATATATTTTGCCTCAAAGAAATCTGCCTGGAAAGGAACGGAAAAAGAATCTTTCAAATAAATATAAAAACAATCAAAAAAATAGTTTTTAAAAAAGTCCATACAATTCCATTGGGGAAAGTATGGACTTTTTTAATATAAATATAATTCTTATATCTGAAAAAGTAACGGATATAGGAATAATTTCCTCTTAAGTTTATGATGTTGCGCTAAGCGGGTGGTCATGACTGAAAATAACTGGTGTTAGATGTTAAAGAATATGGTAATATAGAAGAAATATACAAAGTGGAAGTTGTAAAGGAGACCAACTATGGGCGAAAATTATTTGGATATGGCTACTGTTATAGTGATATTTTTTGCTCTCGGCATCTTATTATCAAGACTGGGAGGCGTTGGAGGAATTGTTGTAAGAATTAAAAGAATGGTTTGCAAGCTAATTGGACATAGAGACTGAGAGAAGCGATATAAACTGAAAGTTGCGGAGGTGTGCAAATGAAAAGGGAATTAGGAATTGCCAGATGTGGGCTTGCGTGTTGCTTATGCACAGAAAATGCTGATTGTAATGGATGTGGCTCAAATGGTTGCCCAGATAATGATGTTTGCGAGAATAAAAAATGTTCAATTGAAAAAGAATTGACACATTGTTATAAGTGTGAAGAAAATTGCAAGAAAGGATTATTGGGCAAAATCAAACCATACACATTTACTTTATTTGCTAAAAAATATGGAGAAGAAAAGCTTTTGGACTGTTTAGAGAGAAATGAGAAAAATGGAGTTGTGTATCATCGAGATGGCTCAACGGAGATTATGATGATTTTGATGATGTAGAGCAGCTAATGAATTTTATCTTAACAGGAGTGAGATAACTTCCAGTTTATAGCAGACAGTTTGTTTGATGATGAGACTGTCTGCTTTTCTCTTTTTAATCATAATTGATAGGAGTGGTATAGAATGGTTTATATCCATTGTGAAAAGACAGTTTAGAGTGGTGCAGATTGATTGTAAGAGTAGTGGGAGTTCCATTGATTTGATTATGCTCTGTTTCAATTTCCGCTATCACTTCATCAATATTGCAGTATTGATATACAATAACTTGTAGTTCGGTATCACGATTAGCCCCATTGCTGAATGACATACTGTTAA